>CAWCIO010000014.1:0-98320 GCA_963795585.1 uncultured Sphingobacteriaceae bacterium | reverse complement strand
ACTTCAGCAAAAATAAGCAAATCTATCTAGCGAGTAATTACCTGCTAAATGACCGCATGAAGCTACGCATCGTAAGGTATCAACTTGACAAAGACACTTTACTAAATCCCTTTGTCATCCTGAAAGACATACCCGCCAACCAAAATCATACCGGATGCAGGCTGGTATTCGGACCAGATAAAAAGTTATACATCACCACAGGTGATGCCGACCAACCGATGATGGCACAAGACCTGAAGGCTTACAACGGCAAGATACTCCGGGTAAATGATGATGGAACAGCACCATCAGATAACCCCTTTTTCAAAAATGACACCGCAAGAAAAGAAATCTGGTCTTATGGCCACCGAAATCCACAAGGCATTGCGTTTCAACCTGGCACAGGATTATTGTATGAATCAGAACATGGGCCGACCGGTGGCGATGAGATCAATCTTATTAAAAAGGGCGCCAATTATGGCTGGCCAGGTGTGCATCATGACGACAAACGTGCAGGAATGGAGTCACCACTAGTCCAGTACACACCATCGATTGGGCCAGGCGAAACCATGTTTTACAATGGCTCACAATTTCCTCAATTAAAGGGCAAATTACTGGTAGCCTGCCTGAGAGGTGAATCCATCTTAAACCTAAGTCTTGAAAAAAATGAAGTTACCGATCAGCTTGTCATGATAAAAAATCAATATGGCAGGATCAGGTCATTGGTAACAGGACCGGACGGGAACATCTATTTTTCTACTTCCATGCATGATCCCGGAGAAGGACGGCCACGCGATGAGCATGATGATATGATCTTAAGAATGCGGCCTTTGGGAACTTCAAAACTTAGCTCAGAAAGACTAAGTTCAACAAGCAAACCAGTTAAAAACATACAAAGCAATTCAGCATCAGGTATTTTCCAGCAGTTGTGTGCATCCTGTCATGGAGATAAACTGCAGGGGACCTCAGCGGCAAAAGGCTTTATCAACACGAAGTTCCTACATGGTTCAGATAAGCGATCAATAGTTGCCAGCATCACGAATGGGATTACAGATAAAGGCATGCCTTCCTGGAATGGAGCGATCAGCAAAGAAGACATCAGCAAGCTGGCCGATTACATCATCGCAAAATCAGTAAAATAATCCCGCTTACATAGTTGGGTTCTGCAGATAAATGCTCCATTGCTGCTCTGTAGAATCCTTCTTTTTAGCTAATATAATGGCAGAGTTAGTACTACCTTCAGGGTCTGAAAGGCTAAGATACAACTCCGTAGATTTTAGTCTGATCAGGTAAATATCTTTTTTAACTTTAATGAATTCATACTGCTGGTTGGCCGCATCCTGTACGAGGGGCTGTTCCTCCAGAACTGCGGCATCTTTGGCTTCAGCAAGTGGCTGAAATGTCTTTTTTGTAAACAGGTTCTTAAGCTGATAAGTATGCTCACCCTTACTTTGGAATTCCCAGGTCATGCACTTCCAGTTCTGAGGATCATAAGCAACCAGGGGCGTCCCGTTTTTTCCACTTGCATCCTTAAGGCGCAGCAGCATTCCGGTTTTAACATTCTTTATAGCATATGTCCCTTTGATTTCCTGTGCATGCACGGTACTGGCAAACAGGACGAACAAAAACAGAAAACAGCAGCTTGCAATTTCATAGGTTAAAGAATTAAAGGGTTGTTTATTAGCCTAAATATACAGATAAAAAAAATGGACAATCACAATTTAATTGTGTTGTCCATTAATGTGGAGAATATCGGATTCGAACCGATCACCTCTTCACTGCCAGCGAAGCGCTCTAGCCAAATGAGCTAATCCCCCATGGCTGGCAAAAGTAATGAAATTTAGAATCCCTGCAAATTAAATATTCAAAATATCGCTAATAGCTGAATTTAAATGCTGTTCCGGGGCATAATTACCTTACCTTTAGCGATTACAGCAGAAAATTTTTTATGAACTACGAAGAATATTACAATTCGCTTTTGGGCCAATTGACAAGAGCGACAACCGTGTTGAAGGAATACAGCGATTTAGAAGATTTTTTTGCCAATTCTTCGAGAAATAAAGTGACCTATGAAGCTTATGTACTAAGTTCGATGCCTATAGGAATTTCAGATATTGTATATATCATCACCTCCGGTGCCATCTCTATAAAATTTGATACAGTATTGCACAATACATTAAAAAACAATAACCGTCTAGCGTTTACCAAAGGGGTAGTAAAATTATTTCAGGAAGAAAAAACCCAGATCCTGAGCATATTTAAGACCTTGGTAGAGATCTCCAGCGAGATGCAGTTAACCACATTGCTGAGCGACATCGACAATGACTTAACAAAAAATGAATACAGACTAAGTCGCCTTAGAGACTTAATGCGCAGATAGATGCGTTTGATCTATCAGCCAGCAATATCATTTTTAAGATAAAAAAGGGGGCATTTTACAATGCACCCCTTTGATATGTTAATTTAGGCCAGCAAATGTGGTTTCTCTTTATATACTTTCCAAAGGAATTCTCCAAAAATTGTATTTGCCCAGGCAAACCATGATCTTGTAAAATCTTTTGGATCATCCTGATTGAAAGACTCATGCATAAATCCTGTATCACCATGGATTTCTGCAGCATCTGTAGACATGATTTTATTTCAGCTTCATGCTACTTGGTAATCCCTGCATCATAACGGCGATTGGCCAGATTTTATCTGCCCGGTATGAGGACTTCCGATACCTTTGCCACCTGTTCCCTGAAAATAGAATGGATTCTCTGAAGAAAGGATCAGTTTACGGGTATTGATATATACCGGATCATTCGGTTTTACCGCACCAAGGTATGGCAAAGCCAGCAGGCTAGGCACATTGGCATCATCCATAATATTGAAACTTCCATAACCATTTACTTCAAATGCATACACTTTTCCAAATTTTGGATGGTTTACTATCGCATGTTTCTGAATGGCGTTTTCTACTTCTGTAGCCAATGCTTTACATTCGGCAACCAGCGCAGTATCTTTATGTACTGCCGTCAAGATTTCAGCAGCCTGTCTTAAACTCACAACAGCAAAGAAGTTGGAAGGAATCAGGAAATTGATAAATTGTAGCATCATCACTCGGGCGGAAAGCAGAACAGATCAGGCCGACAGGTTTCACTGGATAACCATATCCGCTCAATCGGCATGGTATCCGTTGCAACCATCTGTTTCTCGTTGGAAGTGATATGGCCCCTGACCTATCTTTCGCTGTTGTTCTTTAAAGGTTTTCACGATTAAGGCAATGGCTTCTCTCCAGGTCGTCATCAAAAGGAGTAGTATCGCCTGTGAGTTTCCAGTATTGGTAGCTCAGACGAATCGGATAACATAAGAATCGATCTCCCATTTGCGTTCGTGGATGCCTGGTTTCATATCGGTTTTGTCCGTCTTCCACTCACCTACTTTATTTGGATCACCATAAAATGCATTCGCATAAGGATCTTTAAGAATACTTTTTACCTGGTGATTGACCACACCTGCAATCAGGTTCTGTAATTTTTTATCGCCTTTTACCAATGGCAGGTAAGGCGTCACCTGTGCTGTACTATCCCGTAACCACATTGCATCAATATCACCAGTGATTACATAAGTATCTGGCTTGCCATTATTTTCAGTATAGGTAACCGTAGTATCCAAAGTATTTGGAAAACAGTTTTCAAACAGCCATGCTAATTCTTTGTTTTTTACGTTTTTATGGAATTCAGCAATCGCATTTTCCACTGATGCACTTTGGAAATGACGTTTGGCAGCTGGTACCCGGACTACAGGAAAATCTGAAGGAGCTGCTGCGAACGCAACTTTGTCTACCATAAGACCCGCTGCCAGCAGTCCTGTACTTTGTAAAAAGGTTCTTCTTTTCATTGTTTAAATTTTACTATTTGGTTAGAGAAAAAGGCTTGTCTTCAGCTGATAATCCCCTCTGCTCATTCGGTTTATTACTCATGTTTAATTTCAATGTTCCGCCTTTAACCAAATCACTGTGGTTAAGGAAGTTTTTTGTATACGTCTTGCCATTTAAAGAAGCCGACTGGATGTATACATTATCTTTACTATTGGCAGGAGCTTCTATAACGAACTTCTTACCGTTCTCTAAATTAATGGTTATTTTTTTAAACATCGGGCTTCCCATCACATATTCTCCAGTTCCCGGAGTCACACTGTAAAATCCTAATGCACTTAATACATACCAGGAAGAAGTTTGGCCCTGATCTTCATCTCCGGGATAACCATTTTCTGTAGCATCATACAAGTTTGGACATCACCTCACGTGGCATGAAATTGCGATTTCCAGGGTTGGTTGGCATAATTATATAGATAAACCATATGCTGGATCGGTTGATTTCCATGTGCATACTGTCCCATATTGGCCATCACCATTTCCGTCATTTCGTGAATCATTCCACCATAAGAACCTACTTTTACCTTATTCGGTTCTGAAAACACGGAATCCAATTTTGCTGTGAAAGTTCTGATTGCCGCCCATCAGATTGATCAGTCCTTTTGTATCCTGAAATACCGACCAATGGTAATGCCATGCATTGCCTTCGGTAAAAGGTCCGCCCCATTCGATCGGATCAAAATTTTTGGTCCATTGTCCGTCTATCCCCTTGCCTCTCATAAACCGTGTAGATGGATCGTAAACATTTTTATAATTGTACATCGGTTTTTCGAAAATGTCCATGTATTTCTTATTTCCGGTCATTCTGGCCAACTCGTAGCCACAATAATCATCATAGGCATACTCCAGGGTTTTTGCTGTAGACTCTCTGTATTTAGGATAAGGCACATAACCCAGTTGATTGTATTCTTTAACACCGTCACGACCATTTGCCGGTCCCCAAGGCCCTTTGTTCATTGCTTCGTGATAATAGGCATCTAATGCTTCTTTCGGATCAAAGGTACGTGATCCCTTTTGCCCAGGCATCAGTCAATAAGAGAAATTGCATGGTTGCCGATCATACTTCCAGCTTCGCTTGGGAAAGACCATGAAGGTAGCCATCCGCATTGCTTATAAGCATCGAGCATCGCTTGCATATATCTGTCCGTGCATTTCCGGATGTACCAAAGTATTTAAAGGAAATTGCGCGCGGAAAGTATCCCAGAAGCCGGTATCGGTAAACATGTATCCGTCATGTACCTGACCATCATAAGGACTGAAATAATAGGGCTTGCCATGCTTCGATCTATTTCATAAAACTTTCTGGAAAACAGACTTGCCCTAAAAAAGCAGGAATAAAATGTTTCCATGTCTGCTTTAGAGCCACCTTCTACCTGGATCTTGCCCAGCGATTTATTCCAAACCGCCGCCGCGTTTGCCTTGGTTTGCTCCAATGTTTTATCTGCTCCCAGTTCATTGTTTTAAATTCAGTTCTGCCTGTTCCATGCTGATGTAGGATGAGGCCGTTTTAACCTGTACTTTTACACCCGCCTGGAATTCGATGTATGCACCTTTGCCACGTCCTTCAGCACTTAATGAATCTGCAGCAATGGTATTATTTTGTTTTCCCAGGTTCCATAAGATTTAATAGGCTGGTCAAACTGGATGACAAAATAGCTTTTCCAGTTCTTTCTAAATCCTTCTCCATTACTTACCCAACCGGTGATTTTGTTCTCTTTCGGATGGATCTGAACACCACTTGTTCTGTTATAGCCATCCAAAACCAGGAAGCTTTTCTCTCCTTTTGGATAAGCTAAACCTCAGGTGTGCACCTCGTTCTGAAGGAGAAATTTCTGTAGTAATTTTATTATCAAATTGTACTTTATAGTAATTGGGTTTTGCGATTTCGTTGTCATGGCTAAATTTCGCCTCACGCTTATTTTCATCTACTACCAATTCCGTCATCGGCATAAAAGAGAATACAGCATAATCCCTTGTCCAGGAACTACATTGGTGCGCTTGCTGAAATCCACGGATGTGGTCTTTGAAGTATTGATATTTCCAGCCATCACCGTTTCGCCCGGTCTGTGGTGTCCAGGTATGCATGCCAAAGGGTAGCGCAGTTGTAGGATAGGTATTACCTCTTGTGAGTTCATGTTTGGAATTGGTGCCCTGCAGCGTGTTTACATACTGCACCAAGTCTTTTTGTTGAGCTTGCGCTGTTCCCAGTAAGAGGGCTAGCGCAAAAGGAATTAATCTTCGTTTCATGTGTGTTCGGTTTGTTCCCTTAGGACCTAAATAAGGGGTTTGTAATTTGGTTTAAAACGTTTTAGTATCCCAATAATAGGAAATTAAAACCATTTATAAAAAAAGAAAGGTGATTGTAATGAAACAATCACCTTTCTGTAATCCAGTGTGTATTTTATTGTGGGTAGCCCGGATTTTGGGTCAGGTTAGGATTCAAGCCTCTTTGCACCTGAGGTATTGCAAATAGTGAGCGATGAGCCTGGCTAGGTTGGTGATCCCACCAGTTAGCTGTTGTAAACCTGTTCCAGCGGATCAGGTCTTGTCTTCTCCAACCTTCAAAGATGAATTCTTTACCACGCTCTTCCAATAATGTTTCCAGGGTTAGTGAACTTGTAGTGAAAGCAGCACCTGCTCTGTCTGCCTGTGCGAAAGCACGCTCCCTGCATTGATTGATCAGCGCTACAGCATCAGCCGTAGCGGTACCGCCTGCTTTACGCATTAAAGCTTCCGCTTTGGCGAAATAAACCCAGGTAAGGCGATAAACGTTCCAGTCCGTATTGTTATAGTTAGGATTTGCAGCTATCTCTATGGTGTCGCCATTTACTATTTTTAAACCTGCTGATTGATTACCAAGTTTATATTTATTAAAACGCACTCCAGAGTTTTCTTCGCCTTCGCTCATATTGGACACGGTAGAACCGGTCTTATTACGGCGTATATTATCAACAAAAACCAATGGCTGATCCCTATATTCTTCAGATCCGGTAACTGGTTTTAAAGTCGTAAAATTCAATTGTGGGCCTTCTAACAGCCATTCAGATTTTCTAAGGTCATTATTGGCGAACTTAGTGTAAACACCTGGTACAAGTACGATACCATCGTTACCATTTCTTCCTCCGCCATAAATTTCTCGCTGTTTGAAATGATAGAACTCACTCGGCCATGAAGGCTCGAAATTAGCAGTGGTATAATCATACACAATTGAAAATATCGCTTCCTTTGACAAATGATTATCAGGCTTAAACTGATCCGTTATATTGGCGTCTAAAGCCATCGCACCGTTTTGACCACCACCCTGACCATTGATTAACGCATCAGCGGCAGCAATACAGTCATCCCACCGTGGTGTTCCCGTCCAAGCTTCCGCATTCAGATACAATTCCACCAACATGGCGTATCCACCAGCTTGTGTCATCCGACCTTTCATTGTTTGCGTCAATTTAGGAGCGGCTTCGATATTGTCCTTAATTTCCTTTTCAATAATAGCAAACATCTCTGACCTTGGAGTGGTAGTCGGACGCTCAGGCTTACCTACTTCGAAGGCATATGGGATATTGCCCCATAAATCCATAGCTCTTAGCAAGTGAAAGGCTCTGAAGAGTTTTAATTCCGCTATAAAACTCGCTTTTTCAACATCTGTAATTCCCATGCTGGAAGCTTCACGCATACCGATTTGCTCTATTGGAAAATTACAGTATCCCAGACCGCCATACATCAATACCCAAGCCTGATTTAAACCACCCTCATCAACTGTCCAGCTATGATAGTGCAATCGTTTCCATTTACCACCGTCTTCACCATGGGGACCTTTTGTAGGCCAGGCCAATTGATCTGCAGAAAGTTCTGATGCGCGCCACCAGTTATCTTGTCCTGAAGGTGTAACCCATGCATTGGCGTGTGTATATGGTCTTAAAACCGCGGATGTCACTTCGGCTTTATTTCTAAAAAATTCTTCTGCTACGATAACGCTATAGGCGTTTTCATCCAATTTGGTACATGCATTAGTCAGGGAAAGAACCCCGGCCAATGCGGTATATAATAAATATTTATTTTTCATTACTATTTGATTAAAATCCAACGTTAACACCAATTAAGAAAGAGCGGGTACTTGGATAAGGACCACGAGTATCAATACCAAGCACTTTACCATTGATTTCATTACCGATTCCGGTATCCAATACATAGTCAGGATCATTCCCGGAGTATCCAGTAATTGTAGCCAGGTTCTGTCCAGTCGCGTAAACTCTTAAATTGCTAATTCCCTTACTTTTAAATTTGAAATTATAGCCTAGTGTGATCTCGTCAACTTTCAGGAAACTACCGCTCTCGAGATAATAATTCGAATACATATAGGTATCATCGATTTCAGCATATTTTGTGAATGCATCCTTTAATAAGTTGCCACTCGTAGTACGGTTACCATAAGTTAATGCTGTAGTATTTAAGATATCAAAATCAAACTTACCCCTTAAGAAAACCCTTAAATCCCAATTTTTATAGTTGAAACTATTGGTCAGGGACATATAATACTTTGGCACGGCATTACCAATGACTGCGAAATCACTGCTACTCCTATCGTTAGGACTCGGGTTAAGTACGTCGTTACGTACGGCAGACCCGTTTCTATCATAAAAAAGCCACTTACCATCGTCAGTAAAACCTGCAAACCTTTTACCATAAAAATCCCCGATCTTACTGCCTTCATAATAAGTGTAAGCATCTCCTAGCGCTCCTGCTCCTCCAATACCCCCTCTTCCGAGATAAGTTCTCTTCAAATTACCTTTCGAAAAGCTACCTATCGTATTTCTTGTAGTACTTGCAGTTGCATCGATATTCCAACCAAATTCTTCATTCTTGATAGCCTGATAGCTCAAAGCCAATTCTATACCCTGAGAAGAAATAGTGCCGACATTTGCAAAGATTCTCTCTCTTACAAATGGCGGTTGTGGGGAATCGTAGTCACCAAACAGATCTTTTGTCTTACGTTTGAAAACATCAATAGCACCTGTCAATCGGCTGTCAAGCAATCTAAAATCTATACCCAAGTTAAACTCTTCCTTACGTTCCCAGCCAAGAAAAGGATTCTCATTTCTCTCAGGACCATAGGTCTGAACATATGTTCCGTCTGGATTGATGTAAATACCCCCTGTTCCCATCGTTACGCGGGACACATTACTAGCTGTGGGTGAATTACCTGTTACACCAAATCCTGCACGCAGCTTCAGGTAATTTACGAATTTCACATCTTTCATGAAGCTTTCTTCAGATATGTTCCATCCAGCAGAAACTGCCGGGAAAGTTACCCCATCTGTTATTTTTACCAAATCTGGATGATCCTTCCCTCCGCAAAATAAACTGCAATAGGTATTTATTATTAAGTGCATAATTGACCCTACCGAAAAAAGCGATCAGTGTATTGTCTACACGGTAACTTTCCATGGTCGCCTTTCCATCGCGCAAAGCAGCGCCCGATTGAATCAAATCTTCATGAAATGAATCGTTAACAAATCCACGATTCGACATATTTGAAGATTCTTCCATGTCATACCTATAACTGTAACCCAGTACTGCTGTAATGTCATGCTTCTCGGCAAACTTTTTTTGGTAATTTAAGGTTGGTTCAAAAGCATACTTTTGAGATAAAAAGCTTCCCTTATACGCATACCCACCGCTTGGATAATCTGTATTTTCCATAGAGTCCTCACTACCTTTAAATCGGTACTGGGAATCATCGCGACTGTCGCGGGTTACCGATCCAAAAATGGATCCTTTCAAACCAGAAAATATTTCGAGATCCGCTTTAATATCCGCCGACGATGTTTGTTGCTTCCTGTAATTGGTTTCCATAGAAAGTCTTGCAAACTCATTGGTGCTTGTAAGGTCATACCTGAAACTTCCATCAGGATTGTAATTCGACAAGGTTGGATTTTTCGCAATTTCGCTTTCCCATCCACCGCCGCCAAGAAGATTAGCTTTATTGACGTTAGTTACCAAATTCATCTGAAGGTTTAGCTTATTGTCAAATGCTTTTTGATTCAGTGCAAAACGTAATGTATATTCTTCACGTCCATTCTCTTTACTGATGCCCTGAAGGTTCCTGTAATTTAAAGCTCCACGATAGCTAGTTTGCTCAGTACCTCCAGATAACGCAAGGTTATGGTTATGAGAAACATTTCCCTTATTAATGAGTCCACCAAAGAAATCGGTACTACTTCCTCTATCTTCTTGGTTTCGGAGTTCGCCAGATGCAAGCTTTTGTCTGAATTCCTCAGGACTCAGAAAATCAGGTTTGTTCTGGAGATATTCTTTCCTAACATATGATGAGTAGTCAAATCTCGGAGCTCCTGGCTTACCTCTCTTAGTGGTAATCAAAATAACCCCTGCATTGGCGCTGGTACCATAGATAGCTGCACCGGAACCATCCTTAAGGACGTCGATCGATGCAATATCATCCTGTTGCAGCAGGTCTGGATTACCACCAGGAATACCATCGATAACGTATAACGGTGATGCACTTCCATCGGTACTTACAGCACCCCTTAACTGGACTCCGACAGCAGAGTTGGGGTTAGATCCACCAGGTCTCGATAATTGTAAACCTGCTACCTTACCCTGGGCCAAATCCAAAGGATTTCTAGCTCCACTCTGACGGAAATCTTCAGTACCTACGTGCGCAACTGATGAAGTCACTTCACGAATAGTTTGAGTTCCATAACCAACAGCCACTATCTGAACATCTTTTAGTGTAGTGCTTGAAGGCTCTAAGCGAATGCTCAAAGGTGCATTTCCCGAGCCGGCTGCCCTGGTCACCGGATTATATCCGATATACGTAAACGTTAAGTTCTCTGTTGCTCCGGTAACTCCGATGGTAAATTTACCCGCAGCGTCGGTTGCTGCCGATTTACCTGATGCTGATTTTACACTGACTCCCGGCACAGGCAGCGAGCCTTCATCTACGACAATACCTGTAATGGTAAGCTGTTTCTTAGTCGTGTCTTGCACGACTGGTTCTTGAAAAAAGTGTTTTAAATTTAGGTGATTTGATTTGACGGAGGTTTCTGCGGCGTAACTCCGATAGCCAAGGCTACAGAGTAGTAATACTCCAGCGCCAATCGCTTGATTGATTCTCATTTGGAAGATTAGTTAAGTTATAGTTTTTAGTAATTATTACTCATATAAATTGTGAGTGCGCAATATTTTTTCAAAAAAATGCAGGCAAGCACCAGACCGTAAAAACGATAGCATGCAAAACCGCAGTTAGCTTTTGGAGAGAAAAATTAGGAGAGAGAAATTAGATGTTCTTCATCTGAACTGACATGCAAAATCAGATTGGTACAGGCACCAATCGCAAGCCGAATTTTGGGTAAAAAAAGAGAAACGTTTTGAAGAGCGCACCGACTATTGATAAGTTTATATTTTTCATGGTACTGTAGGGATAGGTTACAAGTAAAACGTTTTATCAACAGCAATATTCAGCAAAATGTTTTAGAAAAAATAATTTTTTTTCAAACATTCATGATTTTATCGCGTTAAAAAGCTGGAAAAAACTATAAACTGAGGTAAGAAAGGATCAATTTCGCAACGCGTCCAGAAGCACCAGGACCACCCATTTTCGCCGATAATTCTACGTAATCTGCCAGCAGTTTTGCTCTAGAATCCCCTGATAATATGGCTGATAATTGACTAGTAATATTGTCGGTATTGCAATCTTCCTGAATCAATTCTTTGACTACTTCCCGATCCATGATCAGGTTTACCAGCGAGATGAAACGAATCTTTACCAATAAGCGTGCGATAGCTACAGAAATACGTCCGCCACGATAGACTACTACCTGTGGAATATGAAATAATGCGGCCTCCAAAGTAGCAGTACCGGAAGCAACAAGGGCTGCTTTTGAATGGTAAAGTAAGTTGTAAGTTTGGCCAAAGACCAGACTTACATTATCTGATTTGATAAACTGCCGGTAATAAGCCTCTTCGAAACTTGGTGCTGCTGCCACCACAAACTGATATTCCGGAAAGGCTTCAGTTATACTCAACATGTCAGGCAATAGACGCTCGATCTCTTGTCTTCTGCTACCCGGTAAGAGGGCAATAACCTCTTTTTCCAGTTTATATTTTTCTTTAAATAAAAGATCCGGCTGAAACGAAGCAATTTCATCCAGCAAAGGATTGCCAACATAGTCGACTTCCATTCCCCATTCCTTATAAAAGTCGACTTCGAAAGGCAGGATACAAAAAAGCTTATCTATATCCCTCTTGATCTTCAATACGCGCTTCTGATTCCATGCCCACACTTTGGGAGAAATGTAATAACAAACCTTGATTCCCTCCTTCTTCGCAAATTCAGCAATCTTCAGGTTGAAACCAGGAAAATCAATCAGGATCAGTACATCAGGGCGATAAGCTAAAATATCAGCCTTGCAGGCCTTCATGTTCCTCAATATGGTACGCAGGTTCAAGAGCACCTCGGTAAAACCCATAAAGGCCATCTCTGCATAGTGCTTTTTTAGAGTACCTCCTTCTGCAAGCATCTTATCGCCTCCATAATATTGAAAGGCTGCTTCCGGGTCTTCGGCCTTTAGTGCCTTCATCAAATTCGCTCCATGTAAATCGCCCGAGGCTTCGCCTGCTACTAAATAATACCTCATGATTGATTGATCTTATAGAAAAAGAAGACAAAGGCCCAAAGAAATGTCGCAGTGATCACTCCTTTACCCACATTGTCTCTGTTCTGCCTGAAAAAATGATGCATTAACAATGCGTTCACTGCAATACAGCCAATCAGCAACAGGTCGGCCTTAGCCAAAAAAGCATATTTATGCATCAGGTACCAAACCCCGGTCAGCAACACACCAGGTATTGCGATTCCTCCGGCCAAGCCAGTCCAGATTGAATCTTTCATTATTTTACGTCGAAGGTCCAGGTATTCAGTACTGGTATGGCATGGTGGGCAGTAAGGTCAAACTGTACCGGAACCACAGATACAAAGCCATGTTCCAGTGCCCATACATCGGTATCTTCTCCTTTATCGTTATTTTGAAACACACCTGTGAGCCAGTAATATGGACGTTCATAGGGGTCTTTACGCTCATCAAATTCTTCTGCCCACTTGGCATTGGCCTGCCGGCAGATTTTGATGCCTTTCAACCCATCTCCTTTTGGAAAGTTTACGTTCAACAGGGTTGCAGGCGGCAAACCATGCGCTAACACCTGCAGTGCGATTGCTTTGATGAATTTTTTGCAATGACTAAAATCCGCCTGCTGGGAAAAATCGTCAAGCGAAAATCCGATTGAAGGAATACCTTCTATGGCACCCTCCACGGCAGCCGACATGGTGCCAGAGTAAATCACATTGATGGAATTGTTTAACCCGTGATTGATTCCCGAAACACAAAGATCTGGCTTCTTACCTTTAAAGATTTTGTTGACCGCCAGCTTCACACAATCGACGGGAGTTCCAGAACATTTGTACATTTCTACGCCTGGGTACAGGTCCACAGCATCAAACCGAAGGGGTTTACCTATAGTAATGGCATGTCCCATACCTGATTGAGGGCCGTCTGGTGCAACTACTACTACATTGCCCAAGGCTTTCATTACGTCAATCAGGTTCTTGATACCCGGCGCTGTAATGCCATCGTCGTTTACAACCAAAATATTCGGCTTTGAACTTTGCTTCTTCATAGCGGTAAAAATACGAGAATTCAGCTATAAATCTGAGTTTTCAATCTATATTTGACCTAGAACTCAACTTCATCACATAAAAAACTCAAATTAATGAAACGTAAATTATTATTAATGGTCTGCCTTCTGATCGCAGGTTCAGGATTGATGGCCCAATCGACCTACGTATGGAAAACGGCCTCATCAGGTGGTTACACTTACAAATATGTAACAAATGACCCTACAAAATCGAGGTTCTATACACTAAAGAACGGCCTTACAGTCGTCCTCTCACAAAATACCAAAGAGCCGCTGATTGAGTTCCGTTTGGCCGTACGGGCGGGAAGCAATACTGATCCTCGTACCGCAACCGGTCTGGCACATTACCTTGAACACTTGCTATTTAAAGGAACCGACAAATTCGGCACCCTTGATTTTGCCAAAGAGAAGCCGCTCCTGGATAAGATCAATGCGCTTTATGAGCAGTACAATAAAACTACCGATCCGGCAAAACGGAAAGAGATCTACGCCGAGATCGATAAGACCTCCGGCCTGGCATCGAATTATTCTATTGCAAATGAGTACGATAAAATGATGAAAGCCATTGGTGGACAATCTACCAATGCACATACATGGTATGAAGAAACGGTTTATAATGAGGATTTCCCTGCTAATGCAACCGATAAATTTCTGGCTCTGCAGGCTGAACGTTTCCGTAACCCGATCTTCCGTATTTTTCATACCGAACTGGAGGCAGTATATGAAGAGAAAAATAGGGGGCTCGACAATGATGGCTGGAAAATCAATGAACAGATGTCGGCATTACTTTTCCCTACACACAATTATGGTCAGCAAACTACCATCGGTACTGTAGAACACCTTAAAAACCCTTCCTTACTGGAGATCAGGAAGTACTACAATAAATATTATGTACCCAACAACATGATCATCGCCATGGCGGGAGACCTAAATCCAGATGAAATGATCAAAAAAGTAGATCAGTCTTTTGCGTATATGAAAGCAAAACCGGTAGAGTTGTATAGTCCTGCTCCGGAAAAACCGCTCACACAGATCCAGAAAGTGGACATCTATGGCCCAAGTGCTGAAAGCATCACCATGAATTACCGGGGCTT
Source organism: uncultured Sphingobacteriaceae bacterium (assembly GCA_963795585.1). GTDB lineage: Bacteria > Bacteroidota > Bacteroidia > Sphingobacteriales > Sphingobacteriaceae > Pedobacter. The sequence goes on along the minus strand of CAWCIO010000014.1, from coordinate 83,617 downwards.
CCCTGAAAACAGCAAAGAAAGCATGGTGCTTGATCTCATCTCCAGCATCCTGTCTAATGGGAAAGCTGGTCTGCTGGACATCAATTTGAACAAGCAACAAAAAGTGCTGCGTTCCAGTGCAGGCTATCAACAAATGAAGGACTATGGAGTTTTTGAACTATCGGCACAGCCTAAACAAGGCCAATCGCTGGAGGAAGCCCAACAATTATTGCTGGATCAAATTGCGATCCTGAAAAAGGGAGAGTTCGACGAAAGTCTGATTAAAGCAACTGTAGCCAATAGTAAGCTGAGTCTGCTGCAGGCCTTCGATGAAAATGGCTTCAGGGTAGAGAGCATCACCAATGAATTCATTCTCAATCGGGGTACCAAATGGGACAAATCATTGAATGGCCCGGATGCGATGGCAAAGATCAGCAAACAACAGATTGTAGATTTTGCAAAACAATTTTTTATCGACAACTATGTAGTCGCCTATAAACACAAGGGGGTTGACAAAAACATCCAGAAAGTAGAAAAGCCAACTATTACACCTGTAAATACCAATGCATCTTCCACGTCCCCTTTCGCTAAAAACCTGCTTTCAGCGGCTGTTAAACCCATTGCGCCTAAATTCCTTGACTATAAAAAAGACCTTAACTTCGGTAAAGCCGGAATTGCGGAGGTTATCAGTGTAGAAAACAAAGAGAACAGCATATTCAGACTCAGCTACCGTTTCGATATGGGTGCATGGAATTATAAACTGCAACCTTATGCAGCGCAGTATCTGAGCTTTTTGAGTACAGATAAATACACCGCGGAACAGATCAGCAAAGAATTCTATAATATAGCGTGTAATTACAGTTTTAGTGTCGGCAATGAAGTAGCCACCATCAATATCAGCGGCCTCCAGGAAAATTTCGACAAGGCTGTGGCGCTGGTAGAGCATATTTTTGCTAACTGCAAGCCCAACGAAAAGGCTTTGGCGGAGCTAAAAAACAGTATCCTGAAAAGCCGGGAAAACAATAAGCTTAACAAAGGATCTATCCTTGGCGGACTAATGAGCTATGCACAATATGGACCGAATAACCCATTTAATTACACCCTCACGAATGAAGAGGTGAAAAACATCACTTCGGATCAACTGCTGTACATCCTGCACAACATCAACAACTACAAACATACGATTACCTATTACGGACCACAACCATTGGCTGCTTTCACTGCCGGAATCAGCAAATTGCATCCGCTTCCTAAAGAATTCACGGATGCAGCACCAGCAAAGTCATTCAATTATACGAACAATAACAGCAACCAAGTTTACTTTGCAGATTACGACATGGTACAATCTGAAGTACGCTGGGTTAGAAACGGGGGCATATATGATCCTGCACTGGCTTCAAAAGTTACCCTTTTCAATAGTTATTTTGGTGGTGGCATGGGTTCTATAGTATTCCAGACCATCCGCGAATCCAAAGCCCTTGCGTATTCTACTTTCGCTATATACTCCTCGCCCGACAATAAGGCAAAAGAGTACGCAATGATAGCATATGTTGGTAGCCAGGCTGACAAAATGAATGATGCAATTGCCGGTATGAATGAATTGCTCAACGACCTGCCTGAAGCAGATAAGTCATTTGAAGCGTCGAAAGACAATGCCTTAAATGCCATAGAAACCAGCAGGATCACTAAAGACGACATCATACAAAGCTATTTTGCCAATAAAAAGCTAGGGCTTGATCACGATGCCAGGATCGATGAATACAAGGGTTTAAAACCACTTACTTTTGAAGAGATCAAAGCTTTCCATACAAAAAACGTGGCTAACAAACCTTATAACTATTGTATCGTTGCTTCCGAAAAGAATGTAAAAACGGAAGACATGCAAAAATTCGGCACAGTAAATAAACTAACACTGGAACAAATATTTGGCTACTAGCAATTTAATAGTTCCCAAAATTTTACCTGCAGGCCAAAATAAAAATTACGGTTATCCGAGGCAGAATACCTGGCCCCGGATAACCAGGTTGCCCTGCGGGTGTAATAAGAAGCATTCGCCAGATTATTGATGCTGCCTTCTATTTATACTTGTCGACGCAAAGCAGACGCTCAAACGCAATTTCGAGCTGGTTGAGGATATCTTGGCTATGAAGATGGCTTCTATATTTTCAGGATCTTTTCTAAGTACTTGTAAAGTTACTGTTGATACTTTAACTTTAACTGATGCGAAAAGCCCTGTTGATGTTCTCCTGCTTCCTGCTATTCAGCAGCATATTCAACCCTACACGTGCACAGTGGCAGAGCCAGACTATTTTATCAGAAAAAATGCAGTACCATTCGCTTGCAGCGCCTGCATCCAAGATCTTTGTACATTTCGACAAAACCATTTACACGAATAACGAAACGGTGTGGTTTAGTGCCTACTTCCTAAAACTCAAACCACAAAAAGCCATGATGCACGAATTGCTCTGCGTGGCACTCGTGAGAGACATTGACAGCGCCATCATCAAACAAGAAAAATATATCGCCGGAAGCGGCATGGCCTTTGGCAGTATGGTCCTCCCCGACTCTATGCTGACCGGCAATTACCATTTCCAGGTGACCACTAACCTGGTCAGCAAAGGTGTACCTGAGCTGAGCTTCATACAGCCAGTGCTGATCAAGACCAATATTGATCCGTCTTTCAATGCGAGCATCAAACTGCTACAGCCAGCTGGTCCGGGAGCAGAACCCAATAAAGTACTCATCTCCGTACTTTCCCGTGACGCGCGCTTTCTGCCAAAAGCCGGTCGACATCAGCTATAAATACGGGCAGACCTATAAAAAAGCAAAGACCAATGCCTCTGGTGAACTGATCATAGAAATTCCCGAACAGGAAAACAGCAGTGATCCAAATGTGTATGCAAAACTCAAATATGAAAAAGACAGCAGTTTCCTGAATATGACCTTACCGGTTACGAAACGGAAGGCACAGGTTGGCTTTTACCCCGAGGGCGGCAACCTCATTCAGAACATCCCATGTGTGCTGGCATGGGAACTCAAGGATCAGCAGCTCGCCATGGTCAGTGCAAAAGCTGTACTTTACAGGAACAGCGAAATTATAGACACCATAGAAACCAATAGCTATGGCATGGGAAAGTTTGTACTCGTTCCCGAAGCGGAGGCTGTATACAAAATCAAACTGTTGCACTCCGCCTTTGCCGACAGCAATTATATCCTTCCCCCTGTACTTAGGACTGGCCTGGGAATTACCATTAGCGATGCAGTAGTTAAAGATACCCTGGTTCTGCGCCTGATCAACCTGGCCCCTCAAAAAATTGCCCTCAGGATCCATGATTTTAAAGAAACCTATATCTACAATGAAATGGATATTAAGTCCGTTCACCGCAGTATAAAAATTCCTTTAGCAGACGTCGCTTCCGGTCTTCAGACCATTACCATTTCCGATAGTCTCGGCAGACCCCTTGCAGAACGGCTCTTCTATGCACATTACGATCCGGCCACGAAGATCAACATTAGTACGGACAAAAAAATCTATGCTCAGCGTGAAAAAGTAACCTTAAAACTCTCTCTGAACCAACCAGATACTTTAGCTTTTGTATCCATCGCCTGTGTACAGGAAAACCGGCTTTCCAGCGCATTCACTACAGATATCGAGAGTTACATAAAACTAAAAAATGAGTTAACTACCCTTCCTATCGCAGCAAATGGTAAAGGGATCCGCGATAAAAAGTATCTGGAAGATATGTTAATGGTTAAAGGCTGGCGCAGGTACACCTGGCAAAACGTACTGGAAAGCAATGCTAGTGACACCCTGAAAACCTACGATTCACTTGCCCTGCACCTGAACATCCGTAAGTATGAAAAAGCTATAAAAGCCCCCGTGGAACTGAGCATCATGAAAGGAAATGGTATCGGCTTTAAAAAAAGTGATGCACACGGAGATGTCAAGTTCGCAAACCAGGAACTGATCCTCCAGGCTGGCACAAAAATGCAGGCCATTGTATTGGGTAAAAACCAGGACAGCTATAGCATGAAAATATCAGATCCGTATATAAAACTAAATAAGGACTACGTAAAATCGCTGTACACAGCACAAACTGCCGTTCTATCCAGCATTCAAAACAATACCGAACTCACGTTAAAAGCAAATGAAAAGGTAAATCGGCTCCGGGAAGTAAAAATTACCGCTGGTGGCGATCACAGCCTGAATTACAAACGTGGCGCCAATGCATGTGGCGACTATGTCTGTATGTTCAATATCCTCAATTGCCGCAATCACTATTCAGATGCTGGCAACAGGCATCCCGTGGTCGGACAAACCTACAGAAACGGAATGGGTGCAGGAATGATCACATACCACGATTGCAAAGACGAAGAAAAAAAACGTTTCATCATGCCCTTACCGGGTATCTATACCAGGATGGAATTCTATGTAGATGCACATACCGAGCCATTGGAACCTGCTTTCGAATCTACGCTGTACTGGAATTATGGAATAATCCTCAAACCCGCGGAACAGGAATTGGTTTTCTATACAGGCGACATCACCGGAAAGTTCCGGATTGTCGTGCAGGGCCTCACTGAAAACGACGTTACGCAGGAACAGTACAGCTTCGAGGTAAAAGGTAAATAAAATTCTTAGGACTGGCTCGGGCCTGTCGTATTATTTCTTCGCTTTTTCGATGATCTCCTCTACTACCGCAGGATCAAGCAGCGTCGTAATGTCGCCCAGATTTCCGGTATCACCCTCTGCGATCTTTCTCAGAATGCGTCGCATAATTTTTCCTGAGCGGGTCTTAGGCAAACCAGAGACAAAAAGGATGTTATCCGGTTTGGCAATCGCGCCAATCACCCTTGTTACAGTCTGCAAAATATCCTTACGCGTCAGTTCCTCGTCGCCATGCGCATTCGGGAAAATCACGAATGCATAAATGCCCTGTCCCTTTACATCATGAGGGAAACCGACTACGGCACTTTCCACTACACCCGCATGCATATTGATCGCGTTTTCCACCTCTGCAGTGCCGATCCTATGACCAGATACATTAATCACGTCATCAACACGGCCGGTAATCCGGTAATAACCATCCTCATCCCTTAGACAACCATCGCCTGTAAAATACAGGTTCGGATAGGTAGAGAAATAAGTCAGTTTACAACGCTCATGATCCCCGTAAGTTGTGCGCAGCATCCCTGGCCATGGGAATTTAATGCAGAGGTTTCCACTTACAGCATTCCCTTCGATTTCCTGCCCCTGCTCATCTACCAGGATCGGTTGGATTCCAGGCAGAGGTAAAGTCGCATAACTCGGCTTAGTAGGCGTTACATGAGCAATTGGCGAAATCATGATGCCGCCCGTTTCTGTTTGCCACCATGTATCTACGATAGGAGCTTTGCCCTTACCGATATTTTCATCAAACCAGTGCCAAGCTTCCTCATTGATGGGTTCACCTACCGAACCCAGCACCCGTAAAGAGCTTAGATCCACTCCTTGTACCGGCTCCAGTCCGAAACTCATAAGCGAACGGATGGCTGTTGGTGCTGTATATAATATATTGACTTTATGTTTTTCCACGACCTGCCACATTCTTGAGGCATCTGGGTAAGTAGGAATCCCTTCAAACATCAGGGTTGTAGCACCCTGGGAAAGCGGGCCGTATACGATATAAGAATGGCCTGTGATCCAGCCAATATCCGCCGTACAGAAAAACACCTCATCCGGCTGATAATTGAATACATTAGAAAAAGTATAGCCAGCATAGACCATGTAGCCCCCTATTGTATGCACTACGCCTTTCGGCTTACCAGTTGAACCAGAAGTATATAGAATAAACAACATATCCTCTGCGTCCATTTCCTCGGCCGGGCAATCGGTATCTACCAGTTTAATCTCATCCTCCCACCAAAGATCCCGTCCTTTCAGCATAGAAACAGGAGTCCGGGTATGGGTGAGCACAACTACCTTTTCTACGGTCGGACAACCAATCAGGGCATCATCAATCACCTCCTTTAGTTGGATCTGCTTGTTGCCCCGGAAGGCGCCATCTGCTGTGATCACGATCTTACAGGCCGCATCATTGATTCGGTCGGCGATAGATTTGGCAGAAAACCCGCCGAAAACTACAGAGTGCACCGCTCCTATACGTGCGCAGGCCAAAACAGCAACAGCTAGTTCAGGTACCATAGGCATATAGATGCAGACGCGGTCGCCCTTCTTCACTCCATTCTTTTTAAGCACATTGCCGAAGCGACAAACCTGCTCATGTAAGATTTTATAGCTTAAAGTAATGCTTTCTTTTTGCGGATCATTGGGTTCCCAGATGATCGCAGGTTTATCACCATTTTCTGCAAGGTGGCGGTCCAGGCAATTCTCAGTGATGTTCAGTTTTGCACCTTCGAACCACTTGATATTAGGTTCAGAAAAGTTCCAGGTCAATACTTTGTTCCATTTCTTTCTCCATTGAAAGTTATTGGCAATACCCTCCCAGAACTGCTCCGGATAGTCGATACTGTACTGATAGGTCTTTTGATACTCTTCGAACGATTTTATTTGCATAATTTGGTTAGGTCAATCTGAATCGTAAACTTAAAAAAAACCAAGGAAAGCAGGGACTATTAGCTGGAAAAAATCTTTCTCTGATCCAGGTTAAACATCTCTACAGCTTTTCATTCGATAGGAATTAGCTTAAAAAAGCGCATTGATATGTACAAAAAAAGCATGCTGATCTACAGCATGCTTTAATGAAATGAGAAAGATCGTGCTTACTTCATGCTTTCTGCCAGCCTTATGGCTTCGTAAGCATTAACAACTCCACCAGTCCTACATAGTTCTGTCATCTTCACTTTTTTACCTCCTGACTTTGGTTTGGTAACCGGAAAATCAATTTTGGTAACCGATTGCTCGATGATCTGCTTCAACTGTACCGCGGTCAAGTTAGGATAATAGCTTTTCAGCAGGGCCGCTACACCAGCGACTACCGGCGTAGCCATACTTGTGCCCGACAATGGGCTATACTTATTATTAGGCAAAGTCGCATAGATCCCAACTCCAGGGGCAAACACGTCTACCGTCTGGTCGCCATAATTACTGAAAGAGGCAACTAATCCGGCTTCTGTAGAACCGCTGGCACCAACCGTGATCATATTTGAAGCGCGCTTACCCCCCTTCATGTAGAATGGACTAGGATAATGCGGGATGCTGTCTACATCTGTTCCTTCATTTCCTGCAGCATTCACAATCAGTACTCCTTTTTTCTCTGCATAACGAATAGCATCCTCCACCATTTTACGTTCCGGAGATACCATTTTACCGAAACTCATGTTGATGATCTGCGCACCATTGTCTACTGCATAACGGATGCCCAGCGCAACATCTTTATCATACTCATCTCCATTTGGCACTACCCTTACACCCATCAGCTTTACTGCGCTTGCTACGCCATCCATGCCAAGGGCATTGTCGCGCACTGCACCAATTATGCCAGCAACGTGTGTACCATGGAAATATGGGTCGCCTATCAGGTTGGCATTTCCATAAAAACGGTCTTTGATGTCGAAATAGTCATCATGTACCTGCTTGCTCCTGAAATCTTCCGGGGCTGCTGTATCGCTTTTTTTCAACAGGCTTTTGCTCAGTACCCAGGAAATGTAGTGCTGCTTGTCTTTTTTACTAATTTCTTTTTCGCTTTTTACATTTTCAAATAAAGGTTTGTATTTGAAATATACACGCTGGTATTCCGAACTTTCATTGGTTACCTGACCGTTTGGCCCGCCCAGAAAATTCCATCCCTGCACATCTCCTTTATAACCGTTGCCGTCCACATCCTGATCGCCAGATTTTTCTTTTGCATTTCTCCAAAGGTTGGCTCTGAGGTCTTCGTGCAAGGTATCTATCCCGCCGTCCAATACCGCAACGATCACTGGTGTAGCAGTTTTTCCTTTTAATAGCTCTGCATAAGCCCTGCTCACTCCTGTTCCAAATACTTTATCCAATTCCCTGGATTGCAAATGCCAATCTTTATTATTCTGTGCAAACATAGCCATAGGCAGACATAGCGTAGCGAACAACAAGGTGATTCTTGATTTAAATTGTTTTTTCATTGATAATAACTTAGTTTTAATTCTGTCTGAATAATCTATCCGCAATTTACAATAAAAATTGGTACGCAGATAAAAGCATCCCCCAGGGACAAGTCGCTGATAATAAAATGAAAATATTTTCAGAAGGCACTTGATGTTTACAAATATTTTAATGATATTTGCACACTCTTAAAAAATTAAGGAACAACAATTAACAATATATAATAAAGTCATGTCTAGAGTTTGTGATTTAACCGGAAAAATGGCAATGACAGGTTTTAATGTTTCTCACTCAAACGTTAAAACTAAGCGTAAATTTTATCCCAACTTACAACTTCAGAAATTTTATATTCCTGAGGAGGATCGTTGGATAACACTGAAAGTTTCTACTTCAGCTATCAAAACCATCAATAAAATTGGTATTTCTGAAGCGATTAATCGTTTCGTGAAAAAAGGATATTTGTAGAAAAACATTGGTTGATGTGAATAACCGTAATATTAAGAAAATGGCAAAAAAAGGTAACAGAGTACAAGTTATTCTAGAGTGTACAGAACATAAAACCAGTGGCATGCCTGGTATGTCTAGATATATCACTACTAAAAACCGTAAAAACACTACTGAGAGTTTAGAATTAAAAAAATTCAACCCGGTATTGAGAAAAGTTACGGTTCACAAAGAAATTAAGTAAGCCATTAGTATTTAATTAAATACAAATCTATTAGATCATGGCAAAGAAAGTAGTTGCAACCCTAAAAACGGGTAAAGGTAAAGAATATTCGAAAGTGATCACAATGACTAAATCACCAAAAAGGTGCTTACTCATTCAAAGAAGTTATTGTTCATAACGATCACGTAGCAGATGCGATTGCATCTAAAAAATAATTTTAATATTCGATAATATTAAAGCCGTCCCTTTAGTCTGGGAGGGCTTTTTTTGTTTTGTTAAACATTCTTATGGGTTTATTCGATTTTTTCAAAAAAAAAGAAACTGCGCCAGAGGCACAGCAAGCTCTTGATAAAGGATTAGAGAAAACTTCAACGGGCTTTTTAAGCAAGATCACCAAAGCAGTAGCCGGTAAATCTACGGTAGATGATGATGTGCTCGATAACCTGGAAGAAGTTCTGGTCACTTCTGATGTTGGTGTAAGCACTACATTAAAAATTATTGAACGCATCCAAGCAGCGTGTAGCAAGGGACAAATATTTGTCGACCTCGGAACTAAACGGTCTGTTGCGGGATGAGATCCAGCTTTTGCTGGCGGAGAACAACAGCAATGATTTCCGCAGCTTTGAATATGGAAGTCAACACAAACCTTATGTGATTATGGTGGTGGGTGTAAATGGTGTGGGTAAAACTACGACTATCGGAAAACTGGCCCATAAGCTGAAAGCGGAAAACCTGAAAGTGGTTTTGGGCGCAGCGGATACCTTCAGGGCTGCAGCTGTAGAACAGATCAAGCTTTGGGGCGAACGTGTTGGCGTTCGTGTAGTAGCACAGGCCATGGGCTCCGACCCTGCTTCTGTGGCTTTCGACACTTTGCAGTCTGCAGTGGCCAATGGCGAGGATGTGGTCATCATTGATACTGCCGGCCGCCTGCACAACAAGGTCGGCCTGATGAACGAATTGGGCAAGATCAAAAACGTGATGCAAAAGGTAGTTCCTGATGCACCTCATGAGATCCTCCTGGTGCTAGATGGCTCTACCGGACAGAATGCTTTTGAACAATGCAAGCAGTTTACTGAAGCCACCGACGTAAACGCACTGGCCATTACCAAACTTGACGGCACTGCTAAAGGTGGTGTAGTGATTGGAATTTCCGACCAATTTAAAATACCTGTAAAATACATCGGGGTCGGCGAAAGCATCAACGACCTTCAACTGTTTGACAAAAAAGCTTTTGTCGACAGCTTGTTTAAATAAAGAATACTGAATAAAATTACATGAATACAAAATTAAGATCCTTACCTGTAAACGTTAAAAAACCTAAAATCAATGTCATTACGCTGGGCTGTTCCAAGAATACCTATGATTCTGAAGTATTGATGGGACAGTTGCGTGGCAACAGTATGGATGTAGTTCATGAAGCCAACAAAATGGGCAAAGACGATATCGTAGTGATCAATACCTGCGGTTTTATCGACAATGCTAAACAGGAATCTATCGATACCATATTACAATACAGCCAGCTTAAAGAAGAGGGCAAAGTAGGAAAAGTAATTGTTACCGGTTGCTTATCGGAACGCTACAAACCTGAATTGGAGGCAGAAATCACAAACGTAGATGCCTTCTTTGGTACGAATGATCTGCAACAATCTGCTGCACTCACTAGGTGCCAATTATAAACACGAACTAATCGGCGAACGCCTGCTGACTACCCCTTCTCATTTTGCTTACTTCAAAATTGCAGAAGGTTGCAACCGTCCATGTTCTTTCTGTGCCATTCCACTCATGCGTGGAAAGCACGTTTCCAGGGACATGAATGAGCTGGTGAACGAAGCTAAAATCCTGGCTGCCAATGGCACTAAGGAATTGATCCTAATTGCACAGGATCTGACCTATTATGGACTGGATATCTACGGAAAACGTAATCTCGACGAACTCCTACGCAGAATTTCTGATGTACCGGGAATCGAATGGATCAGACTACAATACGCCTACCCTTCGGGTTTCCCTATGGAAATCCTGGATGCGATGAACGAGCGGGAGAACATTTGTAAGTATTTAGATATGCCTTTACAGCACATCACCGATAACATGTTGAAATCTATGCGTCGCGGAATTACGAAACAAAAAACCATTGATATTGTAAACCAGATTAGGGATAAGGTACCAGGCATCGCTATGCGTACCACATTGATCTGTGGATATCCTGGCGAAACTGAGCAGGATTTTGAGGAAATGTTAAGCTGGGTGGAAGAAACCCGTTTCGACCGATTAGGTTGCTTTACCTATTCACATGAAGAAAAAACACATGCCCATAACCTGATTGACGATGTACCAGATGAAATCAAACAAGAGCGTGTAGATGCCATCATGGAATTGCAACAAGGAATTTCTTTCGACATCAACCAGGAAAAGATTGGCAAGACGTATAAGGTTTTGGTAGATCGTAAAGAAGGTGATTTCTTCGTGGGCCGTACAGAATATGACTCTCCGGAGGTAGATAACGAGGTGCTTGATTGACGCGACCACCGGATATGCGGCTGTGGGAAGTTTTGTAAACGTGAAAATAGACCGTGCAGAAGACTTCGATCTATATGGACAGATTGTAAAATAAAGGCTTCAAATTAAGAATTGTAGTTTATTAACTTAAATTCGTAGCAATGCAAGCCAAATACATCACTTACCAGGAAACAAATGCTTTCTCTTCTGCTGTACTCGATTACATCGGAGGCAAGGAACAGCTGAAAGCTTTTTATACATACAGTCCGGATTTTAAAGGCTTTGCTGAAGCCATAAAACACCGCAATTTTAAGGGCGATCGCTCCGTTTTAAAAGATACACTGCTGCAGCAATATGCGGCACTGACACCATCTGCCCTTACGCAGGCAAACATCGAACTGCTGGCAGATGAAAAAACCTTTACCATTACTACAGGGCACCAGCTGAATATTTTCACCGGGCCGCTGTATTTCATTTATAAAATCGTAACAGCCATTAACCTGGCAAAAGAACTGAAAGCAAGGTTCCCTGAATACAATTTCGTACCGCTTTACTGGATGGCTACGGAAGATCATGATTTTGAAGAGATCAATCATGTAAAAGTAGAAGATAAAATGCTGACCTGGGAGAAAGCTGCTGCTGGTGCAACTGGCAGATTGGATACCAATGACATACTGGAGACACTGCTCGCCTATAAAGGTTACCTGGGGATCAGCGAAAACGGACTTCAGCTAGCACAAATGGTAGAAGATGCTTATTCCAAACATTCTAAACTGAGTGATGCAACCCGAAGCCTGGTAGATGCGCTTTTCGGCCGCTTCGGACTGGTCTGCGTTGATGCAGATGAGCAGGCCCTGAAAAAACAGTTTGCGAAGATCATTCAGCAGGACATTACAGAAGAGCACAGTTCGGCGCAGATTAGCAAAAGCAATGCGGCGCTGGAAGCATTGGGTTACAAACCGCAAGTCAATCCCCGGGAGATCAATTTCTTTTACATGATAGATGGCCTTCGCGAACGGATTATTGAGGAAGAGGGGCTTTATAGAGTGATGCACTCAGAGATCAGCTTTTCTGAGGAAGCACTAAAAACAGAAATTGCACAGCACCCAGAAAGATTTAGTCCGAATGTAGTGATGCGCCCGCTTTATCAGGAAGTGATCTTACCTAACCTCGCCTATATTGGTGGTGGGGCAGAAGTGACGTATTGGCTTCAACTGAAAGCTAATTTTGATTACTATCAGGTTTCATTTCCCGTGTTGTTGCTCCGCAATTCAGCGCAGGTGATCGACAAAAGAAGCCAGGATAGAATGCACATACTGGGCATTAATCACAGGGAACTTTTTAGTGACGATGATACCTTAAAAAACAACTGGATCAAGGCACATGTGAACCTGCAGTTTGCTTTGGACAATGAAGAACGTGCAGTACGTGCGGTATTTGACCAGATCAAACTCAATGCTTATAAAATAGATAAATCCCTTTCTCAATCGGCCGATGCAGCCAAGACCAAGGCATTGAAACTGATCTCCAACCTTGAGAAAAAGATGATGCGGGCGGAGAAAAGAAAACATAAAACTTCATTGGCACAGATCGAAAACCTGAAGGCCAAACTATTTCCAAACGGTGGATTACAGGAGCGCAGCTTGAACATTGCACCGATGTATGTGCTGTATGGCGATGAGTTCATTGACTCCCTGATCGCCAGTTTTAAACCCTTAGACCATCAGTTCACCGTATTGTTTGGCTAATCATCTTTCGACACCATGACCTTTCATACATTCTCAGAAGCACAGTTACGTACATTTACAGAAGCCGTATTCCTTAAGATTGGTTGCCCCCAGGCAGATGCAGTACTTGCAGCAGATGTGTTGCTCCGCTCCGATTTGCGAGGCATTGATTCGCATGGTGTGGCTAGGCTTAGCGGCTATTTCCGGCTTTGGGAGAAAGGCCGCATCAACGCAAAGCCCAATATTCGGATCGTACACGAGACGCCCACTACCGCAACGGTAGATGGAGATGCCGGACTCGGTTTGGTAGTTGCCCCTTTTGCCATGAAGGTTGCTATTGAAAAAGCAAAAATTTATGGTAGTGGTTGGGTTTCCGTCAAGAACTCTAATCATTTTGGAATCGCGGGATACCATTCACTGATGGCGGTAGCGGAAGATATGATCGGCATCAGCATGACCAATGCGAGTCCGCTGGTAGCTCCTACTTATGCCAATGAACGTTTGCTTGGTACGAATCCGATGTGTTATGCATTTCCGGCCGGAAAATATCCACCGGTTGTGGTAGATATGGCAACCGCAGCAGCGGCAAATGGCAAATTGGAGATCGCACAGCGCTCTGGTGCAGCAATTCCGGAAGGCTGGGCCCAGGATGCAGCGGGGAACAGTTCTACTGATCCGCATCAACTGAAACAAGGAGGTTCATTGTTGCCCCTAGGCAGCGACAAGGAACATGGCAGTCACAAAGGTTATGGATTAAGTGCTACGGTAGATATTTTGTCAGCCGTACTTTCCGGAGCCAATTACGGCCCTTGGGTACCTCCTTTTGTGGCTTTTCTAGAGCCTTCGGCCAATCCTGTAGGGGAAGGTCTCGGACATTTCCTGGGTGCCATGCGTGTAGATGGCTTCCGTCCTACAGATGAGTTTAAGGCAAATATGGACAACTGGATTGGACGCTTTAAAAGTGCGAAGACCATTGATCCGGAAAAAAAAGTAATCATTCCGGGAGAACCGGAGGATGCTTTTGAAAAAGAAAGAAGGATCAGCGGCATCCCGCTGATCGACGTGGTGGTTCATGACCTGAATGAACTGGCGGCCAAACTGGACATTACCGGTCTAGTAATCTAAGATTTATTTTTTATCTGCGGCAATAAAGATTACCGATCTCGGTGGCAGGGAGACTTTTATCCCGCCCGAAATCGAAGCTGATCTGGCGAGCAAGGTCTGATAAGTAGCGGGACCTCCTGTTGCCGCTTCGGGCGCATTGTCATTGATCAGCACTTTTGCTGAGAAATCCCCGTTTTCCGTACCTCCATTGAGCACATAATAATAGTAGCGGTTGCCGGCATTGAAATTGCTGACGCTGACATTGGCGACTTGTGTATTTGTACCTTTGTTGACCAAGACAATGCCGGCTTCCCCTGAGCTGAATCCGGAAGCATAGCAATGTACATCCTCTGTGCCAGACACTGCGCTGCTAACCATTCGATCGCCCAGAAAACGCTGGAAGAAGTACTGATAATAAAATGCGGGCCTGGGATTCCATTTTGCGACACCATTTCCTTCATCACCGAGACCGAACATCCCATGGTCATTTCCGTTGTTATAGCCATTAGCAATATCCCATCTGGAAGCCATGCCAAATTTGTTCTTGATGAGTTCGCCCAATACCATCACAGCATGGATTCCCGCTACATGGGACACCATCTGCTTACTCCCCTCTGCGCCGATGTTCCATTCAGTAAGTGCAATAGGTTTAAGTGGAAGCCCCGCCTTTTGAGTGGTCGTCTTCATCCAGTCCATCATCGATTTGCTTACGCTGACCGGGGAATTGAGGATTGTTACAGCATTTGTATTTTCTCCGAGCGGGGTATAGTAGTCGTGTACGATGTAGAAATCTGCATAATCGCCAGCTTGTTTAAAATAACCGGTGTTCCAGGTCCGGTCTACCATGTTCCAGGAATTTACAGGATCATGCTGTACCAGCTGTGCACCGATCTTAATTTGGCTGCCAACTTCTGCTGCCGCTTTGCGCATCGAATCTGCAAAGACCTTGAAATGTTTCCCATAGGTCTCGCCGTCGATAATCTCCGGCTGCCCGTCTTTATTCTGACTGAGGTCGATCTTCCATCCTGCCTGCCATGGGCCACTGCTTTCGTTACCAATCTCCCAGAGCCTGGTTCTTCCGCGATCGGCGCGTACCCAATCTGCCGCCAGATGAGCAGCTACCTGATCGGGATGTAAGCTTGTGCCATAGCGGGCATAACTATAGTTGACCGTAATAATGCCCTTGCTATTGGTCTGTTGCAACATCGCATAGTAGTTGTCCAGCGACAGCGTCCAGTTATCGGTATTTTTACCATACCAGTAAAAGGCGTCTACCGGATTGCCATTGGTATCGTACAGTTTATTGGGTGCATCAGAAGGCTTAGCCCCATTGTTTGCATTGAAGAAGTAGATGCTTGACAAATTCCCCCCGGGGAAACGGATTACATTTGGCGATAGGTTCTTTAAATGGTTAATCAGGATGGGCTCGCTGACCATCTGACCAATATAAGTATTGGTATTGCTGCCAAACAGATATTTAGAGACCTTAGTCAAGGTCTGACTGTAGTCGACCGCCACATTTACGGTGGCCGCTGAACTGGGTTTTGCCACCTCGGCAAAGGACGGCAGGGTAAAAGTCCTGGCCTGCCATTCATCCAGAAAAAAACCTACAGAAGCTGCAAGTGCAGCCTCTGTAGGAGGATTGATCT
Organism: uncultured Sphingobacteriaceae bacterium; assembly: GCA_963795585.1. Lineage (GTDB taxonomy): Bacteria > Bacteroidota > Bacteroidia > Sphingobacteriales > Sphingobacteriaceae > Pedobacter. The sequence goes on along the minus strand of CAWCIO010000014.1, from coordinate 67,915 downwards.
GTGTGTCAGGTGGATTAACGACCTCTGGTGGTTTTACCTCTTCGATCGTTTTATTTTTTTTGCATGAAGCACTCGCCAGGGTGACAATTCCTATCAGTACCAACAACTTCTTGTTCATGTACTATTTGATTTTGACGACCCTAATGTTATCTACCGCAGCATCAAACTTGGCAATGGGGGTAGAAGAATCGTTGTAAAACATGAAGGACATCGCTTTAGTTCCGTTATTACCCAGCAGGGTACTCAGGTTTGGAATGGCTTCTCCCGTGCCTTGGAAACCAGCTGCTTCTTTCTTGAAACTCGAAAGTGGCAGAGTTACGGTGGTCCACCGGTCGTAGTGAAAGAACCGCCCGCTGCTGTTTTCCAAGGCTCATAGCGGGCCATATAGGTATAGGAATCTGTACGAATCAGCAATGCTCCGGTCTTCCATGCTTCCTTGACATAAATATCGAATTTCAATGCCCAGTCGCCCACAGGGTCGGATATATTTGCCGCAGGCACCCATACTCATCGTTCATGTTGATCCACCGGCCACCATTGTACCACGCCTGATCGTTGATGCCGACATTATCGAACTTCATCTGCACATAGTTGCCGAGCGCACCGGGGAACAGGCTTGCATCGTCGGTTTGTGAGGCCGACCAATACTGGAATTTATTGACATCATCGAAGTTGGAGAACATCCCTGTTACCCTGTCATTGTAACTTGCATAAGACACGGAGCCGCCTTGAGTGCTCAGCACAATCTTACCAGCGGTAGCCGAAGCTGGGATGGTCACCTGTAATGAAGTCCCTGCAACATTGCTGATTATGTTAGTTCCTTCGCCCCCGGTAAAGGCAATTTTATTGACCATATAAAGGTATTGCCCATAAATTGTCAGTACCTGCCCCGCGGCCCTGTACTCATAATCTACCCCGGTGATGACCGGTGGTGGTGGCACAAAGGGGCAGACTGAAAGAAGTCTCACCAGCATTGGTAACTACTCTGATGGTATTTTCCTGACCCGCAACGGGATTGGAGAAATCGGGCTCGGGCACGGTAACCACCAAGTTCGTTTTGGCTACCAGAGCCGCATTAAAAGTGGCAGGAACGCCATTAAAATAGACCGCTTTTGCGCCAAGGAGATTGTCTCCCTGGATAACGACCAGTTGACCGGGCAATACCTTAGTGAGTGTAGAATCATTCGGTGCAGCCGCGATGGCCCTGATGCGGCTGATCGTTGGCGCAGCGCTGCTGCTATAGGTTTCATCTTTCTTGCAGGCCGTGAAGCAGGCAAGCGCGACCAGTACAATGAACAATTGTGATTGGTAACGTTTGGTTCTGAAGCTTTTCATCTTTATCTGTTATGGATGTTAAAGAAATCTATTTGTAATAAGGTACTGGTGCATCTCTGAGTAGCGGATTGGTGACGACATCAGCCTCCGGATACGGCAATTTAAAAGCTGCTTCAGATGGAGCCACTTTTTTGCTCGTGTACACGGTGGTATTGGTAGTCGAGTTATAAGACACCGTTCCCCTATCCTGGTTAGCCAACATGGCAATGGTCTGGGCAGGATTTATATCATGCTGTCTGAGTAGATCGAACCAATATTGACCTTCGAAAGCCAGCTCAATCCTTCTTTCTGCAAGGATGTCTGCAATCGTGATACTGCCTGGCCTTAGCCGTTAAACCTGCACGTGTATGAACCTTGTTAAAATATAAAAGTGCATCGGCATCTGCCGTGGAAGGCGAATTTCCACAGATGGCCTCTGCATATAGCAGGAATACATCCGACAATCGGAGCATATAGGTATTGATACCCGTAGACATAAAGAATACGCCTTTTCCATCATTATCCGCGGGAGTACCTACAATATATTTCTTCAGGTTGGGTGTGGTATTGGTTACAGTATAGCCGCCCGAAGCCTTCAGCAATTCGGGATATACATCACCGCTCTGCATGTAAGTGGCTTTGCGTCGGACATCGCCACTCACATATTTATTGGAGAAGAGGTCGATACTTACTGTATTTGCAGCTCCCCAGCCATCTCCTACACCGGTCAACTTAGGCTCAGCCGCATAATAAGCCTGGGTAGAGTTACCAATACCATAGGTTGTGCTGCCCACCCATTGCAACGCGAAAAGTGATTCATCATTGTTGTTGTTCGCTATTTTAAAGAGATCAGCATAGACCGGCACCAGCTCCAGTCCACTATTCTTACACACATCACCGGCATAGTATTTTGCACTGTCCAGGTAAAGCTGTGTGCGCATACCATTCCCGTTGCCTGTACCATCGTCTTTTAAACCAGACCTTGTAAGGTAAACCTTGGCCAGCATACCTTCTGCCGACCATTTGTTGACCCGTCCCGGATCTTTCACAGGCCTCAGGTTTTCTGAGGCAAAACGTAAGTCATTGATGATGAAACGGTATATATCCTTAATGGTATTCCTAGGTCTGGAAGGTAAATCTACCAATGTCCTATTGTCTTCAATGATCGGCACTGCACCCCAAAGCTGTACAAGGTGGAAATAGGCAGTTCCCCTGAGGAATTTCAGTTCGGCCAGGGCGGCATTTTTTGATGCTGCGGGAATAGAAGCCGCGGCTTTCTCATTGAAATAGATGATGTTCATGTTACAATGCGCAATAATGCGATACAGCGAACGCCAACCCTCATTTACACCGGTTTCTCCAGACGAAACGGCAAAACTATTCCAGGATCCGGCATTGCCGCCACCGAGATTGCCCGACATGGCATCACCAATGAAAAGAATCACCTTATCGTTGTAATCGAACCATGGAGAGCCATATAAGGCACCCGTTACCTTTCTTAAATCAGCTTCCGTCTGGTAATAATTGTCGATCGTTACGGCATCTAGTGGTATGCGCTCTAAAAAGCTTTTTTTACAACCGGCCGCTAAAAACAGGAAGGAGACAGTTGTAAGCAGCAATTTTATATTTTTCATAATTCTCATATTAAATGTTAAAACCCAGCCGATAAACCAAAAGTGAACGTCCTGGACGAAGGATAGCGGCCATAATCTATCCCCGACGATAATGCGCTTTGTGAAGCCGAACCAACTTCCGGATCATAGCCAGTATAATTGGTGACCGTAAACACATTCTGCACATTGGCATACACCTTCAGGTAGCTCAGCTTTGCTTTCTGGATCAGGCTCCAGGGAAGGTTGTAACCAAGTATGGCAGATTTCAACCTGATGTAAGAACCGTTCTCAATGAAACGGGTAGATGGCCTGGCGTTGTTGTTTACATTAGCAGAAGTAACACGGGGTACAGTAGTCCCCTCATTGATCAGGTAAACATTGTTGACATCCGTAGCAGAGCCTGCAGGATCGATCAGTCCAATCCTTGCAAAATCGGCTACTGTCTTTAGCATCCCAAAATTACTCCCCGGGTCTTCGTTTTCCCTTTTCAGGTTATTGAAGATCTTATTACCATAGTTTCCGTTGAAGAACAGCGTTAGTTCGAAGTTTTTGTAACTGAAAGCATTGTTGATCCCGAACTGGAACTTAGGCATAGGCGAACCCAGGTACGTACGGTCTTTTTCATCTATAATGCCGTTACCGTCACGGTCCCTGAACTTGATATCACCCACCCACACATTGTTGGGATCCACCGGAAGAATCTCGCCGTTGGAACCGGCAGGTCTGGCACTATTCTGCAAATCGGCCGCATCCTTAAATACCCCGATCATTTCATAACCATAAAATTCGGCAATGGAATTGCCTACAGAAGTCTGCGATACGATGGTAGTTCCGTTTACATAGGTAGGAATGATCGTATTATTGGTCACCAAGCCAGTTACCTTGTTTTTGTTCCTAGACAAGGTCAGGGTACTGTTCCAGGTAAAATCTTTGGATTTGATGTTAGCAGTATTTAGGGTAAATTCAAAGCCTTTATTATCTATAGAGCCCAGATTATAGGCTGGAGCACCCAAGGCACCCGTAGCATAACCTACACTGGTTCCTGAGTACAAAGCCAATGGCAGTGTCTGCAGCAAACCATCCGTTTTCTTAATATAGGCATCTGCAGTCAGTTGAATACGGTCGTTGAAAAAGCCCAGATCTATACCCACATTAGAGGTCTTTGTTTTCTCCCAGGTAAGATCAGGATTTGCGAGGTTGGAGATCAACACTGTAGTCCCGAAATTGCCAGTCTGCACTGTATTCAGTTTTGCGCCGTAGGCATAAGAACCTATATTTTGGTTGTTTAGCGTTCCATATCCAAGTCGCAGTTTGAGGTTGACCTTGCTCTGTTTCATAAAATCCTCTTCTGATACACGCCAGGCAAAACCGAATGCAGAATTGAAATTCCATCTCTTGTTTTCAGCAAAGTTCGAAGAGCCGTCATTCCTTACCGTTGCAGTCAGCAAATACCGGTTGTCAAAGGTCAGGTTGAACCTTGCGAAATAGGATTCAATAGCGGAATGTCCCTTACCGCTGGTAGCTGTGGCATCTTCGGCATTGCCCTGATTCAGTTCAGAAATGTTATTGGTCAGCAGTCCGGATGCTCCGGCATTGACAAATTCATAGGTAGATGAAGTAGCTTCATGTCCGAGAGTAGCATTGACATCCAGTTTTTTCAGGAAGGTATGCACATAGGAGAAGTAATTCCTATAGGTAAGGCCCGTTCCGTTGGTATTGCCACGGCTAGCAGAACTCACCAGGTTCTCTACCACGCCAAATTTATAGGTCGGTGTGAAAGTATAAATGTTGCCGCTGCTCAGGTTGCCATTTACTTCACTTCTTAAGGTGAGATCTTTGGAGAATAGGATATCGGAGTAAAAATTACCATAGAAATCGATGCGCTTGCGTTGGTTCAAAGATATCTCGGCAATAGCGAGGGGGTTACCTCCCGACAAAGGGAAATTGGGATCATAAGGTCCGCCATAGGAACCATCAGGATTCCTCGCCGGTATATCCGGCGATTGGCGGATCGCAAATGCGATCAGGTTGCCGCTCTGGTTGTTGATATTTTCTGTAACCCTCGACATCGATACACTCGTTCCAAGTTTAAGCCAGCTGGTCGTTTTATTGTCGAAATTGATGCGGCTGCTGTAGCGCTTGAAATTGGAATTGGTCGCGATACCGTCCTGGTCAAAATATCCCGCACTGATCAGGTATTTATTGCGGTCATCGCCACCGCTCAGGTTTAGGTTATAGTTCTGGACGGGGGCATTGTTAAATATTTCTTTCTGCCAGTTGGTACCTTCACCCAGCACAGTAGGGTCGGTAAATTCCGGTGTAAGCGTACCTCCGATCATCCTTACCCTTTCGTTACGGAAAACGGCAAACTCTTGTAGGTTCATTACCGGCATATAATAAGGCAATTGCTGTACACCATAGGAGGCATCGAAGTTGAGCTTAGGGGCGCCGGATTTACCCCTCTTCGTGGTGACGATCACCACACCGTTACTTCCACGGGAACCATAGATGGCTGTAGCGGAAGCATCTTTAAGGATATCAACCGATTCAATATCGCCCGGGTTTAGTGAAGCAAGCGGATTCGTGGTCGGCGTTCCTCCAGTATAGATCTGGTTATTGCCATCACCACCATAGAAGATCCCGTCTACTACGTAGAGTGGCTCTGCACCGCCAAGGGTGGCTACACCGCGGATCTGAATGGATACCCCACCGCCGGGTTGACCAGAATTGGTATTGACGACCACACCTGCTGCCCTGCCCTGAAGAGCCTGGTCGAAAGTAGCCAGTGAACCGTTTTTGATATCTGCAGCACGTACAGATGATACTGCTCCGGTAAGGTCCTTCTTGGTACTGGTTCCGTAACCAATGGAAACTACAGTAACTTCCTGTAGCGTCACATTGTCGGCAGTCAGCTGAATATTCCCCAAACTTGTAGCAGTTCCGACTGTGATGTCCCGACTCAGGAAACCGATATAACTGAAGGACAATACATCCCCTGCTTTGGCAGAAATACTGAAAGTACCTGATCCATCTGTAATTGTACCATTAGCGGTTCCTTTGATTTTGATGTTTACACCAGGCACGGCTGCCCCTTCTGCGTTCCTTACTGTCCCCGTTACGCGGTTTCCCTGTGCATAGGAATCTATCGCAAAGAAACACAACAGAAAGAGCAGTCTGCATATGGAATGCCATGTCTTTTTTGTAGTTAATTTATTCATACGTTTATAATTTGGTTGTTGTTGTTATTGGGTTATTTTTTGAGTTCGATTGCTTTTCCTGAGTATTTGATGCTGACCGCCTGTTCTTTATCGAAGTTCAGTTTTACAGGCCGGTCTGGTGTTATCCAGATGACGCGGAAGGTCCGGTTCTTCAACATCCCTTTAAAGATACCTTTCCGCGCTGCGATGCTCAGTGTACCTGTGCTTTCTTTATAACTCAGGTCGATATTGGAATATGCACCCTTTTCATAATTATAGCTGTTGCCCTCATCTTCATAGAGTGAGAAGCTGGCATCTTTACCCGTGTAAACATACAAAGAAATGGTTTCTGCCGGCTTTTCATCTGTGTATTGCAACGCCGGCCCAATTGGCATAATCGACCCTTCTTTTACGTACACCGGCATCCTTTCATAAGCTGCAGTTGCATTGATGCGCTGACCACCAGGCAGATGCTCACCGGTATAGAAATCATACCAACCCTGTCCGGACGGTAGGTATACACTGCGGCTGCGGTCTTTATAAGTATATACCGGATTGATGAGCAGCGAGGGTCCGAACATAAAAGAATCTCCGATATTTAAGACCTCAGGATCTGATGGAAAATCCATCATGAGTCCACGCATCAGGGTATAATCCTCATGATAGCTTTTTCCAGAAAGCGTGTAAATATAAGGCATCAGGCGGTAGCGCAACTGGTTATAATACAGCATGCTTTTATAAGCCGGATGCTCCGCAGGTGCAATATTGTATAGCTCACGGAAGGGGAACTGTCCGTGGACGCGAAACAACGGCACAAAAGCCCCAAACTGAAACCAGCGGGTATTCAGTTCGCGCCACTCATCCAGATCATTGTCCGCTGCCTTTTCATAACGGCGTTCTACGGAGAAGCCGCCAATGTCCATGGTCCAAAAAGGCATTCCCGACAAAGAGAAATTGATGCCCGCGGCGATCTGGGATTTCATGTCTTCCCAGCGAGAGGCGATATCACCACTCCAGGTGGTCGCAGCATAGCGTTGAGAACCTGCATAAGCAGATCTAGTGAGGATAAATACCCGTTTATCTGGGTTTTCCTTGCGTTGCCCTTCATAAACTGCTTTCGCATTTTGTAATGGAAAAGCATTGAAATAGGTAGTGGAACTGCCCACTGCAGTAGGTGTCATCAGTTCTTTACGCCTTGGTACTGAGAGGTTCGAATGCATGTCCGGCTCGGTAGCGTCCATCCACCAGGCATCTATGCCTTTATGGTATAGTTTTTTGCTCATCAGTTCCCAGAACGCAGTGCGGGCACTGGCATTAAATGGATCATAAAAGGTATTCTGATAACCCTTGGCGATCCAGTCGCGGCGGCCATCTGCAATATTTCTTTTGAAGAGGAAATTGGCTTTATCAAAAGTATTGTAAGTTTCAACGTCTTTGTAAAATTTAGGCCATACGGAGATCATGAAATTGACGTGATGCTCATGCAGCTCTTTGATCATATGATCCGGATCAGGAAAACGGCTCAGGTCGAAATCCTGGCTCCCCCACTGGTCTTCTTTCCAATAGGACCAATCAAGCACGATATTGTCCAGTGGAATCTTCCTCGACCGGAATTCTTTCACAGTATTCAATATTTCATCCTGCGTTTTGTAACGTTCCCTACTCTGCCAGAAGCCCATAGCCCATTTGGGCAACATGGTTGCTTTTCCGCTGATCTCCCGGTAACCACTGATGACTTGGTCTGCATTATCCCCCTGGATGAAATAATAATCCAGGGCTTCTCCAGATTCAGACTGCAGCGCAAAGGTATTTTTCGCAGCTTCAGTTTGTGGTGGCAGACAGGTAAGTCCCAAGTAGGATTCAGCACCGTCGGGGATCCATTCAATCTTAAACTTTCCTTTCCTGCCTTTGATCAGGTCTAAGTCGATGACCGCAGCACCTGGGTTCCAGGCTTGGCGCCAGTAATCTGCTACGAGCTGTCCTTCAAACCATACCTTTACATATCCTGCATACTTAAGTTGCAACTGATAACGGCCGCTCAGTGTGCTGCCAATGGCACCTTCGTAGCTGACAATGGCATTCTGCATTTTTAATGCAGTGGGAAATTTATGCTGATCGCTCAGCCAATCCAAGGAAATCTCCGATGCGGGCTCAGTATACAGCACTTTATCCGGCGCTTCTTTTGTAGCGTAACTGGCAGTCAGCCATCCTTCTTCATTGTCTTTGGAAAATAAGTGAAGGGCATTCAGCGCTACATAATCACGAATATCACCGGCTCTGGTAATGGAATAGTTGTCCCACAATACACCATAGTTTTTACTGGATACGAAGAAAGGCACAGCCACTTCAGTATTGTACTGAACCAGGTCAACACGGCGACCGCGGTAATTGACCATACCTTGCTGGTGCTGACCCAATCCGTAATAGGCTTCATTATCCTGTGCATCAAATACCTGGGTTAACTGGTAGGAAGATTCACCATTATACAGTTTGGGAAGCAGTGCCTGGTAGGGTGTTTTAGATTGCGCAAGCAGGATATTGCCATTCAAGTCTTTAAAAGTAATGTTACCACTTTTGACAGAAACCTCGGCGCTAATCGCTTTGGTAGATAAGGTCAGTACATCTGCAATTTGCTTCACGCTGTAATTGACTTTTGAATCACCATGTTTAACAGCCATTAGGCTACTGGAATTACTCAAATCCTCGCCTGCGGTCACATGAATAATTTTATCGCTGAGTGGTTGCAGGCGGATGTTTTTTATCCCGTATAAAGGTTGCTGAATGGAAATCTCGATGCCAGTTGGTGTCTGGGTATAATCTTTACGCTCCTGTGCGGATACATGTGTATACGCAAGTGCATAAGACAAAAATAGTATAGCTTGGTTCAGCCTGGTTCTTTGCATCTAAAAACTCGTTTCCACCCTGAATGGGAAAATGATCCCTGCATGGTGCAGATTTATACTTGGTTAATTGATGTCTAAATTAGTGCTAAACATAAATGTATAGGGCATTCAAATGTTAACGATTAGGTATCCAAATGTTAACTGCCTATTTTTTATCACCCGAACTGGCAACATAGGCCGAGGGCAGCATCCCAAATTCCTGTTTAAAGTACTTGCTGAACTGTTTTGGATTGTTATAGCCCACTTCATAGGCAATCTGTGCAATGGTCAGTTGCGATTTTTCCAGTAAAGGAATCGCGCGTTTTAAACGGTAACTACGCATAAAGGCAACTGGTGATTTGCCGGTAAGGGCAATCAATTTCTTATACAAGCCTACTCTGCTGATGTTCATGTCGCTGCTCAGCTGATCTACAGAATAATCCGGATTTGACAAATGTTTGTCCATATGAAACGAAACCATCCTGATGAACTTCTCATCCAGGGATTCTATGATCATTTCAGATGGTTTTACCTCCAGCTGCTTTTGATAAGTCTGCCTGGAGATTTTTTGTTGCGTCACCAGGTTCCGGATCTTGGAAAGAAGGATCTCGAAGTTGAAGGGTTTGGTCATGTAATCGCTAGCCCCGGTCTCCAATCCTTCCAACTGCTCTTCCTCAGCTACCAGCGCAGTTAGCAGGATCACCGGAATTGCAGCCGTACGTTTGTCGGCCTTTATTTTTCTGCATAGTTCCGTACCTGTGAGGCCAGGCATGCTGACATCACTGACGACCAGGTTTGGCTGCACAGCCAGTACTTTCTGCCATCCCGAACGGCCATTGGAGGCTTCTATGATTTCATAGTATTCCCTAAGATTGTCCTTCAGGTAAAACCTGAAATCGTCGTTGTCTTCGACGAGTAATACGACCGGCTTTTTATTACCGCCAACTGTGTCCGGCACTACCTGGTCCGGATTTAGAACAACTACTTCCTTTTCCTCTTCATAAAGGGGAGGGTATTGGACTTCCGGCAATGGCAGCAGAACGGTAAACACCGAACCTCCACCTTCCCGTTCGGTTACAGCAATCTCGCCCTGGTGCAGCTTGACAAACTCTTTGGTGATGGAAAGGCCGATGCCGCTGCCCTGGTTGACGATAGAATCGGGCATATCACTCTGAAAAAAACGTTCAAAGATTTTATCCCGTTTATTCGGGGAAATGCCAATACCTGTATCCATAACCAGGAGGATAAGAGTGGGCGACTGCTTAAAGTCAGGCCCGTCCTTCAGCTCCACTTTTACCTGCCCGCCTTCGGGGGTAAATTTAAATGCGTTTGACAACAGGTTGAATAAGATCCGCTCAATCTTATCGTGATCAAAGAGGCTGATCAGACTATTGCGGTTGCTTTGGAATTCAAAATGTATGTTCTTTTTCTCAGCTTCATCTGTAAAAGAAAAAGAGAGTTCACGGATAAAAAGGATGATGTCGCCAGGTTTTCGATGCAGCTGCAGTTCCTGTACCTCCATGCGACGGAAATCCAGGAGTTGGTTAACGAGATTGAGCAGGCGGCGCCCGTTTCGCTGAATCATCATGAGCGGTTGCTTTTCCTGCTCACGAGCTTGCCTGATCAGTTTCTCCAACGGAGTAATGATGAGCGAGAGCGGGGTTCTGAACTCATGGCTCATATTTGTAAAAAACTTAATCTTAAGCATATCTAGCTCGTGCATTCTCCGGGCCTGCTGACGCTCCTGTTCGATCAGGAATTCCTTACGGATTCGCTGAATGCCCCTACGTCTGATGAAAAGCAACGTGCCGGTGATGACTAAAAGATAACCCAGATAAGCTAGCCAGGTGCGGTAGAAGGGCGGCTGAATGGCAATGTTCAGGCTTACGGGATTGTTTACCCAATTTCCGGAAGCATCTGTAGAAACTACTTTGAATACGTAGTTTCCTGGGTCTATATTTGTATAAGTAGCCCTCCTGTTATCACCGGAAAGTTCCTGCCAATGCTGATCAAATCCGATCAGTTTATAGCGGTACCTGATCTTCTTAGGATCAAAAAAATTGAGCGCCGCAAAATCGAGTGTAAAGCCATTCTGTCTGTAGTTGAGGTTTAGAGTGTCCGTAAAGGAGATGGATTGATGTAAAATCACACTTCCATTATAGGTCTCTCCAATCCTTATACTCTTATTGGCGATCTGAAGATCGGAAAGAATGATCGCAGGTTTGCTATCGTCATTGCGAATATTATCGGGCAGGAAAAGATTGAAGCCATTGGCACCACCGAAAAGCAGTTCACCAGACCTGGTTTTGTATCCTGCGTTGGCATTGAAGGCATTCCCCTGCAGACCATCGTACTCGTCATATTTCCTGAAGGTATAGGCAAAATCGTGCTTGTCTTTTCGGACCGTAACAGCAAAAAGACCATTTGCAGTGCTTACCCAAAGGTTCTGATTATGATCTTCTACAATTTTTAAGGTTGCCATTTCCTTAAGGCCATCCTTTGTCTCAAAATTCCTGAATGCTCGGGTTTGGGGCGTGAACCTGCTGATCCCATCGCGCGTGGCAATCCATAAAAAACCCCGGCTGTCCAGCATCAGGTCGTAGATTACATTATTAATCAGCCGGTTCGCTTTGCCTGCTTCTGCTTTATAGTGCAGCATTTTACCGTTCGGTTGCAATTGATCCAGTCCGTCCGATGTACCAATCCAGATATTGCCTTTTTTATCGGCAATCGTACAGGAAATGTAATCAGAACTAACGCTATTGGGTTGAAAAGCTTTTCTGTGGATAAATGTGTTTTTACTACGATCGAACAGATCAAGGCCACCCCCCAGGGTGGAGATCCACAGCCGCTGCTGACTATCTTCCATAATGTCCCAGACCCGATCATCTACCAGGCTCTTCGGATCTTTGCTATTGTGCTTATAATGCAGAAAAGTAGTTCCGTCGAAGCAATCCAGTCCCCCGAAATAAGTACCTATCCACAGTTTTTTAGCACTGTCGATGTAAAGGCCAACAATAATGTCGTTGCTCAGGCTATTGGTATTGCCCGACTGGTGTTTGTATTGTCTGAACTGCCCGGTTCTGCGGTTAAAGTAAAACAGTCCACCGCCATTTGTACCGATCCATATGTTTCCCTTTTCATCTTCTACGAAACGGTTAACGTCATCATAGGTAAGGCCATTGGGATTTGTATATTGATGACGGTAGAGCGGGAATTTGAGGATTTTCTTATGGTAGAAGCTGATTCCTTTTTTATAAGTACCCAGCCAGATGATTCCGGAAGGATCTTTGTAAAGACAAAGAATGCTATTCTGACCAACACTTTTAGGATCATCCTCCTTATTGGTCAGGTAGCGGATGCTGAAATCCTTTTTGTCCAGGAGGTTTAATCCGCCATGGTCGGTACCGATCCAGATCTGCCCTGCTGCATCCTGAAGTATTCCATTGATAAGGTTATTGTTCAGCGCTCCCGCTCCTTTATCAATGAAGCGTCTGGTATTTTTAGTCATTGAATAATAATCAATGCCCCGTTGATTATTGAGTGTATACACCCAGAAGTCGCCCTCACCATCTATGAAGAGTTTGAAATCCTGGAATTCGGCAGCTGAGCTGATCTGAAGCGTATTTATTCGTCGCTTTACCCTGCCATTTGTTGTGTCGAGCATTTCTATGACCCTATCGCGGTGGATCAGCCAAAGGTTACGGTTACCATCTATATGTAAGGCAGAAATGGGGCTATTGTGCAGCGAAGAAGCCTTGCCTTGCACAGGAAAATGCCGGGTATCAGATTTTAGAGGATCATATTTAAACAGCCCATCTGCACCTGCATTAAACCAGAAATTACCTTTTTCGTCTTTCAGGATATCGAGAATATTCGCTGACTTGATATGGAGTTTTTCAAGGTATCCTTTTACGTCCCTGATGAATATCTGCTGCCTAGGATCGTAGATATTGGCCCCACTTCGCATCTGAATGTATAAGCAGTCATTGGGAAGTGCATAGGTATTGAGGATATAATCGTCACTGATCGAGGTACTGTCGCGGGGATCATGTTTGAAAACCTTGAACTCATAGCCATCATACCGGTTGAGCCCGGCGAGGGTACCGAACCAGAGGAAACCCTTTGCATCTTTAAAAATACTGTTTACCTGATTATGAGAAAGCCCATTGGAGAGATCGAGCCTGGAAAACTGTATTTGTTCCTGTTGCCCAAAGCAACACGATGAAATCAGCATGCATATGGAGAGACATATGGACTTTAGTACAGGCATTCGGCTATAAATGGTTACCGAAATTACATTTTATTTTTCGTTATTAGGCTCCGCTTTCCAGGCCTAATAACGAAAAATTATTCAGAAAGAAAAGCAAAGGCCAACGCAGGCAGGCCTTCAGGGAGATTTCCTGGCAAGTAAACCTTGGTTAGATTGCCTATGCTTTCCCATTTTAGTTTCTCACCCGTCTGTAGTAAGGTGATACGCGAAGATTTTTTGGGACGATTGCCTGAAAACGAGATATATTCCGGTAAAGGGGCACCAGCTTTGAGGCAACTGAGGGCGTATTTAGTCTTACCATCTTTGCTTTGCGTAAACCAGGTATCCGCATCACGATAGTTTTTTGTAATCCTAGTTTCATAAAGCGCCTTTCCGTTGACAGCAACCCATTTACCAATTTCTTCAAGGCGACTGGTAACCAATTCTGGAAAAGTTCCATCGGGCTTCGGTCCTACCCCCAGCAGCAGGCTCCCGCCTTTGGCAACGACCTCTATCAATGTATGGATGACCGTCGACGCTGATTTATACTCGTCATTGGGTACGAAGCCCCAGGCACCACCCAAGGTCATACAGCTCTCCCAGGGATGGTCTAATTGATGTTCAGGAACTTTCTGTTCAGGAGTCTGGTAATTTTCATAAGGGCCATGAACAGTTCGGTCGACCATCAGAATGCCCGGTTGGGCCTTGCGGGCCATATCGGCAATGCCCGGCATACCAATATCCTGGCTCCATGCCGGTATGTTTGCGCCCCAGCTGCGCACTTCGTCATTCACGCTCTCCAGGGGCCGTACCCATCCTCCATCCAACCATAGAATATCAACCTTTCCATAATTATGCATCAGTTCCCCGATTTGTGCGTGAGTATATTCCTTAAACTTGTTCCATCTCCATGGATGCTTCCGCAAGTCGTAGTTGTTGTTTCTATCCGGCGTAGCATACTTAGGCCACCAGTAATATTCAGAATGCCAATCCGGCTTCGAGAAATAGGCACCGATCATGAAACCCTGCTCCCTGAATGCATCGAAAACATGCCTGGCCACATCTTTTTTTTCATTGTTGGCAAAAGGTCCTTTGGCGATGCTGTAGTCACTTACTTTCGTATCAAACATCGCAAAACCATCATGGTGTTTTGTGGTAAATATCAGATACTTCATGCCAGCCGCTTTGCCAGCTTTAGCCCAAGCTTTTGGTTCAAACTTCACAGGATTGAACTCCCTACTAAGGCCAAAATACCATTTTTTATAATCATCGTAGCTCATGGTGCTGTCCCGTTCAATCCAGTCTTCGGAACATATCGACCAAGATTCGATGATGCCAGGTACGGCATAAACACCCCAGTGGATGATCATCCCAAATTTCTGGTCCTGCCATTTTTCCAGTTTCGCTTTTACCAAAGAATCTTTGGGGTACTCGTAGACAGTTGATTGCTGGTGAACGTTTTGCTGTGCTTCGGCAACAGGATATAAAAACACCATCACCAGGAAAAGTATGTATATTTTATTCATATTTAATTCAATGTTATGGATCCAGAATCAGGTCCTCATCACCAGGTTCATATTTTAAGAACACCAGCAGCATGGTCATCATCTCGTCGGTTGTCTTCATGTCGTTCGCAGAAAAAACCATTCTCGGCGGCACACTTGGGTTATTCGGATTACTCCGGGTATTGTCGTACATCGCCTCGATGCTGAGGATAGAGCCTTTAGGTATTTTGATAAGTTGTTTATAGCGATAGATTTCCTGCCACTTAAAATCCCATTTCGGAATGGATACCAACTTGATGGTATCACCTTGTGGGGTCACTGCATAAGATTTGAAGGTTTTACCCAATAAATGCATGTGTGGCCATACATAAAGCAGCGACTGATCCTGTGGCGTCACGATCTTAAGTTCGAAAGATTTTGTGGTATCCGCGGGAATCATAAAATAAGGTTCTATGGATCCTTCTCCCACGCCTGCAGAGCCGAGACTGATTACGCTAACCTTCCTTTTGATTGGAGTAGGGGTAAAAAAGAAATTAATACCGGAAAGATCCTCCTGGTCTTTACCTGAAGGGGCATAATGAATAGTTAGCAAAATCACTCCCCGCTTAGGCATTACCCAACCAAAATCTTTGGGATAGGACTCAAAAGATGTACCGGGGATCCAGCCTCCATAATAATCCATTTTGGTCTTGAAAGGAAGGTATTGGTCATATCCTGTTCTGTCTTCTCCACTTAAATCTACATACTCAGCACCTTGTTTAATGTCTATATTATCTTCTACGGGGTGTACCGCAAAATTAGCATGGTGAATTACTTTTTTATTGCTGGAAACAAACTCAACGGCCTCTACATTCTGTTCCTTTCCAAAATCAAAAGGAATTTTGAAAACGATAAAGCGTTCTGAGTTGTCCCCTTTCAGTGGGAAAGGTTTGGAAACTTTTAATACGGTATCTGGTTTTCGGTTATATAGCGTACCTTCAAAATAAGCTTTGGCATGCGCTTTATCTTTGTTGCGGACTGAGCCCTCTGGCATTTTATCATCGATCCATTTAATGATCGTGTTTTTTTCAGCAGCAGTAAGCGACCTGTCGTTATGAAAGCTACGGTAATCATTATCTGGCTTCCAAGGTGGCATATAGCCCGACTGCACAACTTTTTTAATGAAGCTTCCTCTTTTTGAGACATCCTCATAGCTGATCAAAGAGAAAGGACCGCTTCGCCCGGCCGATGGCAGGGCATACATTTGTTTTGAATGATGGGTGCTACATCCTTATGAAAGGTGATTTTTTGTGCGTAAACCCCGGTATGGAACAGTAGGTATACGGATAGAAATGATGTAAATTTCAAGCGCATATAAACGGAAATTTAAAATTTATAAATCATTAATCAGGCAGCCTATCGGCTTAGTTTGCTTTACTGCAGTAGGTTTACCTGCTTTGAGGTCACGAATGGCCGTCTGAAGGTATTTTTCAGTAACTACTCTCCTTTTTTGACCCAGGCCACTTGCCCAGTTGTCGATGAGGCCCCTATAAATTACTGCACCCATTTTATCGATCAGTACACACTCCGGTGTTGTACTTGCCTTTAGGTAGTTGCTTAGGCTTTTCTTTGGGTCTATGTACAGACTAAAACTGGCCTGATATTCTTTTTGAAAATCATTGATCTCCTTTAAAGAATAGGATTTTCCGGGGAAAATTCCGCAGAATAATATGTCTGGATTTTCCCGCTGCAGTTCGTTGAGTACGGGCATGTAATTTTTACAGAGGGGACATTCCGCTGAAAGCATCACAAAAACGGTATAAGCATTTCCTTGGACATGCTCCATTTTACCTGAAGAACGTTGCAATGGGACGTGGCTCATACTTTTCCAGGATAACACATCCGATTGTGCGGTCAGCCTGAAGCTTAGGAACAGCAAGAAAAACGTAAATATGGCCTTGTTATTCATAAATAGAAGTAAAAATTAAGGGTGCCTTTTCAGGCACCCTTAAAATACGAATTAATTATGGACTATTTCTTATCCCACCATACACGACCAAAGATGTCACTAGGACCCGAACCGAAATCAGGATCTTTCTTCATCTCATCGTATGCACTGATGATATTCTGATAATTAAGATTGGTAACTGAAGGAAATGGGAGAGAGGCCCGTCTAGGAATCACTTGTACGGTACCTTGTGCCACTAAACTTTCCAAAGGAAGTACGCTTGTGGTATTAGGATATCCCGTTCTTTTATACAATGCCCATGCTTCACTTGGTTGTTTGAAAAAGTGAAGGTAAGCCTGACAAGCAATCTGATCAATACCTTTGGCAGGATTATAAGCAATACTCGGTTTAGCAAGATAAGCAGCGATTTCTGCGTCCGTCGCAGCTACATAGCTACTAATGTTTTGCCTGTCAGAAATTTTAGCCCTATTGGCCATATCATCGTAAGCTTTGATAGAAGCTGTGACACCTTTGTCATACCAATCTTTGGCCACTTCGGTTGTCACACTCCTGGCTGCAAGTTCAGCCCTCATGAAACAGAAATCTGCATAAGTAACCATGGGAAAGAAGTTAACACCTGTTCCCCCATTTTCGCCAGCCGCAAATAACCTTGGCTGTAGATTGGATAGCGTATCCAATGATAAAGTACCTCCTGTAGATAGGTTAATAGTTACACTGTTAAAAAATTTAGCAAAATCTGCAGCAGCGGAGGCATCAGGACTTGTAGCAACCCCGTAATAACGTTTTGCGTCAAATACAGCAGTTGCCGGAATTTTACCCTGAGCTTTTGCTGCATCAAAATTAGCTTGAGTAAACAAATTCGGTTGATAAAAGAACCTGATTCTTGGATCTGCATTCGTATACATGAAATCTACAGTTGGTCTTGGCGCACGAAGATTCAAAGCGGACCAATCTCCTCCGGCAGCAAAAGAAGCATTACCTTCAAAAACCCAACTATCTTCATTTGCTGTCATTAAGTTTGCAGGTACAGCGAGTATCTCCTGCACCTTAGTTGCCATCTTAGCAGGATTTCTTTTCATCAAGCGCATTGCCATTCTAAGACGAATTGCATTTGCTGTTTTCACCCATTTAGATGCTACTCCATTAAAAAACATATCCAATGCACCGTACGACGTTTGAGCTACAGCCGGCGTCGCTGTTAATTGAGCAACGCTGTTTTTTAATTCTGTATCTAACTGATCAAACAATATTTCCTGAGTATCATACTTAGGTGTGAAAGTACCTCCATATTTCCCCTGAAAAGCTTCTGAATAAGCAATACTGCCGTTTATATCAGAAACGTAGAACGCATAGTATGCTTTAACAATACGTGCGATAGCAACCTCGTGAACACGCTTGGCCTGCTCTTCAGCTGACATACTACTTACAATATTTTCGATATCAACCAAAGATGCTCCTATGCCAGGATAAAACATGGTATAACGCTTATTTCTTAAGTTACCGACTCCGTAACAAAGCCTACACCGTTGCCATTTAACGGTGTAGACATTTGCATCCAGGGCATTATCCCACGCAAATTGTCATAGTACCATTCTTCACGGTCATCAGGAAGCCTAATGGATGCATTATAAAACTGCTGTTCAGGAGTAATTTTATCCAAAATTTGTGGATTTGTGTTTAACTCCGCGAAAGTTTCTTTCTTACAAGAGGATATTGAGATACATGCCAGGGCCACTAAACCCATCCATGCTTTGTATTTTGTTTTCATTTTAATCTTTTAAAGCCATTTAAAATTAACTGTTATAAACTGCCTTTAATTGACAAGGCAAATGTGCGGGTGTAAGGTGCACCACCATATTCAGCAAAAGCGCCTGGACTATTTGAGAAAAGGGACTCCGGATTGATATGGTCTGGTAAGCTATTATAAATATAGGTTAAATTCCTAGCTACTACACTTAAGCTCAAGCGATTAAATTTGATCTTTTCAGCGTATTTTTTGGGCAAAGTATAACCGACTGAAACTTCTCTCAAAGCTACCCAGTTGTTTTCAAAAGTAGAATATTCTCTGATACCTGTAGCCCACTGCGTTAGACGTGCATAGTGAATACGGGCACTTACTGGTTGTATTAAACCTTGTGCAACCGCATCAGCGAAGGTCTTGCCACCAACATTTACATTGTTAATTATGGTGCCATCAGCAAAAATACCTTGAGGAATAATTCCATCATTTGCAATCACATTCCCGGAAGCATCTTTTCTAGGTAATCCACCGTATTCAGTAGAACGTCCAAATAAAGTGCTTTCAAAAGCTCCGTAGTTAGATCCATATTGATGAGACGCTGAAGTCATCAATCCGCCGACTTTGGCATCAATCTGGAAGCCCAAATTAAAATCCTTATAGCGCACGTTGTTAATTGAACTCGTAGTGAATTTCTCCATCATCGTACCCAGCTTTTTATTGCCTTGTCCTGCATCGCCGTTACGCCAGTAGCTGCCATTAGCTTTTAATAATTTCTGACCATTACGCGGGTCATCTATATTGTTACCATTAGCATCTTTAGCCTGATATGAAGCATAACCATAACCGGTATAAATAGTACCATACTCCTCACCTTCAATAGCTACTGAAGACATATCAGCACCAAAAGCATTTGCTAATGTTACAGAGGTTACACCCGGAGCTAACTTGATTACCTTATTAGTATTTCTGGCAAAATTAATACTACTAGTCCATTCAAAATCTCTTGCCTTAACAGGAGTCGCGTTAATCAGAATCTCCACACCTTGATTCTGAATGTTACCCGCATTGATCAACTGTCTTTCTACACCACTTTCTCTTGGCACTTCGAGTGCCAATATTTGATTGTACGTATTTTTTTTGTAGTAAGAAGCATCGATTCCAATGCGATCATTTAAGAAACGCATTTCAGCACCAATTTCGAACTCTTTAGTGAGCTCATTCTTCAAGTTGTCGTTGCCTTTTATAAATTCACTATAACCGTAGCGGGGTACCTGACCGCCTTTGGCATCATTATAAATTCCTAAGAACGAATACTTACCTCTACTAGTTTCATACGGATTCGTACCAAGACCTGTATGTCCATAGTTGGCTCTTAATTTACCATAAGAAAGGAATCCAAATGTTGAGTTTTCTTTCAATAACTCTGAAAATACAAAGGACAAACCTACCGAAGGATACATGTAGGAATAATCTCCGTGTCCATCAGGATATGTCAATGTTGAAGATCTATCATTACGCAAACTCGCATTAAATGTTAAAAAATTTCTATAGCTAATATCGCCATAAGCGTATACCGCATCTGTTCTATTACTACCATCAAGACTAAGATCTGTGATTGCAGCATTTACAGAATTTCCCATATAGAATTGTCCTGGATCTTTTAATCCACCATCTGTTCTTGTTCTTGTACTTGCTTTTCCAAAGTCAGTAGCCGTTTCACCGCCTATACTGAAATTAAAATCAAAATCATCATTAATTTTTCTGCTCGCGTTTAATAAAACTTGTAACCTTGTACTACGTTGATTAGATTGACCCAATGCATATTCACCACCCGTAAAGCCCACTCCGGAGCCTATATTTTTAACCTGGGATGTGGTGTTCACCTGGTTAAGCGTTCCTCTAACCATAGCATTCAACCACGGTGTTACATTTGCAGTCACCTCAACATTTCCACGGAAATTATTCTCTTTTTGCCTGCTATCTTGAGTGTATAAATTGTACCAGAACTCAGATAAACCATATGCATCGGCATCGCCTTGTAGACGACCTCCGTTTACTTCATCTCTATAATTGTTTTTCCAATACTGAGTATCGTAGTTCCTTGGATTTCCATAAACAAAAGCGAACAACGGACTATTATTATTGCCTTGGTTCATTGGATTTTTTGCATTTCCAACGGTGTAATTCACACCCGCTTCCACTGTAAATAGTTTTCCGATTTTTTGCGTACCTCTAAAATCTACGGCGTCACGGTCAAATTTGTTGTTCGGTAAAATACCTTTATCAGCGAATTTAGTATAAGACAACCTAAAGTTACCGCTTTCATTAGCACCTTGAAAGGCAAGATTAGATGTACTGTAAACACCCGTATCAAAAATATCCAATAGGTTATTAGGTTTAGCATCCCATTTGATCATTCTTCCGTCAATATCCTTTACTTCACTACCATCAAACTTCGGCCCAAAACCCCAGAAATAGTTTGCTGCATCTACTTGTGATACACCACTCGCGTCTTTAGTGAAAGTAGGGTTAATACCAGCACCAAACACATTTTGAACATCAAAAACTCGGTAAGCTTCTTCTACTGTTTGAGTATGTGAAAAAGATATACCTAAGCCTTGGTTTGCTCTACCTTTTTTAGAGGTAATTAATAGTACTCCATTTTGAGCTCTTGAACCATATAATGAACTTGCCGCGGCTCCTTTCAAAACAGTAATACTTTCATAATCATCTGCATTTAGATTCTTCATGATATTACCAAAATCCTGAGGGCTGTTTCCATAAGAATCAGCGCCTGTCACACCCGGCTGTATCAACACACCATCAATTACAACTAAAGGCTGGGTATTTGCACCAAGTGACGAATTTCCCCTGATCCTGATCCTTGACGATGACTGTGGACCACCTGCACCTTGATTAATTACAACACCGGCTACTTTACCATTCAGTGCATTAACGATGTTTGGTTCATTTGCCCTTACCAAATCATCTCCTTTTACTTCCTGAATTGAATAACTCAATTTTCTTGTCTGTTGTCTAACTCCAAAACCCGTAGTCACCACTACTTCATTTAATGTTTGATCATCTTCTTTTAAAATCACTGTTAAAGTAGTTTTTTCCCCTATTGTGATTTCCTGAGGAGCAAAGCCAATCAACGAGATTTTAAGTACACTCGTCGGACTCACCTTTAAGGTAAATTGCCCTGCCGCGTTTGTGGCAGTTCCATTTTTGGTGCCTACTTCGGTTACAGAGACACCCGGCAGTGCTTGTCCCCTTTCATCTTTTACACTCCCTGTGAAAGATTTTTGTGCATAAGACCATGAAGCCGAAAGCATCAGCAACATTATCCAGACGCACTTTAAGTAAAATTGTTTCATCTTGATTAGTTTTAGATTAGTAATTATTTAGTCGTTATTGTTTATTAAAAAGGTTCTTAGTTAAACTCGCAATTTTCCATTACTAAAATGGAAGCCCCTAGAAGTTCTGAGCTGGTTGTAAGACTGGAAACAGCTATTGTTGTCTGCTCCGCAAGTCTTGGTATACAAAACTCATTAATCGCATGCTGCACAGGTGCCATTAATATTTTTCCTGCTATCGCACCTCTTCCGCCTAAGACAATCATTTCCGGGTTCATAATATGGATCAACGTAGCCAATCCCTTACCAATTAGAAATGCTGCATCGGAAAGGATAGAAACAGCTAATGGATCACCCGTTCTCGCGGCTTCTAAAAAATGATCTCCCGGCAATTTGCTGGAATCTTCAAATAACTGTTCCAATTTAGAACTCACACCTGCCGCTATTTCACTCTTCGCGCGTTCCACTAGTACCAATAGTGAAGTGTCCACTTCCAAACATCCCCTCTTTCCACATGAACAAAGTTGATTGCTCTGAGATAATGGAATGTGACTAAACTCTCCTGCATATCCATTATGCCCTCTAAACATATTGCCATTTACCACCATTCCAAGTCCTATTCCCCAGCCAATATTCACAACCAAGACGTCTTTTAGGTCCTTAGCTATTCCAAATTTCAGTTCAGCCAGACCTATAAGGCTCGAGTCATTATCAATAAAAACAGGTAGTCCAATTTCTTTAGTCAAATGGTCCCGTAAACTTGTGTTGCCTTTCAATTTAAAAAAGGTATAATTCATACCATGCTCCGCACTCACAAATCCTGGCATTCCAATCCCGATTCCTAAAATATGATCCATCGGAATACCCGATCTCCCAATGTAGTCACTAAGAAAATCAACCAACTTACAAAGCTCGGATGGATCTTCATTTAGAGAAAGGGCCAGAACCTCTTCTTCCATTTTGATATTGTTAAACATATCGTAAACAACGACGCGCGTAATCAACTGGTCCATTGCCACGGAAACCACATAGCGTTCCTTTTCCTGATTGAGTAGAAACGTTAATGCCCTTCTACCTCCAGTAGAGGGAGCCAATCCATGCTCTAAAACATAGCCATCCAAAACCAGATCATTAACTGTACTGGTAACTAAAGGCAAACTTTTATGAGTAAGAGAACTCAGTTCAGTGAGCGTCAGCATTTTATTAAAATAAAGATGCTTTATAACCTCTTTTCTTAACTGATGGTATTTTTTATGAATGGCTGACACGGTTATGGTTTGTTTATATCAAACTTAAAATATTATTACGAATAAACACAATACTTCTTAATTTTTTTTTTAAGTATAGGTCATCTTACCAAATAATATAATAACTACTTTAACGATTTAGTGTAAATAAAAAGGGGGATTATGCATTGCATAATCCCCCTTTTTATTTACACTAAAGTAAACCTAGTGAATACCTCTTAAGAGGCGATTCCATCTTATTTTGCTAAAGAATGAGCCGCTTGTGTCAAAGCTCATCCATATAAATAGTGCTTTTCCTACCACATGATCTTCTGGAACAAAGCCCCAATACCTGGAATCTAAGGAATTGTGCCTGTTATCCCCCATCATCCAATAATAATTCATTTTAAAGGTATAGGTGGTTGCAGCTTTACCATTAATTAACCAACCGCTTCCCGATTTCTCCAGCTTATTACCTTCATAAATTCTAATACACCTTTCGTAAAGTGGCATGCTAACACTATCTAGCTTTACAGTCCAGCCGCTTCTAGGGATTATGATCGGTCCGAAATTATCCACATTCCAATTCCTGTTGGGGTCATGTGGAAAAACATCGGCTTCGCGTTCACCTGGAACAGCAAGATTCTCCTGTACAGACTGTACATAGTCAGCTTCCTTAACCTAGTAATCATTTCTTCTGACCCGGTGAAAGTATAGCTATCCGTCCATATTGGATTCTATTTCAGACCTACCGTCCTTTATACTAAAGCCCATGTCTTCAAAAACAGCAAAGTTTACATCCTTTGTTTTAAAAGTGACTTTATAAGCGAAATTTCCTGTAGGTTTCAATTTCTCAGGTTTACCATTTATAGAAACCAAACCTGAAGCCATGCTAATTGTGTCTCCGGATATACCTATACATCTTTTAATGTAGTTCTCACGCTTATCTACAGGGCGGCTGACTACCGTGTATTGACTGTTAACACTTTGCCACCCCATATGCCTGACCAGTTGATAATAGTCAGCATCCTGCTGCTCCAAAGCAACAGTATCTCCCTGTGGATAATTGAAGACCACTACATCGTTTCTTTTAATATCCGATGTACCAGGCAGTCTCCGATACTTCCACTGCACACCTTCCCAGTAAGCTTTCGTTCCGGTAACCGGCATTGTATGGTGAGCAAATGGGAAAGCAACTGGTGTCATCGGGATTCGTGGTCCATAATTAACCTTACTTACAAATAAAAAATCGCCGATAAGCAACGAGCGCTCCATTGATCCTGTGGGTATGGTATAAGCCTCTATAAAAAAGACCCGGATAATTGTAGCCGCAATTACAGCAAAAAGAATGGCATCTACCCATTCTCTGGTCTTGGTCTTTTTCTTTCTAGGCTTGGCATCTGTATTATTCTTTTGCCAGAATTTCCAACTCATATTGCTATCTATTTAAAATTAAATATATCGGCTATATTATAAAAGCCTTGTTTATTGTTCAGCCATTCCGCAGCAACTACTGCACCTAATGCAAATCCAGAGCGGTTATGGGCAGTATGCTTCAATTCTATTTCATCTACTTCCGAACTGTACACCACGGTATGCGTTCCAGGAATATTTTCAATTCTGTGTGACTCAATCAGCAATTGCTCTTTTGCCACTACATCTTCAAATGGATTACCCACCAGCTCATTAACCCATTCAGATTTTCTTTCCAGATTGTCGATAATGTCCTCTGCGATAGTCATTGCCGTTCCACTTGGAGCATCCAGTTTTTGGGTATGATGAATCTCTTCAACTTGTACTTCGTAAGCAGGAAAATCATTCATCAACCGGGCCATTACCTTGTTGATATGAAAGAAAAGATTAACGCCAATACTAAAGTTTGATCCATAAAGCAGGGAATTGTTACGCAATAAGCATTCATCCTTGACTTCCTGCAGTTGACCATACCAACCTGTAGTACCTACCACAACTGGAACATTGGCCGCGAAGCAGGCGTAAATATTACTGATTACCGCACCTGGAGTGCTAAAGTCGATCGCCACATCTGCCTTACGCAGATTTGCTGTATTGAGGTCTTCACTATTGTCAATGCTTATTTTTAAAACGACTTCATGACCTCTTTCCAAGGCAAAACGCTCAATGATCTGACCCATTTTACCATAACCGAGTAATGCTATTTTCATTCTACTATATCTTTATTTAATGTATTGAAAGCATGTTTTAGCAGCTTTCGATACCTATTCCTGTTAAAAAGTTAAGCTGAGTTTCACTCCTGGAAAACCTGGGTTAAAACCATACATATTGTTTGTATTGATCAATACTGGACTGACCTTGAGGGAAGCAACATCTCCTACATCGAAGTATTTCAATCTGGCATCTATATACGCTTCAACCGCATTTAGCAGGTATAAGCCTACCAACGAAAAAATAACGACTTCTTTATTTCTTCTCGCATTGTCCTTCGCTAGAATGAGACCTGAAGTTGGATAGCCCCTGTATAGAGGATTCTGGGTACTGTCAGGATGTGCAGTTCTAAACTGAACTTCTTTTAGAAAGACTTTGTACATTTTACTATTATCAATGAGGGAAATCGTGAGCAAGGTGCCTCCGACATAGATACCGGCGACTTTGGCAAGTCTATATACTGTTACCCCATTCCTGATCTGCCCCATACCTGGAATAATCAATGAACTGATTACAGCTTTTCTGCCTGCAATTTTACCTGGATTAACATATTTCGTTTTGCCTGTATCTACCGCGACTTTCACCTGCTTACCAGCGTTGATTACCACAGGTTTAGCTACAGTATCCTGTTCCTGGGCTATTGCTGTCAACGCAGTTGAAAAGATAAGTAGCAGTAAAATTAAAAGCCTGTACATTACCAGTCTAATAATTCTAAAATCCGACTAAGATCATCCTCAGAAACAAAAGGAATCTCAATTGCACCTTTACCATTTTCGCCCACTTTTAACTTTACCCGGGTGGCAAATTTTGAAGCCAGGTCATTTTGCAGTTTTTGATATTCAAATGGGGTAGCAATTATCTTTTACTTTAGGTTTCACCTCGACAGGTATTGATGCTTGCGCACCAACTCTTCTACTTTACGCACAGAAAGGCCTTTTTCTATAATCTCCTTGTGGATGAATAATTGTTTATCTACGCTCATCTACATTAATTAAAGCACTTGCATGGCCCATAGAGATTTTCTGGTCCCGGATAGAGATCTGAATCGCTGGTGGCAACTTTAATAAACGCAGGTAATTGGTTACCGTAGCTACGGTTTTTACCTACGCGTTCGCCCAATTGCTCCTGCTTTAGGTTACACTCTTCCATCATTCGCTGAAAACTTAAGGCCACCTCGATGGCATTTAAATTTTCGCGCTGAATATTTTCAATCAATGCCATTTCCAGCATCTGCTGGTCGTTGGCAGTACGGATATATGCAGGAATTTGTGTTAAACCGGCAAGTTTGGATGCTCTCAACCTGCGTTCGCCCGAAATTAACTGGTATTTATTATGCGGCTGTTTCTCTAACCGTAATCGGCTGAATCAATCCCTGTACTTTGATGGATTCAGCAAGTTCATTTAAAGCCACCTGATCAAATTCGGTTCGGGGCTGGTAATGGATTGGTTTCAATTTCAGCTAATACTGATGTGACCAATGCTACTATTGCTATTACCTTCTTGTCTCGGTCTCGCTTACAGGATTTACTCCGCTGTTTTGGTGGATTGAGGAGATCCGTATCATCTAAAAGCGCACTTAATCCCCTGCCTAAACCTGTTTTTCGCTGAAAAGATGTCATTCAATATAATTTATATAGTTGCTGTATTCTATGTCTTCTTCTTCTTTAACCAATCCGTTTTTACGAACAATTTCGCGGGCAAGGTTAAGATAATTGATCGCACCTTTACAATTGGCATCGTGCATAATTACCGATACACCATAACTTGGTGCCTCACTTAAACGTGTATTACGCTGAATAATTGTATCAAAAACCATTTCCTGAAAATGCGTTCTCACTTCTTCTACCACCTGGTTTGAAAGACGCAAGCGCACATCGTACATGGTTAACAAAATACCTTCAATCTCCAGCTCCGGATTTAAACGGTTTTGAACAATTTTGATGGTATTTAACAATTTACCCAATCCCTCTAATGCAAAATACTCACACTGAACCGGAATAATAACCGAATCGGCAGCGGTTAAAGGCATTGATGGTAATTAAACCTAACGATGGCGAACAATCAATAATGATAAAATCATACTGATCTCTGATCTTTTCAACACAGCCTTCATTTTATATTCCCGGTTGTTAAGATTAATCATCTCAATTTCTGCACCGACCAGGTCAATATGTGCAGGCAGTAAATCGAAGATTTGGAGTATCCGTTTTTTGAATTGCCTCAACAGGATCAATATCATTGATGATGCATTCGTAAATACTATTTTTTATATTCCGGGGATCAAAACCAATACCTGAAGTTGAATTAGCCTGAGGATCAGCATCAACCAATAATGTTTTATATTCTAATACGGCTAAACTTGCAGCCAGATTTATGGATGAAGTAGTTTTACCTACACCACCTTTTTGATTTGCTAATGCAATAATTTTACTCATCTATCTTTTTCAAAATTTACAATTAATGCTTATTTGGGCTTGATATTTACACGTTTTAAATTCTAAAAAATGCTATTTTTGCATCGATTTACGGCCTTTTTAACAATTAGCTAAGATACAAACTAAATGACAATATTAGCATTAAAGCGCATATGTGTTTTACACATCTTATTAACAATTTATCCATGGTAACCATCATATCCGGAACAAACAGACCCAAGTAATACGCTAAAAGTCGCCAAATATTATCAGAAAACACTGAGAGAAAAAGGCTTAAAACCAGCCATTTTTCATTTGGAAGATCTGCCTGACAGCTTTGATTAAATTCGGATCTTTATGGAAAAAGCAGTGATGCCTTTCAGAAAATCCAGAACATGATCAGCTAAAACCGACTAAATTCCTTTTTATTATCCCTGAATATAATGGCAGTTTCCCGGGCGTATTAAAAACCTTCATCGACGCCTGTAATTTTCCTGAAAGTTTCTATGATAAAAAAGCTGCACTTGTTGGCATTTCTTCCGGTAAATATGGCAACATCCGTGGAGTAGATCATTTTGGTGGCGTATGCAGCTACCTTCACCTGCATGTCATCCCTTTAAGAATACACATTCGCTATTAAATCAGAACTGGATGAAAATGGCGATTTTTATAAAGAAGATACCTTAAAATTCAGCCATCGAGCAGATGGACAAATTTATTTTGTTCTAAAACTCATCCAGGTCTTGCCTTCATTGCCAAAAACAAAATATCCCGGATACAGCATCTCTGCCACATCTTCCAGTGCGCCTACTGCCGCAGAATGCATCTAGCTAGTAGTAAGCCATCGTCATATAAATAAATCCGGTTATATTCTACAGCCGGCCATTCTGCCTTCAGCAGCGCAGGCACAAAACCCATCAACTGTAGCATGCTCATGTCTTTGTTCATGATAGATCAACACCCTTGCATTGTTCAGGTCTTCTTGCAATAACTCCTCCTGCAACATTAATTACATCCTCCAGATCTTCAAAAATTGATTTTCTGTATCCAGACAGGCTACAGGTAACCTTTTCCATAAATTTGATTTTATGCTGTACAATATCCACGCGCTCCTGCAGACGCCTCGCGCAATTCCTCGTCCACAACGTTATTTATCACTGCATTTAAAAAAGACATATCAATTTATTTACTAATTTGTGCAAAATTAGTATTCCTGCGCTGATGCACCGTATTATCCTAAATATTTTTTTCTGCAGCCTCTTGTTCATTCTCTTATCCTGCGGTGGCGGCTCTACAGACAATGGCAAAAAAGTTTTTTACCTGAACCTGGACCAAAATCTTACATCCCTTGATCCTGCTTTTGCTCGTAATCAGAATGCCATCTGGATGATCAACCAGATATTTAATGGTCTTGTACAAATCGATAGTGTGCTCAATACTGTTCCCTGCATCGCCAAGAGCTGGGAAATTTCCAACAATGACTGAATATACTTTTCAACCTACGCCCTGATGTCTACTTTCATGATGATGCACTTTTTCCGAATGGAAAAGGACGAAAAGTAATCGCCTCGGATTTTGTCTATAGCTTTTACCGACTGATAGACCCAAAGGTCGCCTCTTCAGGCGGATGGATCTTTCAGTGATAAGGTAAAAGACATCAATAATTTCAAAGCTATTAATGATTCTACTTTTCAGATCAGGCTCGTTAAACCTTTTCCTGCTTTTATGAAGCTCCTGGCAACGCAATATTGTTCTGTAGTGCCTCATGAAGTGGTAGATCACTATGGCAAAGATTTCCGCAGCCACCCCGTTGGCACCGGACCTTTTAAATTCAAATATTGGAAGGAAGATGAAGTTCTGGTCCTGCTTAAAAATGAACACTACTGGGAAAAACAGGGGGATCAACGGCTTCCGTATTTGATGCGGTTAAAGTTACTTCATCAGCGATAAACAAAGTGCTTTTATGAATTTCCTGAAAAAAGAACTTGATTTCTTCGATAAAGTAGATGGCAGCTATCGGGATGATATGCTCACAAAAAGCGGTAAAATGACTTCGAAATACAAAGGAAAATTTAAACTGAAAAAAGGCCCTTACCTATGTACGGAATATGTGGGTATCCTGGTTGATACCTAATATTGCCATCACTGCAAAATCACCACTGAGATTTAAAAAAATAAGGCAGGCCATTAGTTATGCTATCGATAAACCTAAACTTATTAAGTACCTGCGCAACGGTGTCGGTATCCCTGCAACTTCCGGCTTTATACCGCAGGGCATGCCAGGCTACGATAGTACTGCAGTTAAAGGCTACCATTACAACCCGGAAAAAGCCGCCCGGCTACTGGCAGAAGCAGGATTCCCTAATGGCAAAGGAATGTCAGAGCTTACGCTTAGTACCTCAACCAACTACAAAGACCTTATAGAGTTCATACAAGGAGAACTCCATTCTATAGGCATTAAAGTAAAGGTCGATGCCAGCCCAAGCGCCAGCCTGAGGGATCTGATGTCCAAAAATGAAGTCAATTTCTTCAGTGGGTCCTGGATCGCTGATTATCCTGATGGGGAAAACTATCTGGCCATGTTTTATTCTAAGAATAAAGTACCTAATGGTCCAAATTACACCGCCTATTACAATGATGAGTTTGATAAGCTGTTTGAGCAAAGCTATTATGTTGCAGATGAAGAACAGCGGTATAAACTTTACCAGTAAAATGGACAATATGGTCATGGAATATGCCAACATCGTTCCAATATTCTACGACCAGTCAGTTATTATGACACAAAACAAAATTAGCGGGTATGTGATTAACCCGCTAAATCTTATGATCTTAAAAACTGTAAGGAAAAACTAGTTGCCTTGAAGGCGTTCCAAACCGCCACCACCGCCTTGTTGCTGGCTTTCATCTTTTTTCAGGTCGTCATTTTTGATGGTCTTCTTTTCTGTAAATTTCAGTTTGCCAAATTTATAGCTAAAGTTTAGTCCAAAGGAACGCAATGGATAATGAATATTTGTACTCTGAGTAGATGTCGCTGTATTGTTAAGGGTCTTGATCTTCAGGTCCCGGCTGAAAGGGTTCAGCACGTTAACACCGATTGTCGCCGCTTTTTTCATGATTTCCTTTTTGATAGCGCCTCCATAGAAATACATCATATCTGTCTTCCCCTGAAAAGTACGCTTAGGTGAATTCAGCACTCCCCACAACTCTGTATTCCAACCTCCAGAAATGGCATAGGCCGAACGCAGGAAAGCGGTATAATTTAGAAAAGTCCCTGTATTTACGTTGCTTGCATTGTTATTTACTTCATAAGTATTCAATCCTAAATTGGTCATCAGTGTCCATTTAGGTTTTGGATTGTAAGAACCAAAGACATTGAATCCATAGGACCTACTGGTACCCACGTTAATATAGGTCGTTAAATTCCTGGAAGTTCCATTGTCATCTATAAAGGGGCGGATCGAACTTTCAATCACATCATTGGTGTTGCGATAAAAAACTGAGGCATTGATTACCGAACCTTTGATGAAGGTGGAATAGCCCAACTCAATATTGTCACTCAACTCGGGCGACAATTTTGGATTCCCTTCCATTGGATTATATACATCGCTTTCATTTCTAAACGGGTTCAGGTATGACAAACTAGGCCGTTGAATCCTGCGGTTATAGCTCAGTTTCAACGTAGACATTCCTTTTAGGGTTTTTGATAATACTACACTCGGAAACAGATTGAAATAATCGTTATCAAAATCAATTGTATTACCTGCCAGTCCATCAATCTGTGTGTATTCCGCTCTTAAACCGGCTTTAGCAGTTATTTTCTTACCTAATTTAAACCCCATCACTCCGTAGGCTGCTGCTACGTTTTGATTATAGTCAAAATCCTGTGCAGATATGTCATAATCACTACTAATATCTCTCATAATCCCTTTCAATCCTGTCTCCAAAGTAGTATTTTTATTAAACGGCAGCACGTAATCAGTCTGCAATGTATATTCATTGTTCTTTCCTGTATTGCTTCCAAGCACAATAATATCCGGGACACCCAAACTTACAAAGCGATTGGAGAAGTCGCTGCCATTTCGCCCGGTAGACAGCTGTGCGGATACAGTGAATTCCTCTCCAGGGCGTTTGCTGGTCTTACGGTAATCCACATTCCAGTCCATATTCTTAAAACTCATATCCATATCCCGAATGTTGGTAGAAGCAATATTGTCTGCCAATATATGGGATTCTCCGGGTCCTCCGTTAGAGAAGCTATTGAACTTCACATTGGTGCTGAAATTATTATATGCATTCAGGTCGTAATCCAGCCCCAGACTACCATTATAACCCAACCTCGACCAATCTGAAAATCCATCCTGACTTACTGTTCTGGTCACATTATTAAGGGTAGAACTATTGAAGGTCATCACGCTGGACTTCTGTGGATAGGCATGATTTACACCCATGCTGGTGGTCAACGCCAATCTCCCCGTTTTTACATTAAGGTTAAAAGCTCCGTTATTGGATCGAGTCCCTGCTGAGGCATTTACACTACCACTGGTACCTTCCGAGTTGCTCTTCTTAGTGATGATATTGATAATTCCTCCTGAACCTTCCGCATCATATTTCGCAGATGGGCTGGTGATCACCTCTACACTTTTAATTTGTTCTGCAGGAATCATCTTCAAAGCGTCAGCAACACTGCTGGCCATCGTTCCCGAAGGCTTTCCGTTGATCAAAACCCTTACTGCACTTCCACGTAGCTGCACATTTCCGTTGATATCCACGGACAACATTGGTACCTTCCGCATTACATCAGTGGCATCGCCACCGGCATTGGTGATATCGGCTTCTGCGTTATACACGAGTTTATCTACCTTGTTTTCTATCAGCGCTTGTTGCCCCACTATGGCCACCTCTTTCAGACTGTTTTGTGTTGCACTCAGATAAATCGTACCTGCATTCAGATCGGGCTTAGATTCTGTTGTCTTTATCAGGGTCTGTTTTGTCCTATAGCCCATAAAGCCGACTGCAAGCTTATACTCGCCAGGTGTTATATTTTGTAAGGTAACCTTACCTTTTTCATCGCTTACGCCACCATTTACAGATTTACCATCTTCTGCGTTCAACAAAGATATGGTCGCATAGTCAATTGGTTTTTTACTGGCTGAATCCAGTACGACAGCTGTAATTCTACCTGTTATTTTCGGTTTTGCAGGTGTGCCCATCCCCATCGGAAACTGAGCTTTCGCAGTAGTGATACTCATAAAAAAACCGGCAATCAATAGTAATGTTCTGCTCATAAAATTCCTTTTCATCAATTAGTCGGCGCAAATGTAGTTTTGTTACGCTTACCCGCGACAGAATTTAGCCAACATGTTACGATATGTCGGCGAACGGTGCTTTTTTATCGGTCAAAATTTCACTATCATTACACTGATCAGAATAGTAAAACGCGAAATCATGCAAGAAGAAGCTGAACGACTCAAGCAAGCTGCCTGGAAAAAATGGGGACCATATGTATCCAACCGTCAATGGGGAACTGTCCGTGAAGATTACAGTTCCGACGGTGATGCATGGAAATACACAACCCACGACATGGCACGGAGTAAAGCCTGGCGATGGGGCGAAGAAGCAATTGGCGGGATCAGCGATGAGAAACAGATCCTCTGTTTTGCACCTGCTTTCTGGAACGGTAAGGATCCGATAATCAAAGAAGTATTCTTTGGGCTCAGCAATGCAGAGGGCAACCACGGAGAGGATATCAAGGAACTTTTCTACTACCTGGATTCTTCTCCTACCCATTCTTATTTGAAGATGCTGTATAAATATCCTCAACAGCCTTTTCCATACGAGCAACTGCTTTCACACAATCGTGATCGCTCTAAACACGAGCCTGAATTTGAACTTATGGACACCGGCGTTTTTGATCAGGACGAATACTTCGACATTTTCATTGAATATACCAAATCTTCAGAAGAAGATATACTGATCAGAATCACTGCTCACAACAGAAACCTGCAACAGGCTCAGTTGACCATCTTACCAACAATTTGGTACAGGAACAGATGGGCTTGGGGATATCGGGACGCAGAACTTCCAATGGTCAAGCACAACGATACTGCCGTAGCAATCAATCAGAGGGAACTTGGTGAATATTTCTTATATACCAAAACACCCGTCCAATGGCTTTTTACCGAAAATGAGAGCAATACCCAAAGGCTTTATCAGTACAATGATGGCAGGAAATACTACAAGGATGCAATAAACAATTACATCGTACATCACCAAACTGCTGCGATTAATCCCGATCACAGGGGCTCTAAGGCCTCAGCACATTATGTTTTTGATATCAAAGGTAAAGAGTCGGTTTCCATTGAACTCCGACTCTGCAAGGGCATTAACGAAAGGCCTTTTTCAGATTTTGATCAGATCTTTGAAAGCAGGAAAACAGAAACTGATGAATTCTATGATGTATTACAGAAGACCATCACTTCAAAAGAGGAAAAACTGATTCACCGCCAAGCCCTCGCCGGCTTACTCTAGAACAAACAGTTTTACGATTATAATGTCAGCAAATGGCTAAAAGGCGATCCCACACAGCCGGCACCACCAGCAGGGCATGAGACTTCCCGAAACCTGAACTGGAAGCACCTCAACAATGCAGATATCATTTCTATGCCCGATAAATGGGAATTTCCCTGGTACGCTTCCTGGGATCTGGGATTCCATTGCGTTAGTCTCGCATTGGTCGACCCCGGTTTTGCCAAGCAACAGTTGCTCTTGCTCACCAAAGAATGGTTTATGCACCCCAATGGGCAACTCCCTGCCTACGAATGGAATTTCGACGATACCAATCCCCCGGTGCATGCCTGGGCCAGTTGGGAGGTTTATAAAATGGACCTTCAACAGAATAATGGAAAGGGAGACCTTGCATTTCTGGAAGCTGTATTCCAAAAACTACTCATCAACTTTACATGGTGGGTAAACCGCAAGGACCATACAGGCAGTAATATTTTTTCAGGAGGTTTCCTTGGTCTGGACAACATAGGGATCTTTGACCGAAGCATGAAACTTCCCACCGGAATGCACATTGAACAAGCCGATGGTACCAGTTGGATGGCCATGTATGCGCTAAACATGATGCAGATCTCGCTAGAACTGGCGGTACACAATCCAGTCTACGAAAACATGGCAACCAAATTTTTCGAACATTTCCTTTACATCGCCGGAGCAATCATGAACATCATGGGGCCAGATGATACCGGACTATGGGACAATGAAGATGAGTTTTTTTACGATGAACTTTCTTTTAAGGATGGAAATTCGATTAAATTAAAACTCAGGAGTATGGTAGGACTCATACCTCTATTTGCTGTTGAAGTAATCAAAGATGATACGCTTAAAAAACTGCCCAATTTTGCGAGACGCATGGAATGGTTCCTGAAACACAAACCTGATCTCGCGTCATTGGTTTCACGGTGGACGGAAAAAGGGCAAGAGGATAAACACCTTTTAAGCTTATTGCGGGGTCACCGCATCAAACGCATTTTGTATCGAATGCTCAATGAAACGGAATTCCTCAGCGAATACGGCATTCGCAGCTTGTCCAAAACCTATGAACAAAACCCTTTCACTTTTCCTACCGAGAAAGAAACCATTACCGTTAGCTATGTTCCCGGTGAAAGTGACACTGGAATGTTTGGCGGCAATAGCAACTGGCGCGGCCCAATATGGATGCCCGTTAATTTCCTGATCATTCAAAGTCTCCTGCGTTTTCACGAATACTACAATGACGACTTCAAAGTAGAATATCCTTCCGGCACCGGGAACTACTTGTCCTTAAAAGAAATTGCCACAGAGCTCAGCAAAAGGCTAATTCATATCTTCAAACCTGATCAACAGGGATCACGAGCCTGCTTCGGCACTCAGCAAAAGTTGCAGCAAGACCCAAATTTCAAGGATTACCTGCTTTTCAACGAGTATTTTCACGGCGATGATGGCAAGGGCCTGGGCGCCTCTCATCAAACTGGCTGGACAGCGTTGATTGCGAACCTGATACAAGGATGAAAAGATTAAGACTCATATTTACTTTTTATCTAAGCTTCGCACTCCCTGCCATCATTCTATCTTTAGCGGCTGCGTCTGCCGTATTTCTATATGGATTGGCTGCACTAGCTATATCCTGGTATTTTAAAAGTATCACCCTGGCAATTATTGCATTTTATTTTAACACATACTACAAAAAAAACTACTACTATTATCAAAATCTGGGTGTATCAAAGTCTTTTCTGTGGATAGGCAGTATCACAGCCGACATTATTCTATATGTGTTCTTCATTATTTTAGCGCAGCAATGGTACATCTATTAGAAGCAGACAGCATCATACTTGATTATGGCGACAGAAGGATTTTATCTGATGTCTATCTGAAATGCGAAACCGGAAAAATAACTGGCTTGCTTGGTCGTAACGGATGTGGGAAAACCAGTCTCATGAACATTATCTATGGAAATCTGAATCCCAATAGCAGGTCGGTCCGGTTTGACGAACAAACTATATATCAGGCCTATAACCGACCAGATCTGTTACTGTATCTTCCGCAGTTCAACTTCATCCCAAAAGGACTAACTCTGAAGCGTATCTTTCTAGATTTCAATCTCGATTACAACGAACTGGAAGTTCGCTTTCCCGACTTCAAACAAAAATACCTTAGTAAAATCGGACGATTATCTGGTGGACAACGGAGACTGGTGGAGATTTTTATAATCTTAAAAACTCCATCCAAATTTGCATTAATAGACGAGCCATTTTCACACATTAGCCCATTAATGATCGAAGGCATTAAGGGCCTTATGCAAGAGCTTAAGTATCAGAAAGGCCTACTGATCACAGATCACATGTATAGAGACATCATCGATATCAGTGATCACTTGTATGTACTTAAGGATGGAAAAACACATCTGACTAAGGAACCAGGAGACATAGAACGTTTGGGCTACGCCCGCCTATAAAAAATCCGCCATCGCGAACCTGGCGATAGCGGATACATTAACTCTCAGAGGTTCTTATATCACAATATTTACAATCCTCCCCTTAACAACAATCACCTTTTTAGGGCTTTTTCCATCAAGGTATTTCTGTACATCTGCATTGGCCAATACAGTTTCCTCTATTTCGTTGGGCTTTAGAGACAGACTAAGGTTCAGGTTTAGACGGGTTTTACCATTGACAGAAACCGGATAGCAAACTCATCCTCTACCAAATATGCCGGGTTAAATTTAGGATATGCAGCATACGATAATGTTCCTGCCTCATTACCCAGTAATACCCAAAGTTCCTCGCAAATATGCGGCGCATAGGATTAAAGTACAATCACCATATCCTGCAAAACCTGACGGTTGTTACATTTCAGATCTGTCAACTCATTTACCGCGATCATAAAGCTGGATACCGAAGTATTGAACGAAAAACGCTCAATATCTTCTTCTACTTTTCGAATGATCTTATGCAATGATTTTAGTTCTGCTTTGGTTGGTTGCATCGTTCACGTGAAATTCCCATGCTTCATTGTGGAACAAACGCCAAAATTTACGCAAGAACTTAAATACACCTTCAATACCATTGGTATTCCATGGTTTGCTCTGCTCCAGCGGACCTAAAAACATTTCGTACATCCGCAATGTATCGGCACCGTAACGCTCAATCAAATCATCGGGATTAACCACGTTGAATTTTGATTTCGACATTTTTTCAACTTCAACACCACAGATGTATTTTCCATTCTCCAAGATAAATTCTGCATTGGCATATTCTGGTCTGCACAGCTTTAAACTTCTCAATATCTAAAATCTCGTTTTCAACAATATTCACATCAACATGCAATGCAGAAGTTTTGTATTCTTTTCTTAAACCATGCAGAAACAAAGTGTATTAGTGCCTTTGCCCGTTCATCATCATTAACACGATAAACAAAATTACTTCTTCCCTGGATCATCCCCTGGTTGATCAGCTTTTTGAAAGGCTCTTCTTCAATCACTATAACCCATATCTTTCAAAAACTTATTCCAGAAACGGCTGTACAATAAGTGGCCGGTAGCATGTTCGCTCCACCGATGTATAAGATCAACATCTTTCCAGTATTCAATCGCTTCTTTTGATGCAAATTCCTTGATCGTTATTGGCATCCATATAGCGGTACCAGTACCAGCTGCTGCCTGCCCAACCTGGCATGGTGCTTAATTCATATTCATCACTCGATCTTTATATCTCCAGCCTTCAGCCCTGGCCAATGGTGGTTCGCCGGTTTCGGTTGGCAAATATTTATCAATTTCGGGCAATATCAACGGCAATTCTTCTTCCTTAATTAAATAAGGCAAACCATCTTTAAAATAAACCGGAACCGGTTCGCCCCAATAACGCTGGCGGCCAAAAATGGCATCGCGCATGCGGTAAGTTGACTTTGGCTTTACCCACTCCTATCTCTTCCAGTATTTGCAATAAGGCAGCTGTAGCTTCTTTATAATCAACCCATTAATAAAATCAGAATTGATGTATTTTCCTTCTTTGGTTGGGTCGGCTTCTGTATCAATATCTTGCTGTGCATCCATAATCTGTACTATCGGCAAATTAAAATGTTTGGCAAATAAATAATCGCGCTGATCGCCAGTTGGCACGGCCATTACCGCACCTGTTCCATATCCTGCCAACACATAATCGGCAATCCACAGTTGGACACGTTCGCCATTCACCGGATTAATCACATAGCTGCCTGTAAAAGCACCCGATACCGTTTTGGTATCGGCCATACGGTCAAGCTCCGATTTCTTTTTGGTTTGGGCAATATAGGCTTCAATGTCATGCTTTTTGTTCAGGCGTAGTTAATTCTGCAACCAATTCATGCTCCGGTGCCAATACCAGAAAGATAACACCGAAAATGGTATCAACACGGGTGGTAAAAACTTCTATGTAATGCGTTGTCAGTAGTCGCTGTCGCATCTTTCAATCTGTGAATTTGACGACTTGCACCAACGCTTTTACCAATCCAGTTGCGTTGCATTTCTTTCAGCGGTTCGGGCCAGTCAATGGTATCCAAGCCTTGCAACAAGCGCTCGGCATAGGCGGTAATGCGCATGCTCCACTGCATCATTTTCTTTTGCTCAACAGGGTAACCGCCGCGCTCGGAAAAACCATCTTTCACTTCATCGTTGGCCAAAACGGTACCTAAAGCCGGGCACCAGTTTACGGTACTTTCGCGCAGGTAGGTAAAGCGGTATTTTAATAATTCGGTCCTGTTTTTCTTCGTCGGTCATGGTTGCCCACTCGCTCGGCAGGAAAGCTTTGCACCTCTTCATCGCACACGGCCTTTACATCCGCACTGCCTGCAGCATTAAATTTTTCAATCAAGGTTGTGATATCTTCTGCTCGATCCGTTTCCAGATTATACCAGGAGTTGAACAAGCTGCATAAAAATCCACTGCGTCCATTTGTAATAATCGGGTCGACTGGTGCGCACTTCGCGGCTCCAGTCAAACGAAAAACCGATCTGATCTAACTGGCGGCGGTAAGTAGCAATATTTGCTTCGGTAGTAATTGCCGGGTGCTGACCGGTTTGTATGGCATATTGCTCGGCAGGCAAACCAAAAGAATCGTAACCCATTGGGTGCAACACATTAAAGCCCTTTAAGCCGTTTATATCGTGCAAAAATATCAGAAGCAATGTAACCCAGCGGATGACCAACATGCAACCCTGCACCCGATGGGTATGGGAACATATCCAGCACATAATATTTGGGTTTGTCGACTGTTCTGATCGGCTTTAAAAGTTTGGTGATCTGCCCAAAACTTCTGCCACTTTTGCTCTATTTCTTTAAATTGATAGTCCATTGCTGATATTTTGATTGACGCCATTGGCGTTTGATAATTGCATTTTTGAGAACGCGAAATTAAGGAATTAAAGACTGGTTTGGAAGGGATTAGTAAAAGTGTTTGATCCTAAATAAAAAATGTCCGGGCATCTTATTTTCAGGAGCATTGTAAATGCTGTATTTGCCAGAAATAAAATAAGCTGCAATGCAAGCAATAGCAATATACAGAGTCGGTGGCAACCCAAACAATTCCGCCGCCATAACTATACAAGCAAGAGGTGTCTTCGCTGCTGCTCCAAACACCGCAACGAAGCCCATACCCGCAAGTAAACCAACGGGCAAAGGCAATACCATTGACATTGCACTGCCACAGGTGGCGCCGATAAAGAAAAGAGGCGTAACTTCCCCTCCTTTAAAACCCATACCCAGCGTAATTGCCGTAAGCAGGATCTTTAAAAGGAAATCCTGGGGACCTGATGGATGTTGGAATGCATCTGAAATAACAGGGATACCAAGCCCGATATATTTGAAGGTGCCTAAAAAAAGTATGAGCATTACAACTATTAGTCCACCTGCAAAAGTTCGGAATGGTAAATATTTGATGTATTTAGATAAATAAGAAACCCAGTCAGTCAACCGGACAAATAAAACCGCTGCGATACCAAAACTACAACCCGCAAAAACACTTAGGGCAATACCTTTTAAGCCGACTGCAGGGACAAGACCCATGTGATATTGCGTATGTTCTACCCCCCAGACACTTGTTACATAGACCGCCAAATAGGATGCGACAAGGGCTGGAATAACTGCTTTAAAAGGAAACTTCCTGATCAACAATACTTCTATACCGAACAATGCCCCCGCCAGTGGTGTTCCAAAA
Organism: uncultured Sphingobacteriaceae bacterium; assembly: GCA_963795585.1. Taxonomy (GTDB): domain Bacteria; phylum Bacteroidota; class Bacteroidia; order Sphingobacteriales; family Sphingobacteriaceae; genus Pedobacter. Next base: position 27,555 of record CAWCIO010000014.1, on the reverse strand, counting down.
ACAGCGGCAAAACCAGCACTCAAAGCAGCAATCAATAGCACCTTTCTCTCCTTCTCGCTTAATCTAAATGGCCTATACAACTGATCGGCCGCAGCGCCCGACATTTGCAAGGCTGTACCTTCTCTTCCTGCCGATCCACCAAATAAATGCGTCACAACTGTGCTGATTAATACCAGTGGAACCATCCTGAAAGGGATTACATCTTTGGGATTATGAATCGTGTCAAAGATCAGATTATTGCCTCTTACAGCATGTTTGCCTTTGTGATGGTACAGCAAGCCAATTCCCAAGCCAGCGAGAGGCAGAAAGTAAATCAGCCAGAGATGTCCTTCTCGAAAATCTGTCGCCCAATTTAATGAAGTTAAAAAAACAGCAGACAATGTACCTGCTGCAATTCCCATCAGGAAGAGCAGCAGAATCCATTTGCTTATCAGGAAAAAGTAGGCTTTCAATCCTTGCACAGCAGCAAAGATAACACTATTACCTTTTCAGGTAGACTTTCATGCTTAAAGAGCCTTCTTTTGCAGTAAATTCAAATTTACTTTCTTCGACAACTGTTGGCATACACGCATAAGTTTTTCCCTCGATGGAAAGATTAAAGTCATTACTACTTAAAAAAACGTAATTGCCATATTGCGTATTTGAGCCTTGCTTGCGTTCAAGAACATCGTCATCCCCAGATTTGAACTCATAGTAATCGGATGAAGTATAATTGGTTACGATCGGTAAAGCCCCTGCAACCGTGGTTTCGGTTTTGACCAGCTCCCACCTACCCAATACTTTCTCTCTCAGCGGCTTGTTTGCTGTTGTTTCCTTTTTGCAGCTTGTAAAACCAAATGTTAAAATTAAGGCGAGCGCAATGAATAATTGTTTCTTCATAGGAGGTAATTTTGTTTTTAGTCCACCTTAGGACTTTATAGGTTATATGATTATTTAACATTATTTAACGTTAAAAACAGGCCATTATTTTTGACTCTAAACTAAATACGTCTTAGATTCGTTATTAGATTCTGGAATTTAAATGGGATTACAGGCATATAATTTAAATTAGTTGCTTATATTTTTTATTTTCGCAAAACATAAATAAAACTACATGGAAGAATTTGAAGTGAGCGATGCTTCTAAGAAGACAAAAACCATTTACATTTCTACAATATTTAGTATTGCATTGGTTTTGCTCATGCTGGGAATGCTGGGACTGATCCTGGTCCATGCAAAGAACTTATCGAATTACGTTAAAGAAAACATCGTCCTGAACATTATTGTAGATGAAGGTGCGAAGGAAACAGATGTACTGCAGTTCCAAAAAGAACTAAATGCCAATCCTGCAGTAAAAAACACGCAATATGTAAACAAAGAAATGGCAGCAAGGAACTTAACCAATGACCTTGGTGAAGATTTTGTCAATTTCCTCGGGTACAATCCTTTGCTTTCGACTGTGGACGTATACATGAAGGCAGATTACGCAAACAATAAGCGCATTGACGAACTGAAGGCAAGTATTGCCAAAAATCCAGTGGTAAAAGAAGTAATCTACCAGAGTTCACTGATCGATATGGTGAATAAAAACATAAATACTATTGGACTTATTATCCTGGGTTTTGCAGCAATTCTCCTTGTAATTTCCGTAGCCCTCATCAACAACACGATTAGGCTGGCGATTTACTCACAACGCTTTTTAATCAAAAGTATGCAACTTGTAGGCGCCACCCGGAACTTTATCCGCAAGCCATTTATCTTACTGGCCGCACTTCATGGATTGATTGCTGCATTTATTGCCATTCTGATCCTTCTGGGCATTCTGTACTATGTACAGCGGGAAATTCCGGAGGTAATCCTGCTTAGAAATTATTCCGAATTTGGTATCGTATTGCTGGGGTTAATTGGAATCGGCATTTTCATTACCGGCATCAGCACTTCTTTTGCTGTAAGCAGGTACTTACGTTTAAAAATTTACGATCTTTATAGATAATGATAGAAAAAAAATCAACTCCGCTAAATCAGGACAACAAAAATGAACTGGTGTTCACAAAAAAGAATTATCAATTGCTGTTGATCAGCATTGCCATTGTAGTATTTGGTTTCATCCTGATGATCGGTACTACGGATATTTATGATTTCAGAAAGACTTTACTCGCTCCAATGGTAGTTTTAGCTGGGTTTGGTTTCGGCGTCTACGCAATTTTAAAGAAGTAGGTCAATGGATTTTATACAAGCCATAATCCTTGCAGTAATCGAAGGGTTAACGGAGTTTTTACCTGTATCTTCTACAGGACACATGATTATCGCCTCTTCTTTTATGGGGATTGCTTCCGATCCTTTTGTAAAGCTATTTACTATTGTGATTCAACTGGGAGCCATCCTCTCGGTGATCGTGCTGTACTTTAAACGTTTTTTTCAGAGCATCAATTTTTACCTAAAACTCCTTGTAGCTTTTATCCCTGCAGCCGTTTTTGGTTTTTTACTAAGTGATAAAATCGATCAGATGCTGGAGAGTCCACTTACCGTGGCTATTTCCCTTGTCGTTGGTGGTGTGATACTATTGTTTGTCGACAAATGGTTTAATCAGCCTACCATCCTTGAAGAGAAGGAAATCAGTTATCTAACAGCTTTTAAAATAGGTCTTTTTCAATGCCTGGCCATGATTCCGGGAACGTCGAGATCTGGCGCAAGCATTGTTGGCGGTATGTCCTTAAAATTAAGCAGAAAAGTTGCTGCGGAGTTCTCTTTCTTTTTGGCAGTACCAACCATGTTCGCTGCAACAGCAAAAAAATTATTGGATTTTTATAAAGAAGGTCATACCATCAGTACTGAACAAGTTCAAATACTTGCAGTTGGCAACGTGGTAGCGTTCGTAGTGGCTCTATTGGCCATAAGAAGCTTCATAGGTTACTTAAATAAAAATGGCTTTAAGATTTTTGGGTGGTACCGTATAGCTGCAGGACTGATCATCATTGCTTTACTGCAAAGTGGTCACAACTTGCAGATCATCTAATTTTAAACATATTTTTATTAATATATCATTTTGAGTATAGAAAAGATACAGGAAAGGGATTTCAATTTTGCGGAGGGGGAGTTATTACTTATCAACAAGCCTTATAAATGGACCAGCTTCGATGTAGTTGGCAAGATCAGGAACTCTCTGAAACCACATAAATTAAAAGTTGGTCATGCCGGCACATTAGACCCCTTAGCCACTGGCCTGCTGATCATATGTACCGGAAAGCTGACTAAACAGATCGATACCTTCCAGGCGGAGGAGAAAGAATATACAGGAACAATGGTGTTAGGTGCAACAACCCCCTCTTTTGATCTGGAAACAGCGGTGGAACAGCAATTCCCTACTGATGGAATTACTGATGAATCGATCTATGCAGCAACGGCGCCTTTTAAAGGTAATATTCAACAATATCCTCCTGCCCACTCCGCAGTCAAAGTAAATGGAGAGCGGCTTTATGTAAAGGCAAGGCGTGGTGAAGAAACTGAACTGCGGTTACGCGATGTAACAGTATCTGAGTTTGAAATCACCAGAATTGCATTACCAGAGATAGATTTCAGGATTGTATGTAGCAAAGGGACTTATATCAGATCACTGGTATCCGACTTCGGCAAGCAATTGAACAATGGTGCTTACCTGTCTAAACTTACCCGTACACGCAGTGGAAATTTTTTACTTGATAATGCTTACGAAGTAGCAGATCTTGTTGCTTATCTTAGAGATAAAAAAGAAGCAAATGCAAAGCCACTTTAAAAGCAAAAAGACGCGGTTCATCAAAGATCTGCTGCTCATCACCTGTGGTATTGTATCGGCCTGCTTCGGATTGAAAAGTTTCCTCATGCCAAATGAGTTTATTGATGGTGGAGTAACTGGAATTTCTCTAATCATCAGAACTTTAACAGGCTATAACCTTTCCTACCTGATTATTCTGATCAATGTTCCCTTTGTCATCCTCGGGTTCAAACAGATCGGCAAAGCTTTTGCAATTAAGACGTCCATAGCTATTGTAACGCTGGCAATATTGCTGGTTATATTACCATTTGAACCCATTACTCACGAAAAGCTATTGATAGCAGTTTTTGGTGGACTTTTCCTCGGTGCTGGCATCGGACTGGCCATGCGGGGCGGATGTGTGATCGACGGTACAGAAGTATTGGCATTATACATCAGCCGCAACAGCATGCTCACAGTAGGCAATACCATTCTCATATTAAATATCGTCATATTTGCTTTTGCCGCCATATTTCTGGGTATAGAAACTGCCATGTATTCTGTTCTTACTTACCTTTCTGCTTCTAAAACAGTGGATTTTGTTGTAAACGGGCTGGAGCAATATACTGGGGTTACAATCATTTCCGATAAGAATGAGGAGATCAAGGCGTTTATCATCGACAAGATGAAGCGTGGTGTAACAATATACAAAGGCGAAGGGGGATATGGCATCAAAAAAGACATCGATATTTTATACACTGTAGTTACTAAACTAGAAATGAGTAAACTGCAGGGAGAAATCAGAACAATAGATCAGGACGCTTTTGTAGTACAACAACAGATTGCCGACATTAAGGGCGGCGTAGTTAAACGCCAGACTTTACACTAAATTTGAATTTTGCCTTGAAAATATACAATCACTTTTCAGAATTTAAAAAATTAAACAACGCTGTAGCCACAATTGGTACTTTTGATGGCGTCCATTTTGGACACCAAAAAATCATCAGGCGCTTGTGTGAACTGGCGAGATCTACTGGAGGTGAAAGTGTGATCCTTACATTTTTTCCTCATCCAAGGCTAATTATTGATCCGGAAAACCAAGACCTTAAAATGATCAATACCATCAATGAAAAGGCAAAAATACTGGAAGAATTAGGAGTGAACCATCTTATCATCACGCCTTTTACGAGGGATTTCTCTAACCTTACTGCAGATGAATATATCAAAGATATATTAGTGAATACCATTGGCATCAAACACCTGATTGTCGGCTATGACCATCGCTTTGGTAAAGACAGAAAAGGGGGATTGAAAGAGCTGGAAGAACTATCTGGTACTTATGATTATAAAATAGAGGAAATCCCAGAGCAGGATATCAACGATGTAGCAGTAAGTTCAACTAAAATCAGGAAAGCACTGCTGAACGGTCAAGTTGCCTTAGCAGCTAATTACCTGGGTTATCATTTTTCAATTTCTGGACGGGTGATAAAAGGTGACAAAATTGGCCGTACTATAGGCTATCCTACTGCCAATATATTTGTAGAAGAAACCTATAAACTTATCCCTTCCGATGGCATTTATGCGGTTACAATAGATATGGAAGAAGGTAAGTTCCGAGGTATGGCATATATAGGTCAGCGACCGACCATCAACGGAATGACAAGAAATATCGAAGTGAACATCTTTGATTTTAATAAAGAAATATACGGACAGAACATCACCATGACCTTTCTTGAATTTTTAAGGCACGACGTTAAATTCACCGGTCTGGAAGCACTAAAGGAACAATTAAAAAAAGACAAGGAAAATACATTAAAATACTTCAACAGTAGGTCATAACTTAAACTTAACACGTTTTTATACACCAAAAAAAGGCTTTTTTACGTATCTTACGGCAAACCCTTTTTTTATATGATACATCTACCAGTCCTAATAACTGATCTGGGCCTGATTCTTGCCGCTGCCGGGGTAACGACACTCCTTTTTAAAAGAATAAAACAACCTTTAGTGCTGGGCTATATCCTTGCAGGCTTGCTGGTTGGTCCACACATCAAATTTATCCCTACAGTAACCGATAACGAAAGCATCCACATTTGGGCTGAAATCGGCGTGATCTTCCTTCTGTTTAGCCTGGGACTTGAATTCAGTTTCAAGAAGCTGGTTAAGGTAGGAGGCTCTGCTTCTATTACAGCCATTGTTGAGGTCGTATTTATGCTCCTGACAGGTTTTGTAGCTGGTATGGCTATGGGTTGGTCTACAATGGACAGTATTTTTCTAGGGGGAATTCTTTCTGTATCCTCTACAACGATCATCATCCGGGCATTTGAGGAGCTTGGAGTGAAACATAAGAAATTTGCCGGACTGGTATTTGGAGTACTCATAGTAGAAGATCTCGTAGCTATTTTGCTACTAGTTCTCTTATCCACACTAGCGGTTAGTCAGCAATTTGCAGGTGCCGAAATGTTGGTCTCTATATTAAAACTTTGCTTCTTTTTAGTGCTCTGGTTTATAGGGGGCATTTTCCTCGTGCCTACCTTCCTGAAAGCGACACGTAAATTAATGAACGATGAAACCATGCTTATCGTATCTGTAGCACTCTGCCTTATCATGGTATTGCTGGCCGTAAAGGTAGGTTTCTCCCCTGCCCTTGGGGCTTTTATAATGGGTTCTATATTAGCAGAAACCACACAAGCGGAAAGGATAGAGCACCTGACTAAATCTGTGAAAGACCTCTTCGCAGCAATCTTTTTCGTTTCGGTTGGTATGTTGATTGATCCAAGCATCCTGGTCGACTATATGGTTCCCATCCTGATCATTACGCTCGCAACGGTTATGGGTAAATTTCTGAGCTCAGGAATGGGTGCGCTGTTGTCCGGCCAGCCTTTAAAAACTTCTGTACAAACGGGAATGAGCCTGGCACAGATCGGAGAATTTTCATTCATCATTGCCACACTGGGGCTCACCCTAAAGGTGACCAGCGATTTCTTATATCCAATCGCGGTAGCCGTATCGGCCATTACTACCTTTACTACACCTTACCTGATTAAATTCTCTGAGCCATTCTATCTGTTTCTGGAACGTAAACTGCCTAAAAAATGGGTAGAGGGAATCAACAGGTACAGTTCCAGTACAGCTGGTATCACTACTTTGAGCGACTGGAAAATATTACTCAAATCCTATACCTTCAATACCATCATCCACTCGGTAATTCTCATTGCACTGGTATTTTTGGGTTCAAGATACCTGCAACCCTTCATTACAAAAAATATTATTAACGGCAATAACGGCATCATCATCAGCCTGGTGCTCAGCCTGATCATAATGACACCATTCTTATGGGCACTTGCGATCCGTAGAATTGAAAGAAAAGCCTACACCAATCTATGGCTGAATAAAAAATATACCAGGGGACCACTGGTTGCACTGGAAGTACTTCGCACCGCACTCGCGATCTTCTTCGTCGGCTTTCTGATCTACCAGTTTTACAGCACCTTCGCAGCCTTGGTTATCGCCTTGGTACTGATCGTATCTGGCATGGTAATTTTTTCAAGGAAACTACAAAGTTTTTACAATCGTCTGGAGAGCCGGTTCTTACTGAACCTCAATGCTCGCGAAGCGCAAAAGGCCAAACCAGAAATTCTACCTTGGGATGCTCACCTTGCTGAATTAACAGTAGCACCAGAGTCGCGATTGGTAGGCCAAACTTTAGTTGACCTTTCCGTTAGGGAAAAGTATGGAATCAACATTGCACTTATTGAAAGAGGCAAAATCATGATACCTACACCAGCTAGAGACGAACGTCTTTATCCAAACGACAAAGTGATGGTAATTGGTACTGATGATCAGCTCGCGGCTGTAAAACATCTCTTTGAAGGCAGCATTGAAGAAAATAATGAAGCCAGTTTCCCTAAAAAAGACATGACACTGCAAAAGATTGTGATCAACAGTAGCTCTCCTGTATATGGACAAAGCATCCGTAATTCCGGAATTAGAGAAAGTACACAGGGTCTTGTCGTGGGGATAGAACGCAGGGGTGAACGGATCTTAAATCCTGATTCAAACCTGGTTTTTGAAAATGAAGATATCGTATGGATTGTAGGTAATAACAAAAAGGTACCTGATTTGTTAAAATAAAAATCAACATGAAAATAGATCAGGAAAAAAGCGAATTCTTAGATGAAATGCTAAACCATTGGCAGGAAGAGCAGCTTTTGTCCGAGGCGGATGTAGACAGACTTAAGGCAAGCTACGAAGCCAAAAGCTTCGACTGGCGGCGACTGGCTCAATATTCCTTTTGGATCGCGATGGCCTGCGGCGTGATTTCACTGGGTGCTTTGCTGATTGATAAAAAGGTCCTTGATTATATGGAGCGCTTTTTCGATGCTTCTGATCTCATGATTAGCTTGCTTTCAGCTATTGCTGCTGGATTTCTGTATTATTTTGCATTCAAAAGAAAAACTTCCAAAGCGCATAAAGTTTTTAGCAATGAAGCTATGGTGTTTTCCGGGGTGATGCTGACGGCTAATGCCATTGCTTATCTGGGAAAAGCAATCGACAAAGGCAGCGGACATTTTTCTCTCTTAATCCTCGCTTCTGTATTCATCTATGCGGTATTGGCCTATGTTTTCAAATCCCGATTGATCTGGGCATTTGTTCTGATCTCCCTCGGTGCCTGGTTTGGGACTGAAACCGGATATCTGTCGCGCTGGAACTGGTACTTCCTCGGTATGAACTACCCGCTCCGATTCGTATTTTTCGGCCTGCTGATCACAGGTATCTCTTTTTTCATCTCCGGACATAAACAATTGGGGATCTTTTTCCAGACCAATTACATTTGTGGAATGATCTATTTGTTCATCTCGCTTTGGTTACTTTCTATTTTCGGCAATTTTGCCTCACTTGAAGAATGGTATAGTGTCCGCCAGTTGAGCCTTTTTTACTGGGGAATGCTTTCTGCAGGCTTTTGTATCCTGAGTATTTATATCGGACTAAAAAGACGCGACGATATTGCCCGTGAATTTGGCCTCACCTTCTTATTCATCAACCTCTATACCAGATATTTTGAGTACTTCTGGGATAGTTGGCACAAAGCAATCTTCTTTTGTGTACTTGCCGCCTCCTTCTGGCTCATCGGCCGCAGAGCGGAAAAGATATGGAACCTGGAATTTCTAAAAAAATAATTCTATTTTAAGAAGATAATCACCTGCTTAATGATCAGGTATGATGCCAGAACCCAAAGAAATATGGCAATAGACTTATTGATCAGATAGCTGCTTAAGGCAAATTTTTCCTGAATATATCGTGCAAAGTGTGCATAACCATACAGTGCCAGGGCTGAGCCTATCCCTGAGCCCAGACTGAAAATAACCAGAGAAAGATAATCTGTCTCAATCCATTCGTGAAGGATTACATAATTGCCAAAAAACAGCCAAAAGGGAATTTGTACAGGGTTTAAAACACCCAGTAACATGCCATAAAACACACTGCCCTTTTTACTCTTATTGTCTTCCTTGGCTTTCGGTATTCGATTTCGGTGCCTCCAGGTAATGGTTCCCATAATTAAGAACAGCATCACCATAAACGCGTCGATATAAGTACTGATCCTCACTTCGTTGATATTAGCATCGAGGTTTACATCACTGGATAACCAACGGGCTAAGCGCATCATGCCAAAGGTAAAACAGACCTCTACGCAAGAAAAAGAAAAAATAAAGGACCAGGCCTGGCGCATACCTTTGTTAATAGTTAGCTGCGCAACTGTAAGGTTAATATTTCCAGGGGGTATATACCCCATGGCATTCAAAACGATCCCAAGAAAGAGTGTTAAAAAAAGCATTCGCGAAGATACAATTATTTCATATGTGCTTGTAAATACTTACCTGTGTAAGATACTTTTACCTTTACCAAATCTTCCGGAGTACCTTCAAATACAACATTTCCTCCCTTATCTCCTCCCTCAGGACCAATATCAATCACCCAGTCTGCCGATTTGATCATATCCATATTGTGTTCGATCAAGAGGATTGTATTTCCTTGTTCTATCAATGTATTTAGTGCAATCAGCAATTTCTTGATGTCATGGAAATGGAGGCCGGTTGTCGGCTCATCAAATATAAACATTGTCTTATTTGCATTATTCCCTTTAATCAGGAAAGAAGCCAGCTTGATCCGCTGTGCTTCGCCGCCTGATAGCGTATTGGAAGATTGTCCCAGGTGTACATACCCCAGACCGACGTCAACCAATGGCTGTAGTTTATTTAATATCTTTGGCTCCTCTTTAAAGAAGTCGACTGCCTCATCGATAGTAAGGTCTAATATATCGGCTACATTTTTTTCTTTGTAAGTCACATCCAATACCTGCTGCTTAAACCTCCTGCCTCCGCAGGCTTCACAAGGCAAATAAATATCAGCCATAAACTGCATTTCTATTTTAACCTCTCCTTCACCCTGACAAACATCACATCGTCCACCTTCAACGTTAAAAGAGAAGGCCGCAGGTTTTAGTCCACCGGCCTTAGCAGCAGGTAGCGCAGCAAACAAAGCCCTTACATCATCCCAGGCCTTAACGTAGGTAACAGGATTAGAACGCGAGGAACGTCCTATTGGATTTTGGTCTACCATCTCCACCTGGCTCACCAGATCGGTATTCCCAAAAATACCGTCGTAAGCACCCGTTTGTTCTCCTGCATAATTGCCAATTGCTTTTTGCAGCGCTGGATACAGTATTTTTTTGATCAGACTGGTTTTTCCGGACCCGGACACTCCGCTTACCACCGTAAAAACCCCGAGTGGAAATTTCACATCGATGTTTTTAAGGTTATTCTCTCTCGCGCCTTTGATCAAAATATGGTCTTTCCAACCTCTTCGCTTACCGGGAACGACTATCTTTTCTGCTCCTGAAAGGTATCTACCTGTTAGGCTTTTTTTATCTTTCACAATCTGTTCATAGGTACCACTAAATACCAGGTTTCCACCGTGCGTACCTGCTTCCGGGCCAATATCAATAATGTGATCGGCAGCACGCATCATCTCCTCTTCGTGCTCTACGACGAGTACCGTATTTCCCACATTTCTGAGCGAAACGAGTACTTCTATCAATTTATTGGTATCTCGCGGATGCAGTCCAATACTAGGTTCATCCAATACATATACAGAGCCGACCAAACTGCTTCCTAATGAAGTAGCCAGGTTAATCCTCTGTGATTCTCCGCCGGAGAGTGTATTGGACAAACGGTTTAAAGTCAGATAACCCAACCCTACATTATTCAAATATAAAACCCTGCTGGATACCTCTGCCAATAAGCGCTTAGCGATCTTTTCGTCATTGGAAGATAAACTCAGATTGTTGAAGAAATCAAGAATGGTCGATAAAGGCATCAACACAATATCGATGATTGATTTCTCATTGATCCTCACATAGGAAGCATCTTTACGTAACCTCGAACCTTTGCAGTCCGGACAATTGGTCTTGCCTCTATATCTGGACAACATTACCCTATATTGGATTTTATAGGTCTGCTCCTCAAGCTCCTTAAAGAAAGCATTAAGTCCCGAAAAATATTTATTACCAGTCCAGATCAACTGTTGCTGCTGTTCGGTTAATTCATTAAATGACCTGTGAATTGGAAAATCAAACTTACTTGCCGTAGCAATTAATTTCTCCAGCCATACACGCATTTTTTCTCCACGCCACGGCGCGATCGCGTTATCATAAACACTCTTGCTCTTATCAGGGATTACAAGATCCTCATCTATACCGATCACATTTCCGTAACCTTCGCAACGTTTGCAGGCACCATATGGATTGTTGAAACTAAAAAAGTTGGGGCTGGGTTCCTCAAAACGAATACCATCCAGTTCAAAGCGATCGCAGAAATGATTTTGTTTTCCATCATGCTCTACATAACAATCCCCCTTACCTTCAAAAAACGCAGTTTGAACCGAATCAGCAATACGGCTCAACGTTTCGTCTTCGTTATTAACGACTATGCGGTCTATCAGGATTCTTATAGCATGCTCATCCTTCAATTCAAAATCTTCAAAAGACTCATCTTCCAGGATATTTTCTATTTTTTCTATCTTATCAAGATAGGAAACCCTGAGAAAACCTTTTTGGAGCAATACTGCCAGTTCTTCTTTTACCGAGCGGCTGTTATGTGGAAAAAGGGGGCAAAAGATCGTCACTACACTTTCCTCTCCCAAGCTGGAAATGAAATCTACCACAGTACTAACTGTGTCTTTTTTAACCATCTCTCCAGAAACTGGGGAATAGGTTTTACCAATCCTGGAGAATAATAACTTTAGGTAATCATAAATTTCTGTCGATGTCCCTACAGTAGAACGTGGATTGGAGGTAATCACCTTTTGTTCAATGGCAATTGCGGGCGCAATTCCCTTAATATAATCTACATCCGGCTTATTCATCCTGCCCATGAACTGTCGGGCATAAGAAGAAAGACTTTCTACATACCGGCGCTGGCCTTCGGCATAAAGGGTATCAAATGCAAGGGATGATTTTCCCGAACCCGACATACCGGTGATCACCACCAGTTTGTTTTTAGGTATGGCTACATCAATATTTTTAAGATTATGAACTCTGGCACCTTTTATGATTATATGTTTGTGTGGATCTTTGTCGATTTCCTTATTCATTGATTTCTGGATAGAGTGCTGCAAATATAAGCGAAAAAAATTTTAACACTTTTTATATTGATTTGTAATAAAAAAATGCTTCTTTTGAATTGTTAACTAACGAATTACACCACCACATCTAAAACAATAGGAGAAAAGATATCGAAACAAACATCTACTAAGTATTTTTTAGCAAACGCAGAAAGGGAATTTAGTAAGGATACTCCTATGAAATTACAACAGAACAGTGATCAGGAATTGGTAAAATTATACCTGGCGGGTGATGAGTCCGTCCTGGAGGAACTTTTACGCAGACATAAATCTAAGATTTATACCTCCATCTATTTATTGGTAAAAGACCAATACCTGGCAGAGGATATATTTCAGGATGCTTTTATTAAAGTAATCAATACGCTGCGATCGGGCAGATACAATGAAGAAGGTAAATTTTTACCTTGGGTAATGCGTATTGCACATAACCTTGTAATCGATTATTTCAGACGCGAAAAACGTGGCCCTGTAATTACCAGTGCTGATGGAACAGATGTATTCAATCTGCTTCAGTTCCAGGAAGAAAGTGCAGAGGATAAAATGCTGAGAGAACAGACACATTATGATCTGCGCTCAATGATCCGGTTACTGCCAGACGATCAGAAAGAAGTTCTGATTATGCGGCACTATGCTGACCTTAGCTTCAAGGAGATTGCTGACCTTACAGATGTCAGCATAAATACTGCTTTAGGGCGTATGAGATATGCATTGAGCAACCTTCGTAAGATGATGAAGGTGAAGGAAATATCTTAAATTCAACTGTAAAAAATAAATTACAAAGAATTATAGTTAGGGTTAAAATAAATTAAGGACAAAGGCGTTAATTAGGGAAACTAATATATAGCTATTGCTTATGATAAAAACCTCTACTTCAGTTAACAAATTAAATTACCAGCAACAAAAACAGGAATCACAACCTGTTCAGGATGTTGAAGCAAGCGATCTGATGTTTTACGAAAGTATCAAGCCGCAGTTGGACAGTTTGACTAAAAGTCCTTCAGACGAATTGATCATGAAGATTTTAGCCTACTCAAAAGCTTTGTAATTTAATCCCCGAATTTTCAAAGCCGTCAAAAATTGACGGCTTTTTTTATTTTCATCCAGTTTATCTCTAAGTTTGTGCATGCTGAAAAAAGAACGTTACCAGCTCTTTGTATCCCATTTTTCTGCAAAGCAGCCTGATGCAGAAACTGAATTGCACTATAATAATCCATTCCAACTGCTAGTGGCAGTAATTTTATCTGCCCAATGCACAGACAAAAGGATCAATCAGGTAACTCCTGCATTGTTCCAGCGTTTTCCCGATGCGAAGGCGCTATCAGAAGTAACACCTGATATCGTATTTGATTACATCAGAAGTGTGAGCTACCCAAATAACAAGGCGAAGCACCTCGTAGGCATGGCCAATATGCTATTGAATGATTTCAATAATGAAGTACCTTCGGACATCAATCAATTACAAAGAATGCCCGGGGTGGGCAGAAAAACGGCAAATGTGATCGCTTCAGTGATCTACAATGCACCAGCAATGGCAGTGGACACACACGTGTTCAGGGTTGCCAATAGAATTGGACTGTCATCTGGAAAAACACCACTGGCAGTGGAAAAGGAACTGGTAAGGCACTTGCCGCAAGACGTGATTCACGTAGCTCATCATTGGCTCATCCTGCATGGGCGTTATGTCTGTGTGGCGAGATCACCTAAATGCAGTATTTGCGAAATCACAGATTTCTGTAAATATTTTCAAAACATTAAAAAATCAACTAAGATATTTAGCGAAAAAGAACTGATAAAATAAATTAAATAGATTTTTATTTGTTAATTAGCATTAAAAATCAATACATTTGCTAACATAATTAGTATAAACATCACGATTTCAACATAGTATAACATATGAGCACAAGCGCAGATAAATTAAAAGCACTACAACTTACACTTGATAAATTAGAAAAGTCATACGGTAAAGGCACCGTGATGAAACTGGGTGATAATGCTGTCGAGCCCATTGAATCCATCTCTACAGGTTCTATCAGTCTGGATATTGCCTTGGGCATTGGCGGTGTACCAAAAGGAAGGATCATTGAAATATATGGCCCCGAATCTTCTGGTAAAACTACTTTGGCTACGCACATCATAGCCGAAGCTCAGAAAAAAGGTGGTATTGCAGCTATTGTCGATGCGGAACATGCATTTGATAAAGGATATGCAAAGAAACTGGGTGTAGATGTAGATAATTTATTGATCTCACAGCCCGACAATGGTGAGCAGGCATTAGAAATTGCAGATAACCTAATCCGCTCGGGCGCAATAGATGTGATCGTTATTGACTCTGTGGCTGCCTTAGTACCTAAAGCTGAGATCGAAGGTGAAATGGGCGATTCTAAAATGGGTCTGCATGCACGTTTGATGTCACAGGCATTGCGTAAATTAACAGGAACAATTTCTAAAACAGGATGCTGCTGTATCTTCATTAATCAGTTGCGCGAGAAGATCGGCGTAATGTTCGGAAACCCGGAAACTACTACAGGTGGTAATGCTTTGAAATTCTATGCTTCTGTACGTCTGGACATTCGCAGAACTTCACAAATTAAAGATTCTGATGAGGTTTCCGGAAATAGGGTCAAAGTAAAAATCGTAAAGAATAAAGTAGCTCCTCCTTTCCGTATTGCAGAATTTGACATTATGTTTGGGGAAGGTATTTCTAAAGTAGGTGAGATCATCGACCTTGGTGTGGATTTCAACATCATCAAAAAAGCAGGCTCATGGTTCTCTTATGGAGATACCAAACTTGGACAAGGAAGAGATGCTGTAAAACAATTACTATTGGACAACCCTGAACTGGCTGACGAGATCGAAGCTAAGATCCGAGCTGAAGTTACAGGAGAGAAATTAGATGAGGCATAAGCTCCTCTCAGTACAATAAAAAAGGGCTTGTCCGGCATTTCGGACAAGCCCTTTTTTATTGCAGTAAACCTTATCTGTAGCTTGGCTCATGCGCCTTATTCGGCACACCACTCTGTGCTTTCATAAAAGAAGAATCAAAGCGAACAATTACCACCAACGCAACAATGGCCATAATGACCAATACCAATAACCCCAGATAATTCCTGTTCTTATCTTTCCTTATGATCCAAACTAAAAAAATGATCAAGGGGATCAACATCAATCCAAAAAACACAAAACTCATCGTTGTCATAACCTTCTGTTTATATTATTAAAATTCCATTCTCGATAAAGGGGCAACATCCTGACCGACGAAATCCCCTTTTAAATATTTATAGTGACCCGCAATCGCAATCATTGCAGCATTATCAGTACAATACTCAAATGCCGGTATATATACAGACCAGCCCTGTTCATCAGCCATCGACTGCAAGCTCAACCTCAACCCGCTATTTGCAGATACCCCTCCCGCTATCGCAATCTGCTTAATTCCAAATTGACGGGCTGCCTTTTTTACTTTATTCAACAGTATAGTCACAATACTATGCTGCACAGAGGCACAGATATCATCCAGATTGTGCAGCAATAAAATCCGGGTTCTCCTTCTCTTTATCACGAATGAAATAAAGAATGGAAGTTTTTAAACCGCTAAAGCTATAGTTAAGATCTTTGATCTGGGGTTCCGCAAATTTAAAAGCCATAGGATCGCCCGTTTTTGCATGCTTATCGATCAAAGGTCCGCCAGGATAAGGAAGGTTTAGTATCTTGGCAGTTTTATCAAAGGCTTCTCCTGCTGCGTCATCCAGAGTCTCCCCTACAATCTCCATATCAAAATAGTCCTTTACTAAAACTATCTGCGTATGTCCACCTGAAACAGTAAGACATAGAAAAGGAAATTCAGGCTTCGGCTCATCTATAAAATGTGCCAGGATATGTGCATGCATGTGATTTACAGAAATCAATGGCAGATTAAGTGCCAGTGCAAAAGATTTAGCAAAAGAAACGCCGACCAATAATGAGCCTAAAAGTCCGGGACCACGCGTAAAAGCAATAGCATTCAGTTCCTTTTTTGTAACTTTAGCATCATCTAGCGCCTGATGAATCACAGGCACTATATTTTGTTGATGAACTCTCGAAGCAAGTTCTGGAATTACACCTCCATAATTTTGATGAATTGTTTGGTTCGCAATAACATTGGCAGTAATTTTGCCGTTGTTACATATGGCAACTGAGGTTTCATCGCAAGAAGATTCTATAGCAAGTATTACTGACACGTTTATTATTATTAAGCTACAAAACTATTAAAAAACTATTAAAAATACTTCTTTGGATCCTTGCATCGGTTTTATTACTCTTTGCTGTCATTCTGTTTTCACTTCAATTCAAACCCGTACAGACCTTTGTAGCAAAGAAAGCCGCGGCTTACCTCTCTAAGGAGCTCAATACGACGATTTCCCTGACTGGATTATACATCAAACCATTTAAATCCGTAGTACTCGAAAATCTGCTCGTATTGGACCTTCAGAAAGATACCATACTAAATACACCCAAGTTCATAGTAGACCTCAACCAGCTTTCTTTCGACCAACGTATTGTCGACATAAATACGGTTCAGGTCAATAACGGTTCATTTTACCTGAAGTCTTACAAGGATGAATCTACCAATATCGATTTTATTATAGATTATTTCGATTCCGGTACACCAGCAGTAAAAAAGAAAAAGAAACCTTACAAGATTTCATTCGACCGCGTGATCCTCAACAACTTCGCTTTCAAGTATAAGAACTTTAAAGTTGACACTGTCATCAAAGGCGTCAATTTTGAAGATGTACACCTGACCAGCATGAACGGAATCTTTGAAAAGCTAAATACCACAGATCACATCATTCAAACCGATATAAAAAACCTAACCTTCAAAGAGAAAAGCGGATTTTATTTAAAAAACCTTACTGCATTTACTACCGTCGACACCAACCAGATTGAACTTAAAAACCTGATGCTGGTCACTAACAAAAGCAGGCTGTCAAATTATTTTCAGATGCGGTTCAAGAAGTTTAAAGACTTCAATGATTATGTAAATAAAGTAAGTATGAAAGCTGTTTTTCAAAATAGCTTTATTTCCTCAAAAGATGTGTCCTATTTTACATCTGAACTTAACCAGATGAATTTAAACCTGGATGTAGATGGTCAGATTACAGGTTTGGTAAATAACCTGAAAGCAAAAAAACTATCTCTAAAGGCAGGAAAAGCAACGTACATTAAAGGCGACTTCTCCCTAAAAGGTCTTCCATATATCAAGGAGACTTTTATGGATCTTAAGATTGAGATGGCCGGCACAAACAAGAAAGACCTGGATGAGATCCTCACTGATGTAACAGGCAGGAAAAAGAAAATGGTTCCTGAAATCATCAATAAATTTGGCAATATCAACTTTAATGGTTCATTTACCGGCTTTCAGAACGACTTCATCGCCTACGGAGAATTCAAAACAAAGCTTGGGCGATTGGTCTCCGATGTCAACATGAAGATTGACAAGCAGGGTACTCCATCTTATACCGGAAATGTCAAAACCTATGATTTTAATCTCGGAAATCTAATTAATGAAAAAAGTCTTGGCAGAATTACTGCCTCATTATATGTGAAAGGGCGGGGTACGGAACTGAAGAATCTTTCCGAAAATATAAATGGAGACATTACTTATATCGACTTCAATGATTACCGGTACCGAAACGTAAAAATAAACGGAACGTTTGAGAAGAAATATTTCGACGGAAGCTTGAGAATAAACGATAAAAATGTACAGTTGGTGTTTGACGGGGGCGTTAACCTGAATCCTGCGCTGCCTGTCTTTAATTTCAAAGCGACAATTGCCAATGCAAAACTCAAAGCACTGAAATTATATAAAGATTCCCTAAAGATAGATGCAAAATTCAGCACTAATTTTTCCGGGAATAACCTAAATAATATCCAGGGCAATTTGCTAATTCAACAGATCCGGCTCGACAATGTAAAGGGTGTATATAATATAGATTCGTTACACTTAAAAGCTAGTGGATTAGGTAAAGAACGAAGCCTGACCATCAATTCAGATATCCTTGATGCCAGCATCACCGGACAATACGATCTCAATACAATCCCTTCCTATTATAAGGCCCTCGCTAAAAAATACATTCCATCTTTAAAAATGGACATGGTGCCTTTTGGCGATCAGATCTTTAAGTTCGATCTTAGGATCAAGCGTTTTGAACCCATCGCTGAACTAGTAGTACCTGGGTTGGAAATTGAAGACCAGGCGGTATTCATTGGTAATTTTGACTCGCCAAACAATATCGCTACGGTGAATGGCTTTGTTAAGAAATTGAAATATAAAGGCATTATTGTAAACAATATAATTGTCGATGAAAACACTTCCACCAATCAACTGCAGGCCATCGTTACTTCCGACAGAGTAGACTTGAATGACTCTTTGTACATGAAGAATGTCAATATTTCTAATATCCTTAGAAATGACAGTCTGTCTTTAAACGTGAAGCTCTCCAACGCAGACGATGCCAACCAACTCGATTTAAACGGCCTTATTGAGTTCGCCAATGATACCACCGCAAGGGTAAGCATTCTGCCATCCATACTTAAAATCAACAGTGAAGACTGGAAAATACAAGAAAAAGTAAGGATTAACTTTCATCAGGGAAAAACAGAAATCAGTAACTTCGACCTTAGCAATGGCGACCAGTTGCTCACCATTGACGGAATCTTATCCAGCGATCCAAAAGACCTCCTTGCGGTAGGATTTAAGAATTTTAGCCTGAAAACCGTCAATCCTTTCGTCAGAGCTATGGGCATACAACTGTCTGGTCACGTTAACGGTGAAACGAAACTCTACAATGTACTGAAATCTCCACGCATTTCAGACAATCTAAAGATCGACTCACTTGGATTTAACAAGACCTATATCGGAAATCTAACTGACACCTCAACCTATGACAAGGCCAACAATGTGGTAAACATATATACAAACATCGTGGCCGGCGACAAAGAGACACTTAAACTAACAGGCAATATAGATCTTGAGAAAAAAGAAATTGACCTTAGTGTGAAGCTTGATGAAAGTGAACTGGCTGTTCTGGAACCATTTGTGAATGAATTAGTTTCGGATTTAAAAGGAAAAATTTCTACTGACCTAACTGTGAAAGGCTCTTTTGATAAGCCCCTGATCAATGGCGAACTGTCATTCGATAAGGGACAGATGAACATCAACTACCTCAAGACAACCTATACGCTGAACGATCAGGTAACAGTAGACAATAGCGTAATAAAGATATCCGACCTTAAACTGGAAGATATAGAAGGTAACCAGGCAATTGCCAATGGTACTGTCGATCTGAACAACATCAGTACCCCTACACTAGATGTCGTTGTACAGGCCAAAGAATTTATGGCTTTGAACACCACTGAGAAAGACAATCCAATTTACTTTGGACGCGCTTATGGAACCGGCACATTTAAATTTAAAGGCCCTACCAACAAAATGTTCATAGACATTGACGCTAAAACGGAGAAAGGAACGGTGTTTAATCTACCTTTGAATAGTTCCGAAACAGTGTCCAGCAAAGACTTTATAAATTTTGTCAGTAAGGATACAGCTGTTGTTGTGAAACGTCAAACAAGTTTCGATGGACTCACCATGAGCTTAAAGCTAAATGTAGATGCTAACAGTACTGCAAACATTTATACCACACTGGGTAATCTCAGCGGGCGGGGATATTCAAAAAACCTTGATTTGAACATCAATAGCTTAGGTGATTTTGAGATGTCCGGTGATTATATTATTGAGTCCGGGAGTTTCGATTTTACGGCTCAGGAGATCATCAACAAAAAATTCAACATCAGACAGGGTGGAACGATCCGATGGACCGGAAATCCATCTGCCGCACAGATCAACCTTAAAGCCATATATTCCCTCAGAGCCAGTCTTACTGACCTCTACACAGCTGCAAATAGAGACGGAGGAGCAAATGCCAATGAACGAGTATTGACTGAGGTAGAAATGGGGCTTACAGGTTCTCTTTTAAAGCCAGACCCTAAACTCGACATATTTTTCCCTTCAAATCCCGCCATTAAAGAGGAAATGCAATCCTATTTCAATGATGAGAACAATAGGAACTTACAGGCACTGAGTTTGATTCTTAGACGAAGCTTTGCCCCTGGTACCGGAAAAGAGGCACTGGGAAAACAGCTTACATCAGGTGTGGCAGCTACCGCGACAGAACTGCTTTTCAATCAATTTAATAATGTGCTGTCGACCTTAAACCTAAATTTCGTAGACATCAATATCCGCTCTTTAAGTGAAGCCAATGCCTCATTCAGGTTCTTTAATGAAAGGGTGATATTGAATGCCGGTATCGTCGACAGAAGGAGCACCAATGATCTATCTCCGATTGGATTTACAAGGAACAACGTCGGTAGTGAAGTGGAAGTCCTCACCTTAATTAGGAAAGATGGAACATTGGTAGGCAAGCTTGCTAATAAGCCACCCACTCAGCAAAACATATTCAATACCGGGTTTAATCAAAATACGAATGTCACTTCTCTGGGGCTGATCTATACACAGCAATTTGATAGCTTTAGTGAGTTTCTTAAAAGAATTTCAGGCGAATATAAAAGGACGCAAAAAAAGAAAGCGGAAGAGGAAAAATCCAAATCCGCTAAACCTGTTCCTATTAAGGACGCTATAATCTCTGATAAGAAGACGAAAAAGAAGTAATGACTAATCAGTCTTTCATAATTTGATGACCCATTTTATCTCTTTTGGTCTTCAGGTAAGTTTCATTATGAACATTACTCTCTATTTCAATAGGCATATTTTCTACGATCTCCAGACCGTATCCAATCAGCCCGGCCCTTTTCGTAGGGTTATTAGATAGCAATTTCATTTTTGTGACACCCTGAGCCCTAAGGATCTGTGCACCCACGCCGTAATCGCGCTCATCTCCTTTAAATCCGAGTTTGATATTTGCTTCGACAGTATCAAATCCCGCATCTTGCAGGTTATAAGAACGAAGTTTGTTGACAAGACCTATTCCGCGACCTTCTTGGTTCATATATACGATAACCCCTTTACCTTCCTTGTCGATCATTTCCATCGCTTTATGAAGCTGCGGGCCACAGTCGCACCTGCAAGAACCAAAAATATCACCGGTGACGCAAGAACTATGTACACGGGTTAACACAGGTTCATTTTCAGCCCATTCTCCCTTACTGATGGCCAAATGAGTTGCTCCAGTATCCAACTGTGTATAGGCAGTCATTTTAAAATCACCCCATTCGGTCGGCAGGTTAACCGTCACCTCCTCTTTGATCAGACTTTCCTTACTTAATCGATAGGCGATAAGATCTTTGATTGAAATGATCTTAAGCTGGTGCTGAGCCGCAATCTTGATCAGATCAGGCAGGCGCGCCATTTCCCCATCTTCTTTTAAAATTTCTACAAGCACACCTGCAGGTTCCATTCCCGCCATTCTCGCCAGATCCACAGCTGCTTCAGTATGCCCTGCACGTCGGATCACGCCACCATCCTTAGCCCGCAGGGGGAAAATATGACCAGGTCTGCCTAATTCAGCAGGATCTATCTTAGGATTTATTAGCGCAAGAATTGTTTTAGACCTGTCAGAGGCTGAAATACCAGTAGTACAGCCATAACCTTGAAGGTCGACAGAAACTGTAAAATTAGTCTCATAAACAGCAGTATTCTTACCCACCATTGATTCCAATCCAAGTTCGTCGCATCGCTGTTCTGTCAAAGGCGCACAAATAAGTCCTCTGCCATAAGTAGCCATAAAATTAATAACCTCTGGAGTAGCATTTGCAGCTGCAGTCAAGAAATCACCTTCATTCTCACGATCCTCATCATCTACTACAATGATTACTTTTCCGGCTTTTATATCCGCAATAGCATCTTCTATTGCATCGAGTTTAATTTCCATTTTTATGAATATATCAATAGTACAAAGTTACAACCTTCGCCACCAATATTGGCTTACAAATATCATAAATAAGTAAGGAAACAGTTTTGCAAGCCGGGGAAAAAGCAGTTATTTTGGTGGAAGTGCTGTTGTCTTTTTCTTCTTAAAAAAGCCTACTATAAGTTGCTTAAAGTAATCTATATCAAACAATGCAGAATCTACAGTAGCTTTATACGTCAGAAAAGCACCGAGCGGGGAAAGAATAATTATAGCCAGCCACATCCCAAAAAAGGGCAGCAAAGATCCGGTTGTGGCAGACTTTTCAGAAACTGTCGCAATAATATGATAGAGCAAAAAGAATACGATAGCCATTACTACCGGCAAGCCCAAGCCTCCCTTTCTAATGATTGCTCCAAGAGGAGCTCCTATAAAAAACAGCAACAGACAGGATGCAGCCAAAGTGAATTTCCGTTGGTACTCAATCTGTACTTTAATGATGCTCTTCTTTCTTTCCTCAAAATCCGGAATACGGCTTGCAGTAGTTTGCTTTACCGAATTCGCCTGATCAATTGCTGATTGTACTATACTAAGACGCTGCATTTTATCTATAGTGATGAGTACATCGCCTTTTAATTCCTTAACTGGTGCTTTAATCTTAGTATATCCTTTAGCAAAATTATTCTGCTTATAATAACTGGCCAGGCTTGAAACCGCAAATTTGTTAACACTATCCAATTCTTTAAACAGGGAATCTTCCTTTTTCGTGAGCCCCTTTAAATTCAGCATCTGCGTATTTCCTTTGAAAAGCTGCTCATTCGTCCTGTTCATTTTGAAACTGGAAATATCAAATTTCTGATCTGTTTCCTCGAAGCGCATCCTGGTCAGTTCCTGTCTTGGATTGCTGTAGGTGTTACGTCCGCTTGATTCTTCATAACGAACACCATTTTTAAGTTTTAAAAGAAGATATTTATCATCACTTGACATCGTTCCTTCCTTCGCCAGGATGATCTTAGGACTGCCACTGGAATTGGTATGGTCATAAATCATCACATCATATAAAGACACTCCGTCAGCACCTTTCTCATTCACCCTGATAGAATATCCCGGTATGCTGTTATTAAATACGCCGGGCTTGATCAGAAAAGATAATTTCTTATTGGTAATATCCCAAAGCAATGAGCCATATTTGAGGTTGGCTTTGGGTAGCATGTAATCAGAAAAGATAAACGATCCTATAGCCAGAAATACAATAAGTACCAACAACGGCATCATCGCCTTTTGCAGTGATAATCCGGCTGATTTAATGGCTACTAACTCATAATTCTCTCCTAAAGTACCAAAAGTCATGATGGAAGAAAGCAATATCGACAAAGGCAGCGCCATGGAAACATTTGCCGCAGATGCGTAATACATCAACTCCAAAATGATATACCATTCAAAACCCTTCCCTATCAAATCATCTACATATTTGAAGAGAAACAGCATCAATAAGAATAAACATCACAATAAAGAATGTGACGATAAACGGCCTTATAAATGCTTTGAGCAGAAGTAAATGAATCTTTTTCAATATACAAATGTAGGCAAAGCCCTGAAAAACTATGCACCAATTACGCTGTGCAGGTAGTTTATCTGATTATCCCATATCAGTGTACGTTCAGCTTTGGTTTCATCTGTAGCAAAATCTGTAATGGACAATGCCACATCATTTGTCAGTTCATCCTGGACGATCTCCATTTCAAAATAACAGTGTGGATCATCATCCAGCCACTTAAACTTAACCGACTTATTTTCTTTAACGCTCAACAGCTTTGCTTTCTGTACCTCATCATCCCATGTAAATGTATATACCTGATCCCGGAAAACTACATCATCGGCAAACCACTGAGACAGACCATTCGGCTCACTAATAAAACTAAATAAAATACGTGGAGAAGACCTCAACTCATATTCCAGCGTAAATTTTTTCTTCTCTGACATCGTTAAAGACTTATTCTTCAATTATTAGACAATTTTTTAATATTTGTTTCTAAAGAAAAGTAAATTATTCTATATTTGCAACTCTTTAAAAAAACAACCCTTCGGCGGGGTAGCTCAGATGGTTAGAGCGCAGGATTCATAACCCTGAGGTCGGCAGTTCGATCCTGCTCCCCGCTACTGATAAAAGCCCAACTTTCGTTGGGCTTTTTTTCGTTTAATACTGCATCAAAAATGATCAATTCCGGCCACAACCATTATATGAGGGCTAAAACATAATAGTTCTTCATCCGATTCAGTTAGCTTTATCAACTCCATTAATCTCTGCCGCTTAGTGGGACTGGCCCAGCTTTCAAAAAATTTACAGTCCAACCAGGCCATCCCTTCCACCGCTAATAAATCAAGTGATTCCAGGCCTGCAGCTTTCAGCTCTGAACGTAATAGTGAGGGCCTATAAAAATGAGCTTCCGGCAATATGCCTAAGAGTCCTTCCGGCGGATGATGCTCGCCATTTTCAAGTTCCTTTTTGCACATTTCAAATATGCCATCCTGATGTATCATTCCAGACTGTAGCGCTGCAACTGTAGAGGCGGCATGAGTGATAGCAAAGCCAAGAATGATACCACCAGGTTTAAGCACACGTCCAGCCTCTATAAGTGCTTTCAAACGGTCATCCTGTTCTTGTAAGTGATATAATGGTCCGTGAAGGATTACCAAGTCAAAAGAATTGTCATCGAAAGGCAGCGCGCGAGCTTCGCCAAGTATACACTTAAAGGCATACTTCAATTTCCTGGATCTTTGTTGTGCTTGCTTGATGTGCTTCTCTACCGGGTCTAGCAATGTAACTCCATGTCCAAGTTCGCTGAGCCATTTGGCATAATGCCCTGTACCACCACCGATATCAGCAATGGTCATTTTAGATAGACCGAGATAGCGGCCTATCAATTCTTTATTACGTTCAAATTCTAGTGGACCTAATCCAAGCTGAAGCCTGGAATCTTCGGAAGTCCGGTTATAAAATTCAGCTATTGCTGAGTCAATAAGATTCATGAGTATTGGATAAAATATGCACAAAATAATTCCAACTGTGTTACCTATGGGGTATACAGGATGCTTCCGCTATTTAAAATAGCGAAGCAATGTTGTGATATTTTTAAACGATTTTAATGAAACGAATATAGCACTAATTCCGGGTACAAGAAACTATTTACTATATGTTTCTGCTAATTTCAGTGCCTGATATGCATTAACAATCCCACCGCTTACACAGAGTTCAGTGAAAGGTACTTTTATGGTTTCATTTCTTTCATTCTTATATTTGACTTTCTGAGTAACCTTAACAACAGATTTAATAAGGATTTCTCTCACCTGATGAGGTTTCAAGTCTGGATAATAACTCAAAATAAGTGCTGCAAGTCCAGAAACGACAGGAGCAGCCATACTTGTACCATCAAACTCTTTGTATTTTGACCCAGGTATGGTAGAATTGATCATAAATCCAGGGGCATATACATCAACTGTATACTTCCCATAATTTGAAAATGAGGCTTTCAGATCAGCATCATTTTTATAAGCACTCGCCCCAACTTCTATCCAGTTATTTGCGTGTGGAAAACTGAATTTTGTAGTATCCAAAGGTTTCGGCTTCAACATTGCGGATCTGGATCCAGTGTTCATAGGCCCATATCTGGAATTACTCCGCTTTTGCTCTTCCTTTACCTTGTCCAGCAAAGCCTTAATATCTCCCGCTTTCTTTTGCTTTTCATATGCTGTGGCCTCTGGTGTCTCATAATACTTGTTAGGAAAATTATCCTTGACATCATTATTCTCATTGTCGTTACCTGCAGCATGCACCAGGAGTACCCCTTTTTCTTCAGCGTATTTTACCGCTTCGTCAACGATCTTCTTATCCCACTTAAAACCCTTACCAAAACTCATATTGATTACCCTGGCTCCATTGTCCACAGCATATCTAATGCCATTGGCCACATCCTTATCACGCTCATCTCCTTCCGGGACTACCCTAATTGCCATAATGCTTACATTATTTGCGACACCATTTATTCCGATACCATTTTCTCGCTTTGCAGCGATGATACCAGATACATGCGAACCGTGATCTGCATTTGGGCCAGTTACATCCGAATTTCCATAAATGCGCTCTTTGGGATCAGCATAATTATCGCCAACGAATTTTGGTCTCGGATCATAGTCCATATTCAGATTATAATTGAGCATCACATCGTACTGCTTATAAGCATCCTTCATCTCCTCAAAAAACTTATCCATGCCATCTTTTCTGGCGCCCCTCTTAATGTATTTCACATAGTATTCTTCTTCCTCTCCATTTGGCGTATACTTGTCGATATCTTCCATTGAAGGAACTTTCTTCTGCGCAATGGCTCCTACAGAATCTAATATCTTATTAATGGTACTAATGGCAGCGAATGAAGCGTGTGCATCATTATATTTTTCCCCAAACTCTTTGGTAACTTTCTGGTAAAGTGCGAAGTCTTCCTTATCCGTACTATCTAAAACCGTCATTCTGGTAGTGGAAATAAATTTAGGCATCAGTTTTCTCCTGATCCTGGTCAATTCCAGATTATCATAAGCTACATCTCCATTTTTAGAACCTATAAAATTCCATCCATAGACATCGTCAATATACCCATTGCCATCGTCATCAATACCATTTCCCGCAATTTCCTTTTTATTTAGCCAAAGCACATCCTTTAGATCCTCATGTTTAATGTCCACACCTCCATCTATTACTGCCACAATGATCTTCTGCTTTGCCTGCCTGCCATTCAGCAACTCTTTATAAGCCTTCTCCGTACTGATCCCAAAATACCCATCCTTAAGAAGATCCAGGTTATACCAATTTGGAGGCAATTTTACGTTTTTGTCTTGTGCAACTGCTGCACATGCAAAAAGCAAGGAAAATACAAAAGGCAGTATGTTCTTTAATCTCATCAGTATATCTTTTAATAGAATAACGTAAAATACAATTATACGGTTTTATTGTGTGCAGGATGATGATTTAGCATTTTTTAACAAATTGTAAGTGCAAAATTCATGTAAGACTAATCATATGATGTAATAACCTTCCATATATTGTACTGTTACCTGCCTAACACCGGCAGGTGTTCGGTCAAAGGGTTAGCAAAAGGTAGGTGCATTTGAGGTATTGTGAACTGAGGCATTGCATAACCTGAGATACCGTTTAACCTGAGATTTTGTGTAAACAAGAAAAGCCTGCAGTTTTCACTACAGGCTTTCTTT
>CAWCIO010000013.1:0-1039090 GCA_963795585.1 uncultured Sphingobacteriaceae bacterium | reverse complement strand
TATAGATTTTGTATACGAACCAGTCGTAGATCATTCTGGTAAAGTTAATGCCATTATGGTTGTAGCAATAGATGTTACCACAAAGGTATTGGCAAGACGTGGAATTGCAGATGTGGAAGAAAGGATTAGATTAGCCGTAGAAGCCGCTGAGATTGGCACTTATGAACATGATCTCCTGACTGACGAACTGATTGGATCTGAGCGTTACTATCAGATCTTTGGCTTTAGTCATGAAGTACCGAGAAATGAGTTGGTCATACTCATACATCCTGATGATCAGAACATGGCAGCAACACTAAGAGAAGAAGGCTATCGTACAGGAAACCTCCTTTATGAAGCAAGATTTATCTTACAGAATGGAACCGTTCGATGGATAAGAGCACAGGGAAAAGTATATCATGATGAGAATGGACAGCCTGTTCGGCTTTTGGGTACAGTATTGGATATCACAGAATTCAAACGTCTACAACAGCAAAAAGATGATTTCATATCTATTGCGAGTCATGAACTTAAGACTCCTATTACTAGTTTGAAGGCATCTCTGCAATTATTGGAACGACTAAAAGAGAAACCGGAAAGCCCACTGTTACCAAAACTGATAGACCAAAGCAGCCGCAGCATGAATAAAATCAGCGAATTGGTAGAGGATTTGCTAAACGTAAGCAGAATGAGCGAAGGTGAGATCAGACTCAACAAAACAACCTTCACTATCTCTAAAATGCTCAATGACTGCTGTCATCATGTCCGCGCATCCGGCACTCATGAATTAGTGTTTCGTGGGGATGAAGAACTAGAGGTATTTGCAGATGAACACCGCATAGATCAGGTAATAGTGAATTTTGTAAACAACGCGGTAAAATATGCTCCGGAGTCATCAAAAATATATCTAATTGCAGAAAAACGAGATAATATGGCATGGATTGCAGTGCAAGATTCCGGCGCTGGAGTACCTGCAGAAAAACAATCGCTGTTATTCGACCGCTATTACCGGGCTGATGAATCGGGAATGCAGGTGTCTGGACTCGGACTTGGACTTTACATCAGTGCGGAAATCATCAACAGACATAAAGGAAATATCGGCGTAGAGAGCGAACCAGGTAAAGGCAGTACCTTTTGGTTTACTTTGCCTTTAAATACGAATGCCTAACACCGTATAAATGATAAGGCCTCCATTGATGATTCATTGGAGGCCTTATTGAATATATTTATGAATACTTAAGCATCAATTTTTGCATATTTCGCATTTCTTTCAATAAAATCCCTGCGCGGGGCAACCTCATCACCCATCAGCATGGAGAAAGTATGGTCGCATTCTGCAGCATTTTCAATGGTGGCCTGCATCAATGTACGGGTTGCCGGGTTCATGGTAGTATCCCATAATTGCTCGGCATTCATCTCACCCAAACCTTTATAACGTTGTATGTGTACGCTATCTTCTTTACCAGCACCTTTTAAACG
Source organism: uncultured Sphingobacteriaceae bacterium (assembly GCA_963795585.1). Lineage (GTDB taxonomy): Bacteria > Bacteroidota > Bacteroidia > Sphingobacteriales > Sphingobacteriaceae > Pedobacter. The sequence goes on along the minus strand of CAWCIO010000013.1, from coordinate 1,037,632 downwards.
TTGTACAGCAGCATCGCGTTGTTCATCATTCCAGCAATATTCAAACTCTTTACCTTTTTTAACCTGGTAAAGTGGCGGCGCAGCAATGTAAACATAACCAGCTTCGATCAACGCCTTCATATAACGGAAGAAGAAAGTTAAGATCAGCGTGGTAATGTGCGATCCGTCCATGTCCGCATCCGTCATGATCACAATTTTGTGGTAACGCAGTTTGGTCAAGTTCAATGCTTTATCATCCTCAGGAGTACCAATGCTTACACCCAGGGCGGTAAACATATTCTTTATCTCCTCGTTCTCGTAAATTTTATGCTCCATGGCCTTCTCCACGTTCAGGATCTTACCTCTTAATGGCAAAATAGCCTGGAACTCGCGGTCACGGCCTTGTTTGGCAGTACCACCCGCCGAGTCTCCCTCGACAAGGTATAATTCGCATTTTTCAGGATCGCTATTAGCGCAATCGGCCAGTTTACCCGGTAAGCCCGAACCGCCCATTACACTTTTACGCTGCACCATTTCGCGGGCTTTACGGGCAGCGGCACGGGCAGTAGCAGCAAGAATTACCTTATTAACGATCATTCTGGCTTCTCTCGGATTTTCTTCCAGATAATTACCTAAAGTTTCGCCTACAGCCATATCTACCGCACCCATTACCTCGGTGTTACCCAATTTGGTTTTGGTCTGCCCTTCAAACTGTGGCTCCTGTACTTTTACAGAAATTACCGCGGTTAAACCCTCTCGGAAATCATCACCGGTAATCTCGATCTTCACGTTCTTCAACAAGCCCGATTTATCAGCATAAGCTTTTCAATGTACGGGTTAATCCCCTTCGGAAACCGGCAACGTGCGTACCACCTTCATGAGTATTGATGTTGTTTACATAAGAGTGTACATTCTCTGCATAACTATCATTGTACTGCAAAGCCAGTTCAACCGGAATACCATTTTTAATACCCTCCACATAAATAGGCTCTGGGAATAATGGACGGACGGTTGCCGTCAAGAAATTTAACAAATTCTTTTAAGCCACCTTCAGAATGAAATACTTCGGTTAGAAATGTACCATCTTCTCAGTACTTCACGCTCATCTGTCAAAGTTAAGCATGCCTTTATTTAGGAAAGACAAGCTCGCGTAAACGGACAGCCAGAGTATCATATTTGATACTCTGTAGTTTGAGTAAAAATGGTCTGGATCGGGCTGAAAAGTTACGATGGTACCACGTTTTATCAGTTTCGCCAATCTGCTTTCACATCATACAATGGCTTACCATTTTCATATTCCTGTGTCCATATCTTACCTTCGCGGTGAACTTCGGCTTTTAGGTGGGTTGATAAGTGCGTTAACGCAACTTACACCCACACCGTGCAAACCACCCGATACCTTGTAAGTATCTTTATCAAATTTACCACCTGCGTGCAAGACGGTCATTACAATTTCCAGTGCCGATTTTTTTTCTTTTGTATTGATCCCTGTTGGAATACCACGACCATTATCTTCAACCCTGATTGAATTATCTTTAAGTATATTTACATTTATGGTATCGCATGACCGGCCAACGCCTCATCAATCGAGTTATCTACAACCTCGTAAACCAAATGGTGCAAACCTTTAACACCGGTATCGCCTATATACATCGAAGGGCGCTTACGCACCGCTTCTAAACCTTCTAAAACCTGTATATTATCTGCCGAATAATTTGATTTGATCTTTTTCTTCGCTCATATTTTTAATTAAAACATTTAGATTCAAATTTAACCATTTATGGCCAATTAACCGCAAATGTGGATAACTATTAGGCTTGATAAATTACATTTTTTATCTAAGTTTGCTGAAATTAACCCTTCTTGGAGACAGGCAATAATTACTAAAATAAAATACGAATGAAATTGACAACTAAATTTACAGGAATTGCTTCTGCAGTAGCCATAGTATCAGTAATGGCAGCTTGCCAAAATAAAGAAACTGCTCCTGCATCAGCTAAAAAAACAGAAGCAACAACGGTAGATGCCAACGAAAAGGTAGTCTATGTCAACTCTGATTCACTCTTAAGCAAATACCAGTATTTCAAAGACTTAAAAGTAAAGATGGAAGCTAAAGCCAGTGCTGCACAAAAAGACATGGCTGCTAAGGGTCAAGCATTCCAGCGTGAAGCTAGTGAGTACCAGCAAAAAGCAAATGGCATGGCTGCAAATGAAAGGGCAGCTGTCGAAGAACGCCTGGGCCGCAAGCAACAAGAACTGCAGGCTTATCAGCAAAATGCAGGTGCTGCATTGCAGAATGAGCAGGCAACAGAAAACGAAAAGCTATATGACACTGTTGCGGACTATCTAAAAGGTTACGCAAAAAAGAAAGGCTACAAAATGGTCTTAGCATACTCAAAGGCAAATCCAACTATCCTATTTGCTGATGAAAGTTTAGACGTAACCAGTGAAGTGATCGTTGGCTTGAACGAGAATTATAAACCTGAGAAGAAATAATTGCAATAAAGCATAAGAAAGCCCTGGTATATTTTACCAGGGCTTTTTTTTTAAAAATAGTAACTTAAGATCGGTATCTGTATATAAAAAGGATGGGCAAAACAGCTATGACGGCCTATAGAATGAGGTTACTAGCAGGGGAATAGTTATTCTTCCTCAAAAAGGCCTTCTATAAGACCGTCCGTTTCCCTTCTGTCTTTTTTAGTAGGCCGGCCAGTTCCACGGTCTCTTTTTAATGTCGGAGCATGAAACATGGATTTGAAGGCATGAGTCTCTTCTACAGGTGTGATATCTTTGTATTTAGTGACTGCGATCTTAGATTCAACTCTATTGTATAAAAGTTCCACCACTTCAATCATCTTCTTTTCTATCCCTTTAGAAACCTGATATACATCACCTTGCTTTACAATAGCCGAAGGTTTCAGGTTTTGGCCTTTAAATTTCACACGACCGGCTTTGCAAGCTTCAGTCGCCAGACTCCTGGTTTTAAATAAGCGTATTGCCCATAAGTACTTGTCAATTCTTAGTTTTTCCGGTTCACTCATAGCTCCCAAAAATAGATAATATTGAAGGATTCTGATAAAATTCATTTATTTTGTCAAAAATTAAAAATAGAACATGATAGCAGAATTAAAAAAGTTGGTAGAGGCCGCTTGGGAAGACAGAACTTTATTAGAATACAGCCAGTATTGCGAGGCAATTGAAACTGTAGTAATGCAGTTAGACAAAGGCGAACTGCGTGTTGCAGAGCCTGTGCTAAATTCATGGGGAATAAATGAATGGATTAAAAAAGCAGTAATTCTTTATTTCCCAATCAGAGAAATGAAGGTTACTGAAGTGGGCCCTTTCGTGTTTCACGATAAAATGAAACTGAAAACCAATTATAAAGAAATCGGCGTACGTGTTGTTCCTGGTGCAAGTGCCCGCTACGGGGCTTATTTGTCCAAAGGAGTGATCATGATGCCTTCCTATGTAAACATCGGTGCTTATGTGGATGAAGGTACTATGGTGGATACATGGGCTACTGTAGGTTCCTGCGCACAGATTGGAAAACATGTTCACTTGAGCGGAGGCGTGGGTATCGGTGGCGTTTTAGAACCAATACAGGCTGCTCCTGTAATTATAGAAGACAACTGCTTCCTTGGTTCAAGAGCGATTGTTGTGGAAGGTGTACGTGTTGAAAAAGAGGCGGTATTAGGTGCTAACGTTGTATTAACTGCATCTACTAAAATTATAGACGTAACAGGTCCGGAACCTATAGAATACAAAGGCATTGTTCCTGCTCGTTCAGTAGTAATCCCTGGAAGCTATGCAAAAAAATTCCCTGCAGGTGAATACCACGTTCCTTGCGCCCTGATCATTGGAAAACGTAAAGAATCTACAGATAAGAAAACCTCCCTTAATGATGCATTGAGAGAAAACAACGTAGCTGTATAAAATAATGAAGATTGGTTTTGACGGAAAAAGAGCTGCAAACAACTTAACAGGTCTCGGCAATTACAGCCGCTCGCTAATTTTGCATCTCGCTCAATTTTTCCCTCAAAACCAATATTTTGTTTATACCCAAAAGATAAAAAACTCAGCTCAGATCAACAGCTTTTTTGCGGCTGAGCATATCATAGGCAAAATGCCTTTTCGTCGCAGTTTTTTGTGGAGAACATTTGGAATAAAAAAACAACTCGTCAACGATAAAATTGAACTTTTCCACGGCCTAAGCCACGAAATACCGGTTAATCTGAGTCTCGCAAAAATACCTGCCTTAGTAACTATACACGACTTGATTTTCCTAAAGTTTCCGCAGTACTATAGCATAATAGACCGCTTCATTTATAAAATGAAATGTCAGCATGCATGCGCACAGGCAGATCGCATCATCGCGATTAGCGAATGCACCAAGCGGGACATCGTTGATTTTTTCAATACCGACCCCAATAAGATTGAAGTGCTGTACCAGAGTTGTGACGATAGCTTTAAAAGTGCTGCTCCCGAAGAAAAACGAATACTGGTGCGCAGGAAATTTGACCTTCCAAAGAAGTATCTACTAAATGTAGGGACGATAGAAACCCGTAAAAATTTATTGACATTAATTCGGGCGTTACCTTACATTGATGAGTCATATCATCTGGTGGTCGTTGGCAAACGCACTGCCTATTTTAAAAATGTCATTAAAGAAATCGAGTTACTGGGATTACAGCATCGCGTTATCTTTTTAAAAAACGTTCCTTTCGACGAACTTCCTTCTATTTATCAAATGGCAACTGTTTTCGTATATCCTTCTCTATATGAAGGTTTTGGAATCCCATTGATTGAAGCCCTGCATTCAGCTGTGCCGGTGGTAGCTGCTACAGGATCTTGTTTGGAAGAAGCCGGTGGTCCGCAAAGCGCTTACGTCGCTCCTACTGACCACCTGGGCTTTGCCGATGCAGTCAATCATCTACTGCATTGTTCTATTCCTGAATTGAACAGTATCGTAGCTGAGGGTCTACAATATGTACAACGTTTTGACACCCGCAAGCTTAGTCATGAACTCATGGCGATATATCAGCATGTTTTATCTGCTTACCCTAAAAATTAATATGTTAAGAGACGAAATCGAAAAGGCCCTGAAGGTTTTAAAAGACGGCGGTGTTATCCTATACCCTACCGATACCGTATGGGGATTAGGTTGCGACGCTACGAACGAGGAAGCCGTTGCCAAAATAAACAAGATCAAAGGCCGAGCAGAGGACAAAAGCTTTATCATTCTATTAGACAGTGATAATAAACTTCAGAGCTACGTAAATGAAGTACCTGAGGTGGCTTATGATCTCATCGAATACGCGGAAAATCCTTTGACAATCGTATTCTCTAATGCTAAGAACCTGGCTAAAAATGTGATCAATACAGATGGCAGTGTGGGTATACGAGTTGTCAAACATGCTTTCTGTGAACAGTTGATACAACGTTTCCGCAAACCGGTGACTTCTACCTCGGCAAATATTTCCGGACAGCCCTCACCTGCAACATTTGACGAGATCAGTGCTGAAATATTGGACGCAGTAGATTATGTTGTCTCCTGGGAACAGGAATTGAAAGAGAAAAGAAAGCCCTCTACCATCATGAAATTAGCACCCGGTGGCCAATTTTCCTTTATAAGAAGGTAAGTTTTAGTACTTTTGTAGTTCAGTAATGGAGAAACATCTACAACACCCTATATTTAAGGTTCTTGCCGATATTGCCGCTAAACATAGTATCGAAGCTTACGTGATCGGCGGCTATGTACGTGACATTTTTCTACAAAGGCCTTCTAAAGATATTGATGTGGTAGTTTTGGGTAATGGCATCGAATTCGCCGAACGTGTTGGTAGCCAATTGAAAACGAAAGTTGCTGTATTCAAGAATTTTGGGACAGCAATGCTTAAATACCAGGATCTTGAAATTGAATTCGTAGGTGCCAGAAAAGAATCTTACCGTTCTGATTCCAGAAAACCCATTGTAGAAAACGGAACCATTCAAGACGACCAGTTGAGGCGCGATTTCACTATAAATGCATTAGCGATCTCTTTAAACCCATACTCCTACGGCAAACTTATTGACCCTTTCGACGGACAAAATGATCTTGATAATCAAATAATTCGCACACCTTTAAATCCCGAGATCACTTTTTCAGACGATCCTTTGCGCATGATGCGCGCGATTAGATTTGCTACGCAGCTTAATTTTTCCATTGATCAGTCTGCGCTTGATGCAATCTCAAAGCAAAAAGATCGGATCAGCATTGTCTCCAAAGAACGGATTACGGACGAACTGAATAAGATCATTCTAGCACCCCTTCCCTCCATCGGTTTTAAATACCTGTTCGATACAGGTTTACTACAACTTATTTTCCCACAGATGGCAAACCTATATGGTGTTGATATCATCAATGGTAAAGGTCATAAAGACAACTTCTACCATACTTTGCAGGTACTAGATAATATATGCATGGTTACCGAGGACCTGTGGCTTCGCTGGGCGGCAATTCTTCATGATATTGCCAAACCAGCTACAAAGCGCTTTGAAGAAGGTCACGGATGGACTTTTCACGGCCATGAAGATAAAGGTGCACGCATGGTGCCGCAGATATTTGCTCAATTAAAGCTTCCGTTGAATGAAAAAATGAAGTACGTGCAGAAGCTGGTCCAGCTGCACCTCCGCCCAATTGTACTTGCGCAGGAATTGGTTACAGATTCCGCCGTACGGAGATTACTTTTTGACGCAGGCGAGGATATCGAAAGCCTCATGCAACTTTGTAATGCTGATGTTACCACAAAAAACGAGTATAAAGTCAAAAAATACCGTAACAATTTTGAACTTGTTAAGCAAAAGCTAAAGGATGTGGAAGAAAGGGACAAGATCAGGAACTGGCAGCCACCTATCACAGGCAACGACATCATGCAGGTATTTGGTTTAAGCGCAGGTAAAGAAGTAGGGATTATCAAAAATGCGATTCGCGAAGCAATTCTCGAAGGCGAGATCAGCAATTCGTACGATGAAGCTATGCAGTTTATGCTTCTGAAAGCAAAGGACCTTGGATTAATACCGGTGAGCAAAGGATAGTTCTACCGGCAACAGATAACACAAATTATAGAAAGTATATTTTATTTTTTAATTTTATACCTAGAAAATAAGCTCAAATGGCAATTTATAGATTTAGAATAAGTTTCGAAGATTTCGATGAAGTAGTTAGGGAAATCGATATTAAATCAACCCAGACATTTGAAGATCTACATAAAGCAGTACACCGCTCAACTGGATATTCTGCCGAAAAGTCTTCATCTTTTTATGTAAGTACAGATGGCTGGATTAAAGGTGATGAGATTGCCTACCTGCCCAATCAACGCAAAATTGATAGAGGCATTGCTTTGATGGAAAATTCCAAATTGAGCAGTTTCATAGAAGATCCACATCAGAAATTCTATTATATCTACAACTTCGACAGACCCTTTGATTTCCACGTGGAGCTGATCAGGATCATTCTTGAAACCGATCCTAACATCGAATATCCATATCTGGTAAAAAGTACCGGAGAAGCTCCTAAAATCATCGATAAGAACAATTTCGGTGCGGTTGCAGTTTCTGCAAATCCAGTATCTACTGAATTCGACTTCTTAAATGAAATGGACTTTGTACCCGAAGACACAGAGGAACTTGAAGCTATGGGCGGAAGAGGAATCAATACGGAAGAAAAAAGTGAGGACGCTGAAGAGGAATCAGAAGAAGAAGACAGCTTCTCAGACAACGATAATTACGAGGACGAAGAATATAAAGAAGAAGATTATTAATGCCTGAATCGGCATTTCACAATACACTAATCGTAGTTGTAGGCCCTACAGCTATCGGCAAAACTGCTTTGGCCATAGAGTTGGCTAAGCAGTTTTCCTCAGCAATTATTTCTGCAGATTCAAGGCAATTTTTTAAGGAAATGGAAATTGGCACAGCTAAGCCCTCTACCGAAGAGCTTGCTGCAGCACCTCATCATTTCATCAATTCTCATAGCATTCAAAACTTATTCAGTACCGGAGACTTTGAGTTGCAAGCGCTCGATCTGATGAATGAATTATTCAAAAAGAATACGGCATTAATCATGGTAGGCGGTTCTGGTCTATACATCGATGCTATTTGTAAAGGTCTTGATGACCTGCCTCAAACTGATATCAGGATTAGGGAAAAACTTAATATACAGTTCGCTAATGAAGGGTTGGATTCTATTAAAAAGCCGCTGAGTACATATGATCCGGAATATTACGCAAAAGTAGATCAATCAAACCCTCAACGGATGATCAGAGGCCTCGAATTTTATCTGTCAACAGGTCTCAAACTCTCTTCATTTCTGACAAACAGCAAAAAAGAACGCCCTTTTAATATTATTAAAATTGGTTTGAATACGGATAGGTCCAGGCTATATGATCGCATCAACGGGAGAGTAGATCTAATGATGCAGCAAGGTCTGTTAGAAGAGGTAAAATCTCTTGTTCCGTTTAAAGCATATAATGCACTTAATACCGTAGGATATTCTGAACTATTCGATTACCTGGATAACAAGATTACTTTACAGGAGGCAGTCGACAGGATCAAACAAAATACCCGTAGGTTTGCTAAGCGTCAACTCACTTGGTTCAGAAGAGATGATAGCATAACCTGGTTTGAACCGGACCAAGTTAATGCCATCATTTCTTTCCTTAATAAAGAATTGACTAGGCTTGCGCGGTAGGTCCGCCAAAATTCATAGGGAAACCCGGATTTTCTTCCTGAGTCTTGATCCTTCCGTTTATCGCCTCATATTTTTCTATATTATCCTGCATCGCGCCTAATAAACGTTTAGCATGTTCCGGAGTTAATATGATACTCGATTTTACCCTTGCCTTTGGTACACCGGGCATTACTCTTATAAAATCTAATACAAATTCAGTATTTGAATGTGTAATTATAGCCAGATTTGAAAATATACCCTCTGCAATTTCCTCAGAAAGTTCAATATTCAATTGATTGTCTGATTTTGTTCTTCCATAAAACAAACTAAAAAAAAGCCTAAGCATTCACTACTCATTTAGAAAATAGCAGAGTTCATTTCATAAAAAAAGTCCCCCAACGATGATGAAGGGGGACTTAAAAAATTAATTAAAATTAAGCTTCTACTTCTTCTTGTTTTGAAGCCAATAAGCTTATCGTATTCTTCTTGCGAACCTACACGGATGATTTTCGTATCCACGTAAACCAGTTCCTGAAGGAATCAAGTGACCAACAATCACGTTTTCTTTCAAGCCAAGCATGTTGTCATGTTTACCTGCGATAGCTGCTTCGTTCAGTACTTTGGTAGTTTCCTGGAACGATGCTGCAGAGATGAACGATTTAGTACCTAATGATGCACGTGGTAATACCTTGCAGCATCGGGCTTGAAGTTGCCGGTATTGCATCACGTACTTCAACCAGTTTCAAATCCTTACGTTTCAAGTTGAGAATTTTCATCTCTTAATTTACGTAACAGAAACAATCTGACCTGGTTTCAATGTAGTTGAATCACCTGGCTCAACAACAACTTTCTTGTCATAGATCTCGTCGTTCTCCATCATGAAGTCCCAGCTGTCAACAGCTTCCTTTTCTAAGGAAACGGGTATCGCCGGCATCTTCGATATGATACTTTCTGCATCATCTGGTGAACAATTACCTCAAAGTGCTTATCGTTGATCTTCACACCTTGTAAACGGTAAACTTCCTGTATACCATTTACCAGGTATTCCTGCACTGCTGCAGGGCCTTTGATAGCCAAGATATCAGCAGGAGAAATTGAACCATCAGACAATGGCATACCAGCTTTCACAAAGTCATTATCCTGTACCAGGATGTGTTTAGACAATGGAACCAGGTATTTTTTAACCTGTCCATCTTTTGATTCGATGGTGATCTCGCGGTTACCACGTTTCACACCACCTAAAGTTACCACACCATCAATCTCGGTTACTACAGCCGGGTTAGATGGGTTACGTGCTTCGAATAACTCGGTTACACGTGGTAAACCACCTGTAATATCTCGGGTTTTACCAGTTGAACGAGGAATTTTAGCAATAACCTGACCGGTTTGTAGTTTCTCACCTTCATCAACAGCAATGTGAGCACCTACCGGGATGTTATATCCTTTGATCAGATTCACCTTTTTTATCAACAATCTGAATAACAGGGTTTTTAGTTTTATCACGGGTATCGATAATTACTTTTTCACGGTGACCAGTTTGCTCATCCGATTCTTCACGGAAAGTGATACCTTCCAATACAGCATCAAACTGAGTTTTACCTGCAAATTCAGATATGATAACCGCGTTGTACGGATCCCATGAACAAATTCGTCGCCTTTGGTAATCTTGCTGCCATCTTTCACATACAGGTATGAACCGTAAGGAATGTTGTTGGTTACAATCACTTTATTGGTTCCTGGCTCAACAATCCGGAACTCACCTGAACGGCCTAATACCACTTCAACATTACCTTCTTCAGTTTTGATAGTCAACAGTACGTACGTTTTCAAATTCGATAACACCATCAAATTTAGCCTTGATCTGAGATTCTGCAGCAATGTTTGATGCGGTACCACCCACGTGGAATGTACGAAGTGTTAACTGTGTACCCGGCTCACCGATTGACTGTGCAGCAATTACACCAACAGCCTCACCTTTTTGCACGCGTTTACCGCTTGCAAGGTTACGGCCGTAGCATAATGCACAAACACCACGTTTGCTTTCGCAGGTTAATACCGAACGGATTTCGATACCTTCCAACGGTGAGTTTTCGATCATTTTAGCAATCTCTTCAGTAATATCTTGACCTGCTGCATACTAATAATTCGTTGGTCAATAGGATCATATACATCATGCAAGTGAAGTACGGCCTAAAATACGGTCGTATAATGGCTCAACAATATCTTCGTTATCTTTCAATGCAGTAGTGTAAATACCTCGTAAAGTACCGCAATCTTCTTCACTAACGATCATATCCTGCGCAACGTCATGCAAACGACGGGTTAAGTAACCAGCATCCGCAGTTTTCAAAGCCGTATCCGCCAAACCTTTACGCGCACCGTGGGTAGAGATAAAGTATTCCAATACCGACAAACCTTCTTTAAAGTTTGAAAGGATCGGGTTTTCAATGATCTCACCACCTGAACCTGATTTTTGAGGCTTAGCCATCAAACCACGCATACCTGCAAGCTGACGGATCTGCTCTTTAGAACCACGTGCACCTGAATCAAGCATCATGTAAACAGAGTTGAAGCCCTGGTTATCGCTCGACAGAATGTTCATCACGATTCGCGGTTAAGCGGTTGTTGATACGTGTCCAGATATCGATGATCTGGTTGTAACGTTCGTTGTTGGTAATGAAACCCATGTTATAGTTACCCATTACTTCTTCAACTTCTTTAGAAGCCTGTTCAATCAATGTAACTTTTTCAGCAGGGATGTTGATATCCTTCAAGTTAAATGATAAACCACCCTGGAATGCCATTCTGGAAACCTAATTCCTTGATATCATCAAGGAACTGGGCAGCACGTGCCATACCAGTGATTTTTAACTACCTCACCAATAATATCACGTAGTGATTTTTTGGTTAGCAGTTCATTGATATAACCTACTTCTTCAGGAACATGCTGGTTAAACAACACACGGCCTACAGTAGTTTCAATAATTTTATTTACGATGCTACCATCGTCGTTCTTTAACATTAGCTTTTACTTTGATAAAGGCATGCAGGTCAATTTTCTTCTCGTTGTAAGCAATAATTACTTCTTCGGCAGAATAGAAAGTTAAACCTTCTCCTTTTACAACACGTCCTTCATCAGTTTTACGGCCTTTGGTTATGTAGTACAAGACCCAAGACCATGTCCTGAGATGGTACTGTAATAGGCGTACCGTTGGCAGGGTTTAAGAATGTTGTGCGATGCAAGCATCAATATCTGGGCTTCCAAAATTGCTGCATTACCAAGTGGTACGTGCACGGCCATCTGGTCACCGTCAAAATCCGCGTTGAATGCGGTACAAACTAACGGGTGCAACTGGATAGCTTTTCCTTCAACCAGTTTTGGCTGGAAAGCCTGGATACCCAACCTGTGCAGCGTAGGCGCACGGTTTAGTAATACAGGGTGTCCTTTCAATACGTTTTCCAAAATATCCCAAACCAATGGATCTTTACGGTCAACTATTTTCTTGGCTGATTTTACTGTTTTAACCATACCACGCTCAATCATCTTACGAATGATGAACGGTTTGAAAAGCTCGGCAGCCATATCTTTTGGTAAACCGCACTCGTGCAATTTCAAGGTTAGGACCTACAACAATTACCGAACGAGCTGAATAATCCACACGTTTACCTAATAAGTTCTGACGGAAACGGCCTTGTTTACCTTTCAGGATATCTGAAAGTGATTTCAAAGCACGGTTACCTTCAGTTTTTACCGCGTTTACTTTACGTGAGTTATCGAATAACGAATCTACAGCTTCCTGCAACATACGTTTTTCGTTACGTAAGATTACTTCCGGTGCTTTGATCTCGATCAAACGTTTCAAACGGTTGTTACGGATAATTACACGACGGTATAAGATCATTTAAATCGGAAGTTGCGAAACGGCCACCTTCCAATGGTACCAACGGACGCAATTCAGGTGGAATAACCGGAACGATCTTAACGATCATCCACTCAGGGTTATTCTCAATACGTGTTTTTGCATCACGGAAAGCTTCAACAACCTGTAAACGTTTTAACGCTTCGTTTTTACGTTGCTGAGAAGTTTCGTTTGCAGCCTGGTGACGCAAGTTGTAAGATAAGTCATCTAAGTTCAATACGTTTTAATAAATCTTCTAATGCTTCAGCACCCATTTTGGCGATGAATTTATTTGGATCTTTATCGTCCAGGTATTGGTTTTCTTTTGGTAAGTGTATCTAAGATATCCAGGTATTCTTCTTCGGTCAGGAAATCCATATTAGTTGATTCCGTCAGCTTCTTTAATACCTGGTTGGATAACTACATAACGCTCGTAGTAAATGATCAGATCTAAGTTTTTTGGTAGGTAAGCCCAGCAGGTAACCAATTTTGTTTGGTAACGAACGGAAATACCAGATGTGCGCAACAGGAACCACCAAATTGATGTGGCCCATACGCTCACGACGTACTTTCTTTTCGGTTACTTCAACACCGCAACGGTCGCAAACAATACCTTTGTAACGGATACGTTTGTATTTACCGCAATGGCATTCGTAATCTTTTACCGGACCGAAAATACGCTCGCAGAACAAACCATCACGCTCAGGTTTGTAAGTCCGGTAGTTGATGGTTTCCGGTTTTAAAACTTCACCGCTTGAACGCTCCAGAATAGATTCAGGAGAAGCCAAACTGATGGTAATCGTGGTGAAATTACTTTTGATTTTATTATCCTTTTTGTAAGACATAGTCTCTTTGTTTTAATAGTTGAATGAGTGATTAGTAGAATGTAGTGATGAAGATTAACAGGCTATGTCACTTGACACTTCAATCCTTACACTATATTCTAACTACTTATTCTAACGTGATATCCAAACCTAAACCTCTTAACTCATGAACCAATACGTTGAATGATTCAGGAACAGATGGTGTTGGCAGGTTTTCACCTTTAACAATAGCTTCGTAAGTTTTGGCACGGCCGATAACATCATCCGATTTAACGGTTAAGATTTCCTGCAGGATGTTTGCTGCACCGAATGCTTCCAGTGCCCAAACCTCCATCTCACCAAAACGCTGACCACCGAACTGTGCTTTACCACCCAATGGTTGTTGTGTGATTAATGAGTATGGCCCGATTGAACGTGCGTGCATCTTATCATCAACCATGTGACCCAGTTTCAGCATGTAGATAATACCTACTGTTGTTGGCTGATCAAAACGCTCGCCGGTTAAGCCATTGTACAGGTAAGTACGGCCTGATTCAGGTAAGCCTGCTTTGTTAATCCACTCTTCCACTTCATCATGGTTTGCACCATCAAAAATCGGAGTAGCGAATTTCACACCCAGTTCTTTACCTGCCCAGCCTAATACAGTTTCGTAGATCTGACCCAGGTTCATACGCGAAGGTACACCCAGTGGGTTCAACACGATATCAACCGGTGTTCCGTCTTCTAGGAATGGCATATCCTCGTCACGTACAATACGTGCAACAATACCTTTGTTACCGTGACGACCGGCCATCTTATCACCTACTTTAGCTTACGCTTCTTAGCGATGTAAACTTTAGCCATTTGTACGATACCTGATGGAAGCTCATCACCTACACTGATCGCAAATTTATCACGTTGGTAAGCACCCAGTTCTTCGTTAACACTTGAATGTTATAGTTGTGAAGCAAGATTTTGATCTGGTCGTTCTTGTCATCATCAGTTGTCCATTTAGTTGGGTTGATGTTTTCATAGTTCAAGCTCAACTAAAATTTTCTGAGTGAATTTAACACCTTTAGGAACCAACAATTCTTTGTAAACGTTGTAAACACCTTGTGATGTTTTACCGTTCACAATCTCGAACAATTTGTCAATCAGGTTATTCTTCAGATCTTTCAGTAGCTTTGTCGTGTTTGGTATCTAGTTTCTCTAATTGCTGCTTTTTCTTCAGCTTTTGTAGTTTTCTTAGCACGTGAGAACAATTTGGTATCAATTACCACACCTTCGATTGACGGAGGAGTTTTCAATGAAGCATCTTTCACATCACCTGCTTTATCACCAAATATGGCACGTAATAATTTTTCTTCCGGTGAAGGATCAGATTCACCTTTTGGAGTGATCTTACCGATCAGGATATCGCCTTCTTTAACCTCAGCACCAACACGGATGATACCGTTTTCGTCAAGATCTTTAGTAGCTTCTTCAGATACGTTAGGGATATCCGGTGTTAATTCTTCTTCACCACGTTTTGTATCACGAACTTCCAGTTCAAACTCTTCAATGTGAATTGAAGTAAAGATATCTTGCGAACAACACGCTCAGAAATTACGATCGCATCCTCAAAGTTGTATCCTTGCCAAGGCATGAATGCCACTTTAAGGTTACGACCTAATGCCAGTTCACCATTTTGTGTTGCATAACCTTCGCAAAGTACTTGTCCTTTTTCAACCCTTCTGGCCTTTCTTAACAATTGGCTTTAGGTTGATACATAGTACTCTGGTTGGTTTTTTTGAATTTAATTAAGTTGTAAGTTTTGCTATCACCTTCAAATGAAACCAAACGATCATCTTCGTTACGGTCATATTTAATACTGATTTCGTTAGCATCTACATATTCAACTACACCATCGCCTTCTGCATTGATCAATGTACGTGAATCTCTTGCCACACGGCCTTCCAAACCTGTACCAACAATTGGCGCTTCAGGACGCAATAATGGTACGGCCTGACGTTGCATGTTCGATCCCATCAAAGCACGGTTAGCATCATCATGTTCAAGGAACGGAATCAATGAAGCTGCGATCGAAGTAATCTGGTTTGGCGCAATATCCATCAAATCTAGTTTCTCAGGCTCAATAATCGGGAAGTCACCTTCAAAACGTGCTTTTACACGTGGTGTAGCAAATTCACCTTTATCATCATAATACTGCATTTGCCTGGGCAATGGTTTTACCATCTTCATCTTCTGCAGATAAGTAAATTACCGGCTCTGTCAACATGCTACTTTACCGTCTATCAACACGTTTGTATGGTGTTTCGATGAAACCCAAGTTATTGATCTTGGCATGAACACAAAGTGAAGAAATCAAACCAATGTTCGGTCCTTCTGGAGTTTCAATAGTACACAAACGACCGTAGTGGGTATAGTGTACGTCACGAACCTCGAAACCTGCACGCTCACGTGACAGACCACCGGGCCTAAGGCTGACAGACGACGCTTGTGCGTGATCTCTGCCAGTGGATTGGTTTGGTCCATGAACTGTGATAACTGGTTGGTACCGAAGAACGAGTTGATCACTGAAGATAATGTACGTGCGTTGATCAGATCAGTTGGTGTGAACACCTCGTTGTCACGAATGTTCATACGCTCACGGATGGTACGTGCCATACGGGCCAAACCAACACCAAACTGTGCATATAATTGCTCACCTACTGTACGAACACGACGGTTTGACAAGTGATCAATATCATCCACTTCTGCTTTTGAGTTGATCAACTTGATCAGGTATTTAACGATTGCAATAATATCCTGCTTTGGTTAAAACTTTGATCTCATCAGATGTATCCATTTTCAATTTACGGTTGATGCGGTAACGGCCTACATCACCCAAGATCATATCGTTTATCTGAGAAGAACAAACGATCGATGATACCACGTGCAGTTTCCTCATCAGGTGGTTCAGCGTTACGTAACTGACGGTAGATGTGCTCAACCGCTTCTTTCTCTGAGTTTGAAGTATCTTTTTGTAAGGTATTATATATAATAGTATAATCAGCACTGGTTGCAGCATCTTCCTTGTTCAGGATGATGGTTTTCACACCAGCTTCAATGATCATATCAATATGGTCGTCTTCCAGAACGGTTTCACGCTCCAGGATGATCTCGTTACGGTCGATAGAAACAACCTCACCGGTATCTTCATCCACAAAATCTTCAACCCATTTTTTAAGTACCCTTGCAGCAAGCTTACGGCCAATGTATTTCTTCAAGCCTGATTTGCTTACTTTCACTTCGTCAGCAAGTTCAAACAATTCTAAGATATCTTTATCAGAATCGTAACCGATGGCACGAAGCAATGTAGTAACCGGGAATTTCTTTTTACGGTCGATGTAAGCATACATCACGTTGTTAACGTCTGTAGCAAACTCGATCCATGATCCTTTGAAAGGAATAACACGGGCAGAGTATAATTTGGTACCGTTGGTGTGGCGGCTTTGGCCAAAGAATACACCTGGCGAACGGTGTAATTGCGATACAATTACACGCTCGGCACCGTTGATAACAAATGTACCTTTAGGTGTCATGTAAGGGATGGTTCCCAGGTACACATCCTGTACAATGGTTTCAAAATCTTCGTGCTCAGCATCATTACATGATAAGCGAAGCTTTGCTTTTAATGGCACACTGTAAGTTAATCCGCGCTCAATACATTCGTGTATATCGTAACGTGGCGGATCAATAAAATAATCAAGAAACTCTAAAACGAAGATGTTTCTTGAATCTGAGATTGGAAAGTTTTCAGCAAACACTTTAAACAAACCTTCTTTATGACGGTTGTCTGAAGTGGTTTCCAACTGAAAAAATTCCTGGAAAGATTGCAACTGAACATCCAGAAAATCGGGGTAATCCAGTAACTTTGCTTGCTGGTTGCAAAATTTACTCTTTGGTTGATTTTGTTTGCCAAGGGATTAAAGTTAATTTTAGTTTAATGAATAAACTATTTGATTTGGTTATGCCGATTTAAAGCATATCTCACTCAACTCAAACTAAAATGAAATGTTTATAAACAGGCAATAGACCCCGACCAAATACAGGTCGGAGTCTGATGCATTATTGTTATGTTAGAGTTAAGGATTACTTAACTTCAACTACTGCTCCAGCTTCTTCTAATTGTTTTTTCAAAGATTCAGCTTCTTCTTTAGTAACACCAGTTTTAACTTCTTTTGGTGCACCGTCAACTAAGATCTTTAGCTTCTTTCAAACCTAAGACCAGTTAAGTCTTTCACTAATTTAACAACTGCTAATTTAGCACCACCAGCTTCTTTCAGGATTACATCAAATGCAGTTTGTTCTGCAGCAGCAGCAGGAGCATCGCCACCAGCAGCAGGAGCAGCAACAGCAACAGCTGCAGCAGCAGGCTCAATACCATACTCGTCTTTTAAGATCTGAGCTAATTCGTTAACTTCTTTTACTGTTAAGTTTACCAACTGTTCAGCAAACGCTTTTAAATCTGCCATTTTATTTTAGATTTTTAACTTTTAATACTTTGTTGTTTAATATCGAACTTTAAGGTGTTCGTTAACCTTCTTTCTTGTAATGTTTTAACAATTCCTGCAATTGTATTTCCGCCTGATTGCAGTGCAGAAATAACATTTTTAGCAGGTGATTGCAATAAGCCGATGATCTCTCCAATCAGTTGTTCTTTTGATTTCAAGTTGACTAAAGTATCTAACTGGTTGTCGCCAATAAATACTGCTGAATCGATGTAAGCTGCTTTTAAAACTGGTTTTTCACCTTTTTTTCTTAATTGTTTGATCAGCTTTGCCGGAGCAGTTGCTGATTTTGAGAATAAGAATAGATGATGAACCTTTTAAGTACATCATATATCTGGCTGAAATCGCCGTCTGCAGCTTCCATAGCTTTTTTGATCAAGCTGTTTTTTGCTACCTGCATTGTGATATCGCTTTCGAAACATTTACGACGGATATTGTTTACTTTTGCAACCGTTAGATTAGAAGTATCAGTAATATAAAAATTACCGTACTCTTTCATCTGTTCAGTAAGGGCAAGAACAAGTTCGTGTTTTTCTTCTTTATTCATGATTAGATCCCCGCTACTGTTTTAGTTTCAATTGTCAATTCCCGGCGACATTGTTGAAGAGATATGAATGCTCTTGAAATATGTTCCTTTTGCTGCTGATGGTTTTAATTTTGAGATAGTTTGCAATACTTCTAATGCATTCTCATAAATTTTATCCGCAGGGAAAGATACTTTTCCTATTGAAGCATGGATGATACCGGTTTTGTCAACCTTGAAATCGATCTTACCACCTTTTACCTCAGTTACAGCTTTACCAACTTCTGGTAGTTACTGTACCTGATTTAGGGTTTGGCATAAGGTTACGCGGACCTAAAATACGACCCAAACGACCTACTTTAGCCATAACACTTGGCATAGTGATGATAATATCAACATCAGTCCATCCACCTTCAATCTTGGCAATATAATCATCCAAACCTACGAAATCTGCACCTGCATCTTTTGCTTCTTGTTCCTTATCAGGAGTACAAAGCACTAATACACGTACAGTTTTACCGGTTCCATGAGGTAATGTTGCAATACCACGTACCATTTGATTGGCTTTACGCGGGTCAACACCTAAACGAACATCAATATCAACAGATGAATCAAATTTGGTAGTAGTAATTTCTTTTACCAAAGCATGATGCATCCTGTAAAGAATATGCTTTGTTAGCCTCAATTTTGGATAGTGCCGCTTTTTGATTTTTTGTTAATCTTGCCACTGTCTTAAACTGATTTGTGTTAATTAATTAATTCCAGGGTGCTGTACCAGATACGGTGATTCCCATACTGCGAGCAGTACCTGCCACCATTTTCATGGCTGATTCTACTGTAAATGCATTTAAATCAGTCATTTTATCTTTAGCTATTGTTTCAACCTGGTCCCAGTTTACACTGGCAACTTTTTTACGGTTGGGCTCAGCCGAACCACTCTTTAAACCTGTAGCTTCCAATAACTGGATAGCAACAGGAGGGGTTTTGATGATAAAATCGAATGACTTGTCTACATAAACAGTAATTACTACAGGCAACACTTTACCAGGTTTATCCTGGGTACGTGCATTGAACTGCTTGCAAAACTCCATAATGTTCACACCTTTTGCACCCAATGCAGGGCCAATTGGAGGAGATGGATTTGCAGCGCCGCCCTTTACCTGTAGCTTTACCATTGCACCGACTTCTTTTGCCATTTTGATTTATTTTAATTATTACTCAATGTTAGTAAGTGGAAGCTATGTAACATTTAAGATTTTTGATTTGGATTTGATGTTAATTTCGAATTCAACACCTGTAATATCATTATATTTTATATTATTAATTCGAACATCGATAATCCGATATTCGAAATCTTAAATTATTCTTTCTCTACCTGCATGTAATTCAATTCAAGCGGCGTACGGCGCCCGAATATCTTTACCATTACTTTTAATTTCTTTTTCTCTTCGTTAACCTCTTCAATCACACCGCTAAAGCCGTTGAACGGACCATCCATTACTTTCACGTTTTCGCCTACATAATAAGGTACATTCATGGTTTCGCCCTGTGCGCTCATCTCGTCAACCTTACCTAAAATACGGTTAACTTCTGCCTGGCGCAACGGAATAGCATTACCTGCTTTATCGCCCAAGAAACCAATTACACTATTTATATTTTTAATGACGTGTTCTAGCTCGCCATCTAGCGCAGCTTCCATTAATACATATCCCGGGAAATAGTTACGCTCTTTAGCAATCTTTTTTCCATCGCGCATCTGGTAATATTTTTCGGTAGGGATTAATACCTGTGGAACCAAATGTGAAATACCTAAACGGTTAATTTCAGCATCAATATATTGTTTTACCTTTTTTTCTTTACCACTTACAGCCCTAACTACGTACCATTTTAATTGATCACTCATCTTTATATATAATTAGGCTAGTGAATTATAAAACTGTATTAAGCACATAGCTGATAATCTGATCCATACCAAATATTACCATTGCAATAATAATTGCAGCTACCAATACTAAAACAGCGCTGCTTTGCAATTCGCGCCAGGTTGGCCAGGTTACTTTCTGGGTCAACTCGATATATGATTCTTTAATATATTCAGCTACTGCTAGCCATTTTTATTTACTTTATTATATGCACGGGAACAAGGATTCGAACCCTGATCAAAGGTTTTGGAGACCTCTATTCTACCATTGAACTATTCCCGTGTATATTAATCCCTTAAAGGAATTATATTATTTTATGTGAACAAAGTACTTAAGCTATAAAGCCTAAGTACTTTGCATATAAAATTAACCTATCTTTGTTACTCCTTTAAGCGGTTAGAGTAATTATTTTAAAATTTCAGTTACCTGACCAGCACCTACTGTTCGGCCACCTTCACGGATAGCGAAACGTAAGACCTTTTTCCATTGCGATAGCGTTGATCAACTTTACAGTGATTGTAACGTTATCACCTGGCATAACCATTTCTACACCTTCAGCTAAGTGAAATTTCACCTGTTACGTCTGTTGTACGGAAATAGAATTGCGGACGGTATTTGTTGAAGAATGGAGTGTGACGGCCACCTTCTGCTTTTGATAATACGTAAACCTCAGCTTTGAAATCAGTGTGAGGAGTTACTGAACCTGGTTTGCAAATAACCATACCACGACGGATATCAGTTTTTTCAATACCACGTAACAATAAACCTACGTTATCACCAGCTTCACCACGATCAAGGATCTTACGGAACATCTCAACACCTGTTACAGTTGATTTAAGTTTTCAGCACCCATACCTAAGATTTCAACAGGCTCACCAGAGTTGATTACACCACGCTCGATACGACCAGTTGCAACAGTACCACGACCAGTGATCGAGAATACGTCTTCAACAGGCATCAAGAATGGAAGATCAGTTAAACGTGGAGGAATTGGAATGTAGCTATCAACAGCATCCATCAATTCCATAATTTTACCAACCCATTTTGGATCGCCATTCAAGACCACCTAAAGCAGAACCTTGAATAACAGGAATATCATCACCAGGGAAATTCGTAGAATGATAATAATTCACGAATTTCCATTTCAACTAATTCTAATAATTCAGGATCATCAACCATGTCCACTTTGTTCATGAATACAACCAATGAAGGTACACCTACCTGACGAGCTAACAGGATGTGCTCACGAGTTTGTGGCATCGGACCATCAGTAGCAGCAACAACGATGATTGCACCATCCATTTGAGCAGCACCTGTAACCATGTTTTTCACATAATCCGCGTGACCTGGACAGTCAACGTGAGCATAGTGACGGTTAGCAGTTGAATACTCAACGTGAGCTGTATTAATAGTAATACCACGCTCTTTTTCTTCAGGAGCAGAGTCAATTGAATCGAAATGAACGAGCTTCTGATAAACCTTTATCAGCTAATACTTTAGTGATAGCTGCGGTAAGGGTTGTTTTACCGTGGTCAACGTGACCGATTGTACCGATGTTTACGTGCGGCTTGCTGCGGTCAAATTTTTCTTTTGCCATGATTTATAATTATTATTTGTAGGTTAATTTATTATTTAAAATTTATTATTATACTATTTATAACTATTGAGCCAACAATGGGATTTGAACCCATGACCTCTTCCTTACCAAGGAAGTGCTCTACCCCTGAGCTACGTCGGCTTATTTAGTTTCAGTTTCAGTTCAGTTTCAGTTTTGCAGTTAATAACTGTTTACCAATGAACTGCCAACTTCTAACTCATTTAACTGAGCGGAAGACGAGGTTCGAACTCGCGACCTATAGCTTGGAAGGCTATCGCTCTACCAACTGAGCTACTTCCGCTTTTTTAATTAGTGAATGATTGAATTAGTGAATTATGAATTATAATCTGCATAATTCATAATTCAATCTTCAATTAAATTGTGGGGGGAGAAGGATTCGAACCTTCGTAGCCGAAGCAACGGATTTACAGTCCGTCCCATTTGACCGCTCTGGTATCCCCCCATTGTTAATTTCGGATTTCAATGTCAAATTGAAGCTAAACATCATTCAAATCCGAAATAAACAGAGCCTCCTATCGGGATCGAACCAATGACCTACTGATTACAAGTCAGTTGCTCTACCAGCTGAGCTAAGGAGGCTTATATTATCCTTTGTCAAATAACCAAGCAACGAATTTTATAATATTAATCTTTCATAGAACTTTCCCTTTTAGTATTGGACTAACGCACCTCTCCGAAAGGGAATGCAAATCTACACAAATTTAAATACTGATACAAAATTATTTTAAAAAAAAATCGGCGGGTTATTAACCCGCCGATTTCAGATTTTATAATGCTGAATATATTCTTAATAATCATCTTCTGTCAGCATTCAAAACCGCTTTTTTGCTCACTTCAGCTTTATACGAGTTTTCTTTTGTTTATGTTTCTCAATTTGCTTTCGCAGGCATTCAATCGCCAGATCTGTAGCCTCTTCAAAAGTTTTACATTGCTCTTTTGCAAACAATTGGTTGCCCGGGAACAATCAGTTTGATCTCCGTTATCTTATTTGCTTCGTCTTCTACATTCTCTAATTTTAAATAAACTTCGCCACTTATAATCTGGTCATAAAACTGATCCAGCTTATCTGCTTTCTTCTGGATAAAATCTAACAATTTTTTGTCTGCATTGAAATGAATTGATTGAACTGTAATTTTCATTTTTCCTCCTTTTTTTATGCCTTTGGATGGGCTTGTTTATAAATAGATTTTAATCGTTCAACTGAATTGTGGGTATAAACTTGGGTGGCGCTAAGACTGGCGTGGCCCAAAAGTTCTTTAATTGCATTTAAATCGGCCCCTCTGTTTAATAAGCTTGTTGCAAATGTATGCCGCAGCACATGCGGGCTTTTTTTATTTTGGGTTGATATGTATGATAAATATTTCTGCACTATTAAATATATCAGCTTTGGATATGCATCTGCTCCTTTATCTGTAACGAACAAGACCCCACTTTTGTTATTAAAATTCTGCAATGATTTCAATTCAATGTATTTTTCGAACTGATCTAACAATTGCCGGCCAACAGGAATAATCCGCTCCTTGCTCCTCTTCCCCATCACCCGGATACTTGAAGCATAAGCATCTACATCAGTCTCCCTCAATGATAAAAGTTCGGCCAACCTCATCCCTGTGCCAAATAAAGCCTCAATAACCAACTTATCCCTTACTGATGGGAAACTATCATCAAAAAACTCTTCTGAGTCCAGCAGTTGATCAAGCTTATCGTCATCCACAAATACGGGAAGTTTTTTCGGAATCTTTGGAGCCTTTATAACGGAAATGGGATTAGCTGCGACAATCCCAGCTTTCATCTGATGCTTGTAAAAGCTGCTAAGGGCAGATAACTTCCGGCTAACCGAATTTTCAGATGAAGCATGCTCCATCAGCCATACCATAAAATCCCGTACATGTACCGATTTTACCTCCGTCAGCGGCAACTCGTAAGTAACAGACATGAAATCTTTAAATTGAAGCAGATCGGCTCTATAGGACTGCACCGTATGAGGAGAATAACGCTTCTCGTGTTGGAGATATGTTAAAAACTGGTCTACAGCCATAGAAACTATTTGTATTGCTCGATTAGTGAATATACGAAACAATAGTTAACAATTCCTTATTATTTTGATAATAAAAAAGCGCCATCGATATTCTCAATGGCGCTTCAAAATCTATAATGTAGACTATCAGAACTATATAGTTCCTTCAAGTTGCATATTTTGCTTATAAATTGCGTGTTTCACTTGCGTACGACGAGCAACAGATTTCTTCTCGTATGCTTGACGACTGCGTAATTCTCTCAACACACCTGTTTTCTCAAATTTCTTTTTGAAACGTTTTAGGGCTTTATCCAATGATTCGCCGTCTTTAATATTGATAATGATCATAACGTAAAAATACCTCCTCTCGTTGTTTTTAGGACTGCAAAGATAAGGCTTACATCCGACAATCAAAACTATATTTTAAATAAATCAAAATAAAGCAGTTAAATGAAAAATCCGGCAGCTAAAACTGCCGGATCATACAGGTTATATATTTGGTTAGATTATTCTTTTTCCTAATTGTAACTCTAATTTAATCTTTTAAAACTTCTCTTGCAATAACTATCTTCTGAATTTCAGAGGTGCCTTCTCCAATGGTACAGAGCTTACTGTCTCTATAAAATTTTTCCACCGGGAAATCCTTAGTATAACCATAGCCTCCGAAGATCTGTACAGCATCTGTAGCATACCCTCACTGCGACTTCAGATGCAAAATACTTCGCCATAGCAGATTCTTTGGTCATAGGCAAGCCCCTGTTTTTGAGATCTGCAGCTTGCCTGATCAGTAGTTCAGCTGCTTCAATCTCCGTAGCCATATCTGCCAGTTTAAAGCTGATGCCTTGAAAACTAGCTATAGGCTGTCCAAACTGATGTCGTTCCTTTGCATAAGCCAGAGCAGCTTCATAAGCTCCTTTGGCAATTCCCAACGATAGCGCCGCTATGGAAATTCTGCCTCCATCCAATACTTTCATAGCTTGCTTAAATCCTTCTCCTTCCTTACCTAACAGGTTTTCCTTGGGCACTCTACAGTTGTCGAAGATCATTTCTGTCGTCTCCGAAGCCCGCATTCCTAATTTGTTCTCTTTTTTTCCCGCAAAAAAACCAGGAGTACCTCTTTCCACTACAATGGCAGAGATTCCTTTAGAATCCCCCTTTTCACCCGTTCTCACCATGACTACCGCCACATCTCCACTCTTTCCATGGGTAATCCAGTTCTTAGCTCCATTGATCACATACTCGTCTCCGTCCAACACTGCTGTAGTCATCATCCGCAGCGCGTCTGATCCAGTATTGGCTTCTGTCAGGCCCCAGGCTCCTATCCATTCGGCGGTAGCTAGCTTCGGAAGCCACTTTTGTTTTTGTTCTTCATTAGCGAAAGCCATAATGTGACCGGTGCAAAGAGAATTATGTGCAGCTACCGATAAGCCGATAGATCCGCATACTTTAGCTACTTCCACAATTACATCTACATATTCCTGATAACCGAAGCCTGATCCGGAGTAGGCTTCCGGTACCAATACGCCCATCAGGCCCAATGCTCCCAACTCTTTAAAAACGGCTACAGGAAAATGCTGTGCTTCATCCCAATCCATCACATTCGGACGGATATGCTTCTCTGCAAAATCCTTCACCATATTCCGGATCATCTCTTGATTTTCTGAGGTACTAAAACTGTATCCTACAGTGTTATCCATTGTTTCTAACATAGGTTTTTTGTTTGAATCATGACAATGTTAATGAAATAAAATCACACCATCACCTTTAAAAATTTGCCTTGTAATAGAACGAAATGGTATTTAGTTCATTAACCCTATGCCATCATTTTAGACCCCTCAAATACCTCTAAAAAGTTTTTTTTATTTTTTTTAGCTTAGCAGCCAAAACCGATTATCAAATAGCGCATACTCATGACATTCATCAGCAGAAGAGAAATTATAGAACAGCTAAAAAGGGATCTGATCGGTAAAGATTCTTACCGCGGTGTAACACTTACGTACTCCTGGCTGGCCAATCAGTTCGGTCATTTTGCACTTGGTTTTATCCCTACTGTTGTCATCTATCATTTCATTAAGGCTAAACCTCAAATCTCCTATCCCGAACTATGGGCTTCTCTAGGGGTCTGGTCAGCATGGCTCCTATTCGAAATCTACAATTTTCTCGGTCCGCTGCTTCTGAAAATCCCCACTAAACGCAAGGCCCTCAGCAAAGGCGAATACACATTCAATCCCTCATGGTTCAACCTTGCTTTTGATACCCTAACCGATATAATCTATTTTGGTATAGGTGCCATAGCTGCCAGTTTGATTTGCGGTTATCACACTGGAATGCTGATCACACTCATCGCACTTTTATTACTGGTAACTTACCCTGCTTATTATTGGTACACAACCAAAATGTACCTGCAAAATGCAGAATATCCCTTTCAACTCAGGTTAAGCCAATGGAATCAGCAGATCAAAGATGAGCACAAGAAGGCTGTACTTGATTTTTTGGATATGCAGCTGGGACAAACCGGCAGGCATATGCTCATCTTTGGCTCCAGAGGCAGTGGCAAAACTACATTATCGGTAGGCATAGCAACAGAAGCCTCTATCCGGAACAACTGCTGCAGTTACATCACCGCAGTCAAATTACTCAGTTTGTTTTTTGAGAATTCTTCGGCAACCAGCCAGTTTAACAAATTGTGGTCTTGGCGCAACTGCAACCTGTTGGTCATAGACGACATTAATCCTGGCCGACCGGTAAAAGGCGACATCATCACTACAGCGCTCTTTTATGAGCTACTCAATAATGTAGACTGCGGCCCTGATAACATCAAACACATATGCGAGAAAAACATCATATGGGTAATGGGCAGTGATGACCCAACAAGCCTGCTGGAAGAGAAATGGGAAGGTTTACTTCACCAGATCGGCATCCCAAAATCTCATATCACCACCATCAATCTGGACTGACCTTAAGGCAGGATATTGTTATCATAAGCAAAACTCACCAAATGGGTCAAGCTTTTCACATTGAACCGCTTATATAAAGGTATGATCCGCTTTTCAATCGCCGAATGCGAGACATTCAGTTCGTGGGCAATCTCTTTAAAAGAATAACCCTTAGCTACCAAAGATAGTGCTTCCTTCTCCTTATTTGATATGGCAAGATGGTGGAAAAGTACCTTATTCAATTCTTCTTCAAATTTCTCCTTCTCAGGGCCATACGCCGCATAACGCATGATCTTTCCAAAAATAAGGTTCCGGTTAATTTGGAACCTGCCGATGATAGACTCTATATGCCCGTTTTCAGAACTGAATACCCCAACCCTGACGATAATCGGAACATGTGTACCGTTCTTATGAATTTTTTTTAGCTCAATCGTAAAACTATATTCTTCCAGTTTCTTTGTCTTACCATGAATGAACTTCAAAGCCTTATCGTTCAGATCGTGAGAAAAAGGAGCAAATTCAGGAGCCGACATATTCACAATTGCAAGCATGTTGATCTCATCATCTTTGTATCCAAGCACTTCTTCCCATCCATTGGCAAAGATCATGCGGTTCTCCTTAAAAGAATAAATATAAATGGCCTCGTCAGGAAATCTGGGTATGGTCTGCCTAAAGTACTTTGCCTGCTCAGTATCCAAATCCGCAGGAATATCGGTGATGAAATTCCTTGAATAATCCCCAAAGTTCTTATTAGCTGTCATTCGTATAGTGCATTTATAAATACTGCGTATTTTCACAGTTGATTAAACCAGAAGGCAATATTAGTTTTGCAACAAATTTAAAATATTTTAACAACCATTCTAAGTATGACAATCCGTTTTTCTATACTTATTTTAAAAATTATCGCAATTGCCCTATTCTTTCTGTGCGTGTATCAGTTCGCACAGCTCAATCACCTGGTTTAATACGCTGCGAGAGAAAATACCGATTCTGAATACGGTATCAATCGGTCTTTCCCCTTCAAAAAATCCAGAGAGATGATAAAAGAATAGCCTGATATGCTTGCACCTAATTGCTCTACCAATTTAGAAGCCGCAACTACCGTTCCCCCTGTTGCTAAAAGATCGTCATGAATCAGTACTTTCTGACCCTTAAATAAGGCATCTTCATGGCATTCTATTGTAGCGCTTCCGTATTCAAGATCATATGATTCTCTGATGGTTTTGTAAGGTAGCTTTCCTGCTTTGCGAATAGGTATAAAAGGTACACCGAGCGACTGCGCCAAGGAAGGTCCAAACAGGAATCCCCTGCTTTCAATTCCCGCCACCACGTCTATCTCCAAGCCATTGACCTGCCCGGCAAGTGCCTTTACAATAGCTGCACACAGCAAATGGTCCTTTAATATTGGCGTAATGTCTTTAAAAACTATTCCAGGTTTCGGAAAGTCGGGCACATCTCGTACCGTCTGCTTTATTTCTGCTGCTATCATTACTCAAAGATAAGGTAAGGGACCATACGCTCAATGGTTTCTTTATCGAGGATGGCGACCTTGTTTAAGTCTGCAATATTACTATAATTTCCATGTTGTTTTCTATATTGTATCACTGCATTTACTTGTTTATATCTGATATAGGGATGATTTTTAAAATCCTCCATCACCGCAATATTGATATTGATTCTTTTTAGCTTTTCCAAGTCTATATCTACCTGCATTTTAATCTCTTCATACTTTAGTGAGTCTAACCCATATACTTCTAAAAGCTGCTCCTTTTTATAAAAGCCTCCCAAACGTTCGCGATATTTCAATATCCGCCTGGCAAATGCCTGTCCTATTCCACTGATTTCCTCCAGCTTCGCGCTATCGGCAGAATTGATTTCTATCAGCTTTAACTCCCGCTTGGGTTTGGCCCCTGACCTAAAGGATGGCATCGGAAATGTTTTACGGTTAACTTTCGGCTGGCTGATCCGCACATAGGGAGCGAGCTTTCGGTACATCAGCTCAGAAATCGTATACATCTTCTGCAGATCTTCTACCTTTCGGAATTGTCCCCCTTTAGAACGATATTTTAAAATTGCAGCTGCCTGATGTGACGACAATCCAAGTTGCTGCCAAGCCAGGATGCCAATTGTATTCGGATCAAAGAAAAAAGGGACAGGCGCAGATGTTTTTACTCTCCTCTGTTCATTAAGCTCAGAAGCTGCCGCATGATAACTACTCGAATCACTGAGGCTCATCACATGAGTATCTTCCTGCTGCTCTACTTCATCATCCGCCAAAAACCATAGGCTGTAAGCTTTGGGAATCAAATTTATTATCACAATAAGCAGCAGCAAAACCAGCAATCCATTGAATTCCCGTTTACTCAGGTCAAAGCGTTCAGTTAGCCATTTCTTCATACCGGTGAAGCTAGGCAGGTTATTTTTTAATAACCACAATCAAGGTTATAAAAAATATAAACCTTACTTTTGAGATTGGATTCTAATTTACTAACCACACATTTAAATGAAGATCATAACTACCAAAGAGTTCGCAAAAGCTACTAAGATCGATAAGCTAGGGGTCCCTGGCCTTGCTGCTTTACTCATGGAGATAATGAAACTTAATGACATCAATAAAGTGTTCTCGCAAAACCAGCACTTCAATGGGCTGGAGTTTGTCGACAAAATACTTGAAACTATTGGTGTCAGCATCGATTTCGATGAAGATGATCTCAAAAACATACCGAAGACCGGAGGCTTTATCGCCATTGCAAACCACCCATACGGTGGTGTAGAGGGATTAGCGCTTGTAAAATTATTGTGTACAGTAAGACCTGAAGCAAAAGTAATGGTCAATTTCATCCTCAAGAAAATACCTAACCTCAGTGAGTTTTTCGTTGCAGTAAATCCATTTGAAAACATACAACATTCATCTAGCATCAGCGGATTAAAAGCCACCTTCGACTTATTGCAAAGTGGTACACCTATAGGCATTTTCCCAGCTGGGGAAGTATCTACTTTTAGCCTCGACAAACAAGAGATTACAGATAAATTGTGGCACCCGGTGGTGGGCAAATTGATCGCAAGAGCAAAACTACCTGTAGTGCCGATTTACTTCCATGGCAACAATGGTGTCCTGTTCAATATACTTAGTTTCATCCATCCCACCCTTAGAACTGCTAAGCTCCCTTCTGAATTTCTGAACAAGCAGGGCCTAAAGATCAAAGTCAGGATAGGTAAGCCAATCAATATTGAAGACATATCCTATCGCAACAATACCAACAAACTCTTGGACTTCCTAAGAGCACGTACTTATGCATTGGGAACAGGACTGGATGAAGAAAAAAAACTATTCAACCCGATCAATCTGTTCAAAATCAAAAAAAAGCCTGAAGCAGTCATTGAGGAAACAGACCGTAATCTTATTGTAGAAGAGGTAAGCCAACTGGAAAGTTTCAGGGTATGGCAGGAAAAAAACTATGAGGTATATATCACTCCTACCTCCACCATCCCACATATCTTAAGAGAGATCGGCCGTTTAAGGGAGATCACCTTTAGAGAAGTAGGTGAAGGTACAAACAAGAAGATCGACCTGGATAATTACGACATTTATTACAACCACCTTTTTATCTGGGACAAAGACCTGCAAAATATTGTGGGCGCATATAGAATAGGCAAAGGTGACGAAATCCTCAATACCATGGGCCGCAGAGGCTTTTACATTTCTGAATTGTTCAAGATCAAAGAACCGTTCTTTCCTATCCTACGGAAAGGTATTGAACTCGGACGCTCCTGGATTCGCAAAGAATACCAGCAAAAGCCTTTACCACTTTTCCTGTTATGGAAGGGTATCCTTAAATATTTGCTGGACAACCCCCAATATCGTTACATGTTCGGTCCTGTGAGTATCAGCAACAATTTCTCTAAGTTCTCAAAATCACTAATTGTAAATTACATTACCAAAAATCACTTCGATTACGATCTTGCTGCATATGTAAAGCCCAAAAACAAATTCAAGGCTGATCTTTCTGCTATTGACAAAGACTTGTTGATAGAGAGCAGCGAGTCATTGAAAGACTTGGACAGCCTAATTTCGGATATCGAAAACTCACACATTAAAATACCAGTATTGCTCAGACAATACATGAACTTGAATGCAAAAATCATTTGCTTTAATATAGATCCTAAATTCTCTGATTGTCTGGATGGTTTCCTATTGGTAGATACTCAGAACATTCCCGCTGAAATGCTGGAGAAGATTGGTAAGAATTTCTAAAAACACGAAAGCCCCGACATCCATCGGGGCTTTCTGTTATCAACTAAACCTAAACGTATATAAATACTAACCAAATATTTATAGCACAAAAGTAGGGTAAGCGTATTAAGTACGCGTTAATTGTGGATTATTTCAACACCCTCAAATTACCTGTATGGGAATTATGTTGTATCGCAGTTGAAAGCTTTAGTGATCTGAAATAGCCTTTTTTTAGAAAATGTCCTTGCAGCTTTAAGCTTTTATATGCAACTTTGCTGCAATTGTGAAAAGGACATCATTGCATATAAGGAAAAAACTACATCAGCTGACAGCATTACTGCTGATAGGTATGTTCGTTTCTCTTTTTGCAGTACAGGCTGTTCACGCACATCATGAAGAGAGTTGTAGGACTGTCAGTTTTGAAAAGGAAATCGTACCTGCTTCCGAGCATTGCGAAATCTGCGTATTTTTAGCGCAGCTTCAACATAAAGATTACCTGATGCCAGTTCAGGAACCCATGTTGGTTCCATCACTTCCCGCCCCGAAATACCTGACTGGTGTTTTTACAGGCAATTACAAATTTACGCTACAGGGCTTCACCAATAAGGGGCCACCCAGCTTCATTTCTTAAGGAAACCGATTATCCGGGCCGGGCTCATTGATTTCCTTTGAGCCAAATACCTTCATCATTTCATTTTTTTAAAACAACGTATGCGAAAACTCATCGGTATGTTGCTATGCCTGTGGATGGGAACTTCCGTAATGGCACAGCAACATGTACTGTCGGGCCATGTGACTAATGCCGACAATCAGCCTTTAGCTATGGTACAGATCGAAATTGCCGGAACGGCAATGCTCACAGAAACTGACCTGTCGGGTAAATTTCAGTTCCGAAATCTACCCAGTGGACAGCTTCAACTTGTTGCCACAAGATCCGGTTATCAAATTTATCGTCAGCAACTGAACTTCAGCAAGACGGCGACCATACATATTACCATGCATACGCCAAGCCATCAGTTAAGCGAAGTAAACATCGCAGGTCAGGGCATAACAGGCAGGAAACAACAAGAATCCATGAACCTGGAAATTGTGAACAGCGACTTTATTCAGCGGCATCTGGGCGGTAGTTTGATGAAGACATTGGAACGTTTGCCAGGAATAAAGACCATAGGCATTGGTTCCGGTCAATCGAAACCGCTCATTCGCGGATTAGGCTTTAACCGCGTTGTAGTAGCAGAAAAGGGTATCAAACACGAGGGGCAACAGTGGGGAGCCGATCATGGACTGGAGCTGGATCAGTTTGCTGCCGGGGAAGTAGAACTCTTAAAAGGGGCAGCTTCATTCATTTACGGTTCAGACGCTATTGGTGGAGTAATCTCCGTAAAACCTGCAGCAATACCCGAAACAAATACCCTTGCTGGTTCGGTGGAGCTCATCGGCAAAAGCAACAACAACCTCTATGGAACATCTGCAAACTTGTTTGGGAGGAATCAGCATTGGTTTTTCGACTCGAGGTTTACCTACCAAAGCTATGGCGACTACCGCGTACCGGCAGACAGTGTCTCGGTTTATAATTTTCCTGTCCGCCTACACGAAAGGCGATTGAGGAATACAGCGGGAAATGAAAGCGGCCTGCATTTTAGCGCTGGATATCTGACTGATCATTTCAGGTCGGTGCTGTACCTGAGCAACGTATACAACAAGAGTGGATTCTTCGCCAATGCACATGGACTGGAGCCCCGACAGGTAGACACCAGGTTACATGATGCCTCGGCCAGGGATATCCAAATGCCAAGTCAGCAAGTGAACCATTTTAAAGCCATCAGCAGAAATACCTGGCATAGCACGCATCAGCGCATCGAATTGGATTTAGGCTACCAGCGCAATTTCAGGGAAGAATTTAGTCAATATGTGAATCATGGTTACATGCCTCCATTGTATCCTGACACGATGACCATCCCAGCCCATCTGGAAAGGGAATTTGACAAGCAAGTATATTCCCTGAACCTGCGCGATGAGCTCTGCCTGGGCAAACATACCCTGACAATCGGTGTAAACGGAGAACATCAAAATAATGCCATCAGTGGCTGGACCTTCCTGGTACCGGCTTTTAAACAAGAAACTCTTGGCGCATTTGCCTATGAAAAGCTGAGGCTGACAGAAGAAATATTGTTACATGCCGCCCTACGCTATGATTACGGCCACATCCGCACATCGGGATACACGGACTGGTTTACATCGGAGATTTCTGAAGGAGGAATTACGCGATCGGAATACGCAAGTAGGGCAGAAGAACTGAACCGCAGCTTCCACAGTTTGGTATGGTCGGCCGGAATAAATTACAACAAGGATGCCTTTAGCCTAAAAGCCAATATTGGCAAGAGCTTCCGCATGCCCATCGCAAAAGAACTTGGTGCCAATGGCGTCAACTACCATTATTTCAGCTATGAGCGCGGCGAGGCCAAGCTCTCCGCGGAACAGTCGTACCAGGCCGATTTAAGCCTGGGCTGGAATGCCGGAAGATGGTCGATACAGTTGAGCCCCTTCTACAATTATTTCCCGAACTACATATACCTAAACCCCACACCCAATCACGACTACAACTACGGTGCGGGCAACCAGATCTTCCAATATACACAAAGCCGTGTAATGCGCTATGGAGGCGAACTGCAGGTAAAATATAATATCTGGAAAAACCTGAGCACGGAAGTGCTTGCAGAATACCTGCATGCAGAGCAATTGTCTGGCGATAAAAAAGGCTATACCCTACCCTTTTCACCGCCTGTATCGGTATTACTAAATCTGAACTGGTCTCCTGAATTGTCTCGGCTTTCCGGAACTTATCTCTCTCTAGATTACAGGATCACCGGGAGACAAAACAATATTGTTCCCCCAGAGAAAACATCCCCGGGTTACCGGATCGTAAACCTGCAGGGTGGGACACGCTTACAACTCTATAGACAGCCATTGATGCTGAGCTTACAAGCACAGAACCTGCTGAATACGAAATACCTCAACCATACCAGTTTCTACAGGCTAATCGAGTTGCCAGAGGCCGGAAGAAATATCGTGCTATCGCTCAAAATACCATTCATGCTAAATACACACAAATAAGAATAATAACATTTAACACAACAACAATTATGAGAACAAAGATCATTTGCGCGTTGCTCATCACCGGAGCGATAATTAGCAGTTGCAAAAAAGATGAGCCGACAGTTGAGCTCGCTGCGCCAAAAGCGGAGAACATCGAAATCGGTACCGGTAATAATAAACAGGCACTCAGGGGAAGGGATTTTCACCTGAATGCCGATGTGCTGGCCGGCGAGAAAATCCAGGATGTCCAGGTTAAGATCTTGCAAAAAAGTGGAGAAACTTATACTGCAACATGGAAACTGGAACTAAACTGGGCCGAATATAAAGGTGCCAGGAACACCAATGTCCACAAACATTTCACCATTCCGGCGGATGCCCCCGAGGGAAAATATGATTTATATTTCATCGTACTTGATGAGAATGGGACTAAACTAGAGATCAAAGAAGACTTTAGCATCATTGATCCGGCGAATGTGCCTGTAGATCCTAAAATAGGCCGCGACATCTTTTCCCGGAACGGAACGATGATTTATTACATGGATACTTATGTCGAAAAAGAACTGATCTTCAAAAAAGGTGATGAATTTACTGCACATGCACAGGTCAGCGACATCAAAGGCGATGGCCTGCTTTATACGGTATTGATCAAGCGCAACGCTAATTATTTCCCCGAAAGCATCGACAAACTAGATTTCAGCAAAGCAATTGTCATCTCTAAGGGAGAACATAAAAACCTACCTGCAGCGTCGAAACTCTCCACGCTGAAACAGATCAATGGAGTGTATGGTGGAGAAAGCATCATCATTGGCGCCAGCAACGATGGAAACGAGCCAAATGCAAATCCAATTTCGGGAGCCAAAGCCTGGGAATCCGGCCAGTATAATCTGGTAATTCTTTATAAGAACACCACCTATAACGTCAACGTCTATAAATCCATTCCAATCACCATTGATTACCAATAAACCACATCCTATGAAATTTATCCAAACGGCTTTCTGCATGATTGCCATATCCTTATTGCTCAACAGCTGCTCGAAAGACGAAAAAGAAAATATTGATACTACCTACCCCATAATCGACTTGTCGTTAGCTAATGCCTTCCCGCAGCAGTGCAGCGTAGTTAAACGCGGCGAAAAGTTTGTGTTCCGGGCCAACCTGACTGACAATGCGCAACTGGGCTCTGTAAGTGTAGACATCCACCATAACTTCGATCACCACAGTCACAGTACCGAAGTGAACGACTGTCAGTCTGAAGTGGTAAAAACTCCGATAAAGCCTTTCCTGCTGATCAAGAGCTTTACCATTCCCTCCGGATTAAGCAGTTACCAGATCGCCGAAGAAATCGCGGTCCCCTCAGACATAGATCCAGGCGACTACCATTTCCTGATCAGGCTGACCGACCAGGCTGGATGGCAAACCATCAGGGGCATCAGCATTAAAATTCAATAAAAAACAACACATATTTTATTAAACCCTTAAAAAAAATGACAACAATGACCAATTCATTCAAATCCGCATCGATTGCATTCATCGGAGCAGCAGTACTTTTTATGAGCTCTTGTAAGAAGAACGAAGAAACAGGCCCTGTAAAAGAAGGTATAGTGCGTTCCGAAATCACCCTAACTGAAGTAACCGGAGCGGCTATCGAAGCGCATGGCGATCATTTCCACGGCTTGACAGATTTGGTTTCCGGTGAGAAAATCGTCATCAAATTCAACGAAAATGGAACTGCCATTGAAAATGGGCACCTGCACCTCGAGGCTGATGCTGTTTACCGGCTGGAACTGAAAGCATGGGATTATACCGGGAAAGAAGTACAAAACCAGTTCATCCAGAATAAAGCCACGGCAGATTTATTCAAAGCTTTCCTAGTAGGTGGGAACCTCATTCTTAACAAAGATTCACAAGATGAAAGCGGCGCCATCTTCCAACCAAGAGAGACCAACTATGCAGATGGCACAGTGGTGACAGGGCAATACGAAACTACAGGTGTATTGTCGTACCTTACGGTGGGACACGATAATGAGGGCCCGACCAAAGCGATCAGCTATGTCATGAGAAAACTCAACAAAGATGTAAAAGCTACCATTACCAGAAGCGACTGGAACCACAGTGACTATACAAGCAAATTTGCAGGTGAAGATGTCTTGAAACTAAAGTTCGAAATCCATGTAGAAGAAGGACACGGACACTAACATACTTATGAGCTCCCCAAGCGGGAGCTCATATATTTTCTGACGGGCTTATCTACAAATGCCCAGACCAGATAGGCGAGGCCAATCAGCAATAAAGTTCCTGCGACAATGATAGGTATCATCTCATTCAACGTTGGTTTCATTCTTTCCACATAGCTTAGGAAAATCCAAAGAAAACCATAATGGATCATGTAGAGCGGATAGGAAAGTTCGCCCGAAAGTTTACAGATTCTTCTGAGAGAGGGCTTCAGCCTTGCTCCGGCCCCTAAAGCTACCAGAAAGGGAAGGTAAAATAGCACAATCAAAGGGTCTGTGATGAAGTTGACCTGATCAGAATATGGAAATAGAAAAGCTATAGCCAACAAAGCGCTCATCCCAATGAAACCCAGGCGAGATCTGATGATCCAACCGGAGCGGTAAACCAGCATTCCGGCAAGAAAAGAAAAAGCTACCCTGATGCCACCTCCCCAGAAATTATCGCCGCCCCATCCGACGCCTAAATACCGTGATTGATAAGCTTCGTAGCAAAGAGCAATTCCCGCCAGTACGGTTAGTATCCATAAAATCTTATTTTTTAATCTGAACAAGAACAAAACATAGCAGATATTGGCAATGTACTCCCAGAATAAAGACCAGGTGGGCGGATTGAGGTGAAAGAGATTGAAATATCGTTCGGTAACTACGGGATAGGGAACAAGAAAAGCCGAAGATAAGAACATCAGGAAGGTTTGTCCGGCACCATATTGCTCAAACAAATCACTAAATGGATCTAATATAAAAGTCAGCAAACCCAATATGGCACCAATCAGCACCAGCGGATGGAGTCGGATAAGCCGCAATTTCAAAAACCGACCGAGGCCTATAGTTGCGATCTTACTGTCATAGGCATAAGCAATCACAAAGCCCGACAGGCAAAAGAAAAAATCAACGGCCAGGTAGCTATGTGCAATGAAATTATGATGGTAATCGGGCACAGCAAATTCCATGAAATGGAAGATTACCACAGCTAAAGCTGCGATACCCCGAAGACCATCTAAGATCTCGAAGTGCGGTTTTTTCTGTAGTACAGATACATTTGGTTCTTTGATATTCATTGGTGTGTGTTAAACAACGCGAATAACGCCAAATGGAAGTAAAATTGCGTATCAAACTTTCTACATATTGTCTCATTTACTTAGCAATAAGATTCTATACATCCAGCAACTACTTATGTTAATTTTTCGTATATTTAGTATTACCAAATTATTAATTAATCGAATCAGTTATGGGCCGTTTGCTAAAAATATACGGTGCATGGGTTTTACTCATGATCTCCCCTTCGCTTCTGAAAGGCCAGGAGAGTTATAACACCAGTTTCGAGTTCTATAATGAAACCTTTAATATTGAAATAGATTCTTCCATTATAGTTGGCGTTCCCAACGTATTGTCTGAAGATTATATCAAGACCAGCTATCAAAAAGCGAATGCCGGCAAATACACGCGGATTATCGATAGCCTGCTCGCTTATAAAAAAAGTCACGACCTAAACAACTGGTTATATTACCAGCTCATCCGTAAAACTGCCCAGGCCATCAGCCCCAAGAAAGACAACTACGAGCGCTATACTTTTTATAAATGGTTCCTGCTTGGTAAATCAGGTTACGACACCAGATTGACGATAGCCGATAACCGCATCATCTTCTATGTTTACAATGACGAGGATATTTCAGATATTCCATTTCTTATGTTCAAGGGCAGAAAATACATGTGCCTGAACTACCACGATTATGCAAATGCAGATCTCAATAAAGTTCCCCCTCATGATATGCTGAATATATCGGAAGCCAATAAATCGTTTTCTTATAAAGTTACACGGATGCCGGATTTTAAACCGGAAAGTTATGCCAATAAAAAAATAGAATTCAGTTACAAGCACAAAGTCTATCATTTCAACATTAAACTCAATCCGGAAGTGGAAGCGATATTTGCCAATTATCCAGGTGTAGATTTCTCTTATTATTTTAATATTCCATTGAGCAAGGAAACCTATGGCTCATTGATCCCTTTACTTAAAAAAAATGTGAGCAAGATGAATCAGAAGCGCGGCATAGACTACCTGATGCGCTTTACCAGATATGCCTTCCTATATGAAAATGACGAGGATAATTTTGGAAAAGAAAAGCGCCTCTCGCCGGAAGAGACGCTTTTCTCCAAATACAGTGATTGTGATGACCGCGCAGCACTGTTTTTCTATCTCGTTAAAGAGATTTACAACCTACCTATGATTGCCTTGTTATACCCGACACATATTACCATGGCAGTTCAGTTTGATAAACCGGTAGGTACACCAATTATGTATAAAGGCAAGGTTTATTCTGTTTGCGAGCCCACTCCTCAAAAAGAGAATCTGGGGATAGGACAGCTTTCGGCAAGCTTAAAAAATACTCCTTACAAGGTGGTGTACGCTTATCAGCCAGGTCACTAGAGGGTAAAATCCTTAGGAGACTTCATCTTCATTCTATGCTTACTTGAGATACAACTCTTCCCCCGTGTCATCCAGTCACTACACCTTCTTAGCAACAGCCCCTGATCTGTTAGATCTATACTGACCGTAACCCAATACCTTAGGTTCCGATCTGCATCTACCAATAAATTAAATAACCTCCGGTCATCGTCCCTGCTGGTCGGAAATACCTCATCTATTAGAGGATCCATCATCCTGCATATTGCGAACAGCTGTTTCAAGGATAGCTGATTGGGTTGACAATCAATATTCCGTTCAATATAGGCCAGGCAAGGCCTGTCTTGTGATGAATTCCATAACGATATTGCTTTTTAATGATTTTAGTTAGCTGTTCATAGTCAGTTACATCATGAGTGATTCTGACCAAAAGAAAAGTGATATAGCACTCTTTGAATTCATGCTGGGTCAGCATGCCTGAAATTTTAAGATGTTGTTGGTTTGCCATAAGCTCATTTTTAATGGTTTAAAAACGAGTCCCAAAGGGAGTTAGAGTTGAGCTAAGAAAAGATGCAGCACAAAGACATTCTATGCGTTTTAAGTGAAATTTAATGGCTATATTAATATCAACTGAACCATTTATCCACTGCCGTTAGGTTTTAGATAGTCGATCGGGTTGCTAACCACGATATGAGTCAGTTATTATTAATTTGCGCCTGAATACCCTGAGGTTGCCGAGGCTTTAGAAAGTAAACGCCGAATAGGTCACTATCTATTTCTTCCATACTTTTAGTGACTATGTCGGCTTCCACGCTAAAAAGGGATATGCGCGTTTACTATTTGATATACTTTCTGTATGAAAACGATAAGGGCAATTTTGAAAAGGAAAGGTAACCCCTCTCTCCACAAGAGGTACTTTTCTTAAAATACAGTAAAAGAGATTTACAATTTCCCGATGATTGCGTTGTAATACTCAATACACATTACCATTATAGTTCAGTTGATAAAGCGGTAAGTATGCCAATTTAAAAAACACTCCTTACAAAGTATAATATACTTTATTAGCCAAGTCACTAAAAGTAAAACTACCTCATCAGTTGTACTACTCTCTTACTACTTTCCTACTACTCTCCTACTACTCTTTACCAGCCGGACTACTAGAATACTAACAACACTATACTTGTACGTGCCTATGATCCTCCTAGGCATTATAAGGAACAAGCATAGCGCTGTAATTTCGATTTACTTTCTTCTATCAGAAGGTCTATGTAAGATTCCTTAGTTATAAGTAAAATTAGGGTAGAAATATTGTTTGATAGATACGGTTTCATCTGCCATAGAAGTACCTTCATAGCGAATCACCAATTTGATCTCCAACAACCATTTAGTTTGATCGGCCCGCTTTTCTGGTGTCAAGTTAACTCCTTTAGCATAACCATCTATAATTTTAAAAGGTATCATCGTACAGGCCGGGCAGGATCTGCTTAGCATTACACGTTCTGCCAAAACATCAGCCTTTGTCAGTTCAAATTTTGTACCTTCCATTGGTGCCTTCACATACACAGAGGCCGTAGATTCAGCCTGTTTTACCTCTGCCCAAAACAAGCGGTAGCGACCTTGCTGCGGTGCA
Source organism: uncultured Sphingobacteriaceae bacterium (assembly GCA_963795585.1). Classification (GTDB taxonomy): domain Bacteria; phylum Bacteroidota; class Bacteroidia; order Sphingobacteriales; family Sphingobacteriaceae; genus Pedobacter. Next base: position 997,080 of record CAWCIO010000013.1, on the reverse strand, counting down.
CCGAAAGAATTTGGATTAAGATCTACATTTTCTGTGAATAGATACTGACAGGTTGCATTTGCCGGACAATCCGTCAAATTGTTTTCATCGATAAATACTTGTTTCTGCAATGGTCGATCTTTCCGGCAGGAAACACTTGCAATCATTACCAGAGTAAGCAAACAAAATAACTGAGCTTTAATTGATTTCATCATTTTAAGTTTATGGTTTTATTGAGGTAAACGAGTCTAACTCAGCTGGCGCTACAGCAGTCATGTTAAGCTTATGTTAAGTATTATCAAAACAAAAAAGGTTCTCGAGCAAATGCTCAAGAACCTTTTTTAGATTTTATAATTTATAACTTATTTTACAGCACCAGCCGTAGTGTAAGGCATAACTTGAGGATCAAAGTTTGCCCATCCTGCTGTCCAATCAGTAGTACCGAAAGCACCTTTATAAGCTACTTTATCAAAAAATGCATCTGCAACTTTAGTATTCGTGAACAAAGCTCCACTTGCCGCAACAGATCCTGCTATAACAGTGAAATCTGGTCTACCAACATTTGCAGTAGCAGCGATATCTGACGAATATTTGTAAGGTGAGGTTAACAGAGCACCAGCCCAAGTCCCGGCTAAGAATGTATTTGACGCTCTCAAACCAGCTTCGATAGAAGCTTTATTTGTTCCTTTAATATCTTGTCCTGTAATACCGTAAACCAAGTTGTTTTCAAATGATAACCGACCTGCTGTATAGTTTGCAGTAGTAGCACCTGCAGCAGCTACAGTACTATCGTCGATATAAATTCCATCTGGAAATCCAGTGAAGATCGAATTAAATGTGCTGATTGAAGAGTTCCTTCTGATCTGAGCAGCGTGCTGATAAAATCCATTGATTTTAGTTCCAGCCGCGGCTAACGGACCTACTACAGTAACGTTAGAGAATACTGCAGAAGTTTGTGGGGTTCCAGCAGTACCAGTAGGATCATTGTCGGATTCAAAACCATTTGAACCTGATTGATCAGCAATTAGAGGATATCTTTGTGCCAACGCAAACTGAATTTTACCGCTATAACCGTTATCTGTATCAAAATCATCATCCCAAGTTCCACAGGCGATAAGGTGTTTACAGTTTACTGTTCCTCCAAACCACTCAAATGCATCGTCACCTGAACGATATACCTGAACATAGTCTATAGTTGTACCTGAACCAACAGCTCCGAAAGTAATACCGTTGATTTCATTATCAACTGAGAAAGGAATACCTGCATATTCAACACGTACATACTTCAAAGTACCAGAATTATCAGCAGCCTCAGTCCCACCAAATTCGATATATTTAGATTCTTGACCAGCAACTGTAGCAGTCAAACCACCTTCAATCCTATTATTAACTCCTTTATTGTGCGGAGCTTTTCCTAATAAAATTAAACCACCCCAGTCACCTTCACGACGAGCACCAGCGGCTACCCCTGAAGTAAATACGATTGGCTTATCTACTGTTCCAACAGCTTCAATTCTAGATCCACGTGTAACCACTAATGTAGATTTAGACGCTTTATCACCTTTAATGATCGTTCCTGGTTGGATGGTCAAAGTTGCACCATCGGTCACATAAACATATCCTTTCAAATGATATATTTTATCTGCAGTCCAAGTCGTATTTACTTTAATATCTCCCGATATTTCGTTGTCTCCGATAACAACCTCTGGTTCTTCATCATTATTTTTAGAACATGACGTTGCCATTAAGCTAAAGGCAAGACCAAAAAGTACAAAGTATTTTTTCATTTTTTTTATTTTTAATTTATGTAAAGGAATTAAATTAGATTAAACTCTATGTCAGTTATATATTAAATTATTGTTACCTAAAATATTAGAAATTATAAGAAACTGACAGGGAGACATTGGTACCCGTCTTGAATCTTGATAGCACTTCGTCATGACTTGGAGTACCATTGGTAGTAGTCACATTTGTGCTAGGACTAAATTTCTTATCTTTATTATAGTCGAAGTAGAAGACAGCCTGATTATTCAACAGATCATTAATATTCAGTTTTACTTGTGCTTTTTTATTGTAGAAACTATAGCTCGTCTGGAAGTCAACTAAGTTTCTAGGTGCTTCCCAAACGTCGCCAAAACGCTGACCGCCTGCATTTGCAATTCTTCTCCCTATTCTATTATAGAGTGCACTGAAATTAAGATTATTATCTAGTGCCGAATACTGCAGCCCTGCATTAATAGAATATGGCGACTGACCCACCATTGGTCGCTCTTTAGTTAAGTATGGTTGATCTACCGGATTGATCACTTTTGATTTAACGATTGTACCGTTAGCATAAAATACTAGATTCTTTAAGGCATCTTCATTAATAAAACTTAAAGAATGCCTAATCTCTAATTCAACTCCATAGTTGTTAATACTAGGCGTATTAAAGTAAGAAAATGCAGGTGTTGAGTTTTGATCATAGATACTTGGTTCTATTGCATTTTTGAAATGCTTATAAAATCCAGAAATAGATATAATTTGCCCAGCCGCCGGATACAACTCATAACGTAAATCCGCATTATTAATCAAAGTTCTTTCCAAAGAAGTATTCCCTGAAACATTACCCAAAAGTTCGTAGTCATAATAGTCGAATGGTGCTAGTTCTCTAAATTCAGGTCTAGCTAACGTTCGTGAATAAGAAGCACGTAAATTGGATTTCTCAGTCAAGGCGTAAGTCAAATTTAATGAAGGAAGAAAGTCCAAATAATCCTTTTCTACTTTTACCTTCGTCTGGTCAACACGTCTTGAATTTAGCGTCAAATCGAACTTCTCAACACGTACTCCATACACTGCCCTTAATTTGTCAGTTATTGGTTGATCTAACATTACGTAACCAAATCCAGTTAAAGAGTTCGCATCATATTTATCCGAAGGACTTGTAATTTCACTCAGTTCATAAACACCAGAACTAATCAATGATTTCGAATACAATTGTTCCAGAGGTAAGGCTTGAATTTCACTATCAGCATTTTTTAAAGTAATACCTAATAGTCTTGCATCAAATTCACGTGTACGATAATTAGCACCCACGCCACCTTTTAAGGTTGAGTTTCGTCCAAATAATTTAATAGTATATTGATCATTCACTGAGCCACCATAGATCGATTCGTTCAAATCCGAGAAAAATCTATTATTTTCCTTTGTAATTGCTGTATTAGCAGCGAGAAAGGGTCTTGATGGATCATCTCTAAAACCAACGTTTCTTAAATATCCGATCTTTCTTTGGTCAGGCTGATTGTTGATAATGTTGGCTACAGATAAAGTCCAATTCAATTTATTTTTAGCGGTCAGCTGATGATCTCCATCTAGAGACGTTTTAAAAATCCCTTTTTGCACCATGTCGAATGCATAATATTTTAAATCACTAGACCTACCGTCATCGGTACCTGTTCTGTAAGTAAATTTATCCTCTAAAATTCTATTATATAAGTTTTTAAAACTTAATTTATTTTTCCCAGACACATAAGCAAAATTTGCCATTGCCCCAATCGTGGAAGAGAAAGTGTTTACACGATCATCATAATGATAAGTATAATATTCTCTCTGTACCTCAGGCCTAGTTGCTTCTCCATTTCTATAAGTAAGAGAAACAACTGCTCCAAACTTGTCTCCGTTTTTAAAATCCTTTACCCGACCTAAGCTGAATTGGTGATTTTGAGTAAGTGGGGCATTGTGTTCGCCGATGCTCCACACTTTTGGCAACTTATTTATTGCAGAAATTGTAGCAGATTGATTTCCTCGTAATGCCTCTGTTCCAGCTGTACTCTTGGGAAATCCCGATGTAGGTAATTGTCTGTAACCACCATCAAATCCAAAATAGTTCTCTGTATACCTTGGACCGAAAGAAAATGATTTAAAAGTAGACTGACTATTATATCCGCCACCTAAACTCACTTCGAAGAAATTATTATCTGGAATATCTTTAGTTACAATCTTAATTGATCCTCCTGCAAAATCACCAGCTAAATCAGGTGTTGCTGTCTTACTAACTACAATATTGTCGATTAGTCCGGATGGAACGATATCAAAAGAAAAAGCCTTCCTATTTGGCTCTGTACTTGGCAAACTTGAGTTGTCCAAACTTGCATTATTATAACGATCAGCTAGGCCACGAACAATTACAAATTTATTATCCTGGATAGTAGTGCCGCTGACACGTTTTAAAACATCACTTGTATTACGATCTGGACTTCTTTTAATAGATTCCGCTGATATTCCATCTGAAATAACTGCACTATTTTTTTGGCGAGCGTATAATGAATTCACGCTCTCCTTTTTGAAACTGCCTTTGATCACAACTTCATTAAGTTTCTGACCACCAGCTTCATCAAGAACGATATCAAATATGGTGTTTTTTCCACCTGTAACTTCAACATCACTGATTTCCTTTCCTTCGTAACCTACATACTGGAAAACCAAGGTATATTTTCCATTGGCAAGGCCAATTAAGGAATACCTACCATTTACGTCAGTTGCAATACCTCTTGTTGTGTTTTTAATTTTAACGGTCACACCGATTAGTGTCTCTCCCGTTTTTTTATCTGATACTTTACCAGAAATTTTGCCCGTTTGAGCAAATACTGCTACGCCAATTATTACAAATAAGAATGTAAAAATTGTCTTCTTGAGATTTAGTTGTGATTTCAATTTTGCTGTATATTAATTTCCAGCAAAGCTATTACCACAATGTTAGGTATATGTTAGATGTGAATTACCATTATCTTACCCTAATGTTAAAAAAATGTTAACACGCGTTTGGATCAATACCTTATGCCCACTTTTTTGCAGATAAAGTGCAATAACCAGATCGGACCGATTAACAGGAATTTAACATCGTCTAGAAAAGATGGCTTCTTACCCTCAATTTTATGCCCTATAAACTGACCTACCCAGGAAAGCACAAATATAACAGTGAATACCAACCACATAGCCGGACCTCCGCCATTAGCCCATTGCTCTATTGACACAATACCAAAGCTCATAACACAAATTAGGATCAGCATCAGGTAAGACATTACAGGAGACAGACGATAATAGTAATACACCGCAAAAGCGATCAAAAATGAAGCCCAGTTCAGGTAATCGGCATACTTACCCAAAAAAGCAAACCTTGGAAAAGGAATAGACCAAACTAAGCCAAGCAAGCTAAATACTATCAAAGGAACGCAAATCCAATGGATCAGCTCATTCGAAGGGTTCTGATGACTTTCCGCATACTTATCAAAAAGCACGTCCACGTTCTTTTTCTTAATTGCTTTCATATTATTTCATGCTATTTATTTTAGTACTGACTCCTATCAAAATGTATCTGTTCAAATTTGAATATTTAGTCGTTTGAATATAATTAGGCCCTGCGTAGTTATTTTGATATTTAAATGAATTAAAAATATCATAGGCTTTCATCCACAAGGTGGCATTTTTCTTGAAAATATCCAACTTTATATCTCCATTGAAAGCCCAAGAAAACGATTTATTTAAGTTACTACTGTAACTAAAATTACACAAGGGATACGCTGAAATGCGAAAAGCACCTAAGCTATACATTATATTATCAGAATAACTTAACGTAAATATGTTAGAAATGCTTGATTCAAAGTATTGTCTGTTAAAAGTAGTGTTCACAGTCGGTGTGATTGAGATTCCTTTATTGAACAATGTAGTCCCTAAAGAGCCTGTTTGGCTATATATAATGCTGGTACCTATATATTTTTTGTTTCTGTTATTAATGGGTGTTTCCGAATATTGAATATTTGCGCTGTAAATTAAAGTATTTCCGGATTTAAGGCCAGTCGATGTAGATAGAGTTATCTGCGCGGCATTTGCACCACCCATATTGTCAACATACGATACTTGGCTACTATCACCCGCATTGTCGATTTTAAAGCCAAATTTAGATTCATAATGTTCAAATCTTCCAGACAATGACAGGTGAGATAAATCTGATGATCTCTTACTATAACTAGCACTTAGCTGACTTCTAACTTCAGGATTTAAATATGTATTACCGCGTGTCAAACTAACTAAATCAAAGGTGTTATTTATATTAGTAAGCTGGTACGATTTAGGATAGTTGGGTGCCATTTCATATTGAAAGTTTAGCTCATTTTTTTTGTCAACCTTATGGTTAATACTTAAATTAATATTTGGTAAAAGTTTTATAAACGTATTTCGCTGTTCATGAATATTTCGTACGAACAAAGTTCCTATTATTGATCCATCAAAAGAAAAATATTGTACTTTTTTACGAATTTTACCTCCAAACTGATAGTTAGAATACGAAATAAGAAGACTGGTATCTATCAAGGATAAGGTGTTAATCGAATAAATTCTAGGTAGATAGGCTAAGTTTTCACTACTGTAATTCACGATAACTTGCGAAGTACCATCCGACAGTATAGGCTCATTATATACACTACTTAAAACTACTTTTTTATTTACTAGTTTTCTGTCCCCTATTATATCGTATCTTCGAGCATTCTGATCATCAATATTTAAAATGTTATTATTTTCTCCGATCTTATTAGATTCAATCGAGTGATTAAAACTCAACTGAAAATAACGTCCTCTCTTCTTTTGAAATCTTTGTTCAAATAGGAGAGTGCTTGAAAGTGAGTACCCTTTAGATTTCCTGAATTTAGCTAGTGAAGCATTTGTATTTAAATTGTTATTATTTATGATGTATTGTAACGAATCAATTTGTACCTCATTTTTAAGAGAGGATATTTCACTTAGTACAATTTTCGACAAAGGATCAATCTTGTAGGTCAATGTAATGTTACTGGGCTCTATGCTGTACATGTCTGAACTTGAAGCATTTTTAGTCGAAGAAAACTGATGTAGGTTTTCTTCATTCCTTTCAGATTGGGATTGATAATTCTTATTTTGCTTCTTACCAGTAACTAATATATCTAACTCCAGATTACTGTTGATGAAATTATGATAGCTAACCTTCGGCGCATAGGTATTTAAATCATTTCCATTCGGCGAAAAGGTAATATCAGGTTCAGCCAAAGAATAGGGACTTATGTTGTTTGCCCCAAAACCTACTGAAACCTGTTCGTTTGTGTTATAAAAATATGTATCGGTATTAAAAAAATACCTATCAAGAGAACCTACCCCAATAGACAAATTTCCAAATCTACCCCTCTTAAATTTTTCTTTCAATTTAAAATTCAATTTTACCTCCGGTTGTGCTAATGTGGCATTAGATAAACTATCAATATTTGTTTCAACAATGGTAATATCCTCTAATGTTAATGCGGGCATATCTCGGTAGACATCTAGATTGTTCTTCCCAAAAAATTCACGTCCACCGACCAAAATATTTGTAACTCGCTTACCGTTATAATACAATTGACCTTTGATATCTTTATGTAGCCCATAAGTGTTTTTAAATAGATCATCAATCATTACAGATCTGTCAAAATGCTGATCAGAAAGGTTTATTTCAGTTGTATCTCTGTAACGTCCATTTCCTCTAATAACCACCTCTTTTAATAAATTCGCTGATGGCTTAAGTGCTATCACTTTTGAACTTTGAAATAACGTTCCATCTGTACTTAATTTAAAATAATCAACGGCTTCGGCTATTATTATATGCCCTTTGGTTAAATAGACGGCCGGTATAAGAACCCCCCCAATACTGTCCGAAAGTGCTCGATATACAACGTCATCTTTTGACACTTCAATTGATACTCCTTGAATGGGTTCCTTCGTTACTTTATTTATTATTTTTACAGAAATATTATTAGGTTTCTGAGCAGTTACTGATCCGTAAATTAAGAAAAATATAAAAGTCAAAACAAATATTATCCTCATTAATTTTTTTGCTAGTAGCCATAAAGAGAACATCGTGAACCCTTTAAAGAATTTTTATTAAAATAAGCATGCGGGCTTTTTAAGTTACCCGCATACTACCATAATAAGTAAAAACAATTAAGATATCTTATCTATACCACCAATCAGTTGGTGGGGTAAGGAAAAATATTGAAGGATCTGCTTCGGAGATTATTCTGACTTGCACATCTGCAAAAAAGCCTGTATTATGTAAATACTGTACTACATTTAGAGCTGCACTCCCTGTATTCGGAACACCAGTCGCTACAGTCGCTATGTAAACACCATATTGCCAAATTTCAAACTTCAAGGTTGGAGTATTTACCACTTCTGGCCTCCATAAAACCTGAGCTTGTAAAAGATCAGTGTCTCTTTCGTACACAACCCAGATAATCCAGTTACTTAAATCAATATTGCAAGATCCATTCGTATTGGCGTAAGTTTGTCCATTCGCATTAATTTCATTTTGAGCTTTATTATTAGCATCTGCTTGAGAAGTAGTCGAAGAATATTTGTTCGCAGGGACAGAGTATGTTACTGCGCTACCGACATAACCACTTCCACAGTTATTTTTATTGAACACCTGAGACCGTGCTGTATTATAATAAGTTGTTACAGTTGCTGGCTTAACGGTGATCGTACCGATATTGGTCGGAACTGTTGTTGTTTTATTTGTTTGTGAATTGTATATTGTCAATGTTACTGAAACGAGAACATTTACGTCTGTTGTATGTGTTGTAGAAAACTTCAACTTGAAACTGGTGGCGACTGAAGTGGCTGCATTAAATAGTACAATATCACTTAATACAGCAGTAACAGCACCCCCTGATCCGCCGGATACAGTGCCAATATCTATGGAGTTGCTAAATGATACATTAGTAATACGATTAAATGAACTTTCAGCAACCCCAGTAACTGTAATTGTACCTCCAGATGCTACATTTGTACTAGAAGTATATAAACTCTGAGCATTAGCTATTGAAAAAAAGCTGGACAGAAGGCTGACGATTAATAATATTTTTTTCATGAGGGATAAATTTAAATTCGACATAAAAATAGTTATCTCTTTTAATTTTATTGAAATTAACTAATTTGATAACCTAAATGCGATTTTAATTTAACACATGAATAGATATCACCATAGTGTTGATATTATTCGCCGTTCTATCTGTAAGTGATTTTATTAGCTTTTTTAGCTGCAGAGTTAAATTCACTATCATTTAAAAAAAGAGTCATCCATATAGGTTTCCTATTATACAAAAGATGTAAAACAAAAAAGCGACAGAAAATCTGTCGCTTTTTATAATATTTGGTGGGGACCTATTTCGCAAACGCTACCGACCGGGTTTCCCTGATCACGGTAACCTTGATCTGGCCAGGGTAGGTCATTTCGGTTTGGATACGGTTAGAAATATCTGCAGCCAACACTTCTGACTGCTGCATCGGTTACTCTTTCGCTTTCTACCACTACGCGCAGCTCGCGACCGGCCTGTATAGCAAATGTTTTTTCTACACCAGGATATGATAAGTGCCAGTTCTTCCAGCTCTTTTAAACGCTTGATATAGCTTTCTACCACCTCGCGGCGTGCACCAGGGCGCGCGCCTGAAATAGCATCACAAGCCTGGATAATCGGCGATATCATGGAAGTCATTTCTATCTCATCGTGGTGGGCGCCAATGGCATTGCAAACTTCCGGATGCTCTTTATATTTTTCGGCCAATTGCATACCCAAAATTGCGTGTGGCAATTCAGGATTATCATCAGGCACTTTACCAATATCATGCAGTAAGACCTGCACGTTTGGCCATCTTCACATTTAAGCCTAATTCGGCAGCCATGGTAGCGCAGAAATTAGCTACCTCGCGTGAGTGCTGCAACAAGTTTTGCCCGTAAGATGAACGGTAACGCATACGGCCAACCATACGGATCAGCTCAGGGTGCAAGCCATGGATACCTAAGATCAATTACGGTACGCTCGCCTATCTCTACAATTTCTTCTTCAATTTGTTTTTTGGTTTTGGCAACCACCTCTTCAATACGTGCCGGGTGAATACGGCCGTCGGTTACCAAACGGTGCATAGCCAAACGGGCAATTTCGCGCCTTACCGGGTCAAAGCCCGAAAGAATGATAGCTTCTGGGGTATCATCTACAATGATCTCGATACCGGTAGCTGCTTCCAGCGCACGGATATTTCGCCCTTCACGACCGATGATACGGCCTTTGATCTCGTCATTTTCGATGTTGAAAATAGATACCGTATTTTCAATAGCAGCTTCGGTAGCGGTACGCTGTATGGTTTGGATAACTACTTTCTTAGCTTCTTTAGTAGCGGTAAGCTTCGCTTCGTCAACAATATCTTTGATCTGCATCATGGCTTTGGTGCGGGCCTCTTCGCGCAGGTTATCTACCAATTGGTTTTTTGCTTCTTCGGCAGTTAGGCCGGCAATGGTTTCCAGTTGCTGTACATGCTGGTTTTTCAGCACTTCAACTTCTTCCTGCTTTTTAACAGCAATTTCAGTTTGGTTTTCCAAGTTCTTTCGGTGGTTGTCCAGTTCCTGTTCCTTGCGGTTGCAGTTTTCCAGTCGTTGGTTTAGTGATTGTTCTTTTTGCTTCACGGTGTTCTCGCGCTGGTTGATGTGGTTGTTTTTTGCATTTACTTCCTGTTCATGCTCGGCTTTCAGCTGCAAAAATTTCTCTTTGCTTCCAGCAATTTATTCTTTTTCAGGATCTCTGCATTGTTTTCTGCATCTTTCAGTATCTTTTTTACTTTGTTTTGTGCCGCTACTTCCTGGTCTTTAAAAAGCTTCCGCAGCAGGAACCTGCCAATACTACACGATACCCGGCAAGTACATATCCTAGTATTCCTAATATTTCCATGATATATAAGTTGCATGAGCTAATCATTCTGCTATTAGTGATATAGCCATCTGTGTTATTGTTAATGTAATAAAAAAACCGCAACTAATTTTTAAGCCTCATGTATTTAAAAACCTCAACGTTAGCATAATTAGGATTTAGGTCATTTTCAGGTGCAAAAATGCAGATGAAATACACCCTCTCAATCCGCTGAATATTGAAGTGTTAAGTTTTAAAATAGTGAAACTTAAAAATCTAACTGCGGTTAAATCTTGTATTTATTTTTTTATAATTATAAAGAACGTTACTATTTGGAGAAAAATTCATTTAATAAACTATCCAACTGGTAAACTTTCTCGGCAACTTCAGTATCCTGATCCTGAACCTTGTTTTCTGCCTTTAATGCCGATGTTGCATAATGCAACACAGCCATCGAAAGCAAATCCTGTTTATCCCTGACCGCATAATTTTCCTGGTATTCTTTTATGCGGTCGTTGATCATCTTAGCTGCCCTTCTTATTATTTCTTCCTCTTCCATGTTTACCTTTAAGGGGTAAACTCTGTCAGCAATATTTATTTTTATCGAGATTTCTCCCATTTGTTAGCTTAGTTTCACTGTTACTATGCTACTTATTTCTTAAGTAACACAATACACTTATCTATTTCCCGCACAAATTCGTTAATTTTTTGCTTTATGTCAAGAGTTTTTTCACTTGTTCCCTCAATACTTTTCGCCAGCTTCAACACCCTGAGCTTTTCTTCCAGGTCCGCTGCTTTGCTTTTAGAACCATCCAGTGCTTTTTTTACCGATTGATTTTCAAGCTTTAGCAGATCATTTTCTTCCTGCAGCGCATTGCAAAGCTCGATCAAACGGGCTGTTTTTTGCAATACTGAATTTAACTGATCGGCAACAGAAGACATTGAAAAATATTTATTAAGTACTTATTTATTTAAAAAATCAACCCAGCGATCTATTTCCGGATCTCTGCTTTAGCGGTCTGCGCTAAGTTATATATAATCTTTTGCATAACGGAATCAATTTGTTTGTCCGTCAGGGTTTGCTCTTCATCCTGCAAAGTAAAGTTCAGTGCATATGACTTCTTACCCTCCGGCAATTTATCGCCGACATATACATCAAATACCTGCACATTCTTGATCAGTTTCTTCTCCGTTTTGAAAGCAATACTTTTCAACTGCTCGAAAGTAACAGTTGTATCTACCAACATAGAAAGGTCTCTCCTTACTAATGGATATTTCGAAACTTCTTTATTGATCACTTTGTTTTTTCTTACGATATCCAACAGTAGTGCCCAGTCAAAATCTGCATAATAAACATCTTTGTCTACATCTGCTTTCTTTTTATCTGAAACAGTTACAGCTCCAAAGCTAACAATCGTTTTGTCTCCCCTGAAATATTTCAAACCATAAGCAAAGTTCTCATCCTTTATCTCTTCCGTCTGATAGTTCGCCACGCCCAATCTTCCGATCACTGCATCAACAGCTGCTTTCAGGTTATAAAAACTTACTTGTATTGGCTTCTGGTTCCACTGTTCCGTTTGATTTGCTCCGGAAAGTAAAATCAATAACCTGGGACGTTCCACATATTTGCCCTCAATCAAATGATAGGTCTTGCCAAATTCATAAAACTTGATGTCCGGATTCTTACGGTTCTGATTATAGGCTACGCTCTCCAAAGCCGGCATCAGCAATTCCTGACGCATGACATTCAAATCTGAACTCAACGGGTTCAGGATCTGAACTGCTTCTTCCGGATTTTTGGAATAAGCACCTTTGGTCAGTGAATTGCACCAGATTTCCAGGAAACCATTAGCGGTCAACATATCTGCAATCACATGCTGCGTCTGCTCTCTGTCAGGCTTATTGCCATAAGACAGGGAAGCGTTCACTTTGCTCGGGATCTCTATATTATTATACCCATAAATCCTCAGGACTTCTTCAGTTATGTCACACTCGCGGGTAACATCAACCTTGAAGCTTGGCACTTTCAAATCCAGACCTTCTGCTGTTTCAGCAATTACTGATATTCCTAAAGCCGTGATGATGCTTTTGATCTCCGCATCCGGAATGTTCGCCCCGATCAATTTATTGATGTTTTGGTAGCTTACTGATACATCGAATGGTTGCACAGGAGCAGGATAGATATCAGATACTGCAGAGGAAATCACACCACCAGCAAGTTCCTGGATCAACAGCGCTGCTCTTTTTAAAGCTACAACTGTTATTTCCGGATCTGTACCGCGTTCAAATCTGAAAGAAGCATCGGTCTTTAATCCATGTCTTTTAGAGGTCTTCCTTACAGATACAGAATTAAAGTATGCACTTTCCAGAAAGACATTAGTTGTATGCTCAGACACTCCGGACTGGATGCCTCCGAAAACTCCGGCAATGCACATAGGTTCCTCGGCATTACAGATCATCAGATCGTCAGCACCTAATTTACGTTCTATGCCATCAAGGGTTACAAAGGGAGTTCCTTCGGAGCACTTCTTTACAATCACCTTTCCGCCTTTAATCTGATCGGCATCAAAAGCATGTAATGGCTGACCAAGGTCATGCAATACATAATTGGTAATGTCCACTATATTATTGATCGGTCTAATGCCGATAACTTTCAATTTGTCCTGCAACCAGTCTGGCGATGCTTTTACAGTTACGCCACTAATACTTACACTGCTATACCTGGGACAAGCTTCAGCATCCTCCAGCTCAACAGATATATTCAGTTTATCATTAGCCGGGCTGAAATTACTGGTATCGGGCATGTTGAGCCCCGTACGGAAATAAGCTGCAAGATCCCTTGCCACGCCCAGGTGAGAAGCTGCGTCAGCTCTGTTGGGGGTCAGACCGATCTCAAACAGGTAATCATCTTCCAGGTTAAAATAAGCTTTTGCAGTTGTGCCCACTGCAGTATCCTCCGGCAGTACCATGATACCATCGTGAGAAACGCCCAGACCGATTTCATCTTCGGCACAAATCATTCCTTCTGAAACTTCTCCCCGTATTTTCGATTTATTGATTTTAAAAGGTTCTCCTTCGTTTGGATATACAGTCGTACCTACCGTAGCTACAACGACTTTCTGTCCCTCTGCCACATTGGGAGCACCGCATACAATCTGTAAAGATTCCTCAGCTCCTACATCCACGGTGGTTACGCGCAATCTGTCTGCATTGGGATGTTGTACACAGCTCAAAACATGGCCAATCACCAATCCTTCTAATCCGCCGGCAACAGGCTGAACCGTTTCAAGGCTCTCTACCTCCAGACCAATATTGGTCAGGATCAGTGAAAGTTCCTGAGGTGTTTTTTCAGTATGAATGAATTGCTTAAGCCAGTTGTACGATATCTTCATTTTTGTTTCTTATAAAACGCAAAGATATTATTTAAAGGCGAAAGCAGAAAGCGATTAGATCAATCCTTCATCACCAAAGCTATAAAAATTCCTGTTCGTGAAGATCAGGTGATCCAGCACAAAAAGATCCAGCATTTTACCTGCCTCTACCAATTTTTTCGTTATCCTAATGTCCTGATCGCTGGGCTTTAAATTGCCGGAAGGGTGATTATGAGCCAGTATAATGCTTGCGGCATTGTGTTCCAGCGCTACCTTAAAAATAATCTTCGGATCTGCAACTGTACCAGCCAGTCCTCCCTTGCTGATCAGGTGTTTGCCAATAACGTAATTCGCCTGGTTCAGCATCAGGATCCAGAACTCTTCATGATTAAGATCGGCAAACATGGGAATCAACAATTGAAAGGCATCCCTGGCTCCCGAGATTTTCTCAACTGCTTTATCTATCGTATCCTTTCTTCTTCTGCCAAGCTCCAGCGCTGCCACTATAGAGATTGCTTTCGCCTCACCAATTCCTTTAAATTTAGACAATTCTTTAACGGACACACGCCCCAGGGCATCAAGATCATTAGCACAGGATGCAAGAATACGCTTACTCAGATCCACAGCACTTTCAGTTCTGCTTCCAGAACCTATCAAAATAGCAATCAATTCGGCATCAGTAAGATGCCGGCGCCCGTTGAGCATTAATTTTTCACGGGGCCTGTCGGCCTCCGCCCAAAGTTTGATTCCTAATTTTTCTGGATATGGCTTCATAAAGGTAAAATTTTAAACATAAAAAAAGGGATATGCGATGCATATCCCTTTTTAATATTGTAAAGCTATCCTTATTTTAAGCCATTAACAAATTTAGTCAACTTAGACTTGTTGTTTGCAGCTTTATTTTTGTGAATAACGTTCTTTTTAGCCAAACGATCTAACATAGAGATTACTTTAGGAAGTAATTCTAAGCCAGTGTTTTTATCTTCTGCAGCACGCAATCTTTTGATAAACGTACGAGTTGTTTTTGCTTGGTACCTGTTACGTAAACGTTTAGTTGCGTTTGCTCTAATTCTTTTTAGTGAAGATTTATGATTTGCCATTTTTTGTTATTAGTATTTTTATTTTAGAGCTCACGCCCTTATTCTTTCTATTTTTCGGACTGCAAATATATGACTTATGTTTTTAAATTACAAAATCATAAGAAAAATATTTTTTTAATAATTACCTGAACAACAAACTACAAATACATTTCAGTCCCTTCTCTGGAGGTTCTCAGGAGCTTGGCTCAAGCTTCGTTGGGCAAAAGGTACCTCTTACCCCAACTAATCCCCGGCTAATCTTCTCTGAATCCTTATTCATCCCAAACATATCCACTGCCTAATTACTGCTATTTATAGAATAAAGCCTTTAAATAAGCCGGCAAAATGCTATTTTTGGGAACAAAGGTCGACCGCTGAAAGAAAAACAAAAATAAATGAAAAAACGTATTGCCATATTCGCCTCAGGATCAGGATCTAATGCTCAAAAAATCATGGAGCTTTACAAAAGAAACCCAGAGGTAGAAATTGCACTGGTACTCACTAACAATCCTGATGCCTATGTACTGCAACGGGCCGACAACTTTGAAATCCCCTCCCATATTTTCGACCGGAAAGAGTTTTACGAAAGCGACAATATCATAGAAATGCTCAAAAACCTGGATATAGACCTGATTGTCCTTGCCGGCTTTTTATGGTTGATCCCAAAGAATTTAATCGCAGAATACCCTGGAAGAATTGTTAATATCCACCCTGCAATTTTACCGAAATATGGTGGCAAAGGCATGTATGGCGATCATGTTCACAACGCAGTCATTGCAGCTGGCGAAACCGAAGGTGGCATTACAATACATTATGTAGACGAAAACTATGATGAAGGGGAGTACATCTATCAGGCAAAATACCGCATAGATAAAAGTGACAATCTAGAAATGGTTAAATTTAAAGGCCAGCAGCTTGAACACCAGCATTATCCAAGGATTATTGACAGCATCATCAAAAAGATAAAAAAATAATAGATTTTGCAAAAACAGGTTATTATTATCAGTTAAAAAACCCTAATTTTGCGGCTCAAAATTTTTCTCTGATGAGCCAATCTATTAAAATCAAAAACGCTTTAATTTCAGTTTATTACAAAGATGGTTTAGAGCCTTTGGTGCGTTTACTTGCACAACAAGGTGTACAATTGTTTTCTACCGGAGGTACAGAACAATTTATTAAAGACTTAAATTTACCTGTTACAGCAGTTGAAGATCTAACCGGTTATCCATCTATTCTTGGCGGACGTGTAAAAACCCTGCACCCAAAAGTATTTGGTGGAATTTTGAACCGCAGAAACTTGCTGCGGATGAGGAGCAAATTGCTCAATACGAAATTCCTGAAATTGACCTGGTGATTGTTGACCTGTATCCTTTTGAAGAAACTGTAAAAGCAGGCGGCTCGAAGAAGAAATGATCGAGAAAATTGATATTGGCGGCATTTCCCTGATCCGCGCAGCAGCCAAAAATTTTAACGATGTAGTGATCGTTGCTTCTAAAGATGATTATTCAACTTTACAGACACAATTAGAAGCACAAAACGGCGAAACTACATTGGCACAGCGTAAAGCTTTCGCTAAAAATGCATTCAATATTTCTTCTACATTACGATACTGCGATTTTCAATTATTTTAACACAGAAGAACCACTGACGTATTTAAACAAAGCATTACAAAAGCACAAATTTTACGTTATGGCGAAAACCCGCATCAACAAGGTGTATTTTATGGCGATCTGGATGCCATGTTCACCAAATTAAACGGTAAAGAACTTTCTTATAATAACCTGGTTGATGTTGATGCAGCCGTAGCCCTGATCGATGAATTTACAGAGCCTACCATCGCCATCTTAAAACATACCAATGCCTGTGGTATTGCGTCGAGACCATTTATTAAAGAAGCCTGGATTGATGCTTTGGCCTGCGATCCGGTTTCGGCTTTTGGTGGCGTTATTATTGCCAATGATGAAATTGATGCTGGAACAGCAACCGAAATCAATAAACTATTTTTTGAAGTATTGATTGCCCCTGCTTATACCGATGAAGCTGTAGAGTTGTTCAAGGCAAAGAAAAACCGAATTATCTTGATGCGCAACGAGGTTGAATTGAGCTATAAAGCAATTTAAAACTTTGTTGAACGGTGTGATTGAGCAGGATAAAGATCTGGTTATCGAAGGTCCGGAGCAAATGACAACGGTTACCGAAAAAACAGCCAACAGCACAAGAATTGAAAGATTGTTTTTGCCAATAAAATTGTAAAACATACTAAATCAAACACCATTGTTTTTGCTAAAAACAACCAGTTGTTGGCAAGCGGTGTTGGGCAAACTTCAAGGGTTGATGCTTTGAAACAAGCTATTGTAAAAGCAGAAGCTTTTGGTTTCGATCTAAAAGGCGCGGTAATGGCATCTGATGCTTTTTTCCCTTTTCCTGATTGTGTGGAAATTGCTGCCGAAGCAGGAATTACTGCTGTTTTACAGCCAGGTGGCTCAATTAAAGATCAGGATTCTGATCAACATGGCTAATGAAAAAGGTATTGCTATGGTAACTACCGGGGTAAGACATTTTAAACATTAATAATAAACTAATTAACATAATTAGTTGATATTGATTACTGAATTACACATAAATAAGACGTTAGTATTTAACAATTAGTATTAGTTATAATAGCAATTTTTACTAAATATATAATTTGATATTAATTAACACATACAAATGGGTTTATTTAATTTTTTTACACAAGAAATTGCTATCGATTTAGGTACCGCAAATACCCTGATTATACATAACGATAAAGTAGTTGTTGATGAACCATCGATTGTTGCTTTTGACCGACAACCAACAAAGTTATTGCCATTGGCCGCCAGGCCATGCAGATGGAGGGTAAAACCCACGATAATATCCGCACCGTTCGCCCTCTGAAAGATGGTGTAATTGCCGATTTTAACGCTGCCGAGCACATGATCACGCGGCATGATCAAAATGATCAACGATGGCAAAGGCTGGTTTTTCCCTTCGTTACGGATGGTGATCTGTATCCCTTCAGGTATTACCGAGGTTGAAAAACGTGCCGTACGCGATTCTGCCGAAATTGCCGGTGCAAAAGAAGTTTACCTGATCCACGAGCCAATGGCTGCTGCGGTAGGTATTGGTATTGATGTAGAAGAGCCAATGGGTAACATGATCATCGATATCGGTGGTGGTACTACCGAAATTGCGGTTATTGCGCTTATCGGGTATCGTTTGCGACCAGTCTATCCGCGTTGCGGGAGATAACTTTGACTCTGATATTGTACAATATATCCGTCGCCAGCATAACATTATGATTGGTGACCGTACTGCCGAAAAAATTAAAATTGAAGTTGGTGCCGCATTGCCTGAATTGGCTGATCCACCTGCAGATTTTGCAGTACAAGGACGTGATTTGATGACGGGTGTACCAAAACAGATCACGGTTTCTTATACCGAAATTGCACATTGCCTGGATAAATCGATCTCTAAAATTGAAGAAGCGATATTAAAAGCATTGGAAATTACCCCGCCTGAGCTTTCTGCAGATATTTACCAAACCGGTATTTATTTAACCGGTGGCGGTGCATTATTGCGCGGACTGGATAAACGTGTGGCTGCTAAAACCAAATTACCTGTTCACGTTGCCGAAGATCCACTTCGTGCCGTAGTACGCGGTACCGGTATCGCCTTGAAAAATATTGGTAATTTTAAATTTTTAATGCAATAAAAAGAGTTTTACGTTTTAAGTATTAAGTTTTAATTGTTCCTGTTTTTTATGGAATTTCAAAAGCCTTAATACTTAAAACTACCACTTAATACTAACAGATATGCGTAACCTTTGGATTTTCATCAGCAGATATAACGCATTTTTCTTTTTCATCATTTTCTTTTCATTTGGGATTTTCCTGACCATCAAAAACAATGCTTATCAGCGCAGTGTTACGGTCAATTCTACCAATGAGGTAGTAGGTGATGTATACAACAATCTCAACGTACTTAAAAAGTACCTCAACCTTGGCTCGGTCAATGATAGTCTGTCTGTAGAAAATGCCAGGTTAAAAACCGAGATTCTTGCACTTAAAACGGTAGACACAACCAAAGAGACCCTGGTGAAAGATACCTTAGGAATTCCGCAATACACCTATATTCCAGCAAGAGTGATTAAGAATTCAATCAGCAACCGAAACAATTTTATTACGGTTAACAAGGGAAGTCTGGACGGATTGGAGGAAGGAATGCCCGTAATCTCACCTAACAGGGGTGTGGTTGGCTACATTAGGGATGTATCGGAACACTTAGCTACTATAAGATCGCTTTTACACAAAGATACCTATATCAGTGTCAGCGTAAAGAAAAACAATGCCGTAGGATCATTGGTTTGGGGAGATGGCAATTCGGATTACCGGGTAGCACAGATCAAGGAAGTACCAAATCATTTTAAACTGAACCTGAATGATACTGTGGTAACCTCTATTTATTCAACCTTCCCGGCAGCTACTCCGGTGGGCATAGTGAGCAATACAGGTATCTCAAAGGGAGAAAATTTCAAGACCATAGAGGTCAAACTCTTCAATGATTTCAGCGCTTTACAATATGTGTATGTGATTAAGAATAAATTTGCAAAAGAACAGGAAAAACTAGAAGCCAAATTGCCGAATGAACAGTAGATTAGTATTGGTAAATATCGTAAGGTGGTTTATACTCCTGTTGTTTCAGATTCTCATTCTGAGGAACATGAGTTTTTACAATATGGCTACTCCTTTTGTATACATTCTGTTTCTACTGCTCCTGCCTTTCAGTACCCCCAATTTATTGCTTTACCTCATCGCTTTCGTTACAGGGCTTACACTGGATGCTTTTTATGATACACTTGGTGTACATACCGCAGCTTGTGTGATGCTGACTTTTGTAAGGATTTCCTTTATTTCAGTTACAGTGAGCAGGGATAATTTCGATGAGCCTGAACCTACACTGGGAAACATGGGTTTCAAGTGGTTCTTGTTTTATGCTGCGCTTTGTACATTTTCACATCATGTCGTATTGTTTTTTCTGGAAACCTTCAGGTTAACGGAATTCTCTTACACCCTGCTGCGTTGTCTGGCCAGTAGTGTATTTACATTATTTGTGATTTTATTGATTGAGTTCATCTTTTACAACAGAAGGGCGCGCTAATGGATAATCTATTTAACCGTAAATACATCATACAAGGCTTATTTATTGTGGTGGCCCTAATTCTGTTAGGCACATTATTCTATATACAGGTAGCAAGCGATAAATATTTCCTTTCTGCAGAAAGTAATGTGCTCCGCAAGATTTATACTTTTCCGGCCCGTGGGGTCATTCTGGATCGCAATGAAAAAATCCTGGTTCAGAATGAGCCTGTGTATGACCTGATGGCCATCCCAAATGATGTTAAGGAATTTGACACGCTTGCATTGTGCAAAATCATTGATGTAGATACCGTCAAGTTCAGAAAAAACTTCAGAAAAGCACGACGGTTATCCAGATTTCAACCCAGCATTATTGAGAAACAACTATCTGTAGAGATTTATCAGGCACTGTCAGAACAACTATCCAGATTCCCGGGCTTCTTTGTGCAAAGCAGGACAATCAGGCAGTATCCGGATAGCATAGCAAGTCATTTCGTAGGCTATATTAAAGAAGTAACTCCTAAAGAAATAGAACAGTCTGAGGGTTATTACCGTTCCAGCGATTATATAGGTAAATCAGGAATCGAAAAGTCTTATGAAAAAAATTTAAGGGGTGAGCGTGGTGTCGTCAACATGCTATATGATGTACACAATGTGCCTAAAGGAAGTTACGGTGATGGAAAATTTGACACACCTGCAGTATCCGGAGAACAGCTGATCTCTTCACTGGATTCAAGGCTTCAGAAGCTGGGTGAAGAACTGCTAAAAAATAAGGTAGGCAGTATTGTAGCGATAGAACCAGCCACTGGTGAAGTGTTGGCGTTTGTAAGCAGTCCCGGTTACGATCCCAATCTGATGGTAGGCAGGAACCAGGGTAATAATTACATGAAGCTCATCAACCTGAACGACAATCCGAACAGGCCACTCACAATTCGCCCCATACAAGGATATTATTCTCCCGGATCCTCATTTAAACCTTTAGATGCCCTAATCGGGTTACAGGAAGGTGTCATTGATCCAAATACCACATTCTATTGTCCTGGATATTTTCAGGCTGGAAATCACCCTGTAAAATGTGAGCACGTAGATGGCAACATTTCCTTACGCAGGGGACTTGCCAGATCTTGCAATACCTATGCCTGCTATGTTTTTCAAAAACTTCTTACGCAGAAAAAATATAAAAACCAGAAGATCGCATACGAAGACTGGCATAATAAGGTCAAGAAATGGGGATTGGGTGATAAACTTGGCATAGACCTACCTTCCGAACGTTCAGGCAGGTTCTATGATGCGGCCTATTATTCCGGAAAATACAGCAAATATTGGGGCTACTCGACGGTAATCTCCTTAGCGATTGGACAGGGAGAAATGGATGCAACACCATTACAGATGGCAAACATTATGGCTATTATTGCCAACAGAGGATACTATATTAAACCTCACCTGGTAAAATCGATCGGCAAAAACCACGTGATTAAAAAAGAATACGTCAGGAAAAATTACGTAGACATAGATGCAAGGCATTTTGAACCAGTGATAGATGGTATGCAGGACGCTGTAAATGCTCCATGGGGAACTGCTATTGCCTCACGCATTACCAATGTAGTGATGTGTGGAAAAACCGGAACTGTACAAAATCCACGTGGCAAGAATCACTCGGTATTCATAGGGTTTGCTCCACGCGACAACCCTAAAATTGCAATTGCAGTTATTGTGGAAAATGCAGGGTTCGGAAGTACATATGCGGCGCCTATTGCCAGTTATATTACAGAGAAGTACCTAAAGGACAGCATTGCTGGCGGTAGAAAGGCGCAAGTGGAATGGATGAAGAAACAAATCGTACTTCCTGCACCACCAAAACCTAAGGTAAAACCATTACCGAAAACTTTGGATACTACTAAAGTTAATCCGGCTACTCCTGTAAACCCGGATATGAAACCGATCAACTTAACTAAACAACCCATTATCAGTAAATAATGAGCACCCAGCAAGGAAACAGGTTCTTTTTTAACGTAGACTGGATCACCATCCTGATCTACGTTGCATTGTGTACGATCGGGTATGTGAACATCTATGCTTCTGTACCAAGTTCAGCGGACAGTTCTGCATTCAACTTTAGCAGCAATTATGGGAAACAGTTGATATATATTATTGCGGGCCTTGTCTTAGGTTTGTCTATCCTACTATTGGATGCCAAGTTTTTCAGTGTATTTTCACCGATTGTGTACGGTGCCACGATCTTTTTACTGATCGTAGTACTTGTCGTGGGAAGGAATGTGGGTGGAAATCAAGCCTGGATTTCCCTTCCTGGTGGTTTTAGACTACAACCTTCTGAGTTTGCAAAGTTTGGCACCTCCCTCCTGCTCGCGCGTTATATCAGTAGCTTTAACCCTAAGTTCAGGGACTTTCGATCTATCGCCTTCGCTGCATTAATTATCTGCATCCCGCTTTTTCTCATCATGATGCAACCCGATACAGGCTCGGCATTGGTATTTCTGGCTTTTATGTTCCCCATGTATCGTGAAGGGCTATCTGGCTATTTCCTGTTGATATTTCTCGGGATGATCGTGTTGTTTGTGGCAGATTTCCTTGTTCCAATGAGTTTATTGATCCCGATTATACTGGCTATTGGTGGATTCTTTATTTACCAAAACAGGCGTAAGCAGAAGATTATGTTTTCCGCCATCATCGTTACAATAGTGGCGATCGTGTATTTATTTGTGGTAAAGCTTGCTTATGAAAAAGTGCTGAAGCAACACCAGCGTACACGGATTGAGTTAATCCTCGGACTTAAAATGGATCCTAAGGGAGTTGGCTATAATGTGATACAGTCTAAGATTGCAATTGGTTCAGGCCAATTGACTGGTCGTGGTTTTTTACAGGGCACACAAACAAAATATGGTTATGTACCCGCACAGAGTACAGACTTCATCTTTTCGACTATAGGGGAAGAATGGGGATTTGTCGGGGCTTTTGTAGTAATTGGCCTATTCTTATTCCTTCTGCTAAGACTGATCAACCTTGCAGAGCGACAACGTTCCAGCTTCTCCCGCGTATACGGTTATTGTGTAGCCAGCATCCTTTTTTTCCACGTCTTCATCAACATTGGTATGGCAATAGGTATTGTACCCGTGATCGGTATCCCTCTGCCATTTATCAGTTATGGAGGTTCGTCATTATGGAGCTTCACCATCCTGTTATTTATATTCCTGAAATTGGATTCGAACAGGATGGGCTTTATCTAGCCTTCTGGAAATCTTTGTGCAAGTAATGCATAGAACTTATCAACTGTTGCTTGTTTAGCCGTCCAATTGTTCTTCTCTGCGTAGTTTTTCTGTAAGAATACATCAGCAGTCTTAAGATCAGGCATCTTATTAATGAGGTCAATGGCTTCGGAGTAAGCCAGGTTATAACCGTTGAAAAGATCTTTGATGTATAACAACTTCTCATTAAGGTTAATTCCTCCTTTCAGATCAGTTATGGCTGGCTTGGTATTCTCTTCATTAAAACTTCCAACACCGCTGTTTCTGGCAGCAAGCAGATCATTTAAAGTCGGCTTTGGACTATTGGCAACTGGCTGTACCATTTTCTCTTCCATTTTATCAATCACTGGTGCTTCAACTCTTATGTGAGGTACCTCTTTCTCCTCCACTTTGTCTGGAGGAAAGAAAGTTGTTTGCTCTTTAGGCCTGGACTGAAGCTCCTGAAGTTTCTGCTTCTCAGTAATGATTCGCTGCTCTTCTTCACTCAATGGGCGGTCGAAAATTTCTATGACCGATTTCTCTTCAAATTCAAACTTGTCGGAAAGGGGTTCCTCGCTCAGGATAAACTCGAAGCTTGGTATGGTATGATCGATGATTTCAACATCCTCCTGTTGCAGTTCCTCCCTTTCTATTTGTTCTAGTTCAGGCTTATCTACATGCTCACGTTGTTGTAAATCTACAGGAGGTTTAGGGCTTTCAGTATTTGAGACTTCAGGCTTTTGTACCAGGGTTGCAGTTTCCTGCTGCTGTGGAGTTTCAAAATGATCAGGCAATTGTTTTAAGGGTCTGTTATTATTGATTTTCCTGACGATGTCAACGTGATCTGACAAGAAATTAGCATTGGCGAGGAAAAGTTCCAATTCCAATTCATTCAACTGTTGCGGATTTTGTGCTAAAAAATCGTACTGATCTTGCAGTTCGTTTAAGATCTGCCCTATCTTTTTGAAAATATCTTCTTGATTCATCATAGTATAATAACAGGAAAACTGATTTTTTGTGTTGGTAACTTAACACTCAAAAGTACTACAAAATTCTGATATTAGCTGCCTCAAAGTACCCGGAACACATGTTATTCAGCGAACAAAATTACAGAAGAGGAGAGTTTTGCGGCAGCATAGAAGTAATTTGCGGCTCTATGTTTTCAGGCAAAACTGAGGAGTTGCTCAGGAGATTAAAACGCGCTGAAATTGCCAAATTGAAGGTGGAAATTTTTAAACCGAAAACTGACACAAGATACGATGAGCATGCCGTAGTATCTCACGACTTCAATTCTGTACAGTCGACCCCAGTGGAAACTTCCTCGGCAATCCTGCTTTTGAATGCAGATACACAAGTGGTCGGAATAGATGAAGCGCAGTTCTTTGACGAAGGGCTGCCAGAGGTCTGCAACAAATTGGCTGAGAAGGGCATCAGGGTAATCGTGGCAGGATTGGATATGGATTTTCAAGGTAAGCCATTTGGGCCTATTCCTGCGCTAATGTCCATTGCTGAACTTGTTACAAAAGTAAATGCGGTCTGTGTACGCTGCGGCAGTCCGGCAATGTATTCTTTTCGTACGGCTGCCAGCGAGGCAAAAGTCTTATTGGGTGAAAAGGACAGTTATGAGCCGCGCTGCAGACGTTGCTTCCACCTTAGCTGATTGACTAAACCAGCAAGGAAAGATCTATTTTGCAGTTGGCTTATCCGAGCGGACAATTTTTGCATCGCTTTCCCCTTAGGTATTTTTCGCAGCATTCTTTTTTCTTCTTCGCTTTCTTATCCTGTTTGGATTCCTTTTTATCTTTTTTCTTTGACATGGGCTCTATATCAATATACGAAAAAAGGTATATATTGTTTGCTATTGCATCAATATATACCTTTAAGAAAAGCTCATGCTGTTTAGGCAGGAGTATTTATGTCATTATGCTTCAGTATACTCAATACCACCTACATGTTTATCGATCTGCCATCTTCCTGTTCCTTCTTCACCGATCACATCAAATAGCTCAAGCGCACGTCGTGCTTTGTATTCTTCTTCTCTCTGCTCTCTGAAGAACCAATTTAAGAATTCTAATGTCACGTAATCTTGTTCTTTATGGCAGCGTGCAGCAATGTTTTTTATAGATTGTGTTACGCTGATCTCCTGATCCAAAGCTTCTTCAAAAACTTCACGGAAAGAATTATATTCAATTTTAACACTCGTGATGTCAGGTGATATTGCTGTTCCTCCCATATCAAGTACATATTTGAAGAATTTTAACTGATGAAGTCTTTCCTCTTCTGCCTGTTTGAAAAAATATTCAGATGAAAAATCATAGCCATTGCGATTGCACCATGAAGCCATCGAAAGGTATATAGCAGATGAATGAGCTTCTTTTTTTATTTGCTGGTTGATAAGTGCTTCTACATCTGATGAGATTAAACACTTAGCGCGGATGATGTCTTTCATATTATTATCGATTTAATGATATTGTAACACCAAAATTAGTGCTATAAATCAATAACAGCGAAAATAAAAGCAATATGGAAAGATTCTTAGTCTAAGTAAATCAGGCAACTATCCTGTTTAGCCTATCAAAGATGATATGATTTAACTCTAGCATTACAAAGGAACCTTGTAATAATTCTTTGAGTTCAATGATCTGTATTAAGGACAATACGTAGCAATGATCACAAGCGCAGATAAAGATGATCTCAAGATCAGGTGTTTTGGTGTTATCCAACAAAAGACTTTCGATATCAATCTGGTAGACCGCTTTCTTAAGCTTTAGTAGGTTACGGTAATCGAAACGGGCAAGCTTACCTGCAAAGTCGACATACCAACAATTTTCACTATCTGATTGATAAATAGCTCCTTTTACAGTGCTAAATACTTCTTCGAAATTGATTTGTGTTGGTATAGCTGTTTCTTGCATATCACATTGAATACTTATCGATTGCAAAGGTTACGATTATTTAGAATTAATCCAAATCGCCGGGTATTATTTTTTTATTTTATTTTGAAAGGCCTTAATTCTTCATTTTTTGGAGACGGGCTACGTCCTTTATTTCGATATAACTGCCCTTTTTTTCTATCAAACCTTCTTCTTTAAAATTGCTTAGCGTACGGCTTACCGTTTCAGTTGCCATCCCAGCCAAAGCGGCAAGTTCCTCCCTGGAAATTTTGAACTGATCACTACTTCCCCCCATGTGGTTTAATCTGATTAAAACCTGTGCCAGGCGTTTACGCACTGAATGATAAGCGAGTTCTAATAATTGTTCTTCCTTCTCCCTTACATCATTCGAGAGTATCTTAATGAATTTTGAACTGATATCAGGATACTTATTGATCAGGTTGAGCATCGCCTCCCTCGGCAACAGGCAGACTGATGAATCTTCGATTGCTTCTGCAGTTTCTGCAAAGCTCTCATCCAATAATAGTGCATTGATACCAAT
Source organism: uncultured Sphingobacteriaceae bacterium (assembly GCA_963795585.1). Classification (GTDB taxonomy): domain Bacteria; phylum Bacteroidota; class Bacteroidia; order Sphingobacteriales; family Sphingobacteriaceae; genus Pedobacter. The sequence continues at coordinate 970,100 of CAWCIO010000013.1, read as the reverse complement.
AAAGTCGTCCGGCTGATAAAGCCCCGTAGTTAATTCCCGCCCATCTTCGGTTAACTTTAAAGTTTTGACAGAGCCTGACATCAACAGGTATAAACCAAGTGGTTCATCTCCATGATAATAGAGTACTTGCTTTTTTTTGATGTGCCTGATTTTTCTTAATGCAATGAGTTCTTTGAGTTCTTTAGCCCCGTTGCTGGCATTTGTACTTGCTAAAGCCTCCAGTTTTATCAACGAGCGACTGAAGCAGTCTTCAAGGCGCTGCTTCTTTGCAAACCTACTTTCTGATAGCGGCCAGTAATTCAATGTCATCGAAAGGTTTTGTAAGATAATCATCGGCCCCCATCTCCATACCCTTTCTAAAATCAACCCGCTCTGCCTTGGCGGTAAGGAATATGAAGGGAATATCTGAAGTTTTATCGTTTTTGTTGAGCATGTGCAGCACGCCATAACCGTCTAATTCCGGCATCATGATATCACATAGAATAAGGTCCACATTCTTCTGCATCGCCAGCTCTACTCCTGCCTTCCCATTATCGGCTTGCAAAACCTGGTAGCCTGTAAGTTCAAGAATTTCAGCAGTACTCTCCCGAATATCGGAGTTATCTTCAATGATGAGAATGATTTTCATATAGGCAATCTACTGACAATTAAAATCAATTTTAATAATTTAAACAAATATGAAAATTACAGGAGCAATAAAATCTGATGTTCGTCACTTTTTTGGCTTGAGAAAACAGTGAATACTTTTTTTCTGATGAGCCTTATTGCAAATGGATAATGTAATTGATCACTAAACCTTCGGCTAATGAATAAGTCTAGCTGATATGATCAGTTATATCTTAATAAGCATTTTATCTCTTTTTGATTTACATAAAAATCCAGCTGTCGGCAAGGATAAAAGTTTGTCAAGGATGAGTAAGCCAGTGGAGATGGAATGGAATGTTGGGGGCATCATCAGGAAAGCAGTCGTGTATGTTCCCCTTGCTGCCAGGACAAATAAGACGCCTATAATTTTTGCTTTCCATGGTCATGGTGGTTTGGTTGAAAGCGGCAAAGGAGGCAACATGTGGAACATGTACAGAACCAGAAGGTTTGACCAGCTATGGCCTGAAGCTATCTTTGTATGCCCTCAAGGTTTGAATACACCCGGACAACTTGTCGATCCAGAAGGAAAGTTTCCGGGTTGGCAAAAAGGTCCGGGAGCGCAGGATGATCGGGATCTCAAGTTTTTTGATGCGATGCTAACTTCGTTCATAAAAGAATACAATGTGGATCAAAACAGGATTTATGGCACCGGTCATTCCAATGGCGGAGGATTCTGCTATTTGCTTTGGGCTACCAGGGGATCAGCATTTGCAGCATTTGCCCCCAGTGCCGCCGGAACAGCAAAGACTTTAACCCTCTTAGAACCTAAACCAGTATTGCACATATATGGCAAAAGGACGAACTTGTAAAAACCGAATGGCAGGCGAATACATGTCGTGCGCTACTGAAGTTAAATGGTTGCAACATCAACCTTGCAGAAAAGTTTCTCAGAGAATTCCAGTATCTATAAATCGGATTCGGAAAATCCTGTAGTGATTTACAAGCATCCAGGCGGACATACTTATCCAGGGCAGCAAATGAGGTAATCATCAAGTTTTTTAAAAAACAGGTCAAAAAAAATTAAAGTCCGGTTATATTTCTATAGTTCTCACCGATAGGGATAACCTCTCCTGCAATCTTTAGACTGTGTTTCCCATAAACGTCTATGTGGTTCTTGTTGATTAGGTAAGAGCGGTGTACACGGGAGAAATGCTGCGCGGGCAATAAAGCAGTTAAATCCTTCATTGTCATGTGTGTAATCAAATTCCCATTCAGCGTTTTTAATAAAATGTAATCTTTCAGGGATTGTGCCAGTAGAATTTGATCGTGAAAAATTTTGAGCAATTCTCCAGATACTTTAAAATACGTGTAATTCTTTTCAGATGATTCTTGAAAGGTTTCAAATTTAAAAAGCTTTGTCATGCTCTTGTTGAACCTTTCAGCAGTTATAGGTTTTAACAAATAGTCTACAGCATCCAATTCAAATCCGGTGACCGCATATTCCGAATAGGCAGTAGTGAAAATAATCCTGGGTGGGTTCTTTAGTGATTTTAGAAAATCAATACCATTGATCCCGGGCATCTTTACATCCAAAAACATAACATCAACCTTCTCCCGATGTAAAATTTCGAAAGCACTCGGCGCATCATAACACTGACCCACAAGTTGCAAGTCGGGTTGTCTGCTGATATGACGGATCAATACATCATGGGCAAGCGGTTCGTCCTCAATAATAATACAATTGATCATATTGTCCTTAATACTAATTGGGCTTTAAAAATGTATTCCTTTTGCTGAATATTAAGTTGATGCCGGTCTGGATAAAGCAGCGTCAGTCTTTTCTTTAGGTTATGTAAGCCCATACCTCCTGTATTATTTTCTGAAACGTCCCCTCTTGGTATGCTATTAATCACGTCAAAAACGATTTCGGAATTCAGCATATAAAAAATAATGTCGACATGACCGGAGCCGGTCTCCTCCCTGTAGACCATGCTTAAATGCATTTTCTACTAACGGCAGTAACAAGAGCGGTTGAATCTGGTAATCAAGACCCAGATATTGCACATCGAAAACAATATTGACAGTTTCCCGGTATCGCATTTTTTCAATTGCCACGTAGTTCTCCATAAATGCGATTTCTTTCGCCAGCGGCACTGTCTCCTGTTCCGACTCATAAATGATGTAACGCATCATCTCAGCCAACTTGGAGACCATGGGTCCTGTAATCTCAGACTGCTGCATCGCTAACGAATAGATATTATTCAGGGTATTAAAGAAAAAATGTGGCTGGAGCCGGGATTTTAAGTAAGTCAGTTCCGCGGATTGCCTTTCCTGACGCAGGGCCTTTACCTGCTCAGTCTGTTGCAAGGAATGGATCAGGTAGGCAAAGCCAATGACAACCATTAAACGGGTAGTCAACAAGGGAGTGATCATGATTCCCCAATTTGGTTCAACAAGCTGCTCCTGGGCCATTTGTCGGTAACGATAAGACACAAAGGGGAGTTTTGTGATGCTCCAGTTCACCGCATATTTATTGTAAAGACCATAGGCGATGATAAGCATAAGGGTACTTAACAGCAAATACGAGGTCCTTTTTTCAAAAACAAATCGCTTTAAGAAGCACCAATAATAAACTCCAAAAAACACAAAACCAAAGGTACCATATAATAAATTCACTTCTAGTTGAGTTGTGAAAAACCAAAAATCACTTTTCACAGTGTACCCATACTCCATACTTCCAATAATCGTGCTCAGGTAACACAAAAAAATAAAGAAAAATATTTCGGCCTGCAGATATGTCAACTCGGTTCTTGAACGGATTCTAAACATAATTGCAATTATAAAAATAAAAGGATCAGATCGGATAACCACCACAAGCTTTTCGACTAAAAGCCAAATATTTTCGACTAAAGCCGAGCAACAGGTCACTTGTCGAATAATCTGCTACAGCTTGTCGAATATAAATCACGACAGTGGAAGACCAAGCTAATTTTACCATTGAAAAACAACATATTATGAAAAAAACAGTATTAATTTTGCCATTCATCTTATTTCATTATCTGAATCTGCAAGCTCAGAGCAATTCCGAAAAATCCATACTGAACATCGGTGACCAGGCACCAAAACTGGAGGTTGGCAGCTGGCTAAAAGGTAGCCCTACTACAACGTTAATCCCTGGTAAAATTTATGTCATTGAGTTTTGGGCAACCTGGTGCCTGCCCTGCATCGCACAGTTCCCTCACCTGTCTGAACTGGCGGAAAAGTACAAAGACAAAGTGGTTTTCAATGGTATTAGTATACGGGAAAAAGAAGGAACAACAATGCGAACTTTACAAACCTTTGTCAACAGCAAATCAGAACAAATGAGGTACCCAGTTGCTACTGATACAGAAGACGGTTACATGTACCGTAACTGGTACCAGCGCGCGGAACCCAAAGGGATACCGTATGCCATTGTGGTCGGCGGAGACGGAAGGATAGCCTGGAAAGGTAATCCTGCAGGAATTGACAAGATACTTTCAGCAATAACTTCAGGAAAGTTCTTCATAGAACTCGCCGTGATACGCGCCAAGGAGGATGCACGCTTAAATCGAATTGATGACGAACTTTGTTCAAAATTCAATCCCTATTTTACGGCTAGAGACTGGAAAGGCCTTAAAAAAACCGTGGACAGCGCAGTATCGAAACACCCTGAACTTAAATTCCGCAAAATTACCGGGAATGCTGGATTCATCGCACTGGCCAGAACTAAGCCGACCAAAGCAGCCGAATTTGTACGGGAATGGTGGGCCGCTAATGACCTGCCAGATTGGGCTGCTGTCGCCAACGTAGTAAAACCAGAACTGGAATTTCCAGCAGAACTATACTTACTGGCCGTTGAAGCTCTGGAGCAGCAATTAAAACACTATCCATGGAGCATGACGGAATTAGATACATATAGGAAAATTTCAATGCTATATGCCAAGGCCGGAAAATATGAACTAGGAGAAAAGGCAAATAAAAAAGCCGACAGCCTTGAAAAAGGAATTAGTCGAGATCATAAGTAAGACAGGAAATATCTCCTTGATCAGGAGTGTACACGCTCGGGTTTAGCATGTTGTACAGGATAGTACAGGATGTATTTATGGTATAATTATCGGACATTGACTGCAACCAAATTGAGGCAATATAATCTGAATTGTATAGCAAATAAGAACCTGACGAGAAGTTAATTATGAAAAAAAATCCTGTTTATCATCTAATATTTTTACTCCTCACTTCACTGTGGGTGCCATACTGCCTGGGGCAGCAAAAAAATACCGGAAGTTCAAAAGAACCCAAAATTGTCAATATAGTTAATTTTATCCGCGATATTGAACCTCGTGAAGCGCATGTTACCAAGGACGTACTTTATCAAACGGTCGTAAAGCAGATACAACTAATGAAACAATATCACGTTGGCGGGACATTCTTACTGCAATACGATGCATTAATTGATCATCGTTACCAACAGTTGCTGAAAACCCTTCCCAAAGGTGAGTTTGAAATCGGCGCATGGTGGGAACTTCCGCAGCAGCTTATTGAAAAGGCAGGCATCAAATGGCGTGGAAAATATTCCTGGGACTGGCATTCAGACATTGGTTTTTCCGTAGGTTACACACCTGAAGAGCGGGAAAAAATCATCGATGTTTATTTCGCGGATTTCAAAAAGATATTCGGCTATTATCCTAAATCGGTTGCTTCCTGGGTGATTGATGGACACTCTCTCGCTTACATGTATGACAAGTATAAGATTGTGGCGTCAGCCAATTGCAAAGATCAGGTGGGTACGGATGGTTTTACCCTTTGGGGTGGTTATTGGAATCAGGCCTATTACCCGAGTCGTATCAATGCTTATATGCCTGCCCAACATGTTGAAAAGCAACTTGGGGTGCCTGTTTTCAGGATGCTTGGCAGTGACCCGATCCGACAGTATGCAGATGGCCGATCAGTGACTACACTTGAACCTGTCTACCCGCATGCAGGTGGCAATGAACAATGGATCAACTGGTTTTTGCAAAGCTTTTCAAATGATCCTGCCCTCGGTTTTAACTATACGCAGGCTGGCCAGGAAAATTCATTTACCTGGGAAGGCATGCATAAAGGTCTGGAAATACAAATGCCGATTATTTCCCGGCTTAAAGATCAGGGTAAAGTACGTGTGGAAACAATGTCTCAATCCGCGCAATGGTTCAAAAAAACTTACAAAGTTACCCCTGCTACAACCTTTACAGTAACAAAGGATCTGGGTGACAGTGATGCGCAGACCATTTGGTATAACAGTCGTTTCTACCGGATTAATTTCCTTTGGGAAAAAGGAAAGATGATGATCAGGGATATCCATTTGTTCGATGAGGCAGTACCTGATAAATACATGAAGGAGACTACCACTATTAATCAGAGCTTCTTTTATACATTACCTGTTGTAGATGGCTTCAACTGGGGTAAATCTGCCAAGACAGCGGGGTTAAGTTTGATGAGAACGAATAATGGTATTGAACAGCCTATACATGGTGGCAAGGCCGATTTTAAAAATTCAGGAAAAAGTACTGCACATGTGTCTTGGCCATCAGATGCCGGGAATTTTGAGATAGAACTGAATGAAAATACCGTTTCAATCAGTTGCAATAGCAAGGCTGATACGAATTGGTTTTTGGAGCTTAATGTAGATGCTAATGCTACTACCCCATTGAAAAATATTGAGAACTTAAGCGTTACTTATCAATTTGATGGACACCTTTACAAACTAAGTGCAACGCAGGGTTCGTTTGAAAAAGCGGGCAATGGGAGTCTTTATCGAATCAAACCTAAAGATAAAACCATAGTGTTAAAAATGGGAGGACAATAGGAAACAAAATTTTGTCGTATTCAAAATATAGGGTTGCCATAAGTTCCTGACAACCCTATATGCTATATTCAAAATTTCATCTTTACCATTGAATTTGCTGATCTTCATTAGGGATCAAAGTATTCAGGTCTCTCTGCATGGATAAAGTACCCTCTACCCTGTACCTTAATCTTTGTCCAGGAACAGTTGTGTAATCCTCAAATTCATACGATAAGAAAAGGGTAATATAGATATTCTTCATATAAGGTTTTGTTGGATTTCGTTCTTCGTTAATAGTGTAGTAAGACTGCGCTGTGCCTAACTTAAATTTGTTATTCTGCGCGTTATCACTCCATATCTCCAGCTTTCTCTTCTGAATATCTATTCGTTCATCGGTAAACCTCATCATCACTTTATATAGGTGCCGGTCTATATAATCTATATCTCTGGTACCCGCATAGGCAAAAATGGTTTTATTGTCAACAACGAATGTTCTGTGAGTATTCAATGTCAATGGTTCCGTATCCCCATCAAGGAAAATCTTGTATAAGGTACCTCCATAAGTACCCGAATAATCATTAAATGGAGTTATTCGGAGCATTGCCCTTCTATAGTTCTTATTTGGATTTGCTTTATAATCATAAGAAGGATCATCTAAAATCTGTAAAGGCAACACCCATTTATCCACCTGATCAAGATCCCCCAATTCAAAGTCGATCGGTAAGGTCACCGTGGTTGCACCTGCCGGAATGGTGATCGTCTGAGGATAACTGTAATACTTAGAATCTAATTGCCTAAAATACAGCTCTTGGCGATGCCCATATTGTTCCTGATTCAATCTTGCCAGCGTATCAGGATCCAGACCTATATGAATCGTGCGGGCTTTATTATTGGGAATCGAACCACTCATAATAATAGGAAGTTCATACCTTACTTTCCCCTGTGGAGTGTACCGTAAATAACTCGCGGTTACACCTTGAGTATTCTGAACAGCTTTAAATGAGGCCATCTGCTCAAATTGCTCATTATCTTTCCACTCATCTTTACAGGAAATAAAGCTTCCTGCTATTGCCATCATTATAGATAATATATATATATGCTTCTTCATTATTGCTATCATTAATTATTCGGGCCTTGTCCAGCCTGGATTCTGAACTAAATACTTATTTCTTCTCAATTCATCATGATGAATTGGCCAAAACCACATCTTCAATGTAAAAATTGAAGGTAGTGATGGAGTTTCTACCGGCTTATGGAAGAGGTCTCGCTGTGCACTGGTGGCGTAAGCATTATTTCCATAAACTGGTGCTGATTCTTCGTCTGGTGCGTCTATCCAGCGACGTAAATCGAAATAACGCTGTCCCTCAGCAAAAAGCTCTATCTGCCTTTCCCTTTTTATCTTTACGCGGAACTTGCTTTGATCAGCATAGACATCAGCAGGATAATCTGCCAATCCGGCACGAATTCTAACTGGATTGGTACCTTTTTTCATTTCTGAAATGTCCCTGGAAATAGCATGTGTTTTACTTCCGTCCCATGAAGGAATGTTATGGGATCCACTCAATTCATTTAAGGCTTCAGCATAGACAAGCAGAATATCCGCATAACGAATCGCCGGATCCACCTTTGACGTGGTACGACTCCGATCGTAAGAAGTGAGTGTCGTATTACTAATGTCATTCGGGTGTACATATTTCTTTATGCCAAACCCAGTACGAGTCCAGTACGTTGTATTCTTATAACCATTAGGATCTCCACGATAGTAAAACACCTGCTTATTAGGAAACTCATCATTAGCTGGATTTGCGTTTAGCAGGTTCCAGGTAGCACCGTTGTACGATACAGATGCATAAAAACGAGGCTCACGTTTCGCATATTGCTTACTTACATTTACTCCTAAGGATCCAAGTTCGGGGTAGCTAGGCAATTCGGCTGCTGTCACATAACCAGGTGTACGAGGCGAAGTGTTAAATCTTCCTTGATAATTTGACCTACCAGCATACATATCATTCATACCAGGAATGTCTTTACCATCATTCATATAATAGGCATCAACCTGCTTTTGTGTCATTCCGTGTGAATTGTAACCCTTACCTTCTAATCTTGGCAACTGATGAATCACCATTACATTGATGCCTTCATCACCTTGATTTTGGCCACGTGTAAAGATCAGTTCAGGATTTTGATTTGCAGCAATTTGACCATTAAATACTGAACGGTAGGATTCAAAAGGGTCTATATCCGCCCATCCGGCAGGCCAGTTAGCATTCGAAAAGTTATTGTCAGCTGGAGGGGTAACTGTTACCGGGTAAGCAATATCTCCTGTAGTTCTTTTATATGCCACGTACAACCGGTATTGACCGAGATCCATTACATCTTTCGCGGCGGCTGCCGCTCTAGCCCATTTTGACTCATCATAAGTTGATGAAAGTAAACGCTTTCCATCCTGGTTCACCATCAATGCCGCAACTTCGACCGGAGCTTTCCCATTGGCCAAAGGACTTGCAGCATAGAGCAATACCTTTGCTCGGAGCGCTAGTGCAGCGCCGCGTGTAGGACGTACAATCTGCTGTATAGATTGTTGCATCGGAAGTGTTTTAGCTGCTTCAACAAGTTCAGCTGATATGTAATCCGCACACTCATCATAAGAATTTCTTGCTTGGGCGATATCATCATAACTATCAGTATAATCAATTCCTTTTTCAGGAACAATTGGAACGGGTCCATAAGTGCGTAACAATATCCAGTAATAGTAAGCTCTTAAAAAGCGAGCCTGCCCCTTCATACTAGCTATTTCAGCTGGAGAAAAAGTTTTATTAATATCTATATTTTCCAGAAAAGTTGAAGCTTGACGTATTCCTTTGTAAGCAGCATCCCATATTCCTTTGCTTTCGCCACCTAAACCGTTTTCTGTATATTGTCCGTATTTCCACCTTCTGTATTCATCATTCTCATCTCCATAAAACATATCATCCCCAAAATTAAATGGAACTGTTTTCTTACTGGCCACATCCTGTAATTCATTAGTACCTATATAGAAATAAGCTCTTGCCAACCATCTGTTGGCATAATCCGAATTCGTAAACACTTCTTCGGTAGTGAGTCGTTCATCAAAAAGATAATCCGAATCGAGGTATTTTTTACATCCACTGATAATAGCTGTAGATGCTATAAGGCTTAAAACTAAGGCTATTTTTCTCTTATTTCTCATTGCTTATAAATTAACTTGTAGTCCTAATGATAAAACTTTACCTAGTGGGTAATCTTTTCCATCGGAGCTACCCATCTCCGGATCCCAAAGCTTGAATTTACTGAAAGTAAGCAAGTTGGTACCAATAAAGAATATCCTGACATTATTCACATGCGCTCGGTTGACTAAGGTTTTGGGTAAAGAATAACCAAGATCCAACGTTTTCAATCGCAAATAGGATCCGTCTCTTAACCAATAGGTAGAAGAACGGTTGTTGTTGTTGTTATTTCCATAAGTCAGACGAGGGTAAGCAGCATTAGGGTCTTCATTTTCACCTAATTTCCAACGACTTCCCTTCGCCATTTCATCTAGGATATTACCCCAACTTCCAGAACTAAACATATTAACTGTTGAACCATTAATAAAGTAGGTAGATTGTCCTGAGCCTTGAAAAAGCACATTTATATCCAGGCCCTTCCAGCTTGCAGAAGCGCCAAATCCATAGATCATGTTAGGTCGGGTTGTCGCACCAATAGCCACAATATCATTTCCATCAACAACACCATCTCCATTCACATCTTTGTATTTGATATCGCCAGGCATTACCTCTCCAAAGGTTTGTTGAGGACTATTGCGAATATCATCATAATCTTTAAAGAGGCCTAAATCGATCAATCCCCTTGCCTGGTTCACCCTATGTCCTTCTTGTAACCGGTAAGCATAAATTGTATTTTCCTCATCCCTCTCAATGATTTTACTCTTACTATAGGTTACGTTTCCACGCAGGGTAAAATCAACGGAACCTAATTTTTGCTTAACCATGATATTACCATCAAAGCCTTTCGCTTCCACTTCGCCCACATTGGCAGATGGATTGTTTTCTAAACCAACAAATCCCGGAAGAAACGCGCGGTTCATATAAATCCCCTCACGACGTTCAGAGAATAAATCTAAAGTTCCACTAAATTTATCCCTGAATAGTGCAAAATCAAGCCCCAAATCTTTTTTAGTAGCAATTTCCCAACTCACAGTTGGCGAGGCTACAGAAGAGAATCGTATACCTGGCCATTGATAAGTAGCAGATCCGTAATCACCAAAATTATATCCTCCGGTTCCTTGCGGCGATCCGTCTGGATTATACAAAATAGCTCCAGCGGCATTTCTCACGAACATTTGATCAAGATCGTATAGATAAGGAAAACGCGTACTCATCAAGTCATTTCCAGCTTTACCATAAGAGTATCGGACTTTGAACATGTTTATCCAACCCAAATCTTTGATGATCTTTTCCTCTCCAATATTCCAAGCGCCTGACACTGCTGGAAAGAAGCCATAACGATAATCTTTATGGAAATTCTCAGAACCGGTACGTCCAAAATTGAAGTCAACAAAGTAGCGGGATTTCCAATTATAAAATACGCGTCCCGCAAGTCCTTGGTTACGGCGCGCAATTCCATTCTTCAGATCGGTTCCAATATTTTGCGTAAAAACCCTGGCATTTTGCGAATATCTTGCAACACCACCGAAGTTATGATCTCCGAAAGTGCGATTGTAATGAAGTTCCCATTCAAAAAACTCCCTTTTTTCACCGTCGGAGCTAGAAGTTTGACTCATCTGCTGCTGCTCCGTAATGCGTCTAAAAACTAGGTCACCATTCGTTCTATAACGTTCTATGTCCCATAATTCCGGTTGCTTATATCTATTGATTGAGTTGTTATTGTATGTATCATAACCAAAGCGTCCTATAAACCACATACCCTTCGTGAGGAAATCCAGCTTTTGCTCAAGATTTAAAGTAGTTTGGATGTTATTCTGCCAATTTTCATTATATCCGGTCATAGTTCCCTGAACCCATGGATTGAAACGGTCGCGGTCATTATCAGGATTGGTGTCCCCGTCCCAATCGGCAGGAATTCTTCCGTTAGAATATACTTGTGGTGACAAAATAGGGTTATATCCCATTAATGCTGTCCAAATGGCGTTACTTCCAACTCCCGGGTCATTTTGTTTACGTAGGGAACCAGAAACCTGCGCCGTAAGTAATGTTGTCTTGGTAATATCCATATCTACACTTAACCGGTAAGTGTATCTGTGAAAACTGGCATTTGTCTTATATCCCTTTAAGGCCTCGTCTACTTTATACATACCTTCCTGGTTTTGATACCCTCCAGATATATAATAACGTGCAGTTTTTCCTCCACCCCTCAAGTTCAACACACTCCTTTGACTCTTTGATCCATTTCTGAGCAAAACGTCCATCCAATCTACATCAGGGAGAAGATCAGGATCTAAGCCCAAACGAAGTATTTCTAATTCAGTAAGCGAGAAAAGAGGTTCTTGATTACGGGTAAGTTTCGCTTCATTTGCCATGGAAGCGTAGGTATATCCATCAGCAAAATTAGGAAGCTTTGTTAGTTTGCTGTAAAAACCTTCAACCTTGGCATTAATCTCTACCTTGCCTTCCTTTCCACGTTTTGTCTTGATCAAAACTACACCGTTAGCACCCCTGCTACCATAAATAGCCGTTGTAGAAGCATCTTTTAAAACGCTAAAAGATTCCACATCCTCCACATTGATCTCATTTATATCCCTTTCAAATCCATCAACCAAAATTAGAGCCGCATTACTGGCTCCAAATGTAGAGATGCTCCGTATCCAAAACTCAGATATGGCTCCTGGACGTCCTGAAGTCTGCATCGCTAAAACACCCGGAACTACGCCAGCAAGCGCATCTGCCATAGATGTGCTCGGACTTGACTTCAATTGTTCAACATTTACAGTAGTGATTGCTCCTGTAACGGAAATCTTTTTCTGTACTCCAGTTGCTGTAACCACGACCTCATCCAATGCACTGGCATCCATTTCCTGCAGGGTAACATTGACGATCTTTTGTTCCTTCACCAATACTTCCTGTTTTTTAAAACCTATGTAATTAAAGATGAGGGTTTTGAAAGGAGGCATTTTAATGCTATACTTTCCATCTGCATCTGAAATCGCGCCTAATCCAGGTACATCGGCTATCGATATGCTAACTCCCGGAATGGGTTGCTTACTAACGTCTGTGATAATCCCGGTAACAATTACTTGCTGTTGGGCAAGTGCCTCGACTGAGATACCAATCAGCGCAATATAAATTAGTAGAATTAATTTCTTCATATTAAGTATAAGTTGCTTATTATTCTTCCTGTGCTATTTTACGTATCAAGTTATTACCACTTTCACCTACATAAAAACATTGTCGCTGTACATCATATGCGATGGCCTGTGGGCTGTTAAATCTTGCTTGTGTACGCAGGTCACCGTCAGCGTATCCACTTGTTCCATTGTTTCCACGACCGGCGAAGGTATTCACCCGCCCTTCAGGTGTCAAAACACGTACAGCATGATTACCCCTATCACAGAAATAGAAATCATACTGATCTCCGCCAAGACCTTCATATGCTGGGTTTTTAACAAATACGCCTTGAACAGGATTGTTTAAACGGGCGCTCGTACCTACTCCATCCGCATAACCAGAAGTACCGGCACCTCCACAGACTGTGTAAGGAATCTTGAACGTTTTATTAACTCGATCATAATCGGTACGCATAATAAAGTGCTGTTCGTATTCCACCAAATAAGCGTAGTCCCCAGAAGGATGGACGATCATATAAATCGCCACCCCACTATAAGGATTTGAAAAGACCAGTTTATCTTCCTTAGTTTGAAAGTCGTAGCGGCGGACATCACCAGCTCTAAATCTTGAATAATAAAGTTCCCCGTTTTGCGGATGGATAATTGTACCGTTTACGCCACGAGCAAAGGCCCCGATTGAATTGCTTTGAGTGAAATTTGACTGTCTTGAAAATATGTAATTTCCATACCTCGTATCGCTGGTTTGATTATGACAAACGATCATATCTTGTTCTCCATCAATCTTCCAATCCATTACAGATAGCCGGTCAAAACCAGTTCTAAAATAACTTACATATTGTCGTTCGAAATCAATCAGCCTAGCATTATTCGTATTGGCAGTGAAATAAAGATGGTTATGATTTTTGGGATCAAATGAAAACCAAAGAATTCCTTTGAATCCACCACAATCATTAAACGGCCCTTCCTTCTCCACGAAATCGGCTGCCACTGGATAATACTTTCCCAAAAAGGTCGAGACCAGTAATTTTTTAGTGTAAGAAAACGTCTCTTTCGATTCTGCTTTTGCTAGCTCCTCTTTGTTCTCGTTTAGAACCCTTACCTCAATTTCACCATCATAAGCCTTCTCTGGAATGATACAATATAGGCTGTTGCCTTTTACTCCAATAACTTTAGCTGTTATTCCACCTATGGTTACATTAATTTTAGAAATGTCATTTCCAAAATTTTCGCCATAAACGACCAGGTTAGTTCCAGCTCCCCCGTTTTTAGGAGTAAAATCTGTGACAACTACTGGTTTATCAGGATCAAACCCTGCCGCCTCCTCAATGCCATCTCTTTTACAATTTGTTAGGCAAACGACAATTAGCACGAGCAACATCCAGTGGATCCGCCAAGGCCTAACCTTGTTTTTTGTTTTCATAATTTATATTTGGTTTTGTCCGACGATGTCGGTTTTTTGAATTTGACTAGTTATCACCTATCAGCGCAGGTTCAGAGATCAATCATTCCTCTTACCAAATGCGCTTCTACTTGCCGCTTAGCCGTCGGGAATAAAGACTTTGTTCATCATGTTATACGGTTTATTACTTGGTTATTATTTGTTTACTAGTTGAATGGTTCAATAAAAACTGAACCTCAGCACAGCTTTAGGCTATTTGAGACAGGCAAATGGTCAGGATAAAAATCACAAAAGAGAAATCAGTCGCATCGACTTTATCAAATACCCGGTGTTGACCTTAGTACAAGAATTAAGAAAGTAAAATTATTTTCATATCAAGGGTTTATTCTGCAATTACGCCATGAATTTGGATAGAGCGTATGCAGTTGGTTTACATTTGGTTTGTTTACACATCAAAATAAATGCATTTGATCCGTAAAGTTTGTTCAACCTTTTGTCGATTTGTCTCATTTTTTAAAAAACCAAGCTTAAACAAAGCATCAAAACGTTAACAATCAAATATTTACATAAAACCGAAGTCAGGGATGGGATTCAAATAAGGCGAAAGTTGCTGTTGCATTTCCTGTATATTAGATATTTGATAATTATGCGAGCGCGGTTTTTTATTGTTTTCAGCCAAATATTGATCTTTTTTGCAGCACTTAGTTGCGAGGCGCAACACTATTATTTTAAACATTACGGTATTGACGATGGATTGGCGCATAATGCGGTAACCTCCATTTTGCAAGACCACAACGGTTTCATTTGGATCGGTACCCGGGCAGGCTTAAACCGCTTTGATGGTTATAGCTTTAAAACTTACAGCGACGCAAACAGCAAATTTGGCAATGTGGGAAATGCAAGTGTCACCACCATGGCTGAAGATAAAAAAGGTATCCTATGGATTGGTACAGGCAAAGGGATTTTTAAATACGATCCCAGTTCAGAAGTACTTAAACCTGTTGATGGAGTGCCTGAAACGTATATTACCCATCTGATCATAGATAAAGATGATCAATTGTGGTTCTCAGCAAACGGATCACTATTTAGATATAATCGTATGAACGGAAGGGCTGAAGATCTTGAAGTACAAGCTCGCTGTATCGCCATCGACAACAATAAGAACCTTTGGCTGGGAGATTCTGATGGTATGATCCGTAAATATAATCCCAGAAGCAAAGCGACTACCCAAATCCGGATACTGGACCAAAGCATACCCACGAATTTGCGCTCCATCAGTAAAATATTACCTATTGACGAGAATATCTTATTGATCAGTTGCTTTAAACAGGGCTTGAAACGCTACGACATGAGAACCGGAAAGATTAAAAGCTTAGCGGTTCAGGCAGATCAGCACAGTAGCCTTTACATACGAGATATGCTCGCTTCATCCGAAAATGAATACTGGCTTGCAACAGAGTCTGGCATTTACATCTATAATCTGAAGACTGATATCAGTACACATTTGCAAAAAAATGCAGCCGACCCATACGCGGTAAGTGACAATGCCTTCTACAGTTTGTGCAAGGACAATCAAGGTGGAATATGGGCCGGTACTTTTTTTGGCGGCTTAAATTATCATTCCAAACAGAACGCTAGATTTAATAAATACTATCCCGTGGCTGGAATCAACTCAATATCTGGTTTTGCTGTCCGCGAGATCTCTGCCGACCAAAAGGGAAACTTATGGATTGGAACCGAAGATGCCGGTGTCAATAAATTTAATCCAGTTACAGAGAATTTCGATCAGTATCTCCCTTCTAATGAGAAAGGAAGTATTTCTTATCCTAACATACATGGATTAAAATCAATTGGCAATCAGCTTTTTATAGGCCCCTTCTACAATGGTCTGGAAGTTATGGATATCCGTACCGGGCTAATCACTGACCGCTTTAGGTTCATTGGCGAAAAAGGTGATGAACAAAGTTATTTTGTTTACTCTATTTGCCTTTCCAAAGACGGTACGTTGTACATAGGTACCGGACAGAAAGGCTCAGGTTTGTTTACCTATGACCAAAAGCGTAAGCAGTTCACCCGAATTAAAGAAATACCGGTTAATACGTATGTCCTGGATGTAAAAGAAGATAGCAAAGGCAACATCTGGGTCGGCAGCATATCCGCAGGAGCATTTTACTACAATCCAAAGACGGGGCGGCATGGCAATATTCGTTTTGGTGATTCTGTAAATAACAAAATCATCAATGAATTTGCAGTGTGTGGAATTATGGAGGATAGCCAAAAGGCAATCTGGTTTACGACGGAAGGTGGAGGCTTGATCCGGCTTAGCCCTGATAAAAAGTCTATCAAAAAATTTAGCACAAAAAACGGTCTCCCTACCAACATCCTCTTCTGCATATTGGAAGATGAGTCTAAAAAGCTGTGGATTAGTTCACTTAAAGGTCTGATCTGCTTTGACCCGCGCAGCGAACGGATCAAGACCTATACCAAATCAAATGGACTCATTACAGATCAATTCAACTTCAGTTCAGCATACAAGGACAAGAATGGCAAAATGTATTTTGGTTCAGTTAAAGGCTTGATAGCTTTCCACCCTAAACAATTTGATCAGCTGGAACCCGGCCCTCCGGTTTACATCACAGGTCTTCAGATCAATGATCAGGAAGTGTTACCCGGATCGGGAAAAAACAGCATTCTTAAAAAATCCATTGTGTACACTGATACGCTCGTATTGCAATATGACCAGAATAATTTTAGCATTGAATTTTCTGCCCTGAACTACGCCGCACCAGAGGTAACACGGTATAAGTTTATCATGCAGGGCCTGAACAAAAGAACCAACTACCTGAGCCGAAATCGCAAAACTTATTTTACTGACCTATCTGCGGGAGATTACACATTCATCCTGCAGGCCGAAAGCAACGTGGGAAGTTGGATAGCTAAAGAGCGACGTCTGTTCATCAGGATTCTTCCGCCTTTTTGGAAAACTCAAACGGCTTATATTTTCTATCTGATCCTGCTCGCAATTTGCCTTTACTATTCGCTGCGTTATTATCATCGCCATCTTGCCCGAAAAAATAGAAATCAGCTAAGGCTATTTGAGCATAAAAAAGAAAAGGAAATTTACCAGGCAAAAATCGAATTCTTCACCAATATTGCACATGAGATACAAACCCCCGTTACATTAATCTTGGGTCCGGTGGAACTGCTGGCGGAAAATGCAGTGGAAGAGGAGATGAAAAAAAGCTTAATGATGGTGGAGAGAAGTGCTAAGCGGCTGGCCGACTTGACCAATCAACTACTAGACTTCAGAAAAACAGAGATGAACCAATATGGATTGAACTTTGTAAACACTGACATAAATGCCTTACTGAAAGAACAGGTTGCAACTTTTAGTCAGGAGGTAGATAAAAACAATATATCCCTAACCCTTGAGCTCCCGGAAAATCCGTTGATCGCCTTTGCAGACCGGGATGCTTTGTTAAAAATATGCGGCAACCTAATTTCAAATGCAATCAAATACGCAGATACAAAAATTGTAATCACATTGACCGCAGCGGATGAGACCGCGGGGATGTTTGCCATTCGTTATTTAAACGACGGCAAGGGAATACCTGATAAGTTTAGCGAGCGGGTATTTGAGCCCTTCTTCAGATTGGCGGACGAGGAAAAACCTGGCACCGGAATCGGACTGCCATTGGCGAAATCTCTTGCCGAACTACACCATGGCTCACTAAAATTGGTATCTGAAGAAACCAACATGGTGATTTTTGAACTGTTATTGCCGGTTCATCAGGAATTTGAATTTACACTCAGCAGCTGGAAAAAATTAAAATAAATATGGACAATAGAATCTTGATTATAGATGATAACGAAGATATCCTGGAATTTCTTTTCCAGGTGTTTCGTAGCAGTTACAAGGTGCTGTCAGCTAAAAACGGTTTGGATGCACAGCAGATATTAGCCACCGAAAATATAGACCTGATCATCTCGGATATTATGATGCCCGGCATTGATGGTTTTGAACTCTGCCGGATGATCAAATCCAATGTAGAATATTGTCACATTCCGGTAGTATTGTTGACCGTTAAGAATACACATCAGGCGCATATTGAAGGATTGGAAGTTGGTGCAGATCTTTACATCCAAAAGCCATTTTCAGCTAAGTTACTGCAGGTACAAGTAGCAAATTTACTTGAGAACCGTTTAAAAATTAAGGAACATTTTGCGAGCTCCCCTTTTGAGGATGTCAGAGTAATGGCGCATTCAAAAACCGACGAAAATTTTCTGAAGAAGATGGATAGTTATATCCGTAAAAACCTTGCAGATCCAAATCTAAATATAGACCAGCTAGCCGATCACATGAATATGAGCCGTCCCACATTATACAGGAAGATAAAATCCATATCTGCGTTATCCCCTAAGGAACTGATTGATGTAACCCGTTTAAAGAAAGCCACCCGGCTAATTGCACAAAATGAATTCACGATGTTTGAAATTGCTAATATGACGGGTTATAGTAATCAAAGCGTATTCAACAAGAACTTTCAACGGTACTTTAAAATAACTCCCAATGAATACGGCGATACACTAGATAAAAACAAGGGGGACCTGAATCCCCCTATCGTGTAACTATTTTTCGAGAAGCGCTATTGTACACCATAAATAAGGAGACTGTCCGTGATAATCACCAATATGTCTTGGACGGTCGTAATAGTATTGTTTATCATTCTTTTTATTTGTGCCTACACAAACTTCAGTTACATCACCTTTATCATTGATGTAAGGAATCATAGCCATCCATGCTTTTCGTGCCACAGGAGCATATTCCTTATTATCCAGCCAGCCATGCTTCACGCCACTGATAACGGCATAAGTGAACATAGCGGTACCGGAAGTCTCGGCCCAACATGCGGGATCGTCAATTAATTGGTTCCACATACCTCCCGGCGTCTGAAAATCTTTCAGACTTTTCATCATAGCCTGATATCCCTTAAGAATGCGTGGACGATCTTTATTGTCTAACGGTAAATAACGCAATAGTTCGGTCATACCTGCCGCCATCCAGCCATTTCCTCTTCCCCAATAAAAAGGAACATCAGGAGCATGATAAAATAAACCATTCGGGCGCTGCAACTCATCAAGATAAAGTACCATTTCACTGGCGGCACGGTCAATATATTTTCTTTCCTTAGTTACTTTATAAGCCTGGGTTTGAACGATGGTGATCATGTACATATCATCGATCCATAACCTAGTTTGCCAGGAATAGCCTTTCTCATCCCAAGCCTTTGCTTGCTGACTTGCGTTTTCGGGCACAATCCATTGGGTATCCGCATAGGGTTTCCCCAAATCCAGATACCGATTTTCTTTGGTGATCTGATAAAGTTCAAGGGGCAAACTCCCGAACATGTTTAGATCCACATGGTTCATAATCGGCAATAACTTCTTTTCTTGGGTAAACAAGGGCTCAAACCGATCCTGTAGCCGCTTAACTAATGTTTTGTCTTTTGTTAATTTCCCGAACTTAAGTGCGGCTGTCCAGTTGAATGTTTCGGGATAACTGATCCACTTGCCTGCATGGAGCATATGCTTTCCGTCCAAAAAACGATATGCCAAACGCTTTCCCACTTCCTGCGGGGTATAACCTTTTGGAAAATCGGTAAGGCCTTTGTCCTGAGCAAATAATAGCCCGCAAGGCAAAAGAAGAAATATTAAAATTAATCTTTTATTCATCATAATTTAAAATGGTTAGAATGGGGCTGAAATTAAGGCATTGAATTTTTAGATTCTATTCAACCCTTTGTCGATTCGTATCATTTTTTCAGCTAAAGAAGGTTTATAGTTTAGCCAATGGACAGGACAAATAGACAAACCAAGTCTATTCCAAACAAAAAAGGCCTTTTCTGTGAAGAAAAGACCTTTTATCTAAGTGTGGTATGGGCCGGGATCGAACCGGCGACACATGGATTTTCAGTCCATTGCTCTACCGACTGAGCTACCGTACCATCTTATATTTAACATGTGTTTAATCATGTTCCCCTCGGTTGGGAGTGCAAATGTAGTGTCTTTTTTTGAATGTCAAAATCTTTTTTAAAAAAAAGTTAAAATAAAGCTCAACTATTTGAAAAGCGTCTAAATTTTCCGTTTTTATGCATGCATAATAATTTATTTTGATTGATTTATTTTAACTTAGCGTTACGATTAAACGATATATTCAAGCATGGTATCACAAATTATATTTATAGCAATTACAGCTTGCAGCAATTGCCCTGTTTAGCTTTAACCTTAAGAAGGTCATTCGCAATATAAGATTAGGAAGAGCAGTCTGACAGAACGGATCAGCCGGAAAAAGATTGATGACCATGCTAAAAGTGGCATTCGGACAAACAAAAATGGTTTTCCGCCCTATTCCGGCATTTCTGCATCTTTTTGTCTATGTAGGTTTTGTCATCATCAATCTTGAAGTATTGGAAATCATGATCGATGGTATTTTTGGAACACACCGGATTTTTGGTGGATTGGGAGGATTTTATAATTTTCTAATTGGATCTTTTGAATTTCTCGCCCTTGGTGTCTGGTTAGCCTGCGCCATTTTCTCATCAGAAGAAACTGCTTAAATCTAAAACGATTCAGCGGTGTAGAGATGACCAGCTGGCCAAAATCTGATGCCAATTATATCCTCATTACGGAAATTCTACTGATGTCTGCATTTCTGACTAATGAATGCTGCCGATTCTAAACTACAGTTATTAGGCGTCAGGCATTATATTACGGCAGGTGCATTTCCGGTAAGTCAGTATCTTCAATAATATTTTACCTGATTCACTGAAAGCGCTTTAATCTTGATAGAACGTAGCTGCTGGTGGTTTCATATCATCGGCATTTTTGCTTTTTTAAATTACCTGCCCTATTCCAAGCATTTCCATATCCTGTTTGCTTTCCCAATACTTATTTTTCCAATCTGGAACCAAAAGGAGAATTTACCAATATGGCAACCGTTACCAATGAGGTAAAAGCTATGCTTGATCCTTCTTTTGTACCGGCAGAAAGCTGAAGCTGGCCGATTTGGTGCTAAAGATGTAAATGATCTTAGCTGGATAAACCTGATGAACGCCTATACCTGTACCGAATGCGGCAGGTGTACTTCTGTTTGCCCTGCAAATATTACCGGCAAACTATTATCGCCACGTAAAATCATGATGGATACCCGCGACAGATTGGAAGAAGTAGGCAAAAACATTGACAAGACATGGAAGCGATTTCAAGATGGTAAATCATTGATTGGACGACTACATCAGCAGAGAAGAAATATGGGCCTGTACCAGCTGTAATGCATGTGCAGAAGCCTGCCCGATAAATATCGATCCACTGGAAATCATTACCGAACTGAGGCGATATGCAGTGATGGAAGAATCGCAGGCACCTGCCAGTATCAATGCCATGTTTGGTAATATCGAAAATAACGGGGCACCATGGAAATATTCTCCGGCCGACCGGTTTAACTGGGCAAAGAAAATTAACCAGTTTCAGTTGCATTGAATTAAAACAATAATTACATCAGGTTAGAATGATGTAGATCGAGACAATTAAATTTTGAAGTGCCTACAATGGCAGAAATGATGGCCGAAGGCGAAGAACCGGAAATATTGTTTTGGGTCGGCTGCGCGGGAAGTTATGATGAACGGGCACAAAAAATCACACGCGACATTTGTAAAATCCTGCATCATGTAGGTATTAAATATGCTGTTTTGGGAACTGAAGAAAGCTGCACTGGTGATCCCGCCAAACGTGCCGGCAATGAATTTCTGTTTCCAGATGCAGGCCATGACCAATATTGAGGTACTGAATGCCTATAACATTAAAAAGATAGTAACCGGCTGTCCGCATTGTTTCAATACCATCAAAAATGAATACCCGGGACTTAGGCGGCACTTACGAAGTGATCCATCATACCCAACTGATACAGGACCTGATCAATGAAGGCAAACTGAAAGCCGAGGGCGGCGAAAGTTTCAAAGGTAAAAAAATCACCTATCATGATCCATGTTATCTGGGTCGCGGCAATGGTATTTATGAAGCTCCGCGAAAAGCACTGGAGATATTGGATGCACAACTGGTAGAAATGAAACGCTGCAAATCAATGGCTTTGCTGTGGTGCAGGTGGTGCCCAAATGTTTAAAGAACCTGAAAAAGGCAATAAAGACATCAATATTGAACGCATTGAAGAAGCACTTGAAACAAAACCTCAGATCATTGCAGCAGGCTGTCCGTTTTGCATGACCATGTTGAGGGACGGTGTAAAATTAAAAGATCAAGATCAAAATGTTAAGGTTTTAGATATTGCTGAAATTACAGCAAGGGCGAATGGTTTGTAATACCCTGCATATTGCCTCGCTAAATTCGGGGAGCAACGGAAATTGCTATTATGTTGGTAACGACAACGAAGCGATATTGGTAGATGCTGGCATTTCTTGCCGGGAAACGGAAAAGAGAATGCTACGACTGGGCTTATCTATTTCCAAAATCAAAGCGATTTTCATTTCCCATGAGCATACTGACCATATTAAGGGTCTTTGTAACCTTGCAGCTAAATACAACCTGCCGGTATACATCACAAATGGAACGCTCGCCGGTTGCCGGTTATACTTCGAAAAGACCTTGTACGCCCAC
This sequence comes from uncultured Sphingobacteriaceae bacterium, assembly GCA_963795585.1. Lineage (GTDB taxonomy): Bacteria > Bacteroidota > Bacteroidia > Sphingobacteriales > Sphingobacteriaceae > Pedobacter. Next base: position 947,276 of record CAWCIO010000013.1, on the reverse strand, counting down.
TAATCAGCAATAGGTCAATACAAATAGGAGAATTGATCATTACCGCTTTTCCAAAGTTCCATGATGCGTCAGAGCCTCACAGCTTTCTGATAGGATACAATGGGACTAATGTAGGCGTTTTTACAGATATTGGTATGGTTTGCAACAACCTGATCCAACACTTTAAACAATGTCATGCCGCATTTCTAGAAACCAACTATGATGATGAATTACTCGCAGCCAGTGCATATCCCTATTTCTTAAAACGACGAATCAGCGGAGGAAGGGGACACTTATCCAATCAACAGGCCCTGGAACTTTTTAACATGCACAAGCCACCTTTTATGTCACACCTGCTTCTATCACATCTATCTAAAGATAATAACTGCCCCGAACTGGTTCAAAACCTGTTTTCCAGACATGCAGATGGCACAGAAATTATTGTGGCATCAAGGTATGAAGAGACATCAGTCTACGCTATTTCTGAACCAATAGCAATCCATTCATCTTAATTAAGCGATCCGATAAACCAATTAATATCTCCGGTTCTATATCTTTTAAGGGTATTGATACAAAAGTAGCCATACTGTCTATATCGCCATTTTTTCTATCGTTATAAGTCTGCACAATAACATCCTCACCTTTCGTATTGAGCAGCAACTTACCTTTTTTGTCATTTCCCAAGTAATCAATATCCTTGAATTTTTTCAGATTAAAAGAAAAGTATTCTACTTTACCACTAACAAAATACTTCCTATATCTGCAGAAGCCAGTACTGGTAATGACGAGTTCATAGCGTTTGAGCACCTTCAGTTCCTTGCCTGCATCGTAATGATTATCAAAGACATCCTGAATATACATTACATCCTCATCTAAAACGTCATTAATAGTAAATGCCGTTAAAAAAAGGCAAAAGAATAAAAAGAAAAACATTCTTAAGGGTAATGTAAACTTCTTCATGACGTTAAGTAATTGATGATGTTAAGTTAAATAATTTTGTATTTTTGAGTATGAGTTTTTCTCCACAATCCAGAGTTTGGGTCTATCAAAGCGACCGGTCATTCACAAATGACGAAGTACAGTCTCTTCAGAATAAACTGAATGAGTTTACTTCACAATGGAAAGCACACGGACATCAATTGGATGCCAAAGCGGATGTACTTTACAATTACTTTATTGTTTTCTTTGTTGATGAAGCCTCTGCAGGCGTTACTGGCTGCTCTATTGATGCATCAGTACGCATCATCAAAGAAATTGAGCAGGAGTACGGGGTCGATCTTTTCAACCGTTTTAATATGGCATACAGAGTAGAAGACAAGGTGGTTGTTACGAATAAAGAAGATTTTGAGACATTGATCAACATAAAAGCTGTAGGTCCACAAACCATTGTTTTTAACAATATGGTTCAAACACTGCAGGAGTTTCAGGACAAATGGGAGGTTCCTTTCGAGCAAAGCTGGCATGGAAAGGTATTTGCTCATTTATTGTAAGCCAATTTTTCTAAAAATCAAGAGGGCCTAGTCTGCGCATGTTCTTCATGATCAGATATTGCCTGTGCTGGATGTACCTGGTTGGGTTTCTCGGCGTCCATCTCCTCGGATTAGGGAAACAAGCTGCAATCAATGCTGCCTGAGAGCGGCTGAGCTTGGCGCATGATTTACCAAAATAACTTTGTGCTGCAGCCTCCGCACCATAAATACCATCTCCCATTTCTATAACATTCAAATAGACTTCCAGAATCCGCTCTTTACTCCACAATAACTCAATCAACAAAGTGAAATAAGCTTCAAAACCCTTCCTTATCCATGAACGACCTGGCCATAAAAATACATTCTTAGCCGTCTGTTGAGATATCGTGCTACCCCCCTTTACCTTTTTACTATTTTTATTAGCCTCAAATGCCTTTTCAATGGCCTTCACATCAAAACCCAGATGCTTTAGGAAAAGTTGATCCTCTGCCGATACGGCAGCTCTCTTCATATTATCAGAAATGTTTTCAAAATCCATCCATTTTTTATCCATCTTAGCTTCCTTACCTTCCGCAGAACGCTCCATATTACGTTGGACCATCAATAATGTAATGGGTGGATTTATGAAGCGGTAAGCCAAGACCCACAGCACTGATACTGACAAGAACCAGATGAATACTTTGGTTATTACAGATACGATTTTGTTCTTTCGTGTTGCCATTGGCGCAAAGGTAAGTGTTATAGCTTTGATTTTAAACAAAAAAAGCGCCCCTTTGAAGGGGCGCTTTTTTTGTTTTGTGTAATTAAGATTACTCAGCTACTACTTCAAAAGGAACTTTAACTTTCACTTCTTTGTGCAAGTTTAAGTTGGCAATGTATTCACCAACAAATTTAGGTTCTGTTTCGAAAGTAATACGACGACGGTCAACTTCAAAGCCTTCTTTTTTCAATGCATCAGCAATCTGAATAGTGTTGATAGCACCGAATATTTTACCGCTTTCGCCAGCTTTAGCACCGATAGTAAGTTTAACACCTTCTAAACGTGCAGCAATAGCTTCAGCATCTTTACGGATTTTATCTTGTTTAAACTGCAGCCTGTTTTAAGTTTTCAGCTAAAACTTTCGGGCAGATTCAGTAGCCAATGATGCAAATCCTTGAGGGATTAAGATAGTTACGGCCATAACCTGGTTTTACTTTTACGATATCGTCTTTCTCACCGAGGTTTTTTACATCTTGTTTTAAAATAACTTCCATTGTCTTAACCTCCTGATTATTTTAATGAATCTGTAACGTAAGGTAATAAACCGATGTGGCGGGCACGTTTAACAGCCTGAGCCACTTTACGCTGAAATTTTAATGAAGTACCGGTTAAACGGCGTGGTAATACTTTACCCTGATCGTTAATAAACTTCAATAAAAAGTTTGCGTCTTTGTAATCGATGTACTTGATACCGTTCTTTTTGAAACGGCAGTATTTTTTACGGTTATCCTCCACTTTTGGAGCGGTAACGTATTGTAATTTGTTCGTTTGCCATTATCTTGCTGCCTCCTCTGTTTTAGGTTTTTTGTTAAAAGCACCGCTGCGTTTTTTCTCATTGTAAGCAATGGCATGTTTGTCCAAAGCAATGGTTAGGAAACGCAAAACGCGCTCATCACGTCTTAATTCAACCTCCAATTTGTTAATTAATTCACCCGGAGCCTTGTATTCAGTTAAGTGATAGTACCCTGTTGTTTTCTTTTGAATAGGGTACGCTAATTTTCTCAAACCCCAATTATCCTCCTGGACAATTTCGGCTCCGCTATCAGTTAAGATCTTGCTGTATTTGGCAATTGCCTCTTTAGCAGTTTCTTCTGATAACAACGGGGTTAGAACGATCACGGTTTCGTACTGTTGCATTGTTATACTTTGTTTTTAATTTTTTACCCGCATATTACGGGGCTGCAAAAGTAACAATATATTTCTATTAATCAAACACATAATTAAAAAGCTTGTTATTTCCCAAAGATGTAATTTAACCCCATCGTAGTGCGTCGCATAGTTACGTTGTAAGCGATATAGTCACTAATCGGCATTTCCGGCCAGTAAGCGACAGAAATTTCCAGCTTTTTATTCAACACCAGTCCGACCCTGCCCATAAGGGTGTAGCTAAAACCCTTAAGATCAACTGCATTTTCTATGATATTTCGCGTACCATTTGCTGTATTATCCCTAATAGATTTATTGTTTATCGTTTTTACTAAATTTATACCAGCGCCTATTCCTGCAAAAATTTTGAATTTGTCTTTGTTGTAGAAATTATGCAAAACCTGTGGTGTAATCACAGCACTGATCTGCTCAAATGAATGACTCAAAAATGCTTTGTAATCCTGGGTGGTATTTACCGAAATTTCGCTATTACTTTTCAGTAAAAAAACCTCCGCCCTAAGTATCGTCTTTTGTATGGCTGGATTGATGAAAAAGTCTATACCTCCGGAAACCATCGGCAGGTAGGAAGTCTTTGTCGTAGCAGCAGAGTTCGATAGATCATTAACACCATCATAAGCTCCTTTAGCCACGTTCAGTCCTACTCCTAAAAATAACCTGCTTGAAGCATATTTAGGCCGCTGCACTTCCGTCTCATTGATGATTGACACCTGCTTGATCAGCGAACTTCTTGTATACTTCAGATTCCTCAGTTTATCCATTCCTCCCTGGATCTCTGGATCCAACTCGATCATCTTCGTATAAACCTGACGGATGTACCTGTTATTTTCAGATACTTTATTTGTCTCATTGTCCTTAAAATAGATGTTCCGAATCAATTCCACAGGCTCGGGATCAGTTTTGCCCTGGAGATAAAACCGCTCTTTTATTTTATCTGCGTAAGACAGTAGCGTCAAATACTTACCTGTCTGTAAAACCCTTAAAAATACAGTATCTCTTCTGAAAGTAGTATCAATACCATATGCTATTTTAGATGCAGATACTTCACTTAAACTAATGTTTACTATCGCTCTGACACTGATTTCCATATCAGTAATTCCATATCCCCTACAGTCTGCTACGGACATTGTCCGAATACTTCCGTCACTGGCAGACTTAAATACAAAAGCTTCAGGGTTATTCATTCTTTCTTTATAATCGATCTGTCCTTTTAAGGTATCACCAGCATTGGTTACTACATATCCATTTCGAAAATTAGACTGGGAGTAGGCAAAGAATGGCGCTATACTGATAATAGCAAGAAAAAGGTATTTCATATGTTTAAAATTTTCTTTATATGTTAAAAGCTGTATCTAAATAAATAAGTATTTCAGTCCTGCATTCAAAATCTGCATATGAGCTTTAAAGCCTGCATATTTAATAATGGAATATGGAGGTGTGTAATTCAAGGAAAGTTCCACTCTCTTTCTGATCACTATACCAGCATTTAAATTATATGAAAACCCGACGGTGGAAAAGTCTATTTTTGATTCTTCAAAGGATGCTGGAAATCCGGATATTGATATAATTCTCCCTGATTTACTGTTACTATAAGACGCATATGATATAGCCGCGCCAAGTCCTAAATATCCCTTTAAATTGTCTGTATTGTAAAGATTGCATATCAGCTTCGGACTTAAGAAAACGGCGCGGTGATCAAAAGTATGTATATTATCTCCATTTTTCACCGACTGCTCGCCCATGAACAGATCCAGCTCAGCACGATATACCCAACGCTCTGATGTAGAACCAGAAAACAAATCGACACCCACACTAAAGGAGGGCATAATAGATGTCTTACTTACAGAAGAGTTTCTCGCAAGCGGATGGGTTCCGACATAACTGGCTTTAATCGAACTTGCTCCGGCACCAACAAAGAACCTTCTCTGCCTGTTCACAGGCTTCACATCCTGTCCATTGATCAAACCTATAACCTCCAAAAAGTCTTCTTCTGAGTAGGTGGCACTCTTCAACTTCTCTTCAATTTTTAAATTTCCAGGATTATACTTTTGAATTCGTGAAAACAACTGATTCTTGTAGCGTTCCCGACTTAATATGCGACTACTGTTACCTGCTTCCAGATACTTTAGCATGATCAGTTCAACAGGCTCAGCAGATCCTTCATCAAGAATGTAAAAGTGCTCCTTAACCTGATCTGTATACGAAAACAAAGACAGCTTACGTCCTTTCTGCAATTCCTTCAAAAACACTTCCTGGGTATGAAATGAGGTATCAATCCCTACCCTGAGACTATTGGTTTCTGTAGGAGCAAGACTTATATTAACCTTATAGCGTCGGTAATTTGCCTGACCATTAATTGCATAAGCAGTACAATCATCAGTAGTATATATCTGGACAGCTGCATTGTCGGCAGATCTGAATCTGATACCAGAAGGTGTCCGTATAGACGCTTTGTAGTCTACATATCCATACAAAGTGTCCTTTGAGTTGGTAACTACATAACCTTTTTGAAAATTGGATTGTGCGATTGCTAGTGTTGGTAGAAGTAGCAGTATGCTGAGAATTGAGCGTTTCATGTGAGTGTAATTTTAGTACGGCAAAACTAATTTTAATTTTCAATATTGCAAAAAAAGAGGTTACCCTTTCGGATAACCTCTTAAGTTACATCTCAGTTAAAGAAACTTAGTTGATCTGCACCGCTTCTTTAAACTCTTGTCCTTTAGCTTTTACTACAAAAGTCAACGAGTCAATCTCCACGTTGGACACATTAAATTTCTTTGCATATTTTGCTCCCCCAGCGAATGATTGTGTATAAAGCACCTCTCCATCTTCATCCAGTACCTGAATTTCCACAGGGCCCTCTGGAGTACTGTCAAGGTTCAACGTGACAATTTCATTTACTCTGCTGAATGTCGGTTTCAGTTTCTCAATAATAAGAGGCTCGGCTATTTCAGCTTTACCTTTCAGGATAACAACTTTATATTCAGCCAGACGTGAATCAGTTTCCAATTTAAAAATATACTTGCCATCTCTAAGCGAAGTCAGATCGTAGATCTTAGTAGAGCCACTAGCTGCTTTCATTTCCTGATTGTATAAAACCTCTTCGTCTTCCGCTACGATAGAGAGCTGCACTGACTGTGCGATATTTGTAAAAAAGGCGATTTTCTTTTCATCTATACGCTTAACCTGGAACGAGAAATCACCCTCATTAGCATACGAACCTGTCGACAACAATAATGCTGCTACTGCAAATCCAATTTTTAATAAATTTTTCATAACCATATGTTTAAATTCAACTTTCATTTGTTCCTACAAAATTACCGCAGTTCTTTAGAAATATTAAATGGTGAATTTTCATATTTATATACTATATTACCCTCTTCATTCAAGAAATCAGGCAAAAAAAACAAGTTAAGTTGATTTTATAGTACTTTACACAATTAAGGTTATGAAACACACCAAACCTAGTTTTGAAGCAATAGAACCATCTTTCGGTAGTTCATTTTACTATTCCAAATACGATGAAAAGCTTAACAATAAGGCACACCTTTGGCACTACCATCCAGAAATCGAAATGGTATTTGTAAATGGTGGTTCAGGAAAACGACAGATTGGAAGTCATCTTTCTTATTACACCAACGGCGACCTGATCCTTATTGGCAGCAATTTGCCACACTGCGGCTTTACAGACGATAATACCGGAAATAAAAATGAAACGGTAATTCAGATGACGCCGGATTTTCTGGGTGACGCATTTCTAGACCTGCAGGAAACAAAGTTCATTCCTTCGTTATTCAATAAGGCAAAGGGAGGTATAGCCTTTGAGGCATCAACAATAGCCACTGTGGGTAATCGTATAGAACTTATGGATGAGCAGGCACCTTTTGAACGGTTATTGACTTTACTCAGCGTCCTAAAAGAACTGGAAGATGCCAAAGATTACAAAATATTGAACGCTGAAGGTTTTTCTATAGAAATGCAGGTACAGGACAATGATAGGATCAACATGGTCTTCAACCATGTTAAGGACCACTTTCAGGAAGAAATCAATTTGGCAACTATTGCGGAAATGGTAAACATGACTGTCCCTTCCTTTTGCCGGTATTTCAAGAAAATAACCAAAAAAACTTTCACTCACTTTGTCAATGAATACCGGATCGTACATGCATCAAAGCTTCTCGCAGAAAAACAAACCAGCATTGCCAATATCAGTTATGAAAGCGGGTTCAACAATTTCAGTCATTTCCATAGATTATTTAAGGAATTTACTGGCAAGAATGCCTCTCAATACAGAAAAGAACTAAAGTCCGTTTTTAAATAAAGGTATAGCGTCTCAACAAAAATTCCTATTTTCGTGGGCAAATGGAAAATTTTATAGTATCAGCCCGTAAGTACCGCCCGGCAACCTTTGAAACGGTTGTAGGACAGCACCACATTACGGGTACGTTAAAAAATGCCATTAAAAATAACCAGCTTGCACAAGCGTTTCTTTTTTGCGGTCCCCGCGGAGTAGGAAAAACTACCTGTGCTAGGATTCTGGCAAAAACCATCAATTGCACCAATTTGACTCCTGATCAGGAAGCATGCGGAACTTGTGAGTCCTGCATTTCTTTTCAGACTGGCCATTCATTCAATTTTCATGAACTGGATGCGGCCTCAAACAACTCGGTAGATGATATCCGTAGCCTGATTGACCAGGTACGCATACCTCCTCAGGCAGGCAAATACAAGATTTATATCATAGATGAGGTGCATATGCTGTCAGCAAATGCATTCAATGCATTTCTGAAAACTTTGGAAGAACCACCTTCCTACGCCATATTTATATTGGCTACTACGGAAAAGCACAAAATTCTGCCCACCATTCTGTCACGCTGCCAGATATTTGATTTCAACCGCATACAGGTAGATGACATATCCGGACACCTGAACAAGATAGCGCAACGTGAAAATATTTCAGTTGAAGCAGATGGACTACATATCATCGCTCAGAAAGCGGATGGAGGTTTGAGAGATGCACTTTCTATGTTTGATCAGATTGTAAGTTATACCAATAAAAACCTGACTTACAAGGCTGTCATCGATAACCTAAATATCCTTGATTACGATTATTATTTCAAATTGACACAATACCTGACATCCAGTAATGTCAGCAGCACATTGATTTTGTTTGATGAGATTTTAAACAATGGATTCGATGGCAATAATTTTATAAATGGGCTGTCCAGTCACCTCAGAAACCTACTGGTAGCTAAAGATCCCCAGACTACTAAGCTCCTGGAGGTAAGTGAGAATATCAAACAAAAATACATCTCGCAGAGCCAGCAAACACCAGTCTCATTTATATTGACTGCCTTAAATCTGGCCAATCAATGTGACCTCAATTACAAAAACAGTAAAAATCAGCGCCTCCAGGTAGAACTCTCGCTGATCAAAATGTGCCACATTCCATCAGTACTACAACTTGCACAGCTTAAACCAAATCCAATAACTGACGAAGATCAGATTAAAAAAAAAACTGATGTAAGTTTTGTTCCTGTAGCTAAAGTTTCAGCTGTAGAAGCAGGGAATACTGTTTCTGAAAGCAGCCCAGGAATTACGGATACCATTGTGAAAGCCACTCCTCCAGCATCACCAGTCGCAGAGCCCGTCGCTCCTATAGCTTTAAAAACTGCACCCACCGGCAAGATTTCCTTGAAAGGAAATACGACCACGCCAATGCCTTCACTGATTCCTTCACTTACAGATTTAGAGCGTAGAGCTGAAGAGGAAGAGAATGATGGGCCTAAATACATCACTGGCGATGCAAGGGAAAGTTTTACATACGAACAGCTAATGCTTTACTGGAATCAGTATGCTAACAAAGCAAAGGAAGACAATAAGATCAATGTGTATACCCTGTTAACGGCTTCAGATCCTGTTATGGAAAGTACAGAAGAAGTAATTGTACATGTAGAGCATAAAATCCAGGAAGGACTGTTGCAAGACGAACTCATCGACTTCCTGAATTTTCTGAGGCCCAGGTTGAAGAATTTCCATTTGAATATCAAATCTAAACAAGTGGCACGGGCGGTAGTCAACAGGCTTTACACCAATATCGAAAAATACCAATACCTCATAGAGAAAAATCCTAAGCTAGAAGAAATGCGTAAGCGTTTCAACCTCGATGTCAATTCCTAACTCGCAGGCTGATCGTTTATAGGATAGCCTTCTTCATCCAGATCATCTCTGTCATCTTCGGGCGTACGGGCAAGCAATTCATCTTCCGGATCTAATTCCAAGTTTTCTTCATCCTCAATTCGCATAGCCGCGCTTTCCATATTTTCTCCAAGCTGCTCCTCTTCGTCATATTCAGAACCATTATAGGGATTCGCTTCATCATATGTAGAAATACTGTCTTCACCATTCGGAGCAGACGTGTCATAAGGCAGTGGATGATCATAGTCTTTCTCCTCCCCTTTTACGTCAAGTTCAAAACTATTCTTGTCCTTGTCGTAAGACAAATTATCAAAGTCTCTGGTCTCACCAAGATCCGTAGGATGAAGTTTATCATTCGCTTTCTTGAACTCGTTGCTGTTATTTTGGTCTGTTGCCATGATAATAGATTTATAAAAACATAACTTACAAAGCGCGTAAATTGTTTTAATAAAAAAGCCCGTCTGCGAACGCAGACGGGCTTTTTTAGAAGGTAAATATTCTCTTACAATGCTGCAAGGGCAGTATTCAATGTCTCACTCGGACGCATGGCTTTAAACGCCAGTTCATCATTTGGATGATAGTAACCACCAATCTCTTGTGGTTTACCTTGTGCGCCAATCAGTTCTGCTACGATTGTAGTTTCGCTTTCTTTTAAAGCTTTTGCAAGCGGTGCAAACCTCGACTGCAATTCAACATCTTTAGTTTGTGCAGCTAAGCCTTCTGCCCAGTATAGTGCCAGATAGAAATGGGAGCCCCTGTTATCAATCTGTCCAACTTTACGCGCAGGCGATTTATCATTTGCCAGGAATTTTTCTGTTGCAGCATCCAAAGTTTCAGCCAGTACCAATGCCTTTGGATTGTTCTGAGTCTGCCCTAAGTGTTCCAGTGATACTGCTAATGCCAGAAACTCACCTAATGAATCCCAACGGAGGTAACCTTCTTCGATAAATTGTTCGATATGCTTAGGTGCAGAACCACCAGCTCCGGTTTCAAATAGACCTCCGCCGTTCATTAATGGAACAATAGATAGCATTTTCGCTGAAGTACCCAGTTCCAGAATTGGAAACAAGTCAGTCAAGTAATCACGCAATACGTTACCAGTTACAGAGATCGTATCTTCTCCTTTACGTATTCTTTCCAGGGTGAACTTAGTTGCTTCAATCGGCGATAAAATGCGGATGTCCAGTCCTGATGTATCATGGTCAGCCAGGTATTTATTTACCTTTGCAATGATTTCTCTGTCGTGTGCCCTGTTTTCATCCAACCAGAAGACAGCTGGCGTTGCAGATAAACGCGCTCTATTCACAGCTAGTTTTACCCAGTCCTGAATTGGAGCATCTTTAGTCTGGCACATCCGGAAAATATCACCTGCCGCTACCTTTTGATCAAAGAATACTTCTCCTTCTGCATCAGTCACACGTATTGTTCCTTCAGCGGTTGCCTGGAAAGTCTTATCATGTGACCCATATTCTTCTGCTTTTTGTGCCATTAGACCTACATTAGGCACAGAACCCATGGTTTTGACATCAAAAGCTCCATTAGCCTTACAATCGTCGATAGTTGCCGTATAAACCCCTGCGTAGCTACGGTCAGGAATCAGGGCGATAGTATCTTGTGCCTTGCCTTCCTTGTTCCACATTTGTCCGGATGTACGGATCATTGCAGGCATAGAAGCATCAACAATTACATCAGATGGTACATGCAAATTGGTAATTCCCTTATCAGAATTTACCATCGCCAGAGCGGGACCATTTTCAATAGCAGCAGCAATGGCCGCTTCTACTTCTGCCTGTTGCGGCGTACCTGCAATCTTAGCATAAACATCTCCGAGTCCATTTCTGGTATCTACATTTAATGAGGCAAAAAGATCCGCATATTTAGTAAACACATCAGCAAAGTATACTTCTACAATCGCACCAAAAATAATCGGGTCAGAAACCTTCATCATGGTTGCTTTTAAGTGTGCTGAAAGCAATACACCCGCAGCTTTAGCCTCTTCTATCTCTTTAGCTACAAAAGTTTTTAAGGCAGAAAGACTTAGCGTAGAACTATCAATCACCTCTCCTGCTTTTAACGGAGACAGGCCTTTAAGTTCAGTAACTGTACCATCAGCAGCCACAAATTCTATTTTAAATTGACTTGCATCTGCCACGGTTACAGATTTCTCTGAACCATAAAAATCACCTTCAGTCATGCTGGCGACTTTAGTTTTAGAATCCGAAGACCATGCACCCATGCTATGTGGGTTTGCTTTAGCATAATTCTTTACTGCCTTTGGAGCCCTGCGGTCTGAATTACCTTCACGCAGAACAGGGTTAACTGCCGATCCCAATACTTTGGCATATTTTGCTTTAATGGCCTTTTCCTCCTCAGTTTGTGCATTATCAGGATAGTTCGGTAATGCAAAACCCTGTGATTGCAATTCGGTGATCGCACCCACCAATTGCGGAATCGATGCCGAAATATTAGGAAGTTTAATGATATTGGCTTCTGGTGTAGTAGCCAGTTGACCCAATTCTGTCAACGCATCTCCAATTTTTTGGTCTTCTTTTAAAAACTCAGGGAAATTAGCCAAAATCCTTCCGGCTAAAGAGATATCCCTTGTTTCTACATTAATGCCTGCTGATGCCGTAAAAGCCTGTACAATGGGCAATAATGAATAAGTTGCCAACATTGGCGCTTCATCTGTTTTGGTATAGATAATTTTTGATGTGTGTGACATATTGTTATAAATACAGTTATGTGAATGAGAAATAAAAGGAGCTGTTTTGTGACAAACATGCTTCCAGGTAAAATCGCCTAAAGATATAATAAACAGATGAATTTAGTGCTGTTTTTTTGTAACATCCTCCTTCCTTTCCTATCAAACGCAGGACTAAAACGTTTAACACAATTTAACAAACGCTTAGCAAAAAAACACTTAATATTGTTTTGGAATTCAAGCTAACACTATGGTTTCCAAACCTTAAAACCGAACAAACACAAATGAAAATTATCGCTTCTCTGCTCTTGCTCTTTTTGGCATCAAATGCCTTCGCCCAAAACAAAGCTATGATTAAAGGTCTCCTCGCCGACTCTGCTACTAAAGCCCCTCTTGAACATGCCACCGTTGCGGTAGTCAATACCAAAGACACTTCGCTGATCTCCTACAGCCTCAGCGACAAAGCCGGAAAATTCCAATTATCGGGGATACCAACCGACCGTCCCACCAGATTGATCATTTCCTACATAGGATACCAGACGCTAAGAAAGGACTTGGAACTGAAAAAGGGAGAAACGCTGGACCTCGGAACACTGAATTTTGTTGGAAACAGCCTCAATGAAGTGGTGATCAAAGGCGCTCGTTCGCCAATCGTAGTCAAAAAAGATACCGTCGAATTTAACATCGAAGCCTTTAAAACCCGTCCAAATGCTGTAGTCGAAGAATTATTACGCAAACTCCCCGGCGTACAGGTCAACAATGACGGTTCTATCCTCGTCAACGGAAAAGCGATCGATAAACTGCTGATAGACGGCAAGCAGTTTTTCGGAAACGATCCTAAAGTGGCAACTCGCAACCTGGACGCCGATATGATCGATAGGATCCAGGTCTATGACAACAGAGAAAACGACCCGGATCATAAACTGACTGAAACTGAAGTCGGCAAGGTTATCAACCTCAAACTGAAAAACAAAATCAAAAAAAGTACCCTGGGTAAGTTCTACGCGGGGGGAGGAAGCCGAGACCGCTATGAAGCAGGTGGCATCCTCAGCAATTTTCGAGATACATTACAGATTAGTCTGATCGGACTTAGCAATAACCTGAGCAAAACCGGCTTTTCTTCCGACGACCTGTATAACATGGGTGGTTTCAATCGCTCTGAGGGCTCACAGATTTGGGACGGCACCTTCGGCGGACAAGGATGGGGTGGACTGGAAAATGTAAGCTCCCTGGGCTTCAACATCAATAATGATTATGGCAAAAAGTTAAAGATGAACCTTACTTACTTTTATACCAATACCGAGCGTCTCAACAAACAGAATGGGCTTACAGACCGTACACTGGGCGACAGCACACTAAGCTCCACCTCTGCATACGATTCCAGGCAAAACGAGAATAAGCATGCTATCGGCGGAATAGTGGAATGGAATCCAGATACGCTAAACAGATTCCGCTACGAACCCAAACTGGAATTCCAGCTTAATAAATCGAACAATAATTCCGGCAGCGAAAGCATCAGGAATTTCGTCAACAAGCTGAACAAGACCACCGGAAATGACAACGATAAAACCAACAACAATAGCTTCTCCCACAACTTCAGTTACTACAGGAGATTGAAAAAGAAAGGAGAATCGCTGAATGTGCAGCATTCAATCAACCTCAATAATAACCAGAACAACGGCTATTCTTACAATGACCTGGTCTCTTACGACAGCAGTATCAAGTCGGAGATCTTGGACCGATACTCAAATCGCCATACCATTTCAAATTCCGGTAGCGTATCCCTCAATTACAACTATCCTTTTACAGAAAAGCTCAGTGGGGAGATCATGTTCAGTGCCGCATATGCTATCAGTACAGATGATCAGCTTACCTTCGATAAAAATATCCCTACCGGTCAATATGATATTTTCCTGCCCAATCAAAGCAATGAACTAAACAGGAACACTTTTTCGCAGTCCGTCAAACCCCAGCTAAATTATCAGCTTAACAAAAAATACAGCCTGAGGCTGGGTATCAGCGCAGAGTTCCAGGATGTCATCAATAAATTCAACAGCTCGGTAAAAGACATCCGCCGCCAACACTACAACTTCTTCCCTACAGCCAGATTCTCCGGCCCTGGTTTCAACATCAACGTTAGCCAACGTCTGGAGCAACCGCAGATCTATCAAATGCAACCGATAGAAAGAGTATACAGTCAATTGTATAAATCAGTCGGCAATCCCAACCTGAAGGCCAGCCGTAACTACCAGTTCTCCGGCAGCATATGGAAATATAACAATGCCAAACAGCTCAATTTCAATGCCTATACCTCAGTCAACCTTACAGAAAACAACGTGATCCAGAGAACATTGATTGAGGACAATGGCGCTAGTTCCAACACTTACATCAATAGAAAGGGTGCCTTTCGGGGCTACATGAGCGGAAGTATTGGAAAGCAGTTTAAGAAATCCCAAAATTGGCAGGTAGGCCTAAATACGAGCCTAAACGGCAGTACCCGCAAAAGCGCTTTCTTTCTCAACGCGGATGAAGGATTGCAATACAATTATGATTATGGCTTCGGTCAGGAAATAAGCTTCAACTACAACGAACTGCTTACCATCAATTCCAGCTACCGGTTCAACAATTCTTTTACCGAATACAAGCAGGTAAAATACCGGTCCATTAGCACCTTCACCCATACGCTTGGTTCAGATTTCAGTCTGCGCTGGCCTAAGAGGGTAATACTGGATGCTAAGTACAATTTCAACTACAACCCTCAAGTGGCACAGGGTTTTCCAAAGAGTTCTCATATCGTGAACCTCGCCCTCACCCTCCAAATGCTAAAGAAAGACCGTGGCCAGCTGAAGCTCTCCGTCTATGACCTGCTGGATCAAAATATATCTGTCTACCGCTATGCTGATGACAATGCGGTCAACACCAGCACACAGCAGATCCTGCAACGGTATTTCCTGCTCACCTACCAATACAAGATCAGTGTTTATAAGGGCAAATAACTTTGATATTACGCCGTAAGTGATAGCTTTGCTGCTGATGAAAATATTCTTCAGCATCTGCCTATTACTTACTGTTTATGTTTCCCTGGCACAGACCAGGCCAGACAGCACCCGAAAACTCCAAGAGGTCATTATACGTCCTTATTTCTCCAGTCAGCCACTCCTGCGTAGCACTGGTGCTACAGGAATTGCCAATCAGGATGTCCTAGACAACCAGTCCAGCACCTCATTCCTGGGCAGCATGAACAGCATTTCGGGTGTCCGCATGGAAGAACGTTCTCCGGGCAGCTACCGCTTATCCCTGCGTGGAAGCTTGCTGCGCTCCCCCTTTGGCGTCAGGAATGTAAAAATCTACCTGGATGATTTCCCTCTTACAGACGCTGGTGGCAATACCTATCTCAATGCCTTAGATGTCTCTGGCACCTCACAAATCCAGGTATTGAAAGGTCCGCAAGGCAGTATTTTCGGTGCCAATTCAGGCGGTGTGGTACTCATACAGCCCCAGACATTCCTGCCCGATAGCAAAATTGTAGCCCTGAAAACCCAGTTAGGGTCCTTTGGTACTTTCCGTGAAGATGTACAGCTACAACATCAGTCGCGCAATTATGGATTAAACATCAGTCAGGCCTACCAGCAAAGCGATGGCTACCGTGAACACAGTGCCATGGAACGCAAGTATTTCCAAATTTTTCAACAACTGAGTTATGCGGGAAATGCGAGTTTAAAATCCCTGATTTTTTATTCAGATTTGCATTACAAAACACCCGGCGGACTCACAGCTGCCCAATATGAGGTCAATCCCAAAGCTTCCAGACCCGCTGCAGGCACCTCAAAGAGTGCCATCGAGCAGCAAGCCGGCATCTATAGCAAAACCATCTATACCGGACTTTCCCACGACTGGACCATCAGCAAAAACTTTAAACACGTAGCCACCGTATTTACCAGTTACACCAATTTTAAGAATCCTTTCATCAGCAACTACGAAAAACGTGATGAATTTACTTTGGGACTCAGAACCTATCTGGAATATGCAAAACAGCAGAAAAAACTCAACTGGAAATTGAACCTGGGACTTGAAAGTATGCATACCAGCACCAATTTTGACAACTACGACAACAATGGCGGCAATTACGGTGCAAACCAGGCTTCAGATGACCTCAAAGCCGCAAACAATATCGCTTTTGCACAGTTTAGCGCAGATCTCTCCAGCAGATTACTGTTAGAACTCTCTGCCAGTGCCAATCTTTACGAATACAGTTACCGCAGTATCGCACCTGTAAGAATTGCCGGCAAGACCAATGAATTCGACCCACAATTTATGCCCAGGGCAGCGCTATCCTACCTGCTGAGCAAAAATTTCTCCCTACGTGCTTCCGCCAGTAAAGGCTACTCCCCGCCTACATTATCAGAAGTGAGGGCCTCAGACAATGTAATTAACGTAGATCTGCAAGCTGAGCACGGTTGGAACTATGAAACCGGGTTCAGGGTCCAGGGACAAGACAACCGATTTTTCTTAGACCTTACAGGTTTCTATTTCCGATTAGAAAATGCCATTGTGCGCCGGCTCAATGAAAACAATACCGAATATTTTGTTAATGCCGGCGGCACCAGGCAATGGGGATTAGAAAGTACAATCTCCTGGTGGCTCTTTCCCCTCAAAAACTCCGGACTCATCCGGGGAATGCAACTCAGCAATGCCTATACCCTCAGTAGATTCAGTTTTGAGGATTATATCAATGGCAGTGATGACTTCTCAGGGAATGCATTAACCGGTGTACCTAAAGCCACTATAGTAAGCAGTGCAGAACTACGGCTAGCAAAAGGACTATACGTCTTTGCACAACACAACTATACAGCAAAAATCCCGCTAAATGATGCCAATAGTGTATATGCAACATCTTATCATATCATACAGGCGAAAGCAGGAATAAAAAGTATTCCACTCAGCAAAGCGACACTGGGGCTCTTTGCTGGTGCAGATAATCTGCTCAACGAAAAATATAGTCTTGGAAACGACCTCAATGCTTTTGGCGGAAGATATTTCAACGCCGCAGCAGGCCGCAATTTTTACGGAGGTCTTGAAATTAGATTTTAGGTATCTTACTTTCTCGGTCTTCTCGGAGCAGGAGCGCCAGGGACTACACGCTTAAAGACCTTAGGCTTAGGAGCCGGTGCTTCATCAGCGATCCTTACGGTTAGCACATTGCCTTTGAATCTGGTCTCATTCAATGCCTCTACCGTTTTTTCAGCACCTTCCTGATTGGCCATTTCCAAAAAAGCATAGCCTTTAGATTTACGGGTCACCTTATCACGTACTATTTTAATGGTGATCACCTGACCATAAATGCTCACCAAAATTACCACATCTATTTCTGACACATCAGGGGCCAGACCACCAACAAAAATCTTTACCATTTAAATCAACTCCTAAATTATTACGAATCCCAGTCTAAGGTAGCCATATTCTATAGCCCCTCACAATTTATTTTTATTCCGATCTCCGAAGCCCTTATTTATTCAAAGAAACATACAGTTCACACTGCGTCAGCCACTTTCCTTTCACCTTACGCCACATGGCAGAATAATTACCAAAAAAGGGCGCTGTTTTATAGTTCCAGGTACCGCTTTCCCAGGCAAGATCACCACTTTCGCTAATCTTGATCAACTCAGGCAACCGCTCAAAAACAGGACGGCTTCTTGAAAACATGTACTTCCAATCTGCCGCAATCTCGGTTCTGCCAACGGTATAACTTCCATCTCCGGCAACCTGTATAAAATCCGGCAACCAGTATTTAGAAACCCCTGCTACATCTTTTTTAAGGATACAGGCATTGGAATCCAGACGTGCTTCTCTGATGATAGACTCTTCCGATAAACTCATGGACAATATTACAAATTTTATTAACTTGCCTTTACAAAACAACACAAAATGTCTAAATCCTTAAACCTATTCCTACTGGCCTTAGTGCTGGTATTCTGCGTTAGCAGCAGTGCTTCTGCAAAAAAGAAACGTATCCTTGTATTCTCCAAAACCGCTGGTTTCCACCATTCTTCTATTGACGAAGGTATTACTGCAATTCAAAAATTAGGTGCAGAGAACGGCTTTGATGTCGATACCACTAAAAACTCAGAACTGATCACAGCAGCCAATCTTAAGAAATATGCTGCAGTGGTATTTCTAAGTACAACTGGCGATATATTTAATGATGCCCAGCAAAAGGTATTTGAAGACTATATCCATGCTGGCGGAGGCTATGCCGGTATCCATGCAGCGGCAGATACAGAGTACGAATGGCCATGGTATGGTAAACTTACCGGAGCCTATTTTGTAAGCCACCCTGCACAACAGGAAGCGGAACTTAAAGTGATCAATAACAGGACTATCTCCACAGCTCATTTACCCGGAGTATGGAAAAGAAAAGACGAGTGGTATAATTATAAAGATATCCAGAGTGGCATCCGTGTGTTGATCAATCTGGATGAAAACAGCTACAAAGGTGGCACTAATGGTTCAACACATCCGATTGCATGGTACCGTGATTTCGAAGGCGGCAGGTCTTTCTACACTGGACTGGGCCATGTAGAAGAATCCTATACCGACCCGCTTTTCCTAAAGCATATTCTTGGAGGTATTCAATATGCCATGGGGGTAAAAAAAATGGAAAAGAAATAAAATTATACAGCTCTCTGCATAAACGCAGAGAGCTAAATCGAGCACATAGATTTCTTCAGGATTTCATATATACTTTAATGATTTCTTCAGCCTGAGCATCACCACCCCTTTCTTGCTTCAGCGTACTGAAGTCGGCACTCAAAAACCATTGTCCATTTCTCTTAAAAGCCTTTCTGAAAAACCGGATCTCATCGCCCTGGTTGAAAAGCTTGATGAGATATTCAACGAGTAATTGCGCATCATTTAAAGGATAACTATATTGGATTCCCTGTATTTCCATTCCTCGATATTCCCTGATCAACAATTCTTCGATTTGCTGTTCATCGTACGCGGGGAGCCTGCGGTTCTGACCTGGTTTTGCCTTCATCATCGCAAATTAATTAAAAACTCAGTCTTTTATCAATTCAAAAAAACATCAAAATCATCCGTCATATCTGCATTGTATACTACAAAACGGATTGGCCACTCATCTTTTACTAACTCCTCTATAAAATTACTGAATACTTTCTCAAATCTCTCAAACGCAATATCAGCTTTGCAAATTACCAGATAACGATCGTCTGCCTGGGCAATTACTTCCTGTACATGATCGGGCCAACGCAATTTAATCTCATCAGGCAAACTATTGAAATGCTGGGCCTCAATCAGATGTGCTATACCAGTAGCCAGGCCATCAGGAACCTCATTTACCGCATATAAGTTCCAAAAACCCTTAGATTTCTTCATACAGCCGATCAGCTCATCCCCATCTACTATACTCCAGGGCTCTCCCGGATTAAACTGGATGATCTGATAAGCTGGGGTTCCTTGTTGTTCTTTTGAAAAATAAATCAGTTCAATCATAACAATCACAAAATACTAGAAAATCAACATCAAATCCAAATAAAAAACTAAAAATATTAGCAATAAATAAATATATCGGAATACATGACAGCCCATGACAGCTGATTCATAAAAAGGAAATATATTTGATTAGTAGCTAGCTACATCAACCAAATATCATTTCATGAAGCGCAAAAGCATTTTTAGCACCCTACTTCTACTCCTTGTCCTGCTTACAGCAGATACCGCTACCGCACAAACCAAACCAGCTCAGAAAAAACAGAAATATGATGTCGCGGCATTCCTATATCCTGCTTACGCCAGCGACGATCCCCGCCTGCGCCCCTTCTGGCCCTCAGGAATCGGGGAATGGGAAACAGTCATAAACATGCAAGACAGATTTCCGGGACATTACTGGAAACGAAAACCACTCTGGGGCACTGTTAATGAAGCAGATCCAGCAGTAATGTCTATGGAGATAGATCAGGCAGTAAAACATGGAGTTAATGTGTTTATTTTCGACTGGTACTGGTACGACGGACGCCCTTTCATGGAAACAACGCTGGACAATGGCTTTTTAAAAGCGGATAATAAAGACGAGATGAAATTCTACCTTATGTGGGCCAACCACGATGTGGTCAACACTTGGGATACCCGCTTAAATAAGTACAACGAAAACAATGTCATTTGGACTGGCAAAGTAAACAGGGCTGAGTTTGAAAAGATTTGTAAGCGCAACATCGAAAAATATTTCAAGCTGCCACAGTACTATAAAATAGATGGAAAACCCGTTTTTATGATCTATGACATGCCACAGCTCATTGAAGGGCTAGGTGGAATAGAGCAAGCAGCCGATGCTCTGAAATGGTTCAAAGATGAAACTAAAAAAGCAGGTTTTCCAGGCCTTGATCTGCAACTGACTATGTGGTCTATAAATGTAAATCATAGTGGTTTTGATGGAAGTAAGACCAAGAATCCAGAAAATGCATTTGTGAAAAAACTAGGCTTTAGCAGTGCGACTCATTATCAGTTTGTACACTTTACTAATGTAGACAACGACTACATGACTATCATGGAAAGCGTTAAGAAAGAATGGGCGCGCATCGACACTGCATTTGATTTTACTTATTACCCGCATATAAGCGTCGGCTGGGACAATAGCCCACGCACCGGACGTAGTGCCGTGGTAAAAAACAATACCCCTGAAAATTTTGAAAAAGCACTGAGAATGGCCAAAGATTACGTAGATGCCCATCCTAAACAAACGCCACTTATTACGGTCAACAGCTGGAACGAATGGACGGAGACCAGTTACCTCCAGCCAGATAATGTGTTCGGATACGGCTATCTAAATGCTGTTAAGAAGGTGTTCAAAGAGTAATCTGGAAGAAAAATATGTCCAGAGTGCGGTCAATTGGCTGCGCTCTGAGCTCTCATTATCTTTCATTAAAAATATTAAAGATACTAAGTTCTCAGCAAAAAGTTAACTCCTTCACACCTCCTTCACAAATAAACCACGAAGTTACCCTTTTGTGAAGAAATGCTGAATTAGGTGTGTCTGATGTGAGGAGCAGCTACGTTTTATAGGTCACCTAAATAATAATTGGTAACAGAGTCCCCTGCTCATCTTCACTTCTCACGCTTAATTGAGATACATCGACATCGGATAAATGGCCGTTTAGTATTTTTATTTATAATAATTATAAATAGTCTAGGATTATTGAGAGTTATTGCTTTATTTTGCGCCGTTATTTTAATCAAATCTTAATAAGTACATGCAAAAACAATTACTCTTCGTATTATTTGCGCTCTTTCTTACTACAAATTTATATGCCCAACAAAATGGGAATGTAAAAGGTAGGATCACAACTTCAGATGGTAGTGTAGCTAGTTTCGTCTCTGTTCAGTTAAAAGGTACCAGTCTGGGTGCAGTTTCTGATGAAGAGGGAGAATACCTGATCCGTAAGGTTCCTGCTGGTAGCTACACAATTGTGGTATCGGCTGTAGGTCTTTATCCAAAAGAAAAACAAATCACAACTACCGGTAAAGGCACCGTAGTTGCAGATTTTTCTCTGAATGAGAATCAATCTCAATTGGACAATGTTCAGATTTCAGCAAACAGAAAGAAATTCAAAGTAGATAAGGTATCTCCTTCTTTACGTTTACAGTCCCCACTTATTGAAGTTCCTCAAAACATCCGTATCGTAACTAGTGCAGTGTTGGCAGATCAGCAGGTATTCGACATCGTTGATGGTGTAACTCGTAATGTGAGCGGCGCTACACGTACCGGACACTGGGACGCGCAATATGCCAACATCTTTATGCGTGGAACTAATATTCCTGCATTTAGAAACGGGATGAACTTGAAAATGCCTTGGGGTCCTTTAGCGGATGATGCTGCTACGATTGACCGCATTGAATTTGTAAAAGGCCCTGCCGGCTTTATGATGGCCAATGGCGAACCCGGTGGTATCTACAATATCGCTACCAAAAAGCCTACAGGCGAAAACCGCAGTTCGGTAAGCTTGAGCGGTGGTGGCTTTAATCTTGCTCGTGCAGCAGTTGACCTTGATGGTAAATTATCAAAAGATGGTAAATTGTTATTCCGACTGAACTTTGCTGCTCAAAGTAAAGGAAGTTACAACAAATACAATTATACTGATAAATACGTAATCGCTCCAGTAATCAGTTATCAGGTAGATTCAAACACTTTGATTACTGCCGAATACACTACGCAACACGTAGAAGCACAGGGCTTAAGCACCTACGGCTTCTCTCCTAAAGGATTCGGAGATACTGATCCAAGTCTTTTCATCGGTGACCCTTCGCTTGATCCTAATAAATTGTATGATCATAACGTTACATTTTATTTAAATCATAGATTGAACAATGACTGGAAAATCAACGGACAGTTGGCGTATGTGAAATATGGACTTGCTGGCGGAACTCCATGGCCTTCTACAATCGCTCCTAATGGCGACATGCTCAGATATCTGAACATTAGCGAGGAGTTAGCAATCAACAAAAATGCACAGTTGAGCATCACAGGAAATTTAAAAATTGGCAATGTAGTCCAAAGAATCCTAGGTGGTGTCGACATGGGTAACTTAAAAACATGGGGTGATTTTGGGAATGCTGTAAATCCTGGAAATCCAGACATCAGGTTGACTCCCGTTATTACTAATGGTGTAAGTGACAATGGTATCTTCAATATATATAACCCTAGATATGGCTTTCCTGTTGCAAACATCCCAGTATTTGACCGTTCTCGAAGCATCCAGGTTCGCTCAGGCTCTACGACTTATTTAACGAACCTGACTTATACTGGTATTTACTTACAGGATGAGATTAGAATGTTGGAAGAAAAACTTCGTCTAACTGTAGCGGGACGTTTTACACATGCTGTAACCGTAGGAAAAACAAATAAAACTCAGATATCTGATAATGCATTTAGTCCGCGTGTAGGATTGAGTTATTCGATTATGTCAAACTTTTCTGTCTACAGCTTATATGACCAAAGTTTCACTCCTGTTGCAGGCCAGGATTACTTAGGTGACTCTTTTAAACCAATCAGAGGAAATAATGTGGAAATTGGTCTGAAAAAAGACTGGTTTGAAGGCAAATGGAATACCACTTTCGCAGCCTATAAAATTACAAGAAAGAATGTGCTTACTGCAGATTTGGATCCTGAACACTTAAAATTAAACCCGAATGCACAAATCCAATTGGGCGAGACTGGTTCAAAAGGTATCGAACTAGACATCACAGGTGAGATTGTGAAAGGATTAAATGTAGTGCTCAACTATGCGCTTACAGATACAAAGATTACTGAAGACAACAACCCATCGCTTCTCGGCAGAGCAATACCTAATACTGCTAAGCACATCACCAATGGCTGGTTGTCTTACAGGTTTAAAAAGAACGGTTCATTCTTTAATGGATTCGGACTAACCGGAGGTTATCAGCTACAATTGGAAAGGAACGCTGGTTCTACATCAATACCTCTGGAGTTGCCTGCTTACTACCGCTTTGATGCTGGTGCTTCTTACGAAAAAGGAAAAATCGGTATTTCATTGGTCGTAAATAACTTGCTTGACCGTAGGTTGCTGACTCAGGGATCATACAGTGATTTGGGCACAAGAGCGACTGCTACTTCTGTTTCTTACTACACTTATATCTACGAAGTACCTAGAAACGCAAGGCTGTCTTTAACCTACAGGTTCAAATAACAACGCTTATTTATCATTCTTTATATAGCAGAAATGGCCGGTTGAAACACCGGCCATTTTGCTTTCAAGGTATCCTGATTTCAAATGTGCCAAATCTCCCGAAATAGAGGCTTTTAATAGGCTGCTGTGAATCTTTGCTTAGGGTGCTTATTGCTTTCCAGTTCATCTGCAATTACGATTGCTAAATCTTCTACTGAAAGGATACATCTGCCTTCTGCGTTGAATACCGGGCTATCTGTACCTAAACGGTATTGTCCAGTACGGCCGATCGTAATACCCGGATGCATTTCTATAGCCGGACTAAAGAATGTCCAGTTCAATTCGGTTTCTTCTTTAAGTTCATTTAAGTAATCTCTCGCTGCAGATGCCCCTGGTTTGATGTCTGCCGGGAAATCTGGCCCGTCTACCAATTGTTTACCATCGATAAACAAACTTCCTGCTCCTCCAATCACAATCAGACGCTGAACACCTGATTTCTTTATTCCTTTTTGGATGGCTCTTGATCCGGCAAGAAAATCCTCATACAGATTTGGATTCGTCCAGCCTGCATTATATGCACTGATCACGGCGTCGCTCCCACTTACTGCTGCTGCCAATGCTACGGTATCTAATACGTCCACGGCTTTTACTGTCAACAGCTCATTGGTCATGCTTACTTTAGCGGCATCCCGCACCACTGCAATAACTTCATGACCACGGCTCAATAATTCTTTTAAGATGGCGGTTCCTACGAATCCGCTTGCTCCTATTAGTGTTGCTTTCATTTCTTATGGTTTATATTGTAATTTAATTTGTTACAGTTTTGGGTAAAAAATTAGTCAAACTGCTTGCTAAAGTCGGCCAGGGTTCTGGTCGACAATTCCTTGACCAGCACTTGCTCCGTAGCATCATACAGTTCGTTTAAATGGGTGTTGATCTGTTTTCCGACCTGACAATTGGGGTTTGGTGTATTCTTGGCCACGCCCAATAAAGTGTCTTGCCTTACCGCTAGGTAAATTTCTGCAAGCGTAATGTTTAATGCTGATTTTGCGAGGTAGCTTCCGCCATTCTTCCCTTCCTTGCTGCCTACAAAGCCGTGCTTCCTCAAATTGATCAGCTCCTTACGCACCAGCACCGGGTTGATGTTGATGCTCCCCGCCAGGTAATCTGAGGATACCAGCTCTTCTTTCGCCGTTTCCAGCAAAACTAGAATGTGCAGGGATATGGCAAATCTTGAGTTGTTCATTCTGTAATTATATTTATTACAGTACAAAGGTAATGGCTTTTCTGGTAATTCCAAAAAAAAGCGTTTTCGTTTGGCAGGACTATTGCATGACAAAGGCATCAACTAATATATTCCATTATGAAAAGAGTAAGCTTATTGTTTGCTATGGCAGCTGGACTAGCGGCTTGCAGCAGTGAAAAAACCGACAGTACTTCTGGCGATAGCACAGAAATAATTGCTGCGGACACTACTTTTACGGCCACAAACCCTCCTGCTGAACAAAGTACTGAATGCTATCAGTATGTGATAAAAAAGGATACGGTTTCCCTGAAATTGAAAGTGGCTGGTGAGGAGGTAACGGGCGACCTGGCCTACAACTGGTTTGAAAAAGACCATAATAAGGGTACCTTTGCTGGTGAGATGAAGGGTGATACCATCATCGCAGAATACTTATTCGACGCTGAGGGCATCCGCTCGGTAAGGGATGTGGTATTCCTTAAAAAGGACGGAAAATTGTATGAGGGCTATGGCAATACCACAGAAAAAGGTGGTAAGATAACTTTTGAAGACAGGTCGAAATTAAAGTTCGACGCCATTGTCCTCTCCAAAATTCCTTGTAACTAGAAGTTTTCGAATTTCTCCCAAAAGCCATCTACCGGGAGTTTGGCAAATATATTTACCGGTTCTTTCTTGACGGGGTGGATAAACTGTAGCCTTCTGGCATGTAAACAGATGCTGCCCTTGCGGCTGCCTCTGGGATAACCATATTTATTATCGCCAACAATAGAGCAACCCATGGTAGATAGTTGTACGCGGATTTGGTGCGAGCGACCGGTCAATGGATCCACTTCGATAAGGTAATAGCCGTTCAGCTCGCCAATAAGTTTATAGCTTAGTTCGCAGCGCTGACTACCAGGCACTTCGGTATTGTAGGGAGTCACTACATTTTTTTGCGGGTTTTTGATTAGCCAGTGAATCAGGGTTCCCGATGGTTTTGCAGGCTTTTTGCGCACTACTGCCCAATAGGTTTTCTTAACCTCCCTATTTTTGAACACTGCATTCATTCGCTCGAGTGCCTTACTGGTCTTCGCAAAAAGGATCACACCACTTACTGGCCTGTCTAACCGATGTACCACTCCAAGAAATGCACTGTTGGGTTTATTGTATTTTGCCGCCAGGTATTTCTTTACCTGCTCGTCCAGGGGTTCATCCCCGGTTTCATCAATCTGCACGATATCACCTGCACGTTTCTTGACCGCGATCAGATGATTGTCTTCATAAAGTATATCTTTATCTGTTACCGGCATTAATACTGTTCCTTTTCATTAGGGAAGTCCTTTGACTTCACGTCTTTGATATAAGATTGTGCTGCACCGAGGATCCCCTCATAAAGATTGAGATACTGTCGCAGGAACCTTGGCTTGAAACCTTTGGTCAGACCGATCATGTCGTTCACCACCAATACTTGTCCGTCACAATCCGGACCAGCGCCAATACCGATGGTTGGAATATGAAGGCTATCTGACACCTGTTTTGCCAGTTTTGCCGGGATTTTTTCCAGTACAATTCCAAAGCATCCGGCTTCCTGCAATGCAAGCGCATCAGTCTTTAATTTGTCTGCTTCTGCTTCGTCTTTGGCCCTAACCGTATAGGTTCCAAATTTATAAATGGACTGTGGTGTAAGTCCGAGGTGTCCCATCACAGGTATACCCGCAGTGATGATTCGGGATACCGACTCTGAAATCTCTGTACCGCCTTCCAGCTTTACGCCATGGGCACCTGATTCTTTCATGATGCGAATAGCAGAATTCAGGGCTTCTTTAGAATTCCCCTGATAACTACCAAAGGGAAGATCAACCACAACGAAAGCACGTTTAGCACCACGTACCACACTTTGTGCATGGTAGATCATCTGGTCCAGGGTAATCGGCAAAGTAGTCTCATGTCCGGCCATTACGTTAGAAGCAGAATCGCCTACTAATAAGACATCCAGACCCGCATCATCAAGAATGGTTGCCATAGAATAATCATAGGCAGTCAGCATCGCTATTTTTTCTCCGCGTTGCTTCATTTCCTGAAGTATATGTGTTGTGATGCGTTTTACTTCTTTGTGTACAGACATGGTTAATCTCGTTTAGTTGGGGCAAAATTACTTTTTACATTCCAAATTAAACGAGTTTTATTGTTTTTGTGACATTATAGCTTATTTCAAAAAATCTCTTGATAGCATAGCTGCAAAGACGTACCTTTGTACTCCGAAATGAAGGAGTTACTTAACAGCACATTTGTTAATTGCGAAAACAGCATCACAGCTGTATCTAAAGCCTCATTTTTTCCGTTTTTCACAACAATAATTTCTCATATTCACTTACATGACTAATTACATCAAGTTACCTGCAATCTTGTTACTGGCTGATGGCACCGTATTTTATGGTAAAGCTGCCGGAAAAATAGGTACTACCACCGGAGAAATCTGTTTCAATACAGGAATGACTGGCTATCAGGAGATCTTTACGGATCCTTCTTATTTCGGACAGATTATGGTAACCACCAATGCCCATATTGGAAATTATGGAATTCACAAGGAAGAAATCGAATCTGACAGCATCAAAATTGCCGGTCTTGTTTGTAAAAACTACAATATCGGCTTTAGCCGTAAAGAAGCTTCTGAATCTATCCAGGATTATTTCCAGAATGAAAACATTGTAGGTATATCTGACATTGATACCCGTGCTTTGGTACGTCATATCAGAGATAAAGGTGCGATGAACGCCATTATTTCTTCAGAAATTACTGATCTGGAAGAATTGAAGAAGCAAATTGGCAGAAGTTCCTTCGATGGATGGACTGGAGCTTTCTTCTCAAGTATCTACCAAGGAACCTTATTTCTACGGTTCTCCTGACGCAACTTATAAAATTGCCGCCCTGGATCTTGGCATCAAGAAAAATATTCTTCGCAATTTCGACGACAGAGATATTTATGTACAGGTATTCCCGGCCAAAACTACTTTTGAAGAAATGGATAAATGGGGTGCTGATGGCTATTTCATCTCCAACGGCCCCGGCGACCCATCAGCTATGCCGTATGCAATTGAAACTGTAAAACAATACTTGCAGCAGATAAACCATTGTTCGGTATTTGCTTGGGCCATCAACTTTTGGCAGAAGCCAATGGTATCGGTACGATGAAAATGTTTAACGGACATAGGGGCTTAAACCACCCGGTAAAAAACATCATTAAAGACCACTGTGAGGTGACTTCTCAAAACCATGGTTTTGGGGTGATTCCTGACGAGGTAAGAAACTCTGACAAAGTAGAGATTACACACATTAACCTAAATGACCAGTCTATCGAAGGTATCCGTGTAAAGGGTAAAAAAGCATTCTCGGTACAATATCACCCTGAATCTTCACCTGGCCCACATGATTCGCGATACCTGTTTGATGACTTCATCACGATGATCAAAGGCGAACTGGCCTGGTAAGTTAGCCGCTCAACACTATCATATTACCGACATTTTAGAAGGTTTAGTCCAATAGCATTTTCTGTTCGGCTAAACCTTCTTACATTTATAGCATGGATAAAAATAATGCCATCATCAGCGTAAAAGATCTGGTAAAAAATTACGATGATTTCAAAGCCGTTCAGGGTATTAGCTTTGAAGTCTATGAGAACGAGATCTTCGGTCTACTTGGGCCAAATGGTGCAGGAAAGACCACTACCCTTGAAATCATTGAAACACTTCGTGAAAAAACTTCAGGCGAAATCCTGGTAGATGGTTACTCCGTCGATACTGAAGCCAGCAAAATTAAAAGGATCATCGGCGTACAGTTGCAGGCCGCAGGTTATTACCCTAACCTCAACCTCGTAGAACTGATGGAGCTTTTTTCAGGACTCTATGGGGTTGACATCAAGCCGATGGACATGCTGGAAAAGGTAAACCTGCAGGATAAGGCCAAAGCCAAATACAAAGCGCTTTCGGGTGGACAAAAGCAACGCTTCTCTATTGCCACTACGCTCATTAATTCTCCAAAGATTATTTTCCTGGATGAACCGACGACCGGATTGGATCCCCAAGCTCGTCGCAATCTTTGGGACCTGATCATCGATATCCGTAATAATGGTACTACTGTTGTAATCACAACACATTATATGGACGAAGCGGAACAACTTTGTGACCGTGTCGCATTTGTGGAACGTGGACAGATCATTGCCCTGGATAGTCCAGATAACCTGATCGACAAACTCGTAAGCAGTGGATTTGAACGTAAAAAAGAAGTAAAAAAGGCCAACCTGGAAGATGTATTTATTAACCTCACCGGCAAAGAATGGCGTGAAGGATAACCCAAAAGTAAAATCATGAATACAGCCCCATATAACCATACCAAAGCAACACTGGCACTGGCCAAAGCAAGCTTTCGTTCTATCATGCGCAGCCCTTCGGCAGTTGTCTTTACCCTTGCCTTCCCGCTTATATTTATCCTGGTATTTGGGTTTTTAGGTGGTGGTGGAATAAAAGTAGAAGTAGCCGTCGCATCGGGTTCCGACATGCAGAACCCGGTAATCAAAGCATTGCAGCACAATGCGGTCGTACACCTGTTGCTGAATAAAGAGCAGGAAGAAATTAAGAAAGAACTAGAGAAAGGACACATTGATGCCTTACTCAATGTGCAGAAAAACCCTGTCGGACGTCCCGCTTATTTTGCAGATGTACAATATACTTCTGCGTCTATGGACAAAGGAAACATCTTTAAATCGGTACTAAATAATTTACTGTATCAATTGAACAGCACCGATACTGCACCGGCAATTGCTAAACTACAGGAAAGCACTATAAAAGGCCGTGAATACCGCACCATTGATTTTATATTGCCGGGCCAACTGGGTTTTTCACTCCTGAGTACGGGCGTATTTGGGACTGCCTTTGTTTTCTTTAGCCTGCGCCAGAACTTGGTGATCAAACGTTTCTTTGCTACACCGGTACGCCGATCGAGCATCGTATTCGGAGAAGGTATTGCCAGGATCGGGTTCGCTCTTTTAGGCGCTTTATTTATCATCCTTGTAGGACATTTCTTTTTTCATTTCACATTGATCCATGGTGTGGTTACGGTGTTAACCATGCTGCTGCTGTCTGTATTGGGACTTATTGTGTTTATGGGATTCGGATTTATCGTCTCCGGTATTGCTAAAAGTGAAAGTACCATCCCTCCTATTTCCAACATCATTACCTTGCCCCAGTTTCTGCTTTCGGGTACCTTCTTTTCCATTAATGCATTCCCAACATGGTTACAGCCTATCAGTCGCGCGCTACCCCTTACTTATTTAAATGATGCGATGCGAAAAGTGGCATTCGAAGGGGCTGGGTTATGGGATGTAAAGCAGCAGATCCTGATCATTGTGATCTGGGGAATTGGTGTGTATGCAGTTGCTGTTAAAGTTTTTAAATGGGAATAGTTGGTTAATTAAAATTTATTATAACTTTGGATATTGCCTTAGTAATTGTAATTTGTACACTAAGGCTTATTTACTAATAAAAACCAATAAAAATGAGTTTAATAATTGATGTTCATGCCAGCCAGATTCTCGATTCGCGCGGTAACCCTACTATTGAAGTAGATGTATTAACAGAAAATGGCGTTCTTGGCCGTGCTGCTGTACCTTCTGGTGCATCTACCGGTGTGCATGAGGCTGTTGAATTACGTGATAGTGATAAAACAATTTACTTGGGCAAAGGCGTTTTAAAAGCCGTAGCCAATGTAAATGATAAAATTGCTGATGAATTAAAAGGTATTGATGTATTTGAGCAAAATGCAATTGACAACTTAATGATCGAACTTGATGGAACCGAAAATAAAGGTAAACTAGGTGCTAATGCTATTTTAGGTGTTTCTTTAGCTGTTGCTAAAGCTGCCGCTCAGGAAAGCCGTCAGCCTTTATACCGCTACATTGGTGGTGTAAATGCAAACACCTTACCTATCCCGATGATGAACATCGTTAACGGTGGTTCTCACTCTGATGCGCCTATCGCATTCCAGGAGTTTATGATCATGCCGGTTGGCGCTCCTTCTTTCTCTGAAGCTTTACGCTGGGGAACTGAAGTTTTCCATAACCTGAAAAAAATTCTGCACGACAGAGGCTTTCTACCGCTGTAGGTGACGAAGGTGGTTTTGCACCAACTTTTGATGGTACTGAAGATGGAGTTGAAACTATTTTACAAGCGATTGAAAAAGCTGGTTACAAACCGGGTGAGCAAATCTGCCTGGCTTTTGATTGTGCTGCTTCTGAATTTTACAAAGACGGCAAATACGATTATACTAAATTTGAAGGTGAAAAAGGTGCTATCCGCACCAGCGCAGAACAAGCCGAATATCTAGCTTCATTGACTGAAAAATATCCAATCATCTCTATTGAAGATGGTATGGGCGAAGACGACTGGGATGGCTGGAAAATCCTAACCGACAAAATTGGCGACAAAGTACAATTGGTAGGTGATGATTTGTTTGTAACTAACGTAAAACGTTTACAAACTGGTATCGATACCAGATACTGCAAACTCTATCCTGGTAAAAGTAAACCAGATCGGTTCATTAACTGAAACCATCAATGCAGTTACTTTAGCTCAAACCAATGGTTATACTTCTGTAATGAGTCACCGTTCTGGCGAAACTGAAGATGTTACCATTGCTGATTTAGCAGTTGCTTTAAACTGCGGACAGATTAAAACCGGTTCTGCTTCACGTTCAGACAGGATTGCTAAATACAACCAGTTATTACGTATTGAAGAAGAATTAGGTGATGCTGCACGTTTCATCGGCAAAAACTTCAAATACGCATTAAGAAATAATTGGCAACTGTCTAAATCCTGATTAAATGCAGGATGTGGATAAGTTGAAAAACTTATTTGTAAAACATCCGGAGATTTTAAATCTTCGGATGTTTTTTTTTACATTTACCGCCATTGATATTATTCACTTAATACGAGATATTAAAACAATATGAAACGTTTACTCGACCTTATCCGCAATAAATACTTCCTATTCGTCGCTGCTTTTGTAGTATGGATGCTTTTCTTCGATAAGAATGATGTCATAGCCCAGTACGAATTCCGTACCGAAGTAAATAAGCTCCAAGAGGAAAAAGATTTTTATACGAAAGAGATTGCTAACGTAAAAAAGGACTTAAACGAACTCAACACGAATCTAAATACTGCAGAAAAATTTGCTCGTGAAAAGTATTTCATGAAAAAAGACAATGAGGATGTCTTTGTAATCATCGAAGAAGCACCAAAAGACTAAAACCCAAATCGGGGCAGCGTCAACTTATACTTGACCACCACAATTCTCAAAGCAAAAATAAAAGCCATCACCGTTATTTGGGCCAAGTCATCTTTCAGGTTAAAATATAAAAGTGTATAATACAAAATGCCACCCATAATACAGGCTGTTGCATAAATTTCTCTCTTAAAAATCAAAGGGATCGTGTTTAGCAATGTATCGCGGATGATCCCCCCAAAGCAACCTGTAATAGTACCAAGGGCCACACAAATACCCGGGCTGAGTCCGAACATAATCCCTTTTTGAATGCCCAGCATGGTGAAGAGCCCCAGCCCCAGGGAATCAAACAGAAATAATGTTACTTTAAATTTCTTGATATGCGTCTTGAAGAAGATAGTTGCAACAGAGGTCAACAGGATGAGCAGGCAATAATTCACATCACGCATCCAGGAAACCGGAGTATCACCCAGAAGTAAATCGCGCACAGTACCGCCACCAATGGAGGTCACAAAAGCAATAATTAGTACGCCAAAAGGATCCAGTCGCTTCTGCAGAGCGGCAAAAGACCCTGATATTGCGAAGGCAATGGTACCCAGTACTTCAATCGCTTCCAACGTACTGATCTGCATATTTCTTAGATTTCTCCGTTTCTTTTTCTAAAGAACCATTCTGCTGTCAGCAGCAACATGATTAGTATAAATAACCATTTGAAATTGATCAGCGATTCGTACTTACGGTCTTCATAACTGAGCGTTTTAACATCTTCATTATTTTCTATATCCTCTACAATCTTAAGCAGTTCTGCCGGGAGGTAAGATTTCCCGTTGGTACTAAAAGACAGACTGTGCAGCAATTGATGATTTGCTGTAGTCTGTTGGTATTCGGCCAAAAGGGTATTGATGTAAAATATTCCCTGTGCAGTATATTTTTTACTACCTAACATGGTACTCGCTATATAATTGTAATTGCCCGCCGGTAGGGCCCCCGCATCCAACTGGTAACCAGCATCAGTTTTCGAGAACAAGTAGCTGTAGCTCTTGCCAGCAGCATCCCGGATTTGAATACTAACATCAGCCGTATTTACTGACACATAACTATCGTTATACAGAACAGCATTAATTAACACATTCTCATTTTCCTCAAAGGTATTTTTGGCTGTATATACCCGGAACTTGCGCTTGTCATCTTTTACCGTAAGGTATTGCACACTGTTCCCGATCAGCGAGTTGAATATTCCCGTTTGTGCTCCAGCCTGGGCTTCGGAAAGTTTCCAGCGCCATAATCCTTCCCCAATGAGGTAGCCCGTCTTTCTTCCATTGCTGGTCAGAAAGAACAGTTGCGGACTGCTCGTCTTGACTTTTCCGATCCTTTGGTAAAGTACCACCATAGCATCGCCCCTCACTTCAAGTCGACCGAACGGTGATTGCAGGGGATCGAAGCCAGCCATTATTTCTGCCGCGGCGGAAGCTAGATTAAATGCAGTAAAATTTGGGTTAGGCTCAGGAAAGGCCTCCTGTAGCGTCTGGACATTACCCGAATAATTCACTTCAGCCTGTAGTTGATTAAAATTTCCCAGACTGCTCTGTGCACCTAAAATATACCACAGAGGTACAGTACTTTTTTTCAGCTTGCCTATGAAGCTGGCAGCATCATTCTGCAGGTTTGGTAACTGGTACATCACAACGAGCCCGTAATCATTGGGATTCAGCACATTCAACTCATCTCCAAGTACAACCTTTGGATCGTAATGCAGGTTAAGCTGCAAGGCTTGCTTTAGAGCGGCGATATCGGGATGTGGACCCGCCGCCGCAATCAAGACCTTCTGACGGGCATCGATAACATCAATAAAGAGCTGCTGTATATTATTGCGTTTAGAGATTTCATCCGGAATAGCACTGAGCTGTATCGTGTACTTCTGCATACCCAGCCTGGAAGCTTTAAGTTTGACGGGATAAGTCTGTGCAAAAGCATTAGAGTTGATCCGGATTTTTTCGGTGTAGACAATCTTACCGTCCTGCATTACAGAAAGTACGCTTTCTGTACCCTTTCCCTCAAAAGCCTGTACCTGCACCTCGACATTAAATTCATTATCAAGGTATACCAGACTGTTATGATTCACATTCGCGATTATAAGGTCCTTCTTTGGAACAGTATCTCCCAAAGCAATGGTATAGACCGGAGCCTTTAACTTATTCAGCTGATATATTGGACTCCCTCCTCTGTTAAAGATGCCATCAGAAGCCAGGATAATTGCACCTACGTTACGGTTCAGCAATTCATCGTTGATCTGACTGATAAAACGGGCGCCATTGCTCAACTTACCGTTATTCTTGAAGTTCAGCCCGGGCTTTACACTATCGCTGAAGTGATAGGATTTTACTTCATATTTGGACGACAGGCGTTCAACCAGTGTTTTCAAATCGCTTTCATAACGCTGCGGCTTGAAATTCGGGGGCGCTATGTTACCGACAGATAGAGAATTGTCCTGTCCTATCACAATGATCGGCTTCTCAAGGTTGTAAGAAATATTTCTCACCAGAGGGAAAAACAACAACATGGCGATGAAACTGATCACAATGGCCCTGCCGATAGTCAGACCGTATCGCAGGCGCTGCCCCAGGTGTTTGCTCTTCTCATAGAGCAGCCATGCAAGGCCAATACCCAAGAGCAGGCAGCCAATTAAAGCAATTATGGTGTAGGGTGTAACTGAGTCGCTCATACGTATTTGGGTAAAGATGCTAAATTTTAAAATAATTGCTAAGCATTTTGATTAAGTTTGTTTGACAAACTAACGCTGGAAATGAAAGGTGTATTTCTATTTACCATATTGTATTGTATGACGATCCTGGCGACTGCACAAACCGATTTCAAGGAGCAACAATTTACATTTGACCGCGTAAAAACTGCTTACAAAGAAAAATGGACAACACTTAAGAACGAACTGAAAACCGAAGGCATCGGCATGACTTTCCAGCTTCATTTAGTAGCTTATAAGCATGAAGGACGGCTGGAGGTCTGGGCGAAAGGAGTTATACAGAAAAAATACAGTCTGTTTAAGATTTACACATTTTGTCAGCATTCCGGTGTCCTAGGCCCCAAGTTAAAGGAAGGCGATCTGCAAACGCCTGAAGGTTTTTACCAAATCACAGCCTTCAACCCTAAAAGCAATTTCTATTTGTCATTAGGCATCAACTACCCAAATGCCGCAGACCTGCTTCGCTGCGACCGGGAAAAGCCGGGCAGTGACATCTATATTCATGGTAACTGTGCAACGGTGGGCTGTATCCCGATTACGGACGATAAGATTAAGGAACTCTATGTATTGGCTATAGAAGCACGGGATAAAGGACAGCTGGAAATCCCTGTACATATCTTTCCCTTCAAGATGACATCAGAGAATATGAACAAGTTTACAGCCCAGTTTCCGCAGCATAAGTCATTCTGGGCTACGCTGAAGGTAAAACATGACCTTTTTAATAAAAATAAATTGGTCCCATGAATGACATTCAGATTACCGGGCAATTAAACTATAGCTCCGAATATTGCGTATATTGTAATAAATAATCCGATAAAGCTATGAAGAGATTGATCAGTAAAACAATGATATTAGCAGGACTGTTGATCATAACAAGTTTTGTGGCCTGTGCCCAGAAACAGAAAAAAGAAGATCCAAAAAAAACAAGTAAAAATATGGAGTGGAATAAGTTAACCAAGGAAGAAGAAGATGTGATTGTACGCAAAGGAACCGAATATCCTGGTACCGGCAAATTGCTGAATAATAAAGAAAGCGGAACTTATATATGCAGACGTTGCAATGCCCCTTTGTACCGCTCAGAATCCAAGTTCGAATCGCATTGCGGATGGCCAAGTTTTGACGATGAAATCAAGGGAGCAGTAGACCGTATCCCAGATGCGGACGGACAACGTACTGAGATCGTTTGTCACAATTGCAAAGCGCATTTAGGTCATGTTTTTATAGGCGAAGGCTTCACTGCAAAAAATACAAGGAACTGTGTTAACTCAATTTCAATGAGTTTTGTGCCCGATAAGAAATAATTTTTTCCTTAATGACATTAAAGCAATGCCCGATGATAAATGTCGGGCATTTTTGCTGATAAGAGTTTAGTTTACTTATGTTTGCAGCATTCACCAACTAAAGTAAATATATGAAGTATTGTTTATTGTTATGTGGTATGCTACTATCGTTCATGGGTTTTGCACAGGAATCGACAGGAGATCAAGGGGCAGGCACCATTGCCAGCAATGTTAAAAAATCCGCTATAGTTACAACAATTAAGGCATCAGAAGAAGATGACGATGATGCATCAGAGGTAGTTTCCAAGTCTGTATATGCGACGTATTACGCACGTCGGTTTGAAGGTCGTAAAACCACAAGTGGCGCCCGCTATCGCAGGAGCAAAATGACTGCTGCACACCTAAGCTTACCTTTCGGCACAATCGTGACAGTAACCAATCCCGAAAATGGGAAATCAGTTGATGTTGAAGTCAATGACCGTGGGCCACATTCCAAAAAGTACAAAATAGACCTGTCTGAAGGTGCGGCAAGAGAGATTGGCATCTATGGAAAAGGAGTAGCCAGGGTAGAAATTAGCTATATCCCAGAAGCTGAGTAAAGACTTAACTTTATTGGGTTCAAAGTCAGTTTTTTAAAATTATTAACATTAAAAAATTTTCCCTAAGCCCTTAAAAAGAAATAATTAGCTTTTTTGCTGGTTGATTATGACGAAATTCTGATCTGATTAACCAAGTTATCCAACATCGTGTTAACAACTTTGTGCATTAAAAAAGTCCTCACTCTTTATCTTTGTTTCAATAAGATTCTTTAATAAATCACTCAAGATTATCATTTAAAGGTTTAATATTTAGTTACTTAAAGTTTTCTGCGCATTTAAAGTGTTTTAATCTTCAAAACTAAGTATGGTTTCGGTGTCTTATATGATTTAAGAAAAGGATTTTAGAGTTTACCTGATAAATACAAAAAAGAGGCTTATGCAAGAAGAAGAGTTACTATTAAAGGAAAACAAAGACCGCTTTGTTCTTCTGCCGATTAAATATCCCGCAATTTGGGAGATGTATAAAAAAAGTGAAGCCAGTTTCTGGACCGCCGAAGAAATTGATCTTTCTGACGATCAGAAGCATTGGGACAATTTAAATGATGGCGAAAGACATTTTATCTCTCATATCCTTGCTTTTTTTGCTGCCAGTGATGGCATTGTGAACGAAAACCTGGCCGTGAATTTCATGAGCGAGGTGCAATTGCCGGAAGCACGTTGCTTCTATGGTTTCCAGATCATGATGGAAAACATCCATTCCGAAACCTATGCGCTGCTGATTGATACTTATATTAAAGATCCTGAGGAAAAAGACCGTTTGTTTCATGCTATTGATACCGTACCATGTGTGGGCAAAAAAGCAGAATGGGCATTAAGGTGGATCGATAACGGCAATTTTGCCGAACGTTTGGTAGCTTTTGCAGCGGTTGAAGGTATCTTCTTCTGCGGAAGTTTCTGCTCTATCTTCTGGTTGAAAAAACGTGGATTGATGCCGGGATTAACTTTCAGTAATGAGCTGATCTCGAGAGATGAAGGTATGCACTGCGAGTTTGCCTGCCTGCTGTACAGCATGTTGGAAACCAAACTATCCGAAGAAGCAGGTACATGGCATCATTACCGATGCGGTAGAAATTGAAAAAGAATTTATTACCGATGCGCTTGCCGGTTGCATTGATTGGTATGAATGCCAAACTGATGAGCCAATATATTGAATTTGTGGCCGACAGATGGTTCAGGAATTGGGCTATACTAAAGTATACAATGCAACAAATCCGTTTGATTTTATGGAAATGATTTCTCTGCAGGGCAAAACCAATTTCTTTGAAAAAAGAGTTGGCGATTACCAGAAAAGCGGTGTACTAACCACAGAGGACAAGGCTCAGCGTTCTCACTGGATGAGGATTTTTAGAATCTGACTGGGGATTACTCCCCGCCATAAATAATTAATTACTAACGGTTAGCTTGAAGTATAGAATAGTACCCGGATCAGGCGTCTGTCCTGATACTAAATACTTGATACTGACTTCTAACTATCTAACTGAAAACAATATGTTTGTAATAAAAAGAGACGGCAGAAAAGAAGCGGTAAAATTTGATAAGATAACCGCACGTATCGAAAAGTTGTGCTATGGTTTTAACCCTGAATTGGTTGATCCGATAGATGTTGCCAAAAAAGTAATTGAAGGTTTATATGATGGGGTAACTACTTCAGAACTGGATAACCTTGCAGCAGAAACTGCAGCATCGTTAACCACCAAACACCCTGATTATGCTTTACTGGCATCGCGTATAGCGGTATCTAACCTGCATAAAAACACCATCAAGTCGTTCTCAGAAACAATGGAAATGCTGTATGAGTATGTTGATCCTAAAACCGGAAAACCGCATCTCTTATTGCTGATGATGTTTGGGAAGTGATCGAGGAAAATGCCGACATACTGGACAGCACCATTATTTACGACCGCGATTTTGGTTTTGATTATTTCGGCTTTAAAACCCTTGAAAAATCATACCTGTTAAAAGTAGACGGTAAAGATTGCCGAGCGCCCGCAGCATTTGTTTATGCGTGTATCGGTAGGTATCCATAAAGAAGATATTGAAAGCGCCATCAAAACCTATAACCTGATGAGCGAGCGTTGGTTTACCCATGCTACACCAACACTTGTTTAATGCCGGTACGCCAAAACCTCAAATGTCATCATGCTTTTTGTTAACCATGAAGGATGACAGCATTGAAGGTATTTATGATACTTTAAAACAAACCGCTAAAATCTCGCAAAGCGCAGGTGGTATTGGTCTAAGCATCCACAATGTTCGTGCTACAGGTTCATACATTAGCGGCACCAATGGTACCAGTAACGGTATCATCCCAATGCTGAGAGTATTTAATGATACTGCCCGTTATGTAGATCAGGGTGGTGGTAAACGTAAAGGTGCTTTCGCTATTTATCTGGAGCCTTGGCATGCGGATATTTTTGAATTTCCTTGACCTGCGTAAAAACCACGGTAAAGAAGAAATGCGTGCCCGCGATTTGTTCTATGCCCTTTGGGTTTCCGATTTGTTTATGAAACGTGTAGAAGATAATGGGGACTGGAGCTTATTCTGCCCGCACGAAGCACCAGGACTTAGCAGATTGCTTTGGTGAAGAGTTTGAAGCTTTATATGAACGTTACGAAAAAGAAGGCCGTGCCCGTAAAACGATTAAAGCACAAGAACTTTGGTTTGCCATCCTGGATTCACAGGTCGAAACCGGTACGCCTTATTTGTTGTATAAAGATGCTGCCAACAGCAAATCTAACCAGCAAAACCTGGGTACGATCAAAAGTTCTAACCTGTGTACCGAAATTATAGAGTATACTTCTAATGATGAAGTTGCGGTTTGTAACCTGGCTTCATTAGCATTGCCACGATATGTAATCAACGGTGAGTTCGATCATGAGAAATTATATGAAGTAACTTACCAGGCTACTTTAAACCTGAATAAGATCATCGATTATAACTACTACCCGGTTGAAGAAGCCAGGAACTCTAACCTGCGCCACCGCCCGATTGGTTTAGGTGTACAAGGTTTGGCAGATGCATTTATCCTGCTGCGTTTACCTTTCGAAAGTGAAGATGCAAAGAATCTGAACAAAGAGATCTTTGAAACCATCTACTTTGCTGCAATGACTGCTTCGAAAGACCTGGCTATGAAAGATGGCGCTTACGAAACCTTTAAAGGTTCGCCATTATCAAAAGGTAAGTTCCAGTTCGATCTTTGGAATGTTACACCAGACAGCGGCCGTTGGGATTGGGAAACTTTACGTGAGCATGTAGTGAAACATGGTGTACGTAACTCTTTATTGGTTGCGCCAATGCCAACTGCTTCTACTTCGCAAATTTTGGGTAACAACGAATGTTTTGAGCCATATACCTCAAACATTTATACCCGCCGGGTATTAAGTGGTGAGTTTGTCGTCGTGAACAAACATTTGCTGAAAGATTTGGTAGCTTTAGGCTTGTGGACACCTGCGATGAAAGACAAGATCATTCTAGCAAACGGTTCTATTCAGGATATTGCAGAAATCCCTGATGATATCAAAGAACTGTACAAAACCGTTTGGGAAATTAAGATGCGTAACATCATTGATATGGCTGCCGACAGGGGCGCTTACATCTGCCAGTCGCAATCACTGAACCTGTTCATCAATGCGCCAAACACCTCAAAACTAACTTCAATGCACTTTTATGCATGGAAAAAAGGCTTGAAAACAGGTATGTATTACCTGCGTACACAAGCAGCTTCTCAAGCGGTTAAATTTACTGTAGAGAACCAGGGTGGTAAAAATATGGAACCAGTGATCCCTGAGCATATTGAACAAAGTGCAGAAGAGATTGTGGAAGGTCCGGTTTGCAGCATGGAAGAAGGTTGTATTAGCTGCTCTGGCTAGTCCCGAAAAGCTTTATCATAGAAAAAATCGCTGAGCCTTATAAAGGCTCAGCGATTTTTTTATGCTTTTAGGTATAGGAGCTACTTTGTATAAATATTACCACTGATTCTATATCCAGCGGCTGTATTGGTATACCAGTCCTTATAAGACGTACCACCTGATTTAGCCCAGTCCAGGAAATGCAGATAGGCATCAGAAATGGACCTTCCCTCTACCGGATAAGTAAAGGTATCTGTGAAGCTGATCGCCCAGGGCTCATTGTTCTTATTCATATAGTATTTACCCAAGCCCGGATTACTTGCATCATCAGCTGTACCCAGGTATGCCTTATTGGCTTTGTCAGTAGGTAAATTATCAGGAAGATGAATCTCGTAATCTCGCCTCAAATTACTGATCAAAAATGGATTAAATGGTGCGCTACCCAATTCCGAGACGGCAACAGGACTTGTAAACTTAACTAACACAGTAGCTTTTATTGGTGTGGCTTTAGGTTTTGAAGGATCTGTATTGACATTATCACTATTATCCGCATTCTTCAACAGGTTCTGATGGTTGTCGAATGGAATAATAACTGCTTTACTTTGCCCACTCTCTACTCCATTAGAAGCCAGTTGGACATAATTGCTCTGCAGGATCTGGCCGGTTACTGAAGCTACTTTTGAAGCCGCTACAGATAATTGAATTCCAAAGCCGTTTTTATAGGCGGCACCGGCGGCAACAGGCAGGTATTCCCCTGTAAGTTCAGTAATTCCGTTTGAAGCATTGGAAATCAAAGTATACCGGTAATTGACGACAAGGTCATTCATATCATAATCACCTTTTGTGGGCCAAAAATCTTCAAATGCCAGGGTTGCATAACTGGTAGACGAAGGGAAATAGGTTATATAAGCCTTAGATGCATCATTCGGGAAATCATCCAGGGCGTCCAGCACTCCGTCACCGTCACTGTCTCCACCCTTATCGATCGCAGCCACACCAGAGGTACTGATACCAGCAACGGGATTTGAGGTGGCATATACTACCAGATCGTTGAAGTCGTTATCAGAAGCCTGGTCTCTACTCGTATCTTCAAATCCGAGCAGGAACAGATTGTGTACATTGTCATACAATAAGACCGAGTGTTTCTTTTTGGCAGTGGTCAATTCCGGATTGAATTTAGATTCTGAATAGAATTTTGTGCCTGTAGTGCTGACGCCGCTACCTGTCCAGGCATTTTGTAATAAGACAAAGGCAATTGTGGTGCCTGCTTCGAAACGTCCGATTTTTACTTTATCACCGGAATTAAGTCCACCTCCCGACTGATATGCTGAAGCATTTGGAAATACCATGGTAACCTTATCAATCCCACCCAGGCTTGAGCCCAAGGTAACGGAACTTGGCGGACTATCTGTATCATAACTGTAAAAGGCAAGCGTATTCAGGAAACTTGCTCCTTCGGAAACGAAGGTGATCCAAACATCGCTTGTTTGTGTCACTACGATATTAGAGGTAACACTGGTTGCCAGGTATTCTGGGTGTGTAGTGGTTAGCGGTTTACCTTCAGGAAGTGAAGCATTCACGTAGTTAAGCAGGCTAGCATCGATTATATCAGGTGTTGGCTCAAGATATTTTGGCCGGCCCAGTGAAGTAGGATAGGTCGAGCTATTCACTACTGCATCTGAAGAAGCTGTATAAGGTGATGGATAGCCGTAGGTTACCGCGAGCGCTCCAAGCGGAGATATCGCATTTTTCTTATTTGGAGCTGACAAAATACTGCCGGGATCGCCTGAAAATGGAGGGATTTGGTTTGGAATAATATCTCCACTAGCGGTAAACGTACCGCCCAGAATAGCACTTACAGAGGTTTTACCACCCACATAGGCCTTGGCATTATTGATTAATCCTACAAAATTTGGACTGATCAGCAATGTATCAAGATAAGAAGGTATGGTGATTTTACCCCTCACATAACCATCAGCATCACTGACAGCCTTTAAAAAAAGTTTGTCGCTCCCTCCGGTGGGATCGGCAATGCTTAATACTGCTCCTTTAATGGGCTTGTTGTCATTAGTAAGCAATTGCAGGGATACCGAAAGATCCTTAGTGGTTGCATACCTAAAAGAATTTGGAATGTCGCTCCCGGTCGTCGGATCGGGAGTATTTGCGCTGTTTTTCTTGCAGGAGCTCAAAGCCGCTGCGATCATGAAACACAGGCAAAAGAAAGGGAAGGATTTTCTCATGACCGTTTTTTTTAATAGTAATGTAATAAACAAGATCTACAAAGGCGATACCGTGAAAAGCTCGTATCTTTGTGATTGTATGACTAAACATGAGATCATATCCTGCGAACGCTGCGGCTCCCCCATCGAGTGTAAGGCTAATTCCTACACTAAATGCCAATGCAGCACGGTCCAACTGAGTTTGAATGAAATGCAGTACATTAGTGAACAGCACGATGGCTGTCTCTGTTCATTTTGTTTATTTTCACTGCAACAGGAATATCGGGATATTTTGACTTCCACATAGACCAAATCCAAGCCTTATTTATTTTTTTTGGCTAACTTTGCCGCACATAATTTGTTAAGAAAAGCATGGCAAAAGTACAGGTTGGATTGGTGCAGATGAGCTGCACTAATAATAAACAGGAAAATTTAGATAAAGCAATTGTAAAGATCAGGGAGATCGCTGCTCAGGGAGCGCAGGTAGTATGTCTCCAGGAACTCTTCACCTCACTATATTTCTGTGATGAAGAGGACTATGAAAACTTCAAGCTGGCGGAAGCCATTCCAGGCCCTTCAACCGACGTATTGTCTAAAGTAGCTGCTGAACTGAACGTAGTGATTGTGGCTTCTCTTTTTGAAAAAAGAGCGGAAGGACTATACCATAATACTACTGCTGTGCTGGATGCTGATGGTACTTACATCGGCAAGTACCGCAAAATGCATATTCCGGATGATCCTGGCTTTTATGAGAAATTCTACTTCACACCGGGTGATCTTGGTTATAAAGTATTCAAGACCAAGTATGCTAAAATCGGCGTATTGATCTGCTGGGACCAATGGTACCCTGAAGCTGCCCGACTGACTTCATTGATGGGTGCAGACTTCCTTGTATACCCTACAGCTATTGGATGGGCAACTACACAGAATGAACAGACGAACATCGAACAGTATAATGCATGGCAGACCATACAACGCTCCCACTCTATTGCCAACGGTGTTCCGGTAGTGAGTATCAACCGTGTCGGCGAAGAAGCTGGAGTGGAGTTCTGGGGAGGATCATTCGTATCCAATCCATTTGGAACAGTTTTATACCAGGCACCTCATAACGAAGAAACCTTGAAGGTGGTAGAACTTGACCTTTCTAAATCTGATAGTTACAGGACGCATTGGCCTTTCCTGCGCGACAGGCGAATTGATAGCTACGCACAGATCACGAAGAGGTATATTGACGAAGATTAAGATTTAGAGATGTCATCATTTAACGAAGTTATATTTAAAAGCAGTCCGCTTAAATTGGGCTATAGTTTTCCGGCTGAATGGGTAAAGCACGAAG
Source organism: uncultured Sphingobacteriaceae bacterium (assembly GCA_963795585.1). GTDB lineage: Bacteria > Bacteroidota > Bacteroidia > Sphingobacteriales > Sphingobacteriaceae > Pedobacter. The sequence goes on along the minus strand of CAWCIO010000013.1, from coordinate 902,768 downwards.
CTACCTGGCTCAGCTGGCCACATAAAGAGGCTTCATGGCCCGGCAAAATTGAAACCATATATGAGCCCTATTGTCAGTTTATTAAGGCGGTAGCAGAAGGAGAAAAAGTAAGGATCAATATTAATGACGAAGCAACCAAAATCTTTGCTATTGCGGAGTTGGAAAAAGTGGGTGCAGAGTTGAGCCAGATTGAATTCTACCTTAATCCAAGCAATGACGCCTGGTGCCGGGACCACGGCCCGGCTTTTGTGCTCAGTGAAGACGGCAGTAAAAAAGCCGTCATAGACTGGGGATACAATGCTTGGGGAGGCAAATACCCCCCTTATGACCTTGACGATGTGATCCCTACAAAGATTGCCCAACATTTCGGCTTGCCTGTTTACCATCCGGAAATCGTGATGGAAGGTGGCTCTGTTGAGTTCAATGGTGCAGGAACAATATTAACCACAACAGCCTGTCTGTTAAACGAGAATAGAAATCCGGAACTGAGCAAAGTACAGATCGAACAATACCTTCTCGAATTTTATGGTGCCAAACAAGTACTTTGGCTGGGGGATGGGATCGTCGGCGATGATACTGATGGACATATTGACGACATCACACGTTTTGTGAATGAAGATACTGTGCTAACTGTAGTGGAAAGTAATCCATTGGATGAAAATTATCTGTTGTTGCGGGAAAACCTGGAAATATTAAAAACCTTACGTCTGCCAGACGGAAGAGCACTGAATATAGTGGAATTGCCGATGCCTTCACCAGTAATTCATGACGATACCCGTCTGCCCGCTTCTTATGCAAATTTCTATATTGCAAATGCAGCGGTAATTGTTCCCACATTTAGGGATGTAAATGACGAGAAAGCACTTGAGATCATCCGCGGTGTCTTTCCCGACAGGAAAGTACTTGGCATAGATTCTACCGATATCATATGGGGACTGGGAAGTTTCCACTGCCTGAGCCAGCAGGAACCGGCTACCAATATCAATATATAACCATACTAACGAAATAAATGAAATTACTAGCAGGAAAAACAGCACTGATTACCGGTGCATCAAAAGGGATAGGCCGTAAGATCGCCGAGAAATTTGCAGAACAGGGCGCCAATGTTGCCTTCACCTACCTTTCATCTGTAGAAAAGGGTCAGGCTCTGGAGGAAGAATTAAAAGCTTTTGGTACACAGGTAAAAGGATACCGTTCCGATGCTTCAAAATTTGCAGAGGCAGAACAGTTGATCACCGACATCGTAGCTGATTTTGGCGCATTAGATATTGTAGTAAACAATGCTGGTATCACCAAAGATGGACTACTGATGCGTATGAGTGAGGAGAATTGGGATGAAGTGATCAATGTAAACCTTAAGTCTGTATTTAATGTATCAAAGGCTGCCTCTAAGGTAATGATGAAGGCCCGTAAAGGTTCTATCATCAACATGAGTTCTGTTGTTGGCGTACAGGGCAATGCCGGACAGGCTAACTATGCGGCCTCGAAAGCGGGAATTATTGGCTTTTCAAAATCGCTGGCGAAGGAACTAGGCTCACGCAACATCCGTACAAATGTCATTGCTCCTGGATTTATCCGCACTGAAATGACTGACGTATTAGATCCTAAAGTAGTTCAGGGATGGGAAGAAGGTATTCCTTTGAAAAGAGCAGGGGAGACAGAAGATGTGGCGAATGCTTGCTTATTTCTTGCTTCTGATATGAGTGCTTACATCACCGGACAGGTATTGTCAGTATGTGGCGGAATGCTCTAACGCATAGATAACTGAAAAAAGGGCTGATGAATTATTTTCATCAGCCTTTTTTTTGACAGAAAAAAAGCTCCGATGATTAGATCACCAGAGCTTTTGCATTATACAAGAAGATCTTTATTATTTCTTTAACAATTCTGCCATTGCAGCACCGATCTCCGCCGGGCTTTCGACAACTGTGATTCCACATTCTGCCATGATCTTCATCTTGGCAGCAGCAGTATCTTCAGCACCACCGACGATTGCACCGGCATGACCCATTCTGCGTCCCGCAGGAGCAGTTTGTCCAGCGATGAAACCCACAACAGGTTTAGTCCCATTTTCTTTAATCCAGCGAGCCGCTTCTGCTTCCATGCCGCCGCCGATCTCACCAATCATGATGATACCTTCAGTCTCCGGATCATTCATCAGCAATTCCACTGCTTCTTTAGTAGTTGTACCAATGATCGGGTCACCACCAATACCGATAGCTGTAGTAATACCTAATCCCGCTTTCACCACCTGATCAACTGCTTCGTAAGTCAGGGTACCTGATTTAGAAACCACACCAACTGTACCTTTTTTGAAGATAAATCCTGGCATGATACCGATCTTCGCTTCGTCAGCAGTGATCACACCTGGACAGTTTGGACCGATTAGACGGCAGTCCTTATCAGAAATATATTCTTTTACCTGGATCATATCCTTTGTAGGGATACCTTCAGTAATACAAACGATTACTTTAATTCCAGCTTCTGCAGCTTCCATAATGGCATCTGCAGCAAACGCTGGCGGAACGAAAATAATAGATACATTGGCGCCGGCCTGATCAACCGCATCCTTAACAGTATTAAATACTGGTTTATCCAAGTGAGTCTGACCACCTTTTCCTGGGGTAACACCACCAACAACGTTTGTCCCATACTCAATCATTTGGGAAGCATGATAAGTACCCTCGTTTCCTGTAAAACCCTGAACTATAACTTTTGAATCTTTATTTACTAAAACACTCATGTATCTTTATTTTTTTGTGCAAACTTAGAGAAAACTGCTTAGCATTCCTGAACATTTTTAAAAAAAATACACAAAATTGAGTAATATTATTACTATGAAATTTTATCGCTGCTCCTCACCTGCAAAATCCTGATTAGTTCGTCTGTAAATAAGGTTGCAGAACGTTTGCGATAAACACCTTTTTGCCAGAGGACAAATGCCTGCTTATAATATTCCTTCCCGGCAATAGGAATGGCAACCAGATTTCCCCAGCTGAGGATCGCCTTCTCATTAATGATTGTAGCCCAATAGCCTTCATCTATCATAGATAATAAAGAGTGTACATCATTCATTTCGATCTTAATGAGGGGAATAATATTTCTTTCATTAAACAATTGATTAAGCAAATCCCTGGAACTAAATCCTTTACTGGGCAGGATCAGTTCCAGCTTACCCAATTCCGTCAGGGAGATTTTTTTAAGTCCGGCCAGTGGATGCTTTTTCGAGACGACCATCATAATCCGGGAAGAAAATAAGGGTTCCATCTCCAGTCCTAAATTGTCGGACTGGTCATGAAAAGCAAGAATCACGTCCAGATCGGCCAGTTTTAACTGTTGCTCCAATTCTCCGGCGGTGCCGTATTGTACAATGATCCTAATTCCCGGATATTTACTGGAGAAAGGTGCCAAGGCCGGCAATAGCATTGAACTAAAGGCATAGGTCACTCCTATTTTTAGTTCTCCGCTCACCATATCATTGAGTTCCGCGATGGCTTGCTTGGATTTCTTGACGTCACGCATAACCTGTTGGGCATGATCCAGAAATACTTTCCCTGCTTCGGTAAGCCGGATCTGTTTACCTATACGATCAAACAACTGCATGCCTAACTCTTCTTCCAACTGCTTAATCTGCTGGGACAGCGTAGACTGCGTCACAAATGAAGCTTCTGCTGCATGTGTAAAATGCAGCATCTCAGCTGCTTTGATAAAATATCCTAGCTGTCTTAATTCCATATCTTCATATATAATCAATCGTTAAAACTAATCAATATCATTAAAACAATCAATTTTACCCATAAACATTTTATATCGATTTTTGTGACATCAATTCAGATGACAATGTTCAGATCATTAAAATACCGAAATTTTAAACTCTTTTTTTACGGACAATCCATATCTCTTGTAGGTACCTGGATGCAAAAGACTGCTGTAAGCTGGCTGATATACCGGCTTACAGGCTCTGCAATGTTACTAGGTACAGTGGCTTTCGTGAGCCTAATCCCTTCTCTGATATTATCTCCTTATGCAGGGAGCCTGATCGATAGGCAAAATAAATACAAGATATTAATGATCACGCAAGTGATCTCTATGATACAGGCAGGTGCACTTGCACTCATTATATTCCTCGAATTCTATAACATACCGGCTATCATATTTCTGAGCTTGGTTCAAGGTGTGATCAATGCTTTTGATGTGACCTGCAGGCAATCTTTAATGGTGGATATGGTTGAAGAAAAATCCGATCTGCCGAATGCCATTGCCCTGAATTCAACCATGACGAATCTGGCGAGGATCATCGGGCCCGCAATTGCGGGTGTGATACTAAGCACATTTGGGGAAGATTTTTGTTTTATCGGTAATTTTCTGAGTTATATTCCGGTACTTGTCTGTCTTTTATTAATGAAACTCAACATCACAATAAATCCACAATCGCAAAAAAGCATCTGGACGGAACTGGAAGAGGGCTTCAAATACATTTCCGGAGATAAGAACCTGAGTAGTATGCTCATTATGATCGGGATCAGCAGTCTATTCGTAATCCCCTTCAATACACTGATGCCGATCTTTGCAAAAGATCTTTTTGGTGGCGGAGCCGGTACTTTCAGCTGGTTCGAAAGCGCAGCCGGACTGGGATCTGTACTTAGCGCCATGTATCTGGCCCAACTCAAAACTCCTAAGTTATTGACCAGGATTGTGATCATCGCAAGCGTGATCTTCGGCTTTAGCCTGATTTTCCTGGCTTATTCAGCCGTCTTACCCCTTGCCTTGTTCTTTATGACGCTTAGTGGATTGGGCATGATGGCACAGACTTCTGCGATCAATACGTATATCCAGACACATGCGGCACCTGAAATGAGGGGAAGGGCCATCAGCTATTATGTAATGGCGTACCAAGGTATGATCCCTATAGGCAGCCTTCTGATCGGCTGTACAGCGCATGCCTTCGGTGCACGCCATGCAGTGGGCATTTCTGGCTTGGTAGGGCTATTTGCTTCTGCATTATTTGTAGTATATAAAACAGGGGTTCTAAAAAATTTGCCTATTTTTATGCGGCATGAAACCACTTAAAATATACTTCCGAATCAGCCATGTAGGCAATGGAAAATACCTGAAAACAAAAAATGAGGTCAATAATCTCATCGTAGACGTCATCGACAAAAATCCGTCTAAGCCTGCTGAAGAACTTCGGGAAATAGTATTACAGGAATTTAATAAAAGTACTCAGGCACAAAAAGTTTTGAGCAGCAACAGCCGTTTTTTTATTGATAGTATCATAGATATTGAAGCAGTGATCACCTATCTTCCTCAGGAAATCCGGGCAGAAGAAAAGTTCTACACGCAATGGAGGTATGTGCAGAAATCCGCGCCGTACAGGCTCTTACAATACCTGGACGAAACTAAACTAGTCGTTTACAGTGAAAAGACAAGGGTGATCCACACTGTGAAACTCGACAAAGATATGGTAGTGGTGGCCGACGAGGACCTTTAAATTATTTCTTAGTTTTAGAAAGGTCTTTGATCCAGATATTCTTGAAATCAACCGGCTGGCCCTCACTTTGCAGGGCGATAAATCCACCGCTCAATAGCTTTCCATCAATTTTTAACTTTGGATCATAACCATTGGCTACCCCTCCCCCGATCTGAGGCTTCGAGTATTGTAATACAGTATCACCATTGATGATGTGCTTGATCAGAGAATCACCCAAAACAATTAGTTCTCCTTTTACCCACTGTTCTCCATCATAGGTCTTTGAACTGGAATTGATGCAATGATCAGCAGCTATCTTACCTTGATACACAACATTAGTACCTGGCGAGCACATGTTTCCTGTTGGCCTTGGCCTGCCATCACCTAAGCCCGCCAGCAATTGCATTTCTATGGAAATCGGCCAGTCCTGTTCCTTAGGCATTGTTCTGGGATCCTGAGAATGGAACATCACGCCACTATTCAATAACGTATAGTCGGGCGCACCTCTCTGCAGCTTACCTACAAAGCGATATTCGAATTTTAAGTGATAATAAGAATATGGTGTTTTGTAATACAAGTGTCCAAACTGGTCGTTGAAGTCACCGTATTGATCGTACCTGATCTTGATAATGCTGTCCTCAACCCTAAATGTATTTCCAAAATTTTCACCCGCTTCATGGTGGTAAATCTTCACAAACCAGTCGTTGATGTCCCTGCCATTGAACAACTGTTTCCAGCCTTTTGTATCGGCATTACCGGCATTTTGTTTTAAACCGCCACAGCCAGAAAAGATAGCGCAGAAAATCAGGAATGCATTCACAAAAGGTCTCATGGATTTGTATTTTTGGTTTACCAAATATACATTTTATATGATCGCCTGGTGAGCAAAATATAACCGCTTTCATGCAATAGTTGATCAGTCAACCTTAACACCTGAAGAATTGAACTGCAGGTCATACAACTTCTTATAATAACCATCAAGTTTAAGCAGTTGTTGATGCGTGCCCTTTTCCTTGATCTCTCCCTTATCCAGCACCAGAATCTGGTCTGCTTTCTGAATCGTAGACAGCCGGTGTGCAATGACAATCGAGGTCCTCCCCTTCATAAGGTTTTCAATGGCGCGCTGAATGAGCATTTCTGTTTCCGTATCTACAGATGAAGTTGCTTCATCTAATACCAGTATGGATGGATTATAAACCAGGGCACGGATGAAGGAGATCAGCTGAGCCTGCCCCGCTGATAAGGTAGCCCCTCTTTCCATAACATTGTATTGATATCCACCGGGCAGACGTTCAATAAATTCATGCGCGCCTACTTTTTTAGCGGCATCTACAACTTCTTCCATAGTGATATCCGGATTGTTCAGTGTCACGTTATTTAATATCGTATCTGAAAAAAGAAATACATCCTGCAGCACAGTGGCAATATTACGGCGCAAATAATTGAGTTCATAATCCTGGATACTTACACCATCTATCTGAATACTGCCTTTCTGTATCTCATAGAATCTGTTTAGGATATTGATTGTAGAAGACTTTCCGGCACCTGTAGCTCCTACCAGCGCAATTGTCTTACCTGCTGCGACCTCAAGAGAAATATCTTTCAATACATAATTTCCCTCGTTGTAAGCAAACCATACATTTTGAAAAGAAATACTTCCTGGCATTCTGTCAGGAATGAATCTCCCCTTGTTCTCGGTATGCTCATCGGTGTCAAGCACTTTAAATACGCGCTCAGCACCCACCATACCCATCTGCAGAGTATTAAACTTATCTGCCAGCTCTCTGATCGGCCTGAACAGCATACTAATATACAGGATAAATTCTGCAATAGTACCTGGGGTCACAATTAGTGGCTTTTCCAATATGCTTTTGGCTCCATACCAGACAAGCAGCCCCAATGACATTGCAGAGATGATCTCTACTACCGGAAAAAAGATTGAATAGTACCAGTTGGATCGGATATTTGCATCTCGATAAAGCGCGTTGATCTTCACAAATTTCTGGTATTCCTGCTCTTCACGTGCGAAATACTGAATGATGGATACACCCGTAATGTGCTCTTGCAAATAGGTGTTCAAATTAGACACCTGTGTACGAATCTCCTGAAAGGCAGACTTGATTGCCTTCTGAAAAACAGAGGTAGCAATGATAAGCAATGGCATTGGGAGCAGCACCACGATCGTCAGGGCCCAGTCTTTATAAATCATCACACCTATGATCACAATTACCATCAGGATATCACCAATGATTACGATTAGCCCTTCTGAGAAAATTTCAGCTATCGTCTCCAGATCAGATACCGTTCTGGTTATCAACTGCCCGATAGGGGTATTATCGAAATATTTGAGACGGAGTTTACTGATGTGATTAAATACATTTATTCTCAGATCCCGAATGGCAGACTGACCAAGAGTATTTGTCAGGTAGGTATGACTGAACTGTATGACTGCCTGCAGCACCAGTAAAATCAGCATTGCGATGGTCATCGACAATAATCCCGGATAATCGCCCTTCATGATATAATTGTCCAATGTATACTGAATCATAAAAGGCCTGACTGGGGCAATCAATGCTAACAAAATAGTGAGCACGATAGACCATGCAAATATGTTACTATAGGGTTTCACATATTGAAAAATCCTTTTCAATAAGCCTACATTAATTGCATCACCTGTTATTTTGGACATATCTATTTTACAAAAGGATAAATTACATTCACAAGGTATAGACCACAGGCGGGAACAGATTGCCCTGCACTGCCGCGGTCTTTACTGGCAATCACTGCTTCGAACTGCAACAGATCAATTTCGTGTTTACCTACCCTTACCAGAGTGCCTACAATGGCACGCACCATATTTCTAAGGAAACGGTCGGCTCTTACAGTAAATATCAATCCATCCGCTACAGGCTGAAAAAAAGCTTCAGAAACCTTACAATTATTGGTAAAAGTCTGTGTGTTCGATTTGCTAAAGCAAGAAAAATCAGTATGCAGCAATAAGATCCTTGCCGCTGCATTCATCCTTTCCACGTCCAGTTCGCCTTTAAACAACCAGGACCGGTCTAGCTTGAAAGGGTCTTTATGAAAGTGAATGTGGTAATTATAAGCCCTTTCAATAGCATCAAAACGGGCGTGCGCTTCATTATGCACCTCAAAAACCCGCTTTACAGCTATCTGATAAGGAAGTAAGGAATTGATTCCTGTTACCGAACGCAGGGGATCAGGCTGTTTTGCCGAAGCCTGAAGGTCGAAATGAGCAAAGAACTGTATGGCATGCACACCTGAATCTGTGCGACCGCAGCCCAGTGTAGCTACCGGTTGCCTAAAATATACAGACAAAGCCTTGTCCAGACATTCCTGAACGGTGATGGCATTGGGCTGGATTTGCCAGCCATGGTAATCGGTGCCATTATAGGCCAGTTCTATGAAGTAACGCTGTGTGTTCAATACTGCAAATTTATCTTTTTTAAATCATATATCAGATTGCTTAGTTTATGCCTTTTGATATCTTTGCTAAAATTATTGAATTGATATGATACAGAGAATACAATCGATATGGCTTCTTTTTGCTGGTCTTACTATACTGCTTTTATTGGTATTACCAATCGTAACACAACTTTCTGATACACCGGAAGCGCCCAAACCTGCCGTAAATCTTTTACTTTATGGAACTATTGTTGTCGGTCTGCTCAGCTTTATCAATATCTTCAATTTTAAAAACCGGAATTTGCAAAAGAAACTGATTATGCTTACGATCGTTCTGATTCTCGGTTTATGCGGCTGGATTTTCTTTACTATTCAAGCGCTTCCCGGCGGCTTAACCAATGTCAGACCATCTATAGGAGCGTTTATGCCGCTCCTCAGCATCATTTTTTCTGCACTTGCATACCGCGGAATCCGCAATGATGAGCGGTTATTGAGGTCAGCGGATAGACTGAGATAATTAATCGCTTGATTTTTATTTAGTTACACTTCTGTGAAATACCAATTATTAACCGTACCTTTGCGGCTTAATAAATATATATTACATGATAAACCCATTTAGTAAATTGGGGATAAGTGATGACGTTGTTAATGCCGTAAAGGATTTAGGTTTTGAAAATCCAACACCTATTCAGGAACAAAGTATTCCTGTACTGTTAGAAGGCAATAACGATTTTGTTGGTTTGGCCCAAACAGGAACAGGAAAAACAGCCGCATTTGGTTTGCCGCTGTTAGAATTAATCGACTTTAAAAGCAATAAGCCACAGGCATTGATTTTATGCCCTACACGAGAGCTTTGCTTGCAGATTACAAGCGACATCAAGAATTTCTCAAAAAACATCTCTGGTGCTACATGTTGTTGCCGTTTACGGTGGCGCAAACATTATGCAACAGCTACGCGAAATTAGAATCGGTGTACAAATTGTAGTGGCCACACCGGGCCGTATGTTGGATATCATTGGCCGTAAAGCTATTGATTTCACTAACGTGAAATATGTAGTATTTGATGAAGCCGACGAAATGTTGAACATGGGCTTCCAGGAAGACATCAACGACATTTTATCAACCACTCCTGATGATAAAAAAACATGGTTATTCTCTGCTACTATGCCTCCTGAGGTTAGAAGGATAGCTAAAAATTACATGGACAACCCTGTTGAATTAACCATGGGCACAAAAAATACAGGTAACGTAAATATTGAACACGAATACTACATTGTTCGTGCAAGTGATAAATATGCTGCCTTTAAACGTATTGTAGATTTTAACCCTGAGATCTTTGCGGTAGTATTCTGCAAAACCAAACTGGATACGCAGGATGTTGCCGAGCACTTGATTAAAGATGGTTACAATGCAGATGCTTTACACGGAGATCTTTCTCAACAACAACGTGATAAAGTAATGCAACGTTTCCGTGACCGCAACATGCAATTGTTAATTGCTACTGATGTTGCTGCACGTGGTATCGATGTAAACAATGTAACACACGTAATCAACTATTCTTTACCTGATGAAATTGAAAGTTATACCCACCGTAGTGGCCGTACAGGTCGTGCCGGTAAAACTGGTGTTTCTATCTGTATCATTAACTCTAAAGAAATTGGTAAAATCCGTCAGATTGAAAGGATCATTGGTAAACAATTCACTAAAGCAGAATTCCTACTGGATTTGATGTTTGTGAAAAACAATTGTTTGCTCTTGTTCATAAAGTGCACAATGTAGAAGTGAATGAAGCTCAAATTGAGCAGTACATTCCACGCATTATGGATGAGTTTGCTGAATTGACAAAGAAGAAGTAATCAAACGTTTTGCTTCTCTGGAGTTTAACCGCTTCTTAGATTACTATAAAAATGCACCTGATCTGAATTCTACAGGTGATGATCGTGGTGAACGCGGTGAACGTGGCGAAAGAGGTATCAGAAGCAGTGAAGGTTATACCCGTTTATTCATCAACCTGGGTTCTGTAGATGACTTTACACGAGGTGATTTATTGTCTTTCGTATGTAACAACGGAAAAATCAGTGGTAAAAGCATTGGTAAAATCGACCTTAAAGGTGTATATTCATTCTTTGAAGTAGAAAATGCAACTGTGGAGTCACTATTCAATAACTTCAAAGGGGTTAATTCAATAACCGTGGTGTGAGGATCGAGAAAACCGCTGAAGGTGATGGCGGTGGCGCGTAGCCGTGGTGGTTTTGGGTGGTGAAAGAAGAGGCGGCGGCGGTTATGCCGGGAAGACGTGAAGGTGGAGACGAAGAAGAGGTGGAAGCGGTAGACGCGAAGGCGGAGATCGTGGAAACAGCGGCGGTGGTTTTAGAGATTTCTCTGGAAGAAGCCGTGAAGATAGAGGCGGAGCTGGTAGACGTGAAGGAAGCAGCGACAGAAAACGTAGGTCTTAATAGCCTAAATTCAATTAAAAAGCCCTTTAGAGATTCTAAAGGGCTTTTTAATTGAATAAGTCCCAAAATTATTTCTTGACTACAGGCTTTTCCCTAATCTCCGAAGCTTTCAGGTAAACCTTGGCTCCTTTTTTATTGATATAGTATTTTTGGTTCTTTCCGTCTATGTATACATTTGAACCATCCGGAGCCATCTTTCCTTTAAAAGTTTCATCGACCACTTTCGCACTACCTTTAACAGCAACTTCAGCAGTCTTATTACCTACTTTAGTAGCTGTTTTACCTATTGCTTTTCCTGTCTTGTCGATAGACTGACCTACCGTTTCTTTTTTCTTTTCCTGTGCAGCACTTTCTTTCACTCCTGCGGCGCTTAAAGCAAGAACCAGCAGGCCGGCTAAATATTTCGTTTTCATAGCTTTATGTTTAAAGCTTAAACAAGTGTAAGAAGATTTTGTTTGGTCAATTCAACTGCTCAGTCAATAAGCGCATCTCAATCTGAGGGGAATGCTTTTCGTATAGAATTGCATAGACAGCCCGGCTGATCGGCATATCAACTTTATACTTTTTATTGATATGGTGCATGCACTTCACAGCATAATAACCTTCTGCGATCATGTTCATTTCTAGCTGCGCTGACTTTACAGTGTAGCCTTTACCGATCATATTACCGAAAGTACGATTTCGACTGAACTGCGAGTAAGCAGTAACTAAAAGGTCGCCCAGGTAAGCAGATTCTTTTATATCTCTTGAAATAGGGTGTACTGCCTCTACAAAACGGTTGATCTCACGAATGGCATTGGAGATTAATACTGCCTGAAAATTATCGCCATAACCCACACCATGGCAAATTCCGCTGGCTACGGCATAAATATTTTTCAATACCGCTGCATATTCTGTTCCGAATATATCATCTGATACATTGGTCTTAATATAACGGGTATTTAATAGTCTGGCAAAGGCTTCAGCAAGTGAAAGGTCCATTGAAGCAATGGTCAGGTAAGATAATTTCTCAAGAGCCACCTCTTCTGCATGACAGGGTCCGCTAATCACCACGATATCTTCAAATGGAATATCATATTTCTGATTCAAAAACTCAGCAATAATCAGGTTCTCATCCGGAACAATGCCCTTAATTGCCGAGATGATCTTCTTGCCTTGTAATTGTTCTGCGGTAATAGGCCCAAGTGTTTCTTTCAAAAATGCAGCGGGTACATTTAGCAGAATATAATCGGCAGCAGCAACAATCTCAGAAATATCGTTAGAAATATGGCCTTCAGGTATCCTGATTTCCACGGAACTCAGGTAGTTTGGGTTATGCCTGTATTTTTTAATGTGCGAAATAGCTTCTGAACTGCGCATCCACCAAAAGATATCTTTGGCGGTAAAATTATCAGAAAGCATCTTTATGATCGCGGTAGCCCAACTACCGCCACCGATCATCGCAACTTTAGGTGTCATAATGTATTAAATAAAAAACCCCGGCTTAATGTTTTAAACCGGGGCAATTTACTTATTTAAAATGATTGATCTCCTCTACATTTTACTTAGGGGCAGCAAAGAGCTGATCTTTAGTTGTTTTCTCTACCTTCATATCGTCTTTCAGACGGTTCTGAATTGCAGAATAAGGGCCTGTAACTACCTCCTGACCAGCTTTTAGTCCTGTCTTTATAATGATGTATTGATCATTCTGAATACCTGTTGTAACTTCTATGCGCTTTATTGTCCCATTACTAAACACATATACATATTGTTTCACCGTTTTGTCGGTCAACTTCGATTTTTGTTTGTCTGCATTATCATCTGTATTTGCTGACTTGTCTTTATCTTTATCCTTGTTTTTGTCTTCTGTAAATACAGATTGAATCGGGATCGCCATTCCTTTAACCGATTCGCTTTCAATATCTACTGTTGCCGACATCCCTGGTCTGAACGGAGAAGGCAAGTCTTTTGCACCGCCCTTAATACCACTGTAGGAATCAGCCAGGATACGTACCTTAACAATGAAGTTGGTCACCTGATCTACACTAGTAGTGGTACCTACATCTTTTGATGAACTGGCTATTTCAGTTACTACGCCTTTAAATTTCTTATCTGCAAAAGCATCTACCTCAATATTGGCATTATCCCCTACATTTACGCGGTTGATGTCATTCTCATTTACATCTACATTGACTTCCATTGACGAGAGGTTTGAAATCCTCATGATCTCTGTACCCGCCATCTGGGCAGTTCCAAGGATACGGTCGCCCAATTCTACAGACAATTTGGAGATCACTCCATCTACAGGGGCAAAGATGGTTGCCTTAGCCAGGTTTGCACTGGCTTCCTGCACATTTGCACCGGTTTGTTCCAGCTGAAATTTTGCAGAGGTCACGTCTTCTTTGGCACGTGCCAGGTTGGTTTTTGCAGTCAGGTATGCTGCTTTTGCCGCATCGAATTCTGAGGCTGAAATCACTTTTCTATTAAACAGTTCTACGTTACGTTTATAGGTCGCCTCGGCGTTCACAAAATTACCCTCATTTTGCTTGAGCATTTGCTGAGATGATGCTACACCAGCCTTTTGCGAACTATAGGAAGCTACAGCACGGTCATATCCTGACTTCAGCACATCAGGGCGCACTTTGATCAGCAGCTGCCCTTTCTTCACCACATCTCCTTCTTTGACCAGTAATTCAGTCACCTCACCTGACACCTCTGAACTTAGTTTAACTTCTGTTTCAGGTTGGATTTTTCCGCTTGCTGTAACCGTTTCGATCACTTCCCTTACCTGTGCATTTTCCGTTGTGACCTTTTCGGCTTTTTCTCCTCCGATCAAACCAGTAAGCTTGGCGACCACCAACAGTGCGATCAGCACACCTACAATGATCAATATTGTTTTCAGTTTCATTTATTATTTATTTTAATGGGTGTTTTGAGTCGTTTCTAGTTAAAATGCAATCTGTTTGCCCAGGTAGTAGTCAATTACTTTAGCTTTAAATAGCAGGTCATATTTGGCCCTGATCATGTCGATCTCTGCCTTGTTTCTGTTCGTTTGCGAAGTACTATAGTCCAAAGCATTCACCAGACCTACATTGTAGCGTTGCTCTATCACTGAAAAGGCTTCTTTACGTGCTGCAAAAGTTTTCGAAGTCGACTCATAAGTGCTCTGTGCCGCCTTCAGATCTGCTACAGCTTGATAAATTACTTTATTCAGGTTGTTTTTAGCCAATTGCTCTTCTGTCTGATTCTGCATGAGGGTAATTTTTGCTCTCCTCACAGTTGTCCTGGTTCTGAATCCATTGAAGATCGGGATCTGCAGACTAATGCCAATGTTTTGACCGAAGTTATCCCTTATTTGGTCTTTAAAGCGATAAGTCTCGCTCAGTTCACTAAATATCGCTGTCATTACTTTTTCTCCGCTTGCCGTATAACCTATTTCCCTTTCACCGTTAGGAACGATGCCAAGTATGGTTTTCCTGCCGCTAGAATAATTAGTATTCAGACCAGCGCCAAGTGACAGGCTTGGATAATAACTTCCTTTGGCCAGATCAACGGCCTTTCTGGCTGCTTCGGTACGTATTGCAGCCAATTTAATATCTGGAAATAAAGCTAAAGCCTGTCCATAAACGTCTTCGGGACTGTACACACCTGCCGTCCCGTTAAAACTTGATACATCAGGAGCTTTTACCTCATAGCGGGTAGCAGAAGGAATATCCATCAGCTGGGCCAGGGTGAGGTAGGAAATCGTCAGTGCATTCTCAGCAGTAGTCACATCCAGCTCAGCCGTCGCGACCAGGGATTTTGATTCCGCAAGATCGGCCAGTGTTTTATTACCTACATCCAGCAACTCCTGTTGTTGTGTCAATTGCTGTTTTGCTACCGCAAGCTGCTGCCTGGCAGCAACCAGGAAATCTTTATTGTACAAGATTTGCATGTAAGAGGTGATCACTTGCAGTATCAGGTCATTCTTTATCTTTTCGGTATAAGTCTTGTCGGCATCCAGCAATAGTTTATTCTGTTTGATCTGGTTCAGTTTCTGAAAGCCCTGAAAAATGTCAACACTGGTAGATAGCCCTCCGTTAAAAGAAGAGAACTGCTGACTGCTGAAAGACTGTGTCGAGGGATCCAGACTCCTTCCAAAATTAATATTATAACTCCCGTTTCCGTTCAATGTCGGAAGTAATAATGCCTTCGACTGCTTCAAGTTTTCATCGGACAGGTTTTCGCTCAGCTTGGCCTGCTTGATCTGCAGATTGTTGTTGAGCGTATTCTCTATAGCCTGTTGTATGGTAACTACTTCCTGAGCAGAAGTACTTTGTGAGAAACCGAGGAAAAATAAAGAAAACGAAACCAGGGCTAATCTGGACAGTTTACTATTAGGGATAGTGCTTTTCATAATTTTTTGAGAGCCGCAGCTCATAATGGTTTCACAATATTACTATAAACTTTACTACTTTTGAAAATGTACCTGGTAAAATCACCACGCTTATTAAAATGGTATTATCCCTCACTCACCTGGAACAAGTCCAGAGACCATAAAGTCATATATCTGACCTTTGACGATGGACCTATACCCGATGTTACAGCTTTTGCACTAAAAACTTTAAAAAGCTTCAATGCAAAAGCCACTTTTTTCTGCATCGGCGACAACATCCGTAAGCATCCGGAAATCTTCCTGGAAATCAAAGCAGCAGGCCATAGCATAGGCAACCATACCTTCAACCATCTTAAAGGCTGGAAAACACCGGATGAACATTATTTAAGAAATTTCCTGCAGTGCCAGGAACTCACAGAAAGCAAATTGTTCCGTCCTCCTTATGGACGCATCCGTAAATCTCAGATCAATGCGATCCGGAACACCAATCCCGAGATGGAGATTATCATGTGGGATGTCCTGAGCGGAGATTTTGATACAGATCTGGAACCGGCGCAATGCGCAAAAAATGTAATTAAGAACACAGAAAATGGCTCTATAATAGTCTTCCATGACAGCCTGAAAGCGTACGAACGCATGCGATATACCTTGCCCCTGATGTTAATGCATTTTAGTAAGCTAGGATTTCGTTTCGAAGGGCTCTGATCCTTTAACAGGCAGGCCAAATGCCTCTTCAAATTATTTAGAACAAGTATAAATAATACAATGATGCGCTTATGACCCTGCACCCCTGTTTTTTTTTGTAAATTCGCAACAAATAATAAGAATAGTTACCCTTTTAACACATATTATCAATGGCTTTTGATATAGAAATGATCAAAAAGGTGTATGCAAACTTTGGCCCTCGCGTAGAGGCAGCACGTAAATTAGTAGGCAGACCTTTAACACTTTCAGAAAAAATACTTTACACCCACCTTTGGGATGGAAATGCTGGTACCGCTTATACCAGGGGTACTGATTATGTAGATTTTGCTCCTGACCGTGTGGCCATGCAAGATGCAACTGCACAAATGGCTTTATTGCAGTTTATGCAGGCTGGCAGACCTCAAGTAGCTGTTCCTTCAACTGTTCACTGTGATCACCTGATTACCGCAAAAAACGGTGCCGCTGTAGATTTACCTGCTGCAAATACTGAAAGTAAAGAAGTTTTTGACTTCCTTGCCTCAGTTTCAAATAAATATGGCATTGGCTTCTGGAAACCAGGCGCAGGTATCATCCACCAGGTAGTATTGGAAAACTATGCTTTCCCTGGCGGAATGATGATCGGTACCGACTCCCATACAGTTAACGCTGGTGGTCTGGGTATGGTGGCCATTGGTGTGGGTGGTGCCGATGCCTGTGATGTAATGGCAGGTCTGCCATGGGAGCTAAAATTCCCTAAGCTGATCGGCATTAAACTAACAGGCAAATTGAATGGCTGGACTTCTGCTAAAGATGTAATCCTTAAAGTTGCAGGTATCTTACTGTAAAAGGTGGTACCGGTGCAATTGTAGAATATTTTGGCGAAGGCGCAACCAACTTAAGCTGCACCGGTAAAGGTACTATCTGCAACATGGGTGCAGAAATCGGCGCAACTACCTCTACTTTTGGTTATGACGAAAGTATGGAACGCTATTTACGCGCTACCAACAGATGCGGATGTTGCTGATGCAGCAAATGCAATAAAAGAACACTTAACTGGTGATGCTGAAGTGTATGCAGAACCTGAAAAATACTTTGATCAGGTGATCGAAATCAACCTTTCTGAATTAGAGCCTTATTTAAATGGTCCTTTTACTCCTGATTTAGCTACACCTATTTCTCAAATGAAAGAAGCAGCTGAAGCAAATGGATGGCCATTAAAAGTGGAATGGGGGCTTAATTGGTTCTTGTACAAATTCTTCTTATGAAGATTTTTCTAGGGCAGCTTCTATTGCACAGCAGGCTATCGACAAAGGCCTGACTACAAAAGCAGAATTCGGTATCAATCCAGGTTCTGAACAGGTACGCTATACTGCAAACCGTGATGGCTTGCTGGGTACATTCGAAGACTTGAATGCAACTATCTTTACCAATGCCTGCGGACCATGTATCG
The DNA here is from genome assembly GCA_963795585.1 of uncultured Sphingobacteriaceae bacterium. GTDB lineage: Bacteria > Bacteroidota > Bacteroidia > Sphingobacteriales > Sphingobacteriaceae > Pedobacter. Next base: position 884,928 of record CAWCIO010000013.1, on the reverse strand, counting down.
GTATGTGGGACAGAGTTGGTGCTGAAAAACAAGAAAAGAATACCATCGTACATTCCTTTAACAGGAACTTTGCAAAACGTGCCGATGGCAATCCAAATACTTTTGCCTTTGTAACTTCTCCGGAAATTGTTGCTGCTATTGCCATCGCTGGTGATCTGGGTTTCAATCCGCTTACAGATACATTGACAAACAATAAAGGTGAACAGGTTAAATTAGATCCGCCAAAAGGTGATGAATTGCCACTAAATGGCTATGCTGTTGAAGATGCCGGTTTCCAGGCACCTGCAGCAGATGGCTCCGGCGTTCAGGTACTTGTTTCCCCTACTTCACAGCGATTGCAATTATTGGATCCTTTTGCAGCATGGGAAGGCACTGACTTAAAAGGCCTGAAATTATTGATCAAAGCTAAAGGAAAATGTACTACTGATCACATCTCTATGGCTGGCCCATGGTTAAAATTCCGCGGTCACCTGGACAATATCTCTAACAACATGCTGATCGGCGCTGTCAACTACTTACAATGAGAAAACTGACTATCGTTAAAAATGATTTAACAGGCGAATATGGCCCGGTTCCTGCTACCCAACGCGCTTACAAAGCTGCTGGCTTAGGTTCAATCGTGAGTCGGTGATGAAAATTATGGTGAAGGATCATCTCGCGAACACGCAGCAATGGAGCCACGTCACTTAGGCGTTCGTGCAGTATTGGTGAAATCATTTGCACGTATCCATGAGACCAATCTTAAGAAACAAGGTATGCTGGGGCTTACTTTTGCAAATAAAGAGGATTACGATAAGATTTTTGAGGATGATGTGATTGACATCAACGGGCTGACTACTTTTGCCCCGAACGTTCCATTGACGTTGGTATTGCACCATGCTGATGGTTCTAGTGAAGAAATCAGTGTAAATCACAGTTATAACGCACAGCAAATTGAATGGTTTAAAGCTGGTGGTGCACTAAACATCATTCGCAGAGAAGCAGCAGCAAAAAATGCTTAATTAATAAGAACATCAATACGATAAAAAACTCCCGCCTCGAAAACGGGAGTTTTTTATATACTAAAATTCATGTTCGCAGTTAAAGCAATGATGGGTCTTTTTCGCGCTAAAGGGATAGATCATCAGTAAAAACGAAATGATCACGGTGAAGATACCAAATCGGTTCTTGGTGGCCTGCACATAACCTACATGATGCGAACCACACCTTGGACATACCTCATCAGTTTTCATCTCCTCTGGTACAGCATCTGCTAGATCGGCAAACTCAGCAACTTCCGCTTCTAAAGGAATCTGAATATCTTCATCCTGCAAGATGCTCTTTGCTGCTTCCACATCATGCTCGAACAAATGAAGTTTCACACCTCCCAATGCCTGGTTATAAAGCGGGTTAACAGTAATCGTATTCTCGTCTGAAAGAAAGCATTGTATTCCACTGTCTATCAATCTTTCCTTCACAATACTGGCTTCTATGGGATTGTAGTAAGTCTCAAATATTACGATTTTATCCATTTTACATTCGGTTTTCTTAAATATACAAAATTCTAGTGCTTTAAGAAGTTCTGAAACCAATATCCCGAATCTTTTATGCTACGCTGCTGTGTTTTAAAATCGGTATGCACCAATCCAAAACGGGCATTAAAGCCTTCTGCCCATTCAAAATTATCCATTAGCGTCCAGGCCATATAGCCACTGATGTTCAAGCCTTCATTTTTCGCCCTTAATAATGCCGAAAGGTACAGTTCAAAATAATTGATCCGCTCATGGTCCTGAATCCGGCCTCCTTCTACCCTGTCATGATAAGCTGCCCCATTCTCAGTGATCATCAACTGCCTGACATTCGGATAGGATGCAAATTGCTTAATGATGTTATAAAAACTATCGGCATTGACTTCCCAGCCCATCGCCGTATGTGGCTTCTTTCGATTCCGTGCTTTTACTTCCCAGGCCTGTACTACCGGAATAAATGCATTATATTTTATGGTTAATGGAAAATAATTCTGTATGCCAATAAAATCAAAATCAAAGGTCAGCCGCTCGGTATGCCGCCATGTTGAATGTTGGATTGAAAACTTTTCCATGACCTCCCAGTCTGCCCCGGGATAGCCCATGCCCAATGCCGGTTCTATAAACAAACGGTTCATCAGGCAGTCCACGCGCCTAGCCGCTGTCAGGTCGGCATCACTTTGGGTATAGGGTATCACTTCTGAGCAGGAAAAGCTGGTTCCGATGTTTGCTCTGCCGACTTCCGCACGCAAGATTCTTCCGCCGTCCGCCTGCGCAATCGCAGTATGGTGCACTGCGGAGAAAAAATTACTGAGGCCTGTTTTTCCTGGCGCATGAATGCCCAGCATATATCCCAGAGAGGTAAAGCCGAAAGGCTCGTTCAGCACGATCCAGTTTTTAACTTTATCTCCGTACTCCCTGGCGCAAAGGGTCACAAATTCATTAAATGAATGATTTACTGAATAGGTTGTCCAGCCGCCTTCTTCTTCCAGCTCCTCTGGCAGGTCCCAGTGGTAAAGCGTCACATAGGGTATTAACCCGTTCAGCAGACAGGTATCTATAACCTCATGGTAGAACCTCAACCCTTCGGGGTTGACCATCCCTTTCCCTAAAGGAAGAACACGTGGCCAGGAAATGGAAAATCGGAATACGGAAAAGCCAAGCGTTTTGACTAATGCGATATCTTCCCGGTAACGGTGATAAAAATCGCAGGTCACCATAGGATGATGACCTTTTTTAATTTTGCCGGAGCGTTTCGAAAAAGTATCCCATATAGATGGCCCTTTTCCGTATAAATCTGCCGCACCTTCTATCTGCGCAGCTGCAACAGCTACTCCCCAGGAGAAATCACTACCAAAATCCGACGCTTTAATCATGTTTATCGCTTTAATTCAAGCAATATGGGATTCCACTATTAAGTTAACGTTAAGCCAATCTCTTTGAGCAATAAGGCAGCATTAAACGTTTTGCAAGGCCCATTCTTCAGTTTATAGTCGAAAGTCATTTCCCCATCTATCAACTGGATATCAAAATGGTAATTGCGTACAGTTTTCGCATGATCTGCTTCCATCTCAGATAGCTGAAGGTCGTGGGTTGCAAAAAGTGCATTTGTACGCTGCTCGATCAATTTTTCTATGAATACCTTTGAGCCCAGGTATTTATCACGACTGTTGGTACCCCTCAGCATTTCATCGATCAGCACCAGTGCATTCGGAATTTTAGCGATTGCATCCAGGATCATCTTCAGCCGGTTTAGTTCAGCTTTAAATGTTGAAGTTTGGTCATTCAACGAATCCTTAATTCGCATGTAAGAATAGATTTTAAATACAGAGAGTTCCATTTCAGCAGCACAGACCGGTCCACCTGCATAAGCCAATACCATGTTGATGCCAAGTGTGCGCAAAAAGGTACTTTTACCGGCCATATTTGAGCCAGTCACAATGTCTACTGTTGGCGTTCCAGAAAGTTCGAAATCATTTGGGATCCGGACTGGCTCTGGAATCAACGGATGTCCCATCTGTTTTACCCTACATCGGAAGTCGTTACTTATCTTTGGAAAATTCCAATCTGGCTGGTTGTGTTTCATCGTAGCGAAAGAGATAAGCTCCTCAAACTGGCTGATGCGGTATAAGCCGCCCATTAAACCCTCAGAAGATTGCTCGTGCCACTTGCCTAACCTGATCGAATACTTCAGGTCCCATAGCAGAAATACATTCAAAAAAGCAGCGAGCAGAAAATTCAGTCTCGCGTCGAAGGCCTGTATGATCGAGGCGAGCTGCTTTACTTGCCGACTAATCTGCAAGCCTCCAGCGCCCGGTCCCGCAACGAATAGCGAACGGATATAATGACTCTTCCACATCACCTCTTCGGTCCATTTTATCGCACCTGAAAATGAATTCAGCAGATTAGAACTACCGGTAAAACCATAATACACCTTATTGATCTTTCCCATGTAAAAGAAAGTAAGCGCAGCGTTGATCAGGGCCATCAGACCAAACACTTTCCATAAATATCCCCCATATATGGCAGCAAGGGTAAGAAGACCAAACATGAGGAAGGGTGAAAGTTTCACATATATATTAAGGAATTTACTTTTTGTAAAAACCAGTTGCAGTGGCAACTGGTTTAATTTCGCCTTGATCATCCGCAGTTTGCCGGATTCATGACCTTGAAGTTCTGCCCTGAAATGAAAGGTCTGCCCAATGTGTCCTTCCAGTTCCCGGATGGCATCTTGCCTTGAAATGATTTCCATTTCATCGAAAGGTTTACTCAAGCTGCCGGCCAGCAAATCCTGCCCATCTTCTGTTTTACAACGGTTCAACTGTCCGTAAAGTGAACCTGCCCCTACAATATCCAGATCAGAAGTATAAGGATGAGCTTCATCAGCATAAGCCCTGCCATCATCGTAACCATTCTTAGATAAGCTCAACTGGTCGACTTCATTCTGGTACACCCAAAGCAATTGTTGCGCATAGCTCAGTTCATTCTGAACTGTGGTCTGCCTCTTCACCTGGTACAAAAACAAGATGACCGGAACGGCTAACAATACGCCCAGCGGCCAAGAGAATCCTGAACTGATAATTAGGGCTACAAAAGCGATGTCCGAAATAAAAAGCCCCAGCCTCGAAAAAGAGATCCGGTTCAGCTTCTTTTCTAGATTGTCGATCAGTGCCTGCTGCTCATTTACTTTATTTTGATAGCTTGTTAAGATACTATGTTTTGTTTTTACCATTATCTTTATCCTTTGAAAGCATTTGCCCCAGTTCGTTTGACTATGGCAGTTAGTATTTGTTACCGACTGCCGGGCTCATAAAGATAAACTAAATGAAGATTACTTTACTTGTTGTAGGGAAAACAGAGGACAAATACCTGATTGAAGGGATAGAAAAATACCTGAACCGATTGAAACATTACATCGGTTTCAACCTCCTCGTCATTCCCGATATCAAGAATACCAAAAACCTGACAGAAGCACAGCAAAAGCAGAAAGAAGGCGAACTCATCCTTAAACAACTCGGCAATTCAGACCAGCTAATCCTTATGGACGAGAAAGGAAAAAAATATACTTCTGTCGCTTTCGCCAATTACCTCAACAAACAGATGATCGGTAGTATACAGCATATGGTTTTTGTAATTGGAGGACCCTACGGCTTTGATGAAAGTGTATATAAAAGAGCTAACGGCAGCATCTCTTTGTCTGATATGACCTTTTCGCATCAGATGGTAAGGTTGTTTTTTGTCGAGCAGCTTTACCGTGCATTCAGCATATTAAAGGGCGAACCTTACCACCACGAATAAAAATTTATGGAAACTTAAACTATCGCACATCGTTATATAAAAAAGGAGCCCACCATGCGTTTACCATCAGATTTCAAAAGAGACTATAGATTCAAAAGCGACCCTAAAAAAGACCGTTTAAGCTATACGATTGCCATTATCATTTCTATCATTGTCGTATTGCTGATGTGGTATTTTCTTTAAGATAAAATACAACCGTTAATATATCTTCATGCAATATCCTCAAATCGAATCAGCAGACAGCCAAAACTACCACGAACTCATCGAGCTCTGGGAAAAATCAGTGAGGGCTACTCATCATTTTTTATCAGAGGCCGACATCAGGCAATATAAGCGCCTGATCTTCGAACAATATTTTGATCAGTTGCAATTGTTCTGTATAAAAACTGACAATAAGATAGATGGATTTATAGGCATTGCCGGGAAGTTGATACAAATGTTGTTCGTAGATCCAAAAGTCAGAGGGAGGGGTGTTGGAAAAACATTAATCCAATTTGGCATCCATAATCACTTCGTTAATGAAGTAGGTGTCAACGAACAAAATGAGCAGGCCGTTGGCTTCTATAAGCACCTTGGCTTCCAAATTGTAGAACGATTTGAGGAGGACGCTGCAGGAAAGCCTTATCCAATTTTGAGTATGCATTTAGCTAATCAGCTATTTTTCCTATCTTTCTGCTACCTATGTTATATATTCTAATCACCCTAATCTGCCTGCTGGTATTTGGTAGCATATTTTATTACAATGCGCTCGTCCGCAGGAAAAACAGGATGAAAGAGGCCTGGAGTGGAATAGATGTCTATCTGAAGAAACGCTACGAGCTGATCCCTAACCTCATTGAAACGGTTAAAGGCTATGCCAGTCATGAACAGAAACTGATGCAGGACCTGGTCAAATTGCGCAACGAAGCGATTCAGTCTGGGCAAAATCCGGACAAGATCAACACCGAAAATCAGCTTTCTCAAAACATATCAAAATTGATGGTGATTGCCGAAAACTACCCGGATTTAAAGGCAAATACTAATTTTCAACAGCTCCAGACACAATTGGAAACCATAGAAACGGAAATTGAGCTTTCCAGAAGGTATTACAACGGCACCGTCAGGGACAACAATATCCTTGTTCAATCTTTTCCATCCAACCTGATTGCATCCATCTTTGGATTCAAAAACGGAATCTTTTACGAAGTTAGTGATGCCGCGGAACGCATGCCGGTAAAGGCTTCTTTTTTAACCTTATTGCCTTTCTTCATTATATTCAGCCTTCCAGCGGGCCTGCTGGCACAGGAACGCATACTTTCTTTCCATACTGATATCAGGATTGATACCTCCGGCATGATGTATCTGTCAGAAAAAATACAGGTCTATGCTTCGGGCGACAAGATCAAGCGGGGATTAGTCAGGAGTATTCCTGTTTATCGCAAAGATATATTTGGAGACAAAAAATCAGCAGACTTTAAAATAACCAGCATTTTGAAGGATGGAAAACCTGAAAACTATAAGACCAAAAACGACGGCAGCATTCGCAGCATTTACATCGGCAATGAAGACATCACACTCAGTCCCGGTAATTATACCTATGAAATCAATTACAAAATCAAAGGTCAGGTAGGCTTTTTTAAAGACTATGATGAAATTTACTGGAACATAACTGGTAGTGAATGGGATTTCGAAATTAAAAATGCTTCAGCCACCATCGTATTACCACCTGGAGCCTCTGTAGGCAATACTGCCTGCTATAATGGTCCTCCAGGCTCCAGAAATAAGGATTGCGACGTCAGTATCAACACCGATCAGTCAATCAGCTTCAGGACCAGGGAAAATTTACCTTCCGGAAGCGGCTTTACTGTAGCGGCAGCATTTACTAAAGGAATCATTCAACGTCCATCCAATTTCGAATTGTTTTTCCAGGATTACCTGAAAATCACAATCAGCCTATTGCTGCTGATTGGCCTGGGTACTTTCTTTTACATCAGCTGGTCCCGATACGGAAAGGACCCGGAGCAACCGGTCATCATCCCTACATTTAACATCCCAAATAATTGGTCACCTGCGCTGATCCGTTATTTTTACAAGAAAAAAATTGATGATAAGGCCTTCGCTATTTCCATCATCAATATGGCAGTTAGGAAAGTAATCAAAATCACCAAAGGCCTGGGAAAAAAGGACGACTATGCTGTTGAGAAATCAACCGGGTTACCGAACCTGCTTTCTAAAGAAGAAGATGCCATTTATGTACACTTCTTCAATAGAAAGAACAGGATATACATCAATAAATCAAATGGATCATCTATAAACGCAACTAAAAATGCACATCGCGACCGCTTAAAACCACAGCTCGATCTAAAGGATTTTTTCATCAACCACAAGAAGCACCTCACTAAAGCAACTGCAATTACTGTAGCTGTATTCGTCGTGTTTATGATTTTCGTAGAAACGGGGACACCCTTGATGATGTTGTTCTTCAGCCCATTTATTGTACTTGGAGGAATTTGCTTTGTTGCAGGTATCAGGTCTTTTCGCAGTTCCATCGTCGCAGGGCTGTTTCTCACCATTTGGGGTGCCGGTTTTGGAGGGGTTCCACTGGCTATGCTCATTTCAAATTTGAATAAACTACCCATCATTTCATTGGTATTTGTACTGGTAAGTACTCTTATGTTCTCCCTATACATTTACCTGATCAGGGCACCTACCGCTACGGGAGCTATACTCTTAGCTCAAATAAAAGGCTTTAAAATGTACCTGGAAACGGCAGAGGAAGACCGCCTGAACATGCTGAACCCACCTGAACGTACTCCTGCATTGTTCGAAAAGTTCCTGCCCTATGCGCTTGCGCTCGACGTGGAAAATGCCTGGGCTGCAAAATTTGAAGCGCTGCTCAATGATGCTGAATACAGTCCCGATTGGTATGAGGGCGATCGATTCCATTATCCCAACATCAGCCCGGCGTTCATTGTGCCTTTCAGCGCGGCAGTGAGCGACAGCAAGCCAGATACAGGCTCTTCATCGGGATCATCCGGAAGCTCCAGTTGGAGCTCGGGAAGCAGCGACAGTGGCTCTTCCGGTGGCGGAGGCGGGGGTGGCGGTGGAGGTGGCTGGTAATTAGCTACTGTTCTCTGACTAGAATTCTTTCTTAATCGCAACTACCTTTCCGGGATTCGCGGAAAGTCCTCCAAAACCTATAAGCTTCAAATCACTGACCTTGCGGCTAAACAATGCATGGCCATAATAGGCCGGAAGGTCTTTGGCCCAGCTTACAGAAGTGTTCCTGATTTTGACCCCATTAGCATTTTCAAGGTAGAAGCCAGAAATATTACTTTTAACCAGCCCTTCTGCTTCACTGGGTCTCCGGTCGTAAACACCTCCCGGAATCTTTGTTGTCTTAGCTATGTGAAGATCAACCTGGTCAAAAAAGATTTCGGAGATCTTATCTGCCGATTCAGCGCTCAAATAGACTCCATTTTCACTGCTGCATTTCACATTTGAAAAAGTAATGTTACTGACCTTACCTACTCGTCCTTCTGTAGCTCCCTTTGGAAAACGCCAGTTAGCATCTTTATTATTGCCTTTTGCCCGGCGGTAAGCGGTAATATAAATAGGCTCTGCCCTGCCCCACCATACGTCAGAAAACAGGTGTGAGTCAACGATGATGTTAGAGAACACCACATTGGAGACTGTTCCTTCATCACGGTTCTGAATTCCGATACCCCTGTTGCTTTTGCTGATCACACAATTATTGATCAGCACATTGTTGATGCTGTCCATATTCTCCGATCCAATCTTAATGGCGCAAGAGCGTGAGGTCATGGTACAATTGCTCACCACAATGTTCTCGCAAGCGCCAAACTCCTCGTATTCTCTCCTGTTTTTCAAGCAGATACAATCATCCCCGGATTCAATGTAGCAGTTACTGATCCGTGCATTTTTGCTGTGATCCAAGTCTATGCCATCACTGTTTCTCACCTTCAGGCTGTTCAGCAAGGTAATGTTGTCAATCACCACATCGTCGCAGCCGATCAGATGTACTGTCCAATAGGCGGAATTGCGGATGGTAAGGTCATGGATCCTGATGTTCCTGCCACCAATAATTGTCAGCACATGTGGCCGCGGATCCATCACGTTGAAGGGCTTCAGTACATAGGAGTCTTCAAGCTCTGCTCCCATAAAGGAAACACCATTGCCATCTATAGTTCCATTTCCGGACAGGGTCACGTTCTGCAGTTGTACTCCCCCGATCCAGATCGTTCCCTCGCCCAGGTTGGCCCGGAATGCGCTTTCTTTATATACCTGTTCGTCGGGATTGGCTAATACACAGGCATTGCTCTCTATATGGAATTCAATATTGGATTTGAGCTTAAAGGGGCCGCACAAATAGGTTTTCCCGGCAGGCACTAATACTCTGCCACCACCAGCAGCAGAACAAGCATCTATGGCTATCTGGATCGCGGCGGCATCATCGGTTTTGCCATCTTCCACTGCACCATAAGCGACTATAGAATAATCGCTCCGGGATTGCGGGGAACTGGACATGGCCAGAAATGACGTTGTAAACAGCAGTAAAACGCTAAGTAGATATGGATTTCTAATGTTCATAATCAATAATTTTATGGTCTGGATAAGCCCTTTGGCTGGTATTTGTCAGAACTGCCCCATGTTCCGGGATGATCACTCATGAGGAACTCAAGTTTACCTCCTTTTTGAATATCGGAATACCGAATAAAAGTATTTGGGTACGGCTTACCATTTAGTTTTACCTCCTGAATGAACAAGGCCTCTGCGGTGTTTTTATGTTTGATGATTTCAAAAGTTTGCCCCTTATCAAGCCTGATTTTTATGTTGTCAAATAAAGGTGCAGACAACAGGTACTGATCGGACACTGGATTTAGGGGATAGAAGCCCATCGCTGAAAAGATATACCAGGCAGACATCTGTCCGGCATCGTCATTGCCACTAAGTCCGCCGGGTCCGTCGCTATATTCTTCTTCCAGAATCTGATGAACCTTTTCTGAACTCTTCCATGGTGAGGCCGTATAATTGTACATAAAAGGGATCTGGTGCCCTGGCTCGTTGCCATGCCAGTATTCTTTTTTTGCAAACAGTGTATCTAAAGCATTTTCCAATTGCTTTCTTCCACCCATGAGCTTCGCGAGTCCCGGTACATCCTGTGGTACGTAAAAGGTATATTGCCTTGGCGTGCCTTCCGTAATGTACGGTTCTCTTTTATCCGCGTTGAATACCGGATACCAGGAACCGTCCTCATTTCTTCCCCGAACCATTTTTACTGAGGGATCAAATACCTTTTTATAATTGCCCGCCCTGCTCTGTAGTGCCTTTGCATCCGTAGTTTTTCCTAGTGCTGCAGCCACTTCAGCTAAAGCATAGTCGTCGTATGCGTATTCCAGGGTACGACTCACCTGTTCTTTTTTATGAAAAGCTTCCGGAACACTGTCCTGCATAGGAATATAGCCATACTTCAGGTAAGAATCCAGGGCCCTCCGACCCATCCCGTTTTTATAATCAGTTTCATTGGCTATATCAAAGGCATTGCGGCGCATCAATCGATAGGCTTCATTTACGTTATAATCCCTGATCCCTTTGTTGAACGCAGAGGCAATAAAAGCAGTAGTATGATCTCCGATCATCGCAGAGGTATAGCTGTTCCAGCAAGGGAATATCGGCAACCAGCCACCCTGTGTACCTTTTAATATGACCGAATGTACCCAGTCATTCACCAATTTGGGTTTTAATAGTTCCATCAATGGTAAATGTGCCCTGTAAATATCCCACATGGAAAAATCATCATAATAATTGCCACTTGTAATGGTATTCAGCTGATAATCTCCTGAAAAACGCGGATAAGTTCCGTCAATGTCATTATAAAGACGTGGGTGCTGCATCACATGATAAAGTGCCGTGTAAAAAATACGTTTATCTTTTTCTTTCGTCGTTTGTACGGTCGTATGACTTAGTGCTTCTTCCCATATCCCTTGATTTTTCAGTTTCAATGCCTCAAAGTCCCAGTCCGGAATTTCGGCTTCCAGATTTTTCCTTGCTCCTGCGATGCTGCTGAATGAGGTACCTACCCGGATCCGCAGTTGCTCGCCTTTCTGAAGCTTAAAGCCAAGGTAGGCTCCCAGGTCTTTCTGATTAGAAATGCTGTCCATCCTGAAAACCTGATCAGCACTAAAGATGCCTCCTTTTTTAAAGACCCGCTCTACCTTCATCACGAAATAACCACTAAATCCAGCCGGTTTACCCAATCCCTGGTAAATGCGGTGCACAGGATTATATCCATAAACCTCCCCCCGCTCATAATCTATCTTTACAAAGGCTTGTGCCTCATCGCTATTGGGGATGACCAAAAGGTAGAGACTGTCTGTTTTTTCCATCGTAAACTGTAACATAGCACTGCGCAAGGTAGCGGTCATTTCTGCCTCTAACTGATATTTTGGCAATTTAACGCTGTAATAATTTGGGGTACTTATTTCATCTGCATGAGAAAATGGACTAGCATACGCCGAGGATTTGATTTGAAGTTTTCCGGTAATCGGCATGAAGGTAAAGCTGCCGTAATCCTGCGTGCAGGAACCACTGATCCAATGGCTAGCTCTAAAACCTGTAAGTAAACTGTCTTTATGAAAATAGGGTGGTATGCATTTCAGTTCTGTAGTCCTCGTTTGCGGCGTCCACTGTGTCATGCCAAAAGGCTGACCTACGGCAGGAATTGTGTTTGCAAATTGCTCGGAACCGTCTTCACCGTGCTTCAATGCCGAGATGGTAGTGCTCGCCGCGGTACCCGACATGGGTTGCACATATTTCAGGAGTTCTTGCATTTGGGCTGAAGCATTCAGCTGACCTAGAAATAAGTACAGGATAAGGAAGTATATTGCCTTCTTCAATGGAATTTAGATTTGGTTCATCCGAAAATGGGAATTTTACCTCTCAATCCCGCAGGGTGCTCCTTCTTTATTTACTTAATCGATTACGTAGAATTGTTTAAAGGGAAGTCGAACTGCGCATCCGCAGTTCTGAGGGGATGACCGCACTTTGATCTGACAGCATAAAGTATTTCTTTTGTAAGGATTTAAACAGAAGCGTCGCAGCCAGCTTCCCCATTTCAAATGCGGGTTGGGTAATGGTCGTAAGAGAGGGATTGAGGATAGCTGCTGAAGCATCATTTGAAAAGCAGATGACCTTAATGTCACCTGGAATGTTGATTTTCAGTTCCATACAAGCCAGGTAAATCTCCGTGGTCATTTTACTTACGGTCGCAACAACGCCATCGGGTCTGTCTTCAGACTGCAACAGTTCCATCATCAGCTTATAATTCTGCTGTTGATCGTCACTGCAGGCAATTATCCAGGGACTGTCATCCCCCATCCCATTTTCCAGCAATGCCTGATGGTAGCCTTTCATGCGTTGTGAACTGATAGAAAGAGAATCGGAAACAGATAGGAGTGCAATCTTCTTACAGCCTTGTTCAATTAAATGCTTGGTGGCTATATAGCCGCATTCATAGTCATTGGTAGTTATTTTTGCGGTATCAATTTCTTCACAGACCCGGTCGAAAAACACCAGGGGAATGCGCTGTTGTAAACGCTTAATGTGCTCGTAAGTATTGGTTTTCATAGAGACCGACATTATGACACCGTCCACGCGGCCCGACTCCAGATCTTTCAAAATGGTCTGCTCACGTTCCAAACTTTCATGCGTCAGATAAATCAGGGCATGGTAACCTTTTTCAATCGCAACCTCTTCTATGCCATTTAAGGCAAGGGAAAAAAAGCTGTCGGCAACTTCGGGAAGAACGACTGCAATAGTATGGCTTTTACGCTCCCTCAAACTGCCGGCATATGGGTGAGGAACATAGTTTAAACTGCTTGCTAAATCGAGTACGCGCTGCTTGGTGAGGGGGCTGATCTCATGACTGTCACGAAGGGCTTTTGATACCGCAGCTGTAGAAAGATTCAATTGCTGCGCCAACATTTTAATGGTAATATTACCCATTTTACAAGCGATTGTTTGGTTATTCTGGTTATTTAAAGTCGATTATTACTTAATCGGTTAAGTAAATAAATCCGATTAAATGTGAAAATCTAACTAATCAAAACTACAACTTTAGACTTACAAACTAGCCAAATAGTATTATTAAGATTAATTGTAAATCTAATGAGCACGAACCAAATCAACTCCACAGAAGATCAAAACAGCCCGTTACACAACCTCGATGAATGGGAAGAAGATGTACTGAACCGCTACCCTGATCCCGCAGCCATCAACAGGGATAAAAAAGAAGAGGCTTTCAGAAACTATGAGGAAAATGTAAAGGATGGTGTAAAGGAATTTTATCGGCTCAACCATACCTACCAGACCTTTGATTTCGTGATGCAAAAAAGAGCAGATTACCTGAAATTCGATAAAAAAGAGATGCCGATCTGGGATGCCTTCGATTTCCTGAATGAATTGGTAGACGATTCTGATCCGGATACAGACCTGGATCAAATGCAACACTTATTGCAGACCTCGGAAGCCATTCGCAATGATGGTCATCCAGACTGGATGGTACTTGTAGGCCTGATCCACGACATGGGCAAAGTACTTTGCCTGTTCGGCGAGCCTCAGTGGGCGGTAGTAGGCGATACCTTCCCTGTGGGATGTGCTTATTCAGATAAAATCGTGTATTCAGAATTCTTCCGCGCAAATCCCGATTTTAAGTCTGAAATCTATCAATCCAAATTGGGCGTATATACTGAAAATTGTGGGCTGGACAATGTCCACATGTCATGGGGACACGATGAGTATGTGTACCACATGATGAAAGACTACATTCCGGACCCGGGCCTGTATATGCTGCGCTATCATTCTTTCTACTCGCAGCACAGAGAAAACGCATATACACACTTAATGAATGAAAAAGACCATGAAATGTTCAAATGGGTAAACCTTTTCAACCCATACGACCTGTATTCTAAAAATCCAAATCAGAAAAGTTGGGAGGAACTCAGGCCCTATTATCGGGATCTGGTGGCGAAATACCTGCCCCTGACCCTCAAATTCTAAATCCCGCAACAGTATACCAAATATTATTAAACCAATCAATTATGAAACTAAACTTACCAAATTATGAGATTTAATTATGCACTGTTACAGCGTAGCTGCGTGTGTATGCTACTCTTAATGAGCTGCCTGCTATCTAACATAGCCATGGCACAAACCGAAAAAAAAATAAGCGGAAAAGTAGTGGATGATCAAAATCTGGCTCTGCCAGGTGCATCTGTTGCAGTTAAAGGGACTAAAAAAGCAGCACCGACGGGAACTGATGGATCTTTTACCATCACCGCAAAAAAAGGAGATATTTTAGTAATTAATTCACTAGGCTATGATCTCAAAGAAGTAACGGTTACGGATGCCTCAACTTACAATGTTAGTTTGAGTACTTCAACCACAAATCTAGCAGATGTTATTGTGGTGGGTTACGGTACAACTACCAAAAAAGAACTTACGAGTGCCATCACGACGGTTAAAGCCGACCAATTTAACCCCGGTGTAGTAGCCACACCTGCAGCTCTATTGGAAGGTAAAGTTGCCGGCTTAAATATTACCGGTGATGGTAACCCAAATGCTACACCAACGGTTACCCTGCGGGGACCATCTTCACTTCGTGCCGGATCATCTCCATTTTATGTGATTGATGGTGTGCCTGACGCAGATTTCAACTTGTTGTCGCCTTCAGACATCGCCTCTATTGATGTTTTAAAAGATGCATCAGCCGCGGCAATTTATGGAACGAGAGCAACAAATGGTGTAATCATTGTCACTACAAAAAAAGCCAAAGCCGGACAGGTAAGGCTAACCTATGATGCCTATGGCTCAGTTGAAACCATTGCTAACCAATTCAAAACAGCATCTGCAAGCCAACTCAGGGAATACGCAAGCGCCAATGGTCTTGCATTTACTCCAGCCAATGACAATGGTGGAGATACCGACTGGCAAAAAGAAGTGTTACGCAACGGATTTGCCCAAAACCATAACATCTCTTTTGGTGGTGGTAGTGAGAAAACAACCTTCGGTGGAACGCTAAACTACCTTCAAAATGATGGTTTGGTAAAAAGTAGTGCATTCAAACGCATCAACGGCAGGTTGAACGTCTCACAAAAAACATTGAATGATAAATTGAAGCTTGACTTCTCTTTGAGTAATTCAGTCACGAATTCGGACTTACTGGTGAATGATATCCCGTTATATACTTCTGACGGACGAAATCCAAGTCTATTCAAGTCTGTAATCCAGTACCTGCCTACCAGAACAGTATATAAAGCAGACGGTACTTTTTATAATGATCCAACCCTCATTTTAGGTTATAATCCTCTCGGACTTATTACGAATGATACCTACAAGCAAAAGATCAATCTGATGCTGGCAAATGTTAAAGGAGAACTGCAGTTGCCATTGGGTATTCTATATAATTTTAATCTGGCATATCAGTCCCGCAGTACTGATAACAATACCTATTACAATCAAGTATCTGAGCTGGCGCCAAATTTAGGTGGTAAAGCCATCAGGAATACCTATGAAGACAATAAAAAGATCTTTGAAAATTACTTGAGTTATGGAAAGCAATGGAATGATCACGACTTTAAAGCATTGCTGGGTTATTCCTTCGATGAAACAACTACTGGCGATGGATTTCAGTCAACAAATCAGAACTTCGTATCAGACGAGACAGGTTCTAACAATCTTGGTTTAGGAACTGCGCCAGCTGGTTACCGAGTGGATTATGGCGGCATGCAGGTTTCTACCCTGAGGCTCATATCATTCTATAGTCGCTTAAACTACAGCTATAAAGGGAAATATCTATTACAGGCTTCAGTTCGTCGTGACGGATCAAATGCTTTCGGAGCAAACAACAGATGGGGATATTTCCCCGCTGCTTCAGCAGCATGGAGAGTAATTGATGAAGACTTTATGAAGACTCAAAAGATTTTTGATGATCTGAAAGTACGTATAGGTTACGGAAAAACAGGTAATTCTCAGGGCTTTAATCCATTTACTCCACTCATCCAATACGGTACTACAGGTGCCTTTTACAGCAATGGTTCATGGATTGGTGCAATCGGCGCGACTTCCAATCCCAACCCTGATCTGAAATGGGAAAGTACCGCAACAGTGAATGCGGGAGTAGACTTCTCGTTGTTTGCAGGAAGGTTATCGGGATCTGTAGATGTATATGAAAAGAAAACTACAGATATGATTACTGTAGTACCTGTTCCAACTACGGTAAACTTAGTTGGTTCGAGTACAGTAAATGCTGGCAGTATGGTCAATAGAGGTGTCGAGATCGGGCTAACCGGTATTGCAGTAAAGGGCGATGACTTTACCTGGACAACCAATGGTAACATTGCTTTTAACAAGAACAGAATTACTGCATTGGCAGATAATTTGTCTACCATCTACGCGGGATCGCCCGAAGGTCCGGGTCAAAGTGGTGTAACTGTGTCCATTATTCAGCCAGGATATCCTTTGGGACAGTTTTATACTTTGCAATATCTTGGACGTACCGATGGGGTATCTACTTATATGGGAGCGAATGGTCAGCCAACAACTACACCGACCCAAAATGACCGTACCTATGCCGGAAATGCACAGCCAACCTACACTTTTGGCTGGGGTAATGATCTTACTTACAAAAAATTCGGATTGAATTTCTTCTTCCGAGGTCAGGGAGGGAACAAGATTATGAATGCCTCTCTGGCAAGTTTCAACCAGCCTGCACAGTCGACTGTCCATGGTGTACCTGAACTCACGATGTCGGAGCCAGTAAACGACTTAAATGCGAATCTATATTCTACGCGTTATATCGAAAACGGAGCATTTATTCGTCTGGCAAATACTACCTTATCTTACAAAACCTCTCTTAAAAACAATTATGTAAAGAGTGTCAGAGTGTATTTTACAGGAACTAATCTTTTGCTTATCACTAAGTACAAGGGTGTTGATCCAGAGTTGAACCTTAACGTAAATAATCGTGAGGCTGGTCAATTTATTGGTGTGGATAGCAATAATTTCTATCCGAGAACACGCAGTTTCCTTTTCGGACTATCATTGGAACTTTAATCATTAAAAAGAGAGAACATGAAAACATATCATAAATTTCGTCTTTTGCTATTGGTGGCTACAGCCTGTAGTTTGTCTGCCTGCACAAAATTGGACGTTACACCAAAATCAACATTAACCCCTGATAATTTCCCAACTACACCAGCTCAATTTGTTGCGGCGACGGGTCCAATTTACACGGCTTTCCGCAACGGGCATAACCGCTCTTACTGGTTGGCAATGAACATCTCTACTGACGAAAATGTATTGGTCGCCCGTGGTGGTAACTGGTATGACAATGGGCAATATTCAACTGTAAACCTGCACACCTACACGCCGGATAACGGAATGCTCAACTCTTGTTGGTCCTGGGGTTTTACAACTATCAGCACTTGTAATAAGGTTCTAACCTTATTTGCAAGTGTTCCTGAAGATGCTGCAAAGCGACAAACTATTGCAGAAATCAAAACCATGCGAGCACTGACTTACTTCTATATGATGGACATGTATGGTAATATTCCAATTACGACGGTCTTTGGTGATGACTCTGATTTGGGCACGAAACCAAGAACTGAGGTATTTGCCTTTATTGAAAGGGAACTACTGGCACAAATCCCCGATTTAAGTGAAACGGTAAGTACAGCAACTTATGGCCGTCCTACAAAATATCTTGCTTACGCATTATTGGCAAAAATGTATCTAAATGCACAGTACTATGCCGGTACTGCGAGATATGATGATGCCATTAAAATGTGCGACCAGGTTATTACTGCAAATAAATATGACCTTGATGCAGACTATCTGGGAATGTTTAAACCCAACAACGGCCCACAGATAAAGGATTTTATCTTTGCCATCCCATTTGATGCCCAGCAAGCCAAAGAGCAATACTACGCACGCTGGACATTAAACCCAAACCTCCAGAATAAATACAAAATGCCTTATGCTCCTGCTGGGCCAGTATATACTTTCAAAGAATATTATGCCTTGTTCAATGACAACAATGACATTCGCAAAAAGCAATACCTAGTAGGCAAGCAATATAACAATGATGGCACACCGATCAATATTACGACTACCAACATTGGTTTAGACGCAAGTTATAGCGGTCCAAATCCTACAGCTCCAGTAACCCGTCAATTGGAATTTACGTTGGATATTGTTTGGAAAAACAACGCTACCTTTGATATCGGCAACGACGAACTTGCGAATCAGTCAGGCGTAAGAAACAACAAATTCTACCCTGATAGTTTGAGTGCAGACCGTAACCAAAGCAACGACTTCCCGGCGTTCCGTTATGCTGACGTTTTACTGATGAAAGCAGAATCCATATTAAGGGGTGGAGTACCGACCAATGGAGAAACAGCGCTTAGCCTTATAAATAAAGTTAGAGCACGTGCGAAAGCTGGCGCTCTGACTGCCGTTACCTTGACCACAGTTTTGGATGAACGCGCTAGAGAACTGGCTATGGAATGTTGGAGAAGAAATGACCTGATCCGTTACGGACTTTATGAAAAAGCATGGGGAATCAAAACTGATGCTGATCCAAGAAAGAGATTATTTCCGATTCCACGTCCTGAAAGACAGCTTAATCCTAAGTTAGATCAAAACGACGGTTACCAATAAATCCGCCTCAAAATATTCAAAGAAAATTCCCCGGAACCATCGGATTTCGGGGAATTTTATTCATATTGAATTTGTAAATTCCTTTAACTAGCACCAAATATTTAATGAAAACCAAAATACCAGAACGGACATGAACAGGCGGTTACTTTCCTTAGATGCCTTACGTGGTTTCGATATGTTCTGGATCATCAGCGGAGAAGGTATTTTTCATGGCATGGCCAATGCTATCATGAACAGACATCAGCTCACTCGCAACCCTACCGACTGGACCATAGCAACAGGCCAAAGCCTGTCTGGATTGGAACGCCTGCTGATCGGCATCAGCAACCAGCTGCACCACAGCCCATGGAATGGATTCACCTTCTACGATATGATCTTTCCATTGTTTATTTTCATCTCGGGTATATCGATGCCATTTTCTTACCATAAGTATTTTCAGGAAACAAACCCAGTTGACAAAAACACAGCAAAAAAGAAATTGTACCAGGCCCTTATCAAAAGAACAGTGATCCTGATCCTATTGGGCATGGTGGTCAATGGCTTGCTCCAATGGCAGGGGTATGAACAAACCCGTTTTGCTAGTGTACTGGGCCGCATTGCCCTGGCTACTTTTTTCGCCGCAGTCATTTACCTTAACTTTTCCTTCAAAGCCCAACTGATCTGGTTCAGCGCCATCCTGCTGGGCTATTGCTCAGCCATGCTGCTCATCCCTGTTCCCGGGCATGGTGCAGGTGTGCTCACACCTGAAGGCAACCTTTCTGCCTATATCGATCAACTCTTTCTGCCAGGCAAACTGCACCGCAAAGTCTACGATCCTGAAGGACTGCTGTCAACCATCCCTGCCATCGCTTCCGCCATGCTAGGTGTGTTTACCGGACAATTGTTAAAATGGGAGTCCCCTAAATACAGTCCAAAGAAAAAAGCCTTACTACTTATCTTATGCGGGCTTCTATTGCTCTTGGCCGGACTCACCTGGAATAGCTTCTTTCCCATCAACAAAAGCATGTGGACAAGTTCTTTCGTCCTCTTTGCAGGTGGATGGAGTGTCTTGCTTTTTAGCTTATTTTATTATATTATTGACCTTTCCGGATTTCAGAAATGGACGAAGCCCTTCCTATGGATCGGTACTAATTCCATTCTGATCTATATAGCTGCACATGGGCTGGTCAATTTTGAATCAACTGCCCAGTTTATTTTTGGCGGACTCATCCGGCAAGTACCGGCCGATTGGCAACCGGCGCTGCTCTGGACTGCCGTGTTGATACTGCAACTGAAGCTCTTACAAGTACTATACAACAAAAAATGGTTTCTAAAAATATAGACGAATGACAATCAAACCCACCTTCTATCTAGCCCTTGCCCTCTGTTTTTATGGTCTGAATCCCATACAGGCCCAGATCAGCACCGAGCCTTCGGATGCGCTGATTGCCAGAATAGTACCACAGCACCGCAGTTCCTTTACGACGGAAAGTATCCCTCAAGAAAATGGCAAAGATATCTTTGAAATTGAAAGCAAAGGCACCAAGATCTTACTCAGGGGTAGCAACGGTGTTTCCATTGCATCCGCGCTTTACTACTACCTGACAGAGTATGCCCATTGCCAGGTGACCTGGAACGGTACCAACTTGAATCTGCCGAAAGTCTTACCTATGGTTCTGGAAAAAGTAAGAAAGATTACTCCTTACGAATACCGTTATTACCTCAACTATTGCACCTTCAATTACAGCATGAGCTGGTGGAACTGGCAGCGCTGGGAAAAAGAAATTGACTGGATGGCCCTGCATGGCATGAACATGCCACTGGCCATTACCGGGGAAGAATACACCTGGTACCTGTTGTACAAAGAAATGGGCTTTAGCGATGACGATCTGAAAGGTTTCTTTACCGGACCGGCCTATTTCGGATGGTTTTGGATGGGCAATATGGACGGCTGGGGCGGTCCGCTGCCAGTCTCCTGGATGAAAAGTCATTTCGAATTGCAGAAAAAAATCCTTGGCCGCCAGCGTGCACTTGGGATGAAACCCGTACTTCCAGCATTTACCGGGCATGTACCGGCTTCATTTGCCAAAAAATTCCCGAAAGCTAAACTGAAAGCCACCAACTGGAACAATGGCTTTGCCGATACCTATATCCTGGATGCCGAAGACCCGATGTTTGCCGAAATCGGTAAGAGATTCCTCATCAAACAAACCGAAATGCTGGGTACCGATCACCTGTATTCTGCAGATACCTTTAATGAAAACGAACCTCCATCTGACGATCCGGACTTTCTGGGCCGACTAAGCGCCAGGGTATACGATGGGATGAAACAAGCCGATCCGGGTGCCATTTGGGTAATGCAGGGCTGGCTTTTTTACAGCGACCGCAAATTTTGGAAAGAAGCGCAAACGGAGGCACTGCTGAAAGCAGTGCCCAATGACAAAATGATCTTACTGGATCTGGCCACAGAAATAGAACCGGTATGGAAACGTACTTCGGCCTTTTATGGTAAGCCCTGGATCTGGAACATGCTGCACAATTTTGGGGGTAATACTAACCTCTTCGGCCGCATGGACGTAGTGGCAAAAGCCCCTGCCGAGGCGCTGAATGATCCAAAAAGCGGCAACATGAAAGGAATCGGCCTCACAATGGAAGGAATAGAACAAAATCCGGTGATGTACGAACTCATGACCGCCAACATCTGGCGAAATTCCGCCATAGAGCTGGATCAGTGGTTACCAAACTTCGTCGGGAACCGATATGGCCACAAAGATGTGCATGCACTGAAAGCCTGGGACATTTTGAGAAAGACAGTTTATCAGGTCCCGGCCGACAAATACATCCGTGACGGTGCCGAATCCATTGTACAGGCGAGGCCTACCCTGGACTCGGTTACACGCTGGACGAATACCAAACTCAACTACCACATGCAAGATCTGCTCCCGGCCTGGGACGAACTAATACTGGCTGGGGCAAGCAGCAAAAGCAGCGACGGTTACCAGTACGACCTGGTAGACCTCAGCAGACAGGTTTTGGCCAATTACGCACTTCCCATACAAAGACGTTTTGTAGCAGCCTACCGCAAGAAAGACCTTGCCACATTCAAAGCAGAGTCCACAAAGTTCATCGCCCTCATTGAAGACATGGACAAGCTTCTGGCTACCAGAAAAGATTTCTTATTGGGTCCCTGGGTAGCCGATGCCAGAAAATGGGGCGAAAACAATCAAGAAAAACAATTATATGAGATGAATGCCAAAGACCTCATCACCCTATGGGGCGGTGCTAATAATCCCTTACACGAGTACGCCTGCCGGCAATGGAGCGGACTGCTGAACGATTTTTATAAACCCCGCTGGGAGCAGTTCTTTACAAAAGCTACACAGGCACTTGGCACAGGAACGGCCGTAGATTTCAAACTTTTCGATAAAGAAATTCGTGAATGGGAATGGAAATGGGTCAACCAGCGCAAGGATTATCCCCTAAATCCTTCGGGCGATCCAGTGAAAACTGCCATCGAAATGCATAAAAAATACCGTAAACAGATGAATGGAAACTAAACCGATATGAACCACCTACAAACCGCAGACTATATTGTATTTTTTGTGTATTTCATTGCCATATCTTCATACGGCTATTACATCTACCACAAGAAGAAATCAAGTGACATGAGTTCCAAGGATTTCTTCCTTGCCGAAGGTTCACTTACCTGGTGGGCAATCGGTGCATCCCTTATTGCCTCTAATATATCTGCGGAACATTTTATAGGTATGTCGGGTTCAGGTTTTGCCTTGGGACTGGCCATTGCTTCCTACGAATGGATGTCGGCCGCTACCCTTATCCTGGTCGCGGTGTTCATCATCCCCGTGTACCTGAAGAACAGGATCTTTACAATGCCGCAATTCCTCTCGAAGCGCTACAACGATAAAGTCAGCACCATTATGGCGGTGTTCTGGCTACTAGTGTATGTCTTCGTGAACCTCACCTCCATCATCTACCTGGGGGCACTGGCCATTTCTTCTATCTCCTCTATCAGTTTTGAATGGTGTATTGTAGGTCTCAGCATTTTTTCTATGGTGGTAACCCTTGGTGGCATGAAAGTCATAGGCTATACCGATGTGGTACAGGTCCTGGTCCTGATCATCGGCGGACTCATCACCACTTACCTCGCCCTTTCCCTCCTGTCGCAGGAATATGGATTTGGCAAAGACATTTTCAAAGGACTGTCTATACTCCG
Source organism: uncultured Sphingobacteriaceae bacterium (assembly GCA_963795585.1). Classification (GTDB taxonomy): domain Bacteria; phylum Bacteroidota; class Bacteroidia; order Sphingobacteriales; family Sphingobacteriaceae; genus Pedobacter. The sequence continues at coordinate 861,696 of CAWCIO010000013.1, read as the reverse complement.
GAATGAAGCGCCGGAACATTTCCACATGATCTTTGACTCCTCCAATAAATACTACAAGGAACTTCCGGGATTTTCGGTTATCATTGGTGGCATGCTGATCAACAATCTCGCTTATTGGGGTTGTAACCAGTACATTGTACAGCGTGCTTTGGGAGCGGATTTAAATACTGCAAGGAAGGGAATCCTGTTTGCAGCCTTTCTGAAATTGCTGGTACCGGTGATAGCGGTACTTCCTGGTATCGTGATGTATGTACTGCACAATAAAGGTCTATTCCAGGCAGAAATGTCAGACGCAGGTATCATCAAACCCGACCATGCCTATCCTACCTTGATGAACTTGCTGCCAGCGGGCTTAAAAGGCATCGCATTTGCCGCCCTTACCGCAGCTATCGTGGCTTCACTCGCAGGTAAGGCCAATAGCATTTCTACGATCTTTTCTCTGGACATCTATAAAAAGTACTTCGATAAAGAAGCGTCCGACCGCAAGTTGGTCAGGGTAGGCCGCTGGGCAGTGGTCATTTCCATGGTCATCGCAGCCATCGTAACCCCCTCATTACGCTCATTGGATCAGGCATATCAATTCATCCAGGAATATGTAGGTTTCATCTCACCAGGAGTACTGGCTATATTTCTGCTCGGTTTCTACTGGAAGCGTACTACCGCAACAGCAGCCATGACCGGGGCACTCGTAACAATTCCATTGTCGACCGTTTTAAAATTTCTGCCGATATGGACAAATGGAACTTTTCCGGATTATCCCTTCCTGGACAGGATGACCATTGATTTCGTAGTGATCGTACTGCTGATGGTCATCATCAGCCTGAGCAGGCCACAGAAACTAGCCTCAGAACAGGACATCGTAGTAGATACTTCTATGTTCAGGATCAGTACCGGATTCGCAATAGGCTCAATACTCATTATGGGAATATTAACTGCATTATATACTGTATTTTGGTAAGCAAGACTAATTAAACCTCCATCATAAACAATATTACTTACTGCATTATTTTCTTCAGCCAAAAACTCGATGTATAGCCGCATTGAGCAAACAAATGGCCTCCTCTTCTTTATGGAAAGAGATGAGCCACATTACCGCATCATAGCGGTTCATGACGGACGGTCCTCCCTACACTGGAATTGATAACATGCTGAAAATTTCGTGAGTTTAAGAGTAGCTTTTTAAATCCGCACTTATCTAACTACTTTTTTCAAATAGTAATCATGCCCTTCAGCCTTCATCTCATTCAGGAAATCGTTGTAAGTGTAAACCTTTTTATTACTTTTCTTTTTAGCCTCCAGATAATCCTGGTAATAGCCAAATCCACCTGCCATGTAATAGGTGTAAAACGCCGTAAATTTGTTATTTATAACACATAAATCACCGGATATGGTATGTTCACCATTGTATACGGTGCTGGAATTAACTTCCAGAAAATAGGTATTGCCTTTATACTCCCAAATTCTGAAACTCATATCTGTGTCTTTATAATAATAGAAGGTTTTACCAAATTTCGCTTCCAGTGCCTTTTCTAATTTGCTGGTTTCTGAAGTAGTTTTGATGTCCAATCGGTAAGCTTCAATCTGATTCGTCTTTTTATCAATATAGAATTTTACACCGTTGGCCAGATAAGATGTATTAGGACTATTATCAATGCTGCCATAAAGAGATTTACCCTCGAAATATAAGGCATCTTTTTCTAAAGAGGTATATTCATTCAGCCCAGCTGTCTGAAATTTCTGGTCTTCAAGTTTAATTTTTGAACTCACATTACTTTCAGTTGCTGGAAGTGCCAGAGATGACAAATCGAAATTTTGGGAATGACAGGATTGCGCAATCGCAGTCATCATAAGGATACCTAAAATCGTTAGCGCAGATGTTTTAATTTTTGTCATTTAATCGTAGTTGATGTTTCTATTCTGATTAACAATCATAAACCATGCCCGTTACAATGCTGATATCCCATACTGCTTCCTGGCCAACAACGATTGGCTCTATAATTGTTTAGTTAAATGCAATATAAGGCAATAATGTAATGGGAAAATTATTCGAACTTATAGCAGACCATGCTTTAAAAAAATTAGATGAAGATGATGACGAATGCCATGTCTGTGGTAAAACACACATTGACCTCTACCCCTATCAAGGAAAATTAACGTTTGAAAACGGAAAAGTTGACGACGATATTTATGCTGCCTGTGCCGGATGTTTGCTCACAAAAGCCCTTAGCCATAATTGTGACTTTGAGTATATCAAAACAATAGATAAATATCTTGCTACATCAAACCTCAACACTGAACAACAACAAATTCGAAAAATACAGTTGATAGAAAAATATCAAAAAACGCCTGACATACCTCTGTTTATGCAGTATCAAGACCGACCCTTATGTTGTAATGACATCACAGAATTTTCCGGGCATCCGGTTAACAAAGAGGAACTGTATAAAATGACCGAAAATACAATCTATTGGGAAAAGGAAATTAAAGAAAAAAGCGAGCTTTATGACTTTAGGAAAGTTGGAAATCCAGAAAGTCTCAATGATGTTTCTTCGTTTAAGTGTCTACATTGCAATAGGCAATTTTTCACATTTCAGTTTACATAAGCTACTTTCTTATTACTAAATAGCATCCGTCAAGCGAATGACTATCTTCTATATCATATCCAACCGTTCCTGTTTTTGAAAACAATTGACCTGGATCAGGGAATTTGCTGACCGAATCATCTACCTGCTGGCCTGATTTAACAGCGTCAGGTAATTGGTGTAATATTCATCGTATACAGATGTCCGTTAAATTCACTGCCCATTCGCCGGTACTGCTTTCCTTCAATGTATCAATCAGATTCCCTTTTGGGACCAGCCTGTAATACACCATTTGCCATATGGAATTTTGTTCTGGTCTTAAAATTTCAGTCATCTTAGTCACCGTCTTTTAATTATCATTGGCTATTATAAACATCTCCGATAATTGCCCGGACGACTAAAATTCTTCCCGCTGCGAGATCTTTAAGACCTGAATAAGGGATTCGGCTAAACTAAAAGCAGATTTGGATAAATCTCCCTGATAACGACACCTGATCTTTGTATCACAAAATAAATTAATATGAAAGTATTTGTTACCGGAGCCACAGGCTTCATTGGTACTGCAATTGTACAAGAGTTAATTAATGCCGGTCACCAGGTACTGGGTCTGGCTCGTTCTGAAGCTTCAGCCCAAAAACTGATCGCAGCCGGTGCGGAAGCACATCATGGCGACCTAGAAGATCTGGATAGTCTGCGACGTGCTGCTGCTCAGACCGACGGCGTGATACACGCAGGTTTTATCCATGACTTTACCCGCTTTGCGGAAGTTTGTCAGGTAGATAAAATCGCTATTGAAACCATTGGCGCAGTACTGGCGGGTTCTGGCCGTCCCTTTATCGTTACCTCTGGCACAGCCTTGGTTAGTCCGGGGCAACTTGCAACTGAAGATATGAAGCCTCCCGTCAACCCTGGATGGCCCCGGGCTTCGGAGCAAACAGGAGATTCAGTAGCTGCTGCATCTGTGCGTTTGTCGCCTTCGGTACATGGTGACGATGATAAACACGGATTTATACCTATTCTGGTCAACATTGCCAAAGAAAAAGGAGTATCTGCTTATATTGGCGAGGGACAAAACCGATGGAATGCCGTACACCGCCTTGACGCCGCCCATTTATTCCGGCTCGCTTTGGAAAATGCTGAGCCGGGTGCTCGTTATCATGCTGCTGCTGAAGAGGCTATCTCAATTAAAACAATAGCCGAAGCAATAGGCAAACAATTGAATCTCCCGGTAAAATCGATAGCTCCGGACGCTGCTGCTGAGCATTTTGGCTGGTTCTCACATATGGCCGCCATTGACTGCCCCACATCGAGCAAGTGGACAAAGGAACATTTAAACTGGGAGCCTGCGCACTCCACACTGTTAACTGATCTTGAAAACGGTATTTATACTCAATAAATGAAAATTATTGTAACTGGTTCCTTAGGGAACATCAGCAAACCGCTGACAGAAATATTGGTTAAGCAGGGCCACGTCATAACTGTAATCAGTAGCGACCCGGAAAAACAAACCGCTATTGAAAACTTAGGCGCGATACCGGCCATTGGTTCTATTTCCGATGCCAGGTTCCTGACTAACACCTTCAAAGGTGCTGATGCCGTTTACGCGATGATCCCACTGAGTTTTACTGAGCCAAACCTGGGTGATTATTTTCGCAGCGTTGGGAAAAATTATGTTCAGGCGCTAAAAGAAGCTGGCACCAAACGGATTGTACTCCTGAGTGGTTGGTCGGCTGATCTGGTCAAAAGCGAAAATGTAGAAGAACTATTTGACGGACTGGACGCTTCCCTTACCATTATGCGGCCCGCCGCGTTTTACACCAACTTCTATCAATCTATAGATCTGATCAGGGGCAAAGGCGTTATTGGTAAATTTCTGACGCTTCGGCATTCCGGCCTTTGGGCCTTGTTAACCGGCAAAACCGGCCTGCTCATGGGGAACTATGGAGCTGACGACCGCATCGTATTTGTATCGCCGAAAGACATAGCGGATGCAGTTGCCGAAGAACTATTGTTAATGCCTGAGGATAAAACTATCCGTTATGTAGGCAGTGAGGAAATGACCTGTAACGAAGCTGCCGGGATTATCGGCACTGCAATTGGAAAACCCTGGTTAAAATGGGTGCTCCTTTCAGATAAGGAAATGTTGCAGGGCTTAAAGATGGCTAAATTGCCTGGAGAACTGGCAGAAACCTTAGTAGAAATGCAGGCGGCCATGCATAGCGGAAAAACCCTGGAAAACTTCCATGGGAATAAGCCGAAAATGGGAAGGGTTAAACTTGCGGATTTCGCGAAAGAGTTTGCAGTAGTCTATCATCAAAAATAAGTATCTTGTATTATGCATAATCACCAGCTATTCCGTTTCCATACGATTACTGAATATCACCGGGCGGCGGGCCTGCCTAAACCGGCACACCCGCTAATAAGCCTCGTGCATATGGAAGACCTGAACAGACCCCTAGCAGAAAGCCCGTTCAGTTTAACTTATGATTTTTATTCGATCTCACTGAAAAGGATGAAAAATACCAAATTCAAATATGGTCAGCAGGCCTGCGATTTTGATGAAGGCGTGCTGTTCTTTATGTCGCCCGGCCAGGTCTTTGGTATGGACATTGAAAAGTCCAGCCCAATACACCGGCCGGAAGGCTGGATAATTCTAATCCATCCGGATTTTTTGTGGAATACTCAGCTTGCCAAGACCATTAAACAATACGAGTTCTTCAATTATTCCGTTTTCGAAGCGCTTTACTTGTCTGATAAGGAAGAGACAATGCTGACCACCATTGCGCAAAATATTGAGCAGGAGTACCACGCCAATATCGACCGGTTTAGCCAAAGTATAATCATTGCTCAGCTAGAACTTTTGCTGACCTACTCCGAAAGATTTTACCAGCGCCAGTTTATCACCCGCAAGATCGCCAGCCATGAACTGCTGACACGACTGGAAGATTATCTTTCCAATTACTTCAATAGTGGTGCCTTAGCTAAAAAGGGGCTGCCCAGCGTAGTTCATATAGCTGAAACCTTAAATATTTCACCTGGATATCTAAGTGGCCTGCTCAAATCTCTTACCGGGCAAAACACGCAGCAGCATCTACATAATAAATTGATCGAGCTGGCTAAGGAAAAGCTCTCAACAACCCATTTATCAGTCAGCGAAATCGCTTACGAATTAGGATTTGAGCACCTGCAGTCCTTTAGTAAGCTTTTTAAGACTAAGACAAAACTTTCACCAATGCAATTCCGACATTCCTTCAATTAATAACAAAGATGTATCATGTCGATTGAGCCTTATATACTCCTTGATTACCTACTCACGCTAATTCATCTCTGCATAGTCGGCTTCAATCTCACGGGATGGATCTGGCCAGCTACAAGGAAACTTCACCTCATTGTGATTTGTATGACCGCAGGCTGCTGGCTCATACTTGGAATCTGGTACGGTATAGGCTACTGCCCCATAACGGATTGGCAGTGGCAAATAAAAGAACAACTGGGAGAAACAAACCTTCCTGCATCATTCATAAAATATTTCGCAGATAAAATTACAGGGCTGGATATTTCTGCAAACCTTATAGATGTAATAACTGCATTTAGCTTCGTAAGCGCAGCAACCCTTTCTGTATACCTTAACTTCTTTAAAAGAAGTTGACAGAATGTTCCTAAAGGATTTATTGAATTGCAGTTTTCAAGAGTTAGTTCAACAAATTCGTGTTTACTTTACAAATAATGATTTCAAACTCCTTCAATTAAGATTACGATATTCATTTGGTGTATATCCCACATGTTGTTTAAATGATCTGCTGAAATGCTGGGGATATTTAAATCCCAGCTCATAAGCAATTTCGCTAACCGATTTCGAGGCATCAAAGATCTTTTCCTTAGCGATATCCATGATTTTAAACTGAATGCATTCCTGTGCTGTCTTGCCTGTTTCTTTCTTAATAAGATCGCCGAAATAATTCGAAGACAAATTCAGCTGGTCGGCACAGTAAGCGACTGAGGGCAAACCAATCTCCCTGGGTTTATCAGAGTCGAAATAGGTGTTCAGCAATTCCTCGAATTTTTGTAATATGCCTTTGTTGACATTTTCACGTGTGATAAACTGCCTGTCGTAAAAGCGGACGCAGTAATTTAGCAAAAGTTCAATGTTACTTACAATTAAAGTCTTGCTGTGCTTATCTATTCCACGCTCCAATTCATAACTGATCTTATCGTAGCAGTCAAAAATAGTCTTCCGCTCAGCTTCAGACAAATGGAGTGCCTCGTAAACTTCATAAGAAAAGAAATTATACTCAGCCATATTTCGCCCAAGTGATGTACCTTTTAACAGATCTGGATGGAAATACTAAAGCGAGCCCTTTGGGCTGATAAAGTCCGCCGTTGTTTTCTACACCAATAACTTGACCTGGACCTACAAATACCAGCGTCCCTTCTTCATAATCATAATAGTTACAGCCATAATGCAGATCCCCGCATTTAATCTCTTTTAAGAAAATAGCGTAAAAACCATAGTTAGACTTACGGTTCTTTCTTTCCTCAGCTTTTGAAAGGTCAACTATGTTAACCAGCGGATGCAAAGTCTCATTGTTATTCAACGCGCTAAACTGGCCTACTGAATTGATCATCAACACATTTTCCATTTCGTTTTTCCTTTATCTATTCAAAGATAGGATCTCTGGTGCTTCCTGCGTTCCCATTTCACCTAAATCAGGAATAATGGTAGGTAATTCTGTAATCTATATAACAATTGTCCAGAAAATACGCTTGACATTTGCTTCATCAATTGTTTGCAATAATAATAGATCGATACAGTAATGAAAAAAAGAACTTTAGGAAACAGCGGACTGGAAGTCTCCGCATTAGGATTGGGTTGTATGGGGCTGACCTTTGGGTATGGCCCGGCTACAGATGAACAACAGGCAATTGCATTGATCAGAAGGGCATACGAATTAGGCGTTACTTTTTTTGATACCGCCGAAGCTTACAGCCAGGGTGGCAATGAAGTGCTACTGGGTAAGGCTGTTCAGCCATTCAGGGAAAAAGTAGTCATCGCTACCAAATTTGGATTTGTAGAGGGTGATAGCTCTAAAGGTGTAGATAGCCGCCCTGAAAGAATTAGGCAGGTTGCAGAAAACTCGTTGAGATACCTGAAAACCGATCACATTGATCTTTTCTATCAGCACCGGGTTGATCCAAATGTGCCGATCGAAGAAGTGGCCGGAACTATTCAGGATCTGATGGAGAAGGCGAAAGATCCGACACTGGGGCTTGTCCGAAGCAGGCGTAGACAGCATTCGTCGCGGCCATGCGGTTAAACCTGTTGCCGCCCTGCAAAGCGAGTACTCCCTTACCGTGAACCTGAAAGAGAAATCATTCCCTTGCTGGAGAACTCGAATGGTTTCGTACCGTTTAGTCCCTTGGGCAAAGGAACTTACTAACGGGTGCCATCAATGAAAAAACACAGTTCGATCCTACAGACTTCAGGAATATCGTACCGCGTTTTTCAGAGGAAAACCGGAAAGCCAACCAGATACTGGTTGAATCATTGCAGGAAATGCGCAGTTAATAACGGCGCAACTTCAGCTCAGATTTCACTGGCTTGGCTATTCTCTCAGAATATCCTAGATCCCTTTTATTCCGGGAACGACGAAAATACACAGGCTGAGAAGAAAACTTAGGTGGCGCAGCTATGAGTAAGTGAAACGAACTGGATAACATTGAAAATGCTTTGAGGGACATAGAAATTGTTGGCGCACGCTACCCTGAGCATTTGCAAAAAAGAGTTGGCAATTAACCCCTATTGACTTATAGCTAGAAGCTACACATAAGTTAATCATTTATCTTCACGCGTCCCTAACAATCCCAAATGCACCCCATTAAAAATCTTCAAACGCATTTTTATTAAACGAAGACATGCCACGCTTATGTTATGCGTAACTCCAGTTTTCAGCGATAACTGTACCATAAAAAAGCCCCGGCAAATGCAGCTTGTTATTTCACGGTGTCATCCCAAAATCACCTTCTCACAGAAGACCTCAGCTCCCATGTTGCAAAGCTTCAGGGAACGCAGTCTTCGAAGAGAACGGTTATTTTCCTCCTCTTACACGCCTTTTTTACTCGTCATGCTTGCTTTCTTCGCCGGGGCGGTAGATTTACTCGTTGCCTTCGCATTTGCAGGTTTAGGAGTTGCTTTAGGCTTTTTCTCTATTTTATCCTCTACTTTCGCTGCATCCTGTATCAATTGCATCCGGAGCTGCCTCAGTAAATAGCGGAAGTTCCTTTAACAAATGGTACCAGCTTACGATTTTCTTCATATCTGAAGTGTATACCTTTTCCTGATCATGTCCTGGCGCAACCTCAAGAAAGAATTTCTTCAGGGTGCCCCATCAACCTTAGCATCTGGCACTGTACCTTTAGCTGCAGCAATATTTGCCAAAACATCTACCAACTTCAATTCTTCATCTTCTCCATAAATGGTAATGTCTTCTAATGATGCTAGTTTAGTCGTAGTGATGTTTGCTACGATTTTAACTTTTGAGCATCCAGGCTTTCTAAAACATATCCGCCTTTATTTTGTCCAACCAGTTTAAACAGTCCTGGCCTACCAGATACGGCTACAATTCCTCTTAAATTCATATTATATCTTTGACTAGTTAATCTTCTATACTCAACTTAATTTTATCTCCTTGTCTGATGTCGTCAACAATATCTACATTTTCCACTCACTTTACCAAAAACAGTATGGTTATCGGTCTAAATGTGCAGTATTGTCTCTGCTGTGGCAGATGAAAAATTGCGATCCACCAGTATTTCTACCAGCATGTGCCATTGATAATACACCACGATCATGATATTGATTTTCGCCATCAAGTTCGCAATCAATTTTGTAACCTGGGCCACCAGTACCTGCATGCGCTGTTGCCGGATCTTTAGAATTTGGGCAACCACCTTGAACCATAAAATTAGGGATTACACGGTGAAAAGTAACACCATCATAAAATCCTTCGTTGGCTAATTTTTTAAAATTTGCAACCGCTTTAGGAGCATCCTGTTCATAGAACTCAACAGTCATGTTGCCTTTTTCTGTTTTTATTATTGCTTTACTCATGTCAATTTTTGTACTAATTTAAAATTTGAGCTAAAAAATTTAGTTATATTAGTAAATGGTAAAAATAACAAAATTGTATTACATTTGACACATAAATTTTTCACAGCATACAAATGAGGTACTTTCGTGTTTTAAGCAAATCATTTGTAAAGAAATATTATACTGTTATTTGCTCTGCTTTGACGATCATTAGCGTAAGGGCTTCTTCTCTGTTAATTTATATGGATGAAGATCAGAAAAACCATCTTAAAGCATATGGCATTGCCTATTGGAGTATCAAACAAACAAGCTGATGTAGACTGGCTTTTAAATTACCGCGGCGGAAGTTTTCTGATTAAATATAATAAAAGCGGTTGAAGATGAATGTAAAATCAGAGGGGTTTCTTACGAGGTTTTGGCTGATGGAAAGGTAACTAGCCATCTTAAATGAAATCAGTGATCCATCAGGTAAATATGGAAATGGTGAAATTGGAAAAAGCACCTAAAATTGCCGTTTATTCACCCAAAAGCAAACTCCCATGGGATGATGCAGTTACACTGGTATTAACCTATGCTGAAATCCCTTATGATGTTATTTACGATGATGATGTTTTAAAGGATAAACTCTCAGTGATACGATTGGCTGCACCTGCACCATGAAGATTTTACCGGGCAATATGGCCGTTTTTGGAGCCCTTTCAGGAATGCAACATGGTATCAGGAAGATGTTAAAAACCAGGAAGCTACAGCAAAAAGAAATGGCTTTAAAAAAGTTTCGGAAATGAAGCTTGCCGTTGCCAAACACATCAAGGAATTTTGTGCCGGCGGGGGTTTTTATTTGCCATGTGCTCTGGTACGGATAGTTTTGATATTGCACTGAGCGCTGAAGGTGTAGATATTTGCGAAAGCATGTTTGATGGCGACGGTGCCGACCCAAATGCACAAGCAAAACTTGACTTTAACAAAACTCTGGCTTTTAAAATTTTAAACTGGATGTAAATCCCGATCAATTATGAATTTTCAGATATTGATGTTACCCAAACAAGAAGCCTGTCAATCAAATCAATGATTATCTTTACCTTATTTGATTTCTCGGCGAAATGGGATCTTGTACCTACCATGCTCACGCAAAACCATGATAAAGTAATCAAAGGTTTTATGGGACAAACGACCGCCTTTAGAAAAAGGCTGGTGAAACCGAGTGTAACCGTACTGGGCGAAAATAAAGGTGCCGAAGAAGTGCGCTATCTGACATGGCGAAATTGGCAAAGGACAGTTTACTTTTTATGGCGGCCATGATCCTGAAGATTATCAGCATGCTGTTGGTGATCCGCCGACCGATTTAAATCTGCACCCAAATTCGCCGGGATACCGCCTGATTTTAAATAATGTGCTTTTCCCGGCTGCGAAAAAGAAGCCGCAGAAAACTTGATCTGGGTTATCCCGGAGAATAAGTAAAAAGATTAATCGTAAAAGTTCCAGCTGACACCAAACTTAAACAAAAGCCTGTCCGGCATCGGATACCTGTTTACAGTATAATAACCTTGTGAAAATAGCCCCTGGTTTACATAGTCGCATTTGACAAAAACATTTGCTCTCCGCAAGCTCGCTTTTACCCATACATCTACAATAGGTTCAGTAGCAAAACGCTGCCGTCTGCTTTCATCATCTACATAAAATTGTCCGCCGGTATAGAATAAGAATAAGCATAATACGGCGTGTTGTAGCGGATATCAAAACCAATATTGGTTTTTAATACTTTAAAAAAGGTCTGATCCAGATAAAAACTATTGAAAGTATAAAGCTCTGGGGTTCGGAGGATATTGTCATTGTCTGTCTTCTGATAGACCACATAGCTGTCCAGCGTAAATTTCCCGAATTTCAGCCTCTTGCCCAGCGAAATCTGGAGCAGATTTACCGTATTATCCAATTGTGCCGGATGGATAGAACTTGAATCCTGCTGTCTGAAGTACAGGTATTTATCGATCAGGTAATATTTTGCACTGGCATCAAGGCCCAGTTTGTCGTTCAGATAACTGAAGGAAGCATTAATGGTCTTGGTACGGTCAAAGCTCGCACCTATGTCGTTACCCGCCCATTCGTAGTGGCTGCCTACATACTGGTCATAGATCTGTTCGGGCGACTTATTCTGGAAATACGCTCCCAGCACAATACGGCCCACCGACTTGCTCAGCAGCACATTACTTTTCGCCTCGTATAGAAAATCACCGGTGTTTCTGCCCTGGAAAATCTGCTGTAAGTCTACATTCAGGTCGATCCGGTTACTGAAGCGGTAACCTGCATTTCCCAGAAGCGTGATGTTCTGGAATTTAGAAGAATATTCATAATAGTTTGACCTGCTGCGGTACAGCGACATCTGGCTGTAATTATAAAAGTCATGCCTGATACCCGCATCCAGCTTTAGTTCGTTTTTTATCAGTGCTGATGATTTTGCCCTAAGGAAAAAGCTGTAGATGAATTCATTCTGGACCTGACTATAATGAGTACTGTCATTGGTAAAAGTAGCATCTGCCCTACCTATAGGAAAAAGCGAAGCGTCTGACAAAGCCTGGTCTTTCTGAAAGGCATAGGAATTAGTATTGTATTTGAAAGTATAGGTAACCCTATTTGTCGGCAGGATCTTTTTAGTGATCTCCTGATCCAGACTATCAATACGTCCTACAAAAAAGGTTTGCTTCAGCATGAACGAGTTTTGACGGTAAATGCGTCTGGAGTTCGTGAGCCGCACGGCCTCCGACATCTTATTGATACTGGCCACTTGTGCAGTGAAAATACTATCATTTAAAATAGAGCCGTTTTCGTATGCTTTCATGGTGTTGAAAACTGCACTGGTCCACAGATTGTACCTTTTGCTGGGCGACTCATACCAGGTAAACAAAGCACCGTTCAGATCGTCGCCGCGTTGCCGCGCATAATAACCGTTTGCACCTATCCTGTTAAAATTAGCCCCAATGTTTAGGTTCGGCTTGATATTTTGGGAGTGGATGATCTTCAGTACCTGCTCTGCTTCGCCCGCACTGACGTAATATAAACTGGTAAATGGAGTACGTGCCTGGTAATACTTGACATCATCATGCGTCATGGCATATTGGTCCAGGGTATGAAAGCCTGCTTCGAAACCGATCGTTTTCACTGGCTCGAACAATAAAGGTAGTGCCGGAAGCCCCAGGTTCCCCAAACCTTGTGTAGGACGCCTCGGCTGTACGAGCAGGTTAAAATTATGGAATCCTTCCAGTGTGGTATCCAAAGGCATGGTCTGAATGCTGTCTTTGGTCAGCTTCAGTGTGGTATAGCGGATAAACCTGGAGGTGAAAATGGTAGAATCCTTACCTTCTTCGTCTTCCTTCCTCAGGGAATCCATTTCCTTGTTTTGCCCGACTTTAGTTTTCAAATCCTGAGCATAGGACTCGCTGCCATGTAAAATTAAGAGGCTGAAAACAAGGAATAAAAGGTGTCTGTACATTAGATGGCTGATATTAACTGGCTCAATATTTTAGTCATTTTAGGCTCCGCAGCCTTTGCTGTTTCAAGAATTTCTTCCAGACTTACCGGTTGAAGCACTTCCGGGAACCCTTCATCTGTAAGCACAGATATAGCAAATACGGGAATGCTCATGTGATTTGCCACAATTACCTCGGGAACTGTACTCATCCCGACAGCATCACCGCCGATGATCCTCAGGTAGTTGTATTCTGCTTTGGTTTCCAGATTTGGTCCAGTCACAGCGATATAAACGCCCTGATGGCAGTTGATATTTTCTGCTTTGGCTATTTCCAGTGCCTGCGCAATCAGCTTCCTGTTGTAAGGCTGACTCATGTCAGGAAACCTGGGACCCATGTCGGCATCATTACTTCCCCTCAATGGGCTTTCAGGCTGCAGGTTGATGTGGTCATTGATCACCATTAGGTCGCCTTTTTTAAATTCAGGATTTAAAGATCCCGCGGCATTGGAGACAAACAGATGTGCAATTCCCAAAGCTTTCATGGTGCGGATCGGAAAAGTGATCTGCTGCATGCTGTAGCCTTCATAATAATGCAGCCTGCCTTGCATGGCAACAACATTTTTCCCCTGAAGCTTCCCAAAGATCAGCTTGCCGGAATGAAACTCCAAAGTAGAAATAGGAAAATTGGGGATATTCGAATACATAAGCTGGAACGCTACTTCGATATCCTTCACCAGTCCTCCCAATCCTGTACCCAGCACGATACCAATCTCCGGTTGGAAATTATTGGTTTTACGCTTTATATATTCAACGGTTTCGTGTAGTGTCTGAAACATATTTTAAAATCTTTGAGTCAAATGAATCTTTATCTGCAGCATCCATGGCGATTTTGATCGGCCAGTAAAATACAGGCAAATCCAAAAGTAATGCTTTTAATGCATCATCTACTAAACGCTGTGCATCCTTTTCTGTTGTGATGATCAGCTTTCTTTCCGAAAGGTCTCTTCTATAATCCCCCAGGACTTGTTGAATGTCTTTAGGGCTGAACTGGTGATGGTCCGGATGATCATAATGCTTTACTTGCTTTACCTGCTTTTTGAGCTGACTATAAATGGGGCCGGGATTGGCTATACCCGTAAGCAGGTATACAACTGTATCTCGCGATATTGCTTCCGGATCCAGCGATGCGTCATTGAAAACATGCTTCATCTTCTGGTAGGCCAGATGTGAGAAAAATAGTTCAGAACGGCACCCGATGTCAAAATGTAAAAGACAAACCTGACGGGCTGCCGCATCAGATTCCGCCGGGGCTTTTGTCACCAGGATCAAATCAGCCCGCTTATATGCACTGAAATATTCCCTTAAATTACCTGCCGGAAGCAGGAACTGAGTCCTAAGCAACTTCTGGTATTCAAAGAGCAAAATGCTGAATCCCGGCCTTACAGCGCGGTGCTGAAAAGCGTCATCCAGCAAGATCACATCATGGCTATCCTTTAAATGGTTGATGCCTTTCACCCGATCCTCACATACCGCTACGCTGACCTGAGGAAATTTACAATAGTATTGCATGGGCTCATCCCCTATGGTATCTGCATTTGCTGTTTCATCTGCCAGGATAAAGCCTCTGGTTTTTCTGCCATAGCCACGACTGAGTATGGCAATGCGCCTACCCTCCAGCAAACGCACAAGATATTCTGTAACAGGAGTTTTACCCGAACCCCCAACTGCAAGGTTACCCACACAGATCACTGGCAGATCAAAGGCTGTAGATTTAAATAACCCTGTATCATACAGCTTATTCCTGATCAAAATGATCAGTCCATATAGGGCAGAAAAAGGCAGCAAGACTAAACGCAGGTTTTTAATCATATTTGGTTTCAAAAATAAGAATTATCTTTGCGCAAATAATATTTATATCATGCTTAAAGGATTTTTTAACGTACCAACTCCTGTAAACGAACCCATTTTGGGTTACGCACCAGGAAGTAAAGAACGTGAACTTTTAAAGGCTGCACTGGCAGATGCCCGAGCCCAGCAAATTGAGATCCCGATGTATATCGGAGGTAAGGAAGTACACACCGATCATAAAGGAACAGCTACTCCACCGCACGACCACAAACATGTTTTAGGTCAGTACAGCATAGGCAACAAAACCCATGTTCAACAGGCTATTGATGCGGCACTGGCAGCAAAAGCAGATTGGGAAAATTTAGCATGGGAACACCGCGCAGCGATATTCCTTAAAGCAGCGGACCTGGTTGCAGGTCCTTACCGCTATAAATTAAATGCAGCAACCATGCTCGGTCAATCTAAAAATGCCTATCAGGCTGAAATTGATGCAGCATGTGAGCTGATCGACTTCCTGCGTTTCAATGTCAGCTACATGGCTGAAATCTATAAACAACAACCTCCTGTATCGCCTAAAGGATCATGGAACCGCGTAGAACAGCGCCCGCTGGAAGGATTTGTATTTGCACTGACTCCTTTCAACTTTACGGCCATTGCCGGAAACCTCCCCGCTTCTGCTGCCATGATGGGCAACGTGGTGGTTTGGAAGCCTGCAGATACGCAGATCTACTCTGCCAATGTACTGATGCAAATCTTTAGAGAAGCGGGTTTGCCAGATGGGGTGATCAACTTGGTCTATGCAGATGGCCCTGAGGCCGGAGAAGTGATTTTCAACCATCCTGATTTTGCGGGCATCCACTTTACAGGATCAACCGGCGTGTTTCAGAACATCTGGAAAACCATCGGTACCAATATCCATAAATACAAAACTTATCCGCGCATTGTAGGCGAAACCGGCGGCAAGGATTTCATCCTGGTGCATGGCTCAGCTGAAGCTGAGGCTTCCAGTACAGCGATCATCCGCGGCGCCTTTGAATACCAGGGGCAGAAATGTTCCGCAGCTTCACGCGTGTATGTAGCGAAAAGCATCTGGCCTAAAGTAAAAGAATTTATGCTGCGTGACCTCGCTACTTTTAAAATGGGCGGCACGGAAGATTTTGGTAACTTCATCAATGCTGTGATCAGCGAGGCATCTTTCGACAAACTGGCTAAATATATTGATGCGGCAAAGGCAGATGTTAATGTAGAAGTGATCGCTGGCGGAAAATACGATAAATCTAAAGGGTATTTTATAGAGCCTACGGTACTTGTAGTTCAGGATCCAAAATATACTACCATGTGCGAAGAGCTTTTCGGCCCGGTACTGACGATCTATGTATATGACGATGCAGATTTCGACAGCATCCTGAAAACCATTGATACGACTTCAATCTATGCTCTTACTGGTGCTGTGATTGCACAGGATCGTTATGCAATCGAAAAAGCGACCAATGCCCTTAAGAATTCTGCAGGTAATTTCTACATCAACGATAAATGTACTGGTGCTGTCGTAGGCCAGCAGCCATTTGGTGGTGCTAGAGGTTCTGGAACGAACGATAAAGCAGGTTCGATGATCAACTTATTACGCTGGGTTTCTCCACGTACGATCAAAGAAACCTTCGACCCGCCTAAAGATTACCGCTATCCTTTTTTAGCAAATGATTAAATAAATAAAAAGCTCCTGAATCAAATCAGGAGCTTTTTATTTTTACTGATCCAGCCAGTTTTTAAAAGCCTCTGCGCGCTCTTCGCTCACCACAACGTCTAAACCCTCTGCCTGAACTGGCGATAATACAATCCTTACCCTATTTCTCGATAGCTTATACATTTCGCGGATCGCATGGATATTGACTATAAATTTGCGGTTGATGCGGAAAAACTCCTTCGCATCGAGTTGGGGTTCCAGGCTTCCTATGGTTTCCTCAATGATGTAATTCTGACCATCTCGGGTGATCAGAAACAGGTATTTATCTTCGGCCATGAAATAGGCCACATCCTCTGTTTGGATTGTTTTGATGAGTTTCCCTGACTTTACCATAAAGCGGCTTCGCCGTGTCAATGAGGAGCTTACAGTTTTTAGCCTGGCAGCGGTTGTATCTGTTGAATTACGGAGAACGCTGAGCTTAACAAGCGCAGCACGGACATCCTCTTCGTCGAAAGGTTTTAATAGGTAATCTATGCCCTGGTTCTTAAATGCTTTGAGCGTATACTGATCATAGGCTGTGGTAAAAATTACGGGACTATCGATCGCAACCTGCTGAAAAATCTGAAAGCTTTCACCATCACCCAAATGGATGTCCATAAACAACAGGTCCGCCTTATTTTTTTCAAGCCAGTTCACTGCGGCTTCCACAGTCCCCAGAATAGCAAGCACCTGTATATTTGGATTGATGTGCAACAGCATGTTGCGCAAGGTGTCAGCCGCCAGTTCTTCATCTTCAATAATCAATGCAGTCATACCAATAGCGCTTCGATTTCTTCCCTTTTTATTTTCAGATCGGTTTGATAATCATTCATCTCCTGAGGTGTTAGGTTCCCGACTGCTGCGATTTTTAAGACCGTTTCAAAGGCCCTCTCTCCTTTCAAAGATACAGGGATTTCTGATATTTTTCCAGATTATTCAGAAGGTAAAGCCATTCTTTGAGTTCGTTCTCCAGTTCTGATCTTAAAAAAAAGGGGTTACCTTTCAGCAACCCCCTCAATTCATGGAAATTTATTGTGTAGTTATTGAAGATTCGGGTTATTGGCGCGTGCGGCGGCGGGAAATCTAAGTGTATACCTCGGATCATTTTTTTGCAAGGTATATGAACTTCCATCATCAAAACTGTGCATCAGTTCCGGTTGCCCGTACCTGCGGAGGTCATACCACCTATGTCCTTCTAATGCCAGTTCGCGTTCGCGCTCATTCAGAATCTCCTGCAGTAAAGCTGGTTTTGCTAAAGCAGAAATACGCGTAGCTTCTGTTTGATAATAAGCTGGCTTCAGACGTTTCACTTTCAAGTCAAGTAAGCTCTTCAGTGCCAGGGCAAGGTTGTCACTCTGCAATGCTGCTTCTGCCTGGATAAGGTACAACTCTCCATTTCTAAAGGAAATCTTTTTCTCGTTAGCGCCGCCCTTCAAGGAAACGGTGCTACCAAAAGACCTACCGTAGTAAAGTGGATACCTCAGGTCATTAGACTGGTTGTAAACGCTCAATAAGTGATCTGAGATCATAGACGAATTAGTAATACCGGCATCGAAAGCATCCTCCATAGACATGATGTTTTCTTTTGAGCGGTAATTATTTGGCAATAATGCACCTGCCACATTAAGATCTTCCAAATCACTTTTAATGGCCAATGCTTGCTGAACTGATACCAACGCATTAGTCCAATCTCCTTTGAATTCATAAACACGGGCAGCTAATGCTACAGCAGCACGTTTAGTAAAGCGGTAGTTGAAGCCTGCTTCAAAATTTGTTACGTTCAGCAACTGCTGACCAGCACTGATATCTGCAAGAACTTGTGTATATACTTCTGCAGTAGTAGCTGGTTTGTAATTCTGTTCCAGATCAATAGCGAGCGACAATACAATACCGCGGTCTGTAGCCGCAGTAGCCGCATTGTAAGGTTTTGCGTAAAGGTTCAGCAATTCGAAATGGGCATAAGCACGAAGCAAGTAAGCCTCTCCTTTGAGCTGTGCAGTTTCAGCGCTGCTGCCTGCTTCTTTTTCCACTTCTGCAATCACATGATTTGCATTGAAAATTACAGTATAAAAAGAAACATAAGGCATCGGACTAGTGAGTCCGTCGGCCGCATTGTCGTTCCAGGTATAAATATCCCTATAGGCAGGAAAACCTGTAGCATACTCATCCATCAACAATTCATCTGTGCGTACTGCCAGCAGCGACTTATGTGCTGGGAAAATTTTATAAGCCGAAGTAAGCAGTCCCCTGAAATCTTCAATGCTCTTAGGAATCACCCGTCCGACAGGCTCAATATCCAAATATTTTTTACAGCTGCTTGCCGAAAGTACGACGAGAACGATGGCTGCTAATTTTATGATCTTATTCATCAGTATTTAAGATTAAAATGTTGCATTCAAACCAAACGAAATACTTTTCGTAATTGGCTGTGCATAAATGTTACCATAAGTTTCAGGATCAAAATATCCTTTGTAGTTTGTACCAAACACGAGAGGATTTCTGGCTTCTACACTAAACCTGATGCTGCTTGCTTTGATCCTTTTGGCTATGGCCGATGGCAAAGTGTAGCCCATACGCATGCTGTTGATACGTACATAACTCATCTTCTTAGCGTAAATATCGAGGTTCCTGAAAGAGGATACCGGATCCCCGTTGTTCAACCAGTAATAGGCCATCCAGCGGTCGTCATAAGTATCTTTTCCGAAGATTGCCGGCAACTGACTGCCATTACCCGGCGTCAACACATTGAGCAATTCTCTTGAGCCATTCTGACCACGGTCAAATACAGCTGGATTGTACGGCGCAGTTGCCATGACCCATTGGTTAAGGTTAAATAGTGCCGTCACTGCAAGATCAAAATTACCCAGGCGTAAACGGTTCGTTAAGCCTCCGGTAAATTTAGGATCGCGGTCGCCGATATAGGTATACAAGTCCTTGAAGCCATCAGCAGTAAGCCTGGTCTCCGCAGCTTCACCAGGAAAGAAATCAGCATAGGGATCAAAAAGCTGGTAGAAGTCTTCCAGACTCATCGAAGTTCCATTTTTAACAAATAACGGTAAGCCGTTCGCGTCCAGACCAGCGGTCTTCAGCACAAACAGCGCATTAACAGGAAGTCCTTCTCTAGAGGGCGTACGTTGACCAGAGGGAGCCTTTTCCCGCAGCACTTCACTCTTGTTGTGACTGATGTTGAAGTCCGTGGACCAGCTGAAATTATTCGTGCTTAAGTTTCTGGTAGAAATATTCAGCTCCAGTCCTTTATTTCTGATTCTTGCGAAGTTGGAATTTGTGAACTCAAACCCATTTTCTAACTGTAGCGCCTCAGAACCAATCAAATCTTTACCGTAACGGTTGTAATATTCTACCGTCACCTGCACCGCATTGTTAAATAATCCCAGATCGAGACCAGCATTAAAGGTAGAAGTCTTTTCCCATCTCAGCTTGTCATTTGGAGGACTGGTTACCACTACAGAATTCTCATTTCCACCAGGCAGAATAGTGACATTCTCATAGCGACCAATGATTTTTGGTGAAGTATTTTTATCAATATTTCCCTGCAATCCATAAGAGGCACGTAGGCGAAGATTAGAGATCGCTTTTATATTTTTAATGAAATCTTCTTCAGTCGCGTTCCAGGCTCCTGAAACAGAATAGATCGGCAAATACCTGTACTTAGGATCTACGCCAAATAGATCTGAACCATCGTAACGAATGCTTCCGTACAAGGTATACTTACGGTCATAGGTGTAAGAAAGTGTACCATAGATAGAGGCAAAAGCATTTTCTACAAATCCTTTTTTATAACTGCGGAAGCTCTCTGCTGTAGCAAAATCGGCAGTAGGAAATACAATATTCTGATTGGTTAAGGTCTTTTCATTAAAGCCAAACCCCCTGGTCATAAGGTCTGTATTTTTATTTCTCCTCAGTTCTGTTCCCACCACAGCCTCAATTTCATGCTTTTCAGCAATCACCTTATTGTACTCGGCCAGCATCTTCCAATTGTACTGGAAAAGTGAGCTTTTATCATTTTGGATTGCTCCACCTACCGGAAGGAAATATTCATACTTCTTGGTCGTAGAATTGTAAAACCTCGTGGACTCCCTCAACTTACGGCCGGCGTAGGAATTTACACCCATATACCGTTCGGAACCGGTTTCTTCAAACTGCACGCCTAGCTGAGTACTGAATTTCAGATCCTTATACACCTGATAATTCAGGTCAAAAACACCTTTTAAACTACTGTTGTCTAACCCATAGCGTGTATTTTCTCTTTCTTCAACAGCGTTGAATGGGATATAAACGTCGCCACTAAAATTGCTTGTACCAAAAATATCCTGGTCATAAGCATAGTTACCATTGGCATCTCTTACTGTTTGATAAGGATTTACATTTCTTGAGTAATTTGAGGGATTTGTACGTGCATCAATCTCTGTCAGATAACTTTTACGCTGAGTCTTGGAACCAAATAATGCGGCTCCTGCGGTAATTTTGGGAGATATTTTAAAGTCAGTTTTTAAGGTAAGGTTATATTTTTCAAGACCAGTACCTTTTGTAGTCCCTTTTTCATTGTAGTAACCGGATGAAAAATAATAGTTCGCATCATCATTTCCACCTGAAAGACTCAATCCATATTGCTGATTTACCGCTGCCTGGTAAATTTCATTTCCCCAGTTCGTATCATTTTGCCTAAGGCCGTTTATCGCACTCTGTGTTGCAGGGCTAAGTGCAGAAAAACCATTTGCACGGTAGTTGGCTAGTTCGTTATTACTGTTCAATATCCTTGCAATGGAGCCTTGATTGGCTCTGTAGGTTAAGTCGGCACGATTTGCCAATGCCAACTCGAAATCAACTTTTTCACTGGAATTCATTAGATTTAACCTATCAAGATCGGGACGTTGAGCGATAAAGGTACTTGCATTGAAACTAATTGACGTCGGTCCCTTTTTCCCTTTTTTAGTAGTGATGACAATTACCCCGTTAGACGCCCGTGCTCCATAAATAGCCGTTGCCGCAGCGTCCTTTAAGATGGTGATCTCGGCAATATCATCCGGGTTTAATCCGGCAATCGGAAGGTTACGCAACTGATCGATATTGTCCTTGTCGTAAATAGCCGGCAGGTTAGTTCCTTCCAGAGGAATTCCATCCAACACCCATAAAGGATCCTGGCCGCCATTTAAGGAAGCCGTACCGCGGATCCTGATTTTCGGTGCCGAGCCCGGACCACCGTTTAAACTCGTTACACTGACACCGGCGATCTGTCCTTCCAGCATCTGATCTACTCCTGATACGCCTGTCTGACGAATATTTGCATAATCTACAACTGCTGTTGATGTTGTGTTCTTACGCTTTGAAATATTGGTATAACCATTGACAACAACCTCGTTCAGCGCATTGTCGCTATTTTCCAGGCGGATATTCAATTGTGTTTTGTTCTCCACGCTAACGGCGATAGAATTGTAACCCAGATAGCTTACTCTGAGCATTTTTGTACCAGCGGGTACATTCAGACTGAACTTACCCTCAGCATCTGTTACAGTACCAATTACAGAGTTCTGGATGACACCAGGAACGCGGGTCTGCTCCCCAATCGTAGCATTGTCTACGAAAACGGAAGCGCCGGGAATCGGTTGTCCATCCGGACCCGATACCTTTCCAGCGATCGTGGTGGTTTTCTGACTGTAGCCTGCGAGGCTCATCATCAGCATGAACAGGAATAAAAGTAGTGGTTTATTCATATCTAAATATAGTTTGATTGTTTTACGCTTTAATTATTTAATTGATTTTCAAGCTCTGGCTGATGCGCAGTATCAGGTCTTGATAATGACCTGTAGTACCCTCATCACCCTGGCCTTTATGTTTTTGTAATAGCCTCAGGATCTGCAACAATTCTGCTCTCTTTGCAGCAGCGACATCTGATGTTCTTCCCATTGAACTGACATGAATATTCCTAAGTTCTGGCAGAATACCAAGATCGCAGGTCTGGGGCAGGTTTCCCGGTTGATCGGCAATCAAGCTTTTCCTAGTCACCTTTTCCAGCAACTTATCTGTGCTGACCAACATCACATCTATATAATTCTGTTGCAGCATTCTATCTGTAATACTGAGCGATTTTCCCTTTAAGGTTTTTGAAAAAACAGAGGTACGGATTTCCTTTAAAAGTTCAGCTACCGTAAAGATGCTGTCTCTTCCGTGTAAAACCTCCATTTCAAGCATCCTTAGGAGGCGGTCGTCGCTCGTCAGGCTGTAAAGCAGACCGTATTGAAATTCCCTTCGCAGGTTATAGGGTGCGTATTCATAAGGCCCAAGGGGGGTATCTTTTATAGGGAAAGTTTTGCTGAGCAGACTTTTGTCGAACAGCCATTCCGGGATGTTAAAAACCTCCTCTTTTAAATAGTTCAACGCATTCTGCTGAACTTTTAAAGACACGGGGACGTATGCTTTTTTGCCGTCTCCGCTAACCGGATTTTCGAGGTAATAGCCACCAATATTAGCAGTAACATGCTCAGCATAGGTCTGCCATTGACCAAGCGCAGCCATATACAACTTACCTGTTTGGTAGTAGTCTTCACCTTTACTCGCCGACCAATCGGCAATTTGCGGAATCAGGCGTTTCAGATTTGCCAGTCCGTAGCGGCTCGCCTTTACTGCATCGTCTCCAAGGTCTTCCGACTGTGCCCGGGGATCTATAACGTTCATACTACTCTGTTGTTCACCATAATGGTAAAGCGGATCGTTCTGGTGTGCAGCGATCCATTCCCGCAATACCGGAATCTCCTGATGCGCATCTGATACCGGCAGCCAGCGATACCCCCAGGCAATGGCATACTGATCATAAACACCGATCTGTGGTGTAATATTGGTAACCTTGTCTTCAGGTTGCGCAACGTAATTGAACCTGGCATAGTCCATAATTGATGGTGCTGTTCCCCCCATTTTATTAGTAAATGAAGGAGAGCGCAAAGAATCTACCGGAAATGCTGCCGATGAGCCCATGTTGTGCTTCAAGCCTAAAGTATGACCGATCTCATGCGAGGATACAAAGCGAATGGCATGTCCCATTTTCTCATCAGACATTTTATTGCCCCTTACTTCCGGATCAATGACGCCAGTCTGAATGCGCATCCAATATTGAACAGAGGTCATCACATTGTGCCACCAGATTACGTCTGATTCCAGAATTTCACCTGAACGGGGGTCGACCACAGCGGGGCCCATTGCGTTTGATTTGGGTGACGCGGCGTAGGTGATTTCAGAGTAACGGATGTCATCACCATCATAGTCTGCTGTATCTGTAACCTCCCTAGCCTGAATGGCATTTTTGAATCCAGCCTCCTCAAATGCCTTTTGCCAGTCAAAAACCCCGGCAATAATCTGCTTTCTCCATTGCTTAGGAGTAGAAGGATCAATGTAAAAAATGATGGGCTTCACCGGCTCTACCAGTTCGCCTTTCAGATAACGCTCCCGGTCTTCCGGCTTAGGTTCCATTCGCCATCTGGTGATCAGCTCCCGGCTTTCCATCTTATGCTGGCTATCTGAAAAATACCACCTTGGTGTGCTGAAAAAACCAACACGGGCGTCCGCAAATCTTGGCTTCATCGGATGTTCGGGTAACAAAAGCAAGTTAGTGGTCACACTAACGCTGATTGGAATGCTACTCTGTCCTTCGGTAAACCTGGTACTCATCAGTGACCTCACCAAAATATTCTGGGGAAAGCTTTTTATACGTTCTATGGCTGACAATGCTGTCTTTGCTGAGGTACCAAGACCGATATCTGTAAAGACATCATTGAAGCTCTTCTCTGTGCCGTCAAATACTTTATTGACCTTAATAACCACAGCCGAAGAATCCGGGCTATAGGCTTCTATTTTAAATGATTCTATAACAGACCCTGTGAAATTGTCTTTTACTGAACGTGTAATGGCATCGCCAGCTGCAGATTCTACCTGGGGAACGATAGTTGTAACCCAAATGGTCTTTGCCAGTTTGTTCCTGGAAAAGCGGATTACTTTATTCTCGAAATTCATTCCCTTATTGAGGCCTGATTCATTCAGTGCCAGCGGCACAGAGGAAATCTTGTTGACCAGTAGAAAATCCTTTTCCATAAGGCGAAGCGGAATCTCGAAATAATAGTCGGTCTCTACCTGATGTACTTTGAAAAGACCAGGTGAAGTAATGGCCTTTTTTAATAAATCTGTATAACTTTTGAGTTCTTTCTTTTGTGTGGTATCCGCTTTCTTTTTAAGCGTATCTGTCGTCACCTTTTTGAGCGTTACCTTTGGAAGTTTCTTTGGGCTTTGTCCATTTGCAGCAATAGCAGAAATGACAATTAAAAATGAAATTAATGAAGTCTTATTCAAAATCATGTTCCAAAATGCCTGATAATTGGCGGATTAGAAAACGATAGAGAGTGAGACAGCAGATTTGTTGGCTGAACCCGCAATATTACGGAGTGAATATTTTAAATGTAAACTGAAAGTAATGTCCAGATTATGATTCAGTAACCTTTAATACAGGCAGGTAACATTTATAATATGAGCCTTCTATTCCAAATTTCAATGCATTGTTCCCAAAAAAAGCATAAGTGCTTTTCAGATAATTGAGCCCCTGCTTACCGGAATCGCTTACATCATTTCGCAGTTGCAAATTGTTGCTCACTACAATTACATCACCGAGATTTTGAATTTTGATCTGGAGCGGCCGGGTTTTAGAAAGCACATTATGCTTCACGGCATTTTCGATCAGCGTCTGCAAACTCATAAAGGGAATGCTGCAGCGCTGGAGATCGGCCGAAATATCCAGATCAAGCGGATGTAATGCATCACCGAACCTGATCTTCAACAGGAAAAAATATTCTTTAAGAAACAGGAGTTCCTCTTCCACTGTAGCCAGGCCATTAGGATAAGATTCCAGCACATAGCGGTAAACACGTGATAATTTGACCACAAAAGATTTGGCCAGTTCGGGATCCTGCACGATCAGCGCATTGAGAGAGCTCAGTGAATTGAAAAGAAAGTGTGGGTTTACCTTTTGCTTGAGGGCATTCAATTGCAGCAGGGCATTTTCTTTCTGCTGTCGCTCTGCGACTAGGTTAAGCACCTGCGTTTCCGCCAGGAGTTCCCGCCGTTTCAGCTCGGCCTGTTGACGGAGCATAAATTCTTTTTGCCATTTGGACTGGGACCAGGCGATCAGGAAAAGAATAATGAGCGCCGCAGAGGCCAGGAGATAAAATACATAATCTTCGATCACTTTAACATCCTCATCTACAACAAACAACGGTGTATCTATGACCATAGTCCAGTTCATTCCCGCGATAATGAGCGGTGTGTAGTAACGCAGTACAGGCAACTGCAGATAACTGGAATTGGTAAACTCGTAAGTGCTCAGGCTGTCTGCGAGGCGTATCTTTCCAGAACGAGGAGTTAGCAGTCCTGATAATTTAGTTCCGATCAACTGTTCTTCCGGACCGGTTACGTAATAGCCTTGTTCATCAGTAACAAAAGCAGAAGCCCTGCCAATTGTATCTACACTCCATAAATAGCGTTGAAGTTCTTTTATATTGATATCCAATCCCAGCACAACCCAGGAAGAGTCTGCTAGCTTGTACCTGGATGAGATCAGCCAGTGCAGGGAATCTGCTACCTGGATTAGTTTGCTCCTTATTTTCCGGAAGTCGCCACGCTGCATCAGGCTATCGGCCCAATTCTTCTGGTAGGCTTTCATAGATGGGTAAAAATACTTTGCTCCCTGCTTATGAATAAACCGGTTGGCAGTGTCCCTCCCCGTTAGAACAGTATACCAGACTGTATTTATTTCAGGATGACTGAGCAGTTGTGCTTCCAGAAGCTTCTTTTCCCCTAGTAGCTCCTGTCTTGAATTCGTGTTTCGGATCAGTAGCTCCGCATTGTTGAGCCCGGTGATGAAACCTTCAAACTCTGCTTTCATGATGTTCGACTTCAGTTGATAGACCTTAGTAGCCATATCTGTGCTGATTCGTTCGGTCTGGGCATTCAGCTTATGCGAGATAAACAGTCCAAGCCCGGTAAAGCTTAAAAGGATAAATATACCTATGCCGATAAAGTACCTGGAACTGTAAATGCCGAATTTCATGAGGCAAAGATAACAGGATATAACTTGAGCAGGTAAAGCATAAAAAAACTCCTGTTTTTCAGCCAGGAGTTCATAAGGAGAAATCTCTCTTGATAATTTATTTATCTGCCTGCATTTTGAATACCGGGGACATGTCATCAGCACTGGAAGCACTAACTTTTAGATCGGTAATTAAACCTGTTTCTAAGCTATATACCCATGCATTTACAGAAAGCTCTTGCCCGGAAGCCCATGCATTTTGTACGATCGATGTACTCATGATATTGGCTGCTCCCTCAATTGCATTCAACTCAACCATACGGTCAGACTTGCGTTTTGGATCTTTTATCGTTGACATCTCACGCTCATGCATGCGATAAACATCTTTAATATTCCTGAGCCAGTTATCGATCAGTCCTACCTGCTTGTCACCTAAAGCGGCGTTGACACCACCGCAACCATAATGTCCACATACAATGATGTGTTTTACCTTAAGTACGTTTACCGAATAATCCAATACACTCAGCAGGTTCATGTCTGTATGTGTAACCACATTGGCAATATTCCTGTGTACAAAGATGTCGCCCGGCATGGTGTTGGTAATCTGGTTTGCAGGAACACGGCTATCTGAACAGCCGATCCAGAGGACCGGTGGACTCTGACCTGCGGAAAGACGGTTAAAAAACTCAGGGTCTTCTTTCAGGGTATCTGCTACCCAGTCTTTGTTTCCTTTTAATAAACCTTCGTATGTAATTTGATCTGTATTCGTTTTTTCTAATTTAGCGCACATAATAGTTTTAATTATTAATTTGTTCTATCTCTTTATTATTTAATTTTGGTACCGTATACTGGGTCTTAATATTCTCTAAACTCACGATAATACCCTTTGTATAAGCATTATGCTTGTAGTTGAAGATGGTTTCCAGGACGTCAGGATCTATATACCTGGAATTACTTCCATCGATGATCACATTGGTCTCCTTAGGAATTTTCGTCAACACTACCTGTATTGCTGCTTTGTTAAGGAAAGATACCTCTTCTGCCAATTTTATTCTAATGTTCTTTTTATTTCCTTCTTCCTGGATTTTGTAAAAATACGGATTTCGCATATTAGTACGCAACAGGTAAAATATGGAAAAAAGCATACCGATACCCACGCCTTTTAAGAGGTCCGTGAGCAGTACAGCTACAATCGTGATGACAAATGGTACGAACTGGTCCCAGCCCTTGTGAAACATATGTTTAAACAAATCAATACGTGTAAGCTTATAACCCGTAAGAAGTAAAATTCCGGCCAGACATGCATAAGGGATCATGTTGATGATACCCGGAATAAACAGTAAGGAAAGCAGTAACCATATTCCGTGAAAAATAGCCGACATTTTGGTTCTGCCACCAGCATTTACGTTTGCTGAACTCCGTACGATAACGGATGTCATGGGCAAACCGCCAAGCAGGCCACTTACGATGTTACCTGTTCCCTGTGCCATTAGTTCCCTGTTAGTCGGTGAAACACGCTTGATCGGGTCTATTTTATCCACAGCCTCAATACTCAATAAAGTCTCCAGACTAGCCACAACGGCAATCGTCGCCGCTACCAATAAAACTTTTCCAGTAAAGATCTGTGAAAAATCCGGCGCAATGAAGAGACCTTTGAAATCGGCCCAGTTGCTCACCACCGGAATTTCTACCATCTGTTTTGAATCAAGTGCGAAACGCGTTCCCTGAAATACTATGGTCAATAATACACCCAGTACCACCACAATCAGTGGAGCAGGAATGACATTTACCTTTTTGAGCTTTGGCCACATGATCAGCACGAAAATGGACACGAGGCTGATCACCACGGCGGCCAGACTAAAATGGCTGAATGCCGCACTGATTGCAGAAAAAGTATTTTCATGGTCCTTTTGGAGAAAACTCTCATCACCAAAGAAATCTGAATCTATACCCAAAGCATGAGGAAGTTGTTTGAGGATCAGCGTTAATCCAATAGCTGCAAGCATACCTTCGATCACACTGGAGGGAAAGTAATTGCCAATGGTGCCACCTTTTAACAAACCCAGAATCAACTGCATTACACCTGCAAGTACTACGGCAGCCAAGAACACCTGATAACTACCGAGTGTAGCGATAGCGCCAAGCACGATGGCTGTTAAACCTGCTGCGGGACCGCTCACACTCAATTGAGAACCGCTGAAACTGGCAACAACTACGCCCCCGATGACACCGGTAACAAGACCTGCAAAAAGAGGAGCGCCCGATGCCAAAGCAATCCCCAAACATAAGGGCAGGGCAACCAGAAACACAACGATACTGGAAGGTAAATCGCGTTTCAGATTTTTTGTTAATATATATTTTTTCACTTCCAATCTTGAAAAGATTGAGTTTCCACTTTGCATAAAACGATGTTTTAATGTATTTCTAGTAATTCATAAAAATTGCGTATCCACAGCTTAAAGGAGTAGATACACGAGATAAAACTAGCAGTGGTTGGGCGGAGGTGTAGGAACGGAAGGGTGAAATGGATCTACATATCGCTTGAAGTGCTCTATAAAGCTATTCTTTATTCCGTACTCGCTACGGACGAAAATAATGTTATAGTCATAATGTAAATCGATCTTATAGTCACAGAGTTTAACTTTAAACTTTCCGGCATCACCATCAGCACTGTGCTCAGCCTCGATCTGCATGATCACTGAATTCATGATCTCCTTATCAATATGGGTAAAAAATACCGGCGCACCAGAAATTATCATCTTTGCCGAAAAGACGCCCAAGAAAGCGATGACAATAAACACACGATATTTCCTAAGGAACATTTATATTTTTCTTTGTTATTGCCAAAAATAACTCCAAAGATTGCTTATCAGCAAATTAACTTGTAAAAAAAATGTAATTTAGTTGTTGCCCTGACTTGGATATCTGGTAAAAAAGCTAAAATAAGGCCGTCATTTATAGAAAACTCTTTCAATAAGCGTAATTTAGTCCCATCAACGAATGTCGAACTTAAATGAAGCAACTATTACTATGCGTCGTGCTGTGCTATCCTTGGATGCTAATTGCGCAAAACAACAATGCCCCATCTTCTTATGAAGCTCATGAGATTGCAATTACCGGCTATTTGCAGACGCAATATCAAAGAGCCCAATCGGCCGGAATCTCTTCTTTCTCAGGTGGGGACTTCTCGAAAAACTCTGATGAGCGGTTCATCATAAGACGTGGCCGTTTGAAGATCGACAGAGCTGATAAATTCTCAAGTATTGTTTTCCAGATAGATGCAACACAGAATGGCGTACAGTTAATGGATGCCTTTATCCAATTCCATCAGGAAAATTCAAAAGACCTGCTGTTTACTGCTGGCCTGTTTAACAGGCCCTTTGGCTATTCGATTGTATATTCATCTGGGTATCGCGACTTTCCTGAACGTGCCAGGGTATTCCAAACCCTGATGCCGAGAGAACGCGATCTGGGAGCAATGGTCTCCTATCGCCCTCATAAAATTGCCAGGTTCCTTACTGCAGAGATTGCGGCTATCAATGGAAGCGGACATGCTGCACGGGATTACGATTCCAAAAAAGACATCGTAGGAAACCTGGCTTTTAAGTTCGACAGCCTGGCCAATAAAACGCTGCATATCGGCTTTGGCGGCTCAATATATAGAGGTTCTGTACGAAGCGATACAGAGACTTTTTATAGCCTGGACGGAAATGGTTATAGAAAAAATACGAACGCAGAGAACGTCAACTGGTATGCAAAACGAAACTATTTCGGTGTCAACTTGCAGTTGCAGTACGACAACGGCTTTGGTGCCACTGCTTTAAAGATGGAATACATTGGGGGTACACAACCTGGAGTGGCGGCATCATCTTCGGTTACGGGAACGGTGGCAAGTACCAGTTTTTCTGCACAGCCCGCGACCGACCTTTACCTGCGGTCCTTTGCAGGTTATTATTTGTGGCTGACGCAAAAGATTGCGAAAACAAAACTCACTGCGCTGCTTGGCTACGATGTATATGATCCTAATAAAGACATCAGCGAACGTCAAATAGGTGCGGCAAACAGCAATACAACTGCTGGTGACATCAAATTTAGCACCCTGGGATATGGGCTTACTTATCTCATCAATCCGAGGTTAAAGCTGACCGTATACAATGAGCATGTAGTCAATGACCCGACACAATTGCCCCAGTATCTGGATGACCTGAAGGACGATGTCTTTACAACACGGCTGCAATACCGCTGGTAAAATTTTTTCACGCTAAAGAACCCATATGAAGAATAAGATCAAAACGCTTCAGGATAAAATTGAGAAAGCCCAGCTTGGTGGCGGCGAAGCCAGAATTGAAAGTCAACATAAAAAGGGAAAATTAACTGCGCGCGAACGTTTGCATTTCCTGTTAGACGAGCATTCTTTTGAGGAAATTGGAATGCTGGTGACCCATAGAAGCACTGACTTTGGCATGGAAAAAGAAAAATATTCCGGTGATGGTGTGGTAACAGGATATGGCAACATTAATGGCAGACTGGTATATGTTTTCTCACAGGATTTTACCGTATTTGGAGGATCTCTATCCGAAACACATGCTGAAAAGATTTGTAAGATCATGGAAATGGCCATGAAGAATGGTGCTCCACTTATAGGCCTGAATGATAGTGGGGGCGCACGTATTCAGGAAGGGGTTGTTTCTCTGGGCGGCTATGCGGATATCTTTTACAGAAATGTACAGGCCTCTGGGCTTATTCCGCAGTTATCTGCGATCATGGGACCTTGTGCTGGTGGTGCTGTATACTCGCCGGCGATCACCGACTTTACGTTGATGGTTGCGCATACATCCTATATGTTCGTGACCGGACCTAATGTCGTTAAAACAGTAACGCATGAAGAAGTGACCGCTGAAGAACTGGGCGGTGCCGCTACCCATGCTACAAAATCCGGAGTGACCCATTTTGCCTGTAACAATGAACTGGATGCTATTGATCACATCAAAAAACTGTTGAGCTATATACCTCAGAATTGTGAGGAAATCCCAGGTTCTTTAGCGTATCAGGCAACAGAAGAAAGTCGACCGGCTTTAAATACCATCATGCCGGAAAATTCCAATCAACCGTATGACGTGAGAAATGTCATCTCAGAAATTACTGATGCAGATAGCTTCCTGGAAGTACATAAAGAATATGCAGAAAACATTGTAGTTGGATTTGCACGCCTTGCCGGCAGAAGTATCGGTATCGTAGCCAACCAGCCAGCATATCTGGCCGGTGTGCTTGATAACCATGCATCAGTTAAAGCAGCACGATTTGTGCGCTTCTGCGATTGCTTTAATATTCCTCTACTTGTTTTTGAAGATGTTCCGGGTTTTCTGCCAGGTACTGACCAGGAATGGAACGGCATCATTACCAACGGGGCAAAACTTTTATATGCCTTTAGTGAGGCCACGGTTCCTAGGATTACTGTGATCACCAGAAAAGCTTATGGTGGTGCCTATGATGTAATGAACTCTAAACATATCGGAGCAGATCTGAATTATGCCTGGCCAAGTGCCGAAATCGCTGTAATGGGTGCAAAAGGTGCGGCAGAGATCATCTTTAAAAGAGAAATCACAACAGCTGAAAATCCCGAAGAAAAATGGCTGGAAAAAGAACGCCTATATTCTGAAATTTTTGCCAATCCCTACCGTGCGGCGGAAAGGGGATTTGTAGATGAAGTAATTGAGCCTTCGCAAACAAGGGCAAAGCTTATAAAGGCCTTTAAAATGCTCGAAAATAAAGTTGTTAATCTTCCACGTAAAAAACACGGAAACATCCCTTTATAATAATGAAATTAAGCCGTACAGATGTCTTATTGATGGCCTTTTGCACAGGCCTTATTGTCGCTAACATTTACTACTGTCAGCCGCTCGTTATCCTTGTGGCCCATGAATTCGGCCTTACTGAAAGTCATGCCGGAAAGATCAGCTACCTTACACAGGCTGGATATGCCTTAGGACTGTTCCTGGTCGTGCCGCTTGGGGATATGTTTGAACGCAGGAAACAAATCCTGTTGATTACCGGAATGGCTGTTCTTGCCCTGCTATTAGCGGGTTTTTCTCACTCTTTTATTTTGCTCCAGATCGCATGTGTACTAATCGGAGCCTGCTCCGTAGTTCCGCAGTTGATTCTGCCTATGGCAGCCAATTTAAGTTCGGACGAAGAACGTGGGCAAACTATTGGTATCATTATGAGCGGCCTTCTTGTCGGTATTTTGGCTTCGAGGGCTGTAAGCGGGAGCATTGGTTTTATTTGGGGCTGGCGTTCCGTTTACTTCATAGCCGCTGCAATCTGTACTTTACTGCTCGTTCTAATGGCTAAAAGATTTCCTAGAAGTTATCCTTCATTTAAGGGCACATATGGACAACTGATGGGCTCCATGGGGCATTATATCCGAACCCAGCCGGTATTACGTGAGGCATCTTTAATTAATTTTCTGGCATTCGCCACACTGAGCGCATTCTGGACGACAATGGTGCTATTCCTGGCCAATCCCCCCTTTAGTTTCCAAACCTTACAGATCGGTCTTTTTGGTATTGCCGGAGCAGCTGGTGCATTGGCAGCACCACTCGTAGGCAAACTCAGTGGCGGCATAAATCCACGAAAAAATGTGGTTATTGGACTTTTCCTTCAACTGATAAGCGTAGCGACTTTTTACTTCACCGGAAATTACATTTTTCTGTTTGTATTGGGCATTGTTCTGATTGACATCGGACAACAGGCAATTCATGTGACAAATCAGACCAGGATATATGCTATTTTACCTGAGGCACGCAATCGTCTTAATACAGTTTTTATGTCTGTCAGCTTTGTAGGTGCGGCATTTGGTTCCGCGTTTGGACTTTGGCTTTGGGAGAAGGGACAATGGCCCTTATTCTGCGCGGGCATGTCTGCGGTCATCCTATTAAACATCATCATCTACTTCTTATATCAGAGAAAATCAAAAAGCATGCATAAAGCCTTTTAGCGATGTTCACGTATGATGACTTTGTCATTACGGAGTTACAACTCGACAATTCACTTTGCGATTAGACCTTTTTTCTATATTTGTTTAGAATAATCAAATAAAAGATGACAAAGAAAAAAGATGATAAGCAGAAACACGTTTCTGTTGTAAATAAAAAATCACTGCAATTTTTTGAAAAATATATTAACAACCCTTCCCCTACAGGATTTGAATACCCGGGCCAGAAATTGTGGCTTGACTATCTAAAGCCTTATATCGACGAAAGTTTTATTGACAATTATGGTACAGCAGTAGGTGTCATCAACCCTAAAGCTGACTTCAAGGTGGTTATCGAAGCGCATGCCGATGAGATTTCATGGTTCGTAAATTATATTACCGCTGATGGACTGATCTATGTGATCCGCAATGGCGGTTCTGATCACCAGATTGCTCCATCAAAAAGAGTAAATATCCATACTGACAATGGACTTGTTAAAGCTGTTTTTGGTTGGCCTGCAATTCATACCCGCAGTGGTGGTGAAAAAGAAGAAGCTCCAGCTCTTAAAAATATCTTTCTGGACTGTGGCTGTACTTCTAAAGATGAAGTGGAAAAATTAGGGATTCACGTAGGCTGTGTAATTACCTATGAGGACGAATTTATGGTCCTTAATGACCGTTACTATGTTGGCCGTGCTCTTGATAACCGCGCTGGCGGATTCATGATCGCTGAGGTGGCCAGGCTGCTTCATGAAAACAAGAAAAAGCTCCCTTTTGGACTATATATCGTCAATTCAGTACAGGAGGAAATCGGCTTAAGGGGAGCAGAAATGATTGCGCACAGGATAAAACCTAACGTAGCAATTGTTACTGATGTAACTCATGACACTTCTACACCAATGATCAATAAGATCACTCAAGGTGATCTGGCTTGCGGCAAGGGCCCTGTAGTTTCTTACGCTCCGGCGGTACAAACAAATCTGAATAAATTATTGATAGAAACTGCTCAAAAGAACGATATTCCATTCCAACGCCAGGCATCTTCCAGATCCACAGGTACGGATACGGACGCTTTTGCTTATTCTAATGGCGGAGTACCTTCGGCCTTGATTTCCCTCCCTTTGCGCTATATGCATACAACTGTTGAAATGATTCATAAAGAAGATGTAGACAATGTGATTAGCCTGATCTATCATTCTTTATTGAACATCAAAAAAGACCACGACTTTAAATACAATAAGTAATTTTTCCTACCGTTCAAGTTTTTATGCTGAATATAAACTGAATTACTATTTTCGCTATATGAAACCAACGTTATTAATACTAGCTGCTGGCATGGCAAGTCGCTACGGCAGCATGAAACAAATTGACGGGTTCGGCCCGAATGGAGAAACCATCATTGACTATTCAATATATGATGCAATAAAAGCTGGCTTTGGTAAGGTGGTATTTATCATTAAGGAGGAATTCCTCGATGATTTCAAGGCCATTTTCGACGCCAAACTGAATGGCAAAATAGAAACTGATTACGTCTTTCAAAATTTTGACCTGAAACAATTCGGGATTGAGGAAGAGATCTACCGTGAAAAACCCTGGGGAACTGCACATGCCATTCTTTCTGGAAGACATGCGATAAAAGAACCTTTCTGCGTAATCAATGCTGATGATTACTACGGATTTGATGCCTTCCAGAAAATGGTTCATTTTCTAAATACTGAGGCAAATGACAGCAATTATTCTATTGTTGGTTATCAGATCGGAAAGACCTTGTCTGACTTTGGTTCAGTATCACGTGGAGTATGCAAAACTAATGACGCCGGATATCTTGAAGACATCACTGAGCGTACTCAAGTATATAAAAAGGGGGAAGCAATCGTCTATGAAGAAAATGGTGCCGAATATCCTTTAGAATACAACACGCCTGTTTCCATGAATTTTTGGGGATTCACTCCTGCGGTTTTTAAATTAACTGAAGAAATGTTCAAAGCATTTGCTTTAGAGAACAAAGATAAACCAAAAGCTGAATTCTTCATTCCACTGATTGGTGAAAACCTTGTAAAGAGCAATACCGCAACTTTTAAAGTTATACCGACTGATAGTCAATGGTTTGGGGTAACTTACAAAGAAGATAAACCTTTTGTACAAAATAGCATCGACCAGTTGGTTAAGAACGGCATCTACCCTGCGAATCTATGGGATTAAATGCTTTATTTGTATAAAGAAAAAGCCCCTGATTATAAAAATCAGGGGCTTTTTCTTTATAGGATACTGACGCTTATTTTTTGTCGTCTTTTACTTCTTCAAAGTCAACATCAGTAACGTTATCGCCACCATCTTGTGCTTGTGCGCCGTTAGCATGCACCTTCTGGTTGTGCACCATCTTGTCCGATCTTTGTACATTTCTTCAGAAGCTGCATTCCATGCATTTTGCAAGCTCAGCTTGTGCTGCATCAATATCAGCAAAGTTTCTAGAAGCATGAGCTTCTTTCAATTTTGTCAAACCAGCTTCAATAGGCGCTTTTTTATCAGCAGATAATCTTATCGCCATACTCTTTCAATTGTTTTTCAGTAGAGAAGATCAAAGCATCAGCACCGTTCATTTTTTCAACTTCTTCTTTTGCTTCTTTATCAGCTTCAGCATTTGCTTCTGCTTCTTCTTTCATTTTTTTGATCTCTGCATCAGTTAAACCTGATGAAGCTTCAATACGGATTTTTTGCTCTTTACCTGTAGCTTTATCTTTTGCAGATACGTGTAAGATACCGTTTGCATCAATATCAAATGTTACTTCAACCTGAGGCACACCACGAGGTGCTGGTGGAATACCATCTAAATTGAAACGGCCAATTGTACGGTTTTGAGCTAGCCATTGGGCGCTCTCCCTGTAAAATATGGATTTCTACAGATGGCTGGTTATCAGCTGCAGTAGAGAATGTTTCTGATTTTTTAGTTGGAATAGTAGTGTTTGATTCAATCAAGTTTAGTCATTACACCACCCATAGTTTCAATACCTAATGAAAGTGGAGTAACGTCTAATAACAATACATCTTTTACTTCGCCAGTTAATACACCACCTTGAATAGCAGCACCAATTGCTACAACTTCATCAGGGTTTACACCTTTAGATGGCTCTTTACCAAAGAATTCTTTAACCGCTTCCTGTATAGCAGGGATACGGGTTGAACCACCTACCAAAATAATTTCATCAATATCAGCTAGTGCTTTAAACCTGCATTTTTCAATGCTGATTTACAAGGCTCAATAGTACGTTTGATCAAGTCTATCAGCCAATTGCTCAAATTTAGCACGGGTTAAATGTTCTAACTAAGTGCTTAGGGCCACTATGCATCAGCAGTAATGTATGGCAAGTTGATTTCAGTTGAAGTTGTGCTTGATAATTCAATTTTAGCTTTTTCAGCAGCTTCTTTTAAACGTTGCAAAGCCATTGGATCTTTACGAAGGTCCATGCCTTCTTCAGTTTTAAATTCATCAGCCAACCAGTCAATAATAATCTGGTCAAAGTCGTCACCACCTAAGTGAGTATCACCATCAGTTGATTTTACTTCAAATACACCATCACCTAATTCCAATACAGAAACGTCATGTGTACCACCACCGCAGTCAAACACAACAATTTTCATGTCCTTGTGTGCTTTATCCAAACCATAAGCCAAGGCAGCAGCAGTAGGCTCGTTAATGATACGTTTTACTTTTAAACCTGCAATTTCACCTGCTTCTTTAGTAGCCTGGCGTTGTGCATCATTAAAATAAGCAGGAACTGTAATAACCGCTTCAGTAACTTCATGACCTAAGAAAGTCTTCTGCAGTTTTCTTCATTTTCTGAAGAATCATTGCCGAAATTTCCTGCGGAGTATATTTACGGTCGTCAATTTCAACACGCGGAGTGTTGTTATCGCCTTTAACTACTTTATAAGGTACACGTCCAGCTTCTTTAGTAACCTCGCTAAACTGTTCCCATAAAGCGTTTAATCGATAAATTGTTTTTGTTGGGTTGGTAATAGCCTGACGTTTTGCAGGCTCACCAACTTTACGCTCGCCGTTGTCTGCAAAAGCAACAATAGACGGCGTAGTACGTTTACCCTCACTGTTGGCTATAACTACAGGCTCGTTACCTTCCATTACGGCTACGCAAGAGTTTGTTGTTCCTAAGTCGATTCCAATTATTTTTGACATCTTATTTATCTATCTTTATGTTATGAAATCTTATTATTTTACAACTGTTTAACAAGCAATGTGCCAATAGGGTTTTGGCAGAAAAAATACTCTGCTCAAAGAAAGCGACATACTATTGTCCGAATTGAGTAGCCAAAACGTGACACTATGACAGAAATGATAAATATCAATCCTCTAATACTCGTTCTAAGTAATGAGTTCCTATACCGAAATATTGTTTAATTTCCTTGATCTGTTGGAGAATTTCCAATTTACGACTTGATGCAATAGTTGCTTTTGTACCCACAATAAGCACATTTTTAGGTGTATGGACATCTGATATAAACTCAAACACTTTAGTTTTATAACCGAAATACTCTAAAATTAAAGCGCGCACTCCATCTGTGATCATCTCTGCCTGCCGTTCCATAAAAATCCCGTGTTTAGTTAAAAATGAAATGTCATTTTTAGCCTTCACTTGTTCCATTTCTTTTCGGATCTGCTTATGACAACACGGAGCTACCACAATTAACTTCGCATCGGCATGTATACCCTTTATAATCGCATCGTCAGTAGCTGTATCACAAGCATGCAAGGCAATAAATAAATCGATCTGTTCTACCTTATAGCTTCTATGGTTCCCTGAAAAATCTAAATCAATAAATTGGAACGCTTAGCAATATCATTGCATAAATAAAACTAAATCTTCCCGATACTCGACACCAGCTACCTTCGCATCCAACTTCAATACTTCATGAAGATAATCATACAAAGCAAAAGTGAGGTATCCTTTACCAGACCCCATGTCAACTACATGTCTTCACTTAGCGCCATTGGGAAGTCCGTTTATTAAACTGCTAAGGATCTCGATATATTGATTAATCTGACGGTATTTATCTTGCGCTTCTTTAAATACATTACCTTCGTTATCTGTCACTCGAAGTCAATTAGATAGGCTTACCTATCGACTGAATTAATCGCTTCTTTTCCTTATTGTGATTCAAACTGAACCTCTTTTGTTATTGCCAACAGCCGCTCTCTGATACCAATTACCCCAGATTTTCCGTGTTCGATAATCAACTCCCGCTCTTTTAAGAATACGTACATACTCTTGAAATCATTACTCAGGTAATGCTGGATCAAGGTCTAGTACCCTCCCTTATAGTAAAATTTTTAAAAATGTCACGCGTTTTATATCTATAGGTAAATGAAAGCATGGCCGTCCGCTTGATAACTACTTTCGGACATACATATTTTTCAAATCTTGAATGTTACCCTGATAATTTCCAAGAGAAGCCTTTATAAATTGTCCGTTTGATATGTTTTCTGTAAGCTGGTCACGAAATTGAGCCAGCACTAATTGATTAGACATGCTATAAGATTAATTTCAAAGATAAACAAAATGCAAACAAGGTAAAGATCCAACATATTAAAAAAGGCCCTGTCCATAAATGAACAGGGCCTTTCCGTTGAAAGAATAATAGCTATTCTCCTTTGTCTTCTTTAGATTCTTCAGTAGCAGTAGCTTCAGGTGCTGCTGTTTCAGCAACAACTTCTTCTGTAGCTTGCTCAGCTGTAGCAGGAGCATCAGCTTTTTTAGCTTTGCTTCTACCACGACGAGTAGTTTTCTTCTCGGCAGCTTCTACTTCCTTACCATATACTTCGTTGTAATCAACCAATTCGATCAACGCCATCTCAGCATTATCACCTAAACGGTTGTTTAATTTAATGATTCTAGTATAACCACCCGGACGATTAGCCACTTTAGCAGCAATATCACGGAACAATTCAGTAACAGTTTCTTTATCTTGTAAATAACAAAATACAATACGACGTGAATGAGTAGTATCGTTTTTAGATTTTGTAATGATTGGCTCAACATACATACGCAAAGCTTTTGCTTTTGCTAAAGTTGTCGAAATTCTTTTGTGTTTAATTAAAGATGAAGCCATGTTAGCCAACATCGCTTTACGATGTGAATTTGTTCTTCCTAAATGGTTTTCTTTTTTACCGTGTCTCATTTTTTATTTTATTCAGTGTATACCGTCTCTTTGAACTTAATCTGAGGGAATTATACACTATTAACAATATGTTATTTTATTATATTTATTTCTTATTCCTCGTCTAGTTTGAACTTAGATAAGTTCATTCCAAATGATAAGCTTTTAGATTTAACAAGTTCTTGAATCTCTGTTAAAGATTTCTTACCAAAGTTTCTGAATTTCAACATATCAGCAACATCATAAGAAACGAAATCAGCCAATGTGCGGATATCCGCTGCTTTTAAGCAGTTCAATGCACGAACTGAAAGGTCAAGATCCACCAATTCAGTTTTCAAGATCTTACGCATGTGCAAAATTTCCTCGTCAACTTCTTTAGTTTCCTCTTTAGCCTGAGACTCCAATACCAGATTCTCGTCAGAGAACAACATGAAATGCTGAATAAGAATTTTAGCAGCTTCTTTCAATGCCTCTTCAGGATGGATGGAACCATCTGTCGAAATATCTAATATTAATTTTTCATAATCTGTTTTTTGCTCAACACGATAGTTTTCAATCGTATATTTTACATTTTTCATTGGGGTAAAGATCGAATCAATCGCAATTACTCCAACTACAGCATCATTAACTTTATTTTCTTCTGCTGGTACATAACCACGTCCTTTATTGATGGTCAATTCCACCTCTAAAGTAACTGACTTCTCCATATTACAGATTACAAAATCCGGGTTGAGTACCTCGAAATTATTCGAGAATTTAGTGATGTCACCAGCAACAAATTGCTCCTGTCCGTTTACTACGATAAAAACTTTCTCAGAATCACCTGAATCACCAACCTTCTTGAAACGAACTTGCTTCAAGTTAAGGATAATTTCAGTTAGATCTTCTACAACGCCTTTCATTGTAGAAAACTCATGCGATACGCCAGAAAAACGAATACTTGTAATTGCATAACCTTCCAATGAAGACAGTAAAATTCTTCTTAAGGCATTACCAATTGTTACACCGAAACCGGGCTCTAAAGGACGAAATTCAAATATACCATCGAAATCCGTTGATTTCTGCATGATTACCTTATCGGGTTTCTGAAATGCTAAAATTGCCATTTATAATGTTTTTAGATCGTTATTAAAATTATGTAACGTAAAAAAATTAGTTGCCCCTTAAGGCAACTAATCAAATATATTACTTAGAGTATAACTCTACTATAAGGTTCTCTTTGATGTTTTCCGGAATCTCATCACGGTTAGGATAAGCCAAGAACTTACCTGTTAATTCATTTGCATTCCAATCCAACCAATTAAATTTATTGATTACTCTTCCTGCTACAGAATTGGTAATTGCTTCTAATGTTTTAGATTTCTCGCGAACTGCAACAACGTCACCAGCTTTCAATTGATATGAAGGAATATTGACTACCTCACCGTTAACTGTTACGTGTTTATGGCTAACTAACTGACGGGCAGCTGAACGTGTTGTAGCAATACCTAATCTATAAACTGTGTTGTCTAAACGAGCTTCTAATAATTGCAATAAGTTATCACCAGTAATACCTCCCCTTGAAGAAGCTTTGGTAAACAAGTTACGAAACTGACGCTCTAATACACCATAAGTATATTTAACTTTTTGCTTTTCCATTAACTGTACTGCGTACTCTGATTGCTTTCCTCTTCTTTTTGAGGCACCGTGCTGCCCAGGAGGATAATTTTTTCTATCTAATACTTTGTCAGGGCCAAAAATAGGCTCTCTGAATTTACGCGCGATTTTGGATTTTGGTCCTGTATATCTTGCCATTGTTCTTTGTTTTAAAGTATCATACAACCTGTAGCTGCAGACTCTTAGCTTTAAAAATTAATAAATTAAACTCTTCTCTTTTTAGGAGGACGACATCCATTGTGTGGAAGCGGGGTAATATCTTTGATAGAGGTAACTTCAATACCTGAAACCTGCAGTGTTCTAATTGCAGATTCACGACCTGAACCCGGACCTTTAACAAAAACCTCTACTTTACGTAGACCAAGATCAAATGCTACTTTACCGCAATC
Source organism: uncultured Sphingobacteriaceae bacterium (assembly GCA_963795585.1). Classification (GTDB taxonomy): domain Bacteria; phylum Bacteroidota; class Bacteroidia; order Sphingobacteriales; family Sphingobacteriaceae; genus Pedobacter. The sequence goes on along the minus strand of CAWCIO010000013.1, from coordinate 819,720 downwards.
AGATGCAGCTTGTCCAGCAGCGTATGGAGTGTTCTTTTTAGAACCCTTAAAACCCATTTTACCTGCAGAAGACCATGAAATAGTTTGACCATTGTTGTTTGTTAAAGTAACAATGATATTGTTAAAAGTAGCATTGATGTGTGCCTGACCAACAGGCTCGATAACAACAATACGCTTTTTGGTAACTTTTTTACTCTTAGCCATAATTATTATTCAGTACTAATTTTATTTAGTAGCTTTTTTCTTGTTTGCAACTGTTTTTCTCTTTCCTTTACGTGTACGAGAATTGTTCTTAGTACGTTGACCACGTACCGGCAAACCTTTTCTGTGACGCAAACCACGATAACAACCTATGTCCATTAAACGTTTGATGTTCAACTGAACTTCCGAACGTAAAGCACCTTCTACTTTCACGCCGTCGTTGATAATGGTACGGATTGCTGATAGTTCGTCATCAGACCAGTCCTGTACTTTTTTGCTCAAATCGATACCTGCTTCAGTCAATATACGCTGTGCAGTTGATCTACCTATACCGAAGATATAAGTTAATCCGATCTCGCCTCTTTTGTTTCTTGGTAAATCTATACCTGATATCCTTGCCATATTTGTATTTAGCGATTTTGATTTACGACTTCGGATTTACGATTTACGATTAAAGAACTCACGTCCTGTATAATCCAATTTGAATTCGCAAACCTAAAATCTAAATTTTAATTAACCTTGACGTTGCTTGAATTTAGGGTTTTTCTTGTTGATTACGTAAAGTTTACCTTTACGACGAATAACCTTACAATCAGCGCTACGTTTTTTAATTGATGACCTAACTTTCATTTTATTTATATCTATAAGTAATCCTGCCTTTTGATAAATCGTAAGGCGACATCTCTAATTTTACTTTATCTCCCGGTAAAATTTTGATGTAGTGCATCCTCATTTTTCCCGAAATATGCGCAATTATCTCATGTCCGTTTTCCAGTTCTACCCGGAACATCGCATTTGATAATGCTTCTTTTATTACACCGTCTTGTTCAATTGAGGCTTGTTTAGCCATATAATATTGATTTTTACTTAATTAGCTGCTATTAAACAGGGTTGCAAAATTAAATAAAAAATTTTAAATATTTACTTTTTTTCTATTAAAACTTTTTCTATTAATAAAAAGGTCGACAAAACATCTGCCTTTCCTTTTTTTACAGCCACTGTATGCTCAAAATGCGCAGACGGTCTGTTGTCTTTACTGGTAACAGTCCAACCGTCTGACCAAAATTTCACTCCCGCAGTACCAGCATTAATCATCGGCTCTATAGCAATCACCATACCTTCTTCCAGTTTGATTCCGCTACCTCGCTTACCGTAATTTGGCACCTCCGGCTTTTCATGCAATTTAACGCCCACTCCGTGACCTACTAATTCCTTTACAACTCCAAATCCATTACGCTCAGCCAGTTCTTGTACAGCAAAGCCTACATCACCAATCCGGGAACCGACAACCGCTTTGTCTATCGCCAGTTGAAGGCATTCCTGAGTAACCTCGACCAATCTCTTCTTCTCATCACTTACCTCTCCGATTGAGAAAGTATAAGCAGAATCCCCGAAATACTTGTTTTTAATTACTCCGCAATCCACAGAGATTAAATCACCTTCCTGAATTACGTAATCGCTGGGGAAACCATGTACAACCTGCTCATTTGGAGATATGCATAAAGAGTATGGAAATCCATTGTAATTTAAAAAGGCCGGGACCGCTCCATGATCCTGAATAAAGGTCTCGGCCAATTTATTTAACTCTTTGGTAGTAACTCCAGGTGAAATTACCTTTGCGACTTCAGCCAGGGTTTCTGACACCAGCAGGGAGCTTTCCCTTATTAATTCTATCTCCTCCAGAGATTTGTAATAGATTTTAGACATTAATAAACTTTAAATCACAGCATTACTACCGCTTGCCGCAGCAGGAACACCCGATCTTCCGGTTACTCTACCTGTCTTCATTAAGCCATCATAATGACGCATCAATAAATAACTTTCAATCTGCTGCAAAGTATCAAGTACCACGCCCACTAGTATCAATAATGATGTACCACCATAAAAATGGGCGAATTCAGACTTAATGCCAAACTTAACCGCGATCGATGGGAGGATAGCTATAATTGCTAAAAACACGGCACCCGGAAAAGTAATCTTCGATATCACATCATCAATAAAGGAAGAGGTAGCAAGACCAGGCTTAATACCTGGAATAAATCCACCATTCTTTTTCATGTCATCTGACATCTGTGTTGGATTAACCGTTATAGCAGTATAGAAGAATGTAAATGCAATGATCAGAAAAGCAAATGTTAAGCTATAAGCCAAAGAAGTATAATCGCTGAATTGAGTAAGCCAGGTGTTTTGTAGCGACGGAAAAAACTGAGTTAACGTCGCCGGAATAAACATCAAAGCCTGAGCGAAGATGATCGGCATTACACCCGCCGCGTTTACTTTCAACGGAATATATTGTCTTACACCACCAAACTGTCTGTTACCAACAATACGTTTTGCATACTGAACAGGAACCTTACGGACACCCTGAACAATCATGATGGTAAACATAACCACTGCAAATAAGGCTACAATTTCTATAACAAGAGCAACAGGACCGCCTTCACCGGCAATTCTTGATGTTCCTTCCTGATAAAGAGCTACTGGCAATCTAGCAATGATACCGACCATGATAATTAAAGAAATACCATTTCCAATACCTTTATCTGTAATCTTCTCTCCAAGCCACATGACAAACAACGTCCCTGCAGCAAGTACAAAAGTGGCCAGCACAAAGAAAAGTGCATGGTCAATAATAATTGCTTGTTGCGGAACCTGTGTCTTAACATAGCCTACTGCCTGAACAGCAGTAATCGCTACCGTAAGATAACGTGTGATCTGATTCAGCTTCTTTCTACCACTCTCACCTTCTTTTTGCATCTTCTGGAATGAAGGTACTGCAATTCCCAATAGCTGAACTACGATTGACGCAGAAATATAAGGCATAACTCCCAGCGCCAAAATAGACACCCGGGAAAATGATCCTCCGGCAAACATATCCAATAGACCTAAAAGGCCAGACTTTTCATTATCGCCTAAAAGAGTTGCATCTACACCCGGTAAAACCACGTGAGACACAAATCTGTATATCAAAAGAATCATGAGTGTAAATACAATACGCTCTCTTAATTCTTGAATTTTCCAAATATTACTTAATGTAGTAAACAGCTTCTTCATTAATTACAATTTTTCGATTGAGCCTCCAACAGCCTCAATAGCTTTTTGTGCAGCTGCAGAAAAAGCATGTGCTTTAACTTCCAATTTAGTTTTAACCTCACCACGACCAAGAACTTTTACAAGATCATTTTTAGAAGCCAAACCATGCTCTTGCAGAGTAGCGAAATCTATTGACGTCAATTCAAATTTTACAGCTAAACCTTGTAAAACATCCAGGTTAACACCTACATATTCGACTCGGTTAATAGGTTTGAAACCTACTTTAGGTACACGACGCTGCAATGGCATCTGACCACCCTCGAAACCAATTTTGGTTGAGTGTCCTGAACGGGATCCAGCACCTTTATGACCACGAGTGGAGGTACCACCACGACCAGAACCAGTACCGCGACCAATTCTTTTACTATTTTTAGTAGAACCTTCTGCAGGTTTTAAATTACTTAAGTTCATTTTGAAACTTATTGTGTTGCCCTTCGCTTTCACTAATCAGGGTCAACGGTTAAACAATATACAAAGGTTGCAAATGTAATTATATAAACCACATTTACAACCTTTAATAATTATAAATTCTCGATAGCAACTAAGTGGTTAACTTTTCTTACCATTCCAATAATGGCAGCAGTTGCTTCAACCTCTATGCTTTGGTTCATTTTAGTTAAACCTAAAGCTTGCATCGTTCTTTTTTGGCGTTCGCTTCTATCGATAATGCTTTTTACCTGGGTTATTTTAATCTTCGCCATAATATTATCCGTTAAAAACTTTATTTAAATCCACACCACGTTGTTGAGCAACGGTATAAGCATCACGCATTTTTGTTAATGCATCAACTGTTGCCTTAACCACGTTGTGGGGATTTGATGAACCTTTTGATTTTGCCAATACGTTATGTACACCAGCACTCTCTAATACAGCACGCATTGCACCACCTGCAATAACTCCGGTACCTACTGCTGCTGGCTTGATTAATACAAAACCACCAGAGAATTTACCAATCTGCTCGTGAGGAACAGTACCGTTCAATAAAGGAACTTTAACTAAGTTCTTTTTTGCATCATCGATACCTTTCGCAATAGCTTCCGTAACCTCTTTCGCTTTACCTAATCCGTAACCTACGATTCCGTTCTCATCACCCACAACCACGATGGCTGAAAAGCTGAAAGTACGTCCGCCTTTTGTTACTTTGGCAACGCGTTGTATGCTAACTAAACGATCTTTTAATTCGATCTCGCTAGTCTTAACTCTTTTTATATTGATAGTTGACATTCTTATGCTATTTTCAGATTAAAATACTAAACCAGCTTCGCGAGCACCTTCTGCCAACGATTTAACACGTCCGTGGTATAAATAGCCATTTCTATCGAAAACAACTTCTTTAACACCAGCTGCAATTGCTTTCTCCGCAACCAACTTTCCTACCGCTACTGATTGCTCAGATTTGTTACCAGTACCAGCGAAATCTTTTGATAAAGATGAAGCTGAAGCAATTGTATTACCGGTTACGTCGTTAATGATTTGAGCATAAATTCCTTTATTGCTTCTATAAACCGATAAACGTGGACGGCTTTCAGAACCTGTTAATCTTTTTCTGATTCCTTTTTTTATACGATCTCTACGAGATAATTTTTTCCCTGCCATGATGATTATTTTTTAGAAGCTGATTTACCTGCTTTTCTTCTTAACACTTCGCCAACAAACTTGATACCTTTACCTTTATAAGGTTCCGGAGTACGTAACGAACGAATTTTCGCTGCTACCTGACCGATCAGTTGCTTGTCAATACTTTCCAAGATAATCTTAGGAGTCTGACCTTTCTCTGAAGTTGTTGTAACTTTAATTTCTTCCGGCAATTGGAATACATAGTGGTGAGAATAACCTAAAACAAGATCCAAAGTATTTCCTTGGTTAGTAGCACGGTAACCCACACCAACTAACTCTTGTTGTATTTTATAACCTTCTGTTACACCAACAACCATATTATTCAACAAAGAACGATACAAACCATGTAGCGCTTTATGTCTTTTTTGTTCTGATGGACGCTGTACAGTTAGTACGCCATCTTCTTGACTTACAGTGATATCTGAATCTACTGCTTGAGTTAACTCTCCCTTTGGTCCTTTTACAGTTACTACGTTATCTTTAGAAACAGTAATTGTTACACCAGCAGGCACAGTAATCGGGGCTTTTCCTATTCTTGACATTTTGCTATCCTCCTTTAATTAATAAACGTGACACAAAACTTCGCCACCGATGTTAAGTTTAGCAGCTTCTTTATCAGTCATAACACCCTTAGATGTAGATAAAATTGCGATACCTAAACCATTTAATACTCTTGGCATATTTTCAACGCCGGCATATTGCCTTAAACCTGGTTTGCTGATACGTACTAATGTGCGGATAGCTGGGATCTTAGTGATAGCGTTGTATTTTAACGCGATCTTAATTGTGCCCTGAGCTGTAGTATCCTCAAATTTGTAGTTAGCGATGTAACCTTTGTCAAAAAGTACTTTAGTAATTTCCTTTTTAAGGTTCGATGCAGGAATCTCTACAATTCTGTGATTTGCCTTGATGGCATTTCTTACCCTTGTAAGATAATCTGCTATTGGATCTGTATTCATTATGTATATAATTGTGATAGTGGTTTCCTTCCCGACCTATTCGGGACGACCTGCCATCGGTTAATGTTTTTTGTTATTGCTTGAGGGATTTACCCTCAAGCATGAAGAAGCTGAACTACCAGCTTGCTTTTCTTACTCCAGGTATTTTACCTGCTAAAGCCATATCACGGAATAATACCCTTGATATACCGAAAGTACGCATGTAACCACGAGGACGACCAGTCAACTTGCAACGGTTGTGCAAACGAACTGCAGATGAGTTTTTAGGTAACTTATCCAATCCTTCATAATCACCGGCAGCTTTAAGTTCTGCACGTTTATCTGCGTACTTAGCTACCAATTTCTGGCGCTTAATTTCGCGAGCTTTTACACCTTCTTTTGCCATTATTGCTCTGTTTTTTGATTTTTAAACGGTAATCCAAATTGCTTTAACAATTCCAATGCTTCAACGTCAGTAGTAGCAGATGTTACAAAAGTAATATCCATTCCTAAAATCTTGCTGATTTTATCAATGTTGATCTCAGGGAAAATGATTTGCTCAGTAACACCCAATGTGTAGTTACCTTTTCCATCAAACCCTTTGTCGTTGATACCTTTGAAATCACGGATACGTGGCAAAGCTACGGAAATTAAACGATCTAAAAACTCGTACATGTTGTTATCACGTAAAGTTACACGTACACCTACCGGCATACCTTTACGCAATTTAAAGTTAGAGATATCTTTTTTAGATTTTGCTCCTACTGCCTGCTGACCAGAAATTGTAGTCATCTCTAAAATAGAGCTGTCCATGATTTTCTTGTCAGTCACAGAGAAACGACCAACACCCTGGTTGATAGAAATCTTCTCTAACTTAGGAACTTGCATTACGCTTTTGTAATTGAACTTATCTTTTAGTGCAGTTACAATTTCCTCTTTATATTTACTTTTTAATCTTGGTACGTAAGCCATTATTTGATCTCCTCTCCTGATTTTTTAGATACCCTAACTAATTTCCCATCAGCATTTAGCTTTCTGCCAACGCGAGTGATGCTTACCTGATTTAGGATCAATTAACGCCACGTTAGAAATATGAAGAGCAGCTTCTTTTTTTATGATACCACCATTCGGTGTAGCAGCATTTGGTTTTGTATGTTTTGATACAAGGTTAACGCCTTCAACCAAGATTCTGCTTTTAGTAGCTAATACTGAAAGCACTTTACCTTGTTGACCTTTTGAATCGCCGGCTATAACCTTTACTAAATCTCCTTTACGGATCTTTACTTTTGGTGTCGTTACTTTATTTTTCATTTTATAATACCTCCGGTGCTAATGATACAATTTTCATGAATTGTTTTTCACGCAGTTCTCTCGCTACCGGGCCAAAAATACGTGTACCGCGCGGCTCATCTTGTGCATTTAATAATACTGCTGCATTGTCGTCGAAACGGATGTAAGAACCATCTTTACGTCTGATCTCTTTCTTTGTTCTCACAACAACTGCTTTAGAAACTGTTCCTTTCTTAATGTTTCCAGAAGGCAATGCACTTTTAACGGTAACAACGATCTTGTCACCAATAGAAGCATATCTCTTTCCAGTACCACCAAGTACACGGATAACCAATACTTCTTTTGCGCCGCTATTATCGGCTACGTTTAATCTTGATTCCTGTTGTACCATGTTATTTAGCCCTTTCTAAAATTTCCACTAATCTCCAGTTCTTGTTTTTACTCAGCGGACGAGTCTCCATGATCAGTACTGTATCACCAATACCGCAATCGTTTTTCTCGTCATGAGCCATAAATTTGGTAGTTTTCTTAACAAACTTACCATAGATCGGGTGTTTCACTTTACGCTCTACCGCTACAACAATAGATTTATCCATCTTGTTGCTTACCACTAACCCGGTTCTTGTTTTTCTTAATTGTCTTTCCATTTCGACTCTAAAGTTATTTAGTTTCAGTAGCAGACTCAGCTTTACGCTTAGTCACTTCAGTGTTTAATCGGGCGATATCTCTTCTTACTTTACGTATGCGGGAAGGATTTTCAATAGCCGAAATTGTGTGCGCAAATTTCAACTTTACTAAGTTTTCAGTTTCTTCTGCAATCCTGGCTACTAGTTCTTCTTGTGAAAGCCCTGTGATTTCTGAGTTCTTCATTTTATTAATTTTTATGTTGCGGGTCTAGCGGTTGTAATAACAAGTTACTTACAACATTCAACCCAAAACTTTCTATGCTTCTACGTAATCTCTACGTACTACAAATTTTGTTTGGATAGGTAATTTTTGAGCGGCCAATCTCATTGCTTCTTTAGCAACTTCTAAAGGAACACCTTCGGCTTCAAAAATAATACGTCCGGGTCTAACTACGGCAACCCAATATTCAGGAGCACCTTTACCTTTACCCATACGTACCTCGGCTGGCTTCTTAGTTACCGGTTTATCCGGGAATATTCTAATCCACACCTGGCCTTCACGTTTCATGAAACGAGTTACCGCAATACGGGCTGCCTCTATCTGACGACTGGTAATCCAAGTCGACTCTAAAGATTTAATCCCGAAAGACCCGAATGACAATTCAGCACCACGAGTTGCTAAACCTTTCATTCTGCCCTTTTGCATCTTTCTGAACTTCGTTCTTTTTGGCTGTAACATTTTATTCTAATATTATCGTTAAACGATCTGTTAACTAATTATTTACGAGGACCTCTATTTTGAGTATTTCCGCCTCTATTATCTCTTCCTGCACCAGGACCGCCTTGACCAGGACCTCTTCCGCCACGATTTCCACCACCGCGGTTATCGTTTCTTCTGTCGCCACCGCCACGGTTATCTCTGTCTCTGCCTCCAGCAAATGCGCCTTCTGGTCTGCCACCTTTGCCTGGAGCATTGCTCGTTGCACCGATGTTTGGAGAAAGATCACGTTTACCGTAAACCTCACCTTTACAAATCCAAACTTTAACACCTATTTTACCATAAGTAGTTAAAGCTTCTGCTAATGCATAGTCAATGTCAGCACGGAAAGTATGCAAAGGAATTCTTCCTTCTTTGTACTGTTCGCTACGAGCCATCTCTGCACCACCTAAACGACCAGAAGTCATTATCTTGATACCTTCAGCGCCCATACGCATTGTGGATGCAATAGTAGATTTCATTGCTCTACGGAATGAGATCCTTGCCTCTAATTGTTTAGCAACACCTTCTGCAACTAATTGCGCATCAAGCTCAGGACGTTTGATCTCAAAAATGTTGATTTGAATTTCCTTTTTAGTCAATTTTTTCAACTCCTCTTTGATCTTGTCAACTTCCTGACCAGCTTTACCGATTACGATACCTGGACGAGCCGTGTGGATCGTAACAGTAATACGTTTCAAAGTACGCTCAATTACCACTTTAGCTACGCCGCCTTTAGCGATACGTGCAGAAAGGTATTTTCTTATTTTTTCGTCCTCAACTAATTTATCAGCATAGTTGTTGCCACCGAACCAGTTAGAATCCCAACCTTTGATGATTCCTAACCTGTTACCTATTGGATGTGCTTTTTGTCCCATTTCTGTTAATTAGTTTGAGTTTCAACGTTTTTACTATCTACTATCAAAGTCACGTGGTTTGAACGTTTACGTATTCTGTAACCGCGTCCTTGAGGAGCTGGTCTCAGTCTTTTCAACTGACGGCCACCACCTACCATTATCGTTTTCACGTATAATTGGTTTTCTTCAGGGCGAGAACCTTCATTTTTAGATTCCCAGTTTTTGATAGCTGATAATAATAGTTTCTCAACTCTTATTGCTGCATCTTTATTGGTGAATTTTAAAATATGTAAAGCTTTCTCAACACGCTCACCTCTGATAAGATCTACAACCAAACGCATCTTACGCGGTGAGGTTGGACAATTGTTTAATTTCGCTACTGCTTCCATCTCTTAATTATTTTTTCTTTTCAGAGTGACCCCTAAATGTTCTGGTTGGAGCAAACTCTCCCAGCTTGTGACCAACCATGTTTTCTGTTACGTATACCGGTATAAATTTATTACCGTTGTGTACTGCAAATGTATGACCCACAAAATCTGGTGAGATCATCGATCTGCGTGACCAAGTTTTAATGACAGACTTTTTGCCTGAATCATTCATAGATACTACTTTCTTCTCTACGTTATGGTCAATATAAGGTCCTTTTTTAATCGAACGAGCCATTATTTCTTCCTTTTCTCTATGATGAAACGATTTGAGTATTTTTTAAGTGTACGGGTCTTGAAGCCTTTAGCATACATACCGTTCCTTGACCGAGGCTGACCTCCTGATGAGCGACCCTCACCACCACCCATTGGGTGATCCACAGGGTTCATCGCTACCGGACGTGTTCTCGGACGACGGCCTAACCAGCGGCTACGACCAGCTTTACCTAATACTTCATTTGCATGATCAGAATTGGAAACAGCTCCGATTGTTGCCAAACAAGTAGTCAAGATTAATCTTGTCTCACCTGAAGGCATTTTCAATAGTAGCATATTTACCATCACGAGCAGCTAACTGTGCATAAGCACCAGCACTACGCGCTAATTGAGCACCACGACCTGGATGAATCTCCACGTTGTGAATAATAGATCCCAATGGGATGTTAGACAATTTCAAGGTATTTCCAACCTCTGGGGTAGCAGTATCACCCGACACAACTTTTTGCCCTACTTGCAACCCTTCAGGTGCAATAATATAACGCTTCTCACCATCCGCATAATGTAATAATGCGATACGTGCTGTACGGTTTGGATCGTACTCAACAGTTGCTACTGTTGCAGGAATATCAAATTTCTCACGTTTAAAATCAATTAAACGGTAAGATTTCTTGTGACCACCACCCATGTAGCGCATAGTCATCTTTCCTGTATTGTTACGTCCTCCCGATTTCTTAGAAGATACAACCAATGATTTTTCGGGCTTGGTTGCTGTAATCTCCGTAAAACTGGCACCGACTCTAAAGCGGGTACCCGGAGTAACTGGTTTAAATTTTCTTAAGCCCATAGTTTATAAATATTCAATTCTTATTAAATGTTCGCGTAATAATCTATAGTTTCGCCTGCTTTCAACGTAACAATAGCTTTTTTGTATTTCGGGCTACGACCAGTAACTAATCCGCCTTTAGTATTTCTAGATTTAACTTTACCGTCAACTACCATTGTATTAATGGCCAAAATGTTAACACCGTACATCTTTTCAATAGCTTGCTTAATTTGCAGTTTATTTGCTTTGTGATCTACTTTAAAAGTAAAGCGGTTAGACTTCTCTGTTAATGCAGAAGCTTTTTCTGTTAATATTGGTTTTTTTAAAATTTCCATATTACTTGGCAAATGCCTCCTCCAATGTTTTAAGAGAATCAGCAGTCAACAAAAGCTTACCGCAATTCAATACATCGTATGTATTCAATTGATCTGCAGTGATTACTTTCGCTTTCTGAATGTTTCTGCTTGATAAATAGATATTGTTATTTTGTGAAGGTAAAACCAACAATGTCTTTTCGCCAGCCAAATTCAATGCGCTAACCAAATTGATGTAGTTTTTAGTTTTGATTGAATCAAAATTGAAATCTTCCAAAACTACGATGTTTTGATCTTGAGCTTTGTAAGACAATGCTGACTTACGAGCCAATACTTTCAATTTTTTATTCAATTTGAAACTATAGTCACGTGGCTGAGGACCAAACACACGACCACCACCATTGAACAATGGAGATTTAATACTTCCGGCACGAGCACCACCAGTACCTTTTTGTTTATATAATTTACGGGTTGAACCAGCAATCTCATTACGTTGTTTAGATTTGTGCGTTCCCTGACGTTGGTTAGCCAGATATTGCTTTACATCTAAATAAATTGCGTGGTCAACAGGCGCTATGCCAAATACCGACTCAGGAAGTTGCACCTTGGCACCTGTCTCTTTTCCTGAAATGTTTAATACTTTAACTTCCATCTGCTTACTTATCTAAGATTACGTAAGAACCCTTAGCTCCTGGAATGGAACCACTAACTACAACCAGATTTTGATCAGCATAAACTTTCAAAACTTGTAAGTTCTGAATCTTTACTCTGTCTCCACCCATTCTTCCCGCCATACGCATGCCTTTAAATACACGTGAAGGATAAGACGCAGCACCCAATGAACCTGGAGCACGCATCCTGTTGTGCTGTCCGTGAGTCTGACCTACCCACACCACCGAAACCATGACGTTTTACAACACCCTGGAAACCTTTACCTTTTGATGTACCAACAACATCAACAAAATCACCTTCAGCAAAGATGTTCACCGTTACAGTGTCACCTAAGTTTAATGATTCTTCAAATGGCTCGAATTCAACCAATTTGCGTTTTGGAGTAGTGTTTGCTTTCGCAAAGTGGCCTTTCAAAGGCTGAGTGGTGTTCTTTTCTTTAGCTTCGTCGAAACCTAACTGAACTGAAACGTAACCGTCTTTCTCTTCGGTCTTTACCTGTGTAACTACACAAGGCCCAGCTTCGATCACCGTACATGGAATGTTCTTTCCATCGGCGTCGAAAATGCTGGTCATTCCTACTTTTTTTCCAATAATACCTGACATTTTCTATTTTAATTTAACACCCATCGAAGCAGTAGGGCTTCGTTCAAGGTGGATATACATCCCCGTTAAGGGACGGCAAAAATAGGAAAGAAATCTTAATTTTCAAATAGTTAGCTAATTATTTTTTCAAATAACTGCAAATTATTTTCCAGAACAGGGCGCCGTACCTTTAAAGTAACTTTTAACCTGCCAGCTTATTACTTAAACTAAACAAGATCACACATAAAACAAACAAACCGATCAATACATATAAATAATCTTTCTCGATCAGGAAACTGAACACTGAAAAAACTACCCTGAGAATTGGAGTAAAAATCAACAATAAAGTTCCAAATTGAATAATCGCCGCTCCGTCCATATGCCATAGCCCCCTAAATATCGCTTGCACGGAAGATAATCCAGACTTTCCTGCATCAAATTCCCCGTAATCAACAATACCTTTATGATTACCAACCAAGTAAATTAAACCACCAACGAAAACAACACTCATTGAGGAAATAACACCTACCCTCAGGAGCGTACCCAGTATGATTTGAATATCCTTATCCGCAAAAAAATTCCTGCTTTCCTTACTCATAAACTACCTGTTAATCCATTATAAATCATTTGTAGCGCCAAAAACGTAACTACTAATGCAAATATCACTTTCAACCTGTCTGTCTTAGCTTTTACCAGGATCTTAGAACCTATCGTCGCCCCGAGTAAAACGCCCACAGTTACAGGCATTGCGATACCCGGATCAATTTGTCCGCGATGTAAATAAACAATCGCACTGGCAGCCGCAGTAACTCCCATCATGAAGTTACTGGTCGTAGTAGAGACCTTAAACGGAATTCTCATAATGTTATCCATTGCAATTACTTTTAATGCTCCCGAACCAATGCCCAGAAGCCCCGAAATAATCCCCGCCAAAAACATCATTAAAAACCCTCCCAATACATTGTGTACTGCATATTTCTTGACCCCAGTCTCCGTTGGATAAGTACCGTTCAGTTTAAAAAAAACAGCTAATTTTCCGGAAGTATCGTTATCCGAACGGTCTATTTTCTTCCTTATCATCATTGCAGCAGAGAACAATAGAATCAAACCAAAGATCACTGCGATATAACTTGGATCAATGAACACCGTGATCACCGCCCCTATGATGGCACTCACTGTCGTGGCGATCTCTAAAAACATGCCTATTCTGATATTAGTAATCCCTTCCTTGACATAAGCGGCAGCGGAGCCCGAGGAGGTTGCAATGACTGAAATGATAGATGCTCCAATCGCATAATGAATATCTACTCCAAGTACCAAAGTCAACAGGGGAATAATTATTACTCCTCCGCCCAAGCCAGTCAGAGAACCGACCAAACCAGCCAAAAAAGCCCCGGCCAGGACAATGATTGTAAAGAGTAATACTGACATGCGCTGCAAATATACTATCTCCAAACAAAACACAATAAAATTAAATAATGAATGTTAAATTAGACGTAAACTATTTGAACATGAAAAAAAATATATTCCTGATTCTTGCCCTTTTTTTAATTAATCTGCATAGCCAAGCCCAGAATACCGATACAACCAAAGTTGATCCTAGCCTAAGGGGCCAGTATCAATCGCTGTTGTCCAAATCAAAAACTTTAAATGGCTACAAACTCATTAACCCGGCAAGACTTTCTTCATTCTGGCAAAGCACCCGGGATTCTTTAAATACAACCCAGAAACAATTGTCTGCAGTAAAAAAGAAAATTGTAGAACAGGAAAATCAGATCAGCACCTTGCAAAAGAACATTTCCGGCACGGCCTCTTCTCTGGCTAGTTCCAATGCCCGACTGAATGAAATCAGTTTTCTCGGTATTTCATTTACCAAATCAAACTATAACATGTTGGTATGGGGACTGATATTGTTGCTTGCGCTCGCACTGGCTTTTATTATACTTCGATCAGCCAAACACATACACGAAGCAAAATACCGCAGTACACTTTACGAAGAGATTTCTCAGGAATATCAAAATTATAAAGTAAAGGCCAATGAGAAAGAAAAAAAACTTGCCCGCGAACTTCAAGATGAACGCAATAAGCTGGAAGAAATCAGAACCAGGGGTAAATAGTTCCAAATAGATAATCCTAAAATAAAAAGGGTCTTTCTGAATATTCAGAAAGACCCTTTTTATTAACCGTCAAGTATAGTTATACTTTGATCTCAACTTCAACACCGCTTGGCAATTCAAGCTTCATTAAAGCATCAACAGTTTTTGAGTTTGAGCTGTAGATATCCAATAAACTTTTGTAAGAGCATAATTGGAATTGCTCACGTGCTTTTTTGTTTACGTGCGGTGAACGCAAAACAGTAAAGATTTTCTTTTCAGTTGGCAACGGAAGTGGTCCGCTAACTACAGCGCCTGTAGGCTTTACTGTTTTTACGATCTTCTCAGCTGATTTATCAACCAAGTTGTAATCGTAAGATTTTAATTTGATTCTGATTCTTTGGCTCATTTTGTTTGTTTTTATGATTAATCCTAAGAGCTATTTATTAGGGTAGTCGGATTTATTATTTAGTATTGAGTAAGTGAGTTGGATTGTGACAAGCTAATCTCTAATCACTCAATCAACTCATTCACTAATTACTTAGTCATTACCAGCAGCTTTTTTGCCTTTTGCTTTAGCAACTACTTCTTCCTGTACGTTACGTGGCGCTTCAGCATAGTGATCAAACTCCATGGTTGAAGTTGCACGGCCTGAAGTGATGGTACGTAACTGGGTTACATAACCAAACATTTCAGAAAGTGGCACAGTTGCTTTAATTACCTGTGCACCTGCACGTGAATCCATACCTAAAAGCTGGCCACGACGACGGTTCATGTCACCGATAACATCACCCATGTTTTCTTCAGGGGTTAAGATCTCGATTTTCATGATCGGCTCCAGCAATACCGGTTTACATTTTGGCAATGCCTCGCGGTAAGCCATCTTAGCTGCTAATCTCGAAATGATAACGCATCTGAATCGACTGCGTGGAACGAACCATCAATTAAACGAACTTTCAAGTCTGGTTAAGCGGATAACCTGCCAATACACCATTAGCCATTGCAGCTTCAAAGCCTTTTTCAACAGATGGGATAAACTCACGTGGGATTGAACCACCGGTAATTTCGTTCACAAACTGTAAACCTTCTTTACCTTCATCATTTGGTGAAATAATAACCTGGATATCAGCAAATTTACCACGACCACCGGTTTGTTTCTTGTAAGTTTCGCGGTGTTGTAGTAGTACCTGTGATAGCCTCTTTGTAAGCTACCTGTGGCGCACCCTGGTTAACCTCAACTTTAAACTCACGTTTTAAACGGTCCATGATGATATCCAAGTGAAGCTCGCCCATACCTGAAATTACAGTTTGGCCGGTTTCTTCGTCAGTTTTTACACGGAAGGTTGGATCTTCTTCAGATAATTTACCTAAAGCCATACCTAATTTATCAACGTCGGCCTGTGTTTTAGGCTCAATAGCTAAACCGATAACCGGCTCAGGGAAGTTCATCGATTCCAGAACGATCGGGTGTTTCTCATCACAAAGGGTATCACCTGTTTTGATATCCTTAAAGCCTACTACCGCAGCAATATCACCTGCACCTACGTTAGGGATAGGGTTTTGCTTGTTAGCGTGCATCTGGAATATACGGGAGATACGCTCTTTATTTTCTGAACGCATGTTGTATACATATGAACCTGCTTCCAGGTTACCTGAGTATACACGGATAAAGCACAAACGGCCTACGAACGGATCGGTTGCAATTTTAAACGCTAATGCTGCAAATGGTTCTTTTTCATGATGGCTTACGAATAATTTCTTCGCCGGTATCAGGGTTGGTACCAACAATACCTTCGACATCCATAGGTGAAGGCAATAATTCCATCACGTAATCAAGCATGGTTTGTACACCTTTGTTTTTGAAAGATGAACCGCAAACCATAGGAACGATTTTAGCATCTAATACAGCTTTACGTAAAGCGTCTAAGACTTCGCGCTCGGTGATTGAGTTTCAGGAGCTTCAAAGAATTTCTCCATCAAAGTCTCATCATATTCAGCTACTGATTCCAGTAATTTCTCTCTCCACTCAGTAGCTTCTTCGATCATATCTTCAGGGATAGGCACTTCAGTAAAGGTCATACCTTTATCATGCTCATTCCAAACAATACCTCTCCAGTTGATCAAATCAACCACACCTTTAAAGTTCTCTTCAGCACCAATTGGTAATTGCAATGGAACAGCGTTGCTGCCTAACATGCTTTTTACCTGTTTTACAACATTTAAAAAGTCGGCACCAGAACGGTCCATTTTGTTAACGAAACCTATACGGGCAACATTATAGTTGTTGGCAAGTCTCCAGTTGGTTTCTGATTGTGGCTCAACACCATCAACTGCACGAAAATAAGAACACCAAACCATCCAATACACGTAATGAACGGTTTACCTCAACGGTAAAATCCACGTGTCCCGGTGTATCAATAATGTTAATGTGGTAGTTATGGCCTCTGTATTTCCAGTCAACGGTAGTAGCAGCAGAAGTGATGGTGATACCACGCTCCTGCTCCTGCGCCATCCAGTCCATTGTAGCAGCACCTTCGTGCACCTCACCAATTTTATGGCTAACACCAGAATAATAAAGGATACGCTCGGTTGTAGTGGTTTTACCTGCATCAATGTGAGCGGCAATACCAATATTTCTTGTATATCTTAAGATCTCTTGACATGTTTTTTTATTGATTGAATTGATTGAATTAGTGAATGAGTGATTATTAAACATTAACTCAATTCAATCAATTCATTAATTCAGTATAATTCTATATATTAGAATCTGAAGTGTGAGAACGCTTTGTTAGCCTCAGCCATTTTGTGCGTATCTTCTTTCTTCTTCACTGCAGCACCTTCACCTTTAGCAGCTGAGATGATCTCACCTGCTAATTTCTCCATCATGGTTTTTTCACCACGACGACGAGCATAGCTGATCAACCATTTCATACCTAAAGCAATTTTACGCTCCGGACGAACTTCTGTAGGCACCTGGAAGTTAGCACCACCAACACGGCGGCTTTTAACTTCAACAGCAGGCATTACATTGTTCAAAGCTTTTTTCCAGGTATTCTAAACCGTTTTCGCTGGTTTTTTTCTCAACTATTTCAACTGCATTATAAAAAATAGCGTATGCGGTAGATTTTTTACCATCATACATCATGTTGTTTACAAACCTTGTTACCAAAACATCATTGAACTTTGGATCAGGAAGAATAATTCTCTTTTTTGGTTTTGACTTTCTCATTGTTACTATCCTCCTTTAATTATTTCTTTTTACCTTTTGCAGGAGCTGCAGCTAGCTTGTCCTGGTTTAGGGCGTTTAGTACCATATTTAGAACGACGTTGGTTACGACCGGCAACACCTGATGTATCTAATGCACCACGGATGATGTGGTAACGTACACCTGGTAAATCTTTAACACGACCACCACGGATCAACACGATTGAGTGCTCCTGTAAGTTGTGACCTTCACCAGGGATGTAGGCATTCACTTCTTTACCGTTGGTTAAACGCACACGGGCAACTTTACGCATTGCTGAGTTTGGTTTTTTAGGGGTAGTGGTGTACACACGGGTGCACACGCCTCTTCGCTGTGGACAGCTGTCCAACGCTGGCGACTTACTCTTGTCAACCAGTAGCTACTCTACCTTTTCTAACTAATTGCTGAATAGTAGGCATTCTTCCTTTTTTGTTTTTCTATTAATGTTTAAAAACTTTACCCCTCAATAAGGGACTGCAAAGGTAAGACAATACATTTTATAAATCAAGGGGTTAACAGAAAATTATTGAGGTATAAAAAAAATAGGGCATCCATCCAGATCGCCCTATTACTTATTAACTTCCCTAAATTTTATCATTCTAATCAAAAAAAAGAACGACAAAGTCTTTATAATAATTGATTATTAATATCTTGTTAATGTTTTATTTATCTAGGCATCCCCAAAACACCTCTAATAAACTTTGCCAAAGTTAGCGCATGCCTATCAAGAATCATTATACTTTAGAGCCTAAATATTGCACTTTACTGCCGGTTTAAGTCCCCGAATGAGAAGAAATCCTGTAATCCAATGCTGTAATTCCCGTCATCTTCTTAAAAAACCTACAAAAATATCCCTGACTATTAAACTCCAGCGCCGCAGCAATCTCCTTCACAGTAAGTGATGTCCCACTCAATAAACTCTTGCTTTCCAATAGCAACCTGTCTTGAAGCATCTCATAAACCGTTCTTCCCAAAATAGATTTCGTAATGCTATTGATTCTACGCCCCGGCAAACCAATGGCATCGTAATAGAAATCAGGATCTTTATGCCTTTTATATTCCTTCTCCACCAGGGCCTTTAGACGTTTAACCATGGAAAGTCTATCGTCTGCAGCACCGACAGCCCCCATAAAAGAGCTTCGCTGTTCTGCACACAACAACATTCCATTAAGCAGGTTACTAATCATCATCACATTAGGTTCGAGCCTGCGCATTTCAATCTGAAGCAAACTAAATAACCCCATAAACGTTTCACAAGACAACTCTTTAAGGTCCAGATAGGGCCGCCCATAAAAGTTATCCAACAATGAAACATTAAGATTTCTTAAAGATTCCTCACTCAAAAGGATCATCCACCCATCTTCACCATACTGCTTTATTTTGTGTAATTGCCCGCTACGGACAAAAAACAGCCTGCCTGGTAACATCTCATATTCTATGTGATCAATACATTGTAAACCTTTGCCGCGTGTAGACCAAATGACCACATCAAATTTATGACGGTGAGATTCAAAAGAATAAAACTTAGAGGCGCTGTCGAATCGACAAACTTCGATCGGCTTCTTCCCAGACATAGTAAGGGAAGGCAATACAGAATGTACAAATTCAGCAGGTTCCTTCATTGAAAAGCACTATATTAATTTACTATTATCCTATTCTATTATTTGCCCGATATAATTAATTATATCTTCTACTCTTTTTTCATCATAGCTACTAAAAATCCAATAGCCTTAGGGATGGTGTTTTTTTATGCAATAAAATTTAGGTATAGTACAACCAATACGACAAACCTTCGCTAAACAGCTGAGATCCATCTGACTGAATTTACTTAAAACAAATTTAAATAATAATAATTACATTAAACAAACTTAATCTTAAAAAACAAAAACAGGCAGAAGTCTAATGGAAAGTATTGAGATACAATTTCTCTACTTTTTTCCGGGCCCAATCGGTCTTACGCAGAAATTTAAGACTGGAATTCATAGTAGGATTCGTATTAAAACAGGCAATCTTTATCAGCATACCTAACTCTTCCCAGCCGTAATGCCATACCAATTGCTTTAGGATGAACTCAAGTGTCTTTCCATGCAATGGATTGTTTTTTTGCTCCTGCTCTGCCATAGGGCAAAAATAATAACTAAATTTGAATAGTGTTTAAACTGATCATAAAATGAATTATAAATTAGGAGACTTCGTTCGCTTTGTAGACGAAAACTTAGAGGGATACATTACGAGGATCATTGATAAGGACACCATCGGTGTCACAGATTCTAATGATTTTGAAATTCCTGTTCTGGCATCCAAAGTTACTCTTGTACATGGCGAGGTACCGGAAGACGACATTGTTGGCAACAGACCAAACATTAGCATACCAGAAACTGAATTCATAGCCGAAGGCGTCTTTCTCGGGATCATCACCGATCAGCACAGCAGTTCTGTGGCCCATTTCCACCTGGTAAACGACAGTTCGTTTCAACTATTAACCAGCCTTAGCACAGAAAAAGAAGGTAAATTCAAAGGTGAATTTGCTGGCATCATCTCGCCGGGTACAACGAAAAAGATTTATTCTGCCCAACTTGCAGACATACAGCTATGGCCAAAATTTAGAATCGAAGTTCTGTTCAATACCACAGCCAACATTGAACCTAAACCACCTGTAACCTTTAATCAGGCTATCAAAGGAAAGGACCTCTCAGTTGCAAAAGTAGAAATTGCCTTGCTAAAACAAAAAGGATGGCTCATTCGTCTCGACGAAAGTCAGTCAACATCCATTATTGATGCGGAGAAACTAAAGCAAAGTTTCTTCAAATAAACAACAAGGGCCTGCAGATACATCAACAGGCCCTTGTTCAATTATAATTAATTCTTTTTCCAGCTATTATTAGTACTATCGATATCTGGCAATACTTTTTTTGGATCCAACTCCACACCGATAACCTCTTCATCTGACACAAAAGGAACGGTCCATACGTTGTTTCTCATCCAAATGTCCGTAGGCAGCTTAACCGTTTCCTTTTTACCGCTTTTCTTTGTTACTTCCAAAATGACCGGCATTGGCATCTGATCCAGATTAGCCACTACAATATTATAGATGCTTTTACCATCCACTTTCTTCTCTGTTACACCAGTAATTGCCTGATCCATCTTCCAATTCTCTAAAAACCATCCTCTCCAGAACCAGGACAAGTCCTCCCCTGCACCATTCTCCATAGAGCGGAAAAAATCAAAAGGGGTAGGATGTTTAAAAGCCCATTGCTCGATATAGTTTTTAAATGCATAATCAAACCGGTCTGCACCCAAAATTTCATTTCGAAGAATATCTAATCCCCATCCTGGTTTGCTATATAGATTCACGCCAATGTTTTGCTCCCTCATTGCATCGGGGGTCAACATAATATATTCTAATCCTGGACTTTTAAGGTATTCTGCAACCCTGTGCATATCTTCCGGACGTTCTTTGTATTCTCCATTATTGAATTCAGCAGTAGAAAGCCCATTGATGAAGGTATTGAAGCCTTCATCCATCCAGCCATACTTTCTCTCATTGCTTCCTACGATCATCGGAAACCAGGTATGACCAAATTCGTGATCTATCACTCCCCATGCACTACTATTTTTGGCTTTCCATCCGCAGAAAACAATTCCCGGATATTCCATACCACCTACGTTACTGGCTACATTGATTGCCATCGGATAAGGATATTCAAACCATTTGTTAGAATAATGCTCTATTGAAGCCTTCACATACTCCACAGCTCGTCCATATCCGTCTTTACCGTTACTTTCTACCGGATGTGCTGCCACAGCCAGTGCTTTTTTACCGCTCGGCAAATTGATGCGCGCCGCATCCAAAACAAATGCTTTGGATGATCCCCATGCTGCATCACGTGTGTTTTTTATCCTGTATTTCCAGGTAAGTTTATCTTTTGCAGGACGCGATTTTGGGTCGTTTACCTCTGCTTCTGAACGAATGGTAATGGTCTTATCACTCGTCTTTGCAGCATTCCATCTTTGCAATTGTTCTGCCGTAAATACTTCTTGCGGATTCAGCAATTCACCTGAACCCATCACAATATGACTCGCCGGCGCAGTAACGGAAAAGTCGATATCGCCATATTCACAGTAAAACTCCCCGGCACCCCAATATGGCAATGTATTCCAACCTAATATGTCGTCATATACACACATCCTTGGAAACCATTGTGCAATGGAAAAAATCTCTCCATTTTTCGTAGCCAAGTGCCCCATCCTGTCTGAGCCATTTACAGGTACAACAAAAGAGAAATTCATCTTTATAGTAAGAACATCCCCATTGGCGGCTAAAGGCTCGGCCAGCCTAATCTGCATCCTGGTATCTTCTATCAGCGAACTAAATTTAACCGGCTTTAGTTTTTGAGCTACCGAAAGGCCTTCTATTTTGTAACCACCCTCCAATTTCTCCCCCCTGGCACCGTAACGGCTGCCAGCAGCAATCAATGAATTCCCCCTGGAATCTGGCGCAAATAAATTTTGATCTAATTGCAACCACAGGAAAGGAAGTTTATCCGGACTGTTGTTCTTATAGGTAATCGTCACCGTGCCGCTTACACTATTGCCTGCTTCATCCAGATTGGCAGTAATATTATAATCTACTTTGTTCTGCCAGTATTTTGGCCCCGGATATCCATTTGCAGAACGGTATTCATTTCCATTCTGTGTATAAAATAATGGGCTAAATGCAGCATGGGCATCATATTTTCCTGCTGGCATTCCTGGTTGCTGTGCGAAAACTGAGCAACCAAAAGCGCATAACAATACCGCTAGTAAAGTCGATTTATTAAACATATTTTGTTGTAGGTTAAAGATTCAGAACTAAAGGTATAAAAACCCTGGAAATCCCTGACAATTGTAACGGGATTATTTAGTTACCAGTCAACTTAGGTATTGGTTGCAGCTTACGTTGATCAGCTGGCAACTTCAACCAGGTGTGATAGGCCTTAGCGGTGTAATAGTCGTAATTAAAAGGTCGTTGTCCTTGCACCAATAACGCCGAAGGACGGTAGAGTGTCATAAAATCTTTCAATTCCTCTCCTTTCAATTTGGTTATACTGTTCACATACTCTGCTGTGAATACCTTATTGATCTCCGCCTCATATAAATCCCTTTCCTCGTAGGCCTTCAGCTTTTCCTGCGTTTTCCTGTACTTACCATATCCCAGATTGAATTTTAACCCTCCTGCCTTATCGTTGTTTTTTTTTCCCCTTAAAGCATCATTTTCAAATTGCTTATATTCCTTCGTTTCTGCATCCGGCCCAAAGATGAGAGGGTTGATCTTCACTCCTACTACTTCAACTTCTTTCAGAGCAGTCGAATTTGCAGGAAGATACACTGTGCGTGGAGATAAATTTATCAAATACAGCGTATCGGTATGATAACCAACAAATGAAAATTCCAACAGATCATTTATTTTAGCAGCAATTAAGAAATTTCCCTGGCCAAGCGTTACCGTCGATTTACCACTGTTAAGGTTCCTTACTGTGACATTTGGGAGTGTTGTTTTTTTATCAGCTAAATCGTATACTTTTCCAGAAACCAACTGCTGGGCAGAAACCAGCACAGGCATTGCAAAAATAAAAAGAAAGAGGATCATTCTCTTGAGCATATCCAAAGATAAGGTTGTCTATAACCTATAATACCTTATTTAACAAACTTTAACAGCCCTCCCTCTGGAGACTGATAACTTATTTAAGGGCTTGCTGATAGGCTTCCTCACTAAAGCTAATTAGGATAGCTTTGCCGTCCAGCTCCACAATCGGTCTTTTTATAGCACTGGTATGCTCCATTAAAACTTTAATTGCAGCAGCCTGATCCTGCACAGCGGATTGTTCTTCTGCTGAAAGTTTCCTCCAGGTAGTCCCTTTTTTGTTCAGTACATTTTCCCAGCCAAATGCATTGCTCCATTCTTCCAGTTTTTCTGCACTAATGCCTTTCTTTTTAAAATCATGGAATTCAAAATCGAATCCATTTGCGGTTAGCCAGCTCGTTGCTTTTTTTACAGTATTACAATTGGGTATTCCGTATACAGTCATGTGGCAAATTTAAATTATAATTCATCACATTTTTTCAAGCTTTCATCACATTTTTATTTTTGATACAATATCCATGTGTACTATTGCAGCAACAAACCGAAAGATCATGAAACAATACAACATCAAGCAAAAAGAACTGAGCATCGAATTTTGGGTCGTAACCGCATTAATCGTTATGGGCTTTATCTTTTCCATAATCGAACAGGTGCTTATTCCAATCAATTCCTCTCTGGTACAATCTATAAATGCAAATGGCGTACTACAATACAGTTTCAGTCTCTTTGGCGAAAGATTCATCCCCATCTTATTTAGTCACCTAGTTGTATATATCTGTTATCTTTTGCTCAATTTCCATGTCGGTCCCGAACTCGACAAACAAGACAGGCCCGCAAAAAATGTCCTTCCTGTTTATCTTCTGATTTTCGCCTGCATTGCAGTCGGAATCATCAACATTTACTGGGCACAATTACTGGCCATCAAAATCCTGTTTATATTATTGTCTGGAGAGCGAAGGGACAGAGCCAACAAGTTATTCCGTGAGACTGGTTATCTATTGAGTTCATGGATAATGATTATATGTGCTTCATTTTTTTTAAATGTCCATACTGGCATCAAATTCTATCTGCTAATGGTCGTCCCCACACTCATGTTGTTTTACCTCTATGCAATGTATAACTTAATCCCATCGGTTTTTGATCGGAAATGGAAATTCAGTGCTTATTTCTTTAGGATGCTGGCCTTGGGAATATTAAGTTCAGGCCTGCTTGCTTTGATAGTCGGCATATCAAAACCTTCCACAAATTTCTACGGATCAAATATCATCAACTCCACATTCAGTACACTCTCCATCAAACAGATGCTTACTGGGGGAGACGAAGAATTATATACCGTTGTTGTTGGAGTGGGCAACTTCTTTAGCCTAATGCTCCTGGTGCTGCCCTTTACCTGGCAAACCTACAAAAGGCGCAACCAACAAAAAGAGGAACAAATCATCAGCCTCAAAACAGAATTGGGAAAATCTGATGCAAATCTCAACTTTCTAAAGTCGCAGATCAATCCGCATTTCTTGTTTAACGCGCTCAATACACTTTACGGCACAGCACTACAGGAAAACGCGGAACGCACAGGCGAAGGAATCCAGAAACTTGGAGACATGATGCGATTCATGCTTCAGGAAAATATAGAAGATAAAATTCTATTGAGCCGTGATGTCGACTACCTTAACAATTATATTGCCCTTCAAAAGTTACGCACCTCTGTATCCTCGCAAATTCACATCGAGACTCAGATAGAAGAGCATAACGGGATGCTCCAGATCACGCCAATGTTGCTCATTCCCTTTGTAGAAAATGCATTTAAACATGGGATTAGCTTAAACAACCCTTCACACATCAAAATCACCCTTCAAATAGATCAGAATACGCTATATTTCGACGTCCATAACAGCATTCACATTAAGTCCGACAATGACCCGGAAAAACTGCAAAGTGGTATAGGGCTTCAAAATGTGCAACAAAGGCTCTCTCTTCTATATCCTGATCAACACGAACTCATCATTCGCCAAAATGCCAAAGAGTTTTTCATCCATCTTACGCTACAATTAACAGAAAAAGACTAAATTCAGCCTATGACTGCTATAGCAATAGATGATGAACCAATAGCATTGGATGTTGTGCGTGCTCATGCATCCAAAGTTCCTTTCATAGACCTGAAAGCTACATTTACCAATGCATTTGACGCCATTAGCTATTTGCAGCAGAACAAAACAGACCTGATTTTTCTTGACATCAAAATGCCGGATATTAGTGGCATTGACTTTCTGAAAAGCCTGAGTTCAGCCCCTATGGTGGTATTCACCACTGCCTATTCCGAACATGCGGTAAAAAGTTTTGAATTAGATGCCGTCGATTACCTGCTAAAGCCATTTCCACTTTCACGGTTCCTAAAAGCATGCAACAAAGCTCATGAGCTTCACAACCTTAGGAACAGACCTGAAATAACAAATAGCGACTTTATCTTTGTGAAAGACGGTTATGAACAGGTCAAAGTTCAGTTGCAAGATATCCTATATATTGAAGCATCAGGCAATTACACCCAGATCCATTTGACTGATAATAGGATGCTTAGTACAAGGGTCACCCTTCAGGAAATGCAGCAAATTATCCCAGTAGAAAAGTTCATCAGAACCCACCGTGCCTTTATCATTTCAAAATCTAAAGTTAGCAGGTTCGACCGTGGTCAAGTCTGGATCAACGACATTAGTATTCCTATTAGTGCTACCTACGCGCAGTGCCTACAGGATTTGTGTTAAATTCTTCATAAAACTTAAACAAAAACACGGTAGTAAATTATTAATGTTAATATTGTAGTTAATTTATTACATACGTCTTTTTTATGTTTAAACTGTCCTTTAAGCAGCAAGTATTGACGGGATTTGGCATATCTCTGCTATTTGTCCTCGTCTCCGCTATTACCTCTCATTTGAGTATCGAAAAATTAAATGACAGCACAAACTGGCAGAGTCACACCTACGACGTGATCAATGTAACGAAAGATGCTGAAAATTATGTACTGAATGCCGAAACAGGTATCAGAGGATTCATCATTGCGGGAGAAAGAAAGTACCTCGCACCATATACTCAAAATGCTTCCAAGATTCTGCCCAAAATTCAGGAGCTAAAACAATTGGTATCCGATAATCCTATACAAGAAGACAGGATCGATTCCTTAGAATTCTATTGTCAGGCCAAAGTGCAGGAAATGCAGGAGGTATTAAGGGTGAGCGAAACCTTAGGTCAGGAGCAAGCTTCAGCCAGAGTAATGAAAGGTGCCGGACAATATTATAAAAACAAGATCCTGGAGGTTAGCCAGGAGATCATCAAGGAAGAGTATAAGTTATTGGCCAAACGAAAAGCGGCTATCACATACAGCAGCAGCCAAAGCGAATGGGTAGTGTTGCTCAGCGCCGGGATCATCTTCTGTCTTATCCTTTTCTTATTCAGCTACATTAAAAGAACTTTCGATCAGCAAAAAGAGACAGAACTGCAAATCAGGGATTCTAATGAACGCCTTGCAGCCATTTCCAATGAAAATGAATTCAAAAACTGGCTACTTGCAAGTGCTACTGCAATCGTAGAGTCTACCAGGGGAGAACAGGAGATAGAACAACTTTCCGACAATATTACCACATCAATCAGCAAACACATTCATGCTGCAGTAGGTGCCTTTTTCCTGGTCAACGGCGCAGGTAATAAATTCAGGCAAACAGGTGGCTATGCTTATAGTCCTAAAAAAGGTTCCCAAAATCAGTACGAATATGGCGAAGGATTAATAGGTCAAACTGCAGCTGAAAAGAAAATAAAATTATTGACCAATTTTCCAGCCGACTACTTTAATATCAGTTCAGGCATGGGTGATGTTACACCTTCACACCTTTTCCTGATTCCTATCTTATTTGAACAGAAAACACTCGCCGTGATTGTGTTCGGGCTATATCAAGAACCGGAAGAAAAAATATTGCAACTGCTGACAGCCATTTCGGAAAGCATCGGTGTAGCGGTCAACAGTGCTCTGGCCAGGGTTCAAATGCGTGCACTTTTTGAAGAAACACAACAGCAGGCTGAGGAACTGGAGAGCCAGCAGGAAGAACTTCGTACCACTAATGAGGAGTTGGTTTACAAATCTGAACAACTTCAGGCTTCCGAGGAGGAGCTGAGAGTTCAGCAGGAAGAACTGAGACAGACCAATGCCGAACTGGAAGAAAAAGCACAATTGCTCGAGGAAAGAAATATCGTCGTCAACCAGGCACGCGAAGCGATTAGCTTGAAGGCCGAGGAGTTGGAAATGTCCAGCAAATATAAATCGGAGTTTCTTGCCAATATGAGCCATGAACTAAGGACTCCCTTAAACAGCATCCTGATCCTCGCCAGAATACTTAAAGAGAACCGCCCGGAAAATCTCAATGAAGATCAGATTAAATACGCAGGTGTGATACACAATGCCGGCACAGATCTTTTAACACTCATCAACGACATCCTCGATCTCTCTAAAATAGAATCAGGTAAAATCGACCTCAGCATTGAGTCGATCAAGCCGGTCATCATCAAAAACGACATGGAAGCGCTCTTCACTGAGCTCGCTAGAAGCAAAAAGATCAGGTTCAATACTCAACTGGAAAGCGATCTTCCGGAAACAATAACGACCGATCAGTCCAGATTGGAACAAATCGTCAAAAACCTGCTTTCAAATGCTTTCAAATTTACTCCTGAACATGGTGAAATTACCTTGAAGATCGCAAAAGCAGCAAGCCAAACCGCTTATTTTGCAGATCAGTTAAAAAATACTGATCAACAGATCATTTCCATCTCAGTACAGGACTCAGGAATAGGAATCCCGGAGGAAAAACAAAAGCTCATCTTTGAGGCCTTCCAACAGGCCGATGGATCTACCAGCAGAAAGTATGGGGGAACGGGTCTCGGTCTCTCCATCAGCAAGGAACTGGCGTATATTCTGGGCGGAGAAATCCAGGTGCAAAGTGAATCCAATATTGGCAGTACCTTTACTTTATTTATTCCGCAACATCACCTCAGTGATGCCATTCAGGAATCGAAAGAACATAACATAGAAATTGCTCTACCACCTGCTGATTTGGTACACAGAACTCCGCTTAGCAAGCCAATAGAGACCAAAAAGGCGGAGGAGCGACAACAGACCTTGCTAATTGTAGAAGATGATACGGTATTTGCAGATGTACTTAATGATTATGCTATAGAAAAGGGTTTCAGACCCATTCTCGCTCATAGTGGAGACACTGGTCTTGAAATGGCTATTTCAGAATTACCTGATGCCATTGTACTGGACATCATGCTTCCTGTTATGGATGGCTGGACCATACTTAAAAAGTTAAAATCAGATCCCAGAACTCAGCATATCCCTGTGCACATGATGTCTGCAGGCAACGAAAAGGAAAGCAAGGCAAAGAAAGAAGGTGCTATAGGATTCCTTAAAAAACCTATTGAGAAGGACCAGCTGGACGAGGCATTCGAGTTGCTAAGTTCAGCACATGCCAAATACAATTTCAATACAGTACTGCTCATCGAAGATCAGGAACTTCAGAGTTCTGTGCTTACTGAACAACTCACAGCAAAAGGAGTAGAAGTCAAGCAAGCCTTCACAGGGAAAGAAGCCTTGGATCTTATCAAAATGCATGCTTTCGATTGTATCATACTGGATCTCAAACTTCCGGATATTTCAGGGTTCGACTTACTGGATATGATCAAATCTCAACCTGTAATGGCCCGGGTACCCGTGATCATCAATACCGCAATGGAGTTGGACGACGAAAAGATGGCTCATATCATGCGCTATACTGAAGCTATGGTACTGAAATCGAATAAGTCGAACGACAGACTGATCGATGAGGTAAGTTTGTTCATGAACAAATTGAAGCAGGAAGAGGGCAAACTACTTAGAGCTGCGAGCGGCCTTGGCAAAGGAAATGCAGTATCTACAATAGAAAAAGCACTCAAAGGAAAGAATATTCTTATTACAGATGATGACATGCGAAACATATTTGCACTTTCCAGCGCATTGCAGATGTATGATATGAATATTGTAATTGCCAATAACGGCCGGGAGGCGATAGAACGATTAAATGATTCAGAAAATATTGATCTTGTGCTAATGGACATCATGATGCCTGAAATGGATGGCTACGAAGCTACCAGGTCAATCCGCGCTGACAAGCGTTTTCTGAAACTTCCGATTATCGCACTTACAGCAAAGGCAATGAAAAACGACAGAGAGAAGTGTATAGAGGCTGGTGCAAGCGATTATATCTCTAAACCTGTCGATATGGATAAATTACTATCAATGTTAAGGGTCTGGCTAAGTTAACATATGAACATCTCATCCCCTGAAAATATCACTTACGAACAACTATCAGATCTTCTTGAACTGATAAAAAACATACATGGCTTTGATTTCGGCGCCTATTCACCTGCATCCTTAAAGCGAAGGGTAACGAGAATTATGCAGCTTCAAAAACTAAGCCTTTTTGATTTACGTACCTTACTGACCAATAACAACGATTATTTTGAATCATTCCTGATTGAGGTTACGGTAAATGTGACAGAAATGTTCAGAGACCCGAAGTTCTATCAGTCTGTGACCAGTAACATTATACCTTATCTGAGGTCTTATCAGCGTATAAAGGTATGGAATGCCGGATGTTCTACAGGAGAGGAGTTGTATTCCTTCGCTATACTGTTTTCTGAAGAAAACCTGTATGACAGAAGTTTTTTTTATGGAACTGACATAAACTCGGAGGTACTTGAGTTTGCACGAAATGGAATTTATGACCCTCAAAAAGTAAAACAATATGCAGATAACTATACGCAGGCTGGAATGAAGCACACTTTGTCTGATTATTATACCGCCAAATATGATGCTGTCGTGATCCAACATTCATTAAAGAAAAACGTCTTGTTCTCTGCCCATAACTTAGCCTCAGATGGAGTATTTAATGAATTTCAAGTCATCTCTTGCCGTAATGTCCTGATCTATTTCAATCCTGAATTGCAAAAAAAGGTGATCGATCTCTTTTACCACAGTCTGGCAAACTTCGGTTTCCTCTGCCTGGGATCAAAAGAAACATTAAGAAGTACGGAAATCGGCCGTTTTAAAGTGGTCGATAAGAAAAATAATATTTATCAAAAAATAGCTTAGGCTCATAAAAACTGACAACCCCTGCCACCGATGGAAAAGATTAACATACTGATTGTTGATGACCGACCCGAAAATATCATAGCTTTGGAAGCATTGCTACAGAGAAACGACATCAATCTGATCAGCACTACCAATCCAAATGAGGCACTCCGCATCTCATGGGAAATGGATATAGCTATCGCACTTGTTGATGTGCAAATGCCCGAGATGGACGGATTTGAGCTGGTAGAGATTCTAAAAAGCAACCCGCGCACCAAAGACATCCTGATCATCTTCGTAACTGCCATTTCGAAAGAAACAAAGTACGCCGTTAAAGGTCTAAACACAGGGGCAGTGGATTATCTGTATAAGCCTTTAGATCCATTTGTAACTTCTGCAAAGGTTGATTCTTTTATACAATTTGTAAGAAATCAACGTGAGCTTAAAAAGAAGAATAAAGAATTGGAAGCCTACCAAAAGGAACTGATCAAAGCCAAAGAACAGGCAGAACAAGGAAAAAGAATCAAAGAAAACTTCCTGGCCAATATGAGCCATGAAATCCGGACACCCATCAACGGGATCATCGGGATTGCTCATTTGCTGGACCGCACCACGCTGACCGACGAACAACGGGAAATGATCCGACTGCTCGAAATCTCATCCAGCTCCTTGCTTGGCGTGATCAACGATATCCTGGACCTATCAAAGATAGAATCTGGGAAATTCAAAATCAACAGGTCCGAAACAGATATCATAGGCATATGTGAGGCGGTGATCAACCTGTTACGCATCAGGGCTAAAGAGAAAAAACTCGACCTGAGCACAGAGTTTGATCCTGAATTACCGCAGTATATTATCGCCGATTCGCTTCGTCTAAACCAGATTCTCATGAACCTGATTGGAAATGCGATTAAATTCACCTCAAGTGGCAGTGTAACCCTAAAGGTAGAAATTCTAAGCACCAAAGGGAATAACATACGCATCAAATTTTCAGTCATCGACACCGGAATTGGCATCGCTCAGGAAAATATTGAAAAGATATTCGAAACCTTTGAGCAGGCTGATGAACAGACTACGGCCAATTTCGGGGGCACAGGACTCGGATTGTCTATTGTAAAAAATCTCGCCAAACTTAAAGGAGGACTATTGGAAGTTCTCAGTGAACCCGGCAAAGGCAGCACTTTCTGCTTTAGCAACTGGTATGAAGTAGTAAGGGAGGTGAAAATAACGGCACCATCGAAAGTCAAGAAGCTTGAACCTCTGGGCCAGGTTCGGGTACTGGTAGCAGAAGATAATCCCATCAATAAATTCCTGATCATCAAAATACTGAAGGACTGGATGATTGACGCAGATGTGGTAGAAAATGGCAAGGATGCTATAGCTAAGCTGATAGAAAACGATTACGACATCATTTTAATGGACACCTTTATGCCGGTAATGAATGGGCTGGAGGCGATCAAACTGATTCGTGAAGGTGTCGCTCCCGGAAAAGAGAATATACCGATCATTACATTCTCTGCAGCTGTGATGGACAACGACAAGAAAACAGCCATGGAGGCGGGAGCTACTGACGTAATGAGTAAGCCTTTTGAATTGGAGTTATTGCACCAGAAGATCAGCAGATATACCGCAATTACTGATTAAAGGCAGTCATGGTATGCGCAGGGCCAACAGTAACAAAACTTTTGATCAGCTCTACGCTTCGGTCGATAAGTGCTGGTAGTTCGGGCTGCTCATCCTTATCAAATGGTGCCAGCACGTAATCTGCCTGCCTGCCTTTAGGAAAGTTATCGCTTACCCCAAATCGCAAACGTGGATAAGCTTGTCCTCCGCAGAGCGCTTCTATACTTTTTAAGCCGTTGTGTCCTGCACTGCTACCTTGCAATTTCAATCGTAATTTGCCCAGAGGCAATGCCAGATCATCTACAATTACCAGAACATTTTCCAGGGGGATTCGCAATTCATGCATCCAATAGTTTACCGCTTTACCACTTAGGTTCATATAAGTGGTAGGTTTTATTACATGTAGCTTCTTCCCCTTAAAGGAAAGCTCCGAATAATACGCAAGGCGTGAGTTTACAAAAGAACCATCTAATTCCTTCACCAGCTCATCAGCGATATCAAATCCTATATTATGGCGGGTATGTGCATATTCAGGACCTATGTTCCCCAGCCCTACTATTAAGTACTTCATGATCCAACAAATATAACTTTAATTTGAATTCAACATCAGCAGCCTGGTGCAAAAAAAAAGCAGCTCCAATTAGATTGGTGCTGCTTTTTGTAAGCCAAAGGCGGTAATTATTTTTTACCTGCTTGTTGCTCAGCTTGTTTCAATGCTCTAGACATACCTACAGAAACGATGGTATCTTCAGGAGTGTTAGTTACTACGTAATCTCCTTTTTCAAGGTCACGAACGCGGAACAAGTTACCTACTTCTAATTTAGCAATACTTACTTCAACAGCTCTGAGGCATGTTTGCAGGTAATGATTTAACACGCAGTTTACGTAATTTTTGAACCAATTTACCACCCATTTTAACACCTGGAGAAGTTCCGGTTAATTTAACAGGAATTTCGATAGTGATTTCTTTGTCGTCAAATAACTGAAAAAATCAACGTGTAATAATTGATCTGTTAATGGGTGAAATTGTATTTCTTTAATGATAGCCTTAGTTTTAACACCATTAACAGTAATTTCAAGAAAGTTAACATCCGGAGTATAAATACATCGCTTAAATTCAGCTGCTGACACTGCAAAGTGTGTCTTGTTTTACCACCATACAGTACTGCAGGAACTTTACCTTGGTAACGCAGCTCTTTAGCATCGCGTTTCCCTACGTTCTCTCTTGGAGAACCGCTAATAGCGATGATTTCATTTTTTATTTATTTATTAAATGAGGTTTAAAGTCTCCATCAGTGTTATAGTATTAAACGTTTAACTTGTATTAAACTTTAAACAGTTGGCTTATCGAACCATGTTCATTTACATTGGCTATTGCCTTTGCAAATAATTTGGCAGTACTTAGTACCCTTATTTTCGGACTTTGTTGTTTTAAAGGAATGGTATCTGTAACGATCAATTCTGTTAATGCCGAGTTTTCAATAGTTTCGTAAGCTTTGCCAGATAATACCGGGTGTGTACAAACTGCCCTTACACTTTTTGCACCATGCTCCATAATTAAAGCTGCTGCTTTTGCCAATGTACCGGCAGTATCGCAAATATCATCTATCAATACTATATCCTGTCCGGTTACATCACCTATAATCGTCATTGATTCGATTTCATTGGCACGTTTACGGCGTTTATCGCAAATCACTACTTCAGCATTAAAAAACTTGGCAAAGGTACGTGCCCTGTACGATCCGCCCATATCCGGCGAAGCAATGGTCAGATTCTTCAAGCCAAGGCTTTTGATATAAGGCACAAAAATTACCGAACCATCCAAGTGATCTACCGGAATATCAAAAAATCCCTGTATCTGCGCAGCGTGCAGGTCCATGGTCATGATGCGGTGGATACCTGCTGACTTTCAATAAATTAGCTACCAGTTTTGCACCTATTGCCACACGTGGCTTGTCTTTCCTATCCTGACGTGCCAAACCATAATAAGGAATAACTGCAGTTATATAATGTGCAGATGCTCGGCGTGCGGCATCAATCATCAGCAAAAGTTCCATTAAATTATCAGCTAGGCTGATTAGTAGACTGTATTAAGAATACATCGCAACCACGTACAGATTCATTAAATGAGGCTGAAATTCGCCATCGCTAAATTTACTGAAGGTTACATCTACCAAGTGGCTTGCCGTAACTTTCGGCAATTTTTTGCGCTAAATCTTTTGTACCGGTTCCGGCAAAAAGTTTAACTGGGTTAAACTGCAATGGCATGATTTGCGGGTATCAATGCTGGTTAAAAAAAATCGGATTGCGCTTTTAATTCACAATCCGAATAAATATTTGTTGTCCGACCTGGATTCGAACCAAGACAAACGGTACCAAAAACCGTTGTACTACCCTTATACTATCGGACAATCTTCCATTTAAAACGGTTGCTTCTGAAATGGAATGCAAATTTACGCATATTTTTCATTACTGCAAGGGCGAATTCAAAAAAAATTAAAATAATTTTCAAAAGCCATCCTATTGCGTAATATAAACGGTTAATTTTTGTTAAAAGCACCTGATTTTTTATACGTTATATCAATCTATTTCTTTATTTTCGGCAGCATTTTTATGTGACAATACGTCAAATAATTATTACCAAATTATACAATGAATTATTCAAAAATCAATAACATCTAGGCTGGATTTGTTTTTTTATTGCCACTTTAACCTATATTTTAACTTTAGAGCCCTCTGTAAGTTTTTGGGATTGCGGTGAGTTTATCGCCTCAGCCTTCAAAATGCAGGTTGTTCACCAACCTGGAGCACCATATTCTTAATGATCGAGCGGTTCTTTTCACTTTTCGCTTTCGGTGATGTAACTAAAGTCGCTTATTTTATGAACGTAGGCTCGGCAATTGCAAGTGGTGCAACCATATTGTTTTTATTCTGGACCATTACTGCCCTGGCCAAAAAAGTATTGGTTAAAGAAGCTGAAGAAATAACTAAGGCGAATCTCATTAGCATTATGGGTGCAGGTGTTGTTGGTGCACTTGCTTATACTTTTTCTGATAGTTTCTGGTTTTCGGCTGTAGAATCTGAAGTTTATGCACTATCATCTCTTTTTACTGCTATTGTATTTTGGGCGATATTAAAATGGGAAGCCGTTGCCGATGAGCCAAGTGCAGATAGCTGGTTATTGTTCATTGCCTATATCATGGGTTTATCTATTGGTATTCACTTATTAAACTTATTAACCATCCCCGCAATTGCTTTTGTTTATTATTTCAAGAAAACTGAAGAACCCAACTACTGCTGGATTTTTAAAACTTGGTATCGTGGGATCCTGATCTTAGCAGTTGTCCAATACGGAATTATTCAATACCTGGTATCTTTTGGTGCCTATTTCGATCTCTTCTTTGTAAATACACTTGGGCTTGGGCTTCGGAACTGGTGTATTGTTCTTTGCCATTTTATTGATTGGTGGACTGGTTTGGGGTATTAGTTATTCTATCAAACACCAAAAAAGAATTTTAAATCTGGCTTTGCTTTCTACTGTATTAATCATTTTTGGATATGGTTCTTTCGCGATGATCGTTATCAGGGCTAAAGCCAAACCAAACCTAAACAACAGTGATCCAGATAATGCATTTTCATTTCTGAGTTATTTGAACCGTGAGCAATATGGCGATAGACCATTCTTATTCGGACCTAACTACAATTCTTCAGCCTGTTGAATATAAAGAAGGTAAAACCTTATACAGAAAAGGTGCAGACGAAATATGAAGTTGGGACAAACATGGTACGGTGAAAACGGAATACCTGATAGTATCGACGTTAGAACACGACGCCATTTCCCCAGCATGTATAGCGATGATGCAGACACGTGGGCTATTATAAAGATATGATGGGTTTTGATGATACGCATTTCCCTAACCTGTAGATAATATTGGTTTCTTTGTTCAGTTATCAAATTGGATTAATGTACATGCGGTATTTCATGTGGAATTTCGTTGGCCGCCAAAATGAAGACCAGGGACAGGGCAGTATTTATGAAGGCCAATGGCTTAAGTGGTATTAAACCGATTGATGCGATACGCCTTGGCGATCAAAGCCAATCTACCTCCATCCATTACAGAAAGCAACGCTTATAACCGCTTCTTCTTCTTACCCTTGATCATTGGATTGATAGGTGCCATCTGGCATTTTAAACGTAACCAGAAAGATGCTGGTATTATTGGCTTTGTTGTTCTTCTTTACTGGTATTGCCATTGTACTTTACCTGAACCAGAAACCTTTGGAGCCGAGAGAACGTGATTATGCGTATGTTGGTTCATTTTATGCTTTTGCCATATGGATTGGGTTCGGTGTGCTGGCCATTAAAGAATGGGTATTTAAGAAATTAACACCTGCCACTGGTGCGTACTGGTGCAACTGTGATCGGTTTGTTTGCTGCTCCAGTAATCATGGCTGCCCAGGGTTGGGATGATCATGACCGTTCTACAAAATTGGTAGCTCATGATATTGCAATTGATACCTGCAGTCCTGTGCACCAAATGCTATTCTTTTCACCTATGGTGATAATGATACTTACCCTCTATGGTACGCACAAGAGGTTGAAAATATTAGGCCTGATATCCGCCTGGTCAACTTAAGTCTTATTTGATACCGATTGGTATATCAATGGCATGAAGCGTATGCAGAATGGTTCTGCACCACTCCCAATTTCTATGAAAGAATCACAATATGTTCAGGGCGTAAGGGATGTAATGTACTATAAGGACTATAAAATAGCTGGTGCTGTAGAACTTAAAAACATTGTTGAACTTTTATTATCGGACAATGACGAAGATAAATTGCCTTTGGATGGCGGTAAACGTGTGAACTTTATTCCTACCAAGAACTTTAAGCTCACCGTAAATCAAGAAGATGTGATTAAAAACGGGTCGTAAGCCTTGCAGACTCTGCGAAGATCGCTCCTGAAATGGAATGGACATTTAACAAAGGCTATGTGACCAAAGGTACATTAGCCATGCTGGATATCCTCGCGCATAACAACTGGAAACGTCCGATCTATTTCGCAAGTACTGTGCCTTCGGACCAGTATAACGGCCTGGACAATTACTTATATAACGAAGGTCTTGCATTGCGCCTGATGCCTTTGAAGGTAGATACAGCTACTAAGACTGAGTTGATCAATACACCCGCATTATACAATAACCTAATGACTAAATTCGTATGGGGAAATGTTAAGAATGCAAGATACCTCGACACACAATCTTCCGATGACATCTCTATCTTCACTAATGTATTCAACAATGCCATTACCGGCCTACTTAGAGAAGGTAAAACTGCAGAAGCAAAGAAAGTAGCTGATCGTTATTTTGAAGTTATGCCAGACAGGTTCTATGGTCTGCGATCTATGATGGGTATTTATTTCATGGCAGAAAATTTATATTATTTGAATGAAACAAAAAAGGCTAATGAACTAATTGAAAAATCTGCAGCATACATAAAAAAGGAACTGACTTACCTTGCTGATGTTTCTCAGAGTAAAAACAAATTTATCGGCGGTCAAAATGTACAATTGGGAATGTCCTTTTTAAACCAAATGGCCAAGACTACGGCTGAGCACAAACAAACCAAGCTGACTGAAAGTCTGAATGCTGAATTTGCCGCATTAGAGTCGAAGTTCTCAAGGTATTTTGCGCCACAATAATGTGGCGCTCGAAAGAGCAAAAAAATTTAACAACAATGCCCGGAACTTGAAAGTTCCGGGCATTGTTATTTTATAAACTATAGTACATTAGATAACTATACCAATATAAGCTAAGAACTATACCTAACATGCATTGCTATTCAATAAAGGAATAAAATCGTTCAAAAAACGACCTTGCCAATTACTAAACTGCTGTAAAATAAAATCATCAGTAAACAACAAAGCCAGCGATCAATAATCCCTGGCTTTTTTTATTTGTTTTTGATCCTGAAAACGAGTGTTCTGTAACCGGCCTCAGCGTCATTTGAACATTTTTCAGGTTCAAATTATGCAGCCATAGAATCAGAATGCGAGTTTTAACCTTCGTTGACAACACCCATTGCACAGAACTTATCAATTCTTGTAGCAATCATTTTATCTGTTTTTTCTTTCTTTAATTCCTTAAGATCCTCTAGAATCTGCGCTTTTACTGTGGCAGCCATTTCTTCCGGGTTCTGATGTGCCCCGCCTAGTGGTTCCTTAATGATGCCATCAATCAGCTTATTGCTGTACATGTCGTCAGATGTCAGTTTCAGGCATTCAGCAGCTCTCTCTTTGTAGTCCCAGCTCCTCCATAGGATCGAAGAACAAGACTCAGGCGAAATCACCGAATACCAGGTGTGCTCCAGCATGTATACTTTATCACCGATACCAATACCTAATGCACCTCCCGATGCACCTTCTCCTACAACCAAACAAATGATAGGCACTTTCAATACAGACATCTCTAACAGGTTCCTTGCGATCGCTTCACCTTGTCCACGTTCTTCAGCTTCCAATCCTGGATAAGCACCCATCGTATCAATAAAAGAAATGACCGGTTTATTGAATTTCTCAGCCAGACGCATCAGGCGCAATGCTTTTCTATAACCTTCCGGATTGGCCATACCGAAGTTACGGTATTGACGCTCCTTGGTATTTTTGCCTTTCTGATGACCAATCACCATTACCGTTTGTCCATCGATCGTAGCGAAACCACCAATAATGGCTTTATCATCCCCAACTGTCCTATCTCCATGCATTTCAATGAAGTCATCACAGATTAAACTGATATAATCTAATGTTTGCGGCCGCTCCGGATGCCTGGACATCTGAACCTTTTGCCAACCTGTAAGGTTGCTGTACAAAGACTGCTGCGTTTGCGCAACCTTCTCTTCTAGTTCTGTAAGTGTAGCAGACATATCTACTTTTGTTTTATCGGCAACTTGTTTAACCTTTTCGATTTGCTGAACCAATTCAGCCAAAGGCTTTTCAAAATCAAATGATGTTTTTATCTGTTCCATAAGGGGCTGTAAAAATAGGCATTTTTGTTAGTAACCGAAATAAAAAAAGAACGGTTCTTTAACCAAACCATTATGGTTACTTTCTCGTAATTGAATAATAATGTACCGAATGACTTATATGGGTTGAAATTATGGTACATTAGCAATTATCCGGGACTATTTAACCCAATACCTTACGAAATCACTAAATGGCTAAAAAAGTCAAGTTTACCAACGCCAATAAATCCACTTTTTATGCCACCGTCAGGAAACGTGTAGATGCTTACTTTATCGAGAATTCACTTTCTACCCATGCATCTCCAGCTATGTGGTTTAAAGCGGGCTTTTTCCTTACCGGCCTGCTTACTGCATACATCCTTGTGTTGTTCGGCGGTTTTAATCTATATATTAATCTGTTACTCGTCATTTTACTTGGTATGTTTGGCGCTTTTGTCGGGTTCAACATCTGCCATGATGCAATTCACAAATCTTTTTCAAAACACAATGCAGTAAATCAGACAGGCAGTTTGATCTTCAGCCTCATTGGGGCAAGTCCTTACGTATGGAACATCTGCCACAATGTAGTGCACCACACCTATACCAATATTGCTGGTCATGATGAAGATATCGATGTCGCGCCCGGTTTGATCCGCTTCTCTGAAACAGAAACGGTGAACAAAATCCAAAGATATCAGCATTTTTACGCCTTTGCCTTATACAGTATCTCCATGCTATCCTGGGTTTTCAGAAAAGATTACAAAAAGTTTTTCCAGAAAAAGATTGGTGAACATACCGTTGTACATCCGAAGATAGAATATTTCAATCTCTTTTTCTATAAGGGCATTTACTACTTTTTATTCATTGCATTGCCGCTGATGGTTATGGACATCACTTGGTGGCAGTTCATCATTGGTTTTCTGGTGATGCAATTTGCTCAAGGGCTGGTACTTGGACTTGTCTTTCAACTTGCGCATGTAGTAGAGGGAACTGATTTTCCGCTGCCCAATGATCAGGGAAATATTGAAGAAGCCTGGGCCGAACACCAAATGCGGACTACTGCAAATTTTTCTGCAGAGAGTGACCTCGCAGCCTTCTTTTGCGGCGGATTAAACCGGCAGATTGAGCACCACCTGTTCCCAAAAATATGCCATATTCATTATCCGGAAATCGGAAAGATCGTTAAGCAAACTGCACTGGAATTTGACCTTCCTTATATTGAAAGCATAACATTCAGCGATGCCTTGGCCTCTCATTACAAAACTTTGCGCAGATTAGGTAAAGAGTCTTACCAGGAAAATAGGTACATTAACCGTTCTTCCTGCATGATCACCAGAAAGCTATCTGCAGGATAAGGGTCAGGCTTTCCCTTTCTACTACTTTCCTACTACTCTCCTACTACTTTCCTACTACTTTGTACCTAGCCTGGTAGAGGGATACCGGCAGCTTAGTCCTTGGCAACAGGCAAGACAGTACAAGGCCTTACAAGTAGCATCAAAAAAGGGCATCCTTTTAGGAATGCCCTTTGACAATATTCTTTAGAAATAACCTATACGCCTTGTTCTTTGGTATACACTTTTCCAAAACGGTCGGTAGCAGTCACTTTCACCGTTTTCACTTCCGGACTAAAGTGTGCCATGAAAAGGTGATCCGTCTGCGTTGGCTTAGTGAATGCGCGGCCTTTAGCTGGCTTTCCTTTCGCATTAAACTTTACCGCATCAGGATCGGCTCCAGTCTGTTGCTGCAGTAAGCCCATAGGCTTGCCATCCAGGCTATATTCTACTTTCCATTCCGGGTCCCAGTTCCAAACATTCACCAATAGACGGGTCTGATTGGTCAGCTGATCTATATACACCGCCATCTGGTGTTCTTTAGGCAATCCCGTTGGCTTGTAGAACCACTCCAACTTATTTCCATCTACGGTATAAACGCCGTAACCTCTTGGCGTACCGTCCGAACAAATGTTTTCCGACCACCATGCACCACATACGGCACCGTGGTTGTGTTCAAAAATACCATTCGTTAGGTTGTTGACATTATAATGCGTATGGCCCGACATCACATGTACGTTTTTGAAGCCTTCCAACACTTTATAAAAATCAGTATTATTCTTTACCCCATTGTGCAATGGTATGTGCAAGTTGATGATCAGCAGTGCATCTTTTTCTACGTACTGCAGGTCTTTCGCCAGCCAGGCAATTTGCTCTTCAGTGATGTAGCCATCATACAAGCGCTCAGAGCCAAGATACCTGACATCATCCAGCACTACATAGTGTGCTTTGCCACGATTAAAGGAATAGTAAGTTGGCCCGAAAAACTCTTTAAAAGTTTTGTCGGACGTATCGTCACCTCCCTTTTTATAATCCATATCATGGTTACCCAACGCCTGGAAGAATGGGATACCCATTTGTGCAACAGCCTGGTTATAGTCCTCGAAAAACTCCAGAAAATCCCATGCAATATCACCCACTGTGATTCCATGTACCAATGCATCACGGCCCAGTGCTTTAATTTGCGCGATGGTATCAGGCACTGATGTCTCCATCATCTGTCTGACATCATCTTTAGTACGTACCTGAGGATCGGCCCAGATGATAAAATTATGCTTACTGTCGTTCTTTTTTAAACGCGTAAGTGTAAAATCGTACTCATTACGGCTGCCTAAAGCTTCGTACTGTCTGGCAATATTTGCATTAGTCTTGAATTCATAACCTGATGGGGTACTCATAAAAAGATTCGTTGCCTTATCGTCCAGCGTGATGGTATATTGACCTTTGCTGTCGGTTAGCACCACTGAAAATCCGTCAGAAATTACCACATTGGCAACACCTTTATTTTTATCAGTTACTTTTCCGGAAATGGTTTTATTACGTTGCAGCTTGGAAAAAGCATCAGTTTTCAGACTGATGAATGCACTACCGGCAATGAATCCTAAACTTTGTAAGAATGATTTTCTGTTCATTATATTGTGATATTTATAACTGTTTATCTAGCCTTTTGTAATGGAATACTAATTCGTAATTGCAGTAGCGCCTGGCATGCCCTCAATCAGGGATAAAACCGCAGCTTTGGGAACTGATATGGTTTTATGAACCCGTTTAGTTATCCAGGTCTTAGTCTTCACATCATATACACCACCCAGGTAACTGAATTCGCTGTCTACAGGTACAGCAAATTTGGAAGTATTGTTGCCCTGACCATAGAAGGGCTGAGGAGTACTTCCATTCACAGTTTTATAGTAATCATTAGTAGTTATGGCATATCCTGCACCACTCCCATAAATGCTTCCACCACCAGCAAAAAACACCACATCTGAAGGCTCGGTAGTTAAACCTACTGTAGTGGTGGGAAAAATCGCAACACCAGCAGCGTTACCACTGTTAGCTAACAAGTTAGCTGTTTTATCACCAATACCATCATCTCCATCGTTATCGTTATAAAGCTTACTCACTACCCAGTTGGCCTGACTGATGTCTGTTGAAGTTACACCAGAAATAACTTTGTAACCACCTACGTAGAAGAATTTTCCTTTTGCCACGGTACCACGGGTAATGTTAAATTTATAGGTGCGTAATCCTCCGGTATTCCATCCATTAACAGGAAAACCAACTGGTGTTGAGGCTCCTGCATTGTTAGTTGTGTAAACACTGAAAGGCTTTTGTCTGAAATCCAGGTCCTGTGTCGCCATAAATTGTATGTATTCATAGTTAGCATCTGTACCAGATGGATTTGCAAAATACCCCGTCACAATAGCCGGATTAGGACCTAGCGGAATTCTTGGATCTACAACTATACTTGTAGCTACAAAATCCGACTTTACACGCGGCCATATCTGCGGGACGCCGCTGGTAGCGGAGGGAATTACGATACCTTGTACATTAGCAGACCAAGGCAGCAATTCAGTTTTAAAAGCTGCTGTTCCGGCAACATTCATTTGCATATCTCCGGATCCTTCATTCAATGTTTTTACACCCTCAATTGTTTCTATACCAATATTAGGTTCAAAATTACAATTGTAGACCACACCAAAGCAACCTTCGAAATTCTCAGGCTTGGCCAGCATACTTACAGACGAAATAGGTGTCACCAACAATTTTACATTAGATGCCTTCTTTTCAACACTTGAAGCTGGGATACCTGTTACTTGCAAAATCCCATCAACCCTTTTTAGTATGCCTCCTTCTATCTTGACATGTACAGAATCACCCGGCAGGTAATTAGCTGCTGCTGCCCCTATATTGATCGCAATACCTCTCAATGAATCAATACCATTACCTACTGTCCTTAAATTCTGAATAAATAATAAGCCGGCTGGAAGGTTATTCCCCGAATGATCGGAGGTCACCTGTCCACGTACCACGGTCGCTTCTCTGGTTACTTCTTTGTCCAGGACAATATCAGCACCCTTGTAAAGTTTCCTTAAATCAAAATTGGAGATATAGGGACTAGGAGTACTGATAACATAATCACTGTCTCGCTTACAGGAAGCCAGAATGGCAACACATACCCCGATAACCAGTATATACTTTTTTAAAATCTTTTTCATAAAATTTTTCTGAATAATATTAAAAATTAAGGTTTTTGCCACCAAACCAACGTATTGATATCATCCGGTCCCTTGAGCCGCCACAGCTTCGTTGTAACGGGATGGATTTGTCGACTGCGTAACCAAAGGGTAGTTCAACCTTGCCGGCATTCTGCCTCCATTGGCTAAGCCCGGACCTTTCGGTAAAACAGGATGCCCCGTGCGTCTGTATTCAAACCACTGCTGGAAATCGACAAGAAACATAGCATAATATTTTTGTATATGGATCATTTCCATCTGGCTCTTATTGCTCAAAGGGCCTGCATCTAAAGGAAGGGTCGGATCCCACAGTAGATTTGCATCGGTTACATAATTTAAAAATCTGGCATCTGTAGGACTTGTGATGTAAGTCGGCAGCCAATAATTGATCGCATCAGCCATACCTTTATAATAATAATTCTCGGCAGATCCGTTTATCCAGCCTTTT
This sequence comes from uncultured Sphingobacteriaceae bacterium, assembly GCA_963795585.1. Lineage (GTDB taxonomy): Bacteria > Bacteroidota > Bacteroidia > Sphingobacteriales > Sphingobacteriaceae > Pedobacter. Next base: position 775,561 of record CAWCIO010000013.1, on the reverse strand, counting down.
GCCGCAGCTTCGGCGAGGATAAAACTTACTTCAGCACAATTCATAATAATACCTGTATTCGGATCTGTCTGCAGGGTAAGTTTGCTCTCTGCATCAGAATTAAAGTACGACTGTATAACGATACCGGAACCTGGTGAATACCCACTTGGAATACCAACATACCCGTCTGGACCTCTGTCGATACCAAACCTCGGAACACCGGCCGTACCTAGATTCGGGTTTACTCTTGGGTCTAACCAGGCCACCAGTTTACCCAAAAAGAAATCGCAAATAGGCATACTTCTAAAATCAACTGCACGGATGTTGACCATAAATGGCGAAGAATATACCGCAGTACTGCTATTGGTTCCGTTCCATAAAATTTTAGCAGTATGTGTATTGTCTTGCATAATTGGGTATTCGACCGGATTGGTATCTACGATTTCTTTAATTTTTGCAATTACGGCTGGGGCTACTTCAGACTTCCCTGAAACACGTAGCAATAATCTTAAATATAGGGAATTGCCAAATCTCCTCCATTTTGAGATATCCCCCTTATAAACCGGATCACTGGTAGCCACAATTGGCGTGTTTTCCTTTAGCAAATTTCATTTGCTTCCTCCAGTTTCCTGAACATATCTAGCGTAGATATCTTTCTGCTTATCAAAGGCGGGCTGCATGTTTCCCTCCTTACCCATATTGGCTTCTGAATAGGGCACATCACCATAGGTATCGGTTAATAGAGAATAAGCCCAGGCTTGAGCGATTAAGTGATATTCCCTGATAAGATTTATTCAGACTTTCAGGTCGACTTGCGATGGTATGTATGTCCTTAAGATCCGTTAATTTAAATACCAGTTGTTCCAGGTATAATCAGCCCAGGTTCGTCTTACATCATAACGGAAAACCCTGCCTTCTGAATCATTGATTTCCACAGTTACCTGCATCAGCTCGTTATTGAAACTCCAGTTACGTGACATATTGGTATTAAAATATTAACCAGCGCAGGAGCCAATAACTGATGGGCATCTGTACTGCGCTCACCAATAGGATCTGTATTTACTTCTGTGAAATCTTTCGTACATGAGAAAGTTAACAAGCCAAAAACCGTTAATAGTATTAATACAATAGTACTTTTATTCTTTTTCATAATTTCTATAAAATTAAATGCCCACAACTAAACGCACGCCCACTGTTCTAGTAGATGGCAATTGACCGGTTTCAAATCCCTGAACGATATCTGAACCTGACAAAGTACCAAACTCAGGATCGAAGGCCGGCCATGGCGACCAGATGAACAAATTACGTCCGTAAACACTTAGCGATGGCCTTACTGATACCCATCTTTTGAAGGAATCTTTTGTTGAAGGCATAAGTAACATTAGCTTCTCTGAATTTTAGATAATCTGTCCTGAAGATACTTCCTTCTGCCTGATCCGATACCATATACTGATGTCATAATAAGCGGCTATATCAGTGGCAATAACATCGTTTTTACGGTAAGTGCCATCAGGGTTTTGAACTACTCCATCCCCGATCACACCATTATACCTTCCCGGTAAAGTAACTGCATGTTTTCCCAGTGATGCCATTCTCGAGAAAGTAAGTGAATGTCCTACTGCACCTAGTTGAGCATCAAATAATACATTTAAGCTGAAACTTGTTTATAGCTAAATCCTGTACCGAAACTCAACTTGAATTTAGGCATAGTATTACCTAGGTACATCAGTTCAGGGTTTTCCAGTGCTACACCAGTAACTGGGTCATAACACAATTTGTCCGTCAGGAGCGCGCAGGTAACCCCTTCCATATAAGTCACCCATGCTGCCACCAACATTTGCGACTACCTGGCCACCACCTAATGCACCTGTACGAAACACCAGGGAACTGTCTGACAATTCTTTAATTTTGTTTCTGTTGGCAGAGAATGTAGCGTAGGCAGTCCATTTAAAATTCCTTGTTTGTAAAGGGGTACCGTTAATTGCCAGTTCAATACCTTTATTGTCTACTCTACCAATGTTAACAACCTGTACATTGTAACCCGTAGCTTTATCTACAATTCTATTTAGAATCTGGTTCTTTGTATTGCCCGCATATACCGCTAAGTCAAAATTTAGACGGTTTTTAAACAACCTCAAATCCGCGCCTAATTCAACAGTAGTGGTAATCAGTGGTTTCAGGTTTGGATTTGGCAATGTTCTGGGATTGTTCATTGCACTATCTGGATAAATGCCGTCAGCCGCATACAGATAATTATATTCTGTTCTGTATGGCGTAGTACTGCCACTTCCTACTTGTGCAATGGAAGCTCTTAATTTTGCAAAACTGATAGATTTAGGTAATTTCCAATAATCAGATACCAGAAAAGCTAAGCTAGCTGAAGGATAGAAAAAACCAACATTGTCTGTCCTGGTCAAAGTGGCCAGCGTACTGTTCCAATCTTGTCGGCCGGTAATATCTAAGTATAAATAATTTTTATAGCCAAAAGACATCGCGCCATAGAAACTGTTGATTCTGTATCTCGCAGTATCAGGAGCATATACCAAAGGGTTTTGATTATTCTCCAAACTGTAGATGTTTGGAATTACTAAACCATCTGCACGCGCTTCTAACTTATTATATACGTTACGCATCTGACTACCTCCCGCAGTTGCTGTCAGCTGTAAATCTTTAGTGATATGTTTTTCATATTTCAACATAAAATCAGCATTGACCTCATAAGAACGTATATTGCTACACGATATGAACCTTGGGCAAATTTATTTCCAGCGGCATCCCATGGACGTTGTGTTTCACGGACATCCTTATTTAGGTCGATCGAGGCACGGCCCATCAAACTCAGTTCTTTGGTAAATTTGTAATTTGCCTGAATATTTCCGAGCAATCCATTTCTTCTTTGAGTATTGATGTATTGCTCAGAAATTGCATAGGGACTTTCCGGATTGGTTGTTGTAATATTCATCAAATTGTTGATATTCTTTTCCCGGCGCCCAATAATCTCTATACCAATCTATGTTAACATTAGGTTGAGCAAACATGAACCAATACATCAATGATTGGTTACCATAACCTGTAGCAGGAAGGTTATCGCTATGTCTGTTGCTGTACTGTGCTTTTAAGTTAAGGCTTAACTTTTTAGTAAGATTGGTATTGGCATTCAATGAGACACTGGTTCTGTCTAAACCTGTATTGGGTACAATCCATTCATTGTCACCATGACTAGCGGAAAAACGCAAACCTACTTTCTTATAAGTACCATCCAAACTTACAGAGTTAGTCGACTCAAATCCGGTTATGAAAAAATGCATCTACTAGGATCTTTATAAGCAATCCAGGGTGTCCTGTTGACACCTCTGGCTTTTGTTGCAGGATCATACTGGTAAAACATCCCCCCGTTTTAAATGACGCACCCCAGGTAGAACTTGTCGCATTTGTACTTGGTCCATCGGCAGTATGCACCATAAGAAAAATAAGAGATACCAAATGTCCCTGCTCCAAATTCCTGTGCCTGTCCGGTCCGCGATTCACATCTTCCCAGGCGCTATTGGATGTAAATGTAATCCCCAGTCCTTTTCTATTTTTCGTTGCCGGATTTAGTTGTAATGATAATGGCTCCGTTTGCACCCCGTTGTCCATACAGCGCTGAAGCCCCCGGGCCTTTAAGTACGGTTACATTTTCTATATCGTCAGGATTTAAATCGTTTAGCCCGCTACCAAAATCTGCCGGCATGATATCTCCTGAAGTACCATAAACACCACCTCCGGTTGCAGCTGTACGTCTGGAGCTGCTTGAGGCTACTACTCCATCTATCACAATCAAAGCTTCATTATCACCCGTTAGGTTGTTCTCTCCACGTAGAATAATCTTATTTGATCCCGCAGGGCCTCCGTTACGGACCAGGTTTAAACCTGCTACTTTCCCTGATAATGCATCTGTCCAGTTACTGGAAATTGCATCTGTCAATTGCGTGCTATCTATCGTAGTAGTTGAATAACCCAATGATTTCTCTTCTCTTTTAATACCCAAAGCAGTAACTACTACTTCTGAAAGTGCATTATTGGAAGGCTCCAGACTTGCGTTAATAACCCTTGTCTCATTGGCCTTTACAATTACATTTTGCGCTACGAATTTATCGTAGGAAATAAAACTGATCTCCAGGGTATAGCTTCCGGGAACCACATTTAAGGTATAGCTTCCGTCTTCCTCTGTTTGTCTCGATAAGCCCAGGCTTGTTATCCTAATAACAGCCCCGGGCAGTGGCGCACCGGATTCATCAACTACCCTACCTGTTATCTTCCCGTTATTAGCTGGCTTATCAATGATCAATATATTATTACCATTTGCCCGTCTGAAAGTAAAAGCCGTTCCGTTAAGCAGCGCATTTAGCGTTTCCTTTATACTGCGCTCTCCTTTAGCAACATTGACTATACGCTGATCGTTTAATTTTGTATTGTTATAATTAACCGATAAGCCACCCAGTTTTTCCAGTTGCTGAAAAGCCTGCTTAAGTGTAATTCCTTGCGCAGCAAATGAGATTACTCTATCAACATTTACTTGCGCCTGAGTTTTAAAAATGTTTAATGACACCTGTAAAAACACCAGTATGGTTAATAACCATAACTTTTTCATATATTTACTTTAGTTTATACTTATTTATTCTTGAGTTTAAATTTCGAATTGAATGCCTGGAATTGTTACCAGCAATTTCAGGCTATTTTAAGGTAATGGTAGATCTATTTCATTTCTTTCCTCCCCTTTGATTGATTTCATATATAAAGATTTGTTTATTTGTTTCTTTTTTGTAGCTCAAACCAGATAATGCCATTAGTTGTTCCATTACATCTTGTAAAGGCATATTTCTGAACTTTGCCGTAATCCTGATATTAGCAGATTCCGGATCCATCAATTTGATGTCCATCCCGTAGCGGTGCTCTAAGGAAGCGATCACTTCATAAAGCGGTGTATTGTAAAATACAAAGTGGTTATCTATCCATGCACTGACATGTTCTGCCTCTACAATAGAGGTTTTATGTAAACCACTTATTGTATTGATCTCCAGTTGCTGGTTGGGTAATAGGTATTTGAGCAGAACATTCTTGTTATTGACCTTGTTAAGAACTCCCACTTTCCCCGTGTTTACGCTGACCGTCACTTTATGATCTGCGGCAAATGCTTTCACATTAAAGGAGGTACCTAATACCACCGTGGTAATGTTGCCGCTTTTAATGACGAACGGTCGTCTGCGGTGCTTTACATCGAAAAAGGCTTCGCCGTCAAGATACACGAAGCGTTTTTTCCCTTTGAACTTTTTAGCATACCTGATCTTACTGCCTCCCGCCAGGTAAACTACAGAACTGTCAGGTAATAAAATTTTCGACTGTTGTCCTTCAGGGTTCCGGATCTCCGCGTAGCTGATGGGTTCAACTTCCTTTTTTCTGCTGTTAAAAAACCAGAATGCAGATGCGGAAATCAATATTAAGGTTGCCGCATACGCCAGCCAGTTCAATTTTCTCTTTAATATCACTGGACCTGCGTTATCCTCGCTGAGCATATGGGCATTTATCTTTTGCCAGCTTTTACCTGCCTGCTCTGTATTCCTGAAATACAATTTAGATGCGTCCAGAATTTGTAAAGTCTCCCTGAACTGCTCCTGGTGATCGGCATGCATCTCCAGCCATTCCTGCAATTCACTTAAGCCTTCATCACTGATGGTCTTTTCAAAATAAGCAACTATTAATTGGTAACTGTAATCTTCCATTATAAGGTCTCTGATAGTAGAGACAGGAAATGCGAAAAGATTACGTAGCGAAGTAGATTAACCTTGTGTTAAAAAACCGTTAACTACCCATATTGACATTTGGAGAATCGTTCAGCATTCGACGAAGTTCCTTGATGGACTGATAGAGCGTAGTTTCTACCGTCCTGACTGAAATTCCCAGAACTCCGGCAATGTTATTTTTATCCATTTGATCGATCCTGCTCATTAGGAGAATTTCCCGCTGCCGCTCTGGCAACTGATCAATCAAACGAAGTATAGCTGCGGAAGATTCCCGACCTGAAAGTATCCTAAAGGGAGTATCTATGTCCTGAAACAGGTGGTGATCGGAATTTACGTCTTCAAGTGAGAAAACCGGATCTTTTTTCTTTTGGATGTAATTCAAAGAAAGGTTCCTGGCTGCTGTAAAAAGATAACTGCGCATATGCGATATAGCATGAACCTTACGTCCGTCCCATATTTTGATGAACAGGTCTGCAATAATTTCCTCCGCAGCTTCATAATCCTTTGTATACACTGCACAGAACTGACACAATGATTTGTAATAACGATTAAAAAGCGTTTCAAGAGCAAGGGGATCATTTTTTTTCAAAAGATCTGTTAACGCTTCATCTGTAAATTTCACATACATCCCTAATTCCCTATTTCCAGCAAAATTAAGGATGCTATGTTAGGCCAATGTTAAATCCATAGGCTATTTCAAGATTTACGATTTATTAAAAAAATATGACTCAGCTATTGCGAATGTAAAATTTTACACGTTACTTTGAATATCAAAGTACTTTTATGGAAGACAAAGAAATCTATACTGAACTTCATTCTATCCGAAACCTGATGGAGCGTTCTGCAAAGTTCATTTCATTGAGCGGACTTTCAGGAATATTGGCGGGGATATATGCGCTGATTGGTGCCTGGTTAGGTTACCGCATTGTCTACGGCGATAGTGCAAGCCTTGATATCAGAGAGCAATATATTCCAGAGGAAACAACCATCATCAGATTATTCTTTATTGCGCTTGCAGTATTGGTCTTGTCGATCATATCTGGTTTAGTGCTTACACTACGCAAAGCTGCCCGAAAACAGCAGAATGTATGGAACCCAAGCAGCAAAAAACTGCTCATCAATATGGCAATTCCGCTTTTTACAGGTGGATTATTTATACTTATATTAATGCTTCGGGGATATTATGGTGTCATCGCACCAGTAAGCTTATTATTTTACGGACTGGCACTGGTCGCAGCCAGTCATTATACCTTCGTTGATGTCAAATGGCTTGGCATTATGGAGATCATACTTGGACTTATCGGTGCTTTATTTCCTGGTTATGGAATTATTTTTTGGTCTGTAGGCTTCGGATTACTCCACATCATTTATGGTTCAATTATGCATTTTAAATACGACAGGTGAGATCAGTACTGGAAAACTTCGATAAAGCTTTCGAAAACCGGATACGGCTGCAGATTATGAGCGTACTAGTCGCCAATGAAAATTACGATTTCAATTCTCTCAAAGAATTGCTCAACGTAACTGATGGCAACCTGGCCTCTCACCTTAAAGCTTTGGAAAAGGAAGATTACATTAAAGTGTATAAGTCCTTTCTTGGTCGTAAACCCAATACTACTTATGCCGCATCTGAAACGGGAAGGACAGCTTTTATAAAACATTTGCAGGCTCTGGAAAATTTAATCAATCAACAGAAGCATTAATTTTTTTTACTCATTCACTTTGAAAAACAAAGTTCTTTTAAAACAATAATAATCATGAAATCTCCAGCTTTATTCAAAAAAACTGCTCCGCTCTATAGTGACACCCTCCATTGGTGCGGAATCTTGCTCATTTTAATTTCATTTGCATTTTTCGCGCTTAGCGACAAGCTCAATACCAGTCAGGATTCATTTCCGGCTTTGTTGGTCTGTTATGCAATTACAGTCATCTACACCGTATTAGTTTTTACAAAGGTCATTGCAAAACACGGATGGAAATTCATCAAGGGCAACATCAACCATACTGCCTTAATGTTGCTGTTGTGGTTTATCAGTGCATTCGCACTAAACAAGGAAATGAACGTATTCGAAAACTCCAGTTCATGGCTCTGCGTTTGCCTTTGTCTCTGTAGTATCGCAATAATCGCCGCCACCCTCCGACAGTTCTTACCTGTATATGTAAAATACCTGCTTATATTTTTTCTCGGTATATCTGCCGTATTGTTCGCTTATTACTCCATATATCTATTACCGCTATATGCAATCGGTGTTCTGGCAGCGATATTCATTGGGCTTTCTCTGCATGTGTTTATACCCATATTGCTGCTGGTCCTGACGACAACATTCATTATCAGGCTTGTTAACGAAAATCGCCTGTTCATATACTCCTTGACACTTGGGCTGCTGCTTCCAATAGTGGCCTGTATCATATCAATCACCCAATGGAATACATTAGACCAGAAGATCAGCAGTATTCAGAACCAGAATACATTGCATGAAAGTAAACTCCCGGAATGGGTAGTCATCGCCCAACAGATTCCACAAAACTTCTTCACTGAGAAATTCCTAAAAGCTGACCTGGTCTATAGCACACCTGATGAAAACAGCAATTGGTTTTGGGGCGACTTCGGGGGCTCCAGACTGGATGAACCCCGCCAACATGATCCCCTTGTCATGATCGCATCTTTCCTGAAGGGAAAATCCGGCATAGACAACGAGGATAAAATAAAGATCCTTAAAGCAGTATATGATTCCCGTCACCTTGCGCAGGAAAGACTTTGGACAGGAGATCATCTGAAAACTGCTAATGTTGTCACCAACCTCCGCATATACCCTGAGTTCAGAATGGCCTACACGGAAAAGACCTTGACAATACGCAATGAAAATCAACGCAAATGGAGTGGTGATGAAGAAGCCATCTATACCTTTCATTTACCGGAAGGCTCAGCAGTATCAGCACTGTCGCTATGGATCAATGGGCAGGAGGAGAAATCACGATTGACAACGAAAGGAAAAGCCGACAGTGCTTATAAAACCATAGTCGGCGTAGAGGTAAGAGATCCTTCTGTACTACACTGGCAGGAAGGGAACACCGTTAGTGTCCGGGTTTTTCCTTGCAACACCAAAGAAAACAGAAAGTTTAGGATCGGCGTTACCAGTCCGCTGAAAAAGCTCGGCAACACCTTACAATACGAGAATATCTGGTTCGATGGCCCTAGCGCTGCTCATGCTTCGGAAGCCCTGGAAATGACGCTATCAAGTCCGGTCACTCATCTTCAAACTAGCCTGAAAACTAAAAACAATATCATCTATGGCCTGGAAAGAGCATATCTGGATAAGTGGACTTTGAGTATGGATGCTCCCCCGCTTTCCAAAGCACCATTTCTATTTGGCGACGCCGCATATCAATTACAGGAATCCGAAACTAAACAGATTAATTTTACCCCTAAATCTGTCTACTTAGACATCAATTCGTCCTGGTCAATAGAAGAACTGATGAAAATCTGGCCACAACTTAAGGATAAAAAAGTATATGTCTACAACGCGCATTTGACCTTATTAAACGACAAAAACCTCAATACCGAATTCCAGTCGCTCAGCGAAAAGAACTTCAGCTTGTTTCCATTCTACAAAATCCAGGATCCTGCAAATGCACTGGTAATCACTAAAAGTGATGAACTTTCACCAAATCTAAGCGATCTGAAAGGAAGTCTTTTTCAGAAAAACATGTCTGATTTTCTTGCCGGATCTCCTGCTTTTCATTTATATCAAATCGGTAATAAGACCATTCCCTTTCTCAAAACCTTAAAAGAATTTGGCGCGTTCCGTTATAGTGAGGGTAGCATTGAAAAACTGGATGAGCATTTGAAAAAGCATACGCTGGATGAAGTGCCGGAACTGGAACAAGTACTGCATATTCCCGCCGCTCAAATGTCAGTAGCTAAAATTACTTCGACTCCCGATGTCCATTCCACCAAAGCACCCGATCATTTATTACGGCTATTTGCTTATAACGACATCCTCAAAAAAGTCGGCCCATCTTATTTTGCAAGCGATTACGTAAACGAAGGTTTACTTAAAACTGCAGATGAAGCTTTTATCGTCAGTCCTGTTTCCAGCCTGATCGTACTGGAAAGCAAAAAAGACTACGAAAGATTTGGCATTGATGAGAGTAAGAATAGTCTTAAAAATGCCAGCATGAACTCTTCGGGTGCTGCACCAGAACCTGCAGAATGGATGCTGATCATCACGACGGCAATCATCATGCTTTATTTTATGCAGAAATCCGGTTACCTGAAAAAACTTCACATCTCATGAAAAAACACCTTGCGCTGATAGGCCTTTTACTTGGCTATGGATTGCTTTGCATGAAGATCGTACCGGACTATTTAATCTGGGAAACCAATGCATTTATTGGGCTGCTGATGCTGCCCTATGTAGCTGAAATACAAAAAGGACAACTTTCTCGCAGATTTCTGATTCCTGTATTGATCTTCAGTTTACTCGCAATAGCTGTTCCCGCAAGGTCTACTTTATTTTTCATGCTATTGTTCAGCTTATTGTTACTATTCGAAAACGCTATAGGAAAACTCAGCCTTGCGGTGCCTTTCATTCTGGTGATCATTTCCCCTATTTTCAAATTCTTTAGTGACACGCTCAGCTTTCCGCTTAGGTTATGGTTAAGCAACCTCGTTGCCAATACCATGACCTTCGCCGGAATGCAAATAAAAGCTGCTGGAAACCTCATCAGCATCGGCAAATATGAATTCTACATCGATCAGGCATGTGCGGGTCTGAATATGCTGCACTTGTCTCTACTCATTGCTGTCTTTATTGCCGCTGCTCATCAGAAAAAAAAGCGGCATCTTTTAAATTTCACGAGGCTGTCCGGGCTGCTGCTCCTCACCTTTTTATTAAATATTATATCCAATTATTTCAGGATCCTGATGATCGTAATCTTTAAGATCATGCCGGGAAATGTCTTTCACGACCTGGCAGGACTGATTTGCATGGCGATTTACGTAATTTTGCCCCTCAGTTTATTTACCGGCAGGTTCCTGAAATGCTTCTCCGGCAAAAGCACAGAAACCATACTGCAGCCCGCAATTACATCATATCCTCGCCGCACAATTGTAATCCATAGTGCTCTGCTGCTCTGCCTGGGCATACTGGCATTCCGCCCAAAGCATGTGCGGGAAATTCCGGCAAACGACAGGATTGGGCTGGAGGGCTATAATAAGAGTATTGTATCTGGAGATGTGATTAAGCTGGAAAACAAAACGGCACTTATCTATCTAAAACCTACCCCCTTTTATGCTCCGGAACACAATCCAATGATCTGTTGGTCGGGAAGTGGTTATGAATTTAAATTCATCCGAAAGGTAATGGTAAAAGGAACCGAAATCTATATGGGAACATTGGAAAAAGGGAAAGAGAAAATATACGCAGCCTGGTGGTTTGATAACGGCATCCTGAAAACGACAAATCAGTGGAACTGGAGATGGCAAAGTGCTTTAAACAGGAAACCATTTTACCTTGTTAATGTCAATGCAGTCAGAGAAGAAGATCTATTCCGGATTACCGGACAATTACTTCCATCTCCACTCGCCGGCAATTTTTAGGGGGACTTCCAGGCCGTTATCTCTTAAAAAAGTACTTAACGCTTCATCATCCTGACGCGAAATAGGGATCTCCGCTTCATTCGCCAGTGCATAAATGAGCATTGCACTGTAACGAACTGTATTCTTCAACTGCGCCTCGTCCACGAGCTTAAAAAGATCACCATTGGAATGATAGAACTGCCCGGAATTATTAGGCAAACTACCTCCGGTACCTCCACCGACTGGAATCCCTTGCAGCATGAATGGCTGATGGTCGCTATGCAGCCAGGCTCCAGTATAGAAATCATTCTTAAACCCGGTATCGATTTTCATGATGTCAGATCCCCAACTGGCAAAAAGCTCCTTCATTTCCTTCCTACTGGATGAAAATCCTTTAGGGTCATTCGTCATGTCGTAGTTTAGCATAAAACGAACCTGATCCAACTTGCTGGCATGCCTGGCGGCCTCTACATATGCTTTTGATCCAAGCAATCCCTGTTCTTCTCCCATGAACAAAACAAACTCCACCGTACGTCTGGTATTTAACCCAAGGGCTTTGAATGTTCTTGCCATATCGATCACGGCAAATGAACCTATGCCATTGTCTATCGCACCTGTAGCCAGATCCCAACTATCTAAATGACCGCCCACAATAATTTTCTCGTCAGGCAATTCAGTTCCTTTAAGGCTTGCAATTACATTTCTCGCTTTGATCAGACCTGAAAAATTAGTCATATTCAATCTGGCAAACTGTGCTTGCTTAAGTAGCTTTTCTTTGATCCGCATGCCGTTTTCAAGACCTATACATACCGCAGGGATCGGTATCAGCTTTCCTGTAACTGATGCGGTACCGGTGAGCAAAACGCCATCCTTCACCCCATTGATCAGTATGATTCCAGATGCACCGTACTTAGTAGCTATGGCTGCTTTTTCCGACCTGTGTAACGAGGGTGTCCCCTCGGGAGAACCGGGTAAAATGCCCAGATATACCAATGCAATCTTGCCCTTTATTGCTGCGCCCAATTTCTGATAATCGGCCTCCAGCCCGTTGCCCATATCTAACAGTTCGGCAGTCACGTCGGCCTTTACAGGTGAATGTGCGAGGGTTACAGAAGTAATTTTCTTCAGCCCATTAATACTGTCGCCAATACTGGTTTCATTGCTCAGGCGATTCCAGCTTTCGACCTCAAAAGGCTGAAATTTCACATCATAACCATAATTGCTTAACAACTTAAAAGCATACTCTTCTGCCCTGGCTCCATTTACAGATCCGGTTAGCCGATGTCCGATCGTTTCGCTTGCCTGTTTCAGATTGGAATAGGCTTTAGAGTTCTTTAAGACCTCTGAATTGATCTTATCAAAAATGACAGCAATATCCTGCGCCTGAACTGTACAGAAACTCATTGCACAAAAGAACAGCGCTAATACTTTCATAATTAATGGAATTTATTTTTTACGTTCCGTAGTATAGCGAACCAACTGCTCGAGTCCGGTTCTGGCTTCCCCTGGTTCAAAACTATATAGAATGTCAAATGCCTCTTGTTGGTACTGCATCATTTTCTGATTAGCGTAATGAACACCTTCTTTCGCATTTACGAAATCAATGATTTCTTGTATCTTTTTCGGATCATCCTCATGGTTCTTCACCAACGTAATGATGCGTTTCTTCTCTGCTTTATCTGCTCTGTTGAGTGCATAGATTAATGGCAAAGTCACTTTTTTCTCTTTAATGTCAATTCCAATCGGCTTACCCACATCATCAGTCCCAAAGTCAAAAGTATCATCCTTAATCTGAAAGGCGATTCCAACTTTCTCGCCAAAAAGGCGCATTTTCTCTATGCTTTCCTCGTCAGCCCCTGCAGAGGCCGCGCCACAGGCACAGCAGGAAGCAATAAGGGAGGCCGTTTTCTGACGAATGACATCAAAATAAAGTTCCTCACTGATGTCCATCTTCCTAACCTTTTCTATCTGTAGCAATTCTCCTTCACTCATTTGCTTCACAGCTTCAGAAACAATCTGCAGCAAACGGAATTCACCATTATTTACCGAAAGCAGCAGCCCTTTGGCCAACAAATAATCTCCTACCAGCACTGCTATCTTGTTTTTCCATAAAGCATTGATGGAAAAGAAGCCCCTGCGTTCATAAGCGTTGTCCACCACGTCATCGTGAACTAAAGTCGCAGTGTGAAGCAATTCTACCAATGCGGCTCCTCTATGTGTGGATTCTATAATACCCCCACAAAGTTTAGCGGCAAAGAAAACGAACATAGGCCTGATCTGCTTGCCCTTGCGCTTCACAATGTAATGCGTAATACGATCCAGTAAGGGAGCATCGCTATGCATTGAGTCTTTGAATTTTTCTTCGAAGACGTCAATATCTGCAGCGATTGGTTGTTTTATCTGATTAATTCCCGGCATTCAGGTAAAAATAATGAGTATAAGTGTAAATTTAAGCAGTCATAGCCTTCGAAGGGCAGGCAAAATCAGTTCGCTTAAGCCCTGTTCCTTTTATCGCACCATAACCTCCGGCGATGTCAATGACCTGATGTATGCCTCTCGCTTTAAGTATAGAAGCTGCAATCATTGAGCGGTATCCTCCTGCGCAATGGATATAGTAAGTCTCCTTTGGATTCAATTCTGAAGTCCATTCATTGATGTAATCTAATGGTCGCGTTAGTGTCATTTCCAAATGTTCTGACTCATATTCTCCCGGCTTTCTCACATCTAATACATTCAATCCCTGGTCTGCTTTACTGAGTTCTTCAAACTCAATTGCCGATACAGAACGGATATCTTCCAGTTCTCTCCCAGAATTTTGCCATGCTGTTATGCCTCCTTCAAGGTATCCAATTGTATTGTCGTACCCCACACGTGCCAGTCTCGTAATTGCCTCTTCTTCTTTTCCTTCCTCTACCACCAGTAACAAAGCTTGTTTCATATCGGTAATTAAAGCACCTACCCAAGGTGCAAACTGTCCGTTCAAACCTATATTTACGGAGGAGGGAATGAAGCCTTTGGCAAATATCTGCGGATCTCTGGTATCCAGTATCACAGCACCGGTCTGGTTGGCGAGGGCTTCAAATGCTGCCGCAGATAAAGGGTTTTGTCCTTTCTCGTAAACATCGTCGAAGCTTTCATAGCCGTTTTTATTCATTGCAGCATTCTTTGCAAAGTATTGGGGAGGCGGCAAAATGCCATCCGTAACTTCTTTAATAAATTGTTCCCTGCTTTTTGCTTTCAGCGCGTAATTGACCTCTTTTTGATGTCCCAAAGTATCGAAGGTCTCTTTACTCATATTTTTTCCACAGGCAGAGCCCGCACCGTGGGCTGGATAAACCAGTACCTCATCAGGAAGATTCAGTATTTTTTGTTGCAGGGAATCATACAGTGTAGAAGCCATATCTTCCATGGTCAACTCACCTTGCTGTGCAAGATCCGGTCTGCCAACGTCCCCTATAAATAAGGTGTCACCAGTAAATATGCAATAGGCTTTTCCATTTTTATCTTTAAGCAGGTAGGTAGTAGATTCAGGCGTATGCCCGGGGGTATGCAGGGCTATAATGGTAAGTTCTCCTACTTTAAACACTTCTCCATCTTTTGCTATGTGAGCGGGGAACGAAGTACTGGCAGTTGGACCATAAACAATCTCGGCACCGGATTTCTCCGCCAGGTCGATGTGTCCGGAAACAAAATCCGCATGAAAGTGGGTTTCGAAGATATATTTGATGCGGGCATTGTCCTTATCCGCTTTCTTTAGATAAGGCTGGACCTCGCGAAGGGGATCTATGATCGCTGCCTCTCCATTACTTTCTATATAATACGCCGCTTCTGCCAGACAGCCTGTATAAATTTGCTCTATATTCATGATCCCTTTCATAATAACACTCAAAACTAACATTATAATCCATCAGCAAAAAGCCTGGAAGATAACTTTTACCTTAAACAGTTAATTCTCCCCTTAACGATTTCTCAATCAATCTCGATACTTCTGCCTTTTCCAATCCCTGGCCCATCAGGTACATCAGTTTGGTCGTAGTGGCTTCAAAAGTCATATCATATCCGCTCAATATGCCCATTTGTTGAAGCTTTTTGCTCGTCTGGTACATGCCCAGTTCAACTGATCCACGCTGGCATTGTGTAATATCCACGATGATTTTCCCATTGTCAATCGCTTCCTGAAGACAATTAATAAACCATTCTGCAGTGGTCGTATTACCCGAACCAAAAGTTTCAAGTACAATGGCATCGACTGAAGACAAGGTAATTGCCTTTACAGCCTGAGGCGAAATTCCCGGATAAAGTTTCAATACTCCAATATTTGGATTTAAGTTGAGTTGCACTTTTAATGCTGCATCAGGCTGTGGCAAGATATAATTACTGAAAAACGACAGCGTCACCCCCGCTTCTGCAAGTATCGGGTGGTTGGGTGAGCGAAAAGCTTCAAACTTCTCAGAATTATATTTTATCGACCGATTGCCACGGTATAGTTGATAATCGAAATAAATGCATACTTCCGGAATCATCGCTTTACCATCTTTCTTTGTAGCTGCAATCTCCAGCGCAGTGATCAGGTTTTCCTTTGCGTCTGTCCGGATTTCTCCAATAGGCAACTGCGAACCGGTAAGCACAACAGGTTTACTAAGGTTTTCCAGCATAAAGCTAAGGGCCGAAGCTGTGAACGACATCGTATCAGAACCATGTAGTATCACAAAGCCATCAAACTCTTCGTATTTATCCGATATCAGTTGTGCAATATCGCCCCAGATTTCCGGGGTCATATTAGATGAATCAATTATTGGATCAAAAGAATAAACATCCAGGTTGTAATTCAACCGTTCCAGTTCAGGCACATTTTGCTGAATTTGTTTAAAGTCAAAAGGAATCAGTGTACCAGTTTTAGGATCATTTACCATTCCAATGGTTCCACCTGTATAGATGATCAGTATATTGTTCATGCTTAGCGATTAAAGATAAGCCTGGAATTCGCGGTGGTTACTTCTGCTACTTCTTCCAGACTGGTATTATAAACCTCTGCTACTTTTTGTGCAATGTGCAGGAGATAGCTGCTTTCGTTAGGCTTACCCCTATAAGGAACGGGCGCCAGGTAGGGTGAATCTGTTTCCAGAACAATCCGGCTCATCGGGATATTCTTCAATACTTCATCAAGACCCGACTTCTTATAGGTCAGTACACCGCCAATCCCCAGATGAAAACCCAGGTCAATTGCATGCAGCGCCTGATCGAGGTCGCCGGTAAAGCAATGCAAAATGCCCCGGAGATCCGGGCCTTTTTCCGATTCCAGCACCTCAAAAATTTCATCGAAAGCTTCTCTGCAATGGATTACAATAGGCAGCTCCATGTCTTTTGCCCATTTAATCTGCTCCTTAAAGGCAATCTTCTGAATCTCCAGGGTACTTTTATCCCAATGCAGGTCTATCCCGATCTCCCCGATCGCATAGATATCGCGGTCTACCATACTTTGGCAGATCTCATCCAGCACCAGCTCATAGTCTTCTTTTACATCACAAGGATGTAAACCAGCCATGGCAAAACAATTTTCAGGGTATTTATTGACCAGATGGTTGATCCTCGCTATAGATGCTATGTCTACATTCGGTAAAAACAGGCGCTCTACCTTGTTATCAAAACAGCGTTGCATCAGCTCAGCAAGTTTTTCCTCATCCGTTTCGTAATACAGATGCGTATGGGTATCGGTTAAAAGCATGGGCGAAGTTAATAAAAAAACCCTGTAAGGCACATACCTTACAGGGTTCTATATTTGCCTCCTTAAAAGGAAATATTATTTTGCGGGAGCAACTGGTGCAGCTGGTACTACAGACGCAGCAGGTGCATTTTTAGGTTTCTTAATGTCAACAATCTCGATCTCAAAACACAAAGGAGAGAACGGGGATATACCTGCCTGAGGCTGACCACCTTCACCGTAACCTAAGTTAGAAGGAATGATCAAAGTGATTTTTCCACCTTTACCGATCAATTGGTAACCTTCGTCGAATCCCGGGATTGCATTACCAATGGTGAAAGGACGCGGTGCGTATTGAGCCATTGGATTGTGGATTTTAGCATCTTTAGCTACTTTCTCTACTGAAGTATCGAAAATACGCTCAGAACCATCAGATTTTTTAGTCAGCAACTTACCAGTATAGTTCAACATGATCGTATCGCCCAAAACTGGCTTCTCAGCACTACCCGGACTAGTGATCACATATTTCAAACCTGAAGCAGTAGTTTGTACTTTCAGTTTGTTGTCTTCAATAAACTTTGCGATTTTACCAGCTTCTGCACCTTTTTTCTTAGCTACATCAGCCTGGTAGTCTTTTTGGAAAAATTCCTGAGCTTTCTTTTGGAAAGTTGAGTCTGCCTCTCCTTTTGCTTTAGCCAATACTTTCTCAACTTTAACTGTGAATACAATATAAGTATCTTTTGCATTCGCCGGTGGTTTAGGCTGGCCTGAATATTTAGCCATAGTGTCCAGGTTCAGTTTGAACGTAGCACTATCACCTTCACCAAACAGGTACAGTACATCATTCATGTCACCTGCATACATTTTTTTACCTACTGGAAAAATCTGTGGCTGCTCCATATCAAAAGTATTGAACATTACTGAGTCACGCTCGTTTTTCTGAATGAAGTTCAACTTAACGATGTCACCTTCTTTAATTTTGTCTTTACCGCCATCCTTGTGGATTTGGTACATCAGACCTCCAGGTCCTTTTTTGTAGTTGTTACAAGCAGCCAATCCAAGTGTGGCCGCGAAAAGAATAATTATACCTTTCTTCATGTGGTTTTTATTGTAATAATTGAGTTTTATATTCTGTTAATATCGTTTTAAATTCTTGTACTGTGTCTTCTAAATTCCGCTCCGAAACTCCGCCCGCAGCATTCCTATGTCCCCCGCCGTTAAAATACTTCTTACAAATCTCGTTTGCAGGAAAATCGCCGGTGGAGCGCAAAGATAATTTAACTTTATCAGTTCTTTCAATAATAAATGCAGCTAGTCTGATGCCATTCACAGATAGTGCATAATTTACAATCCCCTCTGTATCACCTGTCACGATATCAAATTCCTTTAATTCCTCTTTCGTTACCGAAATGACAGCAGTATTGAATTCTCTTAGTATCTCTAATTTGTTACTGATGCAATGGCCCAAAAAGCGAAGCCTGTTTTCCGTAGCATTGTCATACACCAACTGGTGGATCCTCCAATGCTCAGCCCCTTGGTCGATCAGGTCAGCAGCAATCCGGTAGACAGCAGAGGTCGCCGATTCGAAACGGAAGGAACCTGAATCTGTCATGATTCCTGTGTATAAACAGGTAGCAATATCCTTGTTCATTCTTGCTACATCACCCAATTCATTGACAATAAATTCGTAGACCAGTTGCGCTGCTGCACAGGCATTGATGCTCCAATGGCGGTAATCATCAAAATCTTCAGGCTCAAGATGATGGTCTATCATCAATTTATACGCATCAGATTCCCTTACCAATTCCCCCAATTCGTTGATTCTGCTCAAAGTGTTGAAATCAAGACAGAAGATCATTGAGGCCTCCGCAACAAAAGCGGCAGATTGCTCCTTATGCTCTGTGTAAATGATCACATCTGAATTATTGGGCAGCCAGTGTAAAAAGTGAGGATAATCGGTCGGGGTAATCACCTTAACATGATGACCCTTCTGAATTAGATAAGCATACAACCCTAAAGATGAACCCATTGCATCGCCATCAGGTTTATGATGTGTAGTAATTACAATCTTTTGTGGCGTAGCCAACAGCTCTTTTATTTCTGATATAGATATCATAATATTCCTGGCAAAGCTAATGATTTAATGATTAATTGAAGCTTAATATATTTCAAGCTTTAATATTAAGAGTATTAAACGTATTTTTGCAGAAAATTTAGAATAAAAAATGGCTACAAACAGAACTTTTACCATGATTAAGCCTGATGCAGTTGCAAACGGGCATATTGGTGCAATCATTAATGACATTACTACAGCAGGTTTTAAAATCATTGCATTAAAATATACAAAGCTTACTGCTGAAACAGCGGGTAAATTTTATGAAGTACATGCTGCACGTCCTTTTTATAAAGACCTTGTATCTTTCATGTCTTCAGGACCAATTGTAGCTGCAATTCTTGAAAAAGACAATGCAATCGAAGATTTCAGAGCTTTGATCGGCGCTACCAACCCTGCAGAAGCAGCTGAAGGCACGATCCGTAACAAATATGCAAAATCAATCGATGCCAATGCAGTTCATGGATCTGATTCTGATGAGAATGCAGCAATTGAAGGAGATTTCTTCTTTTCAGCTGACGAGCGTTTCTAGAATCTTCTGCGATAAAAGCAATACAGAACAAGCACCTTCACAGGTGCTTGTTTTTTTTTATTTAGTTTGTACCTTTCCAGTCAAATTGATTTCACAAATGAAGAAGACCATTATTACCCTCTTATTGCCACTTTGCGCATTCAGCACAATGGCGCAGACCAAAAAGCCTGTTGCAAAAAAAACAACAGTAACCAAAAAGACAACTACAGCTGCAAAAGCAGTACAACAACCCTTATTTAAATCATCCCTGGATTCTGCCAGTTACTCATTTGGCATCGGAATGGCCAGTAGTATGAAAAATGAAGGCCTCACCGGATTAAACTACGATTTATTGGTAAAAGGTCTAAAAGATGCGTTTGAAGGAAAAACTGCACTGATCTCTGACGAACTTTCAAGACAGGCTATAGCAAACCTCTTCAAAACAGTAAGTCAGAAGAAATTTGCTCCAATGATCGCTGAGGGAAAAGCATTCCTGGAAAACAATAAGAAAATATCTGGAATCCAGGTTACGCCCAGCGGTTTGCAGTATCAGGTAATCACACGTGGAACCGGAGTTAAACCTGCTGCAACGGACACAGTGCTGGTACATTATAAAGGTACGTTGTTGAATGGCAAAGAATTCGACAGTTCTTACTCTAGAAATGAACCGCTTGCATTGCCGCTAAACGGTGTGATCAAAGGATGGACGGAAGGTGTACAACTGATGCAGGCAGGATCAAAATATAAGTTCTTCATCCCCTATGACCTTGCTTATGGAGAGCGCGGCGCAGGCGCAGATATCCCGCCTTACAGCACATTAATTTTCGAAATTGAATTGCTAAAAGTAACTCCACCAGCTAAAGCAGGCACACCAGCACAATAAGATTCTATTCGCCAGGGGGCAAAATCAAAAACCATTGTCAGCTTTCTTTGTTAAGTAGAGAAAAATATAAAGCTATGACTTATAAAAGATATTTCCCCCTAGCAATTATTGCTTTCCTTACCACAACTTTAACCAGCTGTGAATTGGTAGAAGGCATTTTCAAAGCCGGTGTATGGACCGGGATCATAGTCGTTGTATTGGTCGTAGCACTGATCATCTGGCTGGTCAGCAAAGTGTTTTAACTAATATTAAAGAAACACAATATCCACAATTACTTCAGTACCGGCACGTTCATTTAATTTTTTGAATGATGCCGGTCCTGACCATCATCAGGTCATTCTTCACTACAGATGATTCCAATCTAACAAACAATTTCTTCTGGGAAATATAAATCTGCGTAGTACGGTTGGCCACAGCCTTTCCCATCAGTTCAGGCCAGTAGGCAATCACAGAGGTCTCATCAAATTTGCCCTTCAGCCTGTAAGTATTGAGCAATTTACCGATCCCTTCTTTCAGGGTGATGTCGTTAGGTTTACGCATGATTTACTGATCCATTAGTTACTTCAAACAAAGTCACCGGAACATTGATCTTATGGAACAATGCCAGCACCCGCTCTCTTCCCGTATCGGTTATAAAAATTTGTCCAAAGTCATGATGCGAGACCATCTCCATTAATTTTCGCATCCGGTTATCATCCAGCTTGTCAAAAATATCATCCAGCAGCAACAGCGGCTTAAATCCTTTATGTTTTTGAAGATACGCATATTGCGCCAGCTTTAAAGCAATTAAAAATGATTTCTGCTGTCCCTGCGAGCCGAATTTTTTTAAAGGCATATCTGTAATCGTGAAGATCAGATCATCCTTATGGATGCCTGTCGTCGTCCGCTCCAACACTTTATCCTTTTCTACCGACTTCAGGAGCAATTGCTCAAATGATGTATCTGCCAACTGGCTCTGGTATTGCAGACTCACCTGCTCGTTATCATCTGTCAAAAACTGATAATACCTATCGAACAAAGGGATAAAATCCAACATAAATTGCTGTCTTTTGGCAAAAATTTTCAATCCAGAGGCCACCAACTGATCGTTGTAGATTTCCAATAGCGAAGGATCATAACTCCTGGTTAACGCAATCTGTTTCAGTAATGCATTCCGGTTTAAGCAAATGCTTATTATATAGAATCAACTCATCCAAATAATGAGCATCCGTCTGTGAAATGACATTATCCATGAATCTCCTCCGCTCTTCGCTGCCATCAATAATGATGCTGGTATCGTAAGGGGAGATCATAACTAAAGGGAACAAGCCAATATGATCGGCCAGTTTATCATATTCTTTTTTATTCCTTTTGAATTGCTTTTTCTGGTTGCGCTTTACACCACAAGTGATCTTTTCGTTTTTTTCATTCCGGTCAAAATCGCCCTGGATCAGAAAAAGGTCTTCTGCGGTTTTAATTTGCTGACTGTCTATCGGATTAAAATATCCTTTACAAAGGCACAAATAATGGATGGCATCGAGTAAATTGGTTTTACCGGCACCGTTATTACCTACAAATGCATTTACCGTTTTAGAAAAACTAACGCTGGCATCTGCATAATTTTTAAAATTAAGAAGTGTAATGTTTTTTAACCACATATGATCCCTTCAAAGTTACCGTTTAAAACAATCAATTTCCAAGCTATAAAAGCAGGATGCTTCAATTAATTAAACCAGCACTTGCTTCTGATTAACGCTCAGATCATTAAACTTTATTTAAATACTCAAAAAAGGGGTTGATACTTTGATGTGAAAAACGTATTTTTGCAATCCTTAATTTTTTTAAATAAAATGTCCACAACAGAAAAAGAAATAAATCCAACCGGTAAAAAAGGGTCCTTTTTTACAAGAGAATTCGAAAAGCTTATTGTTCATTGCGGGAGCGATTGTAGTCTTAATCGCTATTTACTTTTGGTATCAGAATGTATATTTAAAAAATAGAGCAGAAGAAGCATCTGCTAAAATGTACAAAGCAGAACAATATCCTTGGCGTAGATTCTTTAGCGAATAAAGCAATCAATGGCGAAGGTGGTTATCCGCTGGATTTGAAAAAATTGCAGATGAATATGCTAATACAAAATCTGCAAACCTTGCAAATCTTTACCTTAGGTGGTATTTATTTACGTAAAGGTGAGTATAAAAAAGCAATGGAATCTTTGGGAAAATATTCTGACACAGGGAGTCCTGTTGCAGATCCATTAGCCTTAGGTTTATTAGGTGATGCCTATAGCGAACTGAAAGATTATAAGCAAGCTGCTACTTATTATAAGAAAGCTGCTGATAAAGCCAGCAATAAATTCACTTCTCCAATGTTCCTGAAGAAATTAGGATTGGTATACGAGCAATTAAAGGATTTCAAAATCTGCAGAAGAGGCTTACACTAAAATTAAAACCCAATATCCTGAAAGTCAGGAAGCAGCAATGATCGATGCATATATTGCTCGCGCCGCAGCACAAATAAATTAAGTTATAACCCGCAAAGGGTTTTTAGCATTTAAAAAAGGTCAGCAGTTGCTGACCTTTTTTTATGGAATAGATTCTGCACTTTTTTTATAGGCAATCTTTGGCTAAGTTTGCAACATGGCAACACACTTAAAAAACCTATCAGATTTTTCCCACACTACTGTTCCTAACGGCAGTGCTTACAAATTCGCGATCGCAGTTGCAGAATGGAATGCCGAAATCACTGGAAGCCTTTATAAAGGTGCTTTAAAAACACTACTCGAGAATGGCGTTAAAGAAGACAATATCCTTTCTGTTGCCGTTCCAGGAAGTTTCGAACTGACTAGTGCGGCCGATATTCTGCTCAGCAAACATGCAGAGCTCGATGCGGTAATTTGTCTGGGTTGTGTGATTCAGGGTGACACTAAACACTTTGACTTCATCTGCGATGCAGTAGCCCAGGGCGTTACTAATGTTAGCATTAAACACAGCAAACCTGTGATATTCGGAGTATTAACGACTAATAATCAGCAACAGGCTATCGACAGGGCCGGAGGCAAACATGGTAATAAAGGTGATGAAGCGGCTATTACTGCATTAAAAATGGCGGAATTGAGCGCCACCATCTAAAGAATAAAAAATTGCTTTTTTATTTCAAAAAATTGTAAATTAGTAGGATGAAGAAGATTGCTATATTACTGATTGGCGTATTTTTTGCCATAGCTATACTAGAGGCTTGTTCCAGTCGTCTTTGCCCTGCCTATAGTTCATATCCTGAAGGTAAGCGAAGAAGAGGATAAGTCATAGCTAACCTTTAAAGAAAGATATCAGATGCAGTGGAAGAACATTACCGACAGCTCGCAGATCAGCGAAATAAAAAATAATACAGGATACAGTTTAATTTTTAAGCACAGCACACGTTGTTCTGTAAGTGCTATGGCAAAGCGTCGCTTTGAAATGGACTGGGAGGCAATTCCCCCAGCCACCTCGCTTTACTTTTTAGATTTGATCAGTTATCGTGACCTTTCTGCACTAATTGCGGAAACTTTTCAGGTACATCATGAATCACCGCAGATTCTGTTAATTAAAGACGGTAACTGTATTTTAGATGCTTCACATAGCGATATCTCCGCGGAAGAAGTTGCAGAGGTTATCGGTTCCTAGTAATTGAAAGAAACGGTCTTTTTAATATCTGGATGTAAACTGTAGGCCACTGGACAAGTATTTGCAGATCTTTCAATGATCTTTTTATCTTTATCCGAATAGTCATTTGCCGGAAATTGGAAATTCACCACAATTTCAGATACCCTTCTTGGATTTTCTGCCATGATCTTAGTGATTTCACAAGTTGTGCCGTCAATATTAAAGCCATGCTCATCAGCAGCAATGCCTACGATTGTCAGCATACAATTACCGAGCGAAGTAGCTAATAAATCGGTTGGTGAAAAGGCTTCTCCCTTACCTTTATTATCTACCGGCGCATCAGTAATAATCTCATTTCCTGATCTTTCATGAATCGATGTAGTCCTTAAACTACCGTTATACGTTATTTTTGAAGTTGCCATAATATCTGTTAAGCCCTAAAATTAACACTATTTCTTTATAATGCCGCAAACATGTTAGACATACAGCACTTGCTCTTCTTCCACAAAATAGCTGCTCCGCTTTCCCTTTCCCGTATCCTTCCGCATTACTTTTTTACCGGATTTCCTTGCCTCCTTTTGCTCATACACTTCAAAATGTTTAGACAATTCGTTCTTCCGCTTCCAGTTCAAAAAATCATAACTGTAGATCCTGCATTCCTTGACAATAGCTTTTAGCTTTGCAAGCGGGATTTTCCCTACCAAACTCTCCGGATGCACTTTACAACGATACAAAACTTCGTTCTTTATGATGTTACCTACACCGCTAAAAACCTGCTGATCCAACAATACATCGCATATTTTTTTTGACTCCATCCCCTCCAATTTTTTCAATGCTTTTGATGAACTCCATTTATCGCCCATCACATCTGCCGACCAATCATAGATTTCATCCAGCGGCTGATCAATGCGCTTTACAGTGCAGACATAAAAGTAGACGGCATCATCATTAAAGTGCAAAGCAATCTTGGGGTTTACTTTTTTAGGCTGATGAAATTGATAGCTGCCAAAAAGTCCGAGGTGGATCCGGATGGTAAAATCATCGAAGCAGATCAAAAAGTGTTTGCCCCAGGTTTTGAAATCCATAATCTTTTTGTGGGACATTTCATCCATATCCAGTTCCGCATAACCGGTAGCTTCAAAAACAATCTTATGCTTTAAATAGGCAATCTTTTCAGCTAAAATAAGAATGGATGGTCCTTCTGGCATAACGTGTGATTTTTAAGCATAACAATATGTCTAAAGCAAAGTTTTAGCATAAAAAAAGGCAGTCATTTCCGACTGCCTTCACATCCCCCCTAATTATACAAAGTTTTTAAGCTTTGTTAGTTTCTTTCCCAGCTGATTTCTTTCCATGCTTCTTCATAGATTTCATCTTTTCCATTTTCCAGGTCTGATAAGTTTTACGTTGTGCATCATTCAACACGGCACTGATTTGAGCATCTCTTTTTTCTAAATCTGACTTTATCACCGCCTTATCGCGTTTTTCTCCTTTTTTATGATTCGCTTTTTGCTCTTTAATACCTTCCAGACTTATAGCATACACCTTTGTCTTTTGGTCTGCAGTCAATGCAAGTTTATTGCTGAGTTCATCCGTGAGGTGTTTCGCTTTTTCTTCCGGAGTTTTTTTAATTTTTTTAGAATCGCTTTGTTGTGCAAATGCCATACTACCCATACTAATGAATAAAATGGCTGTAAAAATTAATCTTTTCATAGTTTCTATCGTTGTTTGGTAGATAGAATGATAATAGGCCAAATGGTTTAAAAAGACATATGTTAAGATATGTTAAATTGACACTTTAAAACAGTAGCCATGATGTAAACTAATCAATCCTTAATAAATCACCTCCATCTTGAAATCGTAATCAGCCCCCTTTTTTAAGTTTGAGAGGTAATATGATTTAATCTGAGCTGCATTTATGTGCTCAGAAGCCCAGGTAAATGACTTAGCAAGCTTATAAAACAATTGATAGCCAACGGCTTTCTTTTTTGGTTCGAAAAGTATGAGTGCTCCAGTTCCCGAACGCAACACCTTTTGTATCTCAAGGCCGGCCCCTGCCTTTCCTTCAGGCGTAACACTGACTTCTTCAGACCAAAGGCTTGGATATAAATTCTGTTTCAAGCTCCTTATCCTGTAATAATACTTTGCTTCCTTATCGAGTTCCGGCAACATCAATACTCCTTTGTTTGTACTCCTGAGTGTGTTTACCTCATCATACCCGCCTGCTTCTGTACGGTAATTCACCTCAAACTGATAATCGTCTCCCTGAGTACTGTAACCGATAAAGACATTGTTATTGATGCGTTCGGTATAACGGACAATTGGCGCAGCCAGGGCATATTCAACCTTTATTTTTTGTATCTCACTTGCAATACTCTCACCTGCAGCATTCACTGCAATCAAGGCAACCTGATACGTAGTTCCCGGTTCCAAGCCATAAATTTCTACATAATGATTAGCCGTAACTGGACTTTCCTCAGAAAGTTCTTCTTTTCCGTACCTAACTTTATAACCAGTCGCGGTGTGTTCTTTTTCAAAAACTACTCTGATCATACCCTTCTTTGCGGGGGCCTCATTCAGCTGTGTTCTGGTTCCACTAACGTAAATAATTCTTGGTCTTTCTGGCTTACGGAAGTAAATAGTCGTATCAACTACAGAATAATTAAGGGGAGATATCACTTTTAATTCCATAGAAAAAGCATTGGGATTCTTTTTCCAACTCACATATTTGCTGATATTTTTACCTCCGGGTCGCATTTCTTCCAGGGGTTCCATCCCTGCATCAAGAACATCTTTCTTAACATCCTTTAAGCTCCAAATCAATTTATAATTACGCACAGTGAATGCTGGCAAGTCGAGTTTATCCCTTGGAATAAGCATTACGTCCAATGACTGCTCGTCACTTTTTTCAACTCCGGCTCGCAATGTTGCGCTTAACTTAATAGGCTGATACTCCTTCCTTATGGAAAACCATGCCTTTTTCTTTTGCCTAAATACATCAACAATTCCCCAGGGCCTATTCTCAGATGCTTCTTTCGTTCCGCTAAAGCTACTTCTATAGTCATTAAATGTCCACAAGGAGGCCCCCATCAAATAGGGTTTGAAACGCAAAGAGTCTATCACTGTACGGGCATCAAAATCTGCATTGAGATCTTCATTTAACTGCCCTACGCCATATTCTGAATAAAAAAGTAATTTATCAGGATGAAGTTTATGCGTCCATTTTACCACAGGAGAAAGGTTTTTACCGTAGTTATTAATGAGTCCGAGTTCAGAATATTGAATGGGATCAGGCGTTCTGCTGGCCGTGTGGCTTACCATCACGGCAAGTCTGCTTTTATCTAGCTCCCTGGCATGTTTAATCGCCGATGATACATAGTCCATTACCATTGGGTTTTCTCCTATTTCATTTCCTACGCCCCAGCCTATAATCGAAGGGTGATTGTAGTTATTAAAGATCAGCTGTCGCAACCATTCCCGGGGCTTAGGATCAGCGGGGTCAACCATTGTGGTATTTCCCCAAAGGGAAACCTCCGGAAATATGAGTATACCTCGCTCATCCAAATAATCATACATCTCTTCTGGCAGCGGAAAATGGCTCAGCCTTGTCATATTGCAACCGGCCTCTTTCATCATGTCTACATCTTCCTTTATCCTCCACAAAGGAAGGGTATTGCCTGTAGTCCTGTCATCAGGCACGAGGTTAAATCCCATTAACCGCACAGGCTCACCGTTCAATTTAAACAGGTAATTGACATTGTCTACCTCTATTTTTCGCAAACCAAACCTATTGGTCTTTTCATGATACATTCTTCCATTCCCCTCAATGCTTACTTTACTATCATACAAAAAAGGATCGTCAAAATGCCACAGGTGGACTTCAGATTTTTTAAGGACTGCTATTACCTCGACTTCCTTTTTACCATGTGCCGGTACTAAAGCTTTAAATTGCAGGAAACGGTTCAATAGACCTGCCCTTTTGAGTGCGACTTCTCCTGCTACCGCTTGTTCATTTTCAGATGTATTCTCCAAAAACACTTTCACACTTACTTTGGCAGTACCGCTTTTTAGATCCACGACCGGTGTAATGTGTTGTTGAATAATCTGTACCTTTTCATAAGCATTCAAGCTCACCGGTCGCCTAATTCCTCCCCAGTTCCATACAGCACCCAGACGAAAGGTATTGTCGGCACATACTACGATCACATTATCAGCACCCTGCTTAACTAGTTTTGAAACATCAAAACGAAAGGGAAGAAAACCATTATCGTTAGCTCCTAAAAGCTGACCATTGAACCATATTTTGCTATTATAATATACTCCTTCGAAATTCAAAAACAAACTTTTTCCCGTCCATTTTTCCGGTATAGAGACTACTTTCCTGTACCAGGCTTTGCCGCTATAGTGAGCGTAGGCATTTTGCAGGTCCCAGTTAGATGGTACTTGCATCAAATCCCAACCCGCGGATGGAAACTCAGTTTCAAACCAGCCTCCTTTCTCTCCGGTATTGTCCGGGTCAATCTTAAATGACCAAGTTCCATTGATGGAAATATTTTCGGTGCCACTATTTTGTGCAAAGCAGTATCCAGACAACATAAAAGCCAAAATCATACACAGTGTAGTTTTCATATCTTGTTTAATTTAACTGTTTTTAGACCGGTATTTACCTTATACCAGATGTAAAGTGAAATGAGCAGGATAAATGACCCTACCACGATTACAATGGAATTAAAACTGGAAGCAAGTATCCCCAGTGTGATGATACCTGCACCGATAACCGCCATAGAAATTGCAATTACTTTAACACCAAAAATGTTTTGTTCTTGTGCAGCAACCTCTTGCAGGTTATCCTCATTTTTCGATACTAGGAACTGGTTCATAAAGTCAGGACCCTGTTCAGCTTTAAAATGTGCATAAAGCTCAAAAATAGCCAGCAGCAAAACAGGCAGGCCGACCCCGACTATTGTTTCTACCGTTCTGTTTAACTTTAAATCAAATAAACCGGGGGTAACTACCTTAAAAAAAAGACCAGTCAACAAGGAGACTACAGAAACAAAAACCAAGGAAAACGCGGTTTGCCGTCGTGTAAACAGCGACCATATTATCGGCCCAAATAAAGCACCTCCCGCTATAGAGGCTGTACTTAAGACCACTTCTACCACTCCGCCTGCACGGGGTATCAAAATCGCAACAACTATCGTTGCAGCACCAAAGATCAGGGTAAAGATCCTTGCCATCAGGATCATTTCCTTTTCTGAAGCATGGGGACGCAGGAGTGATTTATAAATATCATTTGCAAAAACCGTCGCTACAAGGTTAATGGTAGTATTGGCCTTACTGGAGGTTGCAGAAATCATACCTGCAAGCACAAGCCCTATCAATCCGGCAGGCAAAACTTTCTGGCAAAGCATCATGTAAGCTCCCTCGGGTTCCAAGCCCTGCAGGTTGGGGTTGATGATCCTGTAGACCATTGGCGGGATCATCCAGATCACCGGACTTACGAGGTATAAGATCGAAAATAAATAAGCCACTTTTTTAGATTCCTTTACTGTAGATACACTTGTATATCGTTGCACATATGCCCAATTTCCACCTATATAAAACATTTGGTAAACGATAAAAGCCAGCATAAACTCTAAGGTATAGTCGGCATTAAAAGGCTTAAAAAAACCTTCCGGGGCTTTGGCAAAGAGCTGAGAGACCCCACCAATCTCTTTAAAAGCTATAGGTATTACGATAAGAACTGAGGCCGAAAGTACCACAAACTGAACAACATCAGTAACTAAAACAGCCCACAACCCACCCGCAGCAGTGTATAGTACTATGATCAACCCTATCACAATAATACAGGAGTTGAGTGAAAAAGGGGTCGCCACCTGCACCATTTTCCCTACCGGATACAATACTGCCGCAGTAGCAAACAAGCTGAGCATTAAGATAAGGTAGGTGTAGAATTGCTGGGTCTTTACCCCATATCGTTTACCTAAGTAATCAGCTGCTGTAGTAGCGCCGGTCTTCTTCCACTTGGCTGCAATAAACCTCGCTACCAGCAGTCCGCTGATGGCCATAGTGAGCTGAATCATATTGGCGACCAAGCCATTCTTATAGGCAATAGAGCCCCATACTACAAATGTACCTGCAGAGAAATAGCTGATAAAAAGCGACAGGCCGTTTATCCACCAGGGAGTAGCACCTCCTGCCTCAAAAAAAGCTTGTCCGTTTTTACTTCCTACCTTGGTGAAGGTAAGTCCTATTGCAAAAATTAATAAGGCGAAAATCGCCATGACATAAAAGTCCAGTGTTACCATAATTTTCTTTAGCTATTTTTATCGGTAACATCTAACTGCAAACAATGCAGCAGGTACTAAGTCCGATGGATGTTCAAGGTCAATTCTTAATGATTTGGTTTGTATTGGCTGAACGAATTTAATTACATTCCTCGTTTGATAGTTATCTTTTTTATCAAAAATGAGCTGGCCACGGTCATCCAAAATTTGATAATTCCTAACGCAGAAAGGCATTACAGATTCCGGATGTCCCATTAATACCGATTCCATGGGATGATCAAAATCGGTATCAAAAGATAGTTCAATACTGCTCAATTCCTGCAGCTCGTCCCAGTCCAAAATAATATAAGGATGACGATCTGAATGGTCCGACACCCAGGCATTTGGTTTTAAAACAGGTCTGTCTATACCATTCTTCAGATCCTCCGGATCGAAACAATCCAGGGCAGGCTGAAATCCTAAGGCAAGATTTAAACCTGCCGGCCTCCTTTGCGGGCACCAGAACTCAAAGGTATCTACACCGATATCTTCTGCAGGAGTCTGTGCTCCGTAGTTGGAAACCGCTTTATTGATCAGATTAAAAACCGATAACATGCCGGTAATCCGCATAGCGGTAAACTCAAGTTCAACCAGTGGATTTTTTTCAAACATGAGAAAGACATAGGCATCTTGATCAAACTCCTGGTCAAAATCAATCAAGAGCTCATTTTCTCCCTTTTGCAAATTATAACTTGTATCTGCAATTTTGTGATCAGGCGTATAATTTCCCGACTTGATGCTGCCCCGCAGTTCAATCTTCAAGGCTGTAGCTTCATCGGCCATAGCATGTAAACTGATGGCGCACATTTTTCCCCGCTTTACCGGAATGAGCTGGGCAGTTGAAACTTCAAGCCTTTTTAAACAAATATCTTGTTTTAAATCCCGAATCTTTAAGGTGCTTGAAGCTTTGATGACCGCAGATTGAGCCAAATCCAACTTGTCCGTTGCCACCACACCTGGAATGAATTGTCCGTTCCTAACCAGTGCATTCTGGAGGCGCTTTATTCTGTTTTCCTGTAGCAAATCGGCGGGATATATATTTTCCTCTCTACAAATCTTCGCCGCAGTTCCTACGGCTTGTGCTACATATGCGCTTGTGGCCATTACCCTGGTGGAAGCAAAAGCAACATGACTTGCACTAATGATCCTGCCTGCCAAGAAAAGGTTGCGGATATTCTTACTGTAAAGGCAGCGGTAGGGAATTTGATAAATGCCCTTGCTATGCCATTGGTTACAGCCGGGCTTTTCACTGAAAACACCATCGGCGGGGTGTAAATCGAGCGACCAACCACCATAAGCAACAGCATCATCATGCGTTCTTTGTTCAATAACATCTTTTTGACTAAGCATATAGTCTCCCTCAAAACGTCTACTCTCTCTCTTACCTGGTATTGTTCCCACCCATTCCAGGGTCAGGTTTTCTGCCTCCGGAAATTCACCCGAGTTTTTAATGTAATTCCAGGTCCCGTAAATAACCTTCCACAATTCCCACTTTATTTTCTCTGTATCATGTACAGTATCTAATCGACCTCCATACTCCAGCCACCAGAGTTTACAACCAAAATCCTGAGCATTAAAACTTCTGAACCTGGGTATTTCTGTAATATCTTTTAATGCAAATTCCGGAGCAATGTACTTTACCGCTCTTCCAGTATCCTTGGAATAGAAATACATCGAGTGTCCCAACAATTCGCCATATTCTTTGGTAGGGGCAAATTTTTCATCGAACTCCTCCATTCCCTCGGCACCCATTCTAAATGCTGCGCCCGATAAAAAGCCAAGTATACCATCACCCGAACAATCACAAAACAAATCTGCCTTCAAAACATACTGAGTGGAGTTCTGGCTACAAATTGCTTTAACCGAGGTGATTAAATCAGGAGCAGATTTATCAATTTCATAAACAGTAGTATTCAAAAGCAACTCGATATTGTCCTCCGCAACTACCTTGTCCAATAGGATAGAATCAAATATCAATGGGTTTCCCTGAGCATTTCTGTACATATTTTCTACCAGTAGCTCATCTATAACACCGCCTTCCCTGGACCACCTATTGTTATTACCCATATGCGATGTAGCTCCTAATACCCAGAGCCTTACCTCACTGGAAGCATTGCCCCCAAGTACGGGTCGGTCTTGTACCAACGTCACTTTTAACCCGGTTCTTGCAGCAGTTATTGCTGCGCAAACACCAGACAATCCGCCTCCCACGATCAGCAGGTCCGCCGCAATGGTAACCTCTTTTAGTTTTCTTTCTGCTTCAAATTCTGCTATCAACATAATCTATTCTTTTATAACCTGTTACTGTAAATTAATTCTGCCATTTATCTGTCCGAAATGGTGCCGCTGGAATTCCTGCTTCGTTATATAAACTGACTTCTGGCTCTGCATCCCAGGCATACCTTACTGCCACAGGTCTGGGAACAAACCTGGATTGTACAACTATTCCAGCGTTCTCAATACGGGCATCCGCGGGATAAAATTGATGATCTTCTCCGGCAACCATAAAAGCAGTTTTGGCCGTTTGTCTCAACACGACCGGGCTCGAACTGTCTTCAAATTCTAACCTGACAGATGTTCCTTCCACCCTATATGAGCGATAAACAGGTCCATCTTTTACAATACTTTTATCATACACCATTCCCAAAGCCTGCAAACCTAGCCGCAGTCCTATAGGTTGCTTTTTGTGTGGATGGATATCGTAACTATCACCCGCATCAAACGAGACAACCATTCCAGTGTTCAGTTCTTTTAGTGAACTTGCCTGCGCTTCCCTCATCATAGGTAAACTGGTCATTCCCTTTAAACCAGGCAGCTGAACGAAAATAAATGGGAGATCACCCAGCCGCCATTGTCTGCGCCAGCTTTTGATCAGCTCGGACTGCTGGGCTCCATACTGCCGGTAATTCAACGCATTACTCTCACCCTGGTACCATAAAAAGCCCTTTATTCCATAAGGGGTCAAAGGATAGATCATTCCGTTAAACAGTGATGAAGGCTGGTTTTGATATCCATTCCCTTTCTGCAGAACTGGCTCAATGGTCGTATTATAGGCCCATTCTCCATGAAGCAAGACCTTAAGGCTCTGATCTGCATTTTCTAAAAAAGCCGAGTCTGCCGGAAAGCCCAGGCGGCCGTTACCCCATTGTGATACCAGCCTTATGGCGATTACATTTTTACCTCTCCTGATCAGTTTAGCTGGAACTACATAAATGGTTGAATCTTGCTGTTTCCCTCTGCCTACCTCTATCCCATTAAAATAGGTAATATCCGATTCAGCCAGTTTGCCCAGTTTAAGTTTGAAATCAGTCTTCTTTGTTAAAGTCGGGAGTTCAATCGTCTTACGGAACCAAACAAATCCATATGGAGGAGCAATCGCTGTTGTCATTACCGGATATTTCGCTTTATTCCAGCTCGAGTCATCATAACTAACGGCCTGAACTCCAACTCTGATTCCCTGTGCAGCCGTGTCAATGACCGACTTCCGGACGATATCTATAGAATCACTCAGCGCCTGCAAAGCTTCCCAGTCCTCTTCATTTCCCTTTTGTTGCGGAAGCCAAGCCTCTATCAGTGTTCCTCCATAAGAAGCATGGATGATACCAACTGCTACATTTTTATGTTTATGAATCTGCTTTGCAAAGAAAAAAGCGACTGCTGAAAATTGAAGCACATTTGTTGGATTACAAACTTTCCAGCCTTCTCCCTGAACCTCATCTGCCGGGCGATTACGTACAGTAAGCGGAACCCCAAATTCCCTGATCATCGGCAATTCCGAATCTGCCAATACTTCCTTAATATTTGCTACCGGATAACCTACCTGGAAGTGCATATTACTCTGCCCGGAGGCAAGCCAGACTTCCCCAATCATCACATCTTTTATCGCCATTTCTTGCTTACCGCTTTTTGTCTTAAGCACATAAGGCCCGCCATAATGCATTGGAGGAAATTTAGCCACCCATTTCCCATCTGCAGCAGCCACTGCCTTAACAGTTACTTTGTTGAAATTTAGGGTAACTTCACTACCGGAAGCTGCCCGACCCCATATAGCGATCTCCCGGCCCTCTTGAAATACCAAATGGTCAGTAAATATCTTGGCGAGGCTGAGCCGCTCATCCATGGCTCGTTTGACAATTGTGGCGACATCTTTTCCAATCTTATTCAGGCTTTGCTGGTTATAATGAATCCCATCTGGCAATAAATCTGCATCTTTAAAAAGATGTGTGTCTCCGTAAACTACATGAACATGGGCAACGGAGGCCGCTACATTTACCTGAGCCTTCCTGACAGCATCAAAGCCCCGCTTTGGATGCCCCTTATAATATCCCGTTTGGATGATGTAGAAAGGCAAATCCGATCGGTAAATATGTTGAAAGCGAACGATCAGATTTTTTAAACTTTCTTCATATTGCCGGGCAGTCAGCTTTCCTTCATTTATAGCATTGGCGTCACGTTCGCCCTGACACCAGATGATCCCCGAGAGTGTCGTTTTTGAAAGGGCTAAAGCGGCATTGGTCTTCAGTACGGCACGGTTAAATAACTTCCCTGCTTCAGCCCAGGTTCCGTAGGGCATTAGTTCTGCTCTTGCATCACAGGAACTACCCCCTCTGGCGGCAGGAATCAGAATTAGCTCCCTCCCATCTTTGCAAAACTGCTCAGCAAAGGCAGGCCACGCACTTCCGGCCCGCGCCATCTCAAGGTCGAGTAGATCCTCACCTACAGGATCCTTTAAAGCAACAAAAGCATTTGAGCCATACTTATATTCCAAAGCCAATGTAAGTTCTCCGGCAAATGAGCCGGAAACTCCCTGCCCAACGGCATTGCTCTGTCCGGCAACTAAAAACACACTTTTAGCCGGGGGGATTGATTTTCCGGCAAACGATATGAATGACATGCCCAGTAAGCCAAGAAGAAACAGTCTATTCATCAGCTTTTTTTACATTAGCGTCCATATCTACCAGTCCAAATTTTGTCCAAGCCCCGGATTCAGCGTTGTTTCTGCGTAAGGAACAGGCCACAGGTAATTTCGTTGATTAAATGCCCTTCTATCTACGACAGACAATTTGTTAATGAAAGCGGAATAATCGGGAATATCGTCAGCATCAAAAACCGGGGTACCTGCAAATGGATAGTCGGCCTTGTTAAGTGGCACACCTACAATGGGAGTATTCAGTGCTTTTTCAGCAAGCTTCCACCTGATCAGGTCCATATACCTCATACCCTCGAAGGCAAATTCAACCCTGCGTTCTCTCCTGAGTATCCTTCTCAATGCAATACGGTCAGTCGTGGTAATAGCGGGATAAGAACCTGTGGCTGTAACTGCAACACCATACGCACGTGCCCGGATCGTGTTCATCACCTCCAGTACACTTTGATCGATCTGATTTAATTCAATTTTGGCCTCTGCATAGGTCAGCAATACCTCTGCGTACCGGATCATGATCATGTCCAAATCCACTTTATTGAATTGGGCTACCTGCGATTCGTCAATAGACTTTTTCCATAAGTAACCGGTATAACTGGCAAAAGGATAACTTGCATTTTTAGCATCTTTATTCGCAACGCGCTTCCCTTCTTTTGTACTGTAGATCGTTACACTATCAGGGTGGTTTTGATAATCGTAGCCCAGCCAGTTTTCTCCCGGCGTTACAATCGTCAGCTTTAAACGTGGGTCTCTGTTCACAAAAGGGTTCTTGTGATTATAAAGTGGGGACTTATCTATAGTAAGTCCATCGGTACATTCATAGCTATCTATCAAATCAAGCGTAGGGATATTACTAGCATAACCGCCTAGAAGTCTGCCCAGCGTATACTGGATGTCGTAGGTAACGCTATAAGTCGCAGAACGGGGAAAGGACATGATGATTTCTGAACTGCGCTGGCCTGTTTTCAAAAACAAATTTCTGTACGAAGGATATAGATTATATACCTTAAGGTCCATAACTAGTTTTGCGGTGGTAGCTGCAGTAGCAAAATCCCCGCTATACAATGCTGTTCGGGCTTTGGAAGCCAATACGGCACCTTTTGTAAAATACTGCAGACCATTGGGATAAGAACTGGGAAGTAGGGAAGCTGCGAAATCAAACTCCTCGTAGATAAACTTCAAAACCTCGGCCTTAGGGGTTCTTGTAAGTTTTTTAGACTCCTCCAGGCTAAGGGTAGTTTTGATCAGCGGAACATCGCCAAAATGACTGATGAGCGTAGCATACATAAAAGCTCTTGTAAACCTGGCCTGCGCCTCCACCTGCTTACGGTAATCAGCAGTAATATCCTGCGCTTTATTAATATTGTCTAGAATACCGTTTGCACGTGCAATACCCTTGTACGCGGTTTGCCACCAATTGTAGAAATCACTACTTTGGATAGTCGAGGTTCCGTGAATGATGTCATTTCCATTGTTGGATCTTTGCCAGTAATTGTCTGACCATTCGTCAATATCTTTATAAAAAAGGCCTGAATTGTACAAGGCACTTACAGCTAAGTCTACTTCAACTTTATTTGAATAAAAAGTTTCAGAACTCGGACTGTCAAGTGGGAAACGATCTAATTTTTTGCAACTGGCAAGGAATATCACAGCCAGTATCATGCAGTATAAAAATCTTAAGTTCATGTCTCTTTAGTTAAAATGTAATGTTTAAACCACCGTAATACGTTGTCAGGATCGGGCTCTCTGCCTGGTTTCCTTCCGGATCCCATCCTTTGGGAAAATCGCTGACTGAAAACAGATCTGTTGCACTGATGAAAATGCGGGCGCGCTTAACGCCGATGTGGTTTAAAAGTCCAGGATTAAAACTGTAACCCAACGAAACATCTTTTAGCCTGAAATAACGGGAGTTAAACAGGTAAAAGTCAGAATTGGCAAAATTTACGTTCTGATTCGCATAACTCAACCTTGGATATTTGGCATTTGGATTTTCAGGCGTCCAGTAATTCCCCGGAATGTAGTCAGCAACATTGCCAAAATTTGAATTGAAAGGCTGCACCATATAACCACCTTGCTTACCGGTCTGCTTCCCTACTCCTTGAAATGAAAACCCAAAATCTATGTTCTTATATTTTACGCTGGCATTGCCACCATAAAGGTATCTTGGAAGAGAATTCCCAAGAATAACCCGATCCTTATCGGCTGAGATTTTGCCGTCGCCGTCTATGTCTCTGTACTTAATATCACCTGCTTTTTCCGAACCAGTCAGTTTAGCGGAACTCAGAACATCATCAGCATTGTTAAAGTAGCCGATGGATTGATACCCATACCATACGTTATAAGGTTGTCCTTCTAAAATCGCCTGATCTCCAAGTGTGGAAGTACCCTTTAAGTCCTGGATTTTATTGATATAATCAGATAAGTTGACCGACACACTATAAGACCAATCCTTACCGATCTTATCATTCCAGCCCAACTGTGCCTCCCAGCCTTTATTATACATCTTCCCTGCATTCTGCGATGTAGAAACCAAGCCAGTATTTAGCGGGATAGGTAGGTTTAGCAATATGTCACGTGTAGTTTTTCTAAAATAATCGGCAGATAGGCTTAACCTATTATCAAAGAATGCCATATCTGCACCGATATCAAAATCTTCCTTCGTTTCCCAGGCTTTGTCCCTGATCGCAAAATCCAATTGGTTACCTCCTGTTATAGGTACGATCTGCCCCGCAGCATTGTAGAAAAGAATTGAATTTAAGTTAATCAAAGCCTGGTAACTGTAATTGCCGATCTGTTGATTCCCATTTCTGCCCCATGATGCCCGTAGTTTTAAGAAGGAAAAAGGCAATGAGGCTTTGAAGTTTTCTTCTGTGATAACCCAACCTGCCGAAACTGAAGGGAAAAAACCCCAACGGTTTTCCGAGGAGAACCGTGATGAACCATCGTACCGAAAATTGGTCTGCAGCAGGTATTTGTTTTTGTAATTATAGGTCAGCCTCCCAAAAAATGAACGCAACGCACTTTCACTGGCATTCCCGGAGTTAGTCCAGTTTACTTTCGAACCTGCATCAAGCACCTGGTAATCGGTCAACAAATAGCCGTCCCTGAATTCTGCGGTATTTTCATCCCGGAAACTGTTATTCTCATAACCCGCCAAAACGGTAAAATTGTGATCCGTGTCAATAGAAAAATTGTAGTTCGCCAGAAACTGACTGTTCAACGCCTGGTTATAAGATTGCGATTCAGTTAGTGAATTCGCCGTCCCAAATGTATTGGTCACAGCAGTAGGATCATTCAGCGGAGAATAGGAAACAATTTTCCTGAAGGTTTTACTCCTGATATACCCGATCTGAGGCGAGAAAATACCCGACAGTTTCAAACCTTTAATCACATCCCAGTTCAATTGCACCTTTGCATTAAATTGGTTATTCCGTGTATCGCCATTTCCACCCAGCATATTATTTGCTATTGGATTCCCACCATCTTTTCCGAGTGCATACCTGCCGTCACTATAATAATCATCATAAATTCCGGGCAGTTGCCTGGCTTGCGAGATATCTCCTGTAGCGGGAACCAGCGACTGTGCCCTATAATAGCCCAGATCGACGTTCGCACTTAACTTGCTACTGATCGTAAGGTCGTTGTTGATCCTCAAAGAATAACGGTTAAATGAGCGGTTCGGCTCTACCGAACCTTGATCTATATAACCCAGCATTACTTTAGACCTGACGTTATTATTGCCAACTGAAATATCCAAACTATGACGCTGCTGAAATCCCTGATCTTTAAAATAAGCATCCTGCCAGTTGGTATTTGGATACTTATCAGGTTCCGCGGCATGCAAAGCAGCATAGTTGTTGATCACATCTTCGGCATAGGTCGGTGTAGCCCCGTCGTTTACTTTCAGTTCATTATACAGCTTCATATAAGTAGCTGCATCCACAAAGGAAGGGTTAGTGGTAATTTTCTCCAGGCCTAAATCAACATTATAACTAATACTTGCCTGACCATCTTTGGCCCTTTTTGTGGTAACCAAGATTACACCTGCCGCCGCTCTGGATCCATAAATTGCCGAACTGGCTGCATCCTTCAATACAGATATATTTTCTACATCGTCCGGATTAATATTGTCGATGCTTCCCGGCACCCCATCTACGATCACCAGGGGATCATTAACACCTAATGTAGTAATCCCCCTGATCCTAATCGTGCCGCTGGTGCCGGGTGCCCCGGAACTTCTGGTTACAGAAACCCCTGGTACAGCGCCTTGCAAAGCCTGAGAAACCCTGGTGGTCTTACGGTCAGTCAGCAAATCCGCACTTAGTGTGCTAACGGCTCCGGTAAGGTCTTTTTTACTGACGGTACCATACCCCACTACCACCAGTTCATCCATCTCCAGTCCCTCCCTTTCCAGATTGATGTTCAGCCTGCCGCTTATGTTCGACAAGACAAAGGTTTGTGTTTTGTAACCTACATAAGAAATTTTGACTTCGTTGTCTTTGTTTGACGAAACAATACTGAACTCACCGTTTTCACGAGCAGCTACAGATTTTTTTTCTATGCTGAGAAATACAGTGGCTCCCACGAGTGGCTGCCCTTTTTCGTCGTTAATCCTGCCACTAATTGTTTTTGTGCCCTGCGCAAATAACGAACCCGAAAAGAAAAATAAGAGCATAGGTAGAATAAAGCTGCCCATGTATCTTTCCGGGAGAAAGATTAATTTTTTGTTCATACTATTTGGTTAGTGAGAAAGCTGAGTGGACTCATGCGGTCTCGGGTTATAATTGGTTGTTCGAAAGTATCACAGAAACAGAACTAACAAGACGAATTAACCAACTATTTAAAATGGGAGCGTTCCCATTTTTGGGAACATTCCCATTCATGAAAATTTTAACTAAATTGAGCTCAGCAAACAACCAAATCTAAACCTGATGAAAAAACATCAAACTACTATTGTCGATCTTGCAAAAGAACTTGGGATTTCCAAATCGACTGTATCCAGGGCGTTAACAGGAAATCCAAACATCCATGAACAAACCCGGGAAAGGGTAATT
This sequence comes from uncultured Sphingobacteriaceae bacterium, assembly GCA_963795585.1. GTDB lineage: Bacteria > Bacteroidota > Bacteroidia > Sphingobacteriales > Sphingobacteriaceae > Pedobacter. The sequence continues at coordinate 735,086 of CAWCIO010000013.1, read as the reverse complement.
AAGCTTGCCAATGAATTGGAATATCAGCGCAATATGTTTTCTATAGGACTGATAAAAAAAGCAAGCCATACCATTGGAATTATTGTTCCTGAATTTTCCAGATCGTTCTTTCCGCAAGTTATCATCGGTGCGCAGGAAAGGGCGAAAGAAGCAGGGTATAATTTAATCATAAGTCAGTCTGATGAAAGCTATGAAACAGAAGTATCTAATGCCAAAGTAATGCTCACGCATCAGGTAGATGGTCTATTGGTTTCCATAACCCGGGAAACGAAAAACTTTGAGCATCTTAAAATCTTTCAGCGAAAAGGCATCCCAATTGTGTTCTTTAACCGAGTTTGTGACGAAATGATCGTACCTAAAGTAATTGTGGAAGACTATGAAGGGGCTTATTCTGCCATTAGCCACCTCATACAAAAGGGAAAAAAAAGAATAGCCCACCTATCTGGCCCGGAATCCTTGAGCATCTGTAAAAGAAGAAAAGCCGGCTATATGGATGCACTAAAGAAACATAGTATTGAATTCGATGAAGACCTGTTCGTAAGTTATGACCTGAGCATCAACAAAGTAAAAATATACATCAATTATTTTTTAAACCTGGAAAATCGACCGGATGCGATTTTTGCCATAAATGACCCAACGGCTATCGAAACCATCAGGATCATTAAAGAAAATGGGCTTAGAATACCTGAAGACATTGCCGTCATCGGTTTTAGCAACGACATGGTTTCTGCAATGATAGAACCCTCTCTCACCACGGTTGAACAGCCAATAAAAGAAATGGGCAGGGTCGCAACCAATTTACTCCTGGAGCAAATGGACCGGGATGTAGCGGACTGGAAGGCGCCGACTATTGTCCTTAAGACAAATCTGATTGTCAGAAACTCCAGCTAGTGCATATTATAACATTACATCATACAAACATTTCATTTTTATAACAATTGAATCCTATTGCTTAACTTTGTAGCATGATCGCACTTCCGGTTGTTTCAGAAAACCCAGTACAACGTAAACCAGATTGGCTTAGAGTTAAGCTTCCTGTAGGTAAAGAATATGCACAAGTACGCAGTTTAGTAGATACTCATAAGTTGCATACCATCTGTGAAAGCGGCAATTGCCCAAATATGGGTGAGTGCTGGGGAGCGGGAACTGCAACTTTTATGATTCTGGGCAACATCTGTACACGTTCCTGCTCGTTTTGTGCCGTGGCAACTGGAAGACCTCATGCTGTAGATACCGATGAGCCTAACCGTGTAGCAAATTCGGTAAAATTAATGCAGGTGAAACATTGCGTAATTACGTCAGTAGACCGTGATGACCTTAAAGATGGAGGCTCCATCATTTGGGCTGAAACGCTGCAGGCTATCCGCAGAGAAAGTCCGCAGACTACATTGGAAACCTTAATCCCTGATTTTAAAGGTCAATGGGACAATTTATACCGTGTACTCGAAGAAAGGCCTGAAGTTGTTTCCCATAACATGGAAACCGTAAAACGCTTAACCAAACAGGTGCGCATCCAGGCCAAATACGACAGGAGTCTTGAAGCCTTGAAACGAATCTCTGAATTTGGACTCCGCACGAAAACAGGTATTATGCTTGGATTAGGGGAAACGGAAGAAGATGTATTGGAAGCTATGGACGATCTGGTTGCAAATGGCGTTCATATCCTGACATTAGGCCAATACCTGCAACCTACCCGCAATCATCATCCTGTAATTGATTGGATCCATCCAGATCAATTCGCAAAATACAAGGAGGCTGGAATGGCTAAAGGATTGAAATATGTAGAAAGCGGGCCATTGGTGCGTTCTTCTTATCATGCAGAAAAGCATCTTTTCGATTTCTAAATCCGGCACCTGAACCGCGCATTGACGCTGATTTGTTGTTCATTTTGTTCTTCCACCTGAATTCAACACAAAAAAACAAATATCGCTTTGTTCTTGTTGTTGTTTCTGTATATTAGCACTTCATTGGCACCAACAAAAAAAATATCACTCTCCGAGGAAGAGCTCATACGTAAACTGAAATCGCAGGATACGATGGCAATTCAGGCACTATACGATATGTATTCAGGAGCCTTACTCGGTGTGATCTCCAGGGTCATCCAGCAAACAGAGATCGCAGAAGACCTTTTACAGGAAACTTTCATTAAAATATGGAACTCCGCCGATAGCTACGACAGCAGTAAAGGCCGCTTATTTACATGGATGATGAACGTTGCCCGTAATCTTTCCATTGATAAATTACGCTCTAAAGATTTTAAAAACTCTGCCAAAAACCAAGATATAGAAAATAACGTAGATTTCATTGACACGCAGCGAGAGGTGACTTTTAATGCCGATGTTTTGGGATTAAAGGAGATGGTTACAGCGTTAAAACCTGACCTCACCAAAGTTCTGGACATGGTGTATTTTAAGGGATATACACACGTCGAAGCTGCTGAGGAATTAAATTTACCACTGGGTACTGTAAAAACACGTATCCGGATGGCGATCATGGAGTTAAGAAAACATTTTAATTAAAGTGGAAGAAGAAAGAGCGTATATTGAATCCGGCATACTTGAACTTTACGTTCTAGGTCAGTTGAACGACCAGGAACAAGCTGAAGTTGAAGCGATGGCAGCACAATATCCTGAAGTTCAACAGGAAATTGAAGCCATTGAATTTGCCATGGAACAATATGCTGTGGCACGGGCAGTGCAACCAACAGCAGGTCTGGATCAAAAGATCCTGGCAACTATTGAAAAAGTTCAGCAAGGAGCAACACCTGTATCGGATCGGCATCAGGCAAAAGTAGTTCCCCTACAATCTGGTTATGAATCAAAAATAAGAACATTACGTGTTGCACTCGTAGCCTGTGTAGCCTTATTAATCGTTTCAGTAATTGCATTGTTTTCTGCACATAGTGAACTGGGCGATGCAAGAAATGAGATCGCAAGTTTAAGTGCAGATCGGGAACAATTTACCAGTACGGTCAATTATATAAAGCAGGACAATGCAGATCTCCATAAAATCGTAGATATGGCTAATGATCCGAATTGGAAAACCGTAAAACTTGCGGGTACTCCTATGGATCCTAAAGCAAAAATGGTTGTCTACTGGCATGTATCAGGCAATCATGTGATGATGGATAATTCCAGAATGAACTTGCCTGCCAATGACAAAAATCACCAATACCAGTTATGGGCTCTCGTAAACGGAAAACCAGTGGATCTGGGTGTGTTCGATGTAGAGGCGCATCACAACGGGATCCTTACCAATATGAAGGACATTGCTTCAGCACAAACTTTCGCGGTAACACTGGAACAACGTGGCGGAAGTCCCAGTCCTACTATGGAGCAAATGATTGTAGCTGGAAATGTGATCTAGGTACTTGTTCTGCTACATCCGAAGCGCATACGCTAAAACTATATAACCCAAGATCATCTCCTGCCATGCCGTGTAGATAGCAAGCCAGAATTGCTGCATCTTTGTTCGAGTATCCTTGGGCAACCTGGGCCGCAATTAAGCCTGTCAACACATCTCCCATGCCCCCCTGTGCCATCGCTGGATTACCTGTACTGTTGATGTGCACATTACCCGCCTGGTCTACAACAAAAGTATACTGATTCTTCAACACAATGATGATACCCCTTTTTTTCGCCTCTAGTCTTGCAGTTTCCAACCTTGACCACCAACTTGAATGCTCACCAAACAGTCTGTCAAATTCTTTCATATGCGGCGTAAGTATACTCCCGTTTGCAATATTTTTGAGATAATTTTTATTGCCGGCAAAGAGGTTCAAGGCGTCGGCATCCGCAATCAGCGGAGTTTTAGATTCCAGTAAAAGATCGACTAATTTCAAATCCACCGGATCGTAACCCGAAGACTGCTTTAGCCCCGGACCTATCGCTATTGCATTATAGGGTTTTAAAGCATTCTTTTCCAACAAAGCCGACCGCTCCGCATACATCACCTCCGGCAAAGCCGTATTTAGTGCCACAAGCCCACTTTCCGGGATCGCCGCGGTGGTAAGACCTGCCCCTCCACGTAAACAAGCCTTGCAGGAAAGCAAAGCTGCTCCCATGGTCGCCCGGGCTCCGGCAATGATCAACGCATGCCCATAAGTACCTTTATGACTGAACGGTACTCTGGGCCGCAACAATTGCTGTACATCCGATCTGCAGACAAGCATATATTCTGCTGTAAAATCCATTCCAGAAGCAACCCTTACCTTTTCAGGTGCCGATCTATCTGGCAAGAAATCATTCAGCAACTTCTGCATATCTTTTTATAATGCCATTTCCTTCTTCAAAAATTTACCGGTCAAACTGATTGGGTTTTGGATCAAGCCTTCAGGTGTTCCCTCAAAAATAATCCTGCCGCCGCCTGCACCTCCTTCTTCTCCAAGATCAATCACCCAATCGGCTACTTTCACCACATCAAGGTTATGCTCGATGACCAAAACTGTATTGCCTTTATCAACCAATTCATTCAGCACGCCTAGCAGGACATTGATATCCTCAAAATGCAAACCGGTGGTAGGTTCATCTAAAATATAAAACGTATTGCCGGTATCCTTTTTAGACAAGCTCTGTAGCCAATTTTACACGTTGCGCTTCTCCACCCGACAAAGTGGTGGATGATTGCCCTAATGTAATATATCCCAGACCAACATCTTTCAAAGTTTTGATCTTACGGTAGATCGCGGGAATATTTTCAAAAAAGTCGCAGGCATCTTCAATACTCATATCCAGTACATCACTGATGGATTTACCACGATAACGTACTTCCAGGGTTTCCCGGTTATAACGTTTTCCACCACACTCTTCACAAGGCACCTGTACATCCGGCAAGAAATTCATTTCAATTACCTTCATGCCCGCACCCTGACAGGTTTCGCACCTTCCTCCTTTAACATTAAAAGAAAAACGGCCTGGTTTATAGCCCCTGATCTTCGCTTCCGGCAATTGCACATATAAATTCCGGATATCGGAGAATACACCGGTATAAGTAGAGGGATTGGATCGCGGTGTACGGCCAATTGGTGCCTGATCGATTTCAATTACTTTATCGATTTCTTTGAGCCCATTGATCTTCTCATAAGGCAGGGGGTGTTTTTTAGCCCTGAAGAAATGATGGTTCAATATCGGGTATAACGTTTCAGTAATCAAACTCGATTTACCACTGCCCGATACTCCGGTAACCGCAATAAACTTACCTAATGGAAAATCTACGGAGACCTCTTTCAGATTATGTCCCGTAGCTTTTATAATAGATAACTTACGGCCATTTCCTTTTCTTCGTTTTTTTGGTATCTCAATACCTTTTCTCCCATTCAGATAAGCAGCAGTTAGAGTATCTGATTTAAGAATATCAGCCGGTGTTCCTTGTGCAACAATCTGTCCACCATGTACACCCGCTGCCGGGCCTACATCAATTACATGATCGGCCTCAAGAATCATGTCCTTATCATGTTCTACGACAAAACTGTATTACCTAGATCGCGGAGATTTTTTAATGCATTGATCAGGCGCTCATTATCCCGCTGATGCAAGCCAATACTGGGCTCATCCAGGATGTACATTACATTCATCAGCTGCGAACCGATCTGTGTAGCCAAACGGATCCGTTGTGCCTCCCCACCGGAAAGTGTCCGTGCAGTACGATCTAAAGTTAAATACGTCAAACCTACATCTGTCAAGAAGCCTAATCTGGCGCGGATTTCTTTTAAAATCTCTTTAGCAATGGTATTCTGTCGTTCGCTCAACCGGCTTTCTACATCTTCATACCAATGCTGCAAAGTATTGATGTCCATATTTGCCAGTTCGGAAATATTCTTGCCATCGATCTTGAAATGAAGACTTTCTTTCTTCAACCTTGCGCCATTACATACCGGGCAGGTTTTCAGTTTACGAAAGTTTTCCATATCCTCCACAGCACCTTCGCCTTTGCGCTCCTGCTGCTCTTCTAAACATCTTAATGATGCCGTCAAAAGTGATCTGATAATTCTGCACGTTCCATTTATTGTATTCTACGGCTACACTCATCAGTTCCGGTGCGCCGTTTAACAATAATATTAATATGCTCTTCGCTCAGTTTCTCCAGGGGAGTAGAAAGTGAAAAGTTATATTTCTTAGCCAATGCTTTCAATACCTGGAACATCCAGATATCACGATATTCACCTAAAGGAGCTAAACCACCATTGATGATGCTCAGCTTAGGGTTTGGCATTACCGACTCCTTGTCCACCACAAAGATATAACCCAATCCATCACAGTTCTCACAAGCTCCGTAAGGAGAGTTGAACGAAAAACTGTTTGGCTGTGGCTCATCGTAAGAAATCCCGGTACTCGGGCACATCAGGAACTTGCTGAAATGTGAAACGTCATTTGCCTTATCGCTGATCTTAATGATGCCTTTGCCCAATCGCATTGCTGTTTGCAAAGAATCCTGAAGACGCTTTATATCCTTCCGGTCCACCACCAAACGGTCTACCACGATCTCAATATCATGGATCTTATACCGGTCTACCTGCATTTTAGGCGTAATGTCCTGAATTTCCCCATCAATACGGACCTTTACATAGCCCTGCTTACGCACCTGCTCAAAAAGTTCACGGTAATGTCCTTTACGCCCTTTTACTATGGGTGCCAGAATATTCACCGCAACATCATTGTATTTTTTGAAGATATTATCCAAAATCTGATCTTCGCTCATACGCTCCATTTTTTCTCCAGTATTATAGGAAAAAGCATCCGCGGCACGTGCATAAAGCAAGCGCATAAAATCGTAGATCTCTGTAATGGTGCCTACCGTGGACCGTGGGTTTTTACTGGTCGTTTTTTGCTCAATAGCAATCACCGGGCTCAGACCCGATACTTTATCTACATCCGGACGTTCCATTCCGCCCATAAACTGGCGGGAATAAGCGCTGAAAGTCTCCATGTACCGGCGCTGCCCCTCCGCATAAATGGTATCAAAAGCAAGAGAGGATTTACCGCTGCCACTCAGTCCGGTAATGACTACCAGCTGATTGCTCGGAAAAGAAACATCTATATTTTTAAGGTTATGTACCCGGGCTCCATATACTTCTACGTCTTTTTGCTCGCCGAGATCAACGGTATTTTTGCTCATATTTTATTTAAAAACGATATTGAGATCTAAATTTCAAGATAACAATTTATCAATCTGCAAAGATAAATCATTATCAGGAATAACCATCTATTTTACTGAATTACAGAACAGATATTACACCGATATGTTTGGCTTACCAAACGATCGTTGTACCATTTTCAGTCGGATGCCCGGTACATACCAAAACCCTTCCTGCATCCACCTCGTCATCTGTAAGCACTTCATTATAATCCATATGCACGTGCCCCTTGGTACAGCTGGCCGTGCAGGTGCTGCAAATGCCGGCGCGACAACTATAGGGTATATTGATCCGCTGATCCAGGGCGACCTGAAGAATGGTTTTGTCGTATGGCACCTGCAACTGGTATTGCTGTCCGTGATAGTCCAGCAATACAGCATACGTATTTGTATCCCGCGGAACTTTTTCGGTCATATCATCATCATCCACCTCGTCTTCCGGTAGTACAAAAGTTTCCCTTTTTATCTGCTCCAGGTCGAATCCCAATTCCAGCAACTTAATGCGGCAGGTCACCATATAATCGATCGGTCCACAGGTATAGAACAATGCATCTTTCCGCTCGAAAGACAATTCCTCTTTAATGATTTTCTCGATCAGGAAAACATTCAACCTGGCCATCAGTAGATTTTTCGCTCCACTGGAAACAAAAATAATCTTAAATCGATCGGGATATTGAACCTGCATGGCATTCAGTTCCTCATAAAACAGGGTCTCATCTACTGACCTGCTGCTATAAACCAATACCAGCTTCGAGTGTTTCTCTCTCAGCAAAGCAGTCTTTAGGATAGAGAACAGTGGAGTAATGCCCACGCCCGCACCGAAAAGAATGATGGTTCTGGGCAGCTCAGGAACAGGTTTATAAGTAAACTGTCCATTGGGAGGCATCGCATACAATACATCTCCTACTACCGTGTTATGATGCAGCAATCTGGAAATCTCACCATTCTCCACACGTTTGATCGCGATGCAAAGTGGCTCCTCTGTATCAGGTGAACTGCATAATGAATAAGATCTGCGGACTTCCCGGCCATTGATATTAAACACCAGGGTAAGGAACTGCCCTGCCAGGTAATCAGGATTATTGCCGTTTAAAACCTCGAAAGTCAGCAACACCGTTTCCCCTGCACTGTATTTTATATTTTTGATCAGAAGTTCCATCAATGCCATAGGGGCTCAAATTAGTAAAATTACCACAAAATCAAAAAGCCGTTCCAAAATTGGAACGGCTTTCCCCATTATTATTGCAGTCTTTTTTCTCTTATTGTTATTCTGCTGACGCAGCGGCTGCATTTGCAGCCCTTTCGGCGTTATAAGCCAGTAGCGCCCTCGGCGCCCTATAACCATAACGTGCCGGATCCTGTACGATCGCTTTCATGGAAATCAGCTTATAGACATAACCGGCAGTTTCACTGTTCAGTTTCATCTTAAAATAATTGTCCTGATTTTGTCGGTTGATCTGCCTTTTCATATGGGTGTCCCCAACATTGTAGGCAGCGGCAACCAGCGTCCAGCTATCGAAGATCCCATAAAGTTCTTTGATGTATTTGGCGGCAGCAATGGTCGACTTCCGTAAATTCTTACGTTCATCTATCCGCGAATTGACTTTCAAGCCGTAATTGCGAGCAGTACCCGGCATGAACTGCCAGAAACCTGATGCGCCTTTTGGTGAAGTCCCTTCTTGTAATCCCGATTCTACTAAGGGAACATATTTAAAATCCTCAGGAATGCCATAAGCGGCGAGGATTGGCTCTATCACAGGAAACCATTCTGCTGCTTTCGCGTGCAGTTTGTTGGTCTGTATCTTACTATGATTGAATGCAGCAAGGATCTTTTTCATCTTACGTTCTACCCGGGCATCCCCTAGTGGTAGCAATTCTTCTGCGAAGTTGAGCTTTGCCATAAGAGATGCTGGCTTAGCTACTGTTTGTGGTGGTGTTTTTGTTGTATCTGTTGTTTTGGTTTTGCCTTTTTTTGAAAGACTTTTTGCTGCTTGGGGCATGTTGTAAGCAAACACTTTTGCCATAACCAGTAATGCAATTATTACCGTACATGTTATTATGTGTTTCTTTATCATTTTCCTCCTTTTTTTGGTTAACAATATAAAACGGCTGCAAACATACAACATATAAGCCTAACTATCAAGCTATTGCAAATAAACCTTTCAAAAGCAGCGTTTAAATAGGCTTAAAGCAAGATTTTAAGATGCCAGTTTTAGCAAGATTTTAGCTAATTATCTCCTTTGTAAAAGCAGCACCTGCTTAACGGATCCATAGCGGATCATCCCCGGATGATTCCTTGATCATTAAGGCATCATATGATGATCTTTTCCTGAGGAACTGCCCTGCATCTGCAACTAGTCAGAGCCAATACAGCAGTACCGGAATTAATCCTCCCCCAAGATAGTGTGGAACACAACGAGTTAAAATTGTGAATGACCGCATTTTTACCTAAATTTGCTGCCCGCTTAAATTTGCGGTTAATAGCGTATCATGACAAAAGACAATAACAGGAACAGTCGGGATGACAAGTCCAAACCGGGAAACCGAAGCACAACAGGCAGAAGACCAAGTGGAACTGATAGTTCATACAAAGGCAAAAGCAGGTTTGATGATAAAGACGGGAAAGATAAAAAGTTCGGAGGCCCTAAGGATTTTAAGCCAAGAACACCGAGAGAAGGAGATAGCAGGGATTTTAAACCAAGAGAGGGCGACCGTAAAGATTTTAAGCCGAGGGAAGGTGAGCGCAAAGACTTTAAACCCAGAGCTGACAGAGAAGGAGCATCAAGGGGATTTAAGCCAAGAGCTGAAGGCGATGCTAAAGATTTCAGACCAAGAAGTCCAAGGGCCGAAGGGGGTGATTTCAAAGCGAGACCTTCAAGAAGTGCAGAAGGCGACTACAAATCAAGGGCTCCAAGAGGAGGCCGTGATGACAACAGCGATTTCAAACCGAGACAATCAAGAGCTTTCAAAGAAGGCAGCTCAAGGGATGTACCTCCCGGAGAAAAACGCAGCTACGTTAAAAAAGACAATTTCAATTCCAAAGGTGACCAACCTTTCAGGAAATTTGATGATAAAAAAGGCGGGGTATCCCGCAGTACGGACAGCCGTCCATTCAGAAAAAGAGACGATTCAAAACCATATTTCCAGGACAGAGGTGAGCGCGTAGAAAATGGCCCTACCATGCGTGGCAGAAAAAACCCGGTACAAAAAGACGATGGTCTGATCCGCCTGAACCGGTACATCGCCAATTCTGGCATCTGCTCCCGCCGTAAGGCAGATGAGCTGATCGCTGCAGGGGTAGTATCGGTAAACGGTGAAGTAGTATCTGAACTGGGACAAAAAGTAGATCCTTCCAAAGATGAGATCCGCTACAATGGTGAATTGTTAAAGCGTGAGAAAAGGGTTTACGTATTATTAAACAAGCCTAAAGACTACATTACCACTACAGACGATCCTCAGGAACGTAAAACAGTAATGCAATTGGTAGAAAAAGCTAGCAGGGAACGTATTTACCCTGTAGGACGGTTAGACAGAAACACTACCGGTCTGCTATTAATGACCAATGATGGCGATCTTGCAGACAAGCTTTCTCACCCAAAAAATGGAATTACTAAAATTTATCATGTTGAATTAAACCGGAGTTTAAGTCAGGGCGACATGAATAAGATCCAGTTTGGACTGGAGCTTGAAGACGGAATCATTAAGCCTGATTCGGTATCTTATGTTGCGGGTGCTTCCAAGCGTGAAATCGGTATTCAGATCCACAGTGGAAAAAACAGGATCGTCCGTCGTATATTCGAACACCTGGGCTATGATGTCGTGAAACTGGATCGTGTAGTCTACGGAAATCTGACCAAGAAAGACCTTCCTCGTGGTAGATGGCGCTTCCTGGAGGAGCATGAACTAATTCAGATCAAACACCTTATACAATAGACAAACATGAAAAAAGCCTTCCTTTTACCCCTGATCCTGACAACGATGCAAAGCTGCGCGCAGCAAAAAGAATTGAACCTCGTAGTAGGGACTTATACTAAACCGGGTGGAAGCGAAGGGATTTATGTGTATCAATTCAATACAGAAACTGCGGATTTTAAGTTAAAGCAGCTGACTAAGGGCGTAGATAATCCAAGCTACCTGACACTGAGTGCCGATTACAAATTTGCTTACAGCGTAAATGAAAGCGGAAAAAACAGCGCATTGAGTGCTTTTAGTTTTGATGCAGCTACCGGAACATTGAAATTCCTCAACAAGCAAACTGCGGGAGAAGATCCCTGTTTCATTATTTCGGATGATAAACACGTGATTTCGGCCAATTATTCCGGTGGTAATGCTTCTGTATTTGGAATCGAAAAAGATGGTTCTCTCTCTGCGCTGCAGCAACTGGTGCAGCACAGCGGCAAAAGTGTGGATAAAGAGCGTCAGAACAGCCCGCATGTCCACATGGTACAATTTACTCCGGATGGAAACTATGTAGTGATAAATGATCTGGGTACAGATAAAATTCATTTATATAAATACAATAAGGCCGCCACAAGTAATATACTGGCACCGCAGGACAGCATTTCTGTGGAACCGGGATCAGGGCCACGCCTCCTTACTTTCAGCAAAGATGGCAAGTATGCTTACCTGATCGATGAAATGTTTGCCAATGTGACTGTATTCCGTTATCATGATGGTTCACTGGAAAAGCTACAGTCAACGAAAATCACAGCAGATGGCTTTAATGGCGAAAATGGCGCGGCTGATATTCACATCTCTCCTGACGGAAAATTTTTGTACGCAAGCAACAGAGGTTCAGAAAATAAGATCACCATTTTTGCCATTGAGAAAGGTGGTCTGTTGAGCAAAAGGGGGATGATAAGTACTGGTGGTAAAGGCCCCAGAAATTTTGTGATCGACCCTACAGGTAAGTACCTGCTGGTTGGCCATCAATATACAAACGATATTGTGATATTCGAACGCAACTTGGTTACGGGAGACTTAAAAGACACAGGTAAAAAGATTGATGTAGGTGCACCAGTATGCCTTGTATTTACTCCTCTGCGATAAAACATATATTACTTTAAAAAAAGAAGTCCTTTGAACATGCGTCAAAGGACTTCTTTTTTATATAGAAACACAGGCTAGGCTTCTTTCAATTTTAGTTGTGAAGCAATAACCTGGTTATAGTAGTTAACGTATTCAGGAAGGATCTTCTTAAGATCAAAATCCTTTGCCCTCGTTAATGCATTTTCTTTAAACTGCTGTAATACTGCGTCATCTTTTAAGATCGAAATTGCCTTGGCTGCCATGTCCTCTACATCTCCTACATTGCTCATGTAACCGCAAAATCCATCGATATTTAATTCAGGTAATCCACCTGCATTGGATGTAATTGCAGGCACCTTACAAGCCATTGCTTCCAGCGCAGCCAAACCGAAACTCTCCGATTCAGAGGGCATCAGGAACAGATCAGACACGGAAAGAATCTCTTCAATTGCATCCTGTTTACCCAAAAACCTTACGTGTTCACAGATATCAAGACTTCTGCACAGTTTTTCATCTGCCGAACGTTCGGGACCATCCCCCACCATTAGCAATTTGGATGGAATCACCTGCTGGATTTTTTGAAACATCCGGATAACATCTGCTGTATTCTTTACTTTCCGGAAATTTGAAGTATGGATCAATATACGTTCATTATTTGGCGCAATAGCTTTTTTGAAATGATCCTTTGGCTTCAGGCTAAACCTGTTGAAATCGATAAAATTCGGAATTACCTTGATTTCATTGGTTATCCTGAAGTGTTTCTCTGTATCATCTTTTAAACTCTGTGAAACGGTAGTTACACCATCAGATTTGTTGATGGAGAAAGTCACGACTGGCTTATAGGTCGGATCTTTACCTACCAAAGTAATATCAGTACCATGCAAAGTAGTCACGAATGGAATATTGATCCCATAGGTCTCCAGGATCTGCTTTGCCATAAAGGCAGCAGAAGCATGCGGAATTGCATAATGTACGTGCAGGATATCTAATTGTTCAAAACGTACCACATCCACCAGTTTACTGGCCAGTGCAGATTCGTAGGGGGCATAATCGAACAGGGGATAATCTCTTACAGATACTTCGTGGTAGAATAAATTTTCAGAGAAAAAGTCGAGCCGGGCAGGCTGACTATATGTGATGAAATGCACCTGGTGACCTTCGTCCGCCAATGCTTTACCTAATTCAGTAGCTACAACACCGCTGCCGCCAAAGGTAGGGTAACAAACAATACCTATCTTCATTAATTTTGTTTTACGATGCAAATAACTGCACTTAAAACGATCTTTGTGTTAAACAAATGCAATTATTTGGCTAAGCTTTCATTTCTGCCTGAATGACCAGGTACATCTCATTTGGCCGTTGTGTGCCGATGTAGTATTGAAAGCCATCATTATCAGTTAATACCACCACGTCCTTACCCGAAGAATAAAAGCGGATACTGCCCTTGCGGTGCAGATTATAGACCGGATTATTAAAGAAATAATTGCTGTAGGTATCTTTCCTTACTGCTTTAATGGTGTTCAGGTCGATCTCCACACGCTTGGCTGACCATAATCCTTCGATTATAATACGCTTTTTATCAATTTTTGTCTTATACTGGATCAGGAACAGTAATGCGATAGAAACGCCGATGATGCCAAAGCCTACTACCAGGAACAGGTCCTGTGTATTGTCACGATCCCGCTCATATACATAGGCTGCAAAACAAAATGCGGCCATTACGAGCCGGATACAAATGCGGATATAGTCTCTGCCAATGTATTGTTTCTCAAAAAATGCGTAGCGGTTTCCCATTTGGTGTGATTTTGAAATAAAGTTAATTGTTTTTTAATTGCATTAACGTCACAGCCGTGTTTTTAATTCAAAGATCGCAACTTTTTTAGTAGAGGCAGTGATCTTGTATCGCTCGTCCTGTCGCCATCCGGCGATCCAGATTACCTCCCCGTTGCCATTAATAAGAACCGGAATCTGATCTTTTTCATTTAGGGGCACTTTCTCATCGATCAAAAAATCGCTCAGTTTCTTTTGCTTCTTCATCCCCATAGGCATGAACTTATCACCGGGTTGCCGGCTGCGGACAACTAATGGATAAATCAGCAAATCGGCATCTGCAAAGGCTTTATGGGAATCCTGCTCAAAATGTGGAACAGCAGAATAACTCAGCGCAATGTACCGGTTTCCAATATTTACTCCTTCCTCATTACCATGAATAAAAGCATTTTCCGGAAGTTCTGATGGCTTAATGCTAATGATAACATCTTCCCGGTCAATAGTCGCCCTATGTGTGCTGCTATAAAAAGAGGTACCACTTTGCTTGTCTAGACTCTCCAGGATTTCTATGCTTACCGGTTCCGAAAATGCATAAGGCCTTAGCAATTCGAAAAACAGGAGTTTTGCGGGATGAAGGGCTTTAATCGCTGCAATGGAAATATGAATATCCTGATGATGGTGCCTCAGTAATTTAGCGCTCAACCCTGTCACTACATTTCGCAATACCAGTTCAGTATCTGCAAAACGGCGAATGTTATGTTCAAAGGTCTCTTCGAGATTGGGATTTAATTGCTTCAGTTCCGGAATCACTTTCAACCTGATCTTGTTGCGGGCATAATTAGTACTCAGATTACTGCTGTCTTCGACGTAATCTATATGCTCCGATAAGACCAGTTTATCGATATCCACGCGCGACAGGAACAAAAGCGGGCGGATCAAATGACCGCGGCTCGGCATGATACCATGCAGTCCTGCAATACCGGTGCCTCTCGTCAGGTTCAGTAGAATTGTCTCCATCGCATCGTCCTGATGCTGCGCAAGGGCAATCGCAGCATAGTCATGCTTGAGCCGGATCTCTTCGAACCATTCGTACCGTAAACTACGCGCTGCCATCTGTGTGGAAACCTTATGTGCAGCGGCATAATCTTTCGTCTTAAAATGCGTTACATGAAAAGGAACTTCCAGGGTAGCCGCCAAGATCCGTACAAAGCTTTCATCTCTTTGGGACTCATCAGCCCTTAGGTTGAAGTTACAATGTGCTATGGCGAAGGGATACCCCGCGGCTTTAAAGAAATGCGCCATCAATACAGAATCCTTACCACCGCTTACGGCAAGCAGAATGGTATCGTTTGCTGTGAAGTGCATATTTCGACCAATGAAGTCCTTAAAGCTTTGAAGAGGTAACATCTTTCAAAAATAACAACTAACTTTGTAAAGTGCAGAAAATACGCTTTTTGTTTATCCTATTTATGTTGCCTTTCTCCTTGCTTGCGCAGCAGAGGGTAAAAATCATTTTGAGGCATGCCGATAAAGGCAGCACTGAAAAAAATTCTAATGCAACACACCTTAAAAACCCCACCTTTGAACACCAGGGTGCGACACTAAGTTGCGATAGTGCTTTGTTCTACACTGAGCGAAATGTTTTTGAGGCCTTCAACAATGTCCACATCAATCAGGGTGATACCATCAATATCTACTCTGATCACCTTACATATGATGGAAATACTAAGATCGCCCACCTGACCAATAATGTGAGGATGATCGACCGCAGTTCGGTTTTAACTACAAACATTCTGGACTATAATACCGGGACGAAGATTGGAACTTATATAGAGGGTGGAAAAATTGTAAATAAGGATGTTACGATCACTAGTAAAAGGGGGTTTTACCTTTCTAATACTGATGATGCATATTTTAGATTCGACGTAGTAGCTGTGACCCCGCAGGTGCGGATTACCTCTGATACGCTGCGGTACAATACCAAAAGCAACCTGGTGTATTTTTATGGTCCCACGGACATCAAGGGCAAGGAAGATAACCTTTATACGGAAAACGGAGCTTACAATACAAAGACTGAATACGCCTTCTTTGGCAAAAAAAACTTGTATACCAATGGAGCTAAATCTCTGAAGGGCGACAGCCTTTATTATGATGGCATCAAAGGAATTGGCAAGGCAGTAAGGAATATCGTGTTTCGGGATACTTCAGATAAGACGGTTTTATATGGACAACTTGGGTTCTATTACCGTTCTGATGAACGTGCTTTGGTTACTAAAAATCCGTATGTAGGCCTGGGAACAGCAGACTCCATTAAGGTCAACGGAAAAATGAAGTTGGACACTTTATGGATGGGTGCCGATACATTAGAGACCCAAAAGGTATTGAAGAAAAGCTTGATCCTGATTGAATCGCCCGTACTGAGTAAGGACAATGAACTGGCTGAAGAAGAAAAACCCGCAGCACCAACCCTTCCAACAGGTACAAAAGGACCTGTTTTGGCAAATGATTCTACCGCTGTAAAACCTAAAGAGCCTGAAAAAAAGACATCAAAGTCAGGAAAAACAGATAAGAAACGGAAGAAAGAGATCGTCGATATACCTGTTGCAAAAGATAGCCTTAACAAAGTGGCTGCCCTGCAGGACAGTATACCAATAAAGGTACCGGATAGTCTCAGCAGAAAAACCGAGATCCTTGTTAAGAAGGCAGATAGTGTATTTAAGAAGGCCGATAGTATCTTAAAACCAGGCGCTGTCCTGAAAAAAGTAGCCGATACTTCAAAGTTTAAAACGCTACCGAATTTGGGCAAACCAGGTACACGCCCGACAATGATTAAAAAACCTGCGCTTAAGGATACAGTACCCGCCAGTCCGGCCGATACGGTAAAGATCAGGATCATCAAGGCTTACCATAATGTCAGGGTTTTCAAATCCAACATGCAGGCTGTTGCAGATTCTTTATTTTATACCAGTGCAGACTCCACCTTAAGATGGTATGGGAAACCAATTCTATGGTCACAAAATTCTCAACAGACCGGAGATACCATTTACCTGAGGCTAAGGAATAAAAAACTGCATACGATGCAAACGCTGCGCAACAGCTTCCTGGTAAATGTGAACTCTGATTCTGCTAAATTTAATCAGATCAAAGGAAAATTGATCACTGCTTTTTTCACAAACGGGGAGATCAGCAATGTATTTGTGGATGGCAATGCGGAAAGTGTGTATTACAATATGAACAAAGACAGTGCTTATACCGATATGAACCAAACGGTAAGCAGCAGGATCAAAATCCTTTTCAAAAACAAGAAGATCACAAAGCTTGCTGCCATCAAAGATCCCGAAGGTGCAAGAACGCCCATGGCTGAACTAAAAGAAGATGTGGTGCTGACCGGATTTATCTGGAAACCCGAACTCAGGCCCCTGTCAAAGAAAGAGGTCATCAATGGAAAGCCCAAAGTGAAAACAAGCGGCAAGACTCCCCCAGTGAAAAAACCTGCTGTAAAAGAAAAAGGTGCTCGGGTGATCTCCGAAGCAAAGGGGAAACTGCCAATGAGTCCTGAAATGCTGAAGAAACAGGCTTCAGGCCTGCTTAAAACCATTAATCCTGCAGCGACCACGATTGTCAAAAAAGCCGATTCAGTGCTGAAAAAGGAAGCCCCTTTAATTCAGAAGGAAGTTATAAAGAAACTGGATACCGCAAAAGCGGATAGCCTCATTAAGAAGCTGCAGGCTGTTCCTTTAAAAAAGCAATAAGTTTTCGTATCGCCAGCGCACGATGGCTGATGGCATTTTTTTCTGTCATGCTCATCTCGGCAAAAGTCTGTTTATAACCTAGCGGCTCAAAGATCGGATCATAACCAAATCCCTGGTCACCTATTGGTGTTTCACGGATATTCCCATATATTACTCCTTCAAAAATATGCACAGTTCCATTGCTGATGAGGGAAACTACAGTTCTGAAGTTAGCCCTGCGGTTGCTGATCCCTTTCATTTTAGCCAACACCAGCTGCAGGTTTTCCCGATCATCCTTATTGCCCGAATATCTTGCTGAATAAATACCAGGCTCATTATTCAATGCCTCAATCTCCAATCCACTGTCATCAGCAAAACAGTCCAGCCCATAATGGTCTACTACATAGCGGCTCTTCAGCGTAGCATTTTCAGCGAAGGTATTCCCGGTTTCCGGAATATCTGTTGTACAGCCAATATCTGTTAAGTTTAGCACCTTATACTGCCCTTCGAGCAGCGCACTGATTTCTTTGGTTTTATAATTATTATTCGTCGCAAATACGAGTTCTTTCATCACAATCCGAGTTTTTTTAAACTAGCCCATAAGGCTTTTTTGCCATTCATATCTTGCTCCAGTTGTTTCAATTCAGCGGAGAAAATCAACAAGACATCCCTTTCTTTTACCACAATATTTTCAGCGTGTCCCTGCAGACCAAGTTGTTGAGATGAAACTCCAAAAGCAAAGACAACAGTACTGGCGAAATAATCTATCAACTGCTGATAACTGCTGTTCTGGTAATGGTGATAATTGAGTAAGGCAAAATCATTGGCACTCAGGTTTACTGATTTTACGATTTTCCTGAGCAGCTCCCTCCCTTTTTCATCGCTTACTTCATGCAGCGGATCATTGACCAGGATCAGAATATTACGTTTGTTGTTCCCAAGGAACTTAAACGCTATCTTATCGATCGAGGGCATTTTCAAGGCTTCCGAAGGTTCATTTAAGGTAGGCAGGGCCAATGCAGCAGACACAGGGATTTCGCTTACGGTCTGATTTACAGGTGTTACCGGGCTCGAAACTAAACCCTCAGGCTCAGTGACCAGATAAATATCATCCGTAAAAAATAAACGCAGCCCATCTCCGCTGGTTGTAAGTTGGTTCACCATTATACTAATTTCGTTGTAAATCTTTTTTCTGTTAAAATTAGTTAAATATCTCATTATAGTGCCTTTATTTATTACTTTTATACCTTAAAAATTAATACCAAAGATCTTTAGTGAGAAAAGTTTGCTGTGTCGTAATGCTTTCCCTTTTTGTTACTGCTGCATATGCGCAGCATGTGGCCGTAGTGAACGGGAAGCCAATTAGCAATAAGGAATTTATGTGGTTTTTTAAACGGAACCATGGGGGAAATACCACTGCAAGGTATCAGGATCTGGAAGCTTATCTGAATCTTTATATTGATTTTAAACTGAAGGTACTGGATGCCAGAGAATCCGGTCTGGACAGGGATACGGCATATCTTCGTGAAATTGAAAACTATGAGGAGGCCCTGCGCACACAAAAAAGAATTTCTAAGACGAGTGCAGAATATGCATTCATCATGAATGAATATAAAGAAGCAGTGTTGATGTTCAACATTTCGGAAAATAAAATCTGGGATCGCGCACAAAACGATGAACATCAGTTGCGGACATTTTATGATCAGCGTAAAAGTGAATATGCAGCTGGTTCTTTTGAAGAGGCTAGAGGGCAGGTAATAACTGATTACCAGCATAAAATGGAAGAAGATTGGATTGCCGGACTGAGGAAACGTTTCCCAATGAAGGTGAACCGGGAAGAACTGAAGAAACTGGCTAAATTATAATGTCAGCCAATCGGACGGATAATATTAAATTTGCAAAAAAAAGAATATAATTGAACAACTATAGAATGAGGAAAATTTTTTTGATCGCAAGCGGACTTATCTGCTTGTTCTTTAACGCACAAGCTCAGGGCCCAAAGAAAAATATAGACAAAGTTGTTGCCGTATTAGGCAATAACATCATTTTATTATCAGAACTGAACCAGCAATATGCACAGTTCCTGAACCAGGGAAATCCGGACGACCCTAAATTCAAATGCTATATCCTGCAGCAGATGCTGACTCAGAAATTACTGAAACAACAGGCGGAGATTGACTCGATCATGGTCGAAGAACCGCAGGTAGATGATGAGGTAGACAGACGTATGCGTGGCATGATCCAAAAAGCAGGCGGACAGGAAAGATTAGAAGGTTTTCTAAACCGTTCGGTACTTCAGTACAAGGATGAAATCAGACCTGACATCAAAGAGCAGTTGATCTCCAATAAAATGCAACAAAAGATCACCGAAAATGTGAACGTTACTCCCCTGGAAGTAAAACGCTATTTCGAATCTTATCCAAAGGACAGTCTTCCCGACATCCCTACTGAGTTTGAAGTAGGTGAGATCGTATTGTATCCCAAATTGACCGCGGTCGAAAAACAGAGATTCAAGGACAAAATAGAAGCATTGAGATTAAGGGTAAAAAGTGGTGAAGACTTTGCATTCCTGGCTAAATCCTATTCTGAAGATCCGGGATCTGCTCCAGACGGTGGTGACCTGGGCTTCTTTGATCGTCAGCAAATGGTGAAAGAATTTACTGCACAGGCCTTCAAGCTGAAAGCTGGCGAACTGTCCCCAGTGTTTGAATCGGAACATGGCTTTCACTTTTTACAGGTCATAGAACGACGCGGTGAACAGGTCCAAGCCCGTCACATCCTCGTAAAACCTCAGACTACACCGGCTAGTTTAGACCGGATCAAACTTGAGGCTGACACCATTTACAAAAACTTATTGGCTAAGAAACTGCCTTTCTCTACTGCTGCCTCGTTATACTCAGGCAATAAGGAATCTCAATACAATGGCGGTATGATCATGTTCTATGACGGCAGATCTACCAGGACTACTTTTATCCCTGCCGACAAGTTAGACCCTAAAGTGTTTTTGGTAGTGGATACGATGAAAGTAGGTTCTTTCTCACAACCAGTCGCTTTCTCAGATCCCGATGGCAAAGAAGGTTACAAAATTCTTTTACTGAAATCTAAAATCGCGCCTCACAAAGCTAATCTTGAGCAGGATTATGCTAAATTTAAGGAGTTTGCACAACAGGATAAAGTTTCCCGCGTATTGAGTGAGTGGTTTGAAAAAAGAAGAGAGAACACTTACATCAAGATCGATGAAGATTACAATACCTGTGACGAATTGAAACTATGGACTAGTCCTGTAGCCAAAAAATAATCCCTATGCAGTTTGAAAACGACATCAAAGCCGTAGACGCTTTACACCAGGCCTACAAGAACATTACCGCAGAAATTGGAAAGGTAGTGATCGGACAGGAAGCTGTTGTAAAATCTGTACTTATCTCCATCTTCAGCAATGGGCATTGCTTGCTGGTAGGTGTACCGGGTCTGGCCAAGACATTACTCGTTCAAACTGTTTCAGGTGTAATGGACCTGAACTTTAACCGCATTCAGTTCACACCCGATCTGATGCCAAGCGACATTATCGGCGCCGAAATATTGGGCGAGGATAGAAACTTTAAATTCATTCCCGGCCCTATATTTTCGAATATTGTATTGGCAGACGAGATCAACAGGACTCCACCGAAGACGCAGGCTGCCCTTTTGGAAGCCATGCAGGAAAAAGCAATAACTGCGGCCGGACAAAGGCATGTATTGCCTAATCCGTTCTTTGTACTGGCTACACAAAACCCAATTGAACAGGAAGGTACTTACCCTCTTCCTGAGGCTCAGCTAGACAGATTCATGTTCAACGTTCACCTGGGTTATCCAACTTTTGAAGAGGAACTGACCATTGTGAAAAATACAACCAGCAATACTGATGTAAAGCTGCAAAAGATCATCGACGCAAAGCAGATTCAATATTTCCAAAAATTGGTGAGGAATATCCCTATTGCAGATAATGTAGTAGAATATGCTGTAAAACTAGCTAGTAAAACTAGACCACATACAGCATTCGCTACAGAAGAGGTCAACAAATACATCAGCTGGGGCGCAGGCCCAAGGGCTTCTCAATTCCTTGTTGTTGGAGCCAAATGCCATGCAGCTGTATCTGGCAAATACTCTCCCGATATCGAAGATGTACAGGCGGTTGCAGAAGCAATCTTAAGGCACCGCATTGTACGTAACTACCGTGCAGAAGCGGAAGGCCTATCAATAGAACAAATCATTCGAAACCTATTCTAATTATTCTTCGACTGCCTTCTTGTAGAGGTTTGGATAATCTGTGATAAGGCCGTCTACACCTAAATCGATCAGAAATTTCATTTCCTTTATGGTATTTACTGTCCAGGGAATAATCTTCACCCCCGCGTCATGGCAGCGTTGTACCAGCCCTTTTCCTACCAATACGGAATATGGACTATAGACGGTCGGCATAAATCCGAGTTCAGCAACATTTACTTCAAAATCAATCTTTTCATCAATCAACAATGAGGTCTTGATCTTAGGATAATGTTCATGAAGGTACTGCAGCGTGCGCACATCAAAGGATTGAATGGTAACCCGTTTTTCAAGTTTCTTAGCATTCACAATACTCATGATGAGTTCTACAAACTCCGCGGGTTCTGGCTGAAACTCATTATCGCCTTTGGGAATGGTCTTGGTCTCAATGCTATAAGCCGGCTTAGGCAATCTATGTTCCTTCACATAAGCTTCTACTGCATCAATGGTTTCCGCTAATAATGGCTTACCAACAGCCATTTTCTCCTGGTAAGGAAAGCGGCCATGTACTTTGGTACCTACGTCAAATTTTGCGACCTCAGCATAATCCATCTTATAGATATTATAGTTTTTCTGATCCTTCAGCGTGATGGCCTTACCATCCGGACGGGTACTAAATTCATGGTTAAAATAAGGTTCCTGCGAAAGCACAACTTTTTTGTCTTTAGAGATCACAGTATTCATGGAAAGGGTATTGACACCAAGATCTAAAGCTCTTAACATTCCAGGAATTGTATTTTCAGGCGCAATGCCACGTGCGCCCCTGTTGCCTTGCAGGTCAAACTTCTGAGCAATTGCCTGATTAAAGGCAAAAAAGATGATGACTAATAGTGTACTTTCCTTCATAAGATTTAGGTAAAAAAAAGGGTTTCTTAAATACTCCTTAAGAAACCCTCCATTTATGAAATGTCAATTGTAATTTAGCGCTCTGCCGGAGTAAAAACTGTTGCAATCAGGTTCCAGTTGTGATCAGCCTGGCGCTCGTAAATAAATACATAATTAAAACTTTCTCTCAGGTCGGCTTTATAATCTACTGCAGCTACACCATAAGAATAAGCCAGGTCACCACCATCAGCTTTATCTACTTTAGTTGTTTTAAGCACTACTTTACTGATCATACTGTTGAAAAAAGCCAGGGCTTTATCTTTACCAATAATCGGCTCATATCCAGGAAAAAGTACCCTTACATCAGGATTTACAAACCCTGCAAATGCAGATACTCCGTAAGATTTTAATGTAGCATTCAGCGTTTTCTCTGTAGTTTCAATGATATTCGCTCCGGCCAGCCTTTGTCTGTCATTCAAGAATTTAGGTTTATAAAAATCCTTAGGTTCTATAAATTCATTTGTTACTTTATTTAGCGGCTTATTGTGTTCTGTACCCAAATCCAACACCAGTTCCCATTTACCATTCGCTGCTGCCTTCCATACTGAAAAGTACTGACCATATGTCGTTTCAGTTCCTTTAGCTGTAAAAGGACCGGTTGTGAAGCCCCAGTCGCCACTTCTTGATACCCTTGCGTAGGCGGGAGTCCAGCTCAGGTTTTTGGTATCGCCCTGTGTGGCGTAATAAGTTTTTGCATTTACAGGATTTGGCCGGAATACCAGGGCATTGTCTGCCGAGTAATGTGTGAATGCAGATTTAGCTCCATCTTTCGATAGGTCTTCTGCAAATTCCTTTTCAGCTTTCAATAAGGACTTAGTGCTTCCGTCAGATTTTTGCGCATAGGCGCCAACCGTAATAGATGCAGCAACGATTGTACAAAGAAATTTATTCATAGTGATTTATATAGTTAAATTTTATTCCAGCTTGTGCCTTCTTTACTGTCCTTTAATTGTATTCCCATACTTTGCAGCCCCAAACGGATCTTATCGGAAGTTGCATAGTCCTTGTTCTCCTTAGCAGATTTACGGATATCGATCACAAGGTCCAGCACAGCGTTCAGTTCCACATTGGAATTGTCTTCATCTGCAAGCCCAAAAATCTCAAATACAAAATCGTTCATTACCTTTTTAAGCTTCTCGAGTTCCCCTACAGATATCACGGCCTTACCATCATAAATCGTATTGATGATCCGTACCAGCTCAAACAACTCTGCAATTACAACCGGACTATTGAAATCATCATTCATCGCGTTCACGCAGTTCTGAGCAATCGGCTCAATCTCAAAATCGCTATGTCCTGCAGCATTCAGCTTATCCAATAGCCCCACTGCATTCATTAATCTCCTGAAACCTTTTTCAGAAGCATCTAATGCCTCATTAGAAAAGTCAAGTGTACTTCTGTAATGCGCCTGCAGCATAAAGAACTTCACCGTCATCGGACTGAACCCCTTTACAAGTAATGGATGGTTTCCGGTAAACAATTCCCCTGGCAAGAAGCCGTTTCCTGCGGTCTTCGACATCCTTGAACCGTTTACGGTCAACATATTCGTATGCATCCAATACTTGGCAGGTTGCTTATGGCTGCATGCTTCAGACTGTGCGATTTCATTCGTATGATGCGTCGCGGCAAGGTCCATCCCACCTCCATGGATGTCAAACTCATCACCGAGGTATTTAGCGCTCATGGCTGAGCATTCAATATGCCAGCCCGGAAAACCTACTCCCCAGGGAGAAGGCCAGCGCATCAGTGTTTCAGGCTTTGCTTTGATCCACAATGCAAAGTCCAGGCGTCCGCGCTTCTCATCCTGTCCACCCAGCTCACGCGTATTTGCAAGCATATCTTCCAAGTTTCTATTGGTGAGAATGGTATAATTATATTCCTTACTATATTTCTCTACATCAAAATAAACAGTACCATTTGCCTCATAAGCATAGCCGTTAGTTATGATCTCTTTAATCATTTCGATCTGCTCAAGGATATGTCCGGTTGCTGTAGGCTCTATACTCGGAGGAAGGGTATTGAACATTCGCAGCACATCATGAAAACCAAGGGTATATTTCTGCACAATCTCCATGGGCTCCAGCTGTTCCAGTTTAGCTCTTTTTGCAAATTTATCATCCCCTTCGTCCCTGTCTCCTTCCAGGTGTCCGGCATCAGTAATGTTGCGTACATAACGCACTTTATAGCCACTGTATTTCAGGTAACGGAAGATCAGGTCAAAAGAGATGAAAGTACGACAATTTCCCAGATGGACATCACTGTAAACAGTAGGACCGCACACATACATCCCTACGTTGGGAGCGTTTAGCGGTTCAAATGGTTCTTTTTTACGCGTCAGGGTATTGTAGAGCTGTAAGCCTGTATTCATTTTGTAAAGGTAAAAAATTTAGGGATTTAAAGACAAGTCACTGCGAACAGGAAAATGATCTGACAATTGGGCTTCTATGATGCGATAATTACGTACTTTAATTTCCTTTGTAGTCGCAATATAGTCAATCTGAAAATTGGGAAACTTACCATTATAAGTACGCCCTAGTCCACTTCCATGAGCCTTAAAAGTATTGTTCATTGAACTTGTAAGTTGTGTTACCGCATATGAGGCAGGTGTATCGTTAAAATCTCCCGCAATGAGGAATGGAATTTCACAGGTGGCCATATGGTCTTTCATGATATCTACCTGCGAACTACGCTTTAAGAAGGCACTTTTCAACATGCTCAATATCCTCTTGGAGGGCATCAGTTCAGCGTCCATCTTCTTTGTAATCTTATCAAGGTAATTGTAGTCCTGTTTTTCGAAAGAAATAGATTGCAGGTGTACATTATAAACCCTGAGTTTCTGTCCGCGGATCTGCAGATCGACATAAATACTGCCATTGCCCCCAAAATTCTCACCAAATACAATAACACCTTTGTCCTTTATCGGATACCTGGAAAAGATTGCCAAGCCAGTTGCTTCATAATTGTTTTCTGAGGAAGGTACAAAATAATAATGCCGGGTTTTAAGAATGCGTTTCAGGCTGTCTGTAATGTCATATGGACCTTTCCGGCGGGTAAAATATTCCTGAAAGCATATGATATCTGGATTTTCGATCCTGATCAGATCAAGCATCAGTTCCTTTATCGAATCGATATTACCTGATCCATAGGGCTTAAAACTATGCACATTATAGGTCATCATCCGGATATCTTCCTGTTTATCTTTTGGACCGATGCCGGGCTCACCAAAGACACCAATAGTTGCTGTAAGCGCCTGCCATCCAATCAGGATGAGTACAACGGTAGACAAAGCAAAAGCCCAGCGTTTGCGCAGGCACCACCATAAGATCATCAGCACGTTGAGCATCAGTATAAACGGATATGCAAGCCCAAAAAAAGCAATGTATTTATACTCCCTGGGATCAAAACGTCCGGCCAAAAAACCCAGTACCAGAGCAATTGCCAGCACAACTGCTGTGAGGCGAATCAGTTTATCCAGAAGTGTGGGTTTGGCTCTTTTCATATTAATGTTTACTGGCCTTAAACAGGGTTTCCTTTTCTTCTCTCGTTAATTTGTCATATCCTGTTTTAGATATCTTATCCAGGATCGCATCTACTTCATGCTGATCTACCCTATCTACGTTATTTCTTTGAGCAGCGCCTCTGGAAGGGCTATTTTTTACTACCCTTAACTTAGGTTTCTTCTTGAAAATATTACTCCAGTCTGTACCATTCCTGAGCATTTTAATATAAACAAAACCCAGGATGGCTCCGCCAATATGTGCAAAGCTGCCTCCTGCATTAGGAGAGGCTGTACCAATCAGATCCAGCACTACGTAAGCAATCGCCAGATATTTTAATTTTACATCGCCAAACAGCAGTAACCTCAAACTATAATCCGGGACAAGTGTTGCTGTAGCCACGACAATACCCATTACCGCCGCAGACGAACCGATCACAGTAGCAGTACCACTAGCAGTAGCTGCCGCAAAAACAGGAAATACATTGTAGGCCAATAGGTATAACAGTGCCCCTGCAAAACCGCTGCAGAGGTATACGAAATGAAATTGTCTGGGCTTTAGGAAATCCAGAAAGATACGGCCCATCCAAAACAACCACAGCATGTTGAATAGCAAATGAAAAAAGCCTTCATGAAAAAACTGGTAAGTCAAAATGGTATAGAACCGGTAGGGCAGTTTATCCAGCGCAGCTGGGAAACCTGCATATTCCCTGATCAATCCTTCATAAGCGAGACCACCATTTCCCGAAAGAAAAAAGGGCACATTGATCAATGCGAAAACCAGGAAAATAATTGTGTTGATCCCAATATAAAGGTAAGATGGATCGCCAGACTGGAATACTTTCTGCTTTAGTTCTTTAAAGGTATTGTTACTCATAATACGTATAGAATCTATCGTTATTTTTGTCCTTCCAAAGTTTCACAAGTATAAAGCCAATCAGGGCACCACCGAGGTGCGCAAAATGGGCTACTGAATCGCCGGGGGTACGTGAGACACCTGAATACAATTCAAATACAATATACAAAGGAATAAAATACTTCGCCTTTATTGGTATCGGAAAAAATATCAGCATCAGTTCCATATTGGGATAGAGCATACCGAAGGCCACCAGAACTCCAAATATGGCACCGGATGCACCTACCATAGGCGTCGAATAAATGCCGATCAGTGTTTGCGCCTGATCCTGGGGAAGGGTAGCGATCATAGTCTCTATTGATTTACCATGTACAATAGCGCCCGTCAATTGATAAACCTCCAAAGCCTGGACTCCCATT
The DNA here is from genome assembly GCA_963795585.1 of uncultured Sphingobacteriaceae bacterium. GTDB lineage: Bacteria > Bacteroidota > Bacteroidia > Sphingobacteriales > Sphingobacteriaceae > Pedobacter. Next base: position 707,468 of record CAWCIO010000013.1, on the reverse strand, counting down.
TGTATGGCTAATGCTCCTAAGCCGGTGATCAGGTAAAAATTTAAAAAACGCTTGGCTCCCCATCTGCTTTCCAATAGACCCCCAAACATAAAAAGGCCAAACATATTAGAAAAAATATGTATCAAACTCCCATGCATAAACATATATGTCAAGACCTGCCAGACATAGAAGAAAGGGGAATCAAAATAGAACACTCCTAACCAGACAGTAAGGTTTATATTTGCACTTTGCAGCACATAGGTAGCAATAAAGAAAAGCACATTGATGATCAGCAGGTTCTTTACTACCGGGGGTATATGTATGTTATTCATTTATGTCTATTTATCAAATTTCTTATCCAATTCTGTCAGGCCTATTGTTTGGATCACAGGTTTACCACTGATACTGAAATTAGGACTCTTACAGGCAAACAGCTGTTCGATCAATGTATTCATCTCGGTCTGGCTCAATGCCGTTCCCGACCTGATAGCACTATTCCGCGCCATACTTCTTGCCAGTGCATCCCTTTTATCAAGCTTCAATTCCTGCTGCGAATTCTTAAATCCCTCAATCAGGTGTTCAAACAACTGTGTTTCATTGACGTTGCTGCTACCCAGATCCACAGGAATCCCTTCTATTACCAAGGTATTTTTACCGAATTCCCTGACCTCAAATCCCAAGCTCTTAATATCGTCCAGCAAACTCCTGGCCAGTTCATAATCATTTGGGCTTAAAGTGACTGTTTGCGGGAACAAGCTTTGTTGTGATGCCCCTTTCCTGTCTTCCAGATGTAAACTAAAGCGTTCGTACAAAATCCGCTCATGCGCGGCCTGCTGGTCAATCAGCATCAATCCGGATTTGATCTGGGAGATGATGTAGCGGTTGTGCAATTGCATCAACTGCTTCTGCACAGGTGCAAATTGTTCGTCACTCTGTGTACCCGGCAAATCCAGTATAGATTGTTCTGTCGATTTATCCTCCGAAATTTCATAGAGCGAGCCCCAATTTCTGGTGCTTGCCGACATCCCGCCGCCGCCATAATTTTTAGAGAAACTGGCATAAGCCGCATCTCTTGTAGAGACTGGTTTATCTCCTGCAAAAGGATTGAAATCAGGGTTAAAACTAATGCTCGGTGGAACAATCTCCTCTGGAGCTTTAGGCGTGATCATACTACTGAAACCCGTTTCCTGATCAAAGTCGATAGTAGGACTGATGTTAAACCGTCCCAGCGAACGCTTTATCGCGGAGTGCAGTATGGCATAAATAGATTTTTCATCCAGGTATTTGATCTCAGTCTTCGTCGGATGTACATTCACATCGATCTTTGCAGGATCTATATCGATGAAGAGCACATATAGCGGAAAATTTTCTTCTGTTAGCAGTTCCTCATAAGCACGGTTGACCGCATGGTTCAGATAAGGGTCTTTAATGTAACGGTTATTCACAAAAAAGAACTGTTCACCCCTGGTTCTTTTAGCAAACTGAGGCTTGCCAATAAACCCCTTTAAATTAATGATACTCGTCTCCTCCTCGACAGGAATCAGACGTTCGTTATAATTGTTTCCAAATAAATGAACAATCCTTTGCTTTAGTACAGAAGACGGCAATCTGTAGATCTCTGCTCCATCATGATGAAGGGTAAATGCAACGGCAGGATTAGCCATAGCTACACGCTGAAACTCATCAATGATGTGGCGCATCTCCGCCGGATTACTCTTCAGGAAATTTCTTCGTGCCGGGGTATTGTAAAAAAGATTTTTAATGCAAATGCTGGTGCCTTCAGGTGCAGCCACCGGTTCTTGTTTCACAACAGAAGAACCTTCAATCTCAATTAAGGTGCCCAGTTCATCTTCATGTCTGCGGGTTTTCATTTCCACCTGTGCGATGGCAGCTATAGAAGCCATCGCCTCGCCACGGAAACCCATGGTACGAATAGCAAAAAGATCTTCTGCCTTACGTACTTTTGAAGTAGCATGCCGCTCAAAACACATGCGTGCATCCGTCACACTCATCCCGCAACCATTATCAATCACCTGTATCAATGCCTTTCCGGCATCTTTAATGATCAATTGTATTTTATTCGCTCCTGCATCTATGGCGTTTTCCAAAAGTTCTTTTACTGCCGATGCCGGACGCTGCACCACCTCTCCTGCGGCGATCTGATTCGCAATGCTATCGGGTAAAAGTTGTATAATATCTGACATCTATATTCCTCGGTAAAGGTTGCTAATTTAGGCAAAATAAGCCTCAGTTGTGAACGATGTTTCATATCTTTAAAAATCCTTCAATCAAAAACCCTAATTTTACGTTGTACTAACAAGACCTATAGAGATAGCGATTTATATGAGAAAAAATAACCTTGCTGGTATCTTTACCATCAGTTTCCTTGCCTTGTTTACCTTTACCGCATGCGCACAGAATCATCAGCAAAATGAACAACTACTTAACCTTGCCAACTCGATCAGCAACAACACAGTATTACTGAACAACAATGATAACATAGTGCCTTTATTAGAGTTGGACAAAAGGAATATCGCTTCCGTAAACCTCGGTTTTTCCAACCAACAGGTATTCGACAGCCTCCTGAATAAATACACCAGAATCCATTCTTTTTCTGCTGCAGATTACCCATCTTCCGCTGCCCTGAACGATCTGGAAGATGACCTTAAATATTTCAACACAGTAATCATTTCCCTGCCCGCGACATCGGCAAATGATGCACGCAATACCAATTTCATCTTAAGCCTGGCACGCAGCAAACAGGTGATTGTATCTCTTTTTGGTGATGCAAAGGCACTCAATGCATTGGACGCCTTACAGGCTCCTATCGTATGGACCGACCAAAGCACACCTTTGGCTGCTGCCATTATTCCTCAAGTGATTTTCGGAGGCATCGGCGTCAGCAAGAAACTTTCTAACGGAATTTCTCCTAAATACACCGCTGCATCGGGCTTTACCACAAATGTTATCCGACTCAAATATACACTGCCGGAAGATGCGGGAGTAAACGCTGATAATCTTACAGAAATTGATAGGATTGCCATGGAGGCGATTAAAGCGCAGGCAACACCAGGCGCTGTAGTGTTTGTAGCTAAAGATGGTAAGGTAATATTTAATAAGGCTTATGGAAACCATACCTATAATGGCCTGACGGAAAAAGTGTCCGACATTTTCGATCTGGCCTCACTGACCAAAACTACCGCGACTACACCAACGGTGATGCGTCTTGTTGAGGAAAAGAAACTCAATCTGGACACCAATATTGGTGCATATATTCCAAGAGCCCGCACTTCGCCCATGAATGCTATCAAGGTACGTGAGGTCATGCTGCACCAGGCCGGCTTCATTCCTTACATCCCTTTTCATAATGCCGTAACCAGTAGCGATTTTAGCCGGGACTCAAGCGCGGCCTATCCTACCAAAGTAGCGGACAATTATTTCATCAGAAAGAATTATTTTAAAGACGTCATGTGGCCGAAAATGCTGAATTCACCGATTAAAACACGTGGACAGTATGTATATAGCGACATCAGCATGTATGTCATGAAAGATATTGTGGAGCGCCTGAGTGGCCTCCCCCTGGATCAGTATGTATGGGACAACTTCTATAAGCCACTGGGAATGCAAACCGCCGGCTTTCTGCCAAGAAACCGTTTCAGCAAAGATCAGATCATACCGACCGAACAAGACACATATTTCAGGAAAACTTTGTTGGAAGGCTATGTCCATGACCAGGGCGCTGCCCTTGCAGGCGGTGTATCCGGACATGCCGGTTTATTTGCCAGTGCCAACGATGTTGCAATTATTTATCAGATGCTCTTAAACAAAGGAACTTATGGGGGCCAGCAATATTTCCAGCCCCAAACAGTGGAGACCTTCACCAGTAAACAATCCAACGTAAGCAGAAGAGGCCTGGGCTTCGACCGCTGGGATCCTGATCTCAGTAAAAAATACCCATCTGAACTGGCTTCATCCCAAACCTATGGACATACCGGCTACACAGGTACATGTGTATGGGTAGATCCAAGCCGAGGACTCGTTTATGTATTTTTATCTAACCGGGTTTATCCTAGTGTAACAGACAAATTGAGCAATATGAAAATCAGGGGCAGAATACAGGATGCAATCAATAAGGCAATTGACAAGGGCTTGAAATAAGCCCCGAAAATCCTTTCTGCCCTTTACATTTTTTTCAGGCCGATCTCTCTTAGTCTTTCATCAAGATATTCCCCTGCTGTCATGTCTGTGTACAACTTTGGATGTTCCCCATCAATGCAGGATTCCAAAGATGTAAGGTTCATATCAGAGCGGGGGTGCAAAAAGAAAGGTACGGAGTATCGTGAAGTTTTCATCAATTCACGCGGTGGATTAACCACACGATGCGTAGTCGATTTCAATTTATTATTGGTAAGCCTCTGCAGCATATCTCCCACATTTACGACGATATCAGTATGCCCTGCCTTAATTGGCAACCATTCATTGCTACGCGTCAATACTTCAAGACCGTCTGCACTCGCACCAATCAGTAACGTAATCAGATTAATATCTTCATGCGCACCGGCACGTACGGCATCATCAGCTAGAGCATCCGGATCTTCGATCGGAAAATAATGAATTCCCCTTAGGATAGAATTCCCGTTGTGTACATGCTGATCAAAATAATCCACTGGCAACTCCAGATAGCTTGCGATGGCGCGCAGCAAATGTTTGCCATTTGCTTCCAGACGCTGATAGATTTCTCTCGTTACCTCATTGAATTCAGGGATCTCTTCCAAAAACTCATTATCGGGGTATTGACTTTTGATCGGATCAGCATCCATAACTTCTTGTCCGATCTGCCAGAACTCTTTCAAATCGGCAGTCTTTGCACCTTTAGCAGTTTCCTTGCCCGGACTGGTATAACCACGCTGCCCGGCAAGTTCTACTTTCTCATATTTTTCCTTTTGTTGCGCAGACAGACTAAATGCTGCTTGTATCTTCTGATAGAGTTTATCAATCAATTCCTGGCTGAGGCCGTGATTGGTGATCGTTACAAAACCAGAATCATTAAAGGCCCTGCCCAGTTCATCAGAGAATTTTTTACGTTGTTCCTCATCTCCGTTGATGTAAGAACTTAAGTCTAAACTTGGGATATATGGTGCTGACATTAGCTATGTGTTTAAGGATTAATAATGAGATAAATTTAAGAAAGTATTGTTAATAAACATTAAAACCAAGCCTGTGTGTTCAGTAAGAACCTACAGGTAAATACTTTAAGTTGTTAACAAAAACAAAGCCGCTTTTCAATTATCAGGTGATTGTAAACTTAGGAAGGGTATTGAAACTACACAAACTATTTCTTCGGTTGTTGCGTAATTTTAACCGGGAGATGTTCTCCAATTGTTAAAAAGATATGCTTATGAAATTCCTATCTATAATGACCCTGATCTTATTATCACTGACAGGGGCCAATGCACAAACAAAGAAACTAGAAAAAGCAACCTTCGGAATGGGCTGCTTCTGGTGTTCAGAAGCTCTATTCCAGCGTCTGGACGGAGTTTCTGCAGTCAAATCCGGTTATGAAGGCGGCTCAGTACCTAATCCTTCTTATGACGACGTATGCACAGGTACGACTGGCCACGCTGAGGTTATAGAAGTTACCTACGACCCTGCTAAAATTAAATACGACGACCTGCTAGAAGTATTTTGGAAAAGCCATGATCCAACCACATTGAACCGCCAGGGTGCCGATGTCGGCACACAATACCGATCTGTAGTGTTTTATCATAACGCAGCACAGAAAAATTTGGCTGAAGCTTATAAAAAACAGTTGAACGATACCAAAGCGTTCGATAAACCCGTAGTCACACAGATTGCTGCTGCCGCTCCTTTCTATGTAGCCGAGAACTACCACCAGGATTACTATAATAAAAACGGTAGCCAGCCCTACTGCAGGTTGGTGATTCTTCCTAAGATGGAGAAACTGGAAAAGATCTTCAAAGCAAAATTGAAACATTAGGACAGACCGAGTACAGCTTATTTGTGATAAGCCCGTTATACATAGCGTACAACGGGCTTTTTCTTTAAAAAAACTAATTTATACTGCATCAATTGCCTCGCGCAGTGCCTTCGCTGCTGCTGCAGGATCTTCAGCGCCATAAATAGCTGCACCCGCCACAGCGACAATTGCCCCAGCTTTGATTACAGCTTGCACATTGTTAATATTTACACCTCCGGCAATGGATACTGGAACTCCGGCAATTGCCGCTTCATCAATTAACACCTGAATAGAGTAACCTTCAGTCCATTGTTCATCCAGACCCGCATGTAGCTCAACGAACTCTGCTCCCAGCTTTGTAACTTCCTGCGCACGTTTTACGCGATCAGCCACACCTATTGTATCAACAACAACACCTTTCCCATGTGCTAACCCTGCTTTTATAGCACCTGTAATGGTCGCATCACCCGCAGCACCCAAAACTGTTACAAGGTCAGCCCCTGCTTTAAACGCAATATCCGCTTCTAACTCGCCTGCATCCATCGTCTTTAAATCAGCAAAAACCAATTTATCAGGATGTGCAGCCTTCATAGCAGTAACCACGGCAATGCCTTCATTTTTAATCAGGGGGGTTCCCAATTCGATGATATCAATATAAGGAGCAATTTTAGCGGCTAAAGCCAAAGCATCCTGTGTAGTCAATAAGTCTATTGCAACTTGTAATTTCGCCATAATAATGTATTTATATAATTGTTTCTATTCAAAATTTGAGTAAGTGCTCTTAACGTTTAGCTATTCCAGATTTGCATGTCTTTTCCAAAGTTCTTCTGCGGGTGTACCGGCTGCTTTCCACATCGACTGAAAAACAGCATCTGTAAGTATCAGCAGGAATTGCTCAAATAAACTGCCTGCATATTGCCTGGACCTGCTGTTTTCATGGTCCTGCTTTTCAGCTGCTGGTATCTGTACCACCTGAACCGCCAACTTTGCAAGTGGAGAACTGGCTTGCGTAGAAAGGGCAACAACATCTGCTCCGGCTGCTATAGATTTTTCTGCTGCACGTACAATAGTGCTTGTTGTGCCCGAACCTGAAGCTGCGATCAATAAATCTCCCTGCTGAATGGCTGGAGTAGTAGTATCTCCAACAAAATATATTTTTAGTCCCAGGTGCATCAGACGCATCGCAGCTGAGCGCATAGAAAACCCCGAACGGCCTGCGGCAATAATGAAGATATGTTTAGCCTTCCTGATTGAACTTACCAGTTCGGCTACTTCTTCAAAATCAATCTGCTTCAATAGCCAGCTATTTTCCAGTAAGATCATTTCCAAATTCGCTTTCAGATCTTTAGCCAGAACAGTTTCTTTTTTATGGATGGTATTCATTTAAGAAATTTTAATCTGCGATAAATGTACAGTCCTCATAACCTCCTCCCCTTATACAATCTTCACATAATGGGGGACAATCTGGAAATACCTATCGATTTAAGTCATGGATAAGCCACAAACGCAAAGCTATTTCCGAATAGTCCTCCATAATTTCCAGATCGTCCCAGCAGATAATTAGAGGAAGCCTATCTTTGGACATGACAAATTCTGACGTACAACCTGCATTAGAAAAAGCGCTCATTTACATCCGGAATCTCGGCAATTGCCCACCCAGTTACCTGAACGATCCGGGACGGAAAGATTTCTTCGAAATCGTATGGCTAAAGAATGAGGAGGCCCTGCATGCGCTCAAGGACACGGAAATGGATGCTCGTGGAGATTGGATTTACCTGATCCCGCCCTACCGGGTTCATCAGCTTAATAAAGCGGGAAAAAAAGGTGAACTCATTTCTTTTAAGAGGGCCATGCTGGAAGAGGAAGACAAAGAATTCTTATTGGACCTCTTCAAGATTTTCAATGTACAGGGTGAGTTTTCCTGCCTGCGCTTAGACAGCAATGTAGCGGCTGACCTATCCGAAATATTCGGTCTACTCGAAAAAGAATATGATCGGAGCAGTAATTTAATTATTATAAAAGCTCTACTAAAAGTATTTCTCTTAAAACTGATCCAGGTAAAAGAACTGGAATTTACCAGTCAGGATATACATCAGAAAAGAGTGTACGAATTTCTAATGCTACTTGAAAGCAATTATCAGCAGGTGCGCAATACGGATTTTTATGCGGGAAAATTGGGGATCAGCTCAAAGCGCTTAAATCAGATCCTTAAAGAAAAACTAAACAAAACTGGCATGCAGTTGATTCATGACAGAATTATTCTGGAAGCGAAAAGAAGCATCATTCACAGCGAGCTTACTATAAAAGAAATTGCAGATGAACTTGGATTTTCTGATCGTCCATATTTCAGCCGGTTTTTCAAAAAACAAACCGGGCAAACTCCCGAAGGTTTTCAAAAGGAGGCAAGGGACCATATGCAGACGAAGTTTAATACCCTGGTGTAACGAAAATCCGGGGGCAGGAGAGATTCTCCCGGCCCCCGGATGATCATGAATTCAATTAAGGAAGTTTCACACCTTTATATTTGGTTACATCCACAAGGGGAATGCTTGAACCATATTTACTATTGATCGCAGCAATGAAACCATTTGCAGTGATCGCATAACCAAGTTGGGTCAGGTGAATACCATCCAGCGAAAACAGATTTCCTGTTATAAAAGAAGCACTTACAGGAATTCCATTAGCAGCCTTTCCCGCTGCATATTCATTGAGTAAGGCATAAGCGTCCATTACCGCAAGTCCTTTGGATTCTGCTATAGCTTTAATAGATGCGTTATAAGATAAGGTGTAATCATTTACCATAGCGACTTCAGCTTTATCCAGCACATATTTGCTTTCTACTGGATTTAAGGGATGCAAGCCATATGGAATTCCCTGCGCGTTCGGCTTACCGACCACATTAGCAGAACTCAAAGGAAGTGTAAACAAATCTTCTGCAGTTGCTACACGCACCGCGCCCGTGCCTGGCTGGATGTAAATATCCTTAACATTAGCCCCTGTTGGCGTTGCATTAATCGCAGCAAGAAGCGTTTTCAAAGTGACTGTGTTAAAATATGCTGTAGAAGTTACATTGGGAATGGTGGCTACCACACCTTTAGCCCCATTTGCTGTTAATTTATTGGTTACAGCAGTGTAAGCAGCCGTAAATGTGGCTTTCGGAGTAGGTGCATCTCCTGTCGCTCCGGCAGATGCATAGGACAGAATATCATTATTACCCAGCCAGTTACTAAAAAAAGTAAAAGGCTTCGAGGTCGCAAAATCCAGGTACGTTGTTGGATTAGTCCCATACTCACCAGTTAGCAATCTCTCAAAATAATTGTTTGCAGCTCCATAATTTGCAATACTGGCATGCACCAATTTTATACCCGGTACACCGTAGTTATTAATATCACCCGTATATTTTGTATACAGCACCAGTGTACCTGCCTGTCCCCGCACTGCCAGGTTAGAAGTTTCAGGAACGATGGTTGGCACACCATTCGTAACTGCTGTCAATTTAAGGAATCCGGACCCATTCGGTTTATCTGCAGGAAAAAAGGGTGTACTAAAAGCTCCTCCACCAACTAGCTTCATTTGAGCCGCAATCAGTTCCGGATAGGAATTCTGCTGTCCTTCCAGATAAAGGCCACCGTCGGCAAAACCTGCAGTGAGCGAATTACCTAAAGCTATGTAACGCGAAAAATCTGCTGAGCCTTTGCTAGGTTCAGGACTGTCGATAGACGGTTTGCAGGAGGCCAGGCCTACAATAGCCAGCGCAACCGCAGTTTTGAAAAAGTATGTTGATTTCATTATTGTAGGTTAAAATTTATAAGATAAAGACATGCCCGGAATATAAGCAACTGTTTTAAAAGTTCCGTTAAGTCCAGATTCAATATTTGCTTCAGTTCTGGCTTTTACATTTTCGTATAAGAATGAAAAATCGATACCAAAGCGCTCAGTAGGTTTCAGACCTATACCTGCACTTAAAAGCAAACGGTCGGCATCCGGTACTTCCGGAGTGACGTAACCTTTACCTACCGGCGATAAAGCATACCCAACACCCGCACGCAGGGTCAGGAAGGAAGTAGTTTCGTTTTGAATACCCAGGCGAAAAGTGGCTGCATCATGATAGTTCCTGGCCGACGGTGTAGAGCTGCCGTTGTCATAATAAAAAGTCAGGTCTTCATACGTATGCCACCAAACCCAGTTCACATCCAGCGCAAGTTTTGTCTTCTCGGAAGGAGAATACCCTACACCTATGGTGGAAGTAGCGGGCAAAGGTAGGGTTGCGTTGAACCTGCTTGGCAGAGAAGCTGTTACAGTTGCTGGTGCATTAAAGAAATTGGCATCGCCATCCTCTACTTTAGCCGTAACTTGCGAACGATGCGAAATTCCGAAAGTAAGGCCGGAAAGAGTTTCGATATAAATCCCCGCATTCCATCCGAAATCATGACTATCACCTTTCAGTTGTGCAGTAGTCTGTAAGCCATTGGAAGAATATGGAAGCGCCCTTCTCAGGTCTACTTTACCCATCGAATAAACAAGTCCGCCACCGATACCGATGTTATCTGTCAGCTTTAAACTCAGTGTCGGTTGAATATAGATCGCCTGCAGGTCGAGGGAAGTTACGCTATACTTCCCCGTCCAGTCTTCATTCCAGTGCATAGCCCCGCCAAATGGTGTATAAGCACCGATACCAAACCTCAGTCGGTTTTCAGGGGAACCAAATACAGCATAGGCCTGGAAAGGTGTGGGAATTTTATTCTTATTATATTGAGTAATGTTTGAACCTGCTTCCTTAAATGCTGTTTTGAGGAAAATGGCATGTGCGCCTCCCTGAATGCCATTTTGCTTTAGAAACGATACAGCTCCTGGATTAAAAAAAATAGCAGCCTCGTCTAATGCAAGACCGGTGCCCGCTCCTGCCATAGCAGTTTGCTTCTGACCCTGAAGATTGACCTGAAATGACTGGGAAAACCCCAATACAGGAACTGTCAACAGAATGCTTAATAAAATCTTCTTCATACTGGTTAGTAATTAATGGTTTTTTGCTTCCTAAACAACAATTAAAGCATTGATTAGTTTGCTAAACTAAGCTATGCAAGCATAAGAAACAACACATCATTTAAAAGTCATAAGCGATAATTGTGTTTAACAGTATAAACTAACATATCTACATTTGCTAACGGTGTTATTTTTTACATCTTACCAACCAGAAAAACACTGATAATAAACAAATTAAAAAGAAATAGATATTATAATATGAGCGTAATAGACGGACTAAAATGGCGCTATGCCACAAAAAAAATGAATGGAACGCAAGTTTCACAGGACAAAGTTGATCAGATCATTGCAGCAGCACACCTTGCTCCTACCTCATCTGGCCTGCAACCCTTCAAAGTGATCGTGGTGACAAATCCTGAATTGAAGGAAAAAATCAAGGCAGTGGCATTCGGACAATCACAGATCACTGATTGCTCGCACCTGCTGATTTTTGCAGCTTGGGATAATTATACGGAAGAACGGATCAAAGCGGTATTTGCAAGAACAAATGCAGAACGCGGCGTACCTGAATCTGCAACTTCGGACTATATGAACAACCTGATTGGGATGTACACTGCAAAAACTGAAGAAGAGAATTTCCATCATGCAGCGAAACAAGCCTATATTGGTTTTGGTGTAGCCATTACAGAAGCTGCTTTGCTGAAAGTAGACGCTACCCCTATGGAGGGTTTTAATCCTGCTGAACTAGACGAATTGCTGGGCTTAAGGGCACAAGGTCTGCGCAGTGTTACATTACTCCCATTGGGTTATAGGGATGAAGCTGGCGACTGGTTGGTAAACCTGAAAAAAGTCCGTACCCCTCTTGCTGATTTCCTGATCGAATTCAAATAATTTTAAAAACCGAAATCTCTTGGTCAGGCTATCTCAGCCTACGATCAAGAGATTTCTTCCTTTGCATTGCATCGAGTAACTGTCAAAAAATGTTAAAGATGCGTTACATTTAACTGACTCCATTCATAAATGAATATATTAGCAAGATCAAGCATATATCCATTTAATGAGATTTTCAAATTTTATCATAGTCTTCTTATTGTTTTGCGGCCTTAGTTCTGCCTATGCACAACAAGACAGCATCGTTCTGAACACAATTGTCAGCAAAAGTAAAAAATTAGCAGAACAGCATCCCCTGGAAAAGGTATACCTGCATTTTGATAAGCCTTATTACAGCGTTGCAGATACCATCTGGTTCAAGGCTTACCTGACAATGGAACAAAACCTGCCCTCACTCCTGAGCAAGATCGTGTACGTAGACGTCATGAGCAGCAAGGACTCTCTAATCCAGACCATCAAGCTTCCTGCTGTAAAGGGTGTAGCTTATGGTAATATCCCCCTTACACCCGGCACATTCCAGCAGGGCAACTATTACATTAAAGCTTATACGCTTTGGATGGTCAATTTTGGAGAAGAATATTTCTTTAGCAAGAACATTCCAATAGGGGAAGCGATAGATAAACCACTTAATACCCATATTAGTTACAAAACCCTCCAAACTGATAAAAACCAGGTTATTGACGCAATCGTTCAGTTTAAAAACAGGGATAATGTGGTGCAGGCCAACAAGGCTGTGAACTGGAGGGTACTCTCTAATTTCGATATCATTGCAAAGGGGAAGGGAACTACTGATCAGAACGGCTTACTAAAAGTAAAAATAGATGTTAAGAAAGCCGATGCGATTAGTAATGGTGAATTGATTACGGAACTGGCCCTTACAGAAAAGGACCTGGTAACTTCCTATTTCAAATTAAAACCAACTCCTCCGGGTTATGACTTGCAGTTTTTCCCGGAAGGCGGGGAACTGATTAGCGGTATACCTACTAAAATTGGCTTTAAAGCCATCAATGCAGCCGGTATAGGTATCAGTCTGAAAGGAACACTGACTGATAATACCGGAACTGTGATCAGCAACTTTGAATCTGCACACCTGGGCATGGGAGCTTTCATACTTACGCCAGACGGAAGCAAAACTTATAAAGCTAACATCACATTCAAAGATGGAACCACCAAAAGTTTCGACCTGCCCAAGCCCATTGCCGCAGGCATTACTTTACAGGTAAATAATGCTGATCCAACTGCATTTAACCTGAAATTGGTTGCAAATGACGCATTTTTTGAAGCACATAAAGGTAAAGTGCTTTTCCTGGTAGGCACAAATGGCGGTATCATCTACTATGCGGCTAAAACAGTATTGAATACACAGATTACAACTACCAAAATTACAAGAGATAAACTACCCACAGGAATTGCACAAATTACTTTATTCAATGAGGCAGGGGAACCGGTGAGTGAGCGCCTGGCCTTCAACCCATCGGATAATGTGCTGAATGTTACCTTGAAAACAGACCTCCCCACCTATAAACCTCGTCAAAAGGTAAAATTGACAGTGACTGCGAAGACACCTGCCGCAGCAGTTGAAGGTGATTATTCCATCTCGGTCATTGACACCCAAAAAGTTCCTGTAGATGAAGACAACGAAATCACTATTCTGAGTTCGCTGCTGCTAACGTCTGAACTCAAGGGATATGTAGAGAAGCCGAATTACTATTTTAATAAACCTGGTGAAAAGAAGACAGCTGACCTCGATTTGCTCATGCTGACACAGGGCTTCCGTAGGTTTAACTACAAAGACATCATGGCCGATAAATTTCCGCCAATCTCAGTAATGCCGGAACAGGATATGCGGCTATCGGGTACACTTAGGGATCGTACAGGTATGCCGGTCAAAAAAGGCGCCCTGCGTCTCACCGTAACTGGAAGCAGGTATGCCGCAGAAACGATCACGAGTCCAAGTGGTATTTTTGTATTCCCGAACCTCAATATCCCAGATTCTTCTGAAGTTGTGATTAACGCAAAGTATAGTGCAAATGGCTCAAACCTCATGATCTTACTTGATCCTCAAACCGGACCACCGCTCACTAAAAACACAATGCAGGCAGAAGAGATCATAAACATCGATAGTGCCATGGCCCCTTACCTCAACAATAGTAAGAAGCAGTACAGCTACCTGCGGACGCTAAAAGAAGTGGTGATCCAGGGAGCTAAAGCAAAAAGGCCAAGCCATGCTGATCATCCAGCACTCGCAGGTCTGAGCAGTATCAATGGCACATTGATCGAGGGAGACCGCTTTCAGGGCTGCAATGTACTCGTACAATGCCTGCAGACCATGGCTATGGGACTCACTTTCTATGAGGATAAATTTTATGTAAGCAGAGACTACCAGCAGGGGAGTCGTGTTCCGGTTCAAATCTTCCTGAATGGGATGCCTATTGACTATGCCGGACTTTTTGCAGTCCAATCTTCTGAAGTAGAATCGGTAGAGGTATTTACAAGGGATGACCTCGGTACTGTGAACAGAATGTACAATACCAATGGAGTACTGGTAGTAAATACCAAAAAGGCGCCTCAGGGAACAAAGATCAGTCTTGCTGAATTTAAGAAGATGTTACCAGAGCCTAATATCGTTAAGCTAAGACCAAGGGGCTTCAGTAAAGAAAGGGAATTCTATATGCCTAAATTTGTAAATCCCGCAAATACCTATAATTTTAATGATCTGCGAACTACTATTTACTGGAATCCCAAAGTAAAAACTACGGCAGCTGGCCCTCTGAATCTAGAGTATTACAATGCGGATGGTGCAGGAACTTATCGCGCAGTAATTGAAGGAATTGACAAAGATGGGAACGTTTCCCGCTTTGTTTACCGCTATACGGTCAAGTAAAGAATAAAAAAAGGGGACTGGTGCCCCTTTTTTTATTCTGGATTTTCTTCCTCAACGGCCTCGTGTTTACATTTGAGGCCCTCAGCCGTCATTACCCATTCGGTAAAGTTGCTATTTTCCTCATGACCACACTCCCAATAAGCAAAGCCATTGAGATGGCGGCCAAAACCACGAACAATCTTAAGCGCTGTACCAACCGGGACTTTCATAGTAAGTTCGACCTCCTGCCCGCGCCAGTTTGCATTTTTTGGGAACCAAAGTACGGGACTGAAATTGAGTACAGCACCTTGCTGTAAAAATCCGTAATGAATCTGCTGTGCATTCTTAAGTGCGACCTCAAAGGTTTTGCCCCTGGACTTAAAACTCTGGTTGAGCGTAAATTGTCCATCGTCACTCTTTTCTATATTAAACCTGAGGCTGCTTGGCTTCTCAAAGTCATTGTCCATATCCTCCATAATAGTTCGGCCTCTGTAACCTTTTTCATCAATGCGGTAGCGTAAGCTATCTTCCCTGGTGAAAAAGCGCGTCCTGTCGATCTGAAGCGTATACTCTCCATAGGGTCTTAAATTTGATTTCTGTGAGAATTCAGCACCTTCTTTGAACTCTGAAGAGATTTTGGCGATATAATAGATCCCGGTTACAACCCCCGTCAACCATACAATAAGCAGACCGAATGTAAGTGTTTTATTTGCAGGCCGCCCGTTGAATGCTACCCGGATAGAGAAAAGGATTAATGCCAGCAAGGGCACACTGAAAACAATAAAAGCCGCAAAAGTTAGTGTAGTCAGGTATTCCTCGTTAACAATATTGATTGGAAAATAGTGTACCATGTCGGCATCTCTGAATCCAAGCATGAAAGCAAGGCCACCGATCAGGATCAGCAGAAAAACTGAACCAAAAGCAATAATCATTGTAGCGATAACTTTAAATATGAGCTTTCCTCCCGTCTCAATAAAATTGCCAAGTACCTGGATGGCTTCCCCAATGAAACCTTTCGGATGGTCGACGAAAGGCTGCATGTGACTATTTACAAAACCACGCAGGTTAGTCTCCTCCCCTCTCATTTGCATTTTCTCTGCACGGCTTTGTGCCCTAGGCACCATGATCCACAATACCAGATATGCTACGATGCCTCCGCCAGCCAGAAATACGCTCATAAGTGCAAACAGGCGGATCCATATCACCTCAATGTTAAGGTAATGGCTGAGACCGAGACAAACACCTGCAACCACTCCACGGTCTGTATCTCTATATAATTTTTTGATGCCGCTAAAGCCATGAATTGGTTGCTCAAACATACTGTCATCTTCTTCAGAATTTTCAAAGTCTTTTACAGAACCCATTTGTTGAATGACTACTTGTACATCATCAATACCAATTGCCTGCTTTTGCTCTGCGCCGAGCTTTTCGGCAAACATCTCTGCGATGCGGTTCTCAATATCCGTTACAATTTCAAAATCGTCGGCACTTTTTGCAAAGTGTTGCTTCACCTCATTCAGGTAAATGGTGAGCATTTCATAAGCATCCTCTTCTATATGAACGATGGAATTGCCAATATTTATGTTAAGTGTCTTCTTCATGACTTAAGAGTTTTTGTGTTCGTTATCATCAGCTACTTTTTTTGAAGTATTGATGGCATAAGACAATTCCTGCCAGGTATTATCCAGCTGACTGAGTATCGCTTTGCCTTCTGGAGTAAGTACATAATACTTTCTTGGTGGTCCTGACGTAGATTCTACCCAGTTATACCCGAGCAAACCGTTGTTCTTTAACCTGGTTAACAAAGGATACAAAGTACCCTCCACGACCAGCAATTTGGCCGATTTCAATTCTGCGATGATATCAGAGGCATAAATCTCTCCTCTCGATATGATCAGGAGCACACAATATTCAAGTATGCCCTTGCGCATTTGGGTTTGTGTATTTTCTGCTATCATAATACAAAGATATATGCTTTATATAGTAATATGCAATACATAGTACTATATAAAATTATATTCATCACATATAATATTGATTATCAGAATAATAATTTCTGAATTACCGTATCCAATTCTATACAGTCAATTGAAATATTTCAGAAAATTTAATGTTATGGAGTAAAATCACTACAGGATTGTGTTGGGAAACTAACAGAAAACCAAAGTTATCCACATTTTAAGATTTTCTATTTCCTTTGGCCTAAGCTTTGAGTTATGCTAAGCGCACCTAAAAACATCTACCTATGTTAATTAAATCATTCACTGTTCTTCAGGCTTTTGCGAGGCAAAAGGAAGAAACTCAGAGCCGGCCAATTACAAGAAAGCAGTGGATCAATGCAGACCGCATTGTGATGACCATACTTTTTCTAAGTGTGATTATAGGAGCAATACTATTCTCTTAGCACATCCATTCTGATCTTATAACAATAACGTGTCTATGCGATGCGCCTGTACACGCTCCTGGTTAGCGGACCAGGTGTAGATGGTAAAATGTCCGTCTTGTGATGCGACCAGCGCTGTAGCGTCTCGCTGATCATGAACAAACTGAGCGGCTGAAAGGTGCCTTGTACCTCCTACTTTAGCAGGATGCATAATTACAGCTCCACCTCCGGCGATAGGCTCCGAGAAAGAAAGCTCATCAATATTATCTTTCCCTTTTGCACGCCCGATTTTAGCACCAAAGGCGAGCAGTTCGTATTGGGCGCTGATTACTGTTGCTCCGTCTACTGCTGTTAACCCGGCCAGATGATCGACCTCCCGTTTCAGCGCTGTCTGCCAAAAGATCTGACTGGCTTCTTTTCGATCCTGTTGTAATAACTTGGACAATCCGGTAAAAGCCGGCTGAACCGAATATTGGATAGGCTTGATGATAGACTGTAGCCATGCAGGGTTCTCATTAGGCACGACAAGCAAAGTTCCCCCTCTTCCATGGGCACGCATAGATACTGCAAGCTGGATAAGAACATTGACAGAATCATTCCAATAGGAAGGTGCAGTAAGGTCGAGCAGTGACAATAATATAGGCGGACAGTCTGGTATACTGGTATTGTGGCCGTCTACCATTTTAACCTGGTCACCTTTAAGCACCGCGACATTAGTAAATTTTCCAAAACCATAAATCCTCCTGTGCTTGATGACTAATAAAGCTGGTTCCGACACGTCAACTACAAAGCAAAAATTGGGAATACTAACCGTAGTGCCCCAGATGTATAGTTCCCCTTCCTCTTCCCAGACGCCTAAATGAATCCCGGCTCTTTCGATCCCCGGAGCCAGTTTTGTCAGTGTACCCGGGTTTAACGCGAGCCTTTGTTTGAACAACAGCGGATTACCCGCCTGCTGGGGCGGCAGGTAGGCGAGGGATATTTTAGGAGAGTGCCCTTCTTCTTTTCTCAAACTGGCCCAGAATGTAGCATCAAGAATGGCTTCTACTACCGGGGCCTTGGGCAATGGGGCAAGATCATCTTCTCCTTTTTCCCGTGCAGCCTCAAGGTGTCCGGCAAATATAGCCTCAACTCGGGAGGCAATAAGCCTCGCTGCCTGGTAAGTAGATTGATAGATCATGCCATAAAGTTAAGCTATTGGATTTATTTTATAGTATACCTGATACCAAAAAATCCACGGATGTTTTGATTGGGACCATACACATACGTAGGATCAAAACTGAGGTCATAAGGATTATCCTTATCCAGGTTTTTATCAAAGGGATCATTAGCCCTGGCAATGATAAATGGGTTACCACGGTTAGGTGTCCAGTTCAGCAAATTTTTAATGCCACCATAAAACTCCATATTTCTGAATCCGGCGAAGGTGAATTGGATATTTTGTATGCTCCAGGTTTTAGAATACTCCCTGCGAGGGTCTGTATCACTTAGCAAAGGTAAACGCATTGGACTGTAAATGTTGCCGGTATAATCGAATGTTAAATTCAGCGCACGTATTTTATAAGTTACCGCCCAGGTACCGGAAAATTTTTCAGTCAGGATCTGCTGTTTTTTGATGCCGTGCTCATAAGTAGCGACATCCTGATAAGTGCCTCCTAAAATGAATTTAAGACCATTATGCAGTGTTAAATCCATATTGGCACTAAAGCCCTTACTTATAGCATGACCATCCAGATTATTGTAAATGATCTCATTCGGATTCGTATCAAAATCACCAATAATCCTGTTATTGAAATAGGTGTAGAAGGCAGAAGTTTCAATACCGAAGAAGGTACCATTATCTGAATACATTTTTTTGAGGAAATTCAGGTTGACATTATAGGTCTTCTCGGGTTTTAACTCGCCAACAATCTTTACTTCTCTTGCTCCCGTTAAAGCAGCATGATCTTCGGTAAAAATATTGACCACACGGAATCCGGTACCAGCATTCAGCCGTAAGATATTATTTTCGTTAATACTCCATTTATAAGCCATGCGCGGGGTGAAGATATTGCCATGTACGGAATTATAATCGTAACGAAATCCGGCCAGGAATTTGTGCCGGGCTGCAAGTGTGATCTCGTCCTGTATAAACAATCCTGGTAACCAGGTATTTTTGCTGATTGCCTGGTTAAGACCCGCCGTTGCCGGTGTGTTATCATCGTAAAAAGTATAACGGAGTGCTGCGCCAAACAGGAGGTCATGACTTGCTATCTTTTTGTCCCATGTCAGTTGTCCAAAACCGATTTTTTGCTGCGCAATGTATGAAGTAGCGCCATAGCGGCTGTCCTGGTCATGATCATTATAGGAAAAGGCCAGAAAGATCTTTTCTTCCAGGGGCAATTGATAGTTACCGATCAGTTCCCACCTGCTGGTATAAATACTTTCCCCGTAGACCTGGTCGCCTCCCCTGTATGTTTTGTCCCATTGCATCTCACCACCCCAGCGGTCTTCATATACATATCTTCCTCCTAAAGTAAAGACCCGCCCCTTATTTCTTTTCAAACTCCATTTCTGAAATATAGATATGCGGTCCTGTAACGTCACATCCGTGAAATTGTCATGGTTATGATCAATGGGATTGCCATATTTAAAATAATTAACACCTGTTAATACATCTGCCTTTTTACCCGCCTTGAACTTAAAGCCCAGATCAGCGTTGAACTCCTGATAGCTTGTGCCAAAAACGTCTGCGGAAAACAATGCAGCATTCTCCGGCTTTTTTGTAATGATATTAATGAGACCTCCCACTGCCTCACTCCCATACAACGATGATGCGGGCCCCTTCACAATTTCGATCTGCTCTACCAGGGAGTTGGGAATACCAGAAAGCCCATAAACACTGGATAAGCTGCTAACTATCGGCATCCCGTCAATCAGGATCATGGTATAAGGCCCCTCTAATCCATTGATATGGATATCACCTGTGTTACAGATATTGCAGTTCAGCTGCGGTCTTACACCGTTCACGTTTTGCAATGCTTCAAAAATACTGGGGGTAGGGTTTTTCCTGAAGAAAGCTGGCGTATAGACCTCCACTGGAACCGGGCTTTCCAATCGTTTTACTTCTTTTAAAGTACCCGTCACCACCACCTCATCCAAGTCATTCTGCAGATTCGTTATGTCGAAATCCAGCCTTTGAGACTCACCTTCTTTGAGTGTAATGGTCTTGATCAGCTTTCTGAAACCAATTGCCGAAGCCTGCACCCTGTAAGTCCCGGCAGGAATGTGCTCAATCTGATACCTGCCAGCAGTATCCGTCTTACCACCCATATTTGTATTTAAAAAAGTAATACTTGCCGAGGTAACCGGCTGTCCTTCGAAAAGTACAGCACCGGTTAGGTTTGACTGTTGCGCCCCGGCAGCATTACAGATCATCAA
Source organism: uncultured Sphingobacteriaceae bacterium (assembly GCA_963795585.1). GTDB lineage: Bacteria > Bacteroidota > Bacteroidia > Sphingobacteriales > Sphingobacteriaceae > Pedobacter. The sequence goes on along the minus strand of CAWCIO010000013.1, from coordinate 686,972 downwards.
TAGTAGAATAAGCGTATAGATTTTCATCGTTTATATTTATCTAATTTCAGTTACAACGTCACAAAACTATTAAAGTTAGACTTACCTAACAAATTAAATTTGATATTTATTATTATCCATTTCATTTATATAAAAGCTATTTTTGTATTATGCTATCCTACACAGAAGAAAACTACCTGAAAGCTTTGTTGAAGCTCAGCTTTCAAAATGAGGAAAAACCAGAGGCAGGCACCAATGAAATGGCGGCATATTTGGGTGTAAAGCCGGCTACAGCTACCGACATGCTCAAAAAGCTCAAGGAAAAGGAGTTGGTAACCTATAAAAAATATGGAAAGATCCTACTTACAGAAAGTGGCCGGAAAAGTGGGATCAGCATACTGAGAAAGCATAGGCTTTGGGAAACCTTTTTATATGAAAAGCTGGACTTTAGTTGGGATGAAGTACATGAAGTGGCTGAACAACTGGAGCACATTCAGTCGGCGAAGCTGGTGGATAAACTGGAAGAATTTCTGGACTTCCCGGAGTTTGACCCTCACGGAGATCCTATTCCCAAGGCAAACGGTGAAATGCCGGCAATAGCAAAGACCTTGCTTTCAGAACTTAAAATAGGAGAAACTGCTAAAGTTGCCGCTGTAAAGGACACCTCTGCACTATTCCTTCAATACCTGGAAAAACTGAACATCACGATAGGCACCAGCCTTAAGGTCATTGATGTGGTTTTATTTGACGGTTCACTGAGCCTGCAGATTGAACAGGGGGAACCAAGGAGTGTGTCTATGAAATTTGCAGAGAGTTTATTTGTACAAAGAATTTAATTTATCTATGTCAACAGAAATAAAATGCCCCAATTGTGCCCACACCTTCCCGATCGAGGAAGTAATGGCTGAGGAGTATAAAAAAGACCTGAGGGAAAAAATGCTCTCTTTTACCCGCCAGAAAGAGGAAGAATTCGCAAAAAAGCAACTGGAATTTGCTGCTCAGCAAAAGCAGCAGGAAAGCTTGTTCGAACAGCAGCAAAAACAACAGGCCGCAGCCTATGAACTGAAATTACAGGAAGAGAAAAAACAGCTGCAGCGTACACTGGAGGAAAGCTTGCGCAAAAGCATCTCAACAGACTTCGAGAATAAGCTGCAGATGCTGGACAATGCTCAAAAAGACAACGAAGAAAAACTGAGACTGGCCCGGGCAAAGGAACTTGACTTCCTAAAAAAGGAACAGGCCATGAAAGATAAAGAAGCTGAACTGGAGCTTCAATTGCAGCGCAAGCTACAGGAACAACGGGCAGAGATGACCGAACAGATTCGCAAACAAGAGGCGGAGAAAAACAACATCAAAGAAACAGAGCATCAACTGCGGGTAAAAGAGCTGGAGAAACAGCTGGATGACCAGAAAAAATTAGCCGAGGAAATGAAGCGCAAAGCAGAACAGGGCTCAATGCAGCTGCAAGGGGAAGTTCAGGAACTAATCCTGGAAGAACTGCTGCGCAATGCATTTCCTTTTGATCTCATTACAGAAGTCGGCAAAGGCGTACGCGGAGCGGATTGCGTACACCACATCAGGAACCAGTTTGGCCAGGATTGCGGAAAAATCATTTATGAAAGCAAGCGAACCAAGGATTTTTCAATGGAATGGATTGAGAAACTGAAGAAAGACATGCGCAGCATGGGTGTGGATGTCGCTGTTATCGTAACTCAGGCCTACCCTAAGGGTATGGATTGTTTTGGAGAAAAAGACGGTGTATGGATTTGTTCTTTTGATGAAGTAAAAGCCGTTTCTTACATACTTCGCGACGGGATCGTCAAACTCTTTAGCGCCGCAAAATCTCAGGAAAACCGGGGTGACAAAATGCACATGCTGTACGATTACCTAACCAGTAATGAGTTCTCCGAACAATGGAAGGCGATCAGAGAAGGCTTTATGAGCATGAAATTATCCATTCAGCGCGAACGCGATGCAATGGAAAAAATGTGGAAGGCCAGGGAAAAACAATTGGAAAAAGTAATGCTGAATGCTGCCCATATCAGGGGATCCATAGAAGGAATTGCCAGGTACAGACACCATTCAGCTCAGCCTTACGGATGATGACGACGATGAACCACTACTTATAGAATAACTATTGGGCAAGGTATCCGCCATCTGCCGCATAATAATTACCCGTAACAAAAGAAGCTTTGTCGGAGGCCAGCCAAAGCACTAATTCTGCAATCTCCTGGGCTTCACCGAGGCGACCCATAGGGTGTAAAGCTACAAGGCCCTGCATTTGTTCTTCAGTTAAATGCTCTTCCAGCAAGGGCGTTTTGATGTAACCGGGACCAACAGAGTTGATGCGGACTTTTTGATCTGCATATTCCAATGCCGCCGCCTTGGTTAAGCCAACTACGCCATGTTTAGCTGCGACATATGCAGGAGAACCTTTTGTTCCCACTTGGCCAAGGATGGAAGCCATGTTGATGATACTGCCGCCTCCGCTTGTAAGAATAGCCGGGATCTGGTACCTTAGCCCATAAAATACACCAGAAAGGTTGATACCAATTACTTTGTTCCAACTTTCTATCCCATATTCTCCTGTCGGAGCTGCTTCTCCACCTATACCTGCATTATTTACGGTGATATGTAAAGCACCGTAATGCGCTACCGCTTCCTTCACTAAGGATTCATTCTCAGTTGCACTGGACGTATCTGCTTTGATAAAGATTGCATCACCACCATTATTTTTAATCTGATCTACTACCTCTTTACCGTGTGCTTCATTGATATCTGAAACCACTACTTTCGCGCCCTCGATTGCAAAGGTAATTGCTACAGCTTTACCAATCCCGGATCCCGCTCCGGTAACGATGGCTACTTTATTTTCTAAACTTTTCATTATAATATATGTTTAAACTTGTATTTTATTAAACGCTGGAAATAGGGAAAGGTTTGTGTTGCCATCGTCATATATTTGTATTTTTGCAACATCATGATCTATGCAAAGAAAAAAGTACAGAATAGCGCAAACCTGGCTGCCCAGAGGGCACAGATCATTGCGAATGTGAAGGAATTAATGGCCAAAAATCTATTGAAGATAGTCGAAAATGAGGTTCACGTTTATCCTGCGATTTGGAAGGACAAGGCTATGGCACTTAATTGGATCAAATGCCTGCACCTGTATTTCATGGTGAAGCACCGGTTTAAAGAGAGCGATATCCTCAACTTTAAGCACTATGAAAGTGGGCAACTGATTGCCAGTTTTAAAAATAAAAAACCTTCAATATACCTGGAATTTCCTATTTCCTGAGCCAGCGTTTTGCAGCCCAGTCCTGCTGGCCCTGCCTGTCAAAAAATGTCCATGCTACAAACCTGCTGATTTTTTGCCCTTGCGACATCTCGACTGTCCGGATTTCAAAAGGATTTACAGCGGCATTGAGCATGGTCATGATGTATTGCAGGTTCTCGCTCTTTGAGACAAGTGTGCTAAACCAAAGACACTGTTTTGAATAGTCTTTACTTTCCATGATCATGTTTCGGATGAACGCAGTTTCGCCTCCTTCATACCAGAGCTCGGAGTCTTTACCTCCAAAGTTAAGGGTAACAACATTACTTTTCTGTTTACCGAGATTTTTTAGCTTCCTGGTTGTGCCTGCTCGCGCAGCTTCTGCTGAAGCATGAAAGGGAGGATTACAGATGGTGAAATCATAGGATTCCCCAGGCTTTATAATGCCTTAAAAAATGTGCTGTTTGTTTTGCTGTTGCCTGCAGGCAATTGCATTCCTGAGTTCAGGATTGGCCATAACAATTGCTTTCGCTGATTTAATGGCCATGGAATCTATATCCGACCCCAGAAAACTCCAGCCATATTCCTGATGCCCGATGAGGGGATAAACACAATTGGCTCCTATGCCGACGTCGAGCCCCTTCAGTCCTTTGCCTGTGGGGATAACTCCGTTATTGGTCATTGCCAGCAAATCGGCCAGGTAATGGATATAATCTGCGCGTCCGGGAATTGGCGGGCACAGATAATCTGGCGGCAGATCCCAGTGGGCTATACCATAAAAGTGTTTGAGCAATGCTTTATTGAGGGATTTTACTGCAGCTGGGTCTGAAAAATCCACGCTTTGATCTCCGTAGGGATTCAGGCGTACAAAGTCCTTTAATTCAGGCTGTGATTGGATGAGCTGAGGGAAATCGTACCTGGATCGGTGTTTGTTTCTGGGATGTAAAGCTGTTTTTTCTGCAGACATTCTTTTAAAATTATGGCAAAGATACTTTTTTTAAAAAATAATTTGCAATTCTAATTACCACGCGTATATTTGCACTCCCTAACAGCAAGGGATCGTTTGAGAAAGCGAAAAAGGGAAATTAGCTCAGCTGGTTCAGAGCACCTCGTTTACACCGAGGGGGTCGGGGGTTCGAACCCCTCATTTCCCACCACAAACAGCAGCTTAGCTGTTTTAAAATAAAAAGCAGAACCTTAAGGGAAATTAGCTCAGCTGGTTCAGAGCACCTCGTTTACACCGAGGGGGTCGGGGGTTCGAACCCCTCATTTCCCACCAAAGAGCCTTTCAGCAATCCTGAGAGGCTTTGTTTTATTGAGGGAGTTTAGCTCAGCTGGTTTAGAGCACTACCTCGACAAGGTAGGGGTCACTGGTTCGAACCCAGTAATTCCCACAGCCCCTTTTACGCAAGTAATGAGGGGTTTTTTATTAGGAATAGATGCTTCTAAGCGTTAATTTCAAGCCTATATCCTTTGCCGCGTATCACAACAATTTTGATATCCGGATCAAGTTCCAGTTTTTTCCTAAGTTTTGATATAAACATATCCAGACTGCGGCCAACAATAACCCCTTCATCTTCCCAGATCTCTTTTTGCAGTCGGCTTCTCTCTACGGTCTCATTTGGAGAAAGTGCGAAAATGAGCAATACACGGGTTTCCGTTCCGGTCAGATCTATTGTCTTTTCATTTATGATAAGTCTACGATTCTTCGCATCAAACAAAACTGAGCCCAAAGTAATGCCCCCCGTATCCTTAGCTTCCTCAGGTAACGCCTTTCCTGGCATAACTGATCTTAAAAAGATAAAACCAACAAATGCTAAAAAAGGCAGGCTGCCCAGAAGATATCCACTTTTTGTTGTCTTTATTCCCGCAGGTTTGAATTTAATATCGATTACGTAACATGCTTTGGGTTGCATTCTTCCCATACACGCTACGATATCATCTTTTTTATTTTGTGATATTGCGTATCCATAGGCTACACTGGAGTTGCCGCAGTTCAGAACATTGACAACATAATCGCGTGTGAGTGGATCCTTGCCCAGCAATCTCCCGGTAGTATTCACCAGGAATTCCGGTTGAAAACTAAGCTCATTCTCAAACCTGATCTGGTATTCATTTTCATCGATTTTTCTAACCGGTAGTACCCTTGATGTACTGTCGCCCGACTGTAAAAGTAGTTCATGCCCGATCCGGCGCAGTAAAACTTCCCTTCTTGCGAAGTCAAAGTCGTCACTATCATGCATACTGAAAGCTACGCAAATTACAGACGTAAACATGAGTATCAATCCGAATAGGTACTTGCCTCTTCCAGAGAGTAGGTTTCGACTAAGATGCATAGTGTCAATTTTTTATTTACAAAGTTTACATTTTTATTTACAATCCAAATTTCTCAGGCCGAAAAACATCAAAGTAGTTTCGCTGAATCAATTAGATAAGATATGAAAAGTAAAAAAAATGTTCTGTACAGCCTGATGATTATGCTGGCAGGAGTAATCAATTTTCCCGTACAGGCCCAACAAAAAAAAGCTGGTCAGAATGCCCTTGTCACCAAAGACGCATCCACTTCCCAGGGGCCAGGCAGTATCGTTCGTACCATCAGGCAAGATAAAAAAGGCAACATCTGGATTGCTTCATGGGAAGGTATTTTCAAATACGACGGAAAATCTTTTACCAATATTACAAGCAAAGTGAGTCAGGCACGCTTTTTTTCTGTTTTAGAAGATAGAAGGGGAAATTTTTGGTTCGCTTCTGTTGGCTCAGGTGTTTACTATTACGATGGCATATCCTTTCGTAATTTCACAAGCAAGGATGGGCTTGCCAATGATCGGGTTACTAATATTTATGAAGATAAAATTGGTAATATCTGGTTTGGCACTGAAGGCGGAGCAAGTCGCTACGATGGGAAATCCTTTCTGAATTTTAAAATAAACGAAGCCCCTCCCCTTAATGAGACTGATTCTGTCCATGTTTCATTTTACCAAAATCCGCTTCCAGAAGTTCATTGGATGCATAATGATGTTAATGCGATTATTGAAGACAAAACAGGAAAACTTTGGTTTGGCACAAGGGGCTATGCCCGCGTTTATGATGGAAAGACATTCGCTACCATAACCAATAAAGATGGAAAACCTTTTACGAATGTTCGTTCGATCATTAAAGATAAAAAAGGAAATATCTGGCTTGGCGGCGCTGATGGTCTTTGGCGCTATGATGGCAATACATTTACCAATTTTAACCGGAAGTTTGTTGGTTATATCTACGAAGATAAAAAAGGTAATATATGGACGAGTTCGGAAAGTTCCGCTAACCCAAGTAGTACGCCTTCTGGCAATAGCGCTAATACCACAGCTTGGGCGCTTTCCCGTTATGACCAAAACGCTTTGTCTGGGAAAAAGCCAACTGTGACTGAAATAACAAGTAAACCTATGATCTTCGGTATTCTAGAAGCGCACAATGGAAGTATTTGGTTTGGAGCTTTTGACGGGGTATATCGTTATGATGGAAATTCCGTTACCAGCTTTAAGGGCAAAGGGAGTCAGAAATAGTATGTCTTAAGGTCAGATCTCATCAGGAAAGTACATCTTCTAAAACCTGATGCGACCTGACTTCACCAAAAGATGCGGTATGCAGCGCATAATATGTCAGTATTTTGTCCAGAATTACCCTTCTTACACTATTCTCGATCCTGACTTCAACCAGCCTTTCGAACGGGATTTCGAATAAAGCGATAAACAAAAGGGCTTCTTTTTTCTCTAAAAAATGGGGGTGAACTGGTGTTCTCGATTTAAATTCACCTTCCTGGAGATCAAAATAACTCTGATCACTATTGGTCTGCGTGCTCGGAGCGAAGCCCAGGAACCGGGAGAGTTTCAATAAAAAAGAAAGATGGAAATTGACATTCATTTCCTTATTTTCATCCAGCCAGCACACCGCACTGAAAATGAAGCCAAACAGGTATTCATCTGTGGTCTGCTGGCGGATACTCTTATATAAAACCTCGTTGAGAAAGATGATCATTGTACTTTTCACAATGTCATAAGGGATAGTACTGAAAATCGGTGAGGGCCGCAGCTCTGATATCCGCTGAATACTGGTATTTGTTTTATGGTATACCACCATATCAACCAGGTGAAGTGGCTGGAGCATATTCATCCTGATCTTGGCCTTCGGCTTTCTTACGCCATTGATCATATAAGACTGAATACCGAATTTCTCCGTAAAGATCTGAACCACCACGCTACTTTCGCTATATAGCGTTGTCTTCAATACGATACCGCGTGTTTTGTGTAGCATGATTAAATTAACTCTGGAATAAATATGATCAGACCAACGGCGACGGCCAATACCGCTGCCAGCAGAACCGCAGCAGCAGACACATCCTTTACAATCTTAGCTTTCTCATGATAGTCAGGAGAAACCAGGTCCACCAATACCTCTAAAGAGGTATTAAATAGTTCGGCCATGATGACAATACCAGCGACTATAATGATACACACCCAATCCCGTACAGATAAATCTACGTACCAACCAAGCAGGCCAACCAGTACCAGTGCAAGGCTATGGATCTTAAAATTTAATTGTGTCTTAAATGCATATGCAACGCCCGAAAAGGCATAGCCAAAACTCTTTATCAATTTCCGCATGTCGATTTTACGCCGTGTTTTTTACAAAATACGACTATATTTAATTGAATTTACAAGGTTTATAAAAAACAAAATAAATGAACACTCCTCTTTCACATGATACAAATTCATTTAAGCCGGTCAGTTTTTCACAGACAGTACTTACAGAGCTGATGATTCCCTCATATTCTAATTTTGGGGGCAAGATTCATGGTGGGATACTACTTTCTCTTATGGATAAGGTGGCCTATGTATGTGCGGCAAAGCATGCGGGGAACTATTGTGTTACCGCTTCGATAGATGCGGTAGATTTCATGGAACCGGTGGAAGTCGGCGAACTGGTCTCCCTGATGGCTTCCATTAACTACGTAGGCAAAACCTCCCTGGTCGTGGGCATCCGCGTCATTTCAGAAAATGTAAAAACCAATAAGGTCAAGCATACGAACACCAGTTATTTCACTATGGTGGCGCGCGATGAATACAATCGCCCGGCAATGGTACCAGGATTGATCCTGGAAAACAATGAACAGATCAGACGTTTCATAGAGGCTAAATCGCGGAAAGAAATTAAAGTCAACTACAAAAGGGAAATTGAGGAGATCAGCGTACCGATCAGTAATGATCTTTGCATGCAGGAACTTTCAGGCGAGCGTTGTATCATATCTGCATGAGTTCCGAATAAAAATTCTAAATTTGTTAGAATTTCTATTTCATATTTTTAATAGTAAAACAACAAAACGATTTATGATTATTAGTCCTAGAACACGTGGTTTCATCTGCCTTACATCACATCCTGAAGGATGTGCACAAAATGTACTGAAACAAATCAACTACGTAAAATCCCAGGGATTGACAGATGGCCCCAAGAAAGTATTGGTAATTGGCGCGTCTACAGGATTTGGGTTAGCCTCAAGAATAACTTCAGCATTTGGTTCAAATGCGTCTACAATAGGTGTGTTTTTTGAAAAACCTTCTGCTCCGGGTAAACCGGCTTCACCAGGGTGGTACAACACCGCTGCTTTTGAAAATTTTGCTGGGGAAGCTGGATTATATGCGAAAAGCATTAATGGCGATGCCTTCTCGAACGAAATCAAACAAAAAACAATCGACCTGATCAAGGCCGATCTGGGTCAGATAGACCTCGTAGTTTACAGCCTTGCTTCTCCTAAAAGGGTACACCCTGCAACCGGACAAGTATTCAATTCGGTATTGAAACCGATTGAAGGTACGTTCAGCGACAAAACAGTTGATTTTCACACAGGCATCGTCTCAACAGTTTCTATTGAGCCTGCTAACGAGGAAGAAATCGCGAATACCATACAGGTGATGGGGGGTGAGGACTGGGAAATGTGGATCACTGCGCTAAAAGAGCAAAATTTGCTGGCTGAAGGTGCAACTACAGTAGCTTATTCTTATATCGGCCCTGAACTGACTGAACCGGTATATCGTAAAGGTACCATCGGACGTGCTAAAGATCATCTGGAAGCAACTGCATTTACCATTGCTGATCAGTTGAAAGACATCAACGGAAGGGCTTATGTTTCTGTAAACAAAGCTCTGGTAACACAGGCCAGTTCCGCAATCCCTGTAATTCCGCTTTACATCTCTCTGCTATATAAGGTTATGAAGGCTAAAGATCTTCATGAAGGATGTATTGAGCAGATCAGCCGTTTGTTTAAAGACAACCTCTATGCTGCAGAAGGTGTTAAAACCGATGAAAAAGGCAGGATCAGGGTAGACGATTGGGAGATGAGAGAGGATGTACAAAATGAAGTAACGGCATTATGGGCTGAGGCTACAACGGAAACCTTACCTGCTATCGGTGATCTTGAAGGCTATAAAACTGACTTCTTTAACCTGTTTGGTTTTGAAGTACCAGGTGTAGACTACGCTGCTGATGTAAACGAAGAAGTGGAAGTTCCCGGACTACAGGCATAATTAACTACCTGATATAAAAATGGGCTGGCATTATTAAAATGTCAGCCCATTTTTTTTTGCAGGCAGATCAGACAATTCCACGCATAGATTATGATTTGTATCACGGAAATACGAAATCCAAATCACAATGTCTCTATAATTCAATTTTTACATTAGCTGTTGCTAAATCGAGTTATTTATCTGTTTATTTGCATATATTTCAACACACACAAATTAAAATTCATGATTCTGCTACTCAGCATTCTAAACGCACTGTTTTGCATTTCGTTCGTCGTATTCGCATATTTGAACCTTAATGACGTCGATCCCTGGTTATGGGTACCCATCTATATGGTAGCTGCCATTTGTTGTGGATTTGCCATTTTTAATCAATTTTATCCGAATATCTATCTCGGAGCTATATCTTTCTATCTGATTTATGCAATCATTTTATTTTTTTCAAAAGATGGCGTGCGGGACTGGATCATTAAATATAGAAGACCCAGTTTGGTGGAAAGTATGCAGGCGACAAAACCCTATATCGAAAAAACCAGGGAGTTTTTCGGCTTACTGATCATCAGTGCGGCACTTGCCATCAATTATTTTGTGGCCATCAATTTATAAAAACATGCGATCAATAGATACAGAGGGAATAAAAAAGTTAGATCATTTTTTCCTGAACATCATCAAAAAAGGGCTTAGCGCCGAAGCTTTGAAATGGTTGGAAGAAAAGGTCGCTTTGGTAAAAACTGAGGAAAAGAGCATCCAGCTGAACCTTGCATTTTCGCATTTGCCCAGGTTCTCATCAAAAACACCCCTCAGTTTTGATGATGAGGAAATAACTGCAATCGACCTTATCCTTCCTGGATTTGGGATGAAGAAATGGACGCTGGACCTTCTTTGCCGGGTATGGTTGCTAATGCAGGTGCCGGCGACTGAAGAGGAAACTTATTTCAAAAAAATAAATGGTTTGTTTACAGCAGCTGAAATGAATGAACAGATCGCACTTTATACTGCAATGCCTATATTTCATTATCCGAAATTGTGGGTATCCAGGTGCGAGGAGGGCATCCGCAGCAATATCGGAACAGTCTTAGAGGCGATCATGTACCACAATCCCTACCCTGCAGCCTATTTGTCTGAAGCTTCCTGGAATCAACTGGTTTTAAAAGCATTCTTTACAGAAAAAAATGTTAATCTTATCATAGGATTACAGGACCGTCAACAAATCGCTTGCTGAAACGCTGGAAGATTATGTACAGGAGCGATTAGCTGCACACCGAACTGTACTTCCTGAGATTTACCAACTTATTGAACAAACAAAAGAAAAAATATAACACTGAATTATGTGCTGTAACGAGAATTTCCAGGAACGGAACGAAGGAGAAAAAATTCAAACGATTCTTGATTTGAATGACATCAGCGGAATGAAGTTTTTTGATCCGCATGTACATATGACTTCCCGTACTACTGACGATTATCAGGCAATGGCTGACGCAGGAATCGTGGCATTAATAGAGCCTGCATTCTGGCTTGGACAACCACGTACAGGGGTAGATAGCTTTACCGATTATTATAGCAGCCTGATCGGATGGGAAAGATTCAGGTCTTCTCAGTTCGGCATCAAGCATTACTGCACCATTGGTCTGAACTCGCGTGAAGCAAACAATGAAAAACTGGCCGAGCAGGTGATGGAAATCCTGCCACAATTCATCTTTAAAGAAGGTGTAGTTGGCATCGGAGAGATCGGTTTTGATGATCAGACCGCCGCTGAAGAAAAATACTATCGCCAACAGCTCGACCTTGCCCTGGAGGGAGGACTGCCTGTACAGGTGCATACGCCACACCGCGACAAGAAAAAAGGCACCCAACGCAGTATGGATATCGCCATAGAACAGGGACTGGCTCCACATATGGTGATCATCGATCATAACAATGAAGAAACTGTAAAAGAAGTACTGGACAGAGGTTTCTGGGCAGCATTTACCATTTATCCTTTTACAAAAATGGGAAATGAGCGGATGGTAGAAGTAGTAAAACAGTATGGTGCAGAAAGGATCATGATCAATTCTGCGGCCGACTGGGGCATTAGCGATCCGCTGGCAATTCCTAAAACTGCTGCATTAATGAAACAGTCCGGCATCAGTCTGAAAGACATCGAACTGGCTACCTACCGCAATGCAATTACAGCTTTCGGACAAAGTGGTCAAATCAATGAAGCAGATTTTATCACTGTTAAAAATATTGATCAGAGTCAAAAATTTGAGAGTAACTCCATCCTTCGTGGTGGGCAACAACCAAGAATAGACAAAAATTCCATCATTATTTCCTGATCGTGAAGAAATTAATTGGATATCTAAGGCTGATGAGGCCGGCAAATGTAGTCACTGCAGTCGCTGATGTACTGGCGGGAATGGCCATTGCAGGATATTTTTTCGCTGCTGAAGATTATTTTAGTGGTCACATTCAATATCAGCCAAACTACTTTATCCCTGTACTGCTGCTGGTGATTTCAACCATTGGTTTATATAGCGGCGGGATTATACTCAACGACGTATTTGATGCTGAACTGGATGCTAAGGAAAGACCCGAGCGCCCTATACCCAGCGGATTGATTTCTAAAAAAGCTGCTACTATTTTTGGTGGGATTTTCTTCTTTATCGGGATTTTTGCTGCAGGATTATACAGCAAAGAGGCCCAGTACCTCGCAGCAACCATCATGATCTGCTGCCTGGTCTACGATAAAATACTGAAGCACCATGCCTTTTTCGGCCCTTTAAACATGGGATTATGCAGGGGGCTAAACCTTTTACTTGGCGTCAGCATTCTCAACTCGGAAGTGATGAACTGGTGGTTTCTGGCAATTGTGCCAATCGTATACATCGCCTCTATCACGATGATCAGCAGAGGAGAAGTACACGGCGGAAGTAAAAAAATGCTGTATTTCGGCGGACTGCTCTACCTGATCGTGATCAGCTGTATCCTCGCTCTAGCTCAGATCAAAGGCAATCTATTGATCTCTCTGATTTTCATCCTTCCTTTTGGACTAATGATATTTTTACCATTATCAAAAGCCATTAAAAATCCAATAGGCCCAAACATAGGCAAGGCAGTAAAGGCAGGAGTGATTGCATTGATCCTAATGAATGCAGCATGGGCGAGTGCATTTGGCGTATGGCAGGTTGCCATCTTTATCGTTATTTTATTACCAGTTTCTATACTGCTGAGTAAGGCCTTTGCCGTTACTTAGCTGAGCATTTAATATTATGAGTTATCTAGAACAATCGTTTAGTGTAAAATTTGAATACAAGATCTTTTTTACCTCCTCACTATTCGACATCAACAATACTACCCTGGCAGATTTTTTTAAAAAACATACTGCCCTATCGGTACGCAAAATATTCTTTGTAATAGATCAGGGTGTCGCTGAAGCTCATCCGGAACTATCGGCCAATATAAAAGCTTATTTTGAGCAGCACCAGGAAATGAAATTGGTGCAGGACATCATGGTGATCCCAGGTGGTGAAGCCGCTAAAAATGACATAAAACTATTTGATCAGATCGTCGAAGCCGTAAATCAATACGGCATCGACAGGCACTCCTATATTGCCGCCATCGGTGGTGGTGCAGTGCTGGATCTCGTGGGTTACGCCGCTGCAGTCTCACACCGTGGAATTAAGCACATCAGGATCCCAACTACCGTACTGTCTCAAAATGATTCTGGTGTCGGTGTAAAAAATGGCATCAATTACAGAGGCAAGAAAAATTTCCTGGGCACTTTTGCTCCACCAAATGCGGTATTTAATGATGATGCATTCCTGGAGTCATTGACTGACAGGGATTATCGTTCTGGTATCTCTGAAGCGATAAAGGTCGCTTTAATCAAAAACCCTGAGTTCTTTTACTGGATAGAAGGGCATGTCGACAAACTCGTAGCACGGGATAGGGAAAGCATGAATTACCTTATCAAATTGTGTGCACAGCTGCATTTAAACCATATCGCCGGGGATGACCCCTTTGAAAGTGGCTCAGCACGACCACTGGACTTTGGACATTGGGCGGCACATAAGCTGGAGCAATTGAGCAATTTTGAGGTCTTGCACGGTGAAGCCGTAGCGATGGGCATTGCCCTGGATACTACCTACTCTTTCCTCAAAGGCATGCTCGGGGAAACTGAACTGCTGCGGATTTTGAATGTCCTGGTAAAACTGGGATATGACATCTCAAATCCTCATATTCAGATCAAAGACCAGAAATCTCCGATCTTGTTGGGTCTTGCAGAATTCCAGGAGCATCTTGGTGGCATACTCACCATTACCCTGCTCACAGCAATAGGCACAGGTAAAGAAGTAAATGAGATGGATCAGCAAGTGCTGATCAAGGCAAGTGAGTATGTAAATACATTTACTCAGGCAGATCAAGTAAAAAATTAGTATGAAACTCGAAACCGGACATTTAACCTACTGCACGAATATCCACCCCGGTAAAAACTGGAAAGAAGATTTTGAAGCGCTAAAACTGAACTTCCCAATCATTAAACGGGACGTAGCGGCAGAACAGCCATTGGGACTGGGTTTAAGACTATCCAACGAGGCCAGCCTCGAATTGGCAAATGAAGATTCTTTAGGTATTTTCAAACAATGGCTAAAGGAAAAAGATGCTTATGTATTTACGATGAACGGCTTCCCTTATGGTGAATTTCACCGAACTGTTGTAAAGGAAGATGTCCATGCTCCAGACTGGACGACCGAAAATCGTAAAAACTATACCATCAGGATTTTTAAAATCTTACAGCAACTGTTACCAGAAGGCATGGACGGAGGAATCTCTACCTCTCCTTTGAGTTACAGGCACTGGTTTAAAACACCTGAAGAACTAAATACTGCAACTGATATTGCTACCCGCAACGTAATTGAAGTCGTCAAAACCCTCATTCAAATCTATCGGGATACAGGAACTGTCATGCACCTGGACATAGAGCCGGAACCTGATGGAATACTGGAAACAGGACGCGAATTTATAGATTGGTTTGAAGGAACATTGCTGCGCATCGGGATTCCTGAGATCCTGAGCACTTTCAGTGTCTCCGAAGATGAAGCAAAGCAACTATTGCAACAGCACCTTTCCTTATGTTATGATGTGTGTCATTTTGCTATTGGGTATGAGGATCATAAGGAAGTTCTGGATGAACTTGCCTCAAAAGGCATCAATGTCGGTAAAATCCAGATCAGTGCTGCACTTAAAGCAAATATGGCAAGGCCTGCTGAAGAAAAGGAAGCAGTCAGGGCCGCATTTGAGCAATTTAATGAAAAGACCTACCTGCATCAGGTCGTCGCATTGAAGAAAGACGGGAAATTATTAAGATATCCGGACCTGCCCGAAGCATTGGCAGATTTTGAGAATGAAGATGCGGCAGAATGGCGGGCGCATTTTCACGTGCCTATTTCTGTACTGGAGATCGGCACTTTAGCATCCACACAATCTGATATAGAGACGGTACTCAGTCTGCAAAAAAGCCAGCCTTTTACCCAACACCTGGAAGTGGAAACATATACCTGGGAAGTGCTTCCTGAACAATTGAAATTACCGATAGCTCAATCCATCAGCAATGAACTGAATTGGGTGATTAGAACATTAGCATAAGTAGAATAAACATGAAGAAGACAGTAGTTATAGACGTTGTTGGCTTATCCTCAAACCTGATCGGAAAGCATACTCCCTTTCTTGAAAAATACATTAAAGAAAAAAACCTTGCCGCTATCGCTCCGATGTTGCCAGCTGTAACTACTGCAGTTCAATCTACTTACCTCACTGGAAAATGGCCATCAGAACACGGGATTGTGGGCAATGGTTGGTATGACCATACTGACGCAGAGATCAAATTCTGGAAACAGTCTAATAAATTGGTTCTAGCCGATAAAATCTGGGACAGGGCAAAAAGAGAAGATCCTGATTTCACCTGTTCTAACATGTTCTGGTGGTATAATATGTATTCCAATGCGGATTTTTCTGCTACGCCGAGGCCAAATTACCTGGCCGATGGCAGAAAAATGCCCGACTGCTACTCCGAACCTGCGGCATTAAGGGATACGTTACAGGAAAAACTCGGTACTTTTCCTTTATTCCAGTTCTGGGGACCGGGAGCAAACATTAAATCAAGTCGCTGGATTGCTGATGCAAGTATGATCACTGATGCGCTTTATGATCCGACACTAACACTCGTTTACCTGCCCCACCTGGATTACTGCCTGCAAAAATTCGGAAACGACTTTTCAAAAATCGGTAAGGATCTGGAAGAGATAGACGTAGTTATCAAAGATCTGGTCGACTTTTACGAAAAGAAAAATGCGAACATCATTATCCTTTCTGAATACGGCATAACACCAGTAAGCAATCCTGTGCACCTGAACCGCATCTTCAGAACGCATGGCCTGTTGCAGATCCGTGTAGAAAGAGGACTCGAATTACTGGATGCCGGTGCATCTAAGGCTTTTGTAGTGGCAGATCATCAAATTGCACACGTCTACATCAACGATCCTTCTGTTACCGCGCAGGTAAGGGAAATATTAGAAAATACACCCGGAATTGCCCTGGTACTTGATGAAAAAGGTAAAAAAGAACACCATATTGATCATCAAAGAGCAGGTGATTTTGTCGTCACCGCAACACAGGAAAGCTGGTTCACTTATTATTTCTGGCTGGATGATGAGAAAGCTCCGGACTATGCCAGGTGCGTAGATATCCATAAGAAACCTGGTTATGATCCGGTGGAAATGTTTATGTCTTCCAAACCCCGCGCTGCCTATAAACTGCTTAGGAAAAAGGCTGGGTTTCGTTATGTGATGGATGTCATCCCACTAGATGCCACTCTTGTCAAAGGCTCACATGGCCAGACGGGCACAAATCAGGATTTTCATCCGGTGTTGATTACTGAACCTGGCTTGAATAATAAAAACCTGGAAGCAAATGAAATTTTCAACTTGATCTGGAAAGCTTTGAATAATTAGTTTAACTGTATACATTTGGTTTACACACAATAAACCAAATATGGACTCCAGAAGAGACTTTATTAAAAAAGCTGCGCTGCTATCAGCTGCGGCATCATTTCCAAACGTGGTTCCCATGTCCATTCAGCAGGCAATGGCCATTGAGGCTGACCCCGGAACAACCTTTTATGACGCCGAGCATATTGTTTTTCTGATGCAGGAAAACCGTTCTTTTGACCATATGTTTGGCAAACTCAAAGGAGTCCGTGGTTTCAACGACCCGCGGACTTTTACCCTGCCGGACCAGGATAAAGTATGGTTGCAGAAAGATAATGAAGGCAAGACTTATGCCCCTTTTCATGTAGACATAAACAAAACCAAAATAACATGGCAGGGTGGACTCCCCCATTCCTGGTCGGACCAGGTTGCTGCACGAAATGCCGGTAAATACGATAAATGGATACCTGTAAAATCCCTCATGTGCCTGGGTTATTACGACAGAAACGACATTCCCTTCTACTATGCAATGGCCGACGCCTTCACCATATGTGACCACAATTTCTGTTCTTCATTAACTGGAACCACCCCTAACAGGCTCTTCTTCTGGACAGGAAACATCCGACCGGAACTAAACGGCACATCAGTGGCAGCTGTGAATAATGCACAGGCTGAGTCAAGGGAACATGCCTATGTAGACTGGCAAACTTTTCCGGAACTGCTGGAAGACAATGGCGTCGACTGGAAAATCTATCAGAACGAAATATGGACTGCAGATCTACAAGGGGAGGAAGTAGATGACTGGCTCGGAAATTACGGCGATAATGCAATTGAGTACGTAAAACGTTATAATGTTCGTCTCTCCGCCTACTTCAGGAAAAATGGGGACATCACTGGTAAAACAAAACTGACGGCAGCAGAAGTTACTGAAAAATACAATAAGCTAACGGATCGCGAAAAGAACCTGATAGATAAGGCCTTTGCCAGCAATATTAATGCACCATTTAATTACCTGGAACTTGCTGCCTTCAGCTTTTTAGATGATCAGGGAAAATCGCAGCGTATAAATGTTCCCAGGAACGACATTTTCCACCAGTTCCGCAAAGATGTAGATTCAGGAAATTTACCTGCAGTCTCCTGGTTGGTAGCTCCGCAAAGATTTTCAGACCATACGAGTTCACCATTATATGGTACATGGTATGTATCAGAAGCAATGGAAATTCTGACCAAAAACCCGGAAGTCTGGAAAAAAACAATATTTATTCTTACATATGATGAAAATGACGGATATTTTGATCATATCCCTCCATATGTAGTACCCAAGCCAAACGACCCGACATCGGGGAAGGTATCCAAAGGCATCGATATTGCTTCGGATTATGAGTTAAAGAAAGACAGTCCTATCGGCCTGGGTTATCGTGTGCCTATGATCGTCGCCTCTCCATGGAGCAAAGGCGGCTATGTAAATTCCCAGGTATTTGACCATACCTCTTCATTAATGTTCCTCGAGAATTTCCTGAGCAGAAAGACAGGAAAGCAGATCAAAAGTAGTCAGATCAGCAGTTGGCGACGCGCTATATGTGGTGATCTGAGTTCTGTTTTCAGACCGGCGAATTCCAGCCCGGATGTAAAACCAACCCTATTGGAAAAAGAGGCGACCATCATTAATATACAAAACGCCAGAAACAAGCCGCCGCAGGAAAAACCTGATGCACTACTAGCAACAGAAATAGAAAAAATCAATAAATACCTTCCTTTTTCGTCCAATTCCTCATCTCTTGCGGCAGTACAGGAAAAAGGCACCAGTAAAGCGTGTCCGCTTCCTTACCAGCTTTATGCGGAAGCTGAACTGGATGAAAATCCAGGTATCATCAAGCTGCAACTGGAGGTTGGTAATACCGGACTGATGAAGTATGTAACACCCAGCGGCGCACCATTTAGCATGTATACCAAATCGAATTATCAAGGAAAATCCGGTAAAACCTGGGCCTATGCACTCCGCTTCGGTGATCAGATTTCAGACCTGCTAAACTTGGCGGATTTTGACAACGGAAAATACAATTTATGCCTCAGCGGACCGAATGGCTTTTACCGTGAGTTTAACGGTAGTGTCAATGATCCTAAATTAAAAGTGAACTGCAGGTATGAATCGAAAGGGTTTTTAAGTAAAAAGCCGACTGGAAATGTGGTGCTGACAATCGAAAACGCAGAAAAAGTAGCACTTCAGATTCTGCTAACCGATAATGCTTATAAGAGCGCACAGAAAAACATCAGGTTAAAAGCCGGACAAAAAACAAGCATTGTGATCAATCTTCAGGAGAGTGTCGGCTGGTACGACATCACCCTCAGTATAGCAGGAAATACGCACTATACACGGCAATACGCTGGTCACGTGGAAACAGGTAAGGATGCGATAACAGATCCTTATATGGGTGGCTTACTTTAAGACTGGGAACCAGGTGTTTCTTCCTGTTTTTCAGGGTCGAGTTCGACCTGACCTTCTTTATCCTTTTTCGAAAAAAGGATTGGATAAAGAAACATCAGCGCACCGGCCATAAATAAAATACCTGATATAGAAAGCATGTAATTCGCAGAATCCACGTCCTGACCTATCATGATTATATAGGCAATTAATGCCAGTATACCTAGTACAGCGGCTATTATAGCTTTCTGAAGTTTTAAGATCCTGATCATTACTAAACCCTTAGATTAATTTATTAAGCTATCAACAAATATCAAACCAGTTAGTTTTACTAAAATAGTTGCATTTATTTTGTATCAGGCAAATCCGTCAAACAACGTATTTCGTATATTCAAGCTGAACGCTAAATATAATGCCTTATGGATGACGCATCTATACTCAATGAACTGAGAAGTTTAGTTCTTTCGAAGACCTGCATTCAATCGATCACTCCTGCTGACTGTAAAAGGATTTCACTTGAAATCAGTCAAACCTTGCACAGAACCTTGAGCGAGACGACCATTAAACGCATCTTTGGCTTTGCCAATTCTCAGCATAATTTCTCTAAATTCACATTGGCTGCACTTGCAGAATATGTAGACAAGCATCCTGGACATACTGTTTATGATGGATGGCAAGATATCGATCTCAAAGCATCTTCTATTACCACAAATACAATCAATAATATAAAGAACAGGGCGGAAATCCCTTTTCAAATGACAATCAGCAGGGATTTTTCAATATCATATTTCGAAGAATTTTACCATAGTGATTGTAGCTTCACCTGCTTAACATCACCTCCGGGATATGGAAGAAGCATTTTGTTAAACCACCTGGCGGAAAATTTACAGAGGAACCAGATTCCGGATCAATATAACACGACACTACTATTCATCACCGCCAGAAGTCTGTTTGAGAAAAATGCTGAAGAAGTAAATTTTGAGGAACAGCTAAAATCGTTACTTGGTATACATCCTAATGAAAGTTTGATACAATATGCTGACCTCAACTATGAGCAGACTGGAAAAGGCCTGACTATTTTTGTTGACGGCTTTTGTGAACTTGAACTCAAAAACAGCTTCAGACAGCAACTTCTTGAAAGCATTTTCCAATTTATACACGATTTAGCAGATAGTAAAAGTATCAAGTTGCTCTTGAGCATGCGCAGCAATACCTGGAGGAAGTACGATATGCTGATCCGCAAGTCAGGCTTCTTAAAAAATAAATGGTTTCAAGGAAGGAATTACGATTACAAGGCTTTTTCCAATGTACCCAAGCTCAGTTCAAATGAAGTGACGAAGATTCTTAGGCAAATTGATGACCGTAAAATAGCGGATGAGGAACTGCTGCATCACCTCAGAATCCCTCTGCACCTTAGCCTTTACTATCAGATCTTAGAAGAAAAATCGTACCTTAACATACGCCCGGAAATTACTACCAGGGATCTTACTGCTCAGTACGTTAGAGATAAAATTTACCGGTCTAATTATTACACCGAAAAAATCCAATTTCTAAGAAAGATCATTCACCTTACAGATTTCGGAAAAAATGGCATGTGTACATCCAAAGAACTATTGATCACCGATCTTTCGGCCTTTAAGAATGCTTATATGGAACTCCTTTCGGATGGAATTTTATTGGAGAATAATTGTCAGCCAGATTTTTCTGAAAACCAAACAGTATGTTTCTCACATGTAAATGTCTTTGACTATTTCTTACAGATAGAATTGCGCTTGTCCGCAAATAACAATACAGATTAATAGCTTTACACACAAAACCAAATAGAATTCTATTACGTTTATTGCTGCAAAAATGTAAATAACGTAAAGAATTAGTTAATGATGTCATCATCAGAGGAAGAAACGGAAAAGTTATCCGCTTTTTTAGGGCGCTGGAAAGTTACCGGTCAAGATTTCAGGGCTATTGAACAAAGAGTTGAAATTGAGGGAGAAGAAACATACGAATGGCTGCCTGGTGCTCCTGTACTGGTAAATAACTGGAGCAAAAATATAAATGACCTCATCCAGAAAGGAACAGGACTTATCGGCATAGAATGCTCTCATCATGCTTTTTCCAGGGATAATGATGAATATAAGGTGTTTACCCGAAGTTATACCATCCGGTCTGATGATCAAACCTGGACTTTTTCAGGTGAAAAGGAACGTGTCCATATCGAATTTACCGAAGATGGGACACAATTTGTTCAGAAATGGGAAAGCACTAAAGATGGCATCAACTGGACCGCCATGTGGGATATCAAAGGGATCAAGCTAAAAGCTGTTTAAAGGTAATCATACACAACGCTTCAATTTATCATTCTAATCTCTTAACTTTGCATCCTTAATTTTTGGAGATACTTGATTGATGTATAGGGAATTTAAACAGTTAGAACTAGCTAAAATAGGGAAAGAAATACTTGAGTTTTGGAAGTCGGAGAAGATCTTTGACAAAAGCATTTCCACACGCTCGCAATCAAACCCTTTTACTTTTTATGAAGGTCCGCCTTCTGCAAACGGAATGCCTGGTATTCATCACGTAATGGCAAGGGCTATCAAAGATATTTTTTGTCGCTATAAAACAATTAAAGGATTTCAGGTAAAAAGAAAAGCTGGCTGGGATACCCATGGGCTTCCGGTCGAATTAGGTACGGAAAAAGAATTGGGAATCACCAAAGAAGATATCGGCAGGTCAATTTCAATTGAAGAATATAATGAGGCCTGTAAAAGAACTGTCATGCGCTATACCGACGTGTGGAACGACCTGACAGAAAAAATGGGCTACTGGGTAGATATGGACGATCCATACATTACCTACAAATCTAAATACATGGAGTCGGTATGGTGGCTGCTCAAGCAAATCTACGATAAAGGCTTGCTATATAAAGGATATACCATACAACCTTACTCTCCAAAAGCCGGAACAGGCTTAAGCTCGCATGAAGTCAACCAACCTGGTGCTTATCGTGATGTAACAGACACCACAATTGTTGCTCAGTTCCTGGCACTGACCGAAACTTTGCCAGCCTTCCTGCAGGGTTTTGGAGCCATTCACATTTTGGCCTGGACAACAACGCCCTGGACCCTGCCTTCCAACACAGCGTTAACGGTAGGTCCAAAAATAGAATACGTACTGGTTAAAACTTTTAATCAATATACTTTCCTTCCGGTAAATGTTATCCTTGCAAAGAACCTGGTAGGTAAACAGTTTAGTAAAATATATTTTGAAAGTACTGAAGCAACAGATTTCGACAATTTTAATTCTGGTGATAAAAAAATTCCTTACCAGATTTTAGCGGAATGTAAAGGTACAGATCTCGTAGGTATCAGATACGAACAGCTGTTAGCTTATACCTTGCCTTACCAGAATCCAGAGCATGCCTTCAGGGTGATTTCCGGAGATTTTGTAACTACAGAAGACGGAACAGGTATTGTACATACTGCTCCTACTTTTGGCGCAGATGATGCTAAAGTGGCTAAAGAAGCCGTACCGGAGGTACCTCCGATGTTGGTGCTTGATGACAACGGCAATCTTGTGCCCTTGGTAGATTTGCAGGGGAAATTCACGTCACATATGGCTGATCTGGCCGGAAAATATGTAAAAAACGAATATTATGAGGCAAATGAGGCACCTGAGAAATCTGTAGATGTTGAGATTGCTATTCGTCTGAAAGAAGAAAACAAAGCATTTAAGGTCGAAAAATATGTCCACAGTTACCCGCACAGCTGGAGAACTGACGAACCGCTATTGTATTATCCGCTGGATTCCTGGTTCATTAAAGTAACAGATATAAAAGACAGGATGTTTGAACTGAACGAGACCATCAACTGGAAGCCAAAGGCTACAGGCGAGGGCCGTTTTGGCAACTGGCTGAAAAATGCCAACGACTGGAATCTATCCCGTTCACGCTATTGGGGCATACCACTTCCGATCTGGAGAACGGAAGATAAGAAAGAGGAAGTCCTCATTGGATCTGTTGAAGAATTGTATAACGGCATAGAAAAAGCCATAACTGCCGGCTTCATGAATGAGAATCCGTTTAAGGGATTTGAATTGGGCAACATGAGCGAGGAAAACTATGACCTCGTAGATCTGCACAAAAATGTGGTAGATGAAATTGTCTTGGTTTCAGCATCTGGTAAACCGATGAAGCGCGAAACCGACCTCATCGACGTTTGGTTCGACTCTGGAGCAATGCCTTATGCACAATGGCACTATCCATTTGAGAACAAAGATAAGATAGACAATGATCAGGATTTCCCTGCTGATTTCATCGCCGAGGGTGTAGATCAGACTCGTGGTTGGTTTTACACTTTACATGCAATAGGTACACTGGTATTTGATAAGGTCGCTTATAAAAACGTAGTATCTAATGGTCTTGTACTGGATAAAAACGGGCAGAAAATGTCCAAACGCCTCGGCAACGCAACCGACCCATTCAAAACCCTGGAAGAATACGGAGCTGATGCAACTCGCTGGTACATGATCTCCAACGCCAATCCATGGGATAACCTGAAGTTCGACATTGAAGGTATTGCAGAGGTTCGTCGCAAGTTCTTCGGTACACTATACAATACTTATGCTTTTTTTGCCCTGTATGCAAACATCGACAAATTTGAGATAGACCATAATAACCTCACTCCTGTTGCTGAACGTAGTGAACTGGACAGATGGATTCTATCGCTGCTACAGAACCTCGTATCGGAGGTGGATGAAAGCTATGCTGCTTATGAGCCAACGAAAGCTGCCAGGTCTATACAGTCGTTTGTAGACGAACACCTGAGTAACTGGTACATCAGGCTCTCACGCAGACGCTTCTGGAAAGGAGAAATGACAGCCGATAAAAAGGCCGCTTATGAAACCCTTTATACCTGCTTAACAAGCATCTCACAACTGATGTCGCCAATAGCTCCCTTCTTTGCAGACTGGCTTTTCCAGAACCTGACTGCGGGAGATGCAAATAACCAGTTCGAATCAGTACACCTTACACTCCTTGAGGAAGCTGATGCGACTTTAATTGATGCTGAACTGAACGAACGTATGCGTCTGGCCCAGGACATCTCCTCTATGGTGCTTTCGCTGCGTAAAAAAACCAGTATTAATGTGCGTCAGCCCCTTGCAAAAATCCTGATTCCTGTGCTGGACAGCAAATTTGCGGCAAGGGTAGACCTCGTCAAAGAACTGATCTTATCGGAAACCAATATTAAGGATATTGAGTACATCACAGATACTGCAGGCTTTATTACCAAAAAAATAAAACCTAATTTCAAAGCACTGGGGCAGAAAGCGGGTAAGGATATGAAAGCAGTTGCGCAGGCAATAACAGCGTTCAATCAGGATGATATCGAAAGCCTTGAAAAGGCGGGGGAAATTTCAATTCTTGAGGGTAAATACACGATATTGTCTGGCGATGTGGAGATCATGGCTGAAGATATTCCCGGATGGCAGGTTACTAACATGGGCAACCTAACTGTAGCACTCGATGTGACCATCACTGAAGAACTGAAACAGGAAGGATTATCAAGGGAACTGATCAACAGAATTCAGAATTTAAGAAAAGAACTGAACTTTGAGGTGACCGACAGAATTAGTGTTACTTTACAAAACCATAACCTGATCGCTGGCGCTGTAGCTCAGAATAAAACATACATTTGCTCGGAAATTTTAGCAGATGATATTAAGTTAACCGAAACTTTAGACAACGGAAACAAAATAGTAATCGATGATGTTGAACTACAAATTTTGATTGCACAACAATAATTATTATGGAAAAAGAAAAAACAAGGTACTCTGATAGCGAGCTTCAGGAGTTCAAAGAATTGATCCAGGAAAAACTAAGGATGGCAAGAGAAGAGTTTCTTGATTTAACGAGCTCATTAAGCAGTCCAAATTCTAACGGTACTGAAGATACTTCAGGTGCTTACAAAACGCTTGAAGATGGCTCTGCTACAATGGAAAAAGAACAGTTAAATCAATTAGCCGCCCGTCAGAAAAAGTTTATTGATAACCTGGAAGCTGCATTGGTTAGAATTGAAAACAAGACCTACGGCATTTGCAGGGAAACTGGCAAATTGATCCAAAAAGAACGTCTACGTGCTGTACCGCATGCGACTTTGAGCATGGAAGCTAAACTGAAGCAGTCGTAATGAAAGGCTATACTAAACCTTTATTGATTATTTTCCTTGTATTACTTGCCGACCAGGTCTTAAAAACATGGATCAAGACAAATATGTTCTTGGGACAGGAGTTTAAAATTATCGGCAACTGGTTCATTATCCACTTCACTGAAAATAATGGAATGGCTTTCGGACTTGAGTTTGGAGGGGAATTCGGTAAACTGGCACTTTCTCTTTTCAGAATAATCGCAGTAGCTGGGATAGGATATGGTTTACATTACCTCATCAAACATAAATACCATAGGGGCCTGATTTTAAACGTGGCCCTGATATTTGCAGGGGCTTTGGGGAACATTATTGATTCTGTATTGTACGGGGTAATTTACGGCTATGCCGGCTTATTTCATGGCAGGGTCGTCGACATGTTCTACTTTCCCATACTCCAGGGTAATTTTCCCGCATGGGTACCTATATGGGGCGGGGAGGATTTCATATTCTTCAGGCCGGTGTTTAATATTGCAGACGCTGCCATTTCAGTAGGTGTCATTATCATTCTCATCTTCCAGAAAACTTATTTCAAAGAAGAGCTAAAAGAAGAAATTGGTCCTAATAATGAGATTGTTGAGGATTAATTTATAATGACCTTGTGGAATTGGTATGATAATTACATCTATCTATCAAATACACAATTGAAAAATTAGAAATTATGAAAAAGCTATTCACCCTTGCCTTCGCCGCCTTATTAAGTGTTAGCGCAATGGCCCAACAAGTTGATTTAAGAAAAAAAATCAGCGTTAGTGGTTCTGCTGAAACTGAAGTGACTCCTGATATCATTTATATCAGCATTTCTTTAAAAGAATATTTTAAAGACAACAACACAAAGAAAAAAGTTGACATCACTACACTTGAGAATCAACTGTTCAGTGCAGTGCAACATGCAGGATTGGATAAAGAAAGTTTGACGATCAACAACTTGTCCAGCTATTCATGGGCGACCGAGAAAAAGAAAAACCCGGACTTTTTGGCAAGTAAACAGTACCGCCTTAAAGTTGCTGACCTGAACAAATGGAACGCAATTATTGGAGAGGTTGATGCTAAAGGTATTGCTTCTACCAATATAGAGAGTTACGATTACTCAAAAATTGAAGGGCTGAAAAAAGAACTTAAAATTAAAGCTTTACAAGCTGCAAAAGAAAAAGCGACTTACCTGGTCCAGGCTTTGGGAGATAAATTAGGCAGTGCGATAGATATTCAGGAAATCAATAATGAATCTTATCCACAGCCGATGTACCGCGCAAATGTGATGATGATGAAAGCAGAAAGTGCTGATGCTGTCGGCAGCGCTCCGGAAATTGACTTTAAAAAAATCAAGTTAAATTACATCATGAATGTAGTTTTTGAGATCAAAGGGATTTAATTCTGACCAGAACAGTATACAGTCGGGCATAACAAACCTGATTTAAACTTAGAAAACCTACCAAATTGATTTTTGGTAGGTTTTTTGTTATTTATTCATTGTTAGACTTAAACATAAAAGAATATGAAAAAAGTAATTTACTCTTTAGTGCTAATTTTCACATTAGCAATCAGCGCAAACACAGTTAACGCAGCAGAAAAGAACGATAAAGTTAAAACTGAAATGACTGCCGAGCAGAAAATTCAACTTAAGAGAATTACTGACCGTGTTGAAGAAATCAAAGCAATGGACAAGTCAGAATTATCGAAAGATGAGAAGAAAGCCCTGCGTACTGAACTGAAAGAATTGAAACGTGAAGCAAAAGCAATGGGTGGAGGTGTTTATCTATCTGTTGGAGCAATCATTATCATCATCTTATTATTGATCTTAATATTATAACAACATCCCCTATTACTTATTAATCCCAACTAATAAAAAAAGCTTCCTTTGCAGGAAGCTTTTTTTATTAGTTGGGATTTTTTTAATCGATATATTCAAATCCTGTGTACGGAACAAGTACTGCAGGAATTTTAATTCCTTTTTCGGTTTGGTTATTTTCAAGAATAGCAGCTACAATTCGTGGTAGTGCCAATGCACTTCCATTTAAAGTATGCGCCAACTGAGTTTTTCCACCCGTACCTTTAAACCTCAATTTTAAACGATTGCTCTGATAAGTTTCAAAGTTTGATACAGAGGATACCTCAAGCCATCTTTGCTGAGCAGCACTCCATACCTCCATATCATAAGTCATAGCCGCAGCAAAGCCCATATCACCTCCACAGAGGCGTAATACCCGGTAATGCAAGCCAAGCTTTTGTAGTAAGGACTGAACATAACTACTCATTCCTTCCAAAACTTCATAGGATTGATCAGGATGTACCACCTGTACAATTTCCACTTTATCAAATTGATGCAAACGGTTGAGTCCACGCACATGCGCACCGTAAGAACCTGCTTCCCTCCGGAAACAAGGAGTATACGCAGTATTTTTTATTGGAAAATCTTCTTCTTTAAGGATCACATCTCTATAAAGGTTAGTAACAGGAACCTCCGCAGTTGGAATCAAATATAGATTATCAACTGTTGAGTGATACATCTGCCCTTCCTTATCAGGGAGTTGTCCGGTTCCGAATCCAGAGGCCTCATTAACCAGATGAGGAACCTGCATCTCTTTATAGCCTTCCGCTGTAGCGTTATCCAGAAAGAAATTGATCAGAGCTCTTTGAAGCCTCGCTCCTTTTCCTTTATATACCGGAAAACCTGCGCCGGTTATCTTAATGCCGAGTTCAAAATCTATGATGTCATATTTAGCTGTAAGCTCCCAATGAGGCAATGCATCCCCTGGCAACTGCGCTATAGTTCCATGCTCATAAACGGTCTCATTCTCTTCAGGAGTACTTCCTGGTTTAACCAGATGATAGGGAAGGTTCGGCAATTGTACAATGTGGTTATGCAACTGTAATTCCAGATCAGTCAGTTGGTCTGATAATTTTTTATGGTGTTCTTTATTGGCCGTAGTGTCTGCTTTGAGTACATTGGCCTCTTCTTTTTTACCATTGCGCATCAACTCTCCTATTTGTTTTGCACTCGCATTGGCAATCGCCGAAAGGTTATCCAGCGAGGTCTGAATCTGTCTGCGTTCTTCATCAATTTGGATAATTTCATCAACCAGTTCTGGTTGTTTGAAATTACGGACAGCCAAGCGTTCTAAAACTTTCTCTCTATTTTCGCGGATATAATTAACTTGCAGCATTATTTTATTTTTTAAACAAAGATAAGATTGATTTACGATTTTAGGTTTACGTTTTAAGTTTTTTGCAGCGAAACCAATGGATTGCTAATCTTTCTAAACTCCTACATACAATGGGTAAACTATTTCTCGTACCTACACCTATCGGCAATCTCGAAGACATGACTTTTAGGGCCATTCGGATTTTAAAGGAAGCAGACATCATTCTGGCAGAAGATACACGCACCAGTGCGCCCCTGTTGAAACATTTTGGAATTGATAAAAAAGCCTATTCTCACCATCAGCACAATGAACATAAGGCCACTTCAGAAATCATCAGCTTTCTCAAAGAAGGGCAAAAATGTGCCCTCATATCTGATGCGGGAACACCTGCCATTTCGGATCCGGGCTTTTTTCTGGTAAGGGAAGCCATAAAACATGAAATTGAGGTAGAATGTCTGCCAGGTGCAACAGCATTTGTACCGGCATTAGTCAATTCGGGCCTACCTTGCTGATGCAGTTTGTTTTTGAAGGATTTTTACCTGTTAAAAAAGGGCGGCAAACACGTTTAAAAAGCTGGCAGAGGAAGAAAGGACCATTATACTTTATGAAAGTCCTCATCGCTTATTGAAGACCCTAGAAGAATTTACACAATATATGGGAGACGAAAGACAGGCTTCAGTAAGCCGTGAACTGACCAAGATGTTATGAGGAAACAGTGGGGTTCGTTTCAGAAATAAAATCACATTTTGAAAACAATATTTTAAAAGGAGAATTCGTAATTTGTATTGCCGGGTGAAACAGTAGTAAGAAAAAGGAATAAATACAGCGACCTGCAGAAGAGGATTAATTTTAGATAAAAGACATTAAAGACACCATGATATTAATAGATAGATTTTTAAGTGACGAACAGGATCCAAAGGCTGTTGAAAAAGTTTTGGGTAAATTAAATGATATTCTAACTGCAAGCGAAGAGTTGATCTATCTCGCCGTTCAGAAAAAACCTGCCGTAAACCTTTTCCTGATTGCATCGCCATGAGCAATAAACGTATTTTTTATTGCGAGCCGGGCAATTTAGGGATCACGATGAACTTTAAAGATATTTCCTGGAAAAGCATCAAAGAGGTTTCTTTCAAAGAAGAGTTCTTTGGCTCTAAATTTATTTGTGTACCCCAGCATGGCGAAAACATCGTCACAGAATTCATCCCAAAAGTACAGGCCCGTAAATTATACCAGGCAGCCTACGAACAGTTGGAGAGTTTAAAGAACAACAAAGACAGGCGGAACTGGAGGACAGAAGGACTGCTCCTTCACCAGTTACGGTCAATGCCAACCCACAGGAACCTAAAGAAGAAGTACCAGCATTTACTACTGCTCCGGCACCTCCGTTTATTCCGCCAGTACCTGTAGAAGAGCCTGAAGATGAGACGACTTTAAAACTCAGGAAATTAAAAAGTTTGTACGATAAACATCTGATTACACAGGAAGAGTACGAAGCAAAAAAAGCCGACATCCTCGACAGCCTATAACAGCGCAAAATGAACCTAAAAAATAATGCACTGCTAGCCTTGATCAGCGCTTTTATATTATGGCTGGCATGGCCTCCTATACCTTATACTACGCCTTTGCTGCTCGTTGGCATGGTTCCATTACTCATTGCCATTTCTCAGATCAGAAACAGCAGTGCCCCAAAAAAAGGAAAAAGGGTATTTTTGACCGCAGGACTAACCTTCCTGGCCTGGAACACCGCCAGCGTCTATTGGGTTTATAATGCTATAGTTGCAGTCAACGACCCTTTTACAGCTGCTGTAGTTTCGCTCATCCCCTTTGGACTAGGTGCGCTGCTCATGACTTTTGCTTTCTGGCTATACTACAAGCTGAGCCTTGTTACCAGCAACAAGATCGCCTACGCCGGGTTAATCTCCTTCTATATCGCGATGGAATATCTGCACCAGACCTGGGACCTGGCTTTTCCATGGATGACATTAGGTAATGGGCTATCCGGTATGCATCAGTTGGCCCAATGGTATGAGTATACCGGTGTGTATGGCGGCTCGCTATGGATATTGCTGAGCAACATTCTTGCTTTTGAGGCTTATAAAGTGTTTAGGGGCAATGCGATTGGTTATGCAAGATACAGAACTGCATCTGCATGGTTGCTGGTGGTAGCATTACCAATAGGTATCTCCCTCATTAAATACAATCAATATGAGGAAAAATCGGTTCCTGTAAATGTAATTGCCGTGCAGCCAAACATCAACCCGTATCTAAAGTTTGGTGGTCTTCCGGCATATGAGCAACTGGGTATACTGATACACCTGTCCGATTCACTTGCACAGCCTAATACAGAATATTTTATATGGCCTGAAACAGCCATTCCCACACAGACAGACGAAGACCAGATCAGAAGCAGCATCAATTATAACACCATACAGCAGTTTTTGAGCAAATATAAGAACGGTACGCTAATTACTGGGATAGAGAGTATAAAACAAACTGAGGGAAAGCAGCAAAACTTCAATTCAGCCATGCAGGTAGAAAACTCTGCGAATGTTCAGTTCTATCACAAGTCAAAATTAGTTCCAGGGGTTGAAAAAATGCCTTTCCCGGCAGCCTTATCGATATTGGCTCCGGTTTTTGAGGGTTTCGGAGGTACTATCGGCGGATGGGGATGGCAGGATAAACCTCAAGTATTTTATGCCTATAGCGGCATCGGCGCTACGCCAGTAATCTGTTATGAATCCCTATGGGGCGAATGGGTAGGAGAAGCAGTAAAGAATGGGGCCCAGTTCATTGCTATCATCACCAATGACGGCTGGTGGGGTAATACCACAGGCAAAGATCAGCATTTATTATATGCGAAATTACGCGCTATAGAGTCCAGACGGTACGTTGTAAGATCTGCAAATACCGGCATTTCCGCTTTCATTAATCAGAAAGGCGACATCACACAAGAGACAAGATGGTGGACAAGGTCGGCGATAAAATCTGACATCAATTTAAATGACGAGATTACTTTTTATGTCAGATCGGGCGATATAATTGCTAAATTCTTCAGTCTACTTGCTGGTCTTCTGGCACTTTTTATTGTATTCAAAAAATTTAGTACCAGAAAACCTTTACCACACGTTTCCTAGCTTATGATACGCGGCAAGAAAATCTGTTCGATTGCAATAGCAACCATCACCTGGACGGCTATCTTGCTACAGCTATATCTGATCATACTCAATAGAACTGTCGGCATAGCCGAAACAATGCTGCATTTTTTCGGATACTTTACCATTTTGAGCAATATCCTGGTTGCCCTGGCCTTTACCTTGTCCAAAAAGGCACAGACCTTTACTGCCGTTACTGTCTACATTGTTGTAGTGGGTGTAGTATACAATCTTTTGCTCAGGAAATTATGGGCTCCGGAAGGCTTACAATTGTTGGCAGACAACCTCTTACATACAGTGAGTCCGATCCTGACTGCCTTATTCTGGTTCATCTTTGTTCCAAAGGAAACACTCAAGTGGACTGATGTATTCCCCTGGCTACTTTATCCCTTTGCTTACTGTATATTCTGCCTCCTGAATGGAAAGTTTTTTGGTTTTTATGCCTATCCGTTTGTCAATGCTGAACAACTGGGCTATCCAAAAGTATTTCTCAACTGCATGGTATTGGCACTTGCTTTCCTGATACTGTCACTTATACTTGTCGCTATAGCCAGGATCATTCATAGAACCCCTAGGGCCTAAGATAGGTATTTGCCTACTATCGGCATCCTTCTTCCCATTCCAAAGGCCTTTGCTGACACTCTTAGAATCGGTGGCGTTTGATAGCGTTTGAATTCAGCACTATTAACCATTTTTATGATTCTTCTGACCAACGCTTCATCATAGCCCTGAGCAATGATCGCCGATGAACTCTTTTTAAGTTCAATGTATTGATAAAGAACTGCATCGAGCATATCGTAGTCTGGCAGGGAATCTGAGTCTTTTTGTCCGGGGCGAAGTTCTGCTGATGGCGGCTTTACAATAGAATTTTCCGGAATCAGGATCCCGTCCTTATTGATAAATTGTGCCAATTCATATACCTGTGTTTTATAAACATCACCGATCACACCTATAGCACCGCACATATCTCCGTACAACGTTCCGTAACCCACAGCGCATTCACTTTTATTTGAGGTGTTGAGCAAGATATATCCGAATTTATTGGACATCGCCATTACGACAATCCCCCGGCATCTTGCCTGGATGTTCTCTTCTGTTAAGTTAAAAGGAAGTCCATTAAAAGCTTGTGCCATCATGCCGTCGAAAGCCTCTGCTGCATTTTTTATTTCAATGATCTCATGTTTACAGCCGAAATTTTCTACCAGGTCCAATGCATCTTTTACAGAGTGATCAGAAGAATATTTTGAAGGCATCAGCACCGCCATCACGTTCTCTGCTCCCAGGGCGCGACAGGCCAGTGCACATACTACTGCCGAGTCTATTCCTCCGGAAAGGCCCAATACAGCCTTACTAAATCCTGATTTCGCAAAATAATCCTTAATGCCCAGTATCAGTGCTTCATAGATTTGTTCTATATCAGACAACGGTTGATGCTGCTTAGGCACATATCCTTTGATCCTACCATCAGCAAATTCATAAATGCGCATTGCTTCTTCAAAATAAGGCATTTCATCAAGTAAATTGCCCTCCTGATCAAAAGCGAGTGAACCGCCATCAAAAACAATCTCCGTTTGTGCGCCTACCTGGTTTACATACAGCAGCGGCAGTTTGTACTTCTTTGCGTTATCACCAAGTACAACCATGCGCTCATCATCATGGGCATAGGAAAAAGGAGAAGCTGCAATATTAATCATCAAAACAGGCTGCTCTTTAATCAAAACATCCATCGGATTGGAAATATACAAAGGATTGTCATTGATATTCCATAGATCCTCGCATATGGTCAGGGCAATCTTATGACCATTAAATTCAATACATTCAAACGTATTTCCGGGTTCAAAATACCGGTATTCATCAAACACATCATAATTCGGCAACAATGCCTTTTTAACAATGGCTTTTACATTACCCTTTTCGATGAAATAGGCTGCATTATATAGGTCTTTACCCGCCAGAACAGTGTTTTTTACCGGTAATCCGATGATACAGGCGATATCGTTACAATGAGCCGCTATCTCCCCGGCAGCACTGTCACATAAGTCAACAAACTCTTCGAATTCCAAAAAATCACGCGGCGGATATCCGCACACGGCCAGTTCCGCAAACACAATAAGATCGGCACCCTGCTCCTTTCCAAGTTGGATGTGATCGATAATCTTTTTTGTATTGGATTCAAAATTCCCGATATGGTAATTGAGTTGCGCCAGTGCTATTTTCATGCTGTAAAGATAATGTGATTGTACTGATCCGACTAAAAGAATACGCCAAAATTAAGTCCGATGTAATGATTACGCAGGCTGTTACCGGATCCTTTCCGAATATTTGTAAAGCCATTATTTAATGTTAGTCCACCCATAAGGCTGGTTTTCCCTTTCAGATCAAACTCCCCGCCTACTCCGAGGATCAGCCCGGCCCTGTAAAATTTTGTAGATTCAGAAATGTCCTCGCTCGGACCATCCGCCATACCTGCTGACGCTCCTTCAAGTTTAGCACCGATCTTAAAATCATTGGAAAGACCAAATTGCCCATACCAGCGCACATCCCCCATGGTTTCGGTCTTCAGTTTCAAGGTAAGCGGAACTTCTATATACTGTAGTTTATACTTCAGACCAAGGGCAGTTTGCTGCGGACTGCCGTTAACCGAAGCACGCTCTACCTCCGTGCTTTTTCCATTAATGGTAGTAATGGTCAGTCCGGTCGCAAAACTATAGTTTTCAGCAAAATTGAAATCACCCAGCACACCATATGAAAAACCAAGAGATACACCATTGCTTTTACCAACCTGCGGTTTTACCCAGCCTATTGTAGGATGGGCAGTAAGCCCCAATTTAAAACCATACCTGGAAAGTACAGATTCCTGAGCATATAGATTTCCCGTAATGAAGAGTAAGAGTGTGGCGA
This sequence comes from uncultured Sphingobacteriaceae bacterium, assembly GCA_963795585.1. Classification (GTDB taxonomy): domain Bacteria; phylum Bacteroidota; class Bacteroidia; order Sphingobacteriales; family Sphingobacteriaceae; genus Pedobacter. The sequence goes on along the minus strand of CAWCIO010000013.1, from coordinate 652,382 downwards.
TGATTGTTCGTTTCATATGATTTTCTTTACCTGACATTGAAGCTTGAATAAACTTAGTTATATATTTGTTTCTAATGAAACATAACGTAAAACTTCGTCAAAGCTATCTATTTTTTCTTTTTATGCCCCTTTTTTTTTCAATGCTGGCATGCAGACAAAGTACAAAGCCGGACGTTAGCGACATACATCTAACTGTAAAAATCGCACGTTTTGACCAGGATCTTTTTGCCGGAAAATCAAAGAATATTGCACAAACAGATACCTTTCTGAAACAAAAATATACACAGTTCTATGATGATTACATACATAGAATGGTCGGAAATTATGAGTACACCAATACTGAAATCCTGAACACGCTTTATAAAGACCAGGCATATACAGATTTGAACAGCGAAACCCAGATGGTATTTCCCAGCTTATCTGATACAGAGCGGGAACTGAGCCAGACTTTCAAATACATCAAACATTATTATCCGCAGGCAAAAACCCCTAAATTTATTTCTTTTATTTCAGGCTTTGCCGTCCAGACACCCCTGGGAGATGATTACATGGGCATAGGACTGGATATGTTCCTGGGGAAAAACAGTAAATTTTACAGGGCGATCGTACAGAGTGTTCCTGCCTATCTCTCCCGGCGTTTTTCTCCTGAATATATAGTACCCAGGCTTACTGAAACCTATGCACGTGAAGAGTTGTTTCCTGAGCGCGACGAAGAGCGTAGTTTCATCTCCAAAATGATCCATAATGGAAAAATACTCTATTTTATGGACCAGGTATTACCTGACGAGATACCCGACTCAGTTAAAATAGGATATACAAAAAAACAATTGGAATGGTGTCAAAACTTCGAAGCAGATATATGGGCTTACTATCTGGAAAATAATCTCCTGTTTGAAACAGATTATCAGAAAATTCAGGTATTTTTAAGCGAGGGGCCCTTCACTCCAGGCTTGGGTGAACGAAATGAATCAGCCCCCAAACTCGGGATCTGGATAGGCTGGCAAATTGTGAGGAAATACATGAAGGAAAACAAAACTGTAACCTTACCTCAACTGATGGCCGAACCTGATGTGCAGAAAATACTGACCGGATCCAGGTATAAACCAAAAAATTAAGCGATGACCAAAATAGGAATAGTACTATCGGGCGGAGGGATCAGAGGCATTGCTCACCTTGGCGTTTTAAAAGCATTTAGTAATGCTGGTATCCAATTCAGTCACATCAGTGGAACAAGTGCGGGATCTATTGCCGGTGCATTTTATGCAGCAGGAATGGATCCGGAGGAAGGCACTGAATATTTTTCTGAAAACCAGCCTACTGAAATTTATCAGACCTGCAGTAGGCTCCCTGGGCCTGATGAACATGGAACACACCGTTAACTTGTTTAAGGAATACTTTCCTGATGACAAGATAGAAAGCCTGAAAATCCCGCTTACCATCGCTGCAACAAATTTTAGTGAAGGCAAACTTGTTTACTTTATAAGGGACCACTGATCAGGACCATTCAGGCGTCCAGTTGCATCCCTGGAATTTTTAAACCCATCATGATCGACGGACAAATGTATGTGGATGGCGGAATACTGAACAATTTCCCGGTAGAGCCGCTTTTAAACAATTGTGATTTTATCATTGGTTCTTCCTGTAATCACCTGAAGGCGGTAGATAAGATCACGGGCATCACCGCCTGATGGCACGTGCCGGGGTAATGTCCATCAACAATGACATGGAACAAAAAGCCGCTTTTTGCAATGTAATGATCGAACCAAAGGGAATGGGTGAGATCAATACCTTCGATATGAAAAAAGCCGAAACAATCTATTGGCTCGCCTACGAAGAAACACTTAAGACCATCAAGAACAACGAGGTACTAAAAGCAATGCTGCTGGATTTAAAAAAAACAAATTAAGCATTCAAAGCAACCAGTGTGTCGCCAACTAATACGGGGATTGCTCTGCATACATCTAATTGCAGACAGAACTGCACATCTTCTTCAATCTTTAACTGAGCCAGCCGGTGGCTATGGGAAGATTTATGCAGGTATTTTCTAAGATCGTCCTTTGCACAAAAATACAAATCTTCCGCCGCAACACTGGAATCATCTAAATGTGTCAAAATCCTTGCGGAGTTTACAACTACCGCACCGGCAAATAAGGTATCTTCCAAATTAAACTTATCTTTCCAGCCAGCGCAAAGCAACAGCACATTTTTATCCTGAACTCTGAGCCAATCACATAAAGTCATTAAGATTTAAAAACGAGCCCATCACTACCTGATGTGCTCGTTCTCTTGCCATATGCAAGGCCTTTGTACCATTGGTAGTGGTTAATACAACTGTTTTTCCGCCAACCTTTTCTTTGGTATAGGAAAAAGGAGAATTTCCGAAATCATAACCTGCAACCACTTCTCCATTTCGTTCTGCAGCAATAAATATCCTTTATCGGTATAAGCTAGACAATCTTCTACCTGGGCTACCGGAATAATTGCTTCTGCACCGTTATCTATACCATAAATAATCGAAGAAGTAGCCCTTAATATATCGATCACAACTACAATACTTTCTCTGATATCATATAAATCTAATAAGCGCTGGGGTTAAACAAACTTCTATTACTTTCTTGACATAATAGGGTGGAGTACGTCACTATTTATAAAAAGGAAACTTTACTATTTTAGCTTTGATTTTCGTATTGCGGATGTTGATGAATATCTCCGTACCTTCTTTAGTCCATTCCTTTTTGCACATAACCCATTCCTATTGCTTTTTGCAATGAAGGCGCTTGTGTACCTGAAGTAACTTTACCAATTATATTTCCCTCTGCATCAACAATTTCATAATCATGACGGGGAATACCTCTGTCGATCATTTCAAAACCAACCAATTTCTGTTGTATACCCGCTTCCTTTTGTGCCAGTAACGCCTCAGAATTGGTAAATTTCTTAGTAAACTTAGTGATCCAACCTAAACCCGCTTCAATTGGAGAAGTGGTATCATCGATATCATTTCCATATAAACAGAAACCCATTTCTAAACGTAAAGTATCGCGTGCGCCTAAACCAATCGGCTTAATATTAAATGGTGCTCCTGCTTCAAAAATTGCATCCCAGATTTGATCTGCATGCTCATTGTCAAAATAAATTTCAAAACCACCTGCACCAGTATAGCCAGTTGCAGAAATCACCACATTATCAATGCCTGCAAATGTACCTTTTACAAAGCTGTAATATTCCATCGATAGCAGATCTACATCTGTTAAGGCTTTGTAATGCATCTGCTGCTTTTGGCCCCTGGATTGCCAGCAAAGATGTCTGGTCAGAAATATTATGCATTTCAACATCCTTATCGTTAAACTTCTGAATCCAGTTCCAGTCCTTTTCAATATTTGATGCATTTACAACCAACATATAGGTTTTCTCGTCCATACGGTAAACCAGTAAGTCATCTACAATACCACCATCTTCATTTGGCAAGCAGGAATATTGCACTTTTCCATCATATAGTTTTGATGCATCATTACTGGTTACGCGTTGAATCAGGTCCAGTGCATTTTCACCTTTCAAAATAAATTCACCCATATGGCTTACATCAAAAACACCTACACCGCTTCTCACTGTTGCATGTTCGGCATTAATTCCTTCGTATTGAACTGGCATATTATATCCTGCAAATGGAACCATTTTGGCGCCCAAAGAGATGTGTTTTTCTGTTAATGCGGTATTCTTCATATAATATATCTATAAAAACGTGGGCAAAAGTACGTAAAATTTAAGCACCAACCACCTTTTGATAGATATTTAGCATTCTTTTGGAGATACTGTGGATGTCGTGATCACGTTCTACTGTTTTTCGTGCATTTTCACCGATTTCACGCCATTTATTTGGGTTCGTAATGCATTGTAAAATGGAACGGTAGAATTCATCCGCAGTATTTGCAATCAAAATATCCTTACCATGGGAGCATTTAATCCCCTCGGCGGCCATAGTTGTTGCAATGATGCATTTGCTCATGGCCATCCCTTCGATGATCTTTACCCGCATGCCACTCCCTGACAACAATGGTACAATCATGATCGACTTGGAATTGATGAATTCAACTGCATCAAAAACTTCGCCTTCAACAACAAGATTTTCAGAGTCATATTCAAAAAACTCTCGCTGCATGTTCTTCCCGGCAATGTAAAAACGCAGTTCACTGTTTAATTTCTCAATATCAGGCCAGATTTCATCCAGAAACCATTCCAGGCCTTCCTTATTGGGGCGCCAGTCCATAGCTCCTAAATGAAATAAAGTGGGAAAACCGGCATCTTTTGTATTCGTAACGTATTTTTCAAAATCCAGGGCCACAGGAAAAACCTCAATATTTACCTGACAGCCAAAACACAGGATACTCTGCCTGTCCTGCTCACTGATCGCAAAAATATAATGAAAGCGATTGATTTGCTCCGTTTCATATACTTTCAAACGTCGTGAAAGAAACTGCAGATAACTCCTTCTTGGCCTGAAACTTTCTGTTAATGCGATGCGTTCCCACACATCAAATTCAATATTGTGTGCCCTGTAAATCACCTTAGCCTTACTGTTTTCTTTTACAACATCCAGGTAAGGCACTACAAAAAGACCTTCAAATTGTATTACATCAAATTCATTCTCTTTTAAGATGTCTTCCAGCAACCTGGCAGCCTCATCGTCAAAATAGCGCGAAACATTATAAGATTGATTGGAAAATACATTTAAAAAATGCCCCCCAGACATTTACATCGGTGTCAAGACTGAAAGAATGAAACTTGATGCTATTCGAATATCGGATCATAGATATCGTCCATATCCACCCGGTGTTTATTGGTATTGATACTAAAAAGCGTAATATCTACACCTAGGCGCAACAATCCCTTTATAGTATTATATACTACTATAGGATAACCGCTGTTTGGCGGAAATGGAACCCGGTTTGTAAGAATCAGTGCTTTCAATCATGTGAAAATACTAATTATCCCTCATTTTCGGAAAACAGGACCAGTTGAGGATCAGTAACACTGAAAGTTTTACGGTGAAATGGCGATAATCCGTATTCGAGAGCGGCTGTACGGTGCACCACTGTAGGGTAACCTTTATTCTGGTGCCACTGATAATGTGGATAATCCATCCCGATCTTTTCCATATACTCATCACGATGTGTCTTCGCCAAAATAGATGCTGCCGCAATGTTCAGGTACTTCCCATCTCCCTTCACCACACAGACATGAGGGATATTCGGATAAGCCTTAAACCGATTGCCGTCGATACTCAGGTATTGTGGTTGTAATACTAACTGCGCTACAGCACGGTGCATTGCCAAAAATGAAGCATTTAGGATGTTGATCTGGTCTATTTCATGATTATCAACCGCCGCTACTGCCCATGCAAGCGCTTCACGCTCGATGATCAAACGTAAATTACAGCGCTGTTTATGGCTCAGTTTCTTGGAATCATTGAGTTCTCCGGCTACAAAATCTGCTGGCAAAATCACCGCTGCCGCAAAAACAGGCCCGGCAAGACAACCTCGGCCGGCTTCATCGCATCCGGCCTCCAAAAATTCATTCTGATAACAATGTAACAACATAATCCTGCAATTTAATGAAATTAAACGCTAAGCTAAACGGAAATATTTTGCGACTTGACGTCAAAAGCATCACGCAGGCCTATAGCAAGTAAATTAAAGGCATACACTGTCAGCATAATTGCCAGCCCGGGCAAAAGTGCCAGGTAAGCTGCATCCATAATGATATAACCATAATGCTCTTTAATCATGCCTCCCCAGCTGGGCATTGGCGGCTGTGCTCCAAATCCTAAAAAGCTAAGTCCGGTTTCCAGTAAAATTGCGGAGGCAAAATTCGCTGAAGCAACGACCATAATAGGCCCCGCTATATTTGGCAAAATGTGCCTGATGATTGTCCTTGAGGTAGAGAAGCCCAGGGCCTTTGCCGCTTCTACAAACTCGACTTCCTTTAGCGCCATTACTTGTCCCCGCACCATCCGCGCTACATCTACCCATGTAGAGAGGCCAACTGCAATAAAAATCTGCCAGAAGCCCTTCCCTAATGCAAAGGATATGGCAATCACCAACAATAGCGAAGGAAGCGACCAGATGACATTCATAAACCAGCTGATAGCAGCGTCTGTACCTCCGCCAAAATACCCGGCAATAGCACCGAGGCTCAAGCCCAGGAGCAGAGAAATCAACACCGCTATCAGTCCTACCGATAGCGAAACCCTGATGCCCAGGACAAGGCGGCTCAGCAGGTCTCTCCCCTGGATATCCGTGCCCAACCAGAACCGCTGACTATACCTGTTTTCAGGCAGTAAGGGATAAACTTTTTCTTCTGCATGCTCATCATCCCCAATGTATTCTCTGGCATATACTTTTCCATCCTGAATACGATAGGAAGTAATTGGAATACTCCTGAAATTAGCCTCCTGTCCGTTTAACATCAGTTCCAGGAAACCTACATGGTCTATACTTGAATTTCTGCTGATCACCAAAAAATCAAAGCTCCGGCCTGGCTTTTTATTGGTCAGCTGCAGATGAATCGTATTGGCATAAGGTGTTTTGTCGGGTGTAATCAGATAGCCCAAAATCCCCATCACCATCAGCAATACGATAAACCATAAACCTGCAAAGGCAAGCCTGTTTTTCTTAAACCGGATCCAGATTTTTTTTGAGGGGCTGCTATTGTTTTTCACTACCGTACCATTCTTCCTTTCCAATTGTATTTACCCGAATTTCCCGCCACACCAATATAGACAATATACAGGATATGGAGCAGGTTGAGCAGAGGTAATAGCACAAGTAACGATCGCCTTCTGGCAAAGCCGGTAACACCCCAAAGGAACAGAAACTCTACAAGGATCTTAGCCAGTAGCTGAAATATCGCCAGTTTGAAATAAAATCCAATAAATAATCCAATGCCTACATTCATCAATATACTCAGATTGAACAACCAGATACAGACACCCAATACGATGATCGATTTGTTCTTATAACGCGTACTCTTCGATGCCCAGCGTTTACGCTGCTGGATGAATTCAGCTAAAGATGGCTTAGCGTGTGTAAAAACCACTGCATTACTGTTTTTCAAAAAACCAATATGGTTGTCGTACTTAGCAGCCATCTTGTGGAGCAGCAATTCGTCGTCACCGGAAGCCAGGTCGTCTATCCCTTTAAAACCGCCTACTTCGTAAAATGCAGCTTTCTCATAAGTCAGGTTTGCACCGTTACAGGTAGACGGCCTTTTGTTGCCAATGGTCGATGCTCCTAAACCTATCAAATACAGAAATTCAAGAGACTGCGCGCGTTCAAAAAAACTCCGCTCTTCGAAATAGGCCACAGGTGAAGAGATCATCTTATATCCCTTCTCTTCATAAAACGCGACTATGGTCGACAGCCAATCGGGGCCCATCCTGCAGTCTGCATCGGTAGTTACGATCAGATCTCCGGTTGACTCCCCTATGGCTGTCTGAATTGCCTTTTTTTTGTAAGAATTCAGGGCACGGTCTTCATTCAGCTGGATCAGCTTAACTCCGCGATCGGCATAACTCCTGATGATCTCCGCTGTACGGTCTGTTGAATGGTCATCGATAAAAATAATCTCGGTCAGTTCCTTATTGTAATGCTGGGCAACCAGGTCATCAAGCGTGTTGGATATAATGGCTTCTTCATTCCTTGCTGCCACAATCACAGAAACCTTTGTACGTCCGGTCTTCAGGTCAGGAATAAAATCATAAAGCCGGTACCATCCCCTGATAAAGGCAATTACCACCACTACATATAATACGGTCAAGAAAGAGGTTATATAACTAACTGCGCTGAATACTTCCAAAGAAATTAAGTTTAAAAACAAAATAAGAGCCCAATATAGCAGGAATTATAATATTTATCAGCCAAATACTGGCTGTACATGCAATCACTGCTACAGTCTGGTCTGTTACGAACCCAAAAAAATAAGAGGCTGTAAGGCTTCGTATTCCCACATCAAAGAGATCAAGCGAAGGTAAGGTCGATTGTACAAAGAACAGAATGCTCACCATCATCACGATGTCAAGATAGTAGATCTGGGGAATCAGCCAATAGAAAAGAATGAAGTATTGGGAACTAAAGACCAGATACCTGGCCAGGCAAAATGTTAAAATATGCAGCAGTTCCCGTTTTCTGTACCTCCCTAATATGCTATAAAACTTCTTATACTTCCGGGTAAATCGTATAGAAAGCAAAATGCCATTCAGCCATTTGATGTTAAAATAAAATACAAGAAAAAAAGCACAAAAGACAAGTGATAGAAAGAGCAGGGCGTAAAACAGTCGATAGTCAATTCCAACAAACCTGTATATAAAAAAACAAATGGCCAGTGCCCCAAATACATTAGTTAGCACCATTTGCCCTATATTGCCTACCGTCATCGCCACCACTCCAATAATCCTCCGTTTTGGCGAGAGGAAAAATACCCTCCCTCCATACTCACCAATCCTGTTGGGGGTAAATACAGCCCAGGTGAGCCCGCAAAAAACAGATTCTATTGCTTTCCAAAGTGATATTTTTTCCACTTGTGCCACCAGGCGCTTCCATTTCAAGGCTTCAAGTCCCCAGTTCAAAAGCATCAATAAACAGACAAAACTGACGACCATAACAATCTCTGCCTGGGGAATCCCTGCTAAGAGTCCCCTGAAATCCTTCAGACCCTCATTAACGCTGAGCTTATGATAGATGAACCAAAAAGCAACCAATACAATGGCTGTTTTCAAGAAATAAGAAACGGTTTTTTTATACGCGGATGTCAATCTTTTTAATTTACTATCTGCAAATATGCTTAATATTGTGCTATGTTGGCTGAAAAAAAGGAACGGATCATCATTGGTATAGACCCCGGAACTTCAATTATGGGATATGGTGTAATCCTGGAGAAGGGAAGTAAAATTGAGTTGATCAAAATGGGCATCGTCAGGATGGATCATTTGGAAGACCACTTCTTGAAATTACAGCGCATATTCGAAAAAACCATCAGCTTACTGGACGAATTCAACCCTGATGCGATGGCACTCGAGTCTCCTTTCTATGGAAAGAATATCCAGGTAATGCTGAAACTCGGACGGGCACAGGGCACTGCTATGGCTGCGGCCCTCTCCAGAAACATTCCTATAGCAGAATATGCCCCCAGAAAAATCAAACAATCCATCACCGGAAATGGCAGCGCAACAAAGGAACAGGTTGCTGCGATGCTACAAAGGTTATTGAATTTTAAAGAGACTCCGGAGTTCCTGGATGCGACCGATGGCCTTGGTGTTGCAGTATGCCATTCATTTCAACGCGTAAGCAGCACCGGAAAAGGAAAATCTTATTCCGGATGGGATGCCTTTGTTAAGGACAATAAAAAACGTTTAAAATAACCACTGCCACTCATAGTCCATGAGCGACAGTGGTTAAGCTAGCGCAGTTGTATCATCGGACTAAATAGCAGGCTTTAATCGTTTTTTATATTGCTTATACAGAAGATAGCCCAGGGCGGCCAGGACAAACAATACCCACAGATTGGTCAGGGTCAGAATAATCTCGATAAAAATCGTCCAGCCTGTCTGTATGCTCAACCACAGACGGGTAAAGAATGCCGGCCGGAAATCGGATAGACGGTCGTTTTCAACAACCATACGCTTTACGGTATTGTCCTGATAAAAATTAAGTGTGATATTGCTATACTTCACCTTGTTGTCGATGATGAGGTTCTCCACTTTCTTATCTACATAATCGTCTTTCAATATTAATGCTGTCTCAACATTATTGCTTTTCTTATTGGCATGTTTGTTCAGTTGGGCTACTGCTTCTACCCTATTCTGATTCTTTAACTGATTGGCCAGGTAAGCAATACCTTGGTCGTCCATTTTCAGCGATTGTTGATCAATGAATACCGCCATCCTGGCTACTTTGTTTGTAAACTCGTCCAGTTTGTCAGAAGGAACTTTAGCTGTAATATATCCTTCTGTTCTGTAAGAAGTCAATTCAAGTAATGAATCTGCAGAATACCTGACTTTTTCACTCTGCTGGATATTACTTTGAATCGAGAATTCAGCCAGTGTTCCTCCTTCAGATTTAATCGATGCACTCAATTGCTCCTTGGTCTGTTGTACATCCTTCACCCTGAAGCGCATATCCGCTGTCTTAATGATTTTCTCGGTAAATGTGGTATCGGAACGCTCAAGATTCTGAGCAGTAAGGTCCGCTGTTTCTGATCTTTTCTCACTATTGCAGCCGAAAGCCGCTACTGTAAATATACAATAGATTAAATATTTGTTCATATCATTAATATTTAGTTATTTACTCTTAATACTAAATAATTGAATAGGTAACCTATCGTCAGGCAAATTTTTAATTCTTTGCGCTTCGGGCACTAAAATGTTACAAAATAAAAAGTCCCCATTAGAATTAACTAATGAGGACTTTTTAAAAAAAGCAGCTTTATATTAAGCAGCTAATATCTTAAATACGCCTTTACAAGCGATTACAGAACCAATTAAAAGGATTACCCATGATACGATAGATAACGTAGTAGAGTCGAAAGCAAAACGTAAGTAAACACCTACAATGCTTACTAAAATCCCAACGGTAATCAACATATAGATTGAGGTCTCGTTAGCCCTTTTCATGCTCTCTGTATTGTGACTTGGTGTTTGTTCCATTTTATTCTCTTTTTTTACTGCACAAAAATAATATATTTTATTAAATAGTGCGGGTTTACCGTGTTATTTTTTATCCTATCCGTTCAATGCAGCTGCACCACTTACAATCTCGGTAAGCTCGGTAGTAATTGCTGCCTGGCGTGCCTGGTTGTATGAAAGTTTTAGGGCTTTCAACAATTCACCTGCATTCTCAGTAGCCTTATCCATTGCAGTCATACGTGCGCCATGTTCTGAAGCGTGAGAATCCAATACAGCTTTATACAATTGTATTTTAATGTTTTTAGGGATCAACTGTTCTACGATCTCTTCCTGCGAAGGCTCAAGAATATAATCAACATTACTTGCAGCTTTAGTGCTCTTGACTTCTAGCTTCTTCAGTCTTTGGTAACGGAAGCAATTGCTCGGTCGTTAAGATCTGTACAGCAGCATTCTTAAACTGGTTGTAAACCAGTTCCACTCGATCAAACTCGCCTTTTACAAAGCCGCCATAATCGCTTCGGTAATTTTGGTTACATTCTCAAAAGTTAAGTGCAGTATATACTTCGTTATTGTTGCCAATTACATTGTATTTACGCTTTTCATAAAACTCCTGAGATTTTTTACCAATAGCAACGATAGATACATTACCCGTTTTTAATTGCTCACTGTATTTCTCAGCAATCAGGTTATTGGCAGCTTTAATAACGTTGGTGTTAAACGCACCAGCCAAACCACGGTTTGATGATACCACAACAATCAATACCTTATTGGCTCACGCTCCTGCATAAATGGCGATGAAGCATCTTCTAAGACTTGCCAGAAAGATTTCCTAAGATCTCTTTCAGCTTAGTAGCATAAGGACGCAATTGTACAATAGCATTGGTAGCACGCTTTAACTTAGCAGCCGAAACCATTTTCATGGCCTTGGTGATCTGCTGCGTTGAGTTTACCGATGCGATCCGGTTTCTTACTTCTTTTAAATTAGCCATTTTTTATTTGAGTATCAAGTATGAGTATCAAGTATTGAGATTTTCCAGTCTCGATACTTGATACTTACATACTCGTATCTAATTAGTATTTACCTGACAGTTCTTTTGCTACTGTTTCCAGTACGCCTGTAATCTGATCATCAAATTTACCAGCTTTTAAAGCTGCCAAAGTTTCTGGATGACGCAGTTCCAACTGGCTTGTAAATATTCAGTTTCAAATTCTCTTACTTTATTTACAGGTACATTACGCATCAGGTTTTTAGTACCGACAGTAAATAATTGCAACTTGTTTTTCAACCGTTACCGGTGAGAACTGGCCTTGTTTCAGGATCTCTACGTTACGTGCACCTTTATCCAATACGTTTTTGGTAGCAGCATCCAGATCAGAACCGAATTTAGAGAAAGCCTCTAACTCGCGGTATTGAGCCTGGTCAAGTTTCAAAGTACCAGCAACTTTCTTCATTGATTTGATCTGCGCGTTACCACCCACACGTGATACCGAAATACCTACGTTAATAGCCGGACGGATACCTGCGTTGAACAAGTTCGATTCCAGGAAGATCTGACCATCAGTAATCGAAATTACGTTGGTTGGGATATATGCAGATACGTCACCTGCCTGAGTTTCGATAATTGGCAATGCAGTTAATGAACCACCACCTTTTACGATATGCTTTGATAGATTCAGGCAAATCGTTCATCGCTTGTGCGATCTCATCGTTAGCGTTGATCTTAGCAGCACGCTCTAATAAACGGCTGTGCAGGTAGAATACGTCACCAGGATAAGCCTCACGGCCCGGTGGACGACGTAATAACAACGATACCTCACGGTAAGCAACAGCTTGTTTTGACAAATCATCATAAACGATCAATGCAGGACGACCGGTATCACGGAAAAACTCGCCGATAGCAGCACCTGCAAACGGAGCAAAAACTGCATTGGAGCAGGGTCAGCAGCGCTGAAGCAGCAACAACGACTAGTATAAGGCATAGCACCGTTCTCTTCTAATGTACGTACAATGTTTGCAACAGTAGATGCTTTTTGGCCGCAAGCTACATATATACAAAATACAGGCTTGCCTGCTTCGTAAAATTCTTTTTGGTTGATGATGGTATCGATACAAACCGCAGTTTTACCGGTCTGGCGGTCACCAATAACCAACTCACGCTGGCCACGGCCAATTGGGATCATCGCATCGATAGCTTTGATACCTGTTTGCAATGGCTCAGTTACCGGCTGACGATAAATTACACCCGGAGCTTTACGCTCTAAAGGCATTTCGTAAGTTTCACCTAGTAATTGGGCCTTTACCATCGATTGGCTCACCCAGTGTGTTTACAACACGGCCAAGCATACCTTCACCTACTTTGATAGATGCGATTTTGTTGGTACGTTTAACTGTATCACCTTCTTTGATACTCGTCAGACGGGCCCAACAATACCACACCAACGTTATCTTCTTCAAGGTTAAGTACAATTCCTTGCAAGCCATTCTCAAATTCAACCAGCTCACCTGATTGTACTTTTGTTAATCCGTAAACACGGGCAATACCGTCACCCACCTGGAGTACGGTACCCACTTCTTCAAATTCAGATTCTGACTTAAAGCCCGACAATTGCTGACGCAATAATTGCTGATACTTCGTCTGGTCTTACCTCTACCATATTTTATATTATTTATTTTGTAAATCAGTATTATGTTATCTTATATATGCTAAGCCCGGACTAAACAATTCCCTGGGCAAATTCTTTTTTCAGTTTATTTAATCTGCTTGAGATACTTGCATCAAACTGCTTATCGCCAACTTTTAAAACAAAGCCACCAATCAAATTGGTATTTACCTTCTCAGGATCAATACCTCATTTGCACCGATCTCCTTCTTCACGATCGCTGTAATCTCTGCCCGGTTCGCATCAGTCAGTTCCGTTGCCGAAGTAACTTCTGCAGTAACGATACCTTTAATCGAATTGTATTGTGCAATAAAAGCTCTCGCTGTTGCAAATAATGATTGCAGCGCGGCCTTTACTTAACAATAAGTTTCAAGAATGCTTTAGTGATTGTATTCACTTTGGCTCCAAATACATCGTTCAGAATCCCTGCTTTTTTGTCCAGGGGAATAATTGGATTTTTAAGAATAGCTTCCAATTCTGAATTTTCATCGATTACCTTCGTTAAAAGAACCATATCTGCTTTGATCTCCTCCAAAGCATTCTGCTCTGTAGAAAGATCTATTAGCGATTTGGCGTATCTGGATGCTACTTTATTTTCTGACATTTTTCGTTAGTTGTATTATCGTTAGTCTAAACTAATCTAAATCCAATCTAACGTTCAATTCAACGTCTTTTAACAGATCGGCAACCAAATCCTCTTGTTTGGCTTTATCTTCTAACTGATTACGCAATACACGTTCAGCAATTTCCAATGATAAAGCTTGAAACCTGGCTTTTAACTTCAGCTAGTGCAGCTTTCTTTTGGTTTTCAATTTCAATCCTAGCCTTTTCAATCAATTTGCACCTTCTTTGAGCTTGTGTTTTAGCCTCATGTAACAATTCTGTCTTTAAGGTTTTTGCTTCTTTCAAAATGCATCACGTTCTGCACGTGCTTGTTTCATTAACTCTTCATTCTGGCAGTTAAACGAGTCATTTCTTTTTAGCCAATTCGGCTTTATTCAAAGCTTCATCAATGCTTTGCTCACGTTCATGAATTGCACCCAAAATAGGTTTCCATGCAAACTTCTAAGCAAAATCAATAAGCAAATAAATGCCAGTGCGTCCAAAAAACTAATCCAATGCTAGGGGTTACTAATTCCATTTTATATAATATTTTTAAACTTAATTTTCTTAATTAAGACCTGGGTACACAACCAATCGTGAACTCACGGTCTAAAATTTTCAGGTTGACTATTACCGGGTTGTTTCCTAGTAACGCAACTACCACACCGAATAAAGCAACACCCTCAATAAGGGCAGCAGCGATAATCATTGCAGTTTGAATTTTTGATGCAGCTTCTGGCTGACGAGCAATACCTTCCATTGCTTTACCACCAACTTGACCGATACCGATACCGGCACCAATTACTGCTAAACCTGCACCAATTGCAGCGATTAACCTACCATAACTAATTTAATTTATATTAATTTGTAAAAAATAGTTTGCAATTAATGATGCTCTTCTACTGCCATACCAATAAATAAGGCAGTAAACAATGTAAAAATAAAGGCTTGTAAAAATGCCACCAGCAACTCCAGCACATCCATAAACAATACGAATGCAACTGAAACCGGCGCAATAGCCAATGTTTTAAAAATAAATATCAACGATATTAAACTCAACACGATAATGTGACCTGCAGTAATGTTTGCAAACAAACGAATCATTAAAGCGAAAGGCTTTGAAATAATACCGATCAACTCTACAGGAATCATAATCGGATATAACCACCATGGCACATCCGGTATGAAAATGTGTTTCCAATAATATTTATTACCATTAAGGTTTACGATCAGTAAGGTACCTAATGCCATTACAAATGTTAAGTGCAGATATTACCGGTTACGTTTGCACCACCCGGAAAGATCGGAACCAAACCCAATAAGTTGTTGATCCAGATAAAGAAGAAAATCGTTAATAAATATGGCATAAACTTCGCATATTTATGACCGATGTTTGGCTTGGCAATATCATCCCTCACAAAAACAATGATAGGCTCGATCAAGGATTGCAAACCTTTAGGGGCTTTACCAACACGTTTCTTATAAGCCCCTGCTACAGAAACAAAAATAAGCAGTATCACGGCAACCGCGATAAACATAGCAGCAACATTTTTAGTAATGGAAAAATCGATACAGTTTCGCAGAAGCTGCTTCATCAACCTGACCATCAGCACCAACGCATCTTTAACTTTGATCCTCAACTAAACGATAGTTGTTGTTTTCACCGGTATAGTCATGCTCACCATGATGGAAATTACCAGATGAAAAGAAATCAAAACCAGCAGGAGTGTATAAGATCACCGGAAGAGGCATAGATACGTGCCCCCAGAAATGCCACATATGCGAATCTGCAATATGCTCCATAATTACCTTTGTTGGCTCAAATTTTTCAGCACCGTGATCAGCTTCGTGACCATGCAGCCTCAGCATGCGCATCGGACAACAGGGTATCAGCAGAAACAACCGAACTGTCAGTCTGCGCAAAAGCAGGAGACGAAACAGATAAAAACGCTAAAAAAAGCGTAAAAACAACAATTAACCTTTTAACTTTAAACTCAAAAACGTGGCTACAATCCATTTAGTCGCAGATTTTTACTATTTATTTTGGTGGCGCAAGTTACGTAACAAAGCAGTATATTTCAAAGAAGGAGAACAATAAATATAAAGAAAAAAAATTTAGCACAAAAACCATCCCCTTTTCTTTGCTGTTTAGACTGTAAATCAGCACAAAAGCCATCGAAAAAAACATTTTCACCGCAATCGACCCCATAATCGCCATAATTCCCGTTTCAGGATTACGTTTCAGGCCAAAAGATGCCCCGGAATAAGCGATGTAAGTGATCCCCGCAAAGAAGAAATAAATTACCCAGAATTTACCGGTTAAAATCTGTACATCGGGGAAAAGAAAAGGAATGCTGTAAGCCACGATAGCAATCGCTGCACTATACAGTACATAGTAAAGGGTAAAACGGGCAGTGCTCAATTTTAATTTTTTTACAAAAATAGAGTTTTAGCCTGATTTAATCTCCTACTCTTTATTTTTATTTAATTGTTTCACAACTTGATACATAGCCACCGCTACTCCCACCAGACTCAGCCCGGCGGTAAAAAGAGGCATCTTACTGTTTTTGTACCCGTCGATCTTATATCCTATAAAAGCAAACAGCCCGATTGTAGCCAGCATCTGAAAACTGATTGCTGAGTATTTCGCAAAATTGTTTATATTTCTTTTGTTTTCATTAGGATCAGTCATAAACAGCTTCGATTAAATAATATAGTTTTTCCTAAGATTTATTGATGAATAAAATACTTTTGTATAAATGAACAATTACGCTGCCAACAATTTAAAGATAGTATTATTTAGCATATGCACCTGCATGATCTATTCCTGCAGCTCACAAAAGGACAATGCAACCAACAGAAGCTTGCAAAATCTCTCCGCCCGCTACAATTACATTTACAATTCAAACGTCATTCTCAGCAACCATCAGACTGAGCTTGCTGAAACATATATTGAAAATTATGATCAGGTTTTGCCTGTTTATCTCGGACCGGAGGTGGACCTGGCTGAGGCCAATACCTCACTGAACCTCAAACCCATGGAGGATATCATCAAGAAAGCACAGGCCATTATTCTCGACAAAGGCTACAGCAATTATATCGATGAATCATATCTGCTGCTGGGAAAGGCCAACTTCTACAACGGAAACTATTTTAACGCGGCAGAATATTTCGACTATACTGCAAAAACTTACCGGAACAATCTAAATAGTTTTACAGAAGCACTCAACTGGAAAGCGCGCAGCCTCATGCAAATCAGGCACCTGCGTGAAGCGAACCAGACCCTGGATTCCCTGGAATACATCATGCCGGATATAAAAAACACAAAAAACCGGGCAGAACCCCTGGCCACGCTGGCACAGATGTGTATCTATCTCAACAATGATACGGCCGCCATTTCTTACCTTAAAGATGCCATAAAGGCGAGCAATCAGGGACAAAATAAGGTGAGATGGACCTATATCCTGGCCCAGCTTTACGAAAAGCACAGGGACTACCAAAATGCACTGGCCAGTTACAGACGGGTTGTAAAGAGCAATGCTCCATTTGAGATGTACTTCAATGCCAATTTAAACCGCATTAAGATCAATGCCTTGCTAAACGGCGTTAAGACTAATAAACAGAAAGAGCTGCTGGCTTTGCTAAAAGATGATAAAAATTTCGACTACAACGACCAGGTTTATTTTCAGATCGCAGAAATTTATGCCGCCGACGAAGCTTATCCTGAAGCTGAAAAGTATTATGACATTTCTATAAAGAGCAGCACCACCAATCAGTATCAAAAAGGTCTTTCTTATTTGAAGCTGGCAGACCTCAACTTTAAACAGCTAAAAAACTACCTTAAAGCTAAAGCTTATTACGATAGCACGGTGAACACCCTGCCAAAAAGCTACCCGGGTTACGACCTCATTCTTAAGAAGAGTCTCAACCTGCAGTACCTCACAGACCGCTATGAAATAATTTCTCTCCAGGATAGCCTGCAGGCAATTGCAAAACTGCCGGAAGCCGCACGCACAGCAAAAATAGAAGCCCTCGCAAGTCCTGCCATAACTACGCAGAATCAGTCGACAACCCTTTCTGGTTTTGCCAATCAGCCCAACTATGGTAATGGAGGCAACAATAGACTGCAGGCACAAAATTCCTTCTATTTCAGTAATCCTACAGCAATCAGCATAGGCTATTCCGATTTCAAAAAAAGATGGGGCAACCGTAAACTGGAAAACAACTGGCGCCAGAGCATCCGTACTTCTGCGCAGGAAACCAGCCAGGACCTGGCCAATAACATTAATGGTACACCCGGCAGTCCGGATCAGATCGCCACACTACCCAAAGATAAGGAGACCCTGATCAAGCAATACACCGAAGGTCTTCCACTCAGCTCAGATTTGATGAACAGTTCCAACCAAAAGATCATCGATGCGTATTACGAAATTGCCAGCTTCTATCTGCAGGAACTAAATGATCAGAAGGAAGCTGAGCAGGTTTACCAAACTTTACTAAAGAGATTTCCAGCTAACAATCATTTAGCAGCCACCTGGTACAGCCTCTTCCTGATCCATAAAAATACAGACCAGGCAAAATCCGATGGGTATAAGAACAGTCTTTTAAAAGAGTTTCCCAACAGTCCTTATTCCAGGATCATCCTCGACCCCTCTTTCTCACTGCGACAGTCGGAATTGGAAACAGCCACCAATAAAAAATACAATGATGTATTCGAGCGCTACACCAAAAAAGATTTCAATACTGTAATCGGGCAGGTAAACGAAATTATAAAAACAGAAAACAGCAATTACCTTGCTCCTCAGTTCAGCTACCTTAAAGCCATCTCCATCGGCAGGACAAATAACGTGGACAGCCTGCTTAAGGCATTCAATGAAATTACACTGCGTTTTCCTGAAGACGGACTCATTACACCTTTGGTACAGGGACACATCAATTACATCAATGCGCACATGGTGGAATTTAAACAGCGCGCCATAGCGCTGCCGGACTTTGACCTTAATGAACCGCTGTTTGCCAACATACCTGCCGCCCCAACAGTAAATGCAGCACCGGTTATCGCAAAAAACAATCCTGTCAAGGAAACTCCTGCACCGCCCTCCACATCAACACCCCGGCCCGTTGTACCTGAAAAAACCAGCACTGAAACAAAACCTGCACAGCCGATACCGGTAGAGAAAAAATCTTACGCACCCTTTACTGATGCAAAATCAAGCACTTATTACTATGTAGTCCACGTTGCTGATGCTTCACTGACTTTGAGTTCATCGCGTTTTGGGATCGGTCAGTTCAACAGGGGAAACTATCCGGAAGACAACCTGAAACATCAATTAAAAGAATTTGACAATGATCAGCTCATTTATGTAGGGAACTTTACTAATTTTGACGATGCAAAAACTTATGCCTCCGGAATTACTCCGCAGCTAAAGCAAATCATGAAGGTTCCCGTTAATATTTATACAAGTTTCATCATCAGCAAGGAAAATTTTGACTTGATCAAAAACAAAACCTTACTGGTTACATACATGGAATTCTACAAAAACAACTATTAAAATGAAGAAATCACTTTCGCAGGAAGACATTAGAAAGTATAATTATACCCTTTGGAAAATATTGATAGGTGGACTGCTGATCTTCGCGCTGTTCATTGTATGCATCGGTTTCGGAATATTTGGTGATCTGCCTTCTTTCAGGGACATCGAACATCCTAAAAGTAACCAGGCCTCCGAAATCGTTACCGACGATGGACGGGTTTTGGGCACCTATTTTGTACAAAACCGTTCCAATGTTACCTATTCAGAGATTTCTCCAAATGTAATTAATGCTTTGATCGCGACAGAGGACATCAGATTTAAAGAACATTCGGGTATTGATTTCAAACGTACATTTACGATATTTTTATATGCCCTCATAGGCAAAAAACAAGGTGGCAGTACCATTACCCAGCAGTTGGCATTAAACCTTTTCTCCGAGGAAGGCAGACAAAAGAACTTTGCCAAACGTATTCTTCAAAAATTCCAGGAATGGGTAATTGCGGTAAAACTCGAAAGGAATTACACCAAGGAAGAGATCATTGTGATGTACCTCAACACGGTAGAATTCGGAAATCAGTCTTATGGCATCAAGTCTGCAGCACGTGTATATTTCAACACTACACCGGATAAACTGACAGTTCCACAGGCAGCAACACTTGTGGGCATCCTAAAAGGTGTTACTCGTTACTCTCCAACCCGGAACCCGGACCGCGCACTTGCACGCAGAAATACCATTATGGGTCTGATGGAGAAAGAGGAACTGATCAGTCAGGAAGAGTATGATACGCAAAAAGACAAACCCCTGAACCTTAAATTCAGTGCGGCGACCGTAAATGAGGGAATTGCCCCTTACTTCAGGGCGGTGCTGAAGAACGATATCAAAAGAATATTTGAGGAACGTTCCATCACCAAACCTGATGGTACACCATACGATCTGGACAGAGACGGCCTGAGGATCATCACCACACTCAATTACGACATGCAGATTTATGCTGAGGAAGCTCAAAAGGAATATATGAAAATTCTCCAGGCTTCTTTCAACAAAAGCTGGAAAGGCAGAAATCCGTTCAAAGGTAAAGAGATGCAGATTGAACAAGGGGTAAAACGTTCTGACCGCTACAAATCACTGCAACTGGAGGGTAAATCCGATGCAGAAATCAAGGAAGATTTTAATACCCCTACCCGCCTGAGCATTTTTACCTGGAAAGGCAACATTGATACACTAATGAAGCCTATCGACTCAGTTAAGTACTACAAAATGTTATTGAGAAATGCGATGATGGCCATGGATCCTCAAACCGGTTATGTAAAAGCATGGGTAGGTGGCATCAATTATGAACATTTTAAATACGACCAGGTTAAAATGGGAACCAGGCAGGTGGGATCTACAGCAAAGCCTTTTACCTATGCTGTAGCAATTGAAAATGGCTATTCTCCTTGTTTCACCGTATTAAACGAGCCTGTAAGCATAGATGTGCCGGGCGGCAAGCCATGGGTGCCCCGTTCCGGCGGCACTGTTCCCGGCTATATTACCTTACAAAAAGGACTGGCATTATCGCAAAATTATATTGCTGCATACCTGATGAAACAGGTTGGCCCTACAGCGGTAGCTACACTAGCTAAAAAAATGGGAATCACTTCTGATGTACCGGCATATCCTTCTATCGCCCTCGGATCTTTCGACGCCTCTGTGTATGATATGGTAGGTGCATATAGTGTGTTTGCCAATAAAGGCATCTGGACCAAACCAACTTATATCCTCAGAATAGAAGATAAAAATGGGGTGGTTCTGCACACAGAGAAACCAATTCCGGTACCTACAATGAATGAAGAAGTTGCTTTTATCATGACCAGGATGTTACGTGGAGTAATTACAAATGGGACGGGCTGGCGATTGGCCGGCAAATATGGCGTAAAAGCAGCGATTGGCGGGAAAACAGGAACTACCCAAAACAATTCCGACGGATGGTTTATGGGGATTAGTCCACAACTTGTAGCGGGTGTCTGGACAGGCTGCGAAGACCGGGCCTTCCACTTTACCAGTACTGCACAGGGAGACGGTGCCACCACCGCATTACCTATTTTTGCCGGGTTTATGAAACGTGTATATGCCAATCCTAAATTGAAGATCTCACAGGCGGATTTTGAACCACCTAAAAACGGAGTGTCTATCACCTACGACTGTAATCAATACCAGCAACAGGAGCAGGCCACAGAACTCGATGAAAAATTAGGTTTCTAAATAACAACATACAGCCAATTAATTAGATGAGTGCTTTCGATCATAGAAAGGCAGTAGCCGAAATTCCGCATAAACCTGGTGTATACCAGTATTGGGATACGGATGGAACGCTGATTTATATTGGCAAGGCCAAAGATCTGCGCAACCGGGTGGGTTCTTATTTCAATAAGGACAATCAGATGAATGGCAAAACCAGGGTTTTGGTTTCCAGAATCAGGAAAATCACCTTTACTATTGTTGATACCGAAATTGATGCCTGGCTGCTGGAAAACAGCCTGATCAAAAAGCATCAGCCCCGGTACAACATCATGCTTGAAGGATGATAAGACCTATCCCTGGATCATCATCAAAAAAGAACTTTTCCGCGGATATTCTGGACACGGAAAATCATTAAAGATGGCTCGAAATATCTTGGGCCCTATGCATCCGTCGGGCATGATGCATACCATTCTTGGTCTTATCAAAGAAACCTATCCGCTGCGTACCTGCAACCTGCCCTTAACGCCTAAAAATATCGACGAAGGCAAGTTTAAAGTTTGCCTGGAATACCAGATTGGGAACTGCAAAGGCCCCTGCCAGGACTATCAGACCTGAAGAGATTATGAACATAATATTGAGGAGATTAAAGATATCCTTAATGGCAAAATCGGCAATGTGATGCGGAACTGTAAAGCAGATCATAAAGACTGCAGCTGAAGCAATTGAATTTTGAATACGCGCATCAGTATCAAACGGAAATTCGAGGTGCTGGAAAAATACCAAAGTAAATCGACTGTGGTAAACAGTGCAATTACCGATGTCGATGTGGTCAGTATTGCATCTGATGAAAGCTATGCTTTTGTCAACTACCTTAAGGTGATGAATGGCACCATCATCCAAACGCAAACCATCGAAATTAAAAAACGGCTGGATGAAAGCGATGAGGAGCTGCTTACCCTTGCGATCTCTGAATTCAGGACGAAGTTTCAACAGTACCTCCAAAGAAATTATTGTTCCCTTTGAAATTACCTTGCTGGACGATCCAACGCTCAAATTCACGGTACCAAAACTGGGTGAAAAGAAAAAGCTGCTGGATCTGTCGCAAAAGAATGTACTGTTCTTTAAAAAAGAGAAAATAAGATCAATACGAAAAACTAAACCCCGATCTACGCACAGACCGGATCCTGACACAAATGATGAAGGACCTGCGGATGAACCAGCTGCCAAGACATATTGAGTGTTTTGATAACTCCAACTTCCAGGGAAAATACCCGGTTTCGGCCATTGTGGTTTTTAAAGATGCCAAACCCTCAAAAAAAGATTACCGGCATTTTAATGTAAAAACGGTAGAAGGCCCGAATGATTTTGCCACCATGGAAGAAGCTGTTTACAGGCGATACAGGCGCATGCTGGATGAGGACGACACATTGCCTCAACTGATCATTATCGACGGCGGTAAAGGGCCAGCTATCATCTGCCATGAAGAGCTTAAAGAAGCTTGGGATAGAAAACAGGTAACAGTCATTGGCATTGCAAAACGACTGGAAGAACTTTATTATCCGGGCGACTCCTATCCACTCTACCTTGATAAAAAATCGGAAACATTAAAGTCATCCAGCAACTGCGCGATGAAGCGCACCGGTTCGGCATCACCTTCCACCGCAAGAAAAGAGATCAGGGAACGCTGAAAACCGAACTTGAAGAGATTGAGGGTATAGGTAAAACCACGGCCGACAAGCTGCTGAGGCAATTCAAATCTGTCAAAAAAATCAGGGAAGCAACGGAAGCAGAGCTCGCTGCAGTATTGAACAAGAAACAGGTGCAAACCTTGTTAACACATTTTCTGAATCAATAATATGCTATAAAACACATCATCTCGACTGGAGGAGATTTCTTGCTTCAATAGCTAAAGAGATCTCTTTTAGTCGAGATGACGAAATAACGGTCCAGAAAACCGAATAAAAAAAATTCTTAGTACTCCCAAAGGCTCTGCTCAAAATCAGACATCGATTTCTTGATGCGCTCCGACTCGTGCAGTTTTCTTGGATCTTTAGGATCAGTAAGGCCTAACATATCCACAATATTTTTATTCCCTGGATTGGTTTCTTTAATTACATAACTTGAGAAAAGCCTCCTTACAAAAAAGTCATCCAGTGATAATGTGGAAGCATCATTCCCAGGGTTCACCATTCTTTTAGTGCTCAACAATTGTCTTGCATCATCATAATAAACCCAAAACACAGGCTTCCAGTTGCCCTCTTCCATTTTCATCGGGGCAATCCCTACAATCCTTGGTTCGAAGATTGAGCGCTTAATATCCAGGATCCAATCTTCTTTGATCCTGTATTTCACAAATTCGTCTGATCTCAGTCTTCTTAAAGTAGGATCACCGATCTTACCACTTACTGAGTCGATCGTCCCCTCTGTTACCCCCTGCGCGCTCTGTAAAGCTTCCTGCGCAGTAAGTGCGATACGGAAGGAATCGTTGTCGTCCAACAGCTTACCTGCGGTCGTATCTTTGCTGGAATAAACTGTCAGTTCTTCATCTTTAATCGCCTGCAGCAACACATCGATCAGTTTCGAATCTGCGGAGTTCAGAACAGAATTGATGGTATCCCGAAGGTCAATCTCACGCCAGATCCGTTTCGCATAGTATACATCTTCTTCCCTTACATCGGCATATGGAACCATGACATTACTATCTATTTCAGTTCTCACGACAAACCCATCTTTAGGTGGCACCTTAAGTTTCTTTTTCTTAAGCGAATCTACCTTAACAGGAGGAATACTGTCCTGCGCGAAAGCACCGGCACCCAACAAAACAAATACCATAACAGTTAAAATATTTTTCATAATCTGCTTATTTAGCTACAAATGTAATCCCGTCCAGCACCTTTGATCTGCCATCAGGTCCCTCGCATACAATATCCTTAAAGATAACCGTAGCATTTGGCTTTAAAGAATTCAAAGCACCTTTAACCTGAGCGCTGAAACCAGCACCGCTGTTTTGAACCGTTAAGGGATCTGATTTAGGATTGATAAAGGTCACCGCGTAACGGATCACTTTAAACTTTACATCGAATACAAAATCTTCCAGTTGCGTATCAATTGCGCCCGCACTTTCCAACCATTCCAAAGGCACATTGCCACCCGATTTATTTTTTATATAAGCCCTGGGTGTAGGCAGGCCCTTTACACGGAACTCCTGCGCGCCCAGATTTAAAGTTTTACCACCAGAATTAGCTGAAACATTGATGCTCAACGTCTTTCCGACCTGACTACCCTCTACATTCACTGTATATTTGCCGTTACCACCAGAGATAGAACCGCCATTTATCGTTGCGCGTACGCTTTCCAGCGGAAATCCTGCTGCTGAAACAGAGAATGGATTCGGGATACCTGCATAAATCACATTCATTTTATCTGGGGATACCGTTGCAGATGGCTTTGCTACCTGATAAGTTTGTTCAGGAGTATAATATTCCTTGATCTGTCCATCCGTTTGTTTTACACGGATCAGGCCTTTCCATCTGAATACACCAACGCTTCCGGTACCACCGGTATAGCTTCCCTTTCCTTCTTTCACGGAAAGACTGCTTCCACCTACTGAAATCTCAGGATTAGATTTAGAATCACTTGCTGTTAAAAACACCTCTGCAGTGTAAGGCTGTCCCTGGATTACGTAAGAACTCGGTGCTACTGCAACTGCCGCAAACTGATCCAGATTTAACAAGAGATTTATCCATGTTGCCAAACAATTTTTTAACAATCTCCGCTTCCGCATTTTTTACATCAGACTGGATTTTGGTCAATGTCGTATTTGCAGCAGTCAATGGCATTCCTTCACCGAAATTGATGTCCTCCCACTGCTTTTTACCATTGATGTTTTTTTCCGCATCCTTTGCTTCCAAAGTAAATGTTACCCCAGCGCGATCCTTCTCATCCAACAATGCAATCAGTTTTTCACGGGTCTCATTGATTTTTAGCTTCAATTTCTGCCCTTCTTTCTGATTGATCATTATGCCCTGTGCGATATCCATGTTATCACGTTCCACAAGATCACCAGTTTCCTCATCGATGCCATTACCGGCAACGTTGAACTGGTCTTTTAATTTCTGCACGTAATTGTTAAGATCATCGGCATACGCTTTAGCTTGGTTTGCCTTATCCCAAATGGGCTTGGCCCGACCTGGTTCATCTTTTAGTTTTGTATTTTGAAACGATGAAAACAATTGTTCAATGCTTGTATTCACGTTAGTTTTTGAACTCGTCCAAACTATCGTTAATATTTTTAAAAGCATTTAATATTGTATCTGATACGTTTAAAGCGAGCATAGCTAACAATACCAAATACATGATATTGATCATCTTCTGCCTTGTTGTCTCTTTTCCTCCGGCCATTTTAATTAGATCTGTTTTGCTTAATTAATAAAATTAATTGATTACCAATTATACACGTGGCTGGTTCATAGCAGATAACATGTTGCCATAAATCGCATTTAATGAAGCTAAGTTTTTAGCCAACTTTCCTACTTCTTCTTTAAACTGTTTTGAGTCTTCCATAGACTCGTTGAAGTTGTTCATGGTTAAAGATAAGTTCTGATAGAATTTGTTCATTGATTTCAAATGCGCACTTGAATCCTGAAGTTCCAATTCATAAACTGCATTTAAAGCAGATAGATTTTTAGCCAAGTGCATTTACCTGGTCATGGTAAGCTGAAGCACCGATATTGCTGTTCTCCCATTTCAACTAACTGTGACGTCGCTTTCTCAAAAGCGCCACTTAAGTTATCAAAACTAGCGGAAGCTGTTTTCACTTTACCTGTAAATTCGTTCGTTGCCGTAGAAGCATCTGCTACATTCGAAATCGTAGCTACTTTATCTCCAAAAGTACGAAGGCCAGTACCTAAACTTTCAATCAATTCAGGGCCGATTTTTGCATCAACCAACATTTTATCCAATGCAGCAGTGGAAGAAAATCCTGTGGCTACCGGAGCCGCAACTGGCCTAGCAGAAGCTTTAGGCAATTCACCTGTAAAATCATCACTTAATTCAGGATACACACGCTCCCATGCCGGATCCTGATCTGGCTGTCTCAATCCTGTTAAAAAGAAGAAGATGGCTTCTGTAATCAAACCCATGCCGATGATATAATTGGCATAAACACCACCCCATGTGAATAATCTTAGCCAGGGCGCCTAAAATAACAATACTCGCACCCCAGGATATTGCTACGTGTAACCAATCAAATTTTTTCTTTGCTGCCATGTTTTCTGAAATAAAGGATTTTCGAATTATAAATATAGTACTATTAGTTTTTGTAGGAAATATCTGTTCCAGGATATGAAGAAACACATCTAAAACCGATATATGATCTGCCCTGATCCTGGTACTCGTAAGTACCTACAGAGTTCTGAAGGAAAAATCCTATATCTTTCCATGAACCACCTCTGACCACTTTGCGTTTCAGGTACTTGCTGTCACCTGTTTTTGCCGTATAAGTATAGTTAGGGTTGAAGTCGAGCAGCATTGGTGCAGACGACTGGTTATACGAAGTGATGGTCCATTCTGCTACGTTACCTGCCATATTATATAAGCCGTAATCATTAGGAAAGTAAGATTTCACATTTACAGTATACAAACCGCCATCATCCGAGTAATTGCCACGTCCAACTTTGAAATTCGCCTGCATGCAACCTTTCGTATTGCGAACATAGGGTCCACCCCATGGATATTTTGTTTTCACATTTCCACCGCGCGCAGCATATTCAAACTGAGCGTCGCTTGGCAGCATGTATTCCGGCCTTGCATTAAGCGGCTGCTTTCTGGCCACGGCTACCGACTCATAGAATCGCGTGCGCCATACACAAAAAGCTGAAGCCTGTTCCCAGTTTACACCTACTACTGGATAATCGTCATAAGAAGGGTGGTTAAAATAAGTTTTCACCATCGGATCATTCTGAGAATACGAGTAATCGACCTTCCAAACCATGGTGTCAGGATATACAGATATTGAAGGATGGTGATTGGGATTGCTCAGATCCGGTACATCAGTATAAGTTACGATAAAGTCCTGTCTTCTTTTTGAGGAATCTCGTCTTCCTATAGCAGCAAGGTCTGTGCTCACGTAGCTATAAGCATATCTTAATTTTCTGACGTCAATTTCATTTCTTCCCGGAATCGCGTCTGCACCGCTGTAGTACATGTCGCTCAACTTAGAACCTAGTCCGCCACTTTTATTGCTCCACAGCAATGAACCATTTCCAACCTTTCTCCAGTCAATATTCCTGGAAACACCCAGAGAAGCAGAGCCTTGTGCTCCCTGAGGGGCCGGCTTGAAGAATGCAGGTGCACCTGAAGGGCCCAGCATTGTTACAGCTACCGAGTCACGTACCCAATTCACAAACTGTCTGTACTCAGCATTCGTGATCTCTGTCTGGTCCATAAAAAAGGCACTGAAAGAAGTCATTCTGCTTGGTGAACTCTGTGAATTATTGATATCCTCATCAGAAACCCCGATCAGCGTCCTTCCTGGCGGGATATAAACCATCCCCAGAGGTACGCGGTTATTTCTGAATTTCTTGTTGTATACCCCTACAAGTTCACCCTGCCCCCCCTGACCGCAGCCAGCAAAAAGCATTGCAACAATAAGAAATGCGAATGGATATATGTTCTTCATAAGATGATCGAGCAATTTTGTAACAATTTTATCAATTTTGATTGATATAAACAATTATTAATCACAAAAATATCCCGCTGAACAAAATGAACAAAATATCCGGTGCGGAAAAAAGCTATTTGTTAGACTTCTTGATGTAGTTTTCAATCGCCATGATCATCGAAGGAGCTTCCGGAGAGGGGGCTGCAATATCTACAATCAGTCCGGCATCTTTTACAGCTTTATGCGTATTCACACCAAAGGCTGCAATCCGTGTATTGTTCTGTTTAAATTCCGGAAAATTGGTAAAAAGAGACTGAATACTTGAAGGACTAAAGAAGGCAATCACATCGTAAAAAACCTCCGCCAGATCAGATAGATCAGACACTACGGTCTTAAACAGCACGGCCGACTTAAAATCATAACCATTTTTCTGCAAAAAGCTCATCGTATCCTCTGTTGCCACATCAGAACATGGATACAGGAATTTCTCACTTGCATGCTTCTTCAGCACTTCAGCCAGATCAGCAGCTGTTTGCTTGCCAAAAAATATTTTGCGTTTTCTGTATTGGATGTATTTCTGAAGGTAAAGCGCAATAGATTCTGAAATACAGAAATATTTCAGATCAGCGGGTACTTCATAGCGCATTTCTTCGCAGATCCTGAAAAAATGATCTACAGCATTTCGGCTTGTAAATACGACCGCAGTAAAATCTGCTAAGTTGATTTTATCCTTTCTGAAATCTCTGGCAGGAACTCCTTCAACGTGAATAAATGACCTGAAGTCAATCTTCAAGTTGTACTTTTTCGCCAAATCAAAATAAGGAGATTTTTCCGTTTCTGGCTTTGGTAATGTTACTAGTATACTTTTTACCTTACGCAACCTATCTTCTATCTTTTCTTGCATGTTACAAATTACAGCGTTATAACCCTATGGCCTTGATTAATATTAATATGGGGCAAATTTCGAGGGCACAAAAGTACAAAAACAAATAGACTTTTGAAAATCGATGATGAGATAAAATATTCACACCTGCCCTAATGAACTGAAATACAAATACCATTACCAATATCACAAAAGAGATTGCTATATAGTAAGGGCCGTATTTAAGGGGCGATAATGCAAATGCAATAACCAGGGGAATGAAGAGTAAAGACAAGTTAAAATAACTTAAATATAATATTGTTACATATTCGTTTACAGGTTTTTGTACATTAAAAAGATAGCCAAGCAATCTCAGGATAATGATTTTAAAAATGTAAAGTACCACAATCAGTACTGAGATACTCAGATAAAACTGAAAGCCGCTGCCTGCAAAAGCGATGTGATAGAATTGTGAAACCAGGTAAAAAAACATACCTACTGTGAATCCGAACTGCACGAACAGGAGCAAAAAAGGCCAGGAGGTGAAAAGATTGTCTTCTTTGTTGAGATTATTGAGCACTCTGTTACTGAAAAAAGATTGTACGATGGTCTGCAAATGCTTGGAAAAGGAAACCTTGAGTACTGCAAAAAGGATAAGTAATAAGGTAATCACACCCAATACCCAAATCTCTCCTTTTGGCACTGGCTTTCCAAGTCTGTATTTACTCACCTGAACCGGACCAAAATCTTTATAGCGCAACAGCAGATTAGAACGTCCCACTGTATTGGCTTTCAGGATACTATCGACAATCATATGTTTATCAATTAGCGAATCCGGAAATAACCAGGTGGCTTTCATTATGGAATCAGTGACGAATTGCTGCCGGACAAGGAATGCTGAATCTCTGACTACCCGGCGACGATAAGTACGGGCGGCATCCAAAGTGTCGGACAAAACAGGAGCAACCTGTGCAATGGCCCCCTCAGAGACTAATGCAAACAGCAGGGCGACAACCACAATTATCCTTCTGAAAAACATGCCGCAAACTTACGGTTTATCTGCTGATCTTTAATACGCTTCATTGAATCTACTTTAAGGTGTTTTTATATCCTCCCGCAGTCCGACATGAGTACTAGAAGAGACTTACAATCATAGGGCATTTTTAGGGCCTTGCTAGGGCCTTTATAGGGCCATCTTAGGGCTATAGCTTTAGCAAGGGTTTATTTAAGCTTTAACAAGCAACAAAAACTGAATAAAAAAACTTTAACTCATCTACTACACATCTGCTTTACTTATACATACATTTGTATCAACCACTATAAACTTTAAAGAAATACACATGGGTAAAATAACTAATGGATTGCTCGGTATGGTTACCGGAACAGTCGGCAATGTCACCTACTATGAATTAAACGGCCAAAATATTTCCCGTATCAAAGCGAGAATTAAAAGGACCAAACGCAGTCCGGACCAGTTGGCCAATGAACAGAAAATGTCTGTGATCTGCGAGTTCTTCCATACAATTGGCGACTTCCTTAAAGTAGGCTTCGCCATTGAGGCTAGGGGAACAACCTCCAACTACCACAACAAGGCGACTTCCTACAATAAAAAAAATGCAATTAAAGGGTCGTATCCAAATTTCGAAATGGATTATGAACATGTTTTGCTCAGCAAGGGTGATCTGGAGCCAGCCCTGAATCCCAGCGTTGAGGTTTCGGCAGAAGGCTTTCGTTTCAATTGGGAAGTGAGTGACAATAATTGGACGTACAACAGTGCACAAGTAATGATGATGGCCTATTTCCCGGAAAAGAATGAAGCGCGTTACATCGTTTATGGTGCACAGCGGAGCACCTGCACTGATTTCCTCATCATTGGCAGGGATCTAAAAAACCAGCCGGCCGAACTTTACATCTCCTTTGTGTCTGGCGACAGGAACAGCATTGCCAACAGCACCTATCTAGGCACTTATATGATCGTCTAAGGAATATATTAGGCCTTACTGATAGTTTTTATTGGCTTTAAAATAGATCTCTTTCCTGGCCATATTGATGGTGAAATTATATTGGCTGATCAACTTGACGCCAATAGAACCGTCGAAGCCAGGATCCCAGCTTTCACTTTGTCCGCCACCGGCCATGAGGGTCAATGGCATGTCCCTTACTGCCTTCATATTAGCAAACGAAAAGGAAAAAGCTTTACCACTGAAGGTCGGCGTGGTCATTCCCATACTGGTCGTACTTCCATGGCTTTCAGACTTGAACCCGCTTACCAACAATTTATTTTGCTTCACAAAGGGTCTAAAGCAAATGAGACTGTAGGATGCCCCAGTATCGAAAACAAAACTGCCTGAATGAGACTGATCTGGGGTGATACTAAGCGTAGCGGGCAGGGTGAACACTCCGGAAGGAATGGTAAAAGTTACCGCTGTGCCTCCTTTTTCGTAGGTATAATCACCAAAGCTATATAATCTGATCTCTTTCTTGTCGTAATCTACTTTAGTGATGTAGTTTTTTGCGAGCGCATTGCCGATAATACCATCTGTCTCCCGATGCATTTCTTTGAATATCGCGATGCTCTGGTTCTTAAATTCAAAATCTCCCAGATGCACCGTATTGCTCTGGGATACGGAGATTTCCATCGTACCCCCTACTACGGAAGCATTTTGTGTTCGGGAGACCTTTAGTCCAATGGAATCAGCCAGGGATTTACTCAGGGCCATTCCATCTGCACCAGTGTCAAACAGCAGTTTTAGCGGACGGGGGAAATCATTTAACTTCACCGTCAGGATGATGCTGCCGTTGTTGCTTTCAAAAGGAATAATGGCCACTTCCTTAGATTGCTGGGCGAATGAGCTACCGTAGAAAGCAGTTAATAATAAAAAAATGACGAGCGATGTATGGTTAAATTTCATTAGGTTATGATTTGATGTTTTTTTGGCTTTCTAGAAACCATAGATTTTAGCAAGGGCCTTATCGATATCGTCTGTTGCGCTTGCGGTAACCCGCAGCAGTATTTTGCCCTCCGCATCGACCATGATCTTCGTAGGGAAGGCATTCACGTGAAAGGCCTTCACCAGGTCCTGTTTTTCTATACCGTCCTGGTTCAGCACATGTGTCCAATTGATCTGGTCTTCCTGGATTGCCTTCAGCCAGCTGGCTTTTGAGGCATCGAGCGTCTTACCTCTTTCCTGGGCAATGGCCACAATCTCGAACCCTTGAGTATGATATTTCCTATACAATTCTTTGAGGTGGGGGTGACTGGCTCTGCATGGGCCACACCAACTGCCCCAGAAATCCAGCAGATAGGTTTTTCCTTTCAACTGTTGTGAACTGATTTTATTTCCATCCTTGTCTGACCTTTCGAAAGCAAAGACCGGCGTACCTGCCATAGTTGGCGCAAGTTTTTTCAGCGTTGCCGCAATTGACAATCCCGGAGGCGTCTTTTTGTAGGTATCGGCCAAGCCATTCCAGGCCGAGAAGTACTGATCGGCAGTGTACATATTGGCCATACGAGCGAGCAGGAATACGGATGCAAAATGATTCGGGTGTTCGGCAATGAATTTCTTTTGCGTAGCCATGCTGTGCTTAAAAATCTCACGGATTTCTTCATGCATTTTCAGGGAGTCCGCAGCGGAGCGCTTTTCAGAAATTGTGCTGAGCAGCTGCTGGTATCTGGCTTCCTCTTTGGCGGTATGCTGGATTAAAGTAGCATAAGCATTATTTTCAGTATCGCCGGTTACTTTGGCTACGGAAAGCAAATTGGCATCTCCTTCCACCCGAAGATCTTTATTCCAGATGAAAAAATTTAAAGGCGGGCGCGGCATGGATGATTTTGCGAGCGGGTCTTTTGGCCAGGAAACCATCAGCCTTGCAGTTACCGGAACCTGTTCGGATGGTAAATGCAGCGAAAATTGGTCTGCTTTACCTTCAGCACCTACATGACGACTTTTGCCATTCACATCTGTGTAGGAAATCCAGATTTTACTGTTGCCTAAACCATCGAGCCTTCCATACAACCGTATACTGTCGACTTGTGCGTTTGAAAAACGACTTGAAAGTAGCATAAAAGCAATTAAAAATAGGTGTTTCTTCATATTGGCGTGTGTGTAAAAAGGGCTGGGCAATAGCTCGGAGCGAACCAATATCCCAAGCCCCAATTTGATGTATTATTTTGCAGCCAGGGTCTTTTCAAGAAGAGCTTTTAATGCCGGATTAGAGGGCCTTGGAGAATCTACCGTGACGATTTTTCCATCTTTGTCAAACACCAGGAAACGTGGAATGGTATTCACTTTATAGTATTGGGAGAATTCATTTCCGGGACCTCCGGCAAACAGCTGCGTGCCGCCCAGGTTTTCGTCTTTGATCATCTTGAGCCATTTTTCCTTATCGGTAACCGCATCGGTAGACAGGCTGATGATTTCTACATCTTTGCCTTTCATTTCCTCTTCAAGTTTCTTCAGGTGAGGGATTTCGGCCTTGCATGGTCCGCACCAGGTGGCCCATACATCTACCAGCACAACTTTACCTTTTAAAGATGCCATGGAAACCGTTTTCCCCTCTTTATCAGGATAAGCAAATGCATAGGCTGCATCACCAGGTTTCAGGCTAAGCAAAGGTGTAAGGATATCCAGATTTTTCTTTTTCTGGCTTGCAGTGATCACATATTTACCAAAGGCATCATTCATATCTTTGTAGTCGTTGTAACTTCTGACACTTGCAAGCCTTTCCAGTAGGACGTCACCTTTAAGCGTATCATTAGGGATGAAGGCAAAAGTATTCTTCAAACCCTCTACACCTGGCAGGTACTTGATGTTCTGCTGTCTTGAATTGAGGCCCGCCAGACCTGAAAGTGTCCGGTTTCCCCAAGGGTAAGCATAAATAGCAGCTGTATTGCGTGCAAAGTCCTCTGCTTTTAAAGTTGAATAATAAGGGCTGTATTCTTCTACAGCAGGATGAGCCGAGCGCGGGGTATTGATGAAATTAGTCGCATAGCTTGCCAGGTCCCATGCCATGTACTGTTTGATGTATTTATCAAATCTGGTATTGCCTGTCGCTTTTCCGTTCAGAAAGGTCCTGGATTTAGCTGTTTTCTTACAGTTTGCTCCGAAAGATTCAATTGCTCGGCAATTTGCTTGTGACTAAGCTGATGCTTTCTGCTCAATTCGAAAACTTCACGCATTTTTGCCGGAAGTTCTGCTATTCCCTGCTCAATTAATTCCTGCATCTGCCTTTCACGCACCCGATGATCGGTAATGCAATGACCTTCATCCAGAAATCCCTGTAAAGAGTCTACATATTTACTTTCCACCTGCTGATGAGAAATGATATCGAGTATTTTGTTGCGGACTGCGGTTGCAAGGTAAGCTGACAAGCTTGTTTTTACTTCCAAGTCCTTCCGCTTATTCCAAAGATGGGCGAAAAGCTCATGAATCACATCCTGCGCATCATCCCGGTCTTGTAAACGTTTGTAAGCATGTACATAAAGTGCGTCGAAATGGCGGTTATAAATTATTGTGAAAGCAGCGGCATCATCCTTTCTAAGCAAGTCTGTCAGTTCGAAATCTGAAAGTGAACTATAGGTCAACATTGCCCCCAACAATTTAAATTGAACTTTAAATACTTTTCCCTTGAAGATGGGTTTAAAGTAATAACCCAATGGTACTCAAAGATAATACTAAATAGAGAAATAATCAAATCCCGCAATTGCTTACATTTGCTGAAATGTCAGGAATTTATATCCACATCCCCTTCTGTAAAAAAGCTTGCAGCTATTGTGATTTTCATTTTAGTACTTCATTAAAGTATATCGATGAAATGACTGCTGCAATCTGCAAGGAACTTATCTTAAAGAAAGGCCGCGTTCAGGGCCAGGTGGGTACCGTTTACTTTGGTGGAGGTACACCATCGGTACTCTCTGAAAAGCATTTCCAGCAGATCTT
Source organism: uncultured Sphingobacteriaceae bacterium (assembly GCA_963795585.1). GTDB lineage: Bacteria > Bacteroidota > Bacteroidia > Sphingobacteriales > Sphingobacteriaceae > Pedobacter. The sequence continues at coordinate 617,223 of CAWCIO010000013.1, read as the reverse complement.
TGAAACCGTCACTCAGCATTATACGGTGTCTTCTGATGCAGAAATCACCATAGAAGCCAACCCGGATGACCTGGATGCCAGGAAAATCCCGGAACTCCGGCAATTGCCTGTTAATCGCTTCAGCATTGGTATTCAATCGTTTTTCGACGAGGATCTCCGTTGGATGAACCGCGCCCATAATGCGGCTGAGGCAGAAACCTGTATCAAACGCAGTCAGGATGCAGGCTTTGAAAACCTGAGCCTCGACCTCATTTATGGTTACCCATTATTGACCGACAGTAAATGGTTGAGCAACATCAATAAAGCCCTGGAATTTGAAGTACCGCACATTTCTGGCTACTCGCTCACTGTTGAACCCCGGACAGCTTTAGCGAGCGCCATAAAACGCGGTCAACAACCTCCGGTAAACGACGAACAAAGCGCGGCTCAATTCAACACCCTGATTGAAAAACTCAAGGCTGGTGGTTTTGAACACTACGAGATTTCCAATTATGCCAAACCGGGCAAATATGCGGTGCACAATACCAATTACTGGAGGGGTATCCCCTACCTTGGAATTGGCCCATCGGCGCATGGTTTCGACGGACAAACGCGCTACCACAACATTGCCAATAATGCGGCATACCTCAGCAAATTACAGATCGGCGAACTCGCGGAGAGCATAGAGGAACTCAACCAATATGACCGTTTCAATGAGTACGTGATGACAGCTGTGCGGACCATGTGGGGCATCAATCTCCAGAAAATCCATACAGATTACGGCAAAGTTTTCCTTGAAGATACGATGCACAACAGCAAGATCTTTATTGAACGGCAATGGTTATTCAAAGAACAGGACCATTTAATTCTGACACCAGAAGGAAAGCTTTTTGCAGATTACCTTGCTTCAGAGCTCTTTCTGATGCCCGATGACCATCGGTAATACCGCGCAAACGGTTGCGCAGCCTTTTAACGGGAAGCTTTCAAACTCTTTTTCTAATTTCAAAATTGTAAACACAAGAACGAATGAAAAAGAAAAGCAGTACCATTACATGGATCTTGCTGGCGATTTCGCTAATGCTATCCATCAATTCTGTCGCCAGCAACCGGCCTCTGGAGCCCATCGGCATAACTTTGCCCTTTGGCGGCAATGCCTGGCTCAGCAAAAACGCGAGCGCAAGACTCAGCAACAAGGGTATCAGCAATTGGTCAGACGCGACAGATGTCATTTCTGTATATTTCCGAACAGAAATGTCTGGCCGGGCCGAGGTATCCCTGAAGCTTAACGTTCCAGAGGGGAAAAGCAAAATCAGCATTTCCACTGAGGGCAGTACGCTGAGCAAAGAAATCAATAACGAGGCATCAGCTATCGTGCTTATAGGTAGTGTAAACATCAAAAAAGCAGGTTATGTCAAATTAGAAATCCGCGGCCTTTCCAAAACCGGGAAAGTGTATGCTGAGCTGTCCGATCTGATCATAAACGGTCCTGCCTTAGAAAAAGGAGCCAGTTATGTAAAAGACAATGAGGGAAATTTCTTTTATTGGGGGCACCGTGGCCCATCTGTACACCTCAATTATAAGATTCCTGCCGCTGCAAACGACAATACTGAATGGTTTTACAATGAAATTATGGTTCCTGAGGGTCAGGATGTACTGGGCACTTACTACATGGCGAATGGATTTAGTGGTGGCTATTTTGGCATGCAGACGAATTCCCCTACCGAACGCAGAATATTGTTCTCCATCTGGAGTCCATTTAGTACCGATAACCCGAAGGAAATCCCCGATAGCATGAAAGTAATTATGCTGAAGAAGGGCCCGGCTACGAGAACGGGTGAATTTGGCAATGAGGGATCGGGTGGTCAAAGTTATATGATCTATCCCTGGAAGGCCGGGAAAACCTATGCATTTCTGATCCGTGCAGAACCTGACCAGCTCAAAAAATCGACTATTTATACCGCCTATTTTAAAGATATAGAGAAGAGCGAATGGCAACTCGTAGCCAGCTTTGAGCGGCCACAGTCGGCCAATTATCTAAAAGGCCTGCATTCCTTCTTAGAATGCTTCTCTCCGCAAACCGGCAACCAGATCCGCAAGGCAAATTATCAGAACCAGTGGGCTATTGATGCGAGCGGCAGGTGGCACGAAGTCACTGCTGCTAATTTCTCTGCAGATAATACCGCGAGGGCCAATTATCGAAAAGATTATGCAGGAGGTGCTGAGCAAGATTCTTTTTTCCTGAGAAACTGTGGCTTCTTTGATGATTTTACTGCCATTGGTTCCGGCTTTGAAAGAAAACCTTCAGGCAAGGCACATCCGGTGATCGACTTCAGTAAACTGCCCTAAGTAATTTGTCAGCTGGAGAGTATCAGTTCGCCACACAGCGGAAACCGGTATTCTCCAGTCCTGTATCTATGGTAGATTTCATCCTTGAACTTACCCGATAACCTTTACAATAAGACGAATGGCACATGAAGGAACCGCCCTTAACAGTTTTTTCCTGTTCGTTATACCAATCTGCCGTCCATTCCCATACATTTCCAGCCATATCATACAGTCCAAAGCCATTAGGGTCAAATGACTTAACCGGCGCCGCACTACCGAAACCATCGGCTTTGGTATCTGAATAAGGAAAACTGCCCTGCCAGGTATTTGCTTTAGCTTTACCCTCCAACGGATCTTCATCTCCCCAAGGATATTTCTTGTTCTTTAAACCACCTCTGGCTGCAAATTCCCATTCTGCTTCCGTAGGCAGGCGTTTCCCGGCCCAGTCGGCATAAGCCTTGGCATCTGTCCATGCAACCTGGGTAACCGGATAATTCTCTTTTCCCCTGATGCTGCTTGCCGGACCCTGAGGGTGTTTCCAACTTGCTCCTGGAGTCCAGCGCCACCATTGCGATACATCATTTAGGTTCACCGCTTGTTTGGGAGGAGAGAAAGTGAGTGAAGCAGCCTGCAACAATTCATCAGCAGGCTTTGGTGTACCAGGAGGTACTTGTTTTTTTAATTCTTCCCAATCCGGCTTACGCTCGGCGAGGGTCACATAGCCGGTCGCTTTCACAAAAGCAGCAAACTGTGCATTGGTCACTTCAGTTTCATCGATCCAGAAGCCTTTAATGCTAACTTCACGTTGCGGATATTCATCTTCACGACCCTCTTCATCACCTGCTCCCATTGTAAAAGTACCGGAAGCAATGTATTTCATCCCCTTTTTGGAAATTAGCCTTTGCGGCTTCATTTTTTCGATCACAGAGTCCGGAAATGGCCCATATCTTTTGGGCATATCAGCACTGCAGGACATCTGCGCACTATCTGTCAACACTGCTGTTTTTACAGCAGCCTGCCGACAGGCGACAAAGACAAGAGAAAAATAAAGACAGAAGAAAATCCCTTTCATAGCGCTAATCTACGCCATTACACCAATTTTTTTACCATCCCAATCAGGAAACAGCACTTTATCATTGTAAATATTCAGATGCTTATCGGCCACTTCACTGAAAACACTCCTGAAATCTGTCGTCACCGCAAGATCACGCCCATCTTCTAAATTCTCTATGGCTAATGGATTCATCAGGCCGTGTACCAGCCCTCCTTTCACCCCGTTGCCAAGAATAAAATTGCAAGAAGCCCTGCCGTGATCAGTACCGCCAGTCCCATTCTGCTTCACGGTACGCCCGAATTCCGTCATGGTCATCACAGTTACATCATCCTGCAGTGTGCCCATATCCGACCAGAAGGCCATGATGCTCTGACTCAGGTCATTTACATTACGCGCAAAAATCCCCGTATCAGCACCCTGGTTGAAATGCGTATCCCAACCACCAGACTCGGCAAATGCAACTTCCATACCCACATCCATCTTGATCAGTTGAGCAATCTGCTTGAGTGAATTACCGAGTGAAGAATTTGGATAAACTGCATTGTTGGTCGGTTTGTAGTTCTTAGTATCTGTTTTTTGCAGCATTTTTATCGCGTCAAAACTCTCTTTTCCAGTTTCCTTCAGCAACCCTGAAGAAGTCTGGTCATACAGGTCTTCAAAGCTTTTGGCGGCCATATTCGCTCCCTTGACATTGCCACGCATCTGGATGTTAAAATCCTGGAGATTGCTAATCGCTACTGCAGGGTTATCCCCATAAAATGCCCTGGGTAAAGATGAAGTAAGACTCACGCCCTGAAATGGTGTAGCTGCATCATGACCAAGCAATCCAACTGCCCTGTTTAGCCAACCACTCTCAGTACCTTTCTTAAATGGCGTACCAGACTCCATATAATCCTGTGCATCAAAATGTGAACGCGTTGTATTTGGCGAACCTATTCCATGCACAATTCCCAGGCGCTTATCGCGGAATACGCTTTCAAAAGCCGCCATTGAAGGGTGTAAGCCAAACCGGCCATCCAGATCGATCAGCGATTTGCCGGGCGAGCTTTGAGCAGCCGACATAAATAGTGTTGGCCTCGCTGCCTTTAGGTATTCGTCAGTAAATGGTGTTACCGCTGCAAGTCCATCCATCGCTCCGCGCTGAAAGATACATACCAATATTTTTCTTCTTTTGAATAGTCCCAGGGGCTGGGTTCCGGCCACAGCATCCATAAGGAATCCCGGAACACCCCCGAGGCCAATTCCGAATAATGCTAATCCACCTGCTTTTAAAAATCCTCTTCTTGAAGTCATGGCTATAGTTTTTAAAATCTTATTTACGTTGAAATTCAGGAGAGCCAATAATTACACCAACGACCTGTGCCAGCATTGTGTTGTTGCCCCCAACCGTCTGCGGGCTATTAGTATTTTTTTTCGGGTTATCTTTTTTTGGAGCAGCAGCCATGCTCATCATTTCTCCTTCGGCGGTCATTGTCGTTTCCGGCTGTGGCACGGGCGATTTCGCGGCCGCATTCTGTACTTTTGCTACCAGATCCGGATCATTCAGCATTGGCTTTAACCTTTTAACTGTTTCTTCCAAATTGCGCTCCGGCATGATGATTTTACCGTATGTTTTCAAAGCAGCCTCTGCACTTTCAGGTTCATGATTGTCATTCAATGCCGGCAGATCAATTTTCACTCCGGGAATCCTCTGTGCAGCCAATGCGAGTCCGAAATTCATTCTATTTAGCAAAGAACCGGTATTGATCCAATATTGTCCTCTATCAGGGAAGCCTGTTGGCGCCTGGTAGTAGTACATTTTTTGTCCCATTTTATTGATCCAGGTAAACAATTGATAAGGTTGGGTCACCTCGGCATTCAGGCCGCGTACCGCACTCATGGCCAGTTCAAATGGCGATTTCGTTTTTTCCCTAAGTGACTCTGCTGTCCAGAACTCAGGGGCAGAAACCATTGCAATCATTACCTGCTCGATATTGCCGTCGCTGCTTAAAAACACTTTGGCCATTTTATCCACCAGTTTAGGATCGGGGCTGTCGTTCACAAACCTGATCGCCAGTTTCCTGGATATGAACCTGGCTGTGCTCTGATGATGCGCTAACATACTCAGCAATTCCACACCCTCCTGGTAGCCACCACCCGCAGCAAATTTCTTCCCTAATACTGTTTTTTCAGCATTGTCGTGACGACTGGGTACAAACAGAAAGTCTCCTTCCCTTACAAATCCAGCTTTCTGCAGATTTGGAGCCCCTACTTTATCTATAATTTTTTGCATGGCAGAACCATAACCATCCTCACCCATAGGAGCTAATGTCCAGCCCGTAAGCACACGGGCAGCTTGCGTTACATCACTCTGTGTATAGCCACCATCTACGCCAAGAGTATGCAGTTCCATCACCTCACGCGCATAGTTTTCGTTTAATCCACCGCTCTTTTTCTTATTCTGCAGTTGTTTTAATCTGTTCAGCGCCGCTGGCTTCAACTTCTCTCCCATCATCTGCATATCCATTTCGGTGGTAGCACCCTGCTCCCCGGTACTGGTAAAGTTGTCGAGATAGATCAGCATCGCCGGGGATTTCGCGGTAGCCATCAATAAATTCTGAAACTTACCGGTCACATTCGGCCGGATCACATCACGCTCAAAAGCAGGAACGAAAGCAGCACACTGGTTCTTAGTCAGGGAAACATTGAAGTGATTGAACCAGAAATCCGTCAGCAACTCCTTAAGTTGATTATTTGTATAAGCAGCTCTGATGATCTTTTGGTTGATAAACTGCCTCAGTAACTCAGACTCCGGTTTCAATCCGTTCGCCTCCATATAATCCTGTAGCTGCTTACGATATGCTTTCTGATCGCCTGCACTTATTGAGTCCTTATTGACCGCACCATCACGGATGGCCATACGAAGTACCTTTGGTTGTCTTGGATATTTATTTTCAACCTCAGTATTGTTCAGATTGATATCCACATACTCGACCAGGCGCCTATTCAGTTCTTCATCTTTTTGCTGTCCCTCCAGTTGCTGCTGGAACCACTTCTCAAGACCTGTCTTTATTAGCCTGTCGACATCCCCTTCTTTAGCGCCATAAGTAAACCTGCTCAACAAATGTGCAGCTGCCTGCCGTTCCGTAAGGCCTGCTTTCTTATAAGGGAATGTATATTTCAAGGCTTCCGGTTTTTCCTTTCGGAAAGAAGAAAACAAAAGAGTGAAAATCAAGAGGATGACGAAAGATGAAATAACTTTTACTGAAGTTTTCATAATCATTGGTGTTATATCAGTGATAAGTACCTATATGACAAATGAAACGTTAAAAAGATTAAATCAGGTATAAATAAAATTCGCGGCGATTTTATATTGAGTTATAAGCTTTCAGGACGAGGCCAGCCTTTTTCCCAGCTCAGTTTCCGCAGCAACAATTTAGAACGCCCATTGTCCTTTGCATCATAACCATGAAAGATGAGATAGTCTTCATCGCCAAATGTACAAACAGCATTGTGGCCAACGCCATGCCAGTCTGCATTGCCTGCCAAAACTGGAGTACCACCACCCTCGTTCATCGCAAGACCTTGCTCATCAAGATACGGCCCCAATATATTTTTTGAGCGGCCAACAATCATTTTATAAGTGCTGGCTGCTCCTTTACAACAATAATCAATGGAGCAGAACAAGTAGAAATAATCAGCTTTTTTGAAAATAAACGGAGCTTCTATTGCATTTTCAGATCCTTTTTGCCTTCTGGCCAGGGTTGGTAAGGCCGACAAGGATTGATCCACACTCAAGCCATCCTGCTTAAGCTTGACTATTTTGATTCCCTCCCAAAAAGAACCGAAGGCCAGGTAAGGCAATCCATCCGTTCCAATAATCATATTTGCATCAATGGCATTCCAATTGGTTGCTTCCGGTTTCGACTGTACCAGCAGTCCATGATCCAGCCATTGGTAGGCCGGATCATCAGGATGTAGTGTAACATTGGTAGCCACACCGATGCAGGAGTTGTTTTTTCCAAAGGTAGACACCGAATAATATAAGTAATACTTTCCGTGATAATAGGAGATGTCCGGAGCCCAGATGTGGTTATTAAAACCTCTCACCGAATCTACCGCCCATTTTGGAGCTACATCAAAAACCCGCTTTTCAGATTTCCAGTTTAGCATATCTCTTGATGACCACATATTTATCCCCCGTCCTGTAGCGAAAAGGTAATAAGTACTATCCTGTTTGATCATCACGGGATCGTGCACAGAAATATTTGTTTTGAGGTCCTGAGCATAAAGGTCCGCTTGAAGAGCTGCGATTAAAACAATCAACCAGAGGTAATTTTTCATAAGCTTAAAGATAGCCTTTGATGTGGTTATTCAAAGCCTTAAAACTTATTTGCTTTTTCTCAAACCGCCCTGTTTTTTTCCTCGTAAGTGCCTTTTGAAAAACAAATACAAAATATCTATCTATGAAAAACATTATTTTATCATTCGTTGCCTTAGTAGCTTTGGCATGTACCACACCAGCATTAGCACAGAAAAACCCGATGGTTGGCGGAGCCGAAATGTATCCGACTAAAGACATTGTAGACAATGCAGTGAACTCTAAAGATCATACTACTTTGGTAGCAGCAGTTAAAGCTGCCGGACTTGTAGAAACTTTAAAATCAGCAGGCCCTTTTACCGTTTTTGCACCGACAAATGAGGCATTTGACAAATTGCCTGCAGGAACAGTAGCAACACTGGTAAAACCAGAAAACAAAGCAACATTAACTAAAATCCTGACCTACCATGTAGTGGCCGGTAAAATGGATGCAAAAACGATTGCAGCTGCCATCAAAAAAGGAAATGGAAAAGCAGAGTTAACTACCGTACAAGGTGGTAAACTTTGGGCCTGGATGGAAGGTAAAAAACTGATGATCAAAGATGAAAAAGGCGGATCTGCTACAGTTACCATCGCCAATGTAATGCAGAAAAATGGAGTGATCCATGTTATTGACACGGTTTTAATGCCTAAGTAAACATATCGATTGATTGAGGGGATGGAAGAAGCCGATGCATTTATGCATCGGCTTTGTGCGTTTTATCCAGCTGAGCCGAGGGCTTCATGCTGACTATTTCAATGAATTTGTCAGACTTTTTCAATTTTTAACCCCAAAGCTAGCCGCCGTTTTTTCTTTTCTATAATTTTGTCGTTTATTAACACTGTATTAACATGAGGAAATTTGACTTATCTCCAATTGACATCGTTGATGACATTTCAAAGGCCGATTTTGAAAAGAATTACCTAAAACCACGCAAGCCCCTTATCATTAAAAACATGGCTAAAAACTGGCCTGCTTATGATAAATGGACCCTGGATTATATGAAGTTAGTAGTAGGTGATAAATCAGTTCCGCTGTATGACAGTTCCAAAGCTGATCCATCCAAACCCATCAATGCTTCCGCAGCAGACATGAAATTCGAAGATTATATTGAACTGATCCGTAATACACCTACTGATCTTCGGATATTTTTATTTGACCCGATCAAACATGCACCTGGATTGCTGGAAGATTACAGGGCGCCAAAAGAGTTGATGGGCGGTTTCCTCGACAGTTATCCCAACATGTTCTTTGGTGGAAAAGGCTCAGTGACTTTCCTCCATTACGACATAGACCTTGCGCACATTTTCCATACCCATTTCAATGGGAAGAAGCATGTGATCCTCTTTGAAAATAAATGGAAAGAACGCCTCTATCAAATTCCTTACGCCACCTATGCCCTGGAAGATTACGATGTAGAGGATCCTGACTTTGATAAATACCCTGCACTGAAGGGAGTAAAAGGTGTTGAAGCATTTCTGGAGCATGGAGATACTTTATTTATGCCTACTGGCTATTGGCATTGGATGAAATACCTGGACGGTTCCTTTTCCATCAGCCTCAGGGCATGGGATAAATCCTGGGCAGTAAAAGCAAAAAGTCTGTATAACCTTACACTTCAGCGTAAGTTTGACGATTTCATGAAAGGTAATTTTAGGGAGCGTTATATGAGCTGGAAAGAAGACCTTGCCGTAAAACGTGCTAACCGGGCCTTGTCGAGGCAGCAGCCTTACTGAACTAAATTCAGCATGATGTATGTAAAAAAAATTATCTAAGTTTGTTCTAAATAAGGTCGATAATTGGCATTAAGTAGTTATGGGTACCTTATAAAGACAATTATGAGCTTTATTTTAAAGCCGGTAGATACCGTTGAAAGCATTAGCCCTGCTGATTTTAAGAAAAATTACCTGGACGCCAGACGTCCGCTCATCATAAAGGGTCTGACCAAATCCTGGCCGGCCAGGGAAAAATGGACGACGGATTACCTGAAGGAAATCGGGGGCGACATTAAAGTAAGCCTGATGGACAATTCCAAAGCTGATCCTTCCAAACCCATCAATGCCTCTGTTGCCGAAATGAAATTTGGTGAGTACCTTGATCTTATTAAAAGAGAACCTACAGAACTGAGGATTTTCTTCTTTAACCTGTTCAAGCATCATCCTGATCTGATCAACGATATTGTGATCCCTAAAGATCTGATGGGTGGATTTATAGAAAGTATGCCTGCCATGTTCTTCGGCGGTTCCAATTCTGTTACCTTTTTACACTACGATATAGACCTGCCGCACCTGTTCCACACGCATTTTGGTGGAAGAAAACACATCATCCTGTTTGACAACAAGTGGAAGGAAAGATTGTATTGCATACCGAATGCTACTTACGCCCTGGAAGATTATGACGTAGCGAATCCTGACTTTGAGAAATTCCCGGCCCTGAATGGCGTGGAAGGCTATGAAGTATTTCTGGAACATGGTGACACGCTATTTATGCCTACCGGTATGTGGCACTGGATGAAATACCTGGACGGCTCTTTCTCGCTTAGCTTGAGGGCCTGGGACGCATCCCTGACACGCAAAGCGCAGAGTGTATTTAACCTGGCTGTTAAAGGCGGCCTGGACAGTATGTTGAAAATGGCTTTCAAAGCACCCTATGCGCATTGGCGCGAGCGTCTTGCCATTAAACGTGCGGAACGGGCACTGGCGAAAGGAAGTCCTAAATAGCCCTTTATTTTGACAACCGGATAACATTACTGGGACTTCAAACTTTTACCTTCGATAATCGTTTATCATTAAACATATGAGAGGTTTCCATTTTTCTAGTTTTCAGCCAGATGACCTGCCGAAAGGCGGCTTTGATGAATTGCTTAAGCTTTTTACCCAGCTGCTGAATTATACGGCAGGCGATGCTGGAGAAACTCTGGCCTGGATGAACGAGCTTGACAAACAATATAAGTTCACCAATAACGATTACGGGATGGGTGACTTTATAGATGAGCTTAAAGAGAAAGGCTATATTAAAGAAGACGGGCAGGGCAATCAAAAAATCACCGCTAAGACAGAACAAACCATCAGACAATCTGCCCTGGAAGAGATTTTTGGCAAGCTGAAAAAAGCAGGCAATGGCAATCACAACACTAATATTTCGGGATTAGGTGAAGAAAAGAATGCCGACAGAAGGGAATTCTATTTTGGTGACAGCCTTGATCAGATCGACATGACTGCCTCTATACAAAATGCGCAGATCAATCATGGGATTGGGAATTTTACGATGACAGAACGAGACCTGGAAGTAGAAGAAAAGGATTATAAGACCCTCACTTCTACAGTGCTGATGATCGACATTTCCCATTCCATGATCCTTTATGGAGAAGACCGCATTACGCCGGCAAAGAAAGTAGCCATGGCATTGGCTGAACTCATCAAGACAAGATATCCTAAGGATACACTGGATATTGTCGTCTTTGGCAATGATGCCTGGCCGATCAGCATTAAAGACCTTCCATATTTACAGGTAGGCCCATACCATACCAATACCTTATGCCGGACTGGAACTGGCCACCGATCTGCTCCGTCGCAGGAAAACCCACAATAAGCAGATCTTCATGATCACAGACGGGAAACCAACCTGCTTAAAAGAAAATGGCAGGTATTATAAAAACAGCATGGGGCTGGACAGAAAAGTGATGAATAAGACACTGAATATGGCAGCACAGTGCAAAAGGCTCAACATACCGATCACTACTTTTATGATTGCGCAGGACCCTTACCTGCAGCAGTTTGTGCGTAGAATTTACCCAGATCAATGGCGGAAAGGCATTCTACAGCTCGCTAACAGGCTTAGGAGAATACATATTTGAAGATTACATTAAGAACAGAAGAAAAACGGTTAGATAACCTCAGCAAATTACATGGATCACATCAGACATAAAAACACTGGCGAACTGAAAGCCTCCAATTATACTTCTTTATCCGTTAAGGAAGAATTCCGTAAAAACCTGATTAAGCAGCTTCAAAATAAAGAAGCGGGCTTTGAAGGGATCTTAGGTTATGATGAGACGGTAATTCCAGATCTGCAAACCGCCATCTTATCCAGGCACAATATTCTCCTGCTTGGCTTACGCGGGCAGGCAAAAACGCGGATTGCCCGTTTGATGGTCAACCTGCTGGACGAGTATATTCCTTACGTAAGCGGAAGCGAGATCTTTGATGATCCTTTAAACCCGATTTCCTGGTACGCGAAACATGAGATCATGATCCATAGGAGACGATACGCCTGTAAGCTGGCAGCACCGCTCAGACAGGTATACAGAAAAATTGGCTACGCCTGATGTGACCGTGGCAGATCTAATCGGTGATGTAGATCCAATTAAAGCTGCGACACTAAAACTGACCTATAATGATGAGCGGGTGATCCATTTTGGACTGATCCCACGTGCACACCGCAGCATATTTGTAATTAACGAGTTGCCCGATCTGCAGGCAAGGATCCAGGTAGCTTTATTCAATATGCTACAGGAAAAAGACATCCAGATCCGGGGTTTTAAACTGCGACTTCCACTGGATATTCAGTTTGTATTTACAGCAAACCCTGAGGATTATACCAACCGGGGATCCATCGTAACGCCTTTAAAGGACCGGATCGAGAGTCAGATCCTTACCCATTACCCTCAAACAATTGATATTTCCCGCAAGATCACTTTCCAGGAAGCCAGACTCACAGAAGCACAAAGAAAAATAGAAGCTGATGGCCTTGTTAAAGATCTGGTGGAGCAAATAGCATTTGAAGCTCGTAAAAGTGAGTTTATCGATCAGAAATCTGGTGTATCTGCCCGGCTTACCATCTCTGCCTATGAAAATCTGATCAGTAATGCGGAACGCAGAATGCTCATCAATAAAGAGAAGAATACTTTTGTGAGGCTTTCTGACTTGACCGGTATCATCCCGGCTGTGACAGGAAAGATCGAGCTGGTGTATGAAGGCGAACTGGAAGGGCCTGCTAAAGTAGCCAATATCCTGATTGGAAAAGCAATCAAAAGCCTCTTTGCACGTTACTTCCCAGATCCTGAAAAAGCTAAGAAAAGCAAGACTGCCAATCCTTATACCAGCGTTACAGAATGGTTTACCGAAGGAAATACGCTCGACCTTTCTGATGCCCTGACTGCAGCAAAATATAAAAAAGCACTGATGGAAGTTCCGGGACTATATGACCTGATCAAGAAATTCCATCCAAAGCTGAGCGAAAACCAGACCTTATTGCTGATGGAATTCGTATTGCATGGACTGGCTGAACACTCACAATTGAACAAAAAATACCTGGACGGTGGATTTGGATTTTCAGACATGTTTGAGAGTCTCTTCAGCACGGGTGATTTTGATGAAGATGAAGACGATGTTGATTTCAGATAATAGTATAAAAAAGCACTTTACATGGGCCGATTACCCTTATTGATATTTCTTTCTATTTTCCTTCTGGCCTTTGATTTTTATTGTTTCAAAGCCATATTATCAGTCTTCAAACACTGGAAAACCAATACTAAAAAGTGGTTCAGCATTTTATGGTGGAGTTATACAGCTGTTCTGGTAGTAGGTGTATTCGCTTCGATCTATGCCCCTTTGTTCCTGACCTTGCGTTCGATCATTCTGGTTGCATTCTTTCTGACAGTAGCATGTAAACTGGTAATGCTGCCATTTCTATTGATTGATGACCTGCGCAGGGGTATCATCAAGCTCGGTAGAATTACCCGGAATGTAGATGATGCAAGACCAGCCACACCGCCCTCATTGCTTAGCAGTAATCCGGTGGGCGAACCCATAAGCCGTTCTTCTTTTATCGTAAAAGCCGGGCTGATTACTGCGGCGATTCCATTGACTTCACTAACCTGGGGAATTACTTCAGGCGCATACGATTATCAGGTGAGACGGCGTAAGCTGATCCTGCCTAACCTTCCTGCAGCTTTCGAGGGCATGACTCTGGGTCAGATCTCTGATGTACACTCAGGTAGTTTCTACAACAAGCGGGCTGTACTGGGAGGTGTAGAAATGCTGCTTGCTGAAAAGCCCGACCTGATCTTCTTTACAGGAGATATTGTCAACAACATTGCCAGTGAGATGCGCGACTATCAGGATATTTTCAGTAAAGTAAAAGCGCCTTTGGGAGTATATTCCGTACTGGGAAATCACGATTATGGCGATTATTACTATGGTAAGGAACCATCAGCAGCCAAGGCGAAGAACCTGCAGGATGTGATCAAGATTCATAAATTAATGGGCTGGGACCTGCTGATGAACGAAAACCGCAGGTTAAAGATAGATGGCGAAGAAATCGGCATCCTCGGGATTGAAAACTGGGGCATGGGTCGTTTTCCAAAATATGGACGTATGGATGAAGCTGTAAAAAACACCGACGACCTTCCAGTTAAACTGTTGCTTTCCCATGATCCTTCCCATTGGCGGGGACAAGTCCTGAGTGACTATCCACAGATTGATGCGATGTTTAGCGGGCATACGCACGGCATGCAGTTTGGTGTAAGGCCGGAAAACTTCCAGTGGAGTCCGGTACAGTATATTTATAAAGAATGGGCCGGATTTTACAAAGAACAAAATCAGCAATTGTACGTCAATGTAGGCTACGGATTTTTAGGTTATCCGGGACGAGTTGGAATTTTACCGGAAATCACGATATTTGAATTGAGACGAGCCTGATTAAAAGCCGCTGCAACAGATGCTTAAGAAGATATTTCTTTCTGTACTTGATTTTCTCCTGTTCAGCAATGTCTTTATTGCGGTCTGCGCTGTGGCCCAGGGACTGGTTACCTACCACCTGCTACAAGTAAGGACCGACCCTTATATTCTGGCATTTTTATTTTTCTCTACTTTGGGGCTGTATAACTTCAGTATGCTGTTATCTAAACCTGCCAATCCGGAAAATTCGCCTTACTTAAGGGTGCGATGGATATTTAAACACCACAGGCTCATCATCTCCATCACGATGATTTCCCTATTTTGCCTGATTCCCTTGGGTTTATGGTACCTGAGCATAGAATCAAAGGTATTGATGGTTTTTACAGGACTTCTGGCAGTTGGATACAATGTCCCATTCCTTACACTGAACCAGCAAAAGATCGGACTGAGAAATATCCCTGGTATAAAGTTGTTTCTCATTGCCCTGGTCTGGTCGGTGAGTTGTGTGCTGCTGCCTATCGTGGAACTGGAACGCAGTTATCAGATCAACGTCTCTTCAGCAGAAACACTGCTGCTGGTAGCAAAAAGATTTTTATTCATAGCGGCCATCACTGTACCATTTGATATCCGGGACCTTTTCCAGGACAAGCTTTATGCACTAAAAACAATTCCTGTTATGCTTGGCGAGAAAAAGGCATATATCTTCTGCCAGTTCCTGCTGGCGGGATTCCTGGCTTTGCTGCTCCTCTTCAAACAAACTACCTATGCTGATGTTATTGCGGCAACGCTCACGCTCAGCCTTACTGGCTGGCTGATCTTTAAATCCAGCATCAAGAAAAATGAGTATTATTATTTTCTATTTCTGGACGGAACGATGCTTCTTCAATACCTTATGCTCATTTTCTGTGGCTGGCTGGCCACATTCTTCTAGCTCGGGTTGAAACGGTATCCTACACCTCTGACAGTTTGCAGCAACTGTGGATTGTCGGGATTCAGCTCTATTTTTTTACGCAGGCGTACAATATGCATGTCCAAAGTACGGGTGTTTACGTCAGAATTGTAACCCCAAACGACCAGCATCAGTTCATCACGGTTGATTACTTTATTGGGGTTTCTCAGAAAATATAAGAGGATCCTGTTTTCCAGGATAGTGAGCTCTATTTTTTTACCATCACGGAAGAGGGTGTGGATATTTGGATGGTGCTCCATATTCCCGAATCGATGGATCTCAGAACGGTCGTTGTTGAGCAGGAATTTAACCTTACTATCCAGCATGGCAACCAGTACATCCATATTAAAGGGCTTGGTCACATAATCGGATACACCAAAATTATAGGCATCGATCTTGTCTACGTCCTGAGCCTTAGCAGTCATCATGATGATCAGATTTTCAAAACCCTGCTTGCGAACAGTTTCACAGACATCCGCGCCCTGTTTTCCAGGAAGCATCCAGTCAAGCAACACAATATCGGGCTTGTCTGTCATGATAGTCTGCTCAGCAGCTTCCCCATCACCTACTTCCGACACCTCGTAGCCTTCGGCTTTTAAACGATGTACTACTAAAAAACGTAAATTTTCATCATCTTCAACTATCAATATTTTAATTCCTTTAGACATAATATTAAGTATTATATGGTAGTACAATTTTAAACTCTGTTCCCTTGTCCACTTTACTCCGGACAGTGATCTCACCGTCCATAAAGTTAACCAGTTCCTTACAAAACGCCAAACCGAGGCCCACACTGCCGTTTTGGTTATACTGGTTCTGGATGCGGAAAAACTTCTTAAATATATTATTAATTTCCGAAGCTGGAATGCCGATGCCCTGATCAGTAAAGCGGAACACAACGCGGCCTTTGATCAACCGTGCGCTGATGTGTAATTTCTTCCTTTCCGGAGGTGAATATTTGTAGGCGTTTTCAGCAAGGTTATCGAACAAACTCCCGAGGAGCACGGGATCAGTAATGAAAGCCCTGAAGCCGGTAACCTCATAAGTAAAATCAAAATCAGGGTGTTTCAGTCGATGTGACTCTACTGTACTCTCTATAAAATCAACCATATTGATCTTGTCCCTGTTGAGTTCGATCGCTTTATTTTCGATCTGTGTAAAGGCCAGCAATTTATTCATCAGGCCATTCAGCTTATCGGCTTCTTCATCAAGTATTTTACCATACATTTTCAGTTCGCGCTCGGTAAGTCCGGCGGCACTTTTGATGTTATTACCCGCAATCTTAATTACGCTCACTGGTGTTTTAAACTCGTGGGTCAGGTTGTTCATGAAATCATACTGCAGTTTAAACATTTTCTGGTTGATGTTCAGGTTACGGTAAATAAGAACAGCAACCAATACCACTATACTATAGAATAACAATATTCCCAAAGCAATCGGCAGAAAATAGTTGAGTATTTCCTTATCGATAAAAGATTTGGCAGAAATGAAGTATAGTTTATAGTCTGAAAATGGGCCGGGCAAAGTAATCTCTGTTGTCATGTAACCATCAGAAGAGGTATCCAGAGGATCATAAGTAAGGGGTTCAATCTTTATATACTGGTATAATAAAGGCCGGGAGTTGATGATCCTGATCTTATAAGGGTCAAGATGGAAGGACAGCATATCCTGCTGATAAATGGGCTGCGGGCTCAATGTTTTACGCATCATCGCCTTATAGATTTTTAAATCCTCTATCCTCGGGATGTTCAGATAGGTGATCTTATTGGCCCGAACGTTACTAAAATTGCTGAAAAGCTCCTCCTGACTGGGTACATGAGCGGTATCCAGACTTTCAATATATGATGCCAGCTTCAGCGCAAGCGAATTGAAATCATCACCTACTATAAAATTATGTGTGTGTTCGCGGGTGAAGAGCTGTACAGAGTCTAATGGGATCAGTGTGCCGAACTGGTAAATACTTTTAGGCCCGAAGGAAAACTTTCCTGTATTCAGACCGTCGCTTACAGGACTGTTCCTTACTTCAGAATCATAGAATACTACTTTGGAGACGAAAGGATATTCAAGCAATACAGTATCTACGAAGCTAGAGGCCGTAGCTGAGTCGAGATAGCCATTGTAATAAGAAACCTCGGGTAATTTCTTCTGAAAAAAATCATTATATGGCTTGATGCTTTGCTCCAGTACATTGACTTTCTCAGAGACGAACTCATTCTCGATAAACTTGGTGCTAAACCGGTAGGCAAGGATCAGGGAAAAGGCGAATAATACCAGCATCATAACGATAAAGGTCATGATCAATGAAAAATTCTTACGGTACCCGCTTTTCTTCTCTGAAGGCATGAATTATTTCTTTTTCAGGTTCACTTCTAAAAACTGCTCCAGGGCAGTATAAAACTGCTGTCTGTTTTGTTCGTTCTTACCACGGAAGGTATCTCCTTCTACTTCAAGGTAAGTTACGTTAATATTTCGCTTTTGCAGATTTTTAACGAATTGAATCGTCTCTCCCGAATTGATATTGGGATCTTTGATGTTCTGAGTGATCAACACCGGCGCATTGATCTTATCGACCTGGAACAAGGGTGAGGACTGACGCATCTGTTCTACATCAGTTAAGGGGTTGCCGATGATCTCGTAGAACATTTGCAGGCTAGGCTTCAGGTACGGAGGCACTGATTTGAGGTAAGTGAACAAGTTGATGACACCGGAATTAGAAGCGGCACAGGCGTATGTACCTTTACCGGAATACAGGCCAGTCAGGGCAATTTGTCCGCCAAAACCAGTTCCATAAATTGCTATCCTCTTCGGGTCTGCTATTTTTTTGGCAATCAGCCATTTCACACCATCACTGATGTCGCCCTGGATCTTGCATCCCCATTGCTTGAAACCAGCTGCCATGAAATTTTTCCCATAACCTGTAGAACCTCTGTAATTGATCTGAAAAACAGCATAGCCCCTGTTGGCCAGAAATTGAACTTCGGGATTATATCCCCAGAGGTTACGGCCTACCGGCCCATCATGTGGCAATACCACTACCGGGAGATTTTCAGCTTTTCTGTTTAAGGGAAGTGTAAGGTATCCATGTATCTTCAATCCATCACGTGACATAAAGGAGATGTGCTTCATTTCACACATTTCCTCTTCCCTGATCGCAGAATTGAAGTCGCTCAGTTTCCTGATCTTACCCGTCTCTGAAAAATAAAGGTAATAAGAACCAGGATTGCGATCAGTAAATGTCCTGACCAAAAATGTGTTCTCTGCCTTATCGCGGTCCATGATCCGGGTCTCGGTCTTTGGCAACAATTGATCCAGCTTGGTATACAATTCCCTGGCAGAATCGTCGAGGTAATGCTTTTCCTTTTTCCAGGTCTCAAAAACTACAAAAGAAAGTCGCTGTTTTCTTCTTGAGTACTGAGCATCCGTGATGTTAACGCTGTCATTACCATAGATGACGCTCAATTCTTTACCAGTATTACAATCTACTTCTACCAATGCACTCTTATCCCGGTTTACATCTGATATCGCATAGATGACATTAGCCTTATTGTGCGCAAAGGCAATTGCCCGAAAAGTAGTCTTAAAATTATTGGTGATGAGAGGCCTGAACAACTGGTTCTCATGTTCTCTGTATAATACCGTCTCGTTTACGCCATCACTGCTGGTCGCGAGTCGCAGTTTACCTTCTGCATCAGTCATCCAATCGGTGATATTGCCCGGGTTCAGTGCAGCCATTTCCATAGCACCATTGCGGACATTCAAGCGATAAACATCAAAAACGGTAGAATCCCTTTTATTAGATGATACCAGCAAGTATTTATCATCGATGAGCTGATCATCCAATACCCTGATTTTACTCCTTTCGTTATTGGTCAGCTGACGCTCATTGCTGCCATCCTTAGTAATGATAAAGATATCTGATTCCGTACGGGAAGCATCAATTTCCTTATAATAGATCAGGTCATTGTTACTTACCCAGAAATAAAAATTAATGTTTTTTTCTTTAAGATTAGTGATCTTCCTGTCTTTACCTGTATGGATATCTTCGATGTAAAGGTTTTGGTTCTTGCCCTCAAGTTTCAGGTAAGACAGGTTTTTACCGTCCGGTGAAATCCTATATCCTACTTTGTCCTGTGACTTGAAAAAATCATGCACGGGCATGATCCTTACCCCTTCACTTTGCGTACAGGCAAAAGTAAATGAGCATAACAGCAACAGGAAATATCTTTTATATTCAGTCATATCTTTCTCCGGCACAAAGCTACGGAACGCTATTAGTGTAAGCGGACTATACACCAATATTGTTACTTTATCATTTCGGCTCGTTCAGGCTCAAAATAGATAATTCGGCAAATATGAAAACATTTTACGAGTAACATTTAGAATACGCGTTCCAATTTGCTATTTTAGGAACAAAGTGACGATAAGCCTGCCATGAAGAAAATTATCCTGCTCCTGTTGTGCTGTTTTACCCATTTATTTTGCTCCGCTCAGGACAATGTAAATGAGGCCCTGGCTTTTCAGTATTACCAGCAAGGAAAGTTTCAGGAGGCAGCAGAACTGTTCGAGCAGTTGTTTAATGCATCCAAAAACGAAACCCATTTTGACCTCTACGCCATGTCTATGATCAAACTCAAAAAGTTTGACGAAGCAGAAAAGAGTATTAAAAAACTGATCAGGCAATACCCCAAAAGCCTTCAGTACCCACTTGCACTGGCAAGGGTATATCAGGAAAAAGGACAAACAGAGCAGGCCAACAAATTATATGCTGAGGCATTGAGCAAGTTGCCTGCCGATGAGTTCAAGATCCGTGAGGTGGCAAACCAGTTCTATAGCTTTCAGGCCTATGACATGGCGGCTTCAACCTTTTTACAGGGGAGAAAACTCATGAATAATGAAAAGCTTTTCACTTATGAACTGCTGAGTATCTATCGTTTTAAAAAGGATAAGAATATGCTGGTACAGGAGTACATCAATGCGCTGGCTGATATGCCGGAACTATTGCCCCAAGCGGAGAATGTACTTTCAACCGTTTTTGAGGACAATAGAGATTACTTCCTGTTGCAGTCAGCATTGCTGAAAAAAATTCAAAAAGAGCCTCAAACAGAGATCTACAATAAACTGCTGATCTGGCAATACCTGCAGCAGCAGGAGTATGAAATGGCCCTGCGCCAACTCATTGCACAAGACAAGCGGATTAAAGATGATGGAGCTATCATTTTCAATACTGCCAATACTTTTTTGACCAATAAGGCTTACACGACCGCTATAAAAGCATTTGAATATCTCGTAGGTAAAGGCAAAGAAAATCCCTGGTTTTTGCCTGCAAAAGTAGAAATGATAGATGCCCAATACCAATTGGTCATCTCAGGTCAGTACGATAAAAAAGCAATTGCTGAACTCGCAGCAAATTATCAGTCGATATTGAATGAATATGGCAAAACGGTTCAAACCGTATTTGCACTAAAAAAATTAGCAAAACTTCAGGCATATTACCTGAATGAACTGGAACAGGCAGAAAAATCCCTGGAATCTGCATTAACCATACAGGGTATAGGTAATGCTGATCTGGGTGAAATAAAACTGGATCTGGGCGATATTTATATCCTAACCCAACAACCATGGGAAGCTTTTCTCGTATATGAACAGGTGGCCAAGCAATTCGAAGGTCAGCCTATAGCGAATGAGGCGCATTACAGGGCGGCGCGGCTTTCCTTTTACCAGGGCAATTTTGACTATGCAAAATCGCAGGCTGACGTATTAAAAGCGTCTACTTCACAACTGATTGCCAATGATGCACTGAACCTAAGCCTGCTTATATCGGACAACCTGCAGTCGACCCTGGACAGCAATGCCTTGAAGATGTATACCGATGCGGAGTTGCTACAGTTTAGGAACCGTTCAGCAGCGGCGCTGATCAAGCTGGACAGCATCTCTGTTGTTTATCCAAATAATAGTCTCCTGGATGACATCCTGATGGCTAAATCAAAAATTTATGTGAAGAACGGCGACATTGCCAATGCAGTGAAAATGCTAAAGGAGCTTACAGAACAGCAAAGCAGCAGCATCTGGGCTGATGACGCCTTGTTTACGCTGGCAGATCTTTATGAAAACCAGCTAAAAGATGCAGAGCAGGCTAAAGTCCTATATCAGAAACTCATCAACGAGCATCCGGGAAGCATGTTTACCACAGAAGCGCGTAAACGCTTCAGGAAACTTCGCGGCGATAATATTGGCACATAGTTGCTATCTTTGCAGCATGTTATTATACAATGTAACCTCAATCGTTGAAGATGCAGCAGCAGAACGCTGGCTGAAATGGATGCTGGACGTCCATATCCCACAGGTCATGGCCACCGAAATGTTTGTTTCCTACAGGCTATTAAAAGTTATGGACTCTCCTAATGAGGGAGTAACGTACTGCGCGCAATATATAGCGGAGAGCCAGGAAAACTACGACAATTACCTGGATAACTTTGCCCCGGCACTGCGCGCAGATGCAGGCACAAAATTTGAAAATCAGGTTGTGTCCTTTCGCACCTTAATGGAATATATAGCTTAGGCTAATTAAAAAAAGCCTGATGGATAATATCCATCAGGCTTTTTTATAATCATGATCTGCTACTGTTTGATCAGGTCATATAGTTCATCCAGTTTTGGAGAAAGCACAATCTCAATCCTGCGGTTTTTACTTCTGCTCTCTGCGTTCGTATTGGGTGCTAATGGCTGGAACTCGCCTTTACCAGTTGCCGTCATACGTACAGCCTCTACTTTGCTGACTTCAGTGAGGAAACGTACCACAGAGGTAGACCTCAACACACTCAGATCCCAATTGTCTTTAATCTGACCCAGGTTATTGATCTTTTGCGAATCGGTATGTCCTTCTACAGCTATATTGATTTCCGGTTGTTGTTTCAAAACCTCAGCCAGTTGACTCAAAGCCTGTTTGCCTTTTTCGTCAATCACGATACTTCCCGAAGGAAACAAAAGTTTATCCATCAGGGACACGTACACCTTACCATTCCTGATTTCAACAGTTAGTCCGTTTTTGGTAAAGCCCAGCAATGCCTGTTGTAACTTCTCTTTAAGTTGATTAGTGGCTTCATCACGTTTACGCAGGATTTCTTCAACTTCCTTCAACCGTTGCTCACGCTTTTGCAGGTCGCTGGAAAGTTTTTTGATCTCAGACGAGCTGTTGCTGCGCAATTTATCGTAATTGCTGTTCATCTCTGAATATTGGTTCCTAAGATCGTTCAATGCACTGCTTAGTCCTGTTGTATCTTTACGTAATCTTGCGATCAGACTTTCCAGGTTCTCGTTCATCAGCTGCGATTCATTCCAACCCTTGCTGAGCGAATCCTGTGTAGCGAGGAGGCCTTTATATTTTTTTGGTGACAGGATTACGCAGGAACTGAAAGCACTTGCGAGTAATCCGATAAATAGAAATAAACTGATTTTCTTCATTTGTGTGTATGGTTTTTGGTTGCTTACTACTGCGCAACAGCATTGCGCAAGAATTCTACGAAAGGATAAACGCCTTCAAAGGATTTAGTCAGTTGGGCCACAATACCTGGTTTTAAAAAGTCCTGGTCTTTCAATGGCGTAACGGCAATAAAGCTCTTCAATTTTAGGAATTCGATCTGAGGATGGTCAACTTCATATCCTTTTGGTGCATTCTTCAGTTTATCAGTTTGCTCCAGTTCAAAAAGGCCTTTGAAATTTTTGGCATTAACGATCTCGAGAAATGCGGAAGTGTTGTAATCGATCTCTTCCCTCACTTTCTTCAAAACGGGAGCTTCAGGCATCCAAAAGCCGGCAGCAAAGAAACTTTCGCCCGGCTGGATGTGCAGGTAATAACCCGGATCCGGCACTCCTTTTGGCTTTACACTGAAAGAAATGCCATAGTTGTTCTTATAGGGATCTTTGTTTTTGCTAAAACGCACATCCCTGTAAATGCGCATCAAACATTTTTTAGCAGGAGTATCAATAGAAAATTCAGGATCTACAGCAGCAAGTTTAGGGATTAATTGATCTACTAATGCCAGCACGTCATCCTTTGCGGTTTCGTACCTGGCTTTATTTTCTGCAAACCATTCGCGGCTATTATGTTCCGCTACATCCTGGATGAAGGTAAGTGTGTCTGAATGAATCATGGTTTATCGTAATAGGCTTTATATTTTATCTTTGGTGACAGCCAATGTAATAAAATCACGCGGGAATAACGGTAATTGAAAGGGGCCAAAAGTAAGCAGCCTGTAAAAATTACCGTGAGGTAAAGCCATAACGATTCAAATTCCAGGTTTCCTCCGGAAAGGATATAGGTAGCGATACCAAGTGCAATCATTTCTGAACAGTTCATGGCATAACTGACATACATCGCTGCATAGAAATATCCAGGCTCGATTTCGAAGCGTTGTCCACAATGCGGGCAGATTTCATTGGTACGCTGGATATTGAACCCATAGAGACTTCCTGTAAAGATATCCCCTCTGCGGCATTGCGGGCATTTGCCCTTTACAATGGCGTAAAGCTTAGAGGTTTCCGGCATATCCAGTAGATTTTTTACGGTATTTCATATACCACAATACACCGATGCCGGATAGGAGCACATAGGGAATTGCCAGAAGGTATAGAATGCCGGTGTTTAGCCCTTTACCCTGGGTATTTCCATTCTTTACACTTTGTTCTGCACTAACGGTACACATGGCACATTGTGCGTTTGAGGGCTGAGCAGTTGAAACCGCCAGCAGGAGCGTGAATAGGAAGATATATGCTATCTTTTTCATATGGCAAATATACAGAAATAACAAAGCAGTAGGGCTAACTCCTATTGTTTTTACAAACGCATTGCTATAAAAAAGGCCGGGACTCAATGTCCCAGCCTGATATTAGAGGAGTTAAACGTATTAAAGATTATTGGAAGCTAATCCAGGTTGAACCGTCCCGTACATTTACAAGGTCAAACTGTACTGGTCCGCTCTGGATCACATAATAACCCAGTGCATCGAGAAACTGGTTCCGTACATTAGCTACGCGAACGGTGTAATCAGCTGCGGGATTTCCAAAGCTACCTGCGGAAGTAAAGGCAATGGTCCCGTTTGTCTTAACAGAGGGCACTAATGCGGGTCCATAAGCGGCAATGGCACCACCCACTATGTATCCAAGCCTATCGTAAGCTACATTGTATTTAGGGGAGTAGGAAAGGTAATTGAGACCAAGAATCCCAGTCACGCCAAAAGCATCAGTGACACCAGCTACCGTAAATCCTGTATAAGACAACCAGCTTAGGGTATTGTTCGTTGCTGCGATGACGGTATTGCCGCCAGCAAGGAACGTTGCCGCTGCCGTGGTATTGTAAGTCAACGGTGTTCCAGAATTTGAAACAGTGAATGCTGCATCTCCTGCCTTTCCCTGGGCGGTATTGCTAGTCAGATTAGCACTCAGTCCGGTAAGGTTGGATACGATCGTGGTACCGTCTACAAATCTTTTGTTAAGGTAGACTCCGTTTTGGGCATAAGTATAACCCGTTGTGAAACTCTTGAATGTTGTTCCATCAAGGTAATTAAAGGTGATAAAGCGTAAGCGGGTGTTGAGTACAACATCGTAGGTTTTTCCTGCGACCGACATCCTTTTGAAATAATACATAAAGTTGTTGAACTTACTGAATTCAGTGATTACAGCAGCCAGGTTTCCAGCCATATAGGAATCAGCATCCGCTTTTACCAATTTAATCAGCGATAATTTTGTTGCCTTCGAATTCCCCAGCAACATAATGGTATCACCAGTAGTTGCCTTATAGGTATAAGCGGTATCTGCACCAGCAGCCGCGGCTATAGTGGCAAATGAGGAGGTAGCTCCCAGTGAAAGCGCTGCGTTGGTCTGAATAACTGAGGTCTTATATACAACATCTTTTAATCCGTTCGCATTTGCCAATGAATTATCGGTAACGAATTTTGCAGCAGAGCTTGTTTCGAACTTAATGAAACCACTGATCAGTGCTCCTGAACTGGGTTGGATCATCATTCGGTACCCATCTGGATTTGCAGCCAGAATTTTTCTGAATTCCTCCAGCTTAACAGAAGGTTCTTCAAAGGATTTCTCTATTTCTATTGATGTCAGGCCACCATTCTTACACCCAAACAGCGCAAAAAGACAGATGCCCGCATATGTTAAATTTCTTTTCATTTCTTCTTGTCTTTAAATTAACTAATAGAACCTGATCCAATTTCTACCATCGGCAACGCTTACCAGATCGTAACTGTTTACGCCAGTCTCGAAGGCATAATACCCACCTGCATCAGCTAACTGAGCATAGGCTGCATTTACAAGCAATACGTTAGCAGCACCAGGATTCGTTCCCTGGTTGCCAAATGCCGATCTCACAAATACCATCTTACCATCAGCATCCAAGCGGGTATTAAATACTGGCCCATAACGTGTAGCCCCACCATTATAGTAGACCCAGAAGGCATCTAAAGGATTGGTGAACTGATTGGCAACAAACAATACACCCACAAAGCCCGGGATATTTTTAAGGTTGAATGCATCTTCTACACCACTCTTAGTGAAAGCATGGTCACTGGTATACTGATAGGAAGCAGTATACATCCTGGACGGTGCAGTCTTATCAAACGTCAGCGGTGTGGCCACATTGGTCATGGTAAGTTTGGTGGTACCGGAGGTGAGTTCCGTGGTACCGGTAGCAATATTGATTGTCACGTCGTGAAACTCCGAAATACTGGTAGCGCCGTTTACAAAAGGATCACGGAATACGATTCCATTAGCACCGGTAGCATATTCTGTCGTAAAGCGCTTAAATCCTTCCTGATCATAATAAAAACTCACTGTGTGTAAATCGGCATTGATGGTAATGTTATAGTCCTTATTTCCAGAAGTGATTTTATTATAATAGTACTGGAGATTATTTACTTTGGCCAGATTTTGATTGTAAGCATAGGCTTTGGCGATATAATCGTCGCCCTCAGTAGCCTTTGCCCTAACCAGGATCATGGAACTGCCGTTCAAATTACCTTTCAGCTTAATGGTATCCGGACTGGATGACAAAAAAGAAAACTCGAAATCTGAGCTTTTTCCGGCGCCGGACACTCCGCCGGAAATATTAGGATCAGGATCTGCCAGCACATGTAAATAGGTGTACGTATCGAAATATAAACTCGGTAATTGAGTGGCCTTTAACCGGTAAGAACTTTCCCTCGGTGTAGAAGACGTCTCTTCATCCTGGTCTGAATAAGTGGTCACACGATTCTTATTGTCGAATTTAAACTTGAAGGTATAGCCACCTCCCCCTTTTGGAAAAAGATAGGCAATCCAGCCATTTTCTGCACCAGACAATTGTGTCTGATAAGCCGTTAGTGCTGCTGACAAACGTTCGTCGGGTCTTTGGTCAGGTTCATTTGATTTTTTACAAGCGGCCAATCCGACGATGACCAGCCCATATAATATAATTTTTTTCATGTGGTTCTGATTAAATGGTGATCGCAGCAATACCTGCTTTTACTTCTGTTTGCAATGCCCTGAAATCGATGCCGTAAGCCTTTTGGAAATAATCTACAATGATGCTTTCCTTGGTGCGCAGAATTGTCGCGGCAGTTCCAGGATTGGCGGCAACTATAGCGTCAAACCTAGCCTGGCCCTCTACCAGCAGAAATGAAAGTGTTTCTACGAAGTCCTCATCTGCAGCTGCCTTGGCATAAGGTGTTACGAGTCCCTGTGCATTTGCAGTCGCCGTATTGGTGTTGAACCAGCTGGCTGTATACCATTCTGGGTTCAACTGTTTGAATTCCCTTGGATAAAGCACATTTTGATGAAGAATATGCCCGAATTCATGGTGAATGGTATGGAGCATCCTGGTCACTTCCGTTACGTCTGATTTCTCAAAATAGTTGATCACCAGCAAAGTGATTTTGCGCCCATTTTCTGCTTCTCCCAGTGTAATGGTTCCATCTGAATTATATTCTGCACTGCCGGCCAGTACAAACTGCTTTGGTGCAAGTTTTCTTAGGAAAGCCGAACCAATCACTTTTTCATAAGGTTGCATCCAGATCACCTTCACCGCTTCCAGTGCGGGAATGGTATTCTCTTCCAATACCGGGGTGATATTTTTATTGTAAGCGATCTCATAAGGATCCCATTTGTATTTTACCTGGATGTTATAAGGATCCGTAAAATTAGTTTTGATGAACTCGTCTATTGGGCCTGCTACCCAGGTATCTCCACCAAGCCCTAAGATTGGCGTATCTGGTAAAGTTTCCTTTTTACACCCATTGAATGTGATGCTGAGCAGGAAGATTGAAAATATGGATAATATCTTTTTCATGTCTAATGTGTTTAGTCAATTAACGTGGATTTCTTTCAAGACCTGACAACTCTGCTTCCTTTGGAATCTGAAACACCCTTCTTGGGTCATTTGGCCCTAAGGTATATGTAGCTGATAGGTCTGCAGTGGTATGCACCACCGTCATATTATGTCTGATGATGTCGAACCAACGCATGCCGTCGAACATGAAGTCATTGCGTTTGAAATCCAAGATGGTCTTAAGCAATCCTTCCTGGAAGTCTGTTTTATAGAATGCTTTAATTTTCGCTTCGGTAATGGTATGTGAAGCAGGCACATAGGTTGGGTTGGCATCGCTTACGATGATCCTTCTGCGTCCAAAATCATTAAGATCTTTGAGCACATCTGCTGTATTTCCGAGGGCGAGGTTTGCCTCAGCCCGGTTAAACAAGACTTCCTCAGCGGTAAAGAGGGGCGCCATAATATAAGGATCACCAGTATTTCCTCCCTGTGTGGTACGTACAAAATGCTCCGGATATTTCCTCATGTTCAAAGTAAGGTCACGGCCATACAACTGATAAGCCCAGTTACCACCCGATACATTAGATGCCCAAAGCGTGCTATTCAATAACCTGATGGTTAAGCTGTAACGATAGCTAAAGAAGTATCTTCCCCAGGTAGAATTTGCTTCCTGCAACAGTATATTGGCCGGGGTTGCAGAATTGGTATAATTGGATGTTTTAGTGGCTGGTTCCAGGATTCTATATGATGCCGCTACATAGTCACGCAGGTTCATTGCAATGTTTCCACTTGCAAAAACAAGGTTTGCATGTTCTACAACTTTCGCATATTCCTTTTTGAACAAGTAAAATCTTGAAGCAAAAGCATGCGCAGCTGCCGGGGTAAAATGGAACTTCGGAACCGTGTAGCCGCTGCCATTGATTAAAGGCAAACCTTCGTTAAGGTCTTTCTCAATCTGTTCGTAAACATAGGCTACAGTCTTACGTTCATATTTTGCAATCACCACATTCTCTGGTTTCAGTACATAGGGAATACCAGGATCAGTACCTGCTGTAGCTTTATCATATACCCTGGAGAATAAGGTAACCAGCATGAAATGTGCGTAAGCCCTGGCTACCAAAGCCTCGCCCTTTTGCGCCACGTAATCTTGTGGATTAGATACCTTGCTAATGGCATCTAAAGCCTGGTTAGATGCTGCAATCGCTTTATAACAAGCATACCAATAGAAATCAGGGGTATCTGAATCGCGACTGTCTACATCATTAAAAAACCAAGGGTCACGGTTGACTACATCGCCGCCACCAGCTGCTATGCCTTTATCATCAGCATTGTCACTCATGGCTTCCACAAATGTGATGTAGCTGGCCTGAGGGTAGGCTGTAGTGAGCAATTCTGAAACCTTGGCCGGTGTGTTTAAGGTTGCTCTTAAATCCGGTGCTGTTTCCAGATATTTCTTGCAGCCCGACACGGAAACTGCAAACACAACCAGCATTAAATATTTTATCTTTTTCATCTCTTCTTCGATTATAATCCGACTTTTAATGATAATGTGAATTGTCTCGGTATAGGCAAAGCAACTCCACCACTGCTGAAGAATTCTGGATCTTGTCCATTCAGTTTCTTGTCTGAGTAAATCAGGAACAAATTGTTTGCTACCATATTTACCGATGCAGTTTTAAAGCCTAGTTTTCCTACAGTTGCCTTAGGCAGTGTGTAACCTAATACCACAGATTTCAAACGGACAAAGCCGCCGTCTGCTACTCTTGAAGTAGAATAGTTGTAGGCATTATATGGATATGCGCCATCTAATCTGGCCAGGTTCCTCGGCTCTACAATTGAAGGTGTAGCATTGTCTTTATAAAGGACAAATCTGGTCAGGTAATCGTTTGGCATTGCATCAAGGTCAGAATAGGTATTCTTATAGGTTGGATTTAACCTTACCTTATTGCCTGCGCTGAATGTAAATAATACAGCGGCGTTGAATCCCTTATAATTGAATGAATTATAGAAACCTCCATTGAACAGCGGATCTACAGGACCTTCGTACTTGAGGTACTTTACGTTCGTGCTTTGCAGGAAAACATCCTGGCTCAATTCACCGTCTTCGTTGATGAATGACGGCACACCTGTTTCTTCATTGATCTTTTCAAAGTCAATGGAGAACAGGCCCCTGGTTGGGTAGCCTAACTGCGCCCCACCATCCGGGCCAATAAGCCCGAAAATATTCGGTTCGCTGATCAGGTTGGTAATCTTACCTTTATTGTATCCAAAGTTGAACTGGGTATTCCAGCTAAAGTCGTTGTTTTTGATCACCAAGCCAGCGATTGAACCCTCGATACCTTTCGAGATCATATCGGCGTAGTTCGCAATCTTCATGGTCTCACCGCCGATACCAGATGTCCTTATCGCACCGATCAGGTCGAAACCTTTTCTTCGGTAAGCATCCAATGTAAGGTTTAACCTGTTTTTGAGGAAGGATACGTCCAAACCTACGTTAGCTTCGTATTGCTTTTCCCAGGTCAGTTCTGAATTCTCCAGATAGCGGATACCTAAGCTCGACTCAATCTCAGAAAGACGTGGCCTTAAAGTATTGCCACTCCTGACAACTAAGCTGGAGTTGGTTGCTGTACCCAAACTGGCGGTTAATCCATATGTACCTCTCAGTGTCAGTTTACTGATCGCCTGTTGCTTTTTCATGAATTCCTCTTCATCTATATTCCAAGAACCACTCACATTCCAGGTTGGTAGCCAGCGGGCCTGACGGGACTCTCCAAGTTTATTGGATCCATCATAACGTAGCGTTCCGTTGATCTGGTATTTGTTATTGAAGGAGTATGATCCTGTAGTGGCATAGGCCAGGTAGCGATCAAACCATTGCTGCATGCTGTAATAGTTGAAATTACCTTCTACAGATTGCTTAATGGCATTGGGATCTATGAAAGGTACACCTCCTTTATCAAATTGATAACCATCACCGGTAAACTGTGTATTTTGCCGATCGATATAGCGCATCTCCTGGGAAGCAAACAATCGAATGATGTGCTTACCTGCCAGAGTCGTATTATAATCCACACTGTTTCTTACGAAATAACTTTTCAGGAGATCATCATTTGTCAGGAATAAACCGCCTTGTGGGAGCACCGATACGGGATCTCCATCTGGATCTGCAGGATCAGTATATAAGAATCTGTTGTTCGACCTAATGGTGGCATTTTCTGGATATACTCCTGCTCTGTAGGCTTGAGGCATGTTTGAATTTTCCCTGATTGAATGATTCTGGCCCGTTTTTGCATAACGATAGGAACCGACAAAATCATAAGACAGGTTCTTTAAAAGCTTGTATTTGATCTCCCCCTGTACCTTGAAGTCCAGCAAATTCAGATCCAGCGTATTATTAGCCAGCTCGTTGATGATGTTGAACGGTGCGTAATTCATAGTAAAGTACTCCAGATTTCCGTTAGCATCATACGGGGTAAGCGTACGACTGGTATTCAGCGCGTAACTAAAAGGGTTCAAATCAAAGTCCCTGGAATATTCTCCGGATACCGGGTTACTGGTACGTCCTAAAGTACCTGGTGCACGCTGATCACGGATAGAGCCTGTTGTGATCAACCCAAAGCTCAGTTTATCATTGATTTTCCAGTTTCCACGTACGTTTCCTGTAAACCTTTGCACGTTATCTCCGATGGTCCAACCGTTATCTTTCAAATAACTGGTTGAATAATACATCTGAGATTTTTCGGTACCTGTAGAAATACTCAAAGAATGCTCCTGCATGAAGGAGTTTTTGAATAGTACGTCGAACCAATCTGTATTTGCCTGCGCGTAGCGATTTAGAAATGCTGCTCTGGCCTCAGGTGAATTATATACTCCTGGAGTGTTTGAGCCAGGTGCATAATCGAGGCTTTGGTATAATTTTTTATAAACCCCACCGTTTGCATTGTTGACAATCGTACCGTAGTTTAATTGCCCCTTTCTATCCATCTCTGAGTAAACTGACATCTGATCGTAAGAATTCATAATGTCGAAGGTGCTATAAGACGGCTTTAAATAGCTTGAGAAATTACCTGTATAAGAAATTAGCGGTGAACCGTCTCCTACTTTACCTTTTTTCGTAGTAATCAAAATAACGCCGTTCATCGCACGTGCACCGTAAAGCGATGTGGCAGATGCATCTTTTAAGATTTGAAAGCTTTCTATATCATCTGAGTTCAATCCTGCTACAGATGAGCCCAGAAGCGTGCTAGGATCTCCGGTAGACAGTTGTTCATTGGATATATTTACAATATCTTCAATAATAACACCATCTATTACCCAAAGAGGCTTATTTTCACCGGTAATTGAAGTCGCACCACGGACACGAATCTTTGGTGCTGCCCCGAATGTACCAGATACATTCTGTACCGAAACGCCGGCTACACGCCCCTCAAGCATCCTACTCACGTCTGCTATACCTTCTCTTTTTGCATCAGCTCCACTTAAAGTGACAGCAGAACCAGTAAACAACTTCTTGCTGATGGTCTGATATCCAGTAGAAATATTCACTTCTTTTAGTTGATTAGCATCTTCTTCCAGAAGCACATCGATAGTGGTTCTGCCATTTACTGCAGTTTCCCGGGTCTTGTAACCAATGTAAGCGAATACCAAGGTCGCAGCCTCATCAACCTTTATCTGGTAAGTGCCCTCTGCGCTGGTTGCAATACCATTAACAGAACCGCCCTTTACCCTGACACTTACACCGGGTAGCGGGAGGTTATCTGAAGCACCTTTCACAGTACCCTTTACAACTATTTCTTTACGTTTTACAGGCTGTATCTCAATCTTTTTGAGGATCACCTGCTTGCCTACAATATTGTAATTGATCCCTTTTTCTTTTAAAGGGGCAAGGTCCGAATTGATAGAAATCAGACGTTGCGGTGCATCAATAGTCATTGACTTATTGATTTGGGTAGCGTCGTAAACAAAACTTACCTGGTAAGCAAGTTCTATTTTCCTGAGGTAATTGTCTAATCTTTCCTCTTTAAAGGTAAGCGGTTGCACACCTTCTGCCCTCAATAGGGATACAGAAAAAACCGCAAGTAAAAACATTGCCTTCAGGCAATATTTAAACTTCCGTATGTGCCTTTTGTAGTTTTTCTCCATAAATAATAATTAGTGATAGTGGTTTAGGTTAATTATAAGCTCTTGATGATAATGATTTGATCCTGTTGAACTATATTGATAGAATAAGTTTCTTTAAGCACATTTAATGCTTCTTTCAAACTCACATCTTTGAAGTTTGCATTGAATTTTTTCTGACTGCGTACTTTATCCTTTAAAATAATTTTTACACCATAGTAATCGCTCAGGTCCTTGCACACTTCGTTGAGCGGCATGTCTACAAACTGCAATTCTTTAGTTATCCAGGCATTTGCATTGTGGCCATCCTGAGTATTAAAGTATTTGCCACGTAGTTATAGTTGACACCTTCATTGGTCAACGAATAGATGTAATTGCTTTTCTCGCTTGGCGTAAACGTTACCCAACCGCTTTTACACTCAATACTATGACGTATGAATAATTGCATGTTAAAGGAATGCCCAATACTTTGACCGGAGACTTCGAATCGAAATTTCGAACGGCCTCTTTCGATCCTTAGTTACGGAAAAGAAGGCCTGTCGTTTTACCAGATAAGTTGCGGCCATCGGATTCAAACTTTTCAGGATAACGGATAGCGGTATTTTCTGCAAGCATGACTTTGGTACCATCACTTAGAACGACAGAATCAATCTTTGCCCTCTGTCTCTATAGATATACTACTTCTGAACTTTCATGATAAGCCGAAATACCGGAAGCACAAAATAACACGGCTGCAGCAGCAAGTCTTGGGAAACTGAACCATTTTTTGGTTGCATATTTATCGCCATTGCTTAATTGCGCTTTAAAATTTATAATAGAGTGTTTAAGGTCGACTTGATGCAATATATTTGTCTCTGCCGACGCATCCCATATATACTTTACATCCTGGTAGAACTTCTCATGCTCCCCTGACACAGCCCGTATGGCGGCAACTTGATTTGTTAAATTTTCATCCTCTGGAGCATTCAGATGCTTTAGGATGATTTCCTGGAATAATAATTCGTCTTGCAAGTGGTTGGTTTTCATAGATGACAAATGGTAAGGAAAAAACCCCTAGTCAAATTGAAAAAAAATGAATTAATATTAGTTTTTCTTCAAAAACCCACTAATTCAATACAAAAAAGCACTTAACATATACAAATAAGTTGGCCTATGGTTCAAAGAACCCTCTTCTGCACGCTTCAACACACGTGATCGGAGAATCCTTAAGGCATTACCCATATGATTTTCGACAGTTTTCTCCGAAAGATTAAGCTGATTTGCAATATCTCGATATTTCATACCCTCTAAACGACTCAATTTAAAAACCAGCTGACATTTTTCAGGTAAAAACTCTATTTCTTGATATAACAATACTATCAACTCATTTCGCGCATCTTCGGCATCTATAAGTTCTTCCGATAGTTGTTCTGCGATTTGTAGATGGTGGCGCTCCAGATTTTTTTGTCTGTTCAAATAATTGATAGATGAATTGACCACGCTTCTGTATAAATACGATTTGATAGATTTAATAGATTCAAGGGAAGCCTTATCCTCCCAGATCTTCAAAAAGATATCTTGAACTACTTCTTCGGCAGCAGCTATATCTTTCAAGTAACGATCAGCTACAAGAATTAACTTTCTAAAATTAGAAGAATAGAAATCTGTGAACACGTCTTTATCGCCCCGCTGTATCAGCAGCAACAGGTCATTTCCGGTTACAATTGATTCTATAGATTTCTTGGGACTCATCATTCTTAATAGGGACAACGCCGAACGTTTGAGCTAAGTAATAAGCATGCATCACTAAATTAGCGTTTAATGAGCAATTATTCTGGTTTTCACTCCAAAATAATATAATTCTACGTTCAACAACTGAACCAAATCAAAAATTGATCAGGAAATATCTTTAAGAAAATGTAATATGGGGAAATCATCAGATAAACAACTACTCCTGTAACAGCCACGTAGAGCCATAGCGGAAATGTAATTTTAGCTATCTTTTTGTGTTTATCAAATCGTTCAGCTAGTGCCCTTACATAAGTAATCAATACCAATGGAATAATGGCAATAGATAGAAGAATGTGAGTAAGTAATATAAAATAGTAAACATATTTGATACTGCCTTCGCCACCGAATTTAGTTGAAGGGGTTGTCATATGGTAAGCAATATACATTACCAGAAACAAAAGAGAACAACCGATGGCAGCCTTCATAAGATTTTGGTGCAGCTGTATCTTACCATTTTTTATAGCCAATACAGCGATTACCAATAACACTGCTGTAATACCATTTATTGTCGCATATATGGGCGGAAGAATGGGTAGAGGAGTAGCATTAGGTATTTTAACAAAAAACAAGACTGCAACTGCAATTGGTATAACTACTGATAGCAAAATGATCCATTTGCTATACTTTTGTTCTATTGGACTATTATCTGTCATAACGTATTACGGATTATCTACCGTCGTGTATATTTCTTAATTCCTCAGCAAGGAGGACTTTAATCTCATCATCCAGTTTGGAAAGTGCTTCCTGGCTGGTAGCTTCGTAATATCCCCTTATACGGCGCTGCGTATCCAACAAAACAAACATATTGCTGTAAATGAACTTAATTTCACCCCTTATTAACTCTTGCCTGGAATCTATGATCAATCCCCTGTTTACAAGGTCAAATAGCCTTGTACTGTCTCCCGTTAATAAATCCCACTTACCTGGCGTAGCCGATAGTGCTTGTGCATATTTTGACAATACCTCAGGTGTATCGTTTACAGGATCTATACTAATTCCAATAAAGTTTACAGATTTATTGTGAGCATAAGTTGCGTCAAAAGCTTTCATTGCTTTATTAGAAAAGCCTATACCATTCAATTTCTCTTTTGTATAGAAAACATTTAGGACAACTATTTTTCCCTTATAGTTAGCCCAACTCACAGTATCACCTGCCTGATTCACCAGTTTAAAATCTTGTACCTGGTGGTAGATTGTATCAGCGACTGCTTTGCCCCGGACCGTATGAAAAGTTTCTCCTACTACCTTCTTTCCAAAAAAAGGAAGTGGTTTATACCTGTTCTTACCTTGGTCCTGTAGTAAATAATATAAAAATCCTGGTACCGCTAAAATGGTGACCAGGATTAAAACTTTTTTTATGGAAGATCCCTTCATTAAACTCATAGGCATGTGTAAGTGTAAATAGCCTCCTTCAATTAACATCAATACAATAAAGTAAATGATGAAAACAAATGAAACGGTAAGGGAAAGCTGAAGTCCAAGTTTCTCATATTTCAAGTGCATAAAGTAGGCAACAATATAAAATGCTTTAACCAATGTTAAAACAATATAAACAAATTACCTACATGATGAGACATATATCCTTTAGGTAATAGCCCATAAGTGCAATGATAAACTCAATGACAGTGATCAGCAGCAGTATACCAAATACCTGCCAAATCTTTTTCTTATCTAATCCGGCATGTTCGCCATGCTCCTCGTGTTCGTGTTCTGTATGTATGTTCTGACATAATAATATTTTTATAAATGAATTAAACTAAATAAAAGAATGTAAATACAAATACCCAAACCAAATCTACAAAGTGCCAGTAAAGACCTACTTTTTCAACCATTAGATAATGCCGCGTTTCTCGTAATGTACCATTAATCGTCATGCATAGAATGATGATATTGATAATAACACCGCTAAATACGTGGAAACCGTGAAAACCGGTAATGGTAAAGAACAAGTTTGCAAACTGCTGTGCAGATACTGTAGAAACCTCGTCCATTAAACAAATGCTGTCAAGTTCTTCCATATTAGGAATTGTTACCCCACCAGAAACCTTCGTGGTGTAAGTGGGTCCACTCTAAGCCTGGCAACCTAGGAACATAAAACCACCTATAATGGTCAATCATCCATCCAGATTACTTCTTTTTTTGAACGTACGGTGACCGGCCTCAACAGCCAATACCATGGTTACAGAACTCATGATCAGGATAAAGGTCATGATACCTACAAACACCAATGGTGCGCCACTATCAATAACACCTGGGACCGATTGGAAAACCAGATCCGGTGCCGGCCAGGTGCATTTAGCTGAAACGCTGAGCGCCATAAGAAATCAATAACGATGAAAATGTAAATGCATCTGAAAGCAGGAAAAACCACATCATTATTTTACCATACTCTACCGACAACGGAGATCGGCCTCCAGCCCATGGAGTGTTTTTACTTCATCTAATTGTGATACTTGTACTCATTTGTAAATAGTAATAGTTTGTTAATAAATCTAACTGGTTCAAAAGTAAAAAAACATACAGATAAATCCATATAATATCGATAAAATGCCAAAATATAGAGGACATTTCCATCCGATAATTTAGCTTCTCCGTAGACATATTCATATAAGCTGCCAATAGTGCATTCAATATAAAACAAACCCGCCAATAATGTGCAGTAAGTGCATCCAGATAACCACATAAATCAAAGAAATTGCAGCATTGTTATTCGACAAAGTAATGCGCCTGTACTTACCATAGAATGACCAGGCATATAACTGAATACAAACAAACGCAATGCCAAAATAATGGTAACCCATAAGAATAAGCTGCTGCGCAGCAATATTCAGATTTTTTAGCGCCCTCGATGCCAAAAACAAGGTAACACTGCTTAGAATTAATAACAACTGTACTGTAAATAAATACATCTGGCAATACCAATCCATGCCCTTTGCCTTTTGACGCCGCAGAATACATATAATAACTGGTAAAGCCTCCAAACATGAATGATGATGAAACTACAAACAACCACATGTTAAACTTTTTAGGTTTAGGTCTGAATGCCTATCTTCGATTCTTGCTTATCTAAGATGACCATCATTTATTTTGCTATAAAATCAAATAATAAACACCAATTGCACTAAGGGCAAATAAAAAAACGAGCAAAACATTAATTTTCTGCGCATTAACCAAGTCCATGTTCATCCACAGTTTAAAAGCCAGCCAGAAAAATACCAGTCCGCAACTAATGATACTCCAGCCAATATAATAACCACCAAATCCATAAAAAGTTGGCAGTAAACTTACAGGAATCAAAATAAGTGCTTAAAAAAGTGATAAACGCACTGAGTTTTATCGCGTTTTGCCGTTGGCAACAATCTAAAACCTGCCATTTTATAATCATCATCCAGTACCCAGGCAATTGCCCAAAAATGCGGAAACTGCCATACAAACTGTATTAGAAATAATATCAACTGCTATACTCATCAATTCTACCGTGTGCTGCCACATAACCAATAAGTGGTGGTAATGCGCCCGGTATAGCACCTACAAATACCGCAATTGGCGATTTTCGTTTTAAGGGCGTATAAGCAAATGCATATAATAAGATTGAAAATACAGAAATAAACCTGTTTCAATATTCAAGCTTACCTAATAACCAGGTACCCAATATGCCCATTACCAAGCCTAATACCAACCCCTGACCGGTAGTCATTTGCCCGGCTGGCATTGGACGGTCTTTGGTTCGCGTCATCAGCTTATCTAGATCTTCTTCTATAATCTCATTGAAGCAATTAGCTGCCGATGTCACCAAAAATCCACCAGCAATCAGTTTCAGCCAATTCACCCAATTGATATCCGGAGCCGGATCCACCCTCAATCGGAAACTTTCGATCCGATTAAAAAGGAGATAGAAGCCGAAAACACCACCAGAAAGGTGAGTCTGAATTTAATGAGTTTTGAGAAATCTGCTAAAAACTGTTTCAATTCTATATAATTATTGGCGCTGATCGTAAGTGTGTGTTCGGTAAACTAATAAATAAAGATAAAACTGCAAACTAAACAACAGCGTCGAAAATAAAATATGTAATGCCTGTGCGTAAGGTGGCAACGCCAAGTATAGATAATAATAATCCGGTAACAATCTGCACATTATCATAGGTAATTATAATCTCATTGGCAGCTAATAATGCGCCAGTTTGCCTGTTAAAACGATCTTTCACCAGCTTATAAATAATAATATTTAGTACCAGTACCAAGATAGCCATATCCCGATGGTAAGAAAATATGCTCCTACATGTCTAACCCAGCTTTCACGGTGCCGTATATTGAAGATGTTTTGCTATCAGCATCAATCGCTTCCCTACCTCGGTACCCAATATAATTTGCAGTAATGCTAACTGCAATAGAGACAAATATCAATCACCTTTAGCCACATCAAGTTTGACATTACAACTGTAGCAGGTAGCCTGTAGCTGTTTCGCGTAATGATAAGTATAAATCAATATAGCCAAAATAACCAGTGCCAGTAGCATATGTACTGTTACTATCCATGGCATCAAATTGGTTGATACCACGATAGAACCCAACCATGCCTGAAAACCAACAACAATTAAATTTATAAATACTTAATACAATGATCCTTTTGGCAGTCTTGCGATAGGTAAAAGAATAAACAGTTAACTAAGCAGTAAAAATACCTGTAATAGCACCTATCAACCGGTTTACATATTCTGTCCAGGTTTTCGCTACGTTAAACTCTTCGGGAACTAAAATAGACTGATCTTGCCTGATGCTGTCTGCAAGATCGTGCTTTACCCATCCTATCAAGGGTTTTGGCAAATCTTTCATTTTTAGCCACACGCTGTGCCACATATTTCTCTTTATAATCAGCAGGGAGCTGCGAAGCATGAGTAGGCGGAACATATTGATCAAAACATTTTGGCCAATCCGGGCAACCCATACCAGAACCTGTACTGCGTACAATACCACCTGCCAGTATCAGCAATAAGCGTAATGATAATGGTAATAAGGTTTAGCCTGATAAATCTATTTTCAGATTTAGCGAATCATTGTGTTTTGATTTAAAAAAAATGAGGTATCTGTTGTAAGTAGATTACCTACTCAGATACCCCATTAAATAATCAAACTATAAGCTAGTCTAATTTATCTGTTTTGCTCTGCAGTATTCTGCTCATTCCCATTCTCTCTGGATTCGTTCTGCTTCAGCATTTCCTTCAAAATCATGAGGCAAGTTTGAGCTCATGGTTTGAGAGAAAGGAACAGTTTGAGGGATAAAATCCTCTTCATGCACCTGGTTTGCTGTAATCATATGGCCAACGGTAAACTGTTGGAATTTCTCCTGGCCAGTTACCATGTATATGCTCTACTGGTGCTGTCCACTCCAGTGTATTTGATTCCCATGGATTTTGAGGTGCTTTTTTACCCCAGAATATTGAATAGAAGAAGTTGAATAAGAAAGCCACTTGCGCCAATGCAGCCATGATAGCAGCCCAGGTAACAAATATGTTTACAGATAA
This sequence comes from uncultured Sphingobacteriaceae bacterium, assembly GCA_963795585.1. Classification (GTDB taxonomy): domain Bacteria; phylum Bacteroidota; class Bacteroidia; order Sphingobacteriales; family Sphingobacteriaceae; genus Pedobacter. The sequence continues at coordinate 577,173 of CAWCIO010000013.1, read as the reverse complement.
CCATTTTTTCATGAACTCAAACTCAGTAAATGCATAGTAACGACGTGGCACACCATCAAGACCCATAAAGTGCATCGGGAAGAATACCAGGTAAGCACCGATGAATGTTAAGCCAGAAATGCAGGTAACCTAATTTCTGCATCCATCATTCGGCCGAACATTTTAGGGAACCAGTGATAAACACCTGCAAGCATACCAAATATTGCTGCCGAACCCATTACCAGGTGGAAGTGGGCAACAACAAAATAAGTATCGTGCAAGTTGATATCCAATGCAGCATTACCTAAGAAGATACCGGTTAAACCACCAGAGATAAAGAATGAAACCATACCGATAGCGAACAACATAGCCGGTGTAAACCGGATATTACCGCGCCATAATGTAGCCAGCTAGTTAAATGTTTTTACTGCCGATGGTACCGCGATGATCAATGTAGTGATCATAAACACACCACCCAGGAACGGGTTCATACCCGTTACAAACATGTGGTGACCCCATACGATAAATGATAATACGGTAATACCGATTAATGAGTAAACCATGGCATGGTAACCGAAGATTGGTTTACGTGAGTTTACAGAGATTACCTCTGATGAAATACCCATTGCAGGCATAATTACGATATATACTTCAGGGTGACCCAGGAACCAGAATAAGTGCTGGAACAAGATTGGGCTACCACCTTCATTAGGTAATACTTGTGTACCGCATATACAATATCTGATAAGTAGAAACTTGTACCAAAACTACGGTCAAATATCAATAATACCACACCTGCAACCAATACAGGGAAAGATAATACACCTAAAATAGCAGTTAAGAAGAAAGCCCAGATTGTTAAAGGCATTTTCCAAAGGTCCATACCTTTTGTACGCATGTTTAATACAGTACTTACATAGTTGATACCACCCATTAATGATGATGCAACAAACAATACCATACTGATCAACCACAAGGTCATACCCATATCCAGAACCCGGCATTGCTTTTGGCAAGGCAGATAGTGGCGGATAAATTGTCCATCCACGCACTTGCAGGGCCTGTTTGAATAAAGAATGAAGCTCATCATGATTACACATGGCAGTAAAGAAGAACCAGTATGAAAGCATGTTCATGAATGGCGAAGCCATATCACGTGCACCAATCTGTAATGGGATCAATAAGTTACTGAAAGTACCGCTTAATCCGGCAGTTAATACAAAGAATACCATGATGGTACCGTGAATGGTAACCAATGCACAGGTAAAAATCAGGATCTAATACGTCCTCCTGGTGCAAATCGACCTAAAAATGTTTCCAATAAAGGGAATGCTTTTATCTGGCTAAGCCAATTGGATACGGAACAATATAGATAAGATCATTGCGATTACAGCCATAATAATACCTGTTATCAAAAATTGCTTGGCGATCATTTTGTGATCCTGGCTAAAGATGTACTTGGTTATGAAAGTTTCTTTGTGATGACCATGATCATCATGGTTATCGTGGTTATGTGTATCGTGTACTGCTAATGTTGACATAATGCGCTATTCCAGTATTATTATTTTTTTAAAGCTATTTGATTGGTTTTAACTGCTGAAGTATCTTTTGCTGCTGTATCTGCAGGTGCTGTTGTAGCAGGCGCAGTAACAGGCAAGTTAAATTGCTTTCTTAAATCATCAGTTAAATAGGTAGGTTTCTGTTTAACAATCCATGCTTGTATTCAGCTTCGGAAACAACCCTTACAACTTTTTGCATGTTGTAGTGGCCTTCACCGCAAATTTTAGCGCAATAGAACAAGATATTTAAAGTTAGGATCATTTGTTTTTGCCTGCATCTCTGCAGTAGTGATGGTAGGTGTAAACTCAAAGTAAGTAGTCATACCTGGTACAGTATTCAATTGAACCCTGAAATGAGGCATGTAAAAACTATGAATAACATCTTTACTGGTTAAGGGTCAAACTTAACCGGTTTGTCCAACAGGAATTACCATCTCATCAGCCATTTGATCATCCAGAGTATTTTTATCTTTAAAATCAATTCCTAATGCATTGTCAGCAGTAATCAATTTGTAGTTTTTTATACCAACAACACCATCAGCTCCAGGATAACGAATCGCCCATGCAAACTGCGATGAGGTTATTCAATGCTTAACGGTGGTTTTTAGGATCTTCAATCTTGTAGAAGATTGATCTCCAGGTTAAGAAACCCATCAATACCAATACTGTTAAAACCAATGCGGGGATAATGGTCCAGATACGTTTTAATAGTATTGTTATGTGGATAATAGTAAGCTTTTCTCTTGCCAGATATTTGTAGATATAAGCAAAAGCGAATAAAAATATGTGCGTAACAATAAATACAATTGTAGTGATGATTAATGTAATGTTAAACATCTCATCAATTTTCTTTCCGTGCTCTGATGCTGCATCAGGCAAGTATCATTGTACCATGCACTGTATATTCCCAGTATACACCATATAAACCTACGACTAGGAACAGATGCAAATAAACTTCCATTAACGCTATTCCAGTTAATTCCTTTAGGTTTATCCTGTGCTTCACGGGTCAATTCATATACCTTAATGCTTTACCAATAATTGCTATGAACAAGCAAAGCAGTAAGAATAGCCAGGATATAAAATATTACCGATTTATACACCTGGCCCATATCCACAGGTTTCGTTGCAGCGGCAGCAGCCGGCAGCTGCTCTTGCGCAAATACGCTAGTTGTACTTGCAAAAGCAGTAAACACTACTGCTAAAGCTGCTATTGTTTTATTACGTTATAAATTTTCTTAAACTCATTTTCTTAAAAGTAGTACGCTGTACTTCTATATACTATTATTTATATATGCTGTACCACACTATTATAAGTGGTGATTTAAACTTTCTTGTAATAATGGGTGATTCTTCGCAATCAATGGTTTTTTACTTAATGCGCTCAACACGGTAAAGGTAAACAATCCTACAAAACCTAATGCAGTACCAATCTCAATAATTCCAAATCCATTGTGCTTCTTCTACCGTACCTGGCATAATCATTTGGTAGTAATCTACCCAGTGACCAAATAGTACAACGATAGATACGATAATAATATGTTCTCACTGTCTTTTGTTATCTCTGTCCATTAACAATAATACCGGAGCTAAGAAAGTTTAACACAAGGTTCAGGCAAAACCAGAATTTATAGTTATTCCCATCTTTTGTAGAAATAAACTGTTTCTTCAGGCATGTTTGCATAATAGATCAGTAAAAACTGAGCAAACCATACGTAAGTCCAGAAGATAGAGAAACCAAATATAAACTGACCTAAGTTATGCAAGTGGCTATTGTTAACCCAGTGCATATAACCTGCTTTTCTTAACAAGATGATGATAATTGCGATAGTGGCTAAACCACTTACCCACATTGCTGCAAAATTATACCAGCCAAACATGGTAGAGAACCAGTGTGCTTCTAAAGACATGACTGTATCGAAAGCAAATATAGGGTAGTAAAACCATAGATTACTAGAAAGATACAAGCATATTTAAAGCTCTTTCTGTAAGAATTTAAACCACCTTCTAAATCTTCATTGTTTGAATATTTTAGCAAACAATAATGCGAAATAGCTATAAACACCCAAAAACACTACCTGACGCGCCATAAAAGAAAGGTACATTTAAGAAAGCCGATTTACCGGCAATTAATTGTATCATAATTTGCGACTGCATTAGGATTGGTTAAACCATGGTGCATTGCCAGTGATGGTATAAGTTATGTGTAGTATAAACCTGCTGCAATAACTACAATTAAGTATTACTAGCCGCAATAGGCAATGTTTTGGCCATTGCTTGTGGTACACGTAATATTGAAGCAGACCATCCTGCCTGTGCTACATATTGAACAGCCAAAAAGAATACGCCCGACATACAAACACATGCAAAGTAATATGCCATTAAGCAACAGGTTGGCAAAAGTACGCTCATGCATCGCCATTGAACAAAGCCATAAGCCTATAGCTAGCAATACCTATTACGATAGCCGACTAATGCTCAATGTTTTTGCTTTACCTGTAAACTCAAATTGTTCAGTTAAAATTATTATTATGAGTTTTCATTTAACTTCTTTACTTATTATGTTTTTGTAATTGGTGAACATACATTACTACTTTCCAACGCTCGTCTGGTGACAATTGCGAAGCATATGAACCCATGGTGTTTACACCATAAGTAATGGTATGATATATTTTACCATCAGTAAGATCTTTCATTAGCACCACCTCGTGATGAACTGCTCCTGTGAGTAATGAAGGTACACCGCGTAAATTTCTCAATTTTAACCAGGTGACCTTGTCCTCGCCTTTCTCACCGTGGCATGGCGAGCAGAAATACTATAAACAATGCTTTGCCTTCAGCAAAGTTCGCTTCTGTCATTTGCGCAATCGGGTTTACCATGCTCACACCTGCTGCTTCGTATCCGTCTTTGGTGTTTGGATAATCAATACTTAACAAAACCTACCGGATAGTACCTGCAGGTGGTATCTGTGCATGTTTTACCATCTTTAAAATTCGTGTATTTGGCTGATCCGGATCGTATGCAATATGCTCATACATATTGGGGGCATATTCCAATCCGGTACTCCGCTTATCTTTACATGATGAAAATACACAGCGTTGCAGCGATAGCAATAACGCGTGCTACACAATATTCTATTCTTATTCATAGCTAACATATTTTCTTTCGTTATGCTTTACTTCTACTGCACCTGCTTCTTTTAATAAACTAGTCATATCTTCATGCTGGAACATTTCCTTTTGCATCGATAGCTATCACAAAACGGTCATCAGTTGCCCTCAGGTCCATTACTCTTGGCGCTCGGCCCGGGAAAAAGTGCGTTGCATGCAAAATAAGGTAACCACCATACCAAATGCGGTGAACAAGACTGTCCACTCAAACAGTAATCGGAATAAAATCCGGCAATGCAAATGCTGGTTTACCACCAATGTTCATCGGCCAGTCGTGCTACCAGGTAGTAATAAATCAGAGCTAAATGATATGCAGTACCGCTAATCAGCCGAAGCAAAATGCTGCGTATATCTAAGCGTGAATCTTTTAATCCCTAATTTAGCTTCGATACCGTGGATAGGCATTGGCGTATATACATCATAAATAGGGATGTTATTTTTCTGCAAGTTTTTCGATGCCGTGCATCATTTCATCCGGATCATCAAAAATGCCTAATATATATTTGGTGTTACTCATTGTTATATTTTTGCGTATTCTGTCTTGTTTAACACTGTCAAATTTCTCTAATGATTCTTTGTATATCATTCAACCTGCTCTGGATCTAAATGACCTTCTTCAATCTGTTTCTTTTTAGCCTGCTCACTTGATGTTTTCAACAATAATTTAACCTCGGCCATTGCCATTGATGGCAATACCCTTATGAACAACAGGAATAAAGTAAAGAATAAACCTATTGAACCGATGAATACACTTACATCAACCCAGGTTGGATAGAACATTGCCCAGCTTGAAGGGATATAATCGCGGTGCAATGAGGTTACGATAATTACGAAACGCTCGAACCACATACCGATGTTTACGACGATTGACAATATCCATGTAGCATGGAATGCTTAGTACGGATTTTTTTGAACCAGAATAACTGCGGAGAAATTACGTTACAGGTCATCATCATCCAGTATGCCCACCAGTATGGACCGGTAGAACGGTTGATGAAAGCATATTGCTCATATTCGACACCTGAATACCATGCGATGAAGAACTCAGTGAAATAAGCCACACCTACAATTGAACCTGTTAAGAATGATGATCTTATTCATCGATTCGATGTGGAACATGGTGATGTAGTTCTCTAAACCTAATACTTTACGGGCAACCAGCAATAACGTTTGCACCATTGCAAAACCTGAGAAGATAGCACCCGCAACGAAGTATGGAGGGAAGATAGTAGTATGCCATCCCGGATCTAACGATGTTGCAAAGTCCATTGATACAATGGTGTGTACCGAAAGTACCAGTGGTGTTGAAATACCTGCCAAGATTAATGATACCGTTTCAAAACGCTGCCAGGTTTTTACTGAACCTGTCCATCCGAATGAGAAGATAGAATAAATTCTGCGGCGTAAACCTGTTGCACGGTCACGGATAGTTGCAATATCGGGCAATAAACCTGTGTACCAGAATACTAATGATACAGAGAAATAAGTCGAGATCGCAAACACGTCCCAGATCAGCGGTGAGTTAAAGTTTACCCATAATGAACCGAACTGGTTTGGTAATGGTAAGAGTCCAGTAAGCCAACCACGGGCGGCCCATGTGCGATACAATGTAAGTTGCGGCGCAAATTACCGCGAAGATGGTCATCGCCTCTGCAGAACGGTTAATGGAGTTACGCCAGTTTTGACGGAACAGTAATAGTACCGCCGAGATCAGTGTTCCGGCGTGACCAATACCTACCCACCATACGAAACCGGTGATATCCCAGGCCCAGCCTACTGTTTTGTTTAAGCCCCATGAACCGATACCGTACCAAAATGTCTAGCTTACTGCATACTACCCAAAGTAACGCACCTAACAGATGCAACAGTAAAACCTATCCACCAGGCCTTGTTGGGTTTATTTTCTACCGGGCTAAAATATCATTCGTAATCTTGGCATACGTGATATCCTTGCCCGTAATTAACGGTTCTCTTATTATTGATTCATTATGAGATGACATATATTTATATTTCTTTATATATAAGTTAAGCTTGTACTGTTGTATCTGTATTTCTAACTTTTACCTGGTAACCAATACCTGGTTGTACGTTGATTCTTCCAATACGTAGTAAGTTCTTTCGCTCTTCAATGCTTTTGAAACTTCTGAGTTAGGATCATTTCCGTTACCGAATATGATAGCATTTGCAGAACAAGTTTGCTGACAAGCCATTTTAATATCACCATCTTTCAACGGACGTTTTTCAATTTTAGCTTTTAATTTACCTGCCTGTATACGTTGGATACACATTGAGCATTTTTCCATTACACCTCGGAAACGTGTAGTAACATCAGGGTTTAAGTACCAATTGTGTATGTTCGTTGTTCAGGTAGTTATCAAAACGTGAATCGTTCCAGTAGTTAAACCAGTTAAAACGACGAACTTTGTACGGACAGTTGTTTGCGCAGTAACGTGTACCTACACAACGGTTGTAAGCCATGTGGTTTAAACCTTCTGATGAGTGAACGGTAGCCAATACCGGGCAAACTGTTTCGCAAGGTGCGTGGTCGCAGTGCTGGCAAAGCATTGGCTGGTGAACAACCGATACATTGATCTAAGATCTTCTCAGTTTGTCTATTTCTTTCTCTTTGGTTACATGCTCTTTGCCGTTCATCGTTAAAGCTGTAGTAACGGTCAATACGGATCCAGTGCATTTCGCGGCGGCGGCGAACCTCGTCTCTACCTACAACAGGAATGTTATTTTCGGCGTTACAAGCAACAACACAAGCACCGCAACCGGTACAAGCATTAAGTCGATTGCCATTACCCAGTTATTACCTGGTTTCTCGTATTCATCCCATAAATCGTAAGTTTTATGTTTCGCATGGTCTTTACCTGAACCAGCTGCAGGATTCTTTTTAGTATTCTTTAAAAGTAGTTTCGCGAATGACGTTACGGCCTTCGAAAGAGTGGTGTGTTTGTGTTTGCGCCAATTCGTCAGTATCTGCCTGTTGCCTGATAATTTAACTGTAGTCGCATATTTGGAAAGTACCGTTACTGAAGCTTACAAATGGATAAGCATTTTTACCTACATCATCACCTACTTTACCAGCTTTGTACGGCCGTAACCCAAAGCGATAGAAACAGTACCTTGTGCTTGGCCTGGTTGTGATAATACAGGCAAGTCAACTGTATAACCTTTATCGTCTTTTACTGTTACAACGTCAAATTCTTTATAACCTAATTCTTCTGCATATCTTAGGAGCAAGGGCAACATAGTTATCCCAGGTAACTTTCGATACCGGATCAGGCAATTCCTGAACCAAGGGTTGTTTGCATGTTTACCATCACGCATGGGAATACTTTCGTAAACCTGCAATTCTACTTATCTTTAGCTAGCAAGCTTTGCTGCTTGGTTTAGGATGGTTTGTGCAACAGCATTCAGGATCATAGTTGAAGGTATAAGCACCTGCTGGTTTAGCAGCGGTAACTTTAACATAACCTGTTTGCAATAAGTTTCCCAGCCTTTTGACCGATAAACCGCCTTAGGTAAGCATATTTTTTCCCAGTTGTTTCGTACATAAGTGTAGTAATCTTTAACCGGCGTTATCAGTCCAGATCAGTAAGCTTTGCTTCTGCCTGGCGGGTATTGTAAACCGGGTTAATGGTTGGCTGTACGATAGTAGTAATATCCTTCATAAGCATTCGCATCACCCCATGATTCTAAATAATTATGGTTTGATGCAACTACATTACAAAGTGAAGCAGTTTCATCGTTACTGATCAGAGAATGATACTTTTAAGCGTACTTTAGCCAATGCATCTGTAAATGCTCTTGCTGTTATAGTAATCATAAGCGGGTTGCAGTTCAGGAAGAATACAGCACCAACTTCGCCACTGTTCATTTCATTGATAAACTCAGCAAATTCAGCATCATTACCTGCATATTGGTTTGATGGATTATCTAGATCAATAGTAGTACCGTAGCTGCCTAATAGCAGAGTTGATGGCATTTACCAAAATTTGTGTAGCAACATCATTTGAACCTGCAAACTACAAATGCTTTTCCTTTGTGCTGCAATCAATTCTTTAGCAACTAATTTAATTGCTTTATCGGCAGTAGCATTATTTAGCTATGTTACCGCCTGGTAAAGTAGTACCAGTAATGCATTGTATAAGGTTAATCAATGCCAGACCTTCTTCGGATAGTTTAACCGGGATACGCATATCTGCATTGGTACCAGTTAAGCTCATACCAGCTTTCAAACTGGATATGGCGGGACATTTTTTTTGCTTTGCAGCGATTTGTTGTTCCGGTTAGATACATACTGGCGCAGTAAACTCTTCACCGCTGAATCCATGTACCCAAGAAATCGGCACCGAAACTTACAATCACATCGGCTTTATCAAAATTATATTGAGGCAATACTGCTTTACCAAAGCTGTTTTGGTTAGCCTGAATGATACCTGTATAAGATACGGCATCATAATTGAATATGTTTAGTGTTAGGGTATTGCGCAATAAAATCTGCAATAACCGCCTAATGTAGATGGGCTGTTTACTGTTGAAGAAACAATACGGATTTTTTTACCGCATGCCTGTACTTTAGTCAACTCAGCCTTTACAAAGCTATCGATCTTCGCCCAACTCAGCTTCTGCCATTATCTAACACAGGTGCTTTAAGCGGTTAGTACATCATAAAGGTCTAATACTGAAGCTTGTGCCTGTGCATCTGTAACCACCTTTGAACTAACCCGTCATTAGGGTTACCTTCAATTTTAATAGGGCGGCCTTCGCGTGTTTTAACCAATATAGCTCTGACCATTAAAAGCTAGAAACGTAATAGTTGGCTATACCCGGAGTTACTTCTTCTGGTTTGATCAGGTAAGGAATTGATTTATGAACAGGAACTTTCTGACAAGCAGCCAAGGTAACCGCGCCCAATACCAAAACCCAACGCTTTTAAAAAGTCGCGACGTGGGGTACTGTACTTAATCCTGCTTCACTTAAAACATCTTCGATTGGAAGTAGGCTCAGCAAATTCGTGTTTGTTGTTTTCAACAAATTCCGGAGTGTTTGTTTAGCTCTTCTAAACCTTTCCAGTATTTTTTATTGCTTTCCATTTAAGCTATATTAACTGTTATCGAACGTTCTTGTTATTAAACTCTAATTAATAGTGGCATTTACCACACTCTAAACCACCCAATAGCAGCTGGCGTAATTTTTTCGCCTTTTTTGATCTTCTCATGAACTTCGATCATCTTATCGTAGAAAGCATTGCCTTTGTATCCAGCTTCAGTATCGTTTGTGGCAGTTGATACACCATTTCATGGTAAGTGGAGAATATTGATAAATCTCTTTCATTGTTTTAACCGGACCGTGACATGCAAAACATACCGGCTCCTCTGGTTTTAAACCTCTTTCTTTTCTGATGGCAGCTTCACCAACTACTACGTGTTGTGAGTGGTTGAAGTAAGCAAAATCAGGCAGGTTGTGTACACGTACCCACTCTATTGGTTTTGCTTTTGTGTTATCATAGTTCTGTGTTTCAGGATCGTAACCTAAAGCATTATAGATCTTCTGGATTTCCGGAGAAATCTCTCCATCATATTTCTCTGTAGCCTGTACCGACTTGTGGCAGTTCATACAAACGTTCAATGAAGGAATAGTTGCAGTTCTTTAGATTTGAATGCACCGGTGTGGCAATACTGGCAATCAATCTTCATTGATACCTGCATGCAGCTCGTGAGAGAATTTAATTGGTTGTACCGGCTGGTAACCTGGATGAACACCTGTATTCCACATGCCCATCCAGCCAAATGTAGCCTAAGGTAACTGATCAAACACAGGATAAAGAAGAAAACAAATTTCTTGTTTTTGAACAGCTTGCTTAATTCCAGTAGCTAAAAGGCACTTCTTCTTCAGGAAGCTCAATACCTTGTTTTCTTAAGGATCAAACGCTTCTAATAATTTAATTCACGACCAAGGATCACCAATACCGCAATTGCGATTAGGATGATAGCAACGATACCTGCAATAGAGAAATCAGAAATAGCCTTCAGAAGCTCCTTCTTTAGCGCTGCAGCTTGGATCTTGCAGCCTTCTTAGGCTCACCTGCTTTGACGTAAGCAATGATGTTTTTAATCTGATCGTCGGTCAAACGTCGGAAAAGTAGTCATCTCTGCTGGAGAGAACTCTTGTAAGCTTCAATAGCTTGCGGATCTCCCGAGGCAATCAATGCCTGTTTAGTTCTGAATCCATTTGGTGGCAAACGCTTCGTCAAGTTCGAGTCAGCTTAGGTGTTAATGCAGGACCAGTACTATTACGATCTAATTGTATGACATGAGGCACATTTATGCCTTAAATAATGTTCTTGCCCTCTGCCACATCTTGTGCCTGTGTTGCAGAAACAATTAAAACAGATAGAGCCGTAAACATAAATGCCGACTTCCAAACTCTTCTAACAATCAATGAGATATCTCTCATAATGAGTATTTTATGCTATATTTTTAAATAAACTTATAAATCGTAAATGGATGTTTAAACTTAAGTCCTCCACCAAAACGTCCACAAAAGTAAAATTTATTAACGTACCACTGACAAATTAGTGACAGTAAATACAATTTATAATCATTCTAAATAAATTCGATTTTTATGCTTTAAACGAAGAAAATCAGCAATTTTTATAAAAACTGCTGATCTTCATTTGTCACCAAATCCATTGCCTGGATTTGTTATATTTAAATTATATGTTTTAATATCCATGCAAACATCAGTGGCGCAACAATTGTTGCATCAGATTCTACAATAAATTTCGGTGTATGGATATCCAGTTTACCCCAGGTAATCTTCTCATTTGGCACCGCACCTGAATAAGAACCATAAGAAGTTGTCGAATCAGATATCTGGCAGAAATAGCTCCAGAACGGAATATTTTCCATTTCCATATCCTGGTAAAGCATCGGCACTACGCATATCGGGAAATCGCCGGCAATACCGCCACCGATCTGGAAAAAGCCAATTCCTTTGCCTCCGCTGAATTTTCAATATACCAATCGGCCAGCCAGGCCATATATTCGATACCGCTTTTCATGGTAGTGGCTTTCAACTCTGCCTTTCATCACGTAAGATGCAAAAATATTACCCATGGTAGAATCTTCCCATCCCGGCACTACAATCGGCAGGTTCTTTTCGGCAGCAGCCAGCATCCACGAGTTTTTAGGATCAATCTCATAATATTGCTCCAACTCGCCGCTCAACAACATTTTGTACATATACTCATGCGGAAAATAGCGCTCGCCTGCATCATCGGCATCTTTCCATATTTTATGGATGTGTTTCTGCAAACGGCGGAAAGCTTCTTCTTCAGGAATACAGGTATCGGTAACACGGTTGTAATGGTTTTCTAACAAATCCCATTCATCCTGCGGACTTAGATCACGGTAATTTGGCACACGTTTGTAATGTGAATGCGCCACCAGGTTCATGATATCTTCTTCCAGGTTGGCGCCTGTACAGGAAATAATATCTATTTTATCCTGGCGGATCATTTCGGCCAAGCGAAATTCCCAGTTCGGCAGTACTCATTGCACCGGCAAGTGTTACCATCATTTTACCGCCTTCAGCCAGATGGGTTTCATATCCTTTAGCTGCATCCATCAATGCCGCAGCATTAAAATGCAGGTAATTTCTCTCCATAAACTGAGATATAGGTCCTCTTGTAGTGCTCATCTTGCTCTAAAATTTTGTTGCCGCAAAAGTAGTATAAAATTACATCATTCCATATTTGCAGGTACTGCTTTAATTCCCCGGCCATCAAAAGAGAAAATTAATGGCCTCAAACTTGCTAAGCTGAACGAATAATTAAAACTTTCCATTATTTTAGGCCTATGAAGAAAATTTCGCTATGCGCTACTTTAGTTATAATAGCTGCGAATGTGCTGGGACAAAACAAGTTTATCGAACGTTACCTATCTGATAAAACAGATTCTTCCCGCAGAGCGAGTTTTATGCCTGTACCAATTTTAAGGTATTCTCAGGAAATAGGTCTTGAATTTGGGGCGGGTCTGCTATATTCTACCTACCTCGACAGAAAAGATCTGGGAAACCGAAGCTCTAACTTCTCGGGGATTGTTTCCGTTTCTACAAAAAGCCAATACAATATTTCCCTTAAGAGTGATATATGGACAAAGAACAATAAGCACCACTATATCACAGAGCTTCGCTTTAAGAAAATGCCCTTCGATTTTTACGGGATAGGGAATGAAACAGCAGAAGCTGATGCAGACCGACTCGTGCAAGGTTCTGTAAAAGCTGTAATTGAAGTGGAAAAGCGCTTTTCTCCTAAAATGTATACCGGATTTTCCATAGGATTTGAAACTTATCATTTTAATGATAAAGTAGACGGAGGTATTTTTGCTACCGACCCAAATATCATTCATAAAATAGGTGGTTCAGTGATCTATGCAGGCGTATCCCAGACTTATGATACGCGAAATTCAAACAATTATACTACCAAAGGTATGATGGCCAAAGTCTCGTACCAATACGCACCCGATATTTGGGGCGGTGAAAATTTTACCGGGAGCATCATCAAAGCAAGTATCCGAAATTTCTGGTCGCTATCCCCAAAATTTGTATTGGGCCTGAACGGCATATTCAATACGGTCCAGGGTAAAAATACTCCTTTCTATCTTTTGCAACAATTGGGCAATGATGAAATGATGAGGGGTTATTACACAGGAAGATTCAGAGAACGCAACCTTCTTGCTGCACAGGCAGAACTGCGCTACCGCTACAATAATCGCTTTGGCCTGGCTGTTTTTGGCGGTGGCGGACAAGTTTTTGACAATGGAGAACTCGCTTTAAAAGCCTTCAAGCCATCTTACGGTGCAGGCGGCAGGTATTTCTTCGATCCTGAAAAAGGCCTCAGCGTACGTGTAGATTATGGTATAGGTGAAAAACGTGCGAATGAAAAACGCCAGACTGGATTTTATATCAGTCTGGCTGAGGCATTTTAGTCGTCTCAACGATACCGAATGTTTTAGTATTTAATTTTGAAATGTTCTTTCACCTGGCCTTTCCTAAAGTAAACCAGTCCTATCCAGAACAAGTCGACTGTAACGGTAACTTGTGGGTGGCGCTTAATCTCATCCCAGGCTTCTTTCATTCCTTCACTCCAATAAATGTCGTCAAAGATCAACAGGGTATGCTCATGAACCTTCGGCAGGCACCAGTTGAAGTAATCTATAGTAGCCTGCTTGCGATGGTTACCATCTATATATACAAAATCCAGTTTTTCGGCTTCTTCTATGATTTTCGGAAAAAGACCGTCAAAGTTGCCTACACGGAGCTCTACATTTTCCAGGTCCAGCTCACTGAAGTTTCTATAGGCTACCTTTGCGGTTTCAGGACAGCCTTCTACAGTAATGATATCCGCATCAGGACAGGCCTTGGAAAGATATGCGGTAGTGATGCCCAGACAGGTACCAAGTTCAATGATGTGTTTGGGTTGATTGTCTTTTGCAAGCCTGTAAATCAGTTGAGCAAGCCTGGGTCTTTTCAATGCATTCTTTGCAATCTGGCTGACTTTCTTTGTGCGGTTCTTATTCAGCAGAGAACCCGCACCAAGATCAGTAACTGTAATGATTGAATCGTCATTAAAAAGTTTTTTTCTTTGCGCCTCTATGCTTTTATATTCGTTTTTAGCGTTAAAATCGTAAATTACTTCATCCGTAAGTTTATAAACAAATGGGGAATGTGTACCATGTCTGCTTTTTGAGGTCAAGCGATGCTTCAGATAATCACTGATAAAGTTAAAGATCATAACCGCAAAAATAGGCATTCAAAGTTGTATGTTTAATGGAAAACATTAAAGAAATAAGCGCTTTAGTAAAATTACTGGATGATCCCGATACGGAGGTCTTCCAGCATGTAGAAGAACGTCTTCTGGATTATGGAAATGAAGTGATCGATTACCTGGAGAATGCCTGGGAGCATTCACTGGATGCGCTGTTACAGGAACGTATAGAAAATATAGTTCATAAAATCCAGTTCAAAAATGTAAAGGAAGACCTGAACTTATGGTATCAAAGCGGTGCCTTTGATCTGCTGCAAGGTGCATTGGTCGTCAACCGCTACCAGTATCCTGATCTGGATGAGGAAAAGATCATTCTCCAGATTGAAGAGATCAAACGGGAAATCTGGCTGGGTCTGCAATATGAGATGAGTTCTGTAGAGAAGATCAAACTGATCAATCATGTGTTTTATAATATATATGGCTTCAGTGGGAATACGAAGAACCACCATGATCCGCAAAACTCCTATCTGAATCAGGTGATCGAAAGTAAAAAAGGAAACCAGATTTCACTGGCCATACTTTATGCTACATTAGCCCAGAAGCTGGATATTCCTGTTTACGGGGTTAACCTGCCTCAGCATTTTATTTTAGGGTATATCGACGAAAGCAGGCGGGAAGAGCATGAGTTTGGCGTGTTGTTTTATATCAACGCGTTTAACAAAGGTGCTATTTTCGGCAAACATGACGTCGATCAGTTTTTGAGACAACTTAACCTCGATCCGCTTCCGGGATTTTATGCGCCCTGCAGTAATGTAGAGATCATCAGACGTGTGATCCGGAACCTGATCTCAGCTTACGAAAACCTCGGATCTACAGAAAAAGTGGAGGAGCTGAAAGCATTGGGTGATATACTTAGCGATCCCGGCCTATAGGAATTTATTAGCCTTCATCCAGTTTGCCAGACGTTCAAACCAATCATCGCTGGTCGTTCTATTTTTAAGCCCAAAGCCGTGCCCGCCTCCTTGATATAGGTGCATTTCTGCCTTAACCTTATTTTTAACCAGTGCCTGGTTGAAAATGATACTGTTTTGTACAGGCACCGCCCCGTCATCATTGGCGTGCACCAAAAATACAGGTGGCGTTTGCGGCGTTACATGCCTTTCATTAGAAAAGTATTCCTTTTGCGCCGCTGTTATATTTTCACCGGCAAGGTTCTTTGCAGAACCCATATGCGGCGAGTCAATGAAAGAAATAACCGGGTAAATCAGGATAGAAAAATCAGGTCGGAGGCTAAGCTGCGCTTTATTTTCAATTTTCACATCATCATAATGGACTGTAAGGGTTGATGCAAGATGCCCGCCTGCTGAAAAGCCCATAATCCCGATCTTGTCTCTATTGATGTTCCATTTGGCAGCATCCCTCCTCAATAAATAAATGGCCTGCTCTGCATCCATCAAAGGACCAAAAGACTTATCGACCATAATTTCATCGCTGGGCAGACGGTATTTCAACACAAATGCCGTCACCCCTATTTCATTAAAGCGCTTTGCCACATCATATCCTTCATGGCTAATGGCCAGAATGCCATAGCCCCCGCCCGGACAGATGATCACAGCTGTTCCGTTTACCTTTTCTTTTGCAGGCAGAAAAACTTCCATCGTAGGCATAGATACCTTAGCCACACGGGTAATCCCATCGCTTGACGAAGGGGCTACTTCAGCGTAGCCCGGGGGCGTAGGCTTTGATCCCGGTATGGTACCGGGATAAAGTTTAATCAGTTCCTGGCCCTTAAGGCTACTTGCAGCAAATATTACCATGAGCAATGCGGTCAATTTTTTCATCCTTAAAATTCCATTAAATATGCTTTTAAAAAATCATTGATGTCGCCATCCAATACTGCCTGTGGGTTTGAGGTCTGGTAATTGGTCCGGTGGTCTTTCACCCTCCTGTCATCCAGCACATAGCTCCTGATCTGCGATCCCCATTCGATCTTCTTCT
This sequence comes from uncultured Sphingobacteriaceae bacterium, assembly GCA_963795585.1. Lineage (GTDB taxonomy): Bacteria > Bacteroidota > Bacteroidia > Sphingobacteriales > Sphingobacteriaceae > Pedobacter. The sequence continues at coordinate 560,688 of CAWCIO010000013.1, read as the reverse complement.
TATTGCCTTCTATAGCTGCTGTAGCTTCCATACGCTTCCGCATCTCTGCTTCGTACAACTGGGATTTCAACAAGCGGATAGCATTTTCTTTATTTTGCAACTGCGAACGCGACTCCTGGTTTTTGATGATGATGCCCGATGGCTTGTGGTATAACCGGACGGCAGTTTCTACCTTGTTTACATTTTGTCCACCTGCACCGCCTGAACGGAAGGTTTCAAATTCGATATCGGCAGGGTTTACTTCAATCTCAATGGTATCATCAACCAAAGGATAAACATATACCGAAGCAAACGAAGTATGCCGGCGGGCATTGGAATCAAAAGGCGAAATACGCACCAAACGGTGTACGCCATTTTCTCCTTTAAGGTAGCCATAAGCAAATTCTCCGGCAAATCTGAATGGTCACAGATTTTATCCCTGCTACCTCTCCCTCCTGATAATCCTGTTCTGTTACTTTATAGCCATTTTTTTCAGCCCACATCATGTACATGCGCATTAGCATGTATGCCCAGTCGCAACTTTCGGTTCCACCGGCTCCGGCAGTAATCTGCAATACGGCAGGAAGCTGATCCTCCTTGGTTTTGAGCATATTTTTCAGTTCAAGCTCTTCCACAGCCTTTACGCAAAGTTCGTACTGTTCCTGCATTTCCTCTTCAGTGGCGTCACCGCCTTGAAAAATTCAAACAAGACCTGGGCATCCTCCAATAAGGCATTTGCTTGCTGCAAGCCATCTGTCCATATTTTCTTTGATGTTGATTCCAGCGATGTGTTTTTCTGCCTTTTTTGGATCGTCCCAAAAATTGGGCTGCAGGGTTATTTCCTGCTCTATACGGATGTCCTCTAAACGGTTTTCAACGTCAAAGATACCTCCTCAGCGACGTTACTCTGTCCCTTAAATCCTGAATTTGTTCTTTTGTCATAATAGCAAACTTAGATAAAAAAAGCTTTCGATAAATATTATAAATTGAATTTCATCAAATAAAATAAACCATTACATTTACCAAAACACTTAGATACTTCGATATATGTTACCTACAGTAAATTTTACAGAAACCGCCGCTTATAAATACCTTGCTGATCATTTTATCAGCATCAATGAAAAAGATCTTAAACAATTATTCCTGGAAGATGATGGTCGTTTTGAAAAATTCTCTCTCTTATTTGAGGACATCCTGGTTGATTATTCAAAAAACAGGATCGACGATACCACGATTGCCTTACTGATCCAGCTTGCCAGGGAATGCAAACTGGACGAAGCCATCAAAGCAATGTTTAGTGGAGAAAAGATCAACCAAACCGAAGGCCGTCAGGTGCTTCATGTTGCGCTTCGTGAACCTGCCAATGGCGAGATCATTGTAGAGGGCAAGAATGTGGTGCCTGATGTCAATGCGGTACTTGCCAAAATGGAAAAGTTTAGCAATTCGATCATTTCCGGCGAATGGAAAGGTTACACTGGCAAAGCGATCACTGATGTCGTAAATATTGGCATCGGGGGTTCCGACCTTGGCCCGGTAATGGTTACTGAGGCTTTAAAGGCTTATAAGAACCACCTGACCTGCACTTTGTGTCCAACATAGATGGTACACACATCGCCGAAACCTTAAAAACGGTAGATCCGGAAACTACTTTATTTCTGGTTGCTTCTAAAACCTTCACCACGCAGGAAACCATGACCAATGCCAATACGCGCAAGAAACTGGTTTCTGGAAAGCGGTGCAAAGATGAAGAGGATATTGCCAAGCATTTTGCAGCATTGTCGACCAACGCAAAGGATGTAGTCTAATTTCGGTATCGATACTGAAAATATGTTTGAGTTTTGGGATTGGGTTGGTGGCCGCTATTCTTTATGGAGCGCTATCGGTTTATCTATTGCACTGAGCGTTGGTTTCGACAATTTCAAGAATTGCTTGCTGGCGCACATGCATGCGACCAGCATTTTGAAAACTGCTGAATTTGAGAACAATATCCTGTGATCTTGGGGCTGATTGGTGTTTGGTACAATAATTTTTTTGATGCGGAAACCCAGGCCATTTTGCCTTACGATCAATATATGCACCGCTTTGCTGCTTATTTCCAGCAGGGCGATATGGAAAGCAATGGCAAACACGTAGACCGCAACGGCAAGGCAGTCGATTATGAAACCGGCCCCATTATCTGGGGTGAGCCCGGCACCAATGGTCAGCACGCTTTTTATCAGTTGATTCACCAGGGAACAAGCTTGATCCCTTGTGATTTTATTGCCCCGGCACAAAGTCCATAACCCGTTGGGCGAGCACCATCCGATCTTATTGTCCAACTTCTTCGCCCAAACTGAAGCATTGATGAATGGCAAAACCAAAGAAGAAGTAGTCGCTGAATTGAAAAAAGCAGGGCAAAACCGACGAAGAGATTGCAGATGCTTGCACCTTTTAAAGTGTTTGAAGGCAACAGGCCTACTAATTCTATCCTGCTGAAAAAAATAACGCCACGTAGCCTCGGCAGTCTGATCGCCTTGTATGAGCACAAAATCTTTGTACAAGGCATTATCTGGAACATCTTTAGTTTTGATCAATGGGGTGTGGAACTGGGAAACAATTGGCCAAAAGATCCTGCCTGAACTGAAAGGTGATGAAGTGTATACTTCACATGATTGTCTACCAATGGGTTGATCAATCAGTATAAAGCCTGGAGATAACGAAATTATGACACAACTTAGCGTTTTCATATTAAACCTTTTATACCTTAATTTGTTCTAAAACAGTAGTATAAATAATTTTTTGTACGTATATTTAGAATAATCACTATAAAAAGAGCAATATGAAAACGCTTAAAAGATTTTTAATGCTTGCAGCTGTCTTTACCGCAGTTCAAGCTTCTGCACAGACAGACAAAGAAACTACCACCAAACTGGTTGATTCAAAAACATTAACCTTCAATGCCACAAGCGCACAGCCCCTGGCCAATGCAGAACTAAATGCGATCCTGAGCAGGATGCCGGGCGGACAAGGTGCCGGAAACATTCAGCTTAGTGGAGCCATGTATGATCTGAAAATCACAAAGGATAGCGTCGTAGCTTACCTCCCTTGTTACGGAAGGGCGTATACGGCAACTATGAATCCTGATGATTCAGGCATTAGGTTCAAATCAAAAGATTTTACCTACAAGGTTGAACAGAAGAAAAAAGGCAACTGGATCATTACCATCAATCCTAAAGATGTGAAGGATGGACAACGTCTTACGCTTAATGTGGGCACAACGGGTTATGCCATGTTGAATGTCATCAACAATAACAGACAAGCCATTACTTTCAGTGGTTACATCAGCGATCCTGCTGCTGTCACTGCAAAAGCAAAATAGTAATTCAAAAAAAAGCTGGCTTGTCTTCCTGACAAGCCAGCTTTTTTATTTCTTAGGCACCAGACTTATTTCAAATAACTTTGGCCATTTCTTACCAGTCACAAATAGTCGTTTCCCAGCCCCATCCCAGGCAATTCCGTTCAGCACATTATTCGCAATGTCATTGTCAGTTTTGAAATATCCGGCTTCAAGCAATCCGCTAAGGTCTATTTTCTTTTCTACAATACCTGAAGAAGGATCAATTACCACGATGTAATTCTTGGTATAAATATTTGCATAGATTTTACCATCTATATATTCCAGCTCATTGATCATATCTACAATACCATTATTGTCGTAGACATCAATCACGTGCTCGTCTTTGTAAGTGTTTTTATCCATAAAATAGAGCCTGTTCGTTCCATCGCTCATTATGATTTGCTTTCCATTATAGCATAGGCCCCATCCTTCCCTGCTGGTCGAATATGGGAAGGTAGCCAATTGCTTAAAACTCTTCGCATCATACACAAAACCCATGTTATTTTTATAGGTAAGCATCACTACTTTATCGTCCACAAGCGTAGCGCCTTCACCAAAGTATTGCTTGTCCAGGTCGATCCTTTGCTCTGCTTTACCACTCGCAATATTTACCCACCTCAATGTTGAATGACCATCCTGACCAGTACTCTCCAACAACCTTCCATCATGGTATTCCAAACCTTGTGTATAGGAAGTTGTATCGTGCGGATGGGTCTTATTGATGGTGTAACCATAGAGCTCTGGTGTAAGTCCCGATTTCATTTCTACATTTACTGTCAGGGTATCTGCCTTCCCTTCATTTTCGACTACCGCAGTGATTACTTTATAACCTACCGCAAGACCAGTCGTCTTTAATGTAAATGTTGTTGCATCCTGCTTTTTACCTGCTTCTCTTCCATCTACAAGGTATAGTACCGATGTAACAATAGTTCCTTTCGGAATATCCAACTCCACTTTGATATCTTCACCAAGGGCAAAGCGCTGCCCCTGCTCCGGCAATTTAAAGCCAAAGGCTGACGCAGCAGCCTCATCCTTACAGGAACTCAGAAACACTGAACTCAGCAACAGGCAAAATGCCACAAATGATTGATTGATTTTTTTAACTTGGCCAGAATGCATCTTCTATGTGATTTATTTTATAAATGTGCTTATTTTCAAATACAATTGCAATAATGTCGAAACGGATCTCTCCTTTATAGTTGGTAGATTCAATTCTCATTTGCCGCATACTCCAATTGCCTTTCTTTTTTACTGTTCACAAAGTCCTCAGGAAGTCCATAATCTACAGAACTGCGGGTCTTTACTTCTACAAATACCAGGGTATTCTGTAACTGGCAATCACATCCACTTCCGCCTTTCCGCATTTCCAGTTCATCCTCAGCACCCGATAGCCTATGTTTTCCAGGTATTCCTTGGCAATGTCTTCGCCTCTCCTGCCCAGATCGTTGTGACTTGCCATCGCTACTTTAAGAATTACAGAACCCAGGAATTTGGATATTTCCCGTTCTACGCCTTTGATGAAAGAGTAACGTTGCATCAGGATCTCCTGGTTTACAGGATCTGCTTCTGTCTTGATCTCCTGCAGGATGAGCAGTAGCATCCGGTCTACCTTTCGTTTTTTTAAGTGAAAATCCCGCCTAAAATAGTCGCTTTAAGATTCACCGTTTCGTCCCGTACATAAATCTGGTGTTTGTTGTACCAGTTTTCACTCAGCGATATAAGGTGAGGTAGATAAAGTAATCGCCAGGTCTGCCATTTCACGGTCCTGTCCGTTGATAAATTGATTGGCAACCGGCAGGTGACCGTTTTCTATTTCTTCCCTATAAGTATCGATTATGCGTTTACACAACTGGTCCTCAAAAGTAACGTCAGACAAATTCTGCATGATAAACGAACCGATATACATGTTATCGATCTTATCCCAATTCACCAGTTCATGTCCAAATGCAAGTAACAGCCGAACAATTTCCTGCTCCTGTATCTCATCTGTCTCGTCCCCCTTGTTTCCTGCGGCTCCATTCCCGCACCGGGATCCGGGTTTTCAAACAGGTTATCGGGCGGAATATCACCATAGGGACTTTGCTGCTGGTTTGTGATTGCGACGAACTATTGTTGTTACTGTTATTTGCCTTTTTAAATTTTGCCGCCCTGATTTTGTTGAGTTCAGATAGAAAGATCCGTTCTTCCAATCTGCAGTAGGCTACTGCATTCCCGGATAAAGATCGAGGCCTTGATGTCGTCAGGTATCTTAGCGATACTTTCGACGATATCCCTGATAATGCCTGCCCTTTTAATGGGATCAGTACCTGCTTCCTTCAACAGGATCTCGGCTTTATACAGGATGAAGTCTTTACGCTTGTTTTCTATGTACTTCTTGAACTCGCCGGCACCCACATGGTGCATGTAGGAATCGGGATCATGGCCATCAGGAAAAGAAACGACTTTCACATTCAGGCCCTCTTCAAGAATCATGTCCAGCCCCCTTAAGGAAGCTTTTATCCCCGCAGCATCACCGTCATAAAGAATGGTTACATTCTCAGTAAACCTGCTGATCAGCTTGATCTGTTCAGTCGTAAGTGAAGTACCAGAGGAGGCCACAACATTCTCTATTCCGGCTTGGTGGACCGCCAGCACATCAGCATAGCCCTCTACAAGATAGCAGTTATCACTCTCCCTGATCGCCTTCTTTGCATGGAACAGACCATAGAGTACATTGGATTTGTGATAAATGTCACTTTCCGGAGAGTTGACATATTTAGGTACGTTCTTGTCTGTTTTTAAAGTACGTGCCACCAAAGCCGATTACCCGGCCTGTAAAGTTATGGATCGGGAACATGACACGTCCCCTGAACCTGTCGTACAATTTCCCTTTATCATTTCTGATGGCAAGTCCTGTTTTTTCCAGGTATTCTTCTTTATGGCCGGCTGAAACCGCACCCTGGATCAGCGCATCCCAGACATCGGGCGAATAGCCCAGCTGAAATTTTTTCAGGATATCTTCCCTGAAACCGCGCTCTTTAAAGTAGCTCAGACCAATGGCACGTCCCTGTTCACCTGTCCACAATTCATTCGCAAAAAAATCAGCTGCGTACTCTGACACAATGTAGAGACTTTCACGTGCGTTTTGAGCTTCAATATTCTGAGGCGACTGGACGATTTCCTCTACCTCAATACTGTATTTATTTGCCAGGAACTTCAGCGCTTCGGGGTAGGAATACTTCTCATGGTCCATGATAAAATGGACAGAATCCCCTCCTTTACCACAACCGAAACATTTATAAATACCCTTGGCTACCGATACATGGAAAGATGGTGTTTTTTCATTATGAAAGGGACAATTGCCGATTAAGCTCGTACCCCGTTTTTTTAAGGACACAAAATCACCGACCACCTCTTCAATGCGGGCGGTCTCCATGATTTTGTTTATGGTATCCTGGTTGATCATTTAATTTACGAAGTTAGGAAATTACTTACCCTTTTCAAGGTGATAGTCCTTATGTAGGACTAAAAAACTGGCACGTTCTTCTTTTTTAAACGGATAGTCCCAATTGCCCTGATAGCTGATCTTGGTGGGAAGTTTCTCTCCTTCAAAATAGCTGGTTTCGATATTCATCTGCACATCAAAGTCAAACAGCATATTACTGTATTTCATATCTACATAGCGGCCCAGGATCTCGAAGGTACGCTTATCAAAGATCGTGGTCAATTCCTTGATCATCAGTCCGTCTTTCGTGCTGTTACTAAGATCCGATTTCACCGTTACCTTAAACCGGTATACTGGAATGGAATCCAGGTAAGTACCGCTATGATAGCTGTAATCATAGTACTGACGCATATTGGCTGTAAATATCTCTGTTTTGCTTCCTATGAACGGAAGCCCTTTAATGGGTTTTCCCGGAGCAAAGATCAGGGTCTTCAACTTATCTTTATAACCCTGGTTGGCATCCTCTGCCTTACCTGTTATCATCGGTGCATCTGCCACGAAATCTGTTTGATAGGCATTCATAAAAATATAATCGAACATCTCCAGTGTGTACAACTGGTACTTGCCGTTTTTCTTATAAACCTTACCAGTATCTTGTTGCACCAGGTATTCCATCTTTTTAGGGCCAGAAGCATGGTGTTTGATCTTACGGTAGATCCGGCCTTCTACTTTATTTTTCTTGTCATAGGTATAGATCCGGTTTTCCGCTGTAAAGCCGTACTTCTTCATATTCCGAAAAGCCTGATAAAAGCTGTTATCGGTTATAATGGCATTGATGAATGTTTCCGTTCCAAATTTCTGTGCTTTGATATTCACTACAGAATCCAGTTGGACAGTCTTTATGGTATCTGGATTGAAGCGCTTGATCTCCTGTGTGTGCCCACAAAGATACACGATCATCAATACTACAAATGCCAGTCCTCTTCTCATGAAATATTTAATTCCCCAATTGCTTCAAAGCAATGTATGCCATTAATCCTGTGGAGGTCCTCAAAGCATCTTCATCTACATCAAAATTTGGAGTATGTACGGAATAGGTCGTGCCTTTAGCAGCATTTCCGGTACCTAACCTGTAAAAACAGGCATCAGTCACTTGTGAATAATAAGCAAAATCTTCTGCCGCCATCCAGATGTCCAGATCGATCACATTGTCCTTACCGAGATAGTCTTCCGCAAATGTACGTGCATTTCCTGTAAGCTTAGGCTCATTGATCAGGTATGGATAGCCGTTCATGATCCTGAAATCACAGGTTCCACCCATACTTTCTGCCATACCTTCCGCCATTTTCTTCATCAGGCGCTTAGCTTCCGCTCTCCATTCTTCATTCAGCGTTCTGAAGGTACCCTCTATTTTCACTTCGTTCGGAATGATATTCGTTGCACCATTGGCTTGTACCTTTCCAAAAGAAAGTACAGAAGGCAAACGCGGATCGGCATTTCTGCTTACGATCTGCTGCAGCGCAATAATAATGTGCGAGGCAATCAGCACAGGGTCAATGTTCTGGTGCGGCTGCGCACCGTGTCCTCCTTTTCCATGCACTGTTACGTACAGCTCATCTGTGGAGGCCATATAAATTCCGGAACGGAAACCGACTTTACCGGTTTCTATCAGTGGCATCACATGCTGTCCAACGATTGCCTGCGGCTTAGGGTTTTCCAACACTCCTTCTTTGATCATGATGCTGGCGCCGCCGGGCAACAGTTCTTCAGCAGGCTGAAAAATCAGTTTCACCACACCGCCAAACTCTGCCTTCAGGCTGTTCAGGATATAGGCTGTACCGAGCAGCGATGAACTGTGCACATCATGACCACAGGCATGCATCACTCCCGTATTCTTAGAAGTATAGGGTTTGTCATTGGCTTCCAAAATCGGCAGTGCATCCATATCTGCACGCAGTGCTATGATGTTATCCGAAGGAAGATCTCCGGTGATCAGTCCAACGACACCGGTATTCGCCATTTCTGAAAATGGGATACCCCATTCCGTCAACTGCTTTTTGATATAGGCAGAGGTCTCGAACTCATGAAAAGAGAGTTCAGGGTTGGCATGGATGTGCTGGCGGTAACCCACCACCTGCTCAAATATCTCATTGGACAGGGCTTGGATTTGATCTTTATTAATCATTGCTGTAATCTAAATTAGGCGCATTAATTTTTTCCCTGAAAATAAACAGGGTAGGAAAGCTTCCTCTCAGTTCATTCATCAAACGCTGGGCTTCCAGTCGCGTTCTGAAATCTCCTACACGCAGGTAATAGTTAGGCTCCTTATAGGTAATATAGGTATTTAATGAAGGGTATAGTCCGCCGAACTTTGCCTGCTGGCTGTATACTTCCCTGCGGTCCGAACCGTAGAAAACCTGTACCCTGTAGCCCATTGAAGAAACGATTGGTGCAGGTTTTGCCGCAGCGGCGCCTGCACCAGTCTTAACAAGTACATTTAATGCAATTCGTCTGGCAATCAGGCTATCGATCATAGGGTCTTTCAGTACAGTGACCACTCCCCTGCTCTGCGCAAGCAGGCCGGTAGAACAATACAACAATAAGCCAGTGAATAACAGTTTCATTAAAATCGTTTTCGTTTACAATCCTGCACCATGGCAGTTCTTATATTTTTTACCACTGCCGCATGGACAAGGCTCATTTCGTCCAATCACCACATCCTTACGGATCGGCTGCTGAGGCTGGGCTTCACGGGTATCTTCCATCTCTGGCATACCAGTGCTGCTCGATTGTGTAAATTCAGGCTTCGACATCTTCAACTTGCTTGGAGCGGGCCTTGGGGCCTGCGCTTCACGCACATCGTTAGGGTCAGTCTGCACCGGGATACCTCCTTTGTAACAGGAAGCTTACCACTTCTTTATTTACTGCGTTCAACATGTTGCGGAACAACTTAAATGCCTCGATCTTATAAACCAACAATGGATCTTTTTGCTCGTAAACCGCATTTTGTACCGATTGCTTTAACTCGTCCATTTCACGCAAATGCTCTTTCCAGGCATCATCTATCAGCGCCAGTACAATTGTTTTTTCAAACGATTTAAATACCTCTCCGCCCTTGTTCTCTATCGCTTTTTTAAACGGAACAGCAACCTGTAATGCCGTGAATACCATCAGTAAACGGAACTACGATTTTCTCAATATGCTCGCCGCGTTTTTCATATACCTGCTTAAAACCGGGATGGCCTGCTGATGATCGCTTCAGATTTACGTTGATAAAATGCAGTCACTTCTTCAAATAACTTTATCAGTCAAGTGGTGGATGTTTGTTGAAGCTAAATTCATCTTCAGTCAATTGCAGTATCTACAGAGAAGAACCGGATCACTTCCAGCTTGAAAGCCTTCGTAATTGTTTTCTTCTTTATATTCGGTTACCATATCTTCTACCACATCAAAAACGGTATTGCTCATATCCACATCTAAACGTTCGCCAAACAAAGCATTTTTACGTTTTGCATAAATAACAGTACGCTGCGAGTTCATCACATCATCATACTCCAGCAAACGTTTACGGATACCAAAGTTGTTTTCTTCTACTTTCTTCTGCGCACGCTCGATAGATTTGGTGATCATGGAGTGCTGGATCACTTCGCCTTCTTCAATACCCATACGCACCATCAGGTTAGAGATACGCTCTGAACCGAATAAACGCATCAGGTTATCCTCCAACGATACGAAGAACTGTGATGAACCCGGATCGCCCTGGCGACCGGCACGACCACGCAACTGCCTGTCAACACGGCGCGATTCATGGCGCTCGGTACCTACAATGGCTAAACCACCTGCTTCTTTTACACCTGGCACCCAATTTAATATCCGTACCACGACCAGCCATGTTGGTAGCTATGGTCACCGTGCCTGTTTTACCAGCTTCGGCCACAATATCGGCCTCTTTCTGGTGCATTTTGGCATTCAGTACGTTGTGTTTGATGCCGCGCAGTTTCAGCATACGGCTCAGCAATTCCGAAATCTCAACCGAAGTTGTACCTACCAGTACCGGGCGGCCGGCTTCTGTCAGTTTTACGATCTCTTCGGCAACGGCATTGTATTTTTCGCGAACGGTACGGTAAACCAGAATCCTGCTGATCTTCGCGTGATATCGGCGTGTTGGTTGGTATTTCTACCACATCCAGTTTGTAGATTTCCCAGAACTCACCTGCTTCGGTAACGGCAGTACCCGTCATACCGCAAAGCTTGTGGTACATCCGGAAATAATTTTGCAGGGTAACGGTAGCAAAAGTTTGTGTAGCATCTTCTACCTTCACATTTTCTTTAGCCTCAATTGCCTGGTGCAAACCATCAGAGTAACGGCGGCCATCCATGATACGGCCGGTTTGCTCATCAACAATTTTTACCTTGCCTTCATCGATGATATATTCGGTATCCTTTTCAAATAAGGTATAAGCTTTTAACAACTGGTTAACCGAGTGGATACGTTCTGATTTGATCGAGATAATCGCGCATCAACGCATCTTTCTGAGCTACTTTTTCTTCAGCAGCTAGATCTGATTTTTCAATCTCGGCAATTTCGGTACCTACATCAGGCATACGAAGAAGTGAGGGTCTTCGCCCGATGCGGTGATCAGCTCAATACCTTTTTCAGTCAAGTTCAACCTGGTTATTTTTTTCATCGATATAGAAATACAATTCAGCATCTACCTTAGGCATTTCTTTGTTCTGATCCTGCATGTAATGGTTTTCTGTTTTTAACAATAGTCTGCTGTTACACCGCCTTCGCTTAAAAATTTGATTAAGGCTTTGTTTTTTGGCAAACCACGGTGTGCACGCAATAAAGCTAAACCACCTTCACTCTTCAGTACCGGTTTTACCATCGTTGATTAGTTTTTTAGCTTCGTTCAAGCGCTGTGTTGACATATGCTTTCTGTGCATTTACCAAACGCTCGATGCGTGGTTTCAGCTCATAAAACTCGTGCTCATCACCACGCGGTATCGGGCCCGAAATAATCAAAGGTGTACGGGCATCATCAATCAATACTGAATCGACCTCATCCACCATTGCATAATGCAGCTTGCGCTGTACCAGTTCTTCGGGGTCTGCGTGTCATATTGTCACGCAGGTAATCAAAACCAAATTCGTTATTGGTACCAAAAGTAATATCAGCCAGGTAAGCATTGCGGCGTTCTTCGGAGTTTGGCTCATGCTTATCAATACAATCAACCGATAAACCATGGAATTCATACAACGGGCCCATCCACTCCGAGTCACGTCGTGCCAGGTAATCATTCACCGTTACAATGTGTACACCTTGGCCGGCCAGTGCATTTAGGTAAGCAGGCAAGGTAGCTACCAAGGTTTTACCCTCACCTGTAGCCATTTCGGCAATTTTACCCTGGTGCAATACAATACCACCTATCAGCTGCACATCATAATGCACCATGTTCCAGGTCACTTCGTTACCGGCAGCATCCCATTTATTGGCCCAATGTGCTTTATCGCCTTTTATGATCACATTGCTTTTTACGTGCAGCATAATCGCGGTCAAACTGGGTTGCAGTAACTTCAAATAGTCGTTTTCTGCTTAAAGCGTCGTGCAGTTTCTTTTACCACTGCAAAAGCCTCAGGCAGAATATCCATCAATACTACTTCCAGTTCTTTATCGCGGTCTTTGCCCAAGGCATCGATCTGGTCGTATAATAGCAGTTTTTTCATGCAACGACAGCTCCTGATTCTCTGCTTCAGCTTTCAGTGCATGCGATTTTCCCATCGATCTCAGCCAGCGCTTTGGCAATGACTTCTTTAAAATCTACCGTTTTATCACGCAACTCATCATTGCTTAGTGCCGAGAGCTTTGCGTATTCTTCATTGATTTTAACAACTATAGGCTGTAATGCCTTAATATCTCTTTCTGATTTGCTTCCAAATAACTTGGCTAAAAATCCTAACATGCTTTATGATTGTGTTTTATTGGTGATGTTCTTCTAATTATTTTTTGTCACATTGTCTGCCACGTCGTCCTGAATTTATTTTAGGATAACGAACTGACCGATCCGCCGTCATTGCGAGGAGCGCAGCGAGGCGGCAATCCACAGAAAACCAACTAAGGACTGTTGTTCTTCGGCTTGGCCCTTATGGTAAGGTCGGCAATGACATTATTATAAGCCCTGTACCTCATCACACGCAGTTCTGAAGAAAGGCCGATCGCGCTGAGTTCACTATAAGTCAGGAAGAAAGGATGTACCTGGTCATCAGTCTGGTCTGAACTCACCGAAACCGAATCTATGCTTACCTGATGCTTGTTGCAATAGCGTTCCGTCAATAGCCTTAGCCCCTCTACCCGCTCGGCTTTTGCGAGGTGGGTAAGGCTAAAAAATACCAGCGATAACGTTACTATATGTCTCATGATCGGGGCAAATCTAATTTTAATCTTTTACATACAGAAATCTCATTCCGCTTATTACTTCATTTTAGCTGTAAATAATTTGGCTAAAGCGGTATATTTGCCGGCATAGACCAACAATTAAATCGCATTTACAGATGAATATTTTAGTATTAGGATCAGGAGGAAGAGAGAGTGCTTTTGCCTGGAAGATCAGCCAGTCCGCATCTTGCTCACAACTTTTTATTGCCCCTGGCAATGGTGGTACAGGCGCTTATGGAAAGAACGTCAACCTGAACCCTAATGATTTTGAAGCCGTTAAAACACTGGTGCTCAAAGAGAATATTGAACTGGTGGTTGTTGGCCCCGAAGAACCTCTGGTACGTGGCATCCACGATTTTTTCCTGGCAGATGAGGCCCTGGCTAAAATTCCGGTGATTGGCCCCAAATCGGAAGGTGCTATCCTGGAAGGCAGCAAGGATTTCTCTAAGCAGTTCATGGCCCGCCATGGCATCCCTACTCCCGGCTCGGAATCTTTTACCAATGAAAGCCTGCAGGAGGGTTTGGCATATCTGGACAACCATAGCCTTCCGATTGTACTCAAGGCTGATGGACTTGCTGCTGGTAAGGGCGTAGTGATCTGCCAGAGTGTAGCAGAAGCGAAAGAAGAATTGCAGGCCATGCTGGGCGGAAAATTCGGCACAGCGGGATCCCTTGTGGTGATCGAAGAATATTTAACCGGCATCGAACTGTCGGTTTTTGTACTGACTGATGGCGACAATTATGTGATCCTGCCGGAAGCGAAAGATTATAAGAAAATCGGTCAGGGCGACAGTGGCCTGAACACCGGCGGTATGGGTTCTGTATCCCCAGTGCCATTCGCAGACCAGGCCTTCCTCGACAAAGTCGAGCAAAAGATCATCATCCCGACCATTGAAGGTTTAAAGAAAGACAACATCGATTACTCAGGCTTCATCTTCTTTGGCCTTTTCAAAGTGGCTGACGAGCCGATGATCATTGAGTACAACTGCCGCATGGGCGATCCGGAGACTGAAAGTGTCATCCCGCGTATCGAAAATGACCTGGTAGAATTGTTCATGGCTACGGCCAACAAACGATTGAAAGATTACAAACTTAATATCAGCGACAAGAACGCTGCCACGGTGATGATCGTAGCAGGCGGTTATCCCGGCGACTATGAGAAAGGCAAAACCATTACCGGCATAGAAAACGTACGTCAATCGGTGGTATTCCACGCAGGCACCATCCTGGAAAGCGGCGTGATCAAAACCAATGGCGGCCGTGTAATTGCTGTTACCAGCTTACAGGACAGCCAGTTTGAAGCATTACAATCCGCTACTGCTGATGCAGCAAGACTATATTTCGACGGCAAATACTTCCGCGAAGACATCGGATTTGATTTAGTATAAAAAATCCATTACTTTTAAGCAGGCACAGGCATCACACCTTGGACCTGCTTAAATTTATGAAACTATACCATAGCCCTATCCTTTTAGCAGCATTCGCTGTGTTAACATCATTCTCCGGACCTAAACCAGCCGTACTCAAAGCCGATCCTAAAAAAGACAAAAGGCCAAACATCATTGTCATCCTTGCCGACGACCTTGGCTATTCCGATATCGGATGTTATGGCGGGGAGATCAAGACGCCGAACCTGGACTACCTCGCAGCACAGGGACTCAGGTTTACACAATTTTACAACACTTCCAGGTGCTGTCCTACGCGGGCTGCCCTGCTCACCGGATTATACAACCACAATGCCGGAATAGGTGAGATGACCACCGATACCCATATAGAGGGTTACCGCGGTGCAATCACAAAAAGCACAGTTACCCTTGCCGAGGTACTTAAAGATGCCGGATACCGCACCGCGATGTCAGGCAAATGGCATGTATCCAATACCATTGTACAGCCTACACCGAAGGCACAGCTCGACTGGCTCAACCACAAAACCAATTTCCCCCTATTTTCACCAATAGAACAATACCCTACCAACCGCGGATTTGAGAAATTCTTCGGAACCATATGGGGCGTGGTCGATTTCTTCGATCCTTTCAGTCTGGTCAGCGGCACTACACCGATCACCGAAGTACCGAAAGACTATTACCATACCGATGCCATCTGCGATTCCGCATCCAGCTACATCCAGGAATTCAGCAAGGGTGATAAACCCTTTTTCCTATATGTGGCGCAAAATGCACCGCACTGGCCATTACAGGCTAAGCCGGAAGACATAGAAAAATACAAGGACACCTATACCAAAGGCTGGGATCCCATCAGGCAGGCGCGTTACGACCGCATGGTCAAAGCCGGAATCATCAATCCAAAGACTACAAAACTGTCGCCCCGAATCAATGGGGAACTGAAATGGGAAGACAATCCAGATAAAGACTGGGATGCAATGGCGATGGCTGTACATGCCGCGATGATCGACCGCATGGACCAGGGCATCGGCAGGATCATCAATACCCTAAAAAAGACCGGCCAGCTGGACAATACCCTTATTGTGTTTCTGAGCGACAACGGTGCCAGTCCTGAGGATGCCATGCGTTACGGTGAAGGCTTCGACAGGCCGGGCCAAACTCGTGATGGGCGGAAGATCGTCTATCCCATCTATAAGAAAGTAATGCCAGGTCCGCAGACTTCTTTCACTTCTATCGGTCAGCGATGGGCCAACGTGGCCAATACCCCTTACCAATTTGCCAAAGAATCTTCTTATGAAGGCGGTGTCCGTACGCCGATGATCGCCTTTTGGCCAGCAGGTCTGAAAGCCAGGAAAGGCAGCCTGACCAAAGAAACCGGACATGTGATTGATTTCATGGCCACTTTCGTAGAACTCGCCGGCGCGAAATACCCGGCAAATTACCAGGGCAATACCATCAAACCACTGCAGGGACAAAGTTTCGCAGCAGTATTAAAAGGCCAGAATGCCCAACAGCCACGACTACTGTTCAATGAACACTTTGGTGCAAAGTACGCACGTTCAGGAGACTGGAAGATTGTAGCCAAGCCCAATGAAAAAGGCTGGCACCTCTATAAAATCAGCGAAGATCAAAGCGAGCTGAATAACCTCGCTGCACAATACCCTGATAAAGTAAAAGAACTAGATCAACTTTATCAAAACTGGGCAGCCCAAAACAACGTTAATAAAAGCAAATAATCAAAATCAGCTATGGATTTCATCATACAACTTTTAGTCAATGCCGCGATTATCCTGGGCATGAGCTATATCCTTCCGACTGTCACTATCAAAAACTACGGTACGGCTGTGATCGTCGCCCTTGTCATCGGAATCCTCAATGCTACACTTGGCTGGTTCCTGCGCTTTCCCCTCAACATCGTAACCTTCGGGCTGCTCTCATTTCTGATCCACCTTGTCGTCACAGCATTGATGATCAAACTCGCCGACAAGCTATTCACAGACTTCTACATCAAAGGCTTTGCCCCAGCGGTCATCATCGCCTTGGTCATGTCGCTTGCAGGCTGGATATTTTAATTATATCATCCTAATTTTTGGTGCCGGCATAATTTTGTCGTGATCATGAGTATTGCGACAAAATTTACCTATTTTTGTCGCAATTCAATAAAATTGTCGCGATACTGATATGGCTACTAAAGATACAGACCTACAAATACTTGAAGCCCTAAAAATGGCTTCTGCAGGCATAACCCTCGATGAAATCATCGCGTTATCCGGCCTTAACATAGAGAAGCGCAGTTTGCAGCGTCAGCTATCTAAACTCAGATCACAAGGCGACATTGAAGTAACAGGTAGGGCCCGTGCAATTAGATATCAATTACCAGATCAACTAGCATCACAAACACTTTCTGAACCAGAAAGAGACCTGATTCCTTTACCAGCCGCTAGTAAGAAATTGCTTAGTCAGCTCTCGCAACCTATTCAACGTCGCAAACCAGTTGGCTACAATGAGGATTTTTTAGCATCCTACCGTCCAAATATCGACAGCTATCTCAGCGAAGAAAATATCCGGCACCTTGCTGAACTTGGGAATACAGCGAAATTAGATCAGCCAGCAGGTACCTATGCACAACAAATCCTAAACCGTTTGCTCATCGACTTATCCTGGAATTCCAGCAGATTAGAAGGCAATACTTACACCCTGCTTGATACAGAACGATTAATTTCATTAGGTGAAGCAGACGACAGCAAGTCTGCTTTGGAGGCTCAAATGATTATCAACCATAAAGAAGCAATAGAATTTATTGTCCAGGCAGCGGAAGACATTGGATATAATCGTTCTAGTATTCAAAATCTTCACTCATTATTGGCCAGTGAGTTGCTTTCAAACCCCGAAGCTCCGGGTAGATTGCGTAGTATCGGAGTAGGTATTTCAAAATCCGTTTACACCCCTCTTCTTATACCTCAACTTATTGAAGAAAATTTCGCACTGATGCTTCAAAAAGCCGCTGAAATTGAAAACCCTTTCGAACAATCATTTTTTATTATGGTTCAGTTGCCATACCTGCAACCATTTGACGACGTCAACAAACGTGTTTCCAGGCTTGCAGCTAACATTTCACTGATTAAGCAGAATCTGTCCCCGCTTTCTTTTGTTGACGTTCCAAACCACTTTTATATCCAGGGCACGCTTGCTGTATATGAATTAAACGACATCAGTCTTTTGCGAGATGTTTACCTTTGGGCATACGAACGTTCTGCCTCAAGATATGCTGCGCTAAGGCAGTCGCTAGGTGAACCAGACCCATTTAGACTAAAACACCGCACTTACTTACGCGAAATCATCAACCAAATTGTGATGCAAGCCATGGATTCCAAAAAGGCATCTGAAGCAATCGAAACCTACACCTCAAATTTACCTGAAAAGGACCGACCCAAATTCATTGAAACTGTCGAAACCGAGTTGCTTTCATTACACGAGGGCAACTTCGCCAGATACAGGGTTAAAGAGAGCGAATTCAGAAAGTGGCATGCTATCTTCCACCGAAAATTATAAGTTTAAAATACAATGCAAAAACTCTTAGTACTCCTTTCATTTTTAATATTATCTGCAATTACTGCCTTTGGGCAAGCATTAGATCTCAATACCCTTACCAAATTATTCGATGGTGACATTCGAAAAGTAGCGTTTACTATTGATCAAAATAAATGGATCAATGAAAATAATGATGTACAAGCAGAAAATCGCATTAAATTAACAAGCTGGCGCTATATTGGCTCAAAATTGGGAAGCCCTCAGAAAACAATGCTCAAAATAACAGACCCAGGTAAAAGAGCGCCAAAGATGTTGATCTTCGTGACGCGGGAAGTGAAAACTATAGACGAGATCAATAGAAAAATCCAGGCGTTAAACCTACCCGTCAAAAGATTAGATCAGCCAATCGGAGCTACCTATAGAACATATCATTATAATAAATATCAATTGGTAGTTAGCGTTATGAATGGAGGCGTTTCAGTTGCCATCAGCGGTCTAAAAAATTCTTCCAATGAAATTAAAACAGGTGATAAATCAGCAGATCGGATCAAAAAGATTTAGTAGTAAATAGCAGTGACGCCAATAAGTCTTGCTGCTCTAAAACCGGATGTTGCTCCAAAATTTCATCATCTGTAAGGCCGTTAGCCATCAGTTCCAATATATCATCAACCGTAAACCTCAAACCACGGACGGTAGGTCTCCCCCCCCATTATTCCTGGCTTGATGGTGACCCGCTCAATTAACTCTTCCTGTTGCCTATTCATATACCAAAGATAACAAATACTTCACCAATTAACAATCGCTCGAAACAACCCCATTCCCTCTCCCTCTTTCCAAATCCGGTCTCCCCCTCAAAGCTGTCGATTGCCAGTGTAAAAACCCTTGGTGCCTTACCTTCCTGTCTGGCTAGTTCGATTGCAGAAAAAAGCTGGTGTCTCAGACGGGCCTCAGCGTCATTTCGAAGCCCGCAGGGCGAGAAATTATGCAGCCCGGAGGAGATCACCAGCTTTTTTCAGAAATTAGCCTACAGGAACAGGCCCCAGGTGTACACTGTCACTCACCAGCTTCCCATCCTCGCTAACGACCATCACCCAAGCCCTTACCATATTCCCACTAAACTCTGCTGGCAGTAGCATATCATAGGAAAGCGCAGCCCTTGTTACAGCCCCCATAGAGAGTGCAAACCGATCCAAGATAGGATCATAGATTGCAAAGTACATCTTGTTTGTAGCCTTTGCATTGCTGAAACCCGGATCAGCAGACCAGCTAAACTCCAAAGAAACACCAGTTCCGGTAGCTACCTCAGGAAGTTCCAGCCCCATCAGTTTACCACGGCTTAGGACTACCTTGCTGTAGTCGATGGTATAATTTGGAGAAACGCCAGTGATCACATCCAGTTTGAAATTGTAGGACATACAAGCATTTCGGGGCGACATCTCCGCATCATAATTCTTAAAGCCGAGGTCAACGAATAAGCCCAGGTCAGCTACCCAGCTCGTGAATAAACCAAACTGCATGCGTTGGTTCAGTTGCAGCTGCGAAGCCGCCTTGTTAGATTTGTGTGGCCGCATGGCGAAAGTGTTCTTACCATTCTTTACGCGGCCAACGTTGTTTCCGGTCCTGCCTACCAGATGATAGTACGGACCGCCAGTTAAAAATCCCATTTTCTTAAATTTTAATGGGTTCATTGATGTTTTACTCCCGCAGCTTAAAAATGCTACAGAAGATGCCTCAAGAGAGAGGCTTCATTTCACCGCTAAAGCGGGAAAAGACCTTTTAAATCCTCAGCAGAGCCTTTCCACTCAAACCTGGACTGCATGCGCAAAGCCGAGACTTCCCAAAGGTTCAGGACTGCATCAGCATCATTTACGATGCCAAGTTCCAGTACCCATCTCCTCGTCCCAATTCCCTGGAGTTCCAGCACCAAGGGCCGGTTCAGATCGGGCTCGGGATTTTCCAGCAGACTTAACAACGGTTTTAGTGTGCTTACACGAATCCTGTGTAAGATCCTGTTTCCATTTTTGCGAAACACCAGCTCCGCTTTTCCATTAGATTGAGGATAAATGCTAATCTTCAGGGGAAATTCCTTTCTGAGCGTTCTTTTGTTCATATAGATTTTATATTTGGTATGAAGCAAAGGTACCGCAACATTGAAACATAGTCCTGACACTGGCGTAAGAAAACAACCCAATTTACCCCATCTTCCTCCTCCAATACCTCAACCTCCTTACTGGCATAGCCAGATAAGCACCAATCTCCGCATCACGGATCGCGCTTTTCTTTGCAGGCAATAAACCTGTAAAAGCCTTATAAAACTCCCCTACCCTTTCCTCTTCCGGCAAGGCCAGCAAAGTACTACGCTGCGAACCCTTCAATTCCATATAGATAAGTGCAGCCTGCAGGGCAAATGCCTTCATCTCCGGCCATTTGGCATACATATCCCGCATCATTTCATGGCTGATGCTCCATACCAGTGTACCTTCCGTTGCCGTAATGGTATGCAGAGAATTCTCCTGCTTCATAAAGGCGTTTAATGCCACAATGGTATTTTCCCGGTAAATAGATTCTGTGTAGGGAAGACCATCTACAAAGCCATTTACGATAACCTTTCCACTCAGCACGTAGTACGCCTTTTCAGGAACCTTGCCCTCAGTTTCCAGGTTACGCCTCTTTTTACAATAGGCTTCTACGATCATACGCTTCCAAAGGAAATCGTCAAAGCCTTCAGGAAGTGGAACATTAGGATAAATTGAGCTCAATGCGGCGATGAGCTTTTTAAAGGAATTTTTGTTGTTTAACATTTAATAAAAAAGTTAAGATGATTTGGGTGTTTTCTCTCGGATGGAGATGCCTGCCCGGCAAAGACGAAGAGCGTCATTCAGTTCTTTTATATTTGGTTAGTGTTGATATTGTATTTTGCAAAATTCAGGATGGTTAAGAGCTGAAAAAATCTGGCAATAGCCAGAGAGGATTAAACAAGGCAGGAACCTAGGTTCCCGCACATGTCTAAACTAAAATTTAACTAAAAATGCGGAACCGGAAATACTCCAAAAGCATTGGCATCCGTACCGCCGATCAACCCTTTTACAACAAGGGTGATATTATAAAAGCTTGCGCTGCCCATACTTACTGTAGGATAAGCGGGATCAGGAATGCTCGGGATAGTGTAGCTTGCCAGTAATACTTGGGTTGCTGCATCCCGGATTTCAAAAGTCAGCTCTTTCAATACATCATTACCATCGTAAGTTTTAAAATCTGACTTTTGCTTGTAGGAGAGAGATGCTACTTCTTTTACCAAAGGCGTGCCCGACATATTTATACTGATAGCAGGACTGTTAGGAGATAGATTGATCAGCCTAACCCCGATTACATTGTCCTTATATTTTGGAAAGCTTTCCGCGGCAACATATACCGCTTCCACATTCGGCATTTCGCCGGTCAAAAATAGGCTATTTACCACACCCGCTTTAAAATCTACGCTTTGACTATAGAAAGTTTTGGTGGTGTCTGTACCTGGCGTAATCACAACACTTCTTGTCCCGGCTTTTGCGGCAAAAGCCCTGCTCATGCCAAAACCAAGAATGTCATTGGCAGCATATTTTGAGTAAATGATGCTGCCTCCCGTATTATTCGTATATAATTCGGGAGCTCCTACCGTGGCATTGACTACGGTTAACGCGGCAAGACCTGGTTCGGCCTCATTCTTTTTGCAGGCTTGCAGCGCGATGGCAAACACTGCTATGATTATAAGTATCTTTTTCATTTGAATGCGATTAAAATTAATTTGATTTCTTCTTGTCTTCATTGAATAGCAAAACCTTCAATCCCTTATCATTGACCCGGTAATAATTGCCGTTTTCAATAAGTAAAGCTTCAGAACGGCCATATTCATGTTTGGTGTCTATATTGATGATCCTGTTTTTAAACCATGTTGAAGCGGTGTCAGCAACAACACTGTGGCCAGTAACGATATGCTTAACGTTGAATTTATTAAGCGTTTGGTCTATTTGAGATTCAGAAGCCGGGAAATACTTTTTGTCCTTTTTATAATATCCCCTGTACCAAAATGGTGAAAGATCATAGTCATACAGCAACCGCAGGTTCTTGTCATTATGTTTCCTTGCAAGGCTATCGACAGCGTAGTATGGCCTTGCAAGGTCATTCATTTCTGACAAGCTAAGGGGACAGTCGTTCAGGGCTTGGGAAACTCCGGCATGAACAAATAACACATCGCCGATTTTCTCAATGATATTCTTAGTTCGAAGCCAGTTCCCTAGTTCTGTTTTTACACCATAAAGATCTGTGTATGGCATCCCCATTTTCTCAGCATTGGACTTGTATTTTTTATGAACATAGCGGATATCGCCGCTAAGGTTCATCAACTCATGGTTTCCAAGAATCAAGTGAACATACCCCCCTGCGGCTTTTGCTTTTTCTTCCAACGAGTAGATCAGCCACAACACTTCAGTGACCTGGGTGCCACGGTCAAAGAAATCTCCGTTCAGCACCAAATGACCCGAACCAAAGATCCAGTTGCATTGGTAGTCAATAACTTTGTTTGATTGCAAAAGCTTTCTAAAAGCATCAAAATTTCCTTCTATATCTGAAATGGCCAGTATTTTTGAAGGATTTTCAAATTCAGCAGGCTGTACCATCAATTCCTTCTTCAGAACAATGGAGAATTTTTGATTGTGCAGATCCGTGTGTGCGTACAGCGGGCTTTGATGATCGATTTTTTTCAGCATGTTATCCTCAAACAGGAATGTGCCTATGCCACTATCTTGTTTAAATACATAAGGCCCATCATTTCCAGCGTCCAGCTCCGTGTGGATCAATTCCTGCAGTTGACCCACTGAAACATTTACAGGCTCCATAAGATTTACCGGCTCAATGATAGAAGGACTATGAAAAGATACAATCCCTGCTTTCTTCTCTTTCGAATGGTACAATGGTATTGGCCTGATGTAGCCCACCTTGTTTAAAAATGATAATGAGGGGAAGCTATCGATAATAAAATTATTTGTGACTTCGGTCTTGACAGAACCGTCCAAATACAATTGTACTGCTCCTTTGAAGGTATATTTCTGCTGCTGCACATCCTGTAGCCAGGTTGATTTGTTTGGAGCCAGACCAATACTCAGGAATACCACATTTGTATCATTTTTAAATTGATCATATAGGCTCGCCATTACCGGTTTTAATTTGGCGGACAATTCCGAACCGTGCTGCCAAAAGCTAATAATACCGGCTTTATCCTTCAGCAGGTTGTAATCAAATCGCTTTCCATCACCCATTGGCAACCCCAGGCTTGAATTATACAAAGCATATTGGCCATAATATGGATTTCTGCGCTCCGAATATTCATATTTTCTTGCTGCTTGTTTGTAAAATGTCCCATAAGAACCGCTGTAATAATCATTGACGAAATCCCGGTGACCTTTTGGCCATGCATATTTCGCTCCTGAATGAATAATATCATTTACGCAATAGTATGCAAAGGCCTCCTGAGCTTTTCCTTTGTATACTTGATTTCCCAACTTTACCAATTCCCGCCACCAGGGAATTTCATCTTTTTCAAAACCAAGGAGTATGCTGTCAACTTGTGCTACGTTGTGATTTTTATAGAGATCGCGACGATATTTTGCCATGATATAGCGGTGATCAGCGACAGTTTCTGAATCATGACCTCTCAACCAGGAGTATAACCCTTTATTCATTTGCTGGTCAAAAGCATCACAAACCTCCTTTTCTACTAACCCGGATTTAGGACCTTCATACCGAAGCCGCCCTCCAATTTATCCCACAGGTATAGTTTTTCCATTTCAATGAATTTAATGGATGACATTTTGTAGAAATTGAAAACTATCGGAGAAACGGAATTTTTATAGGAATCTATAATTTTGATATGACTATTTAATGCAGAATCATAGGATGCGCAGTATTTCAAATAATCAGACATGGTAATTTTATCGAGTGTCATGCTATACACCGGTTTTACCCGTGATCTTGCCTGATCAATGGCATTTTTCAACGCAAGTTTTGGCGAGCCTGAAGAAGCTATCTCTCTCTTGTTTACTGAGATGGAAATCCTTTCCTTGGGTTCGATAATGCCCGCATAATATTTTTTATCATCAGTAGTCAGACTCAAAGTTATCGGGCCTTGAAGGTTGGTTTTCCAAACCACCTCTCCATTTTTTAATGTTAGTTTTATGTCTTCAAATTCACTGGAAGATTCTCTTTTTAGAGGTTTAAAATTCAAAACCAGTGTATCCCCGGGTGGCGCTGGAGTAAATTTGAAGGTTATGTGGGTGTTGAACTTTGTTTGTGCATGCAATGATGTCGAAAGTATCAGCAGCATGGCTACAAAAAAGAGTGGAATTTTCATGTCGGATGCGTAGTTTTTTTTATTGCAAAGTATTTTCATGTTCAGTACCCCGGATTTTGAGTTAAACCAGATAATTCTACGTCCTGCTGCGGAATAGGTGAAATTGCCTTATTACTTGGATATGGCAGTAAGGTTGCCCCAATTGGCCCGTCAGATCTGGTCACCGGCTTCTTCCACCTGAGCAAATCATACAACCGCAGGCCTTCAAAGGCAAGTTCTTTACGGCGCTCTACATATATTTTTTCAAGCAGGGCAGTCCCTGATTCTGAACTTGGTCCTGAGCCTGGATTTGCACGCAGACGTATCGCGTCAAGATAAAATCTGGCACTGTCGACATTACCAAGTTTTGCATAAGCTTCAGCGGCTGTCAGACACATTTCTGAAGACCGGATTACAGTTTGATAGTGGTCTCCCTGGGGAAATGGAAGCAATCCTGTCGCCGCCTGAGGAAACTTAGTGATCAGCCAATCATTGTTAGGTGATTTCGACACCCAGGCATTTCTTTTGTCATTGAGGTCGGCAGTCAATAAATTTGCGATGTCATTTGAAGCATAATAGGACTCAAACCCCGTTCCATATCCAATGAAAAAAGCCCCATAAGTTGATGTAGAACCAGGCTGCATATGAAATAATGCTTCACTATCTGAAGCGGTATAAAGTTTCTCTGGATACCCCGATGTCATCATCGGCACTTTTAATAAGACTTGTCTTGCCAGATTTTTAGTATTCAGGTAATCCTCTTTAAAAAGATATATCCTTGCCAATAAGGCCCTGGCAGAGTTCACATTCATAAAGTCATTGGATAGACTTGCGTTCTCTAAGAAATTTATAGCTTCTGTCAGGTCTTTGATCATACCGTCATAAACCTCCGAAACACTTTGTCTGGAAACTCTAGGTTCTCTATCCGAGATAGTAATATATGGAACCCCCGGGTGAGTGCCTCCATTCGTGAAATTGTAAGACTGGGCAAATCGATTAACCAAATCAGAATAAACTAAGGCTCTTAACCCTAATGCTTGGCCTCTTAAAACGGCAGCTTTACTTTCATTTTCAGACTTGTACTGATTTGATTTCTCAATCACAAAGCTACAATCTCTAATCACCTTATATCGCAAGCTCCAGTATTGATCCTGGTTATAAGCAGTACTGAGCTCCCAGTTGTAGACAAATGATAGCGTGCCATCCAGCCCGGATTTCATATTGTCGGCTGCGGCCTCAGGATAAGGGAATATATCATATGCATAAAGCGTTCCTGTAATCCCATTATAAATCCCATTCAAATAATCATTTGTAGTGGCCAAATCAACCACATAGGCCTCCTTTAATAGGGTACGTTTGTCCGGGACTTCTAGAAAGGATTTTTTGCAAGACTGCATGCTGACTCCCAGCATGGCCATTGACAGGATGATAAATATTTTGTTTTTCATGTCTTTTTAAAAAATGATGTTAGCGCCCAATGAATATGTTTTAGCGGCAGGATAGATAACGTGAGACAAACCAAATACAGAAACCGTTGAGGGATCACGCTCATTATATTTGGTCCAAATCCCCAAATTATTTCCTTGAGCGTAAAGCCTTATACCTTTTAAATTCAGTCTGCTATAAATCTCTTTTGGAAAATTGTATCCTATTGTCAGATTCTGTAACCGTACATAATCCCCGTCATAAAGATTTCGGGTACTTAAATTAACCTGAGGATTTAAGGGGTTGTTTAACACAGGCTTAGGATTGACTGCAATATCTCCCGGTTTTTGCCAACGGTTAAGTGCTGCCTTGCTTTGGTTGCGATATGGATTAGCGCCATCCTCAACGGTATTCCCGTCATTATAAATTTGAAACCCGTATTGATAGTAAAACAGGATTGCTAAATCGAAATGATTGTAACTGAATCTGCTACCAAAGGCACCAAAACCATCAGGCTGCGGTTTGCCTACTAAAACCCGGTTTATACCTGAACGGTTTGTTGAGATATTCTCCTCCTTATCATAATACTGTGCACTACCATTAGTCGGATTTACTCCAGCCCATCTAATTAAGTAGAAGGAGTTAAAATTGTCTCCTTCTTTATTTGCCAGTCCGTTCGTTACATTGGTCAATAAGGGTACATCGGCCTTAACCAGTACGTTTTTATTGGTGCTCCAGTTTGCACTTAAATTCCAGCTAAAACGATCATTTTTGATCACATCAGTGGTAACTGAAACCTCCACCCCTTGATTTCGCATCTTTCCAATATTGCCAAGCTGTGAAGCAAATCCAGACGTTAACGGCAATTGAACTGTATAAATTAAATTCGAAGTTTTCTTTTTATAAACGTCAGCTGTTATTCCAATCCTGTCATTGATTAACTTTAGTTCGATACCCGCATCCCAGGTAAAAGTTTGCTCCCATTTAACATCCGGGTTACCGGCTATGGTTATATTTACCCCACGATAGGGGCCATAGTCAGCAATTTGAAGCTGGTCATATGGTGTATAACGATCTATCGCTCCGGCATTACCGGCAGCACCAATGCTGCCTCTAAGTTTCAAGTAATTTACCCAGGACAAATTGTTTTTCATCCAATTCTCCTCAGTTAGCACATAGCCCAAACCAGTTGACCAGTAAGTTCCGTAGCGCTTATCCGCGCCAAAGCGAGATGAGCCGTCACGCCGAATACTTGCGGTCAGAAAATACCGACCCTTGTACCCGTAGTTAAGTTGTCCAAAATAAGACATTAAGGTTTCTTTATTCACAAATCCGTTCGGTAAATCTAGCACTGTAACACCGGGACTGCTGATCTGATCATAATAAGGCGATATCAATCCTTTAACACCAACTCCCAATGTTTTTCTATATAATATTTGGGCTTCCTGACCGGCTAGTAATTCCAAGTTATGGATAGCATTAAAAACATTCGAATAGCGTAAGGTATTGGTACTAATCAGGTTTGACTGCCTGATATTTTGTTCTTCAATTCTACCCCCGATTGTGAAACTGCCCGGATCGACTAAGCGAGGATCGACGTATTCCCTGGCTTCGTTAAATCCAAAATCTACACCATTATTGGTGGTAAATGTGAGATGTTTAATTGCAGAGAATTCCATATTCAAGTGGGTTAAACCTCTAAATGCGGTATTAACATTTGAATTGTAGGCGGCGGCCGCGGCAGGATTTAAAACTGCCGGGCTACGAGTTCCGGCGCCAGTATTGAAATTCAATAGGTACTCACCATTCTCCAAACGAATCGGATTTAGAGGAGATATTTGAAATATGCTTGTCGCTCCCCCTGCATCAGAGTCACTTCCTGGACCTTTAGTAGACGCCCCATAATCCTGAACGTTATAGGAAAGCGCAGAATTCATCCCAACTTTAAACCAATCGGCAGGTCGATTTTCAAAGTTGAATCTTAGACTTTTTCTATCATAACCTGTTTTTTTAATTACGCCATCTTGTTTAGTATATTCAAGATTCAAATAAAAATTGCTTTTTTCCGTACCACCCGTCATAGATAATTCATTACTGATGGTAACTGCTTGATCGTTGTAGAGTTCCTTAGTCCAATCTGGTTGTGAATAAAAACTTCCATCTGATTTTACCGGGAACTTTGCTTTTAAATCATTGGTGATGGCTGCATCAGTCCAGGGCGTGGGTACACCGTCAACCACTCTTGGCGTATTTTTATAAGTTTCATAAAGCAATTCGAGGTATTCCTCTTGATTTAGGTAATCTGTCTTGCCATTTATTGCTTGGGCAATATCCGTCTGATGTCTGAAATTAAATTGGGTTCTACCCGCCTTTCCTCTTTTTGTTGTAATTAGAATAACCCCGTTACTTGCTTTGGAGCCATATAGTGCAATTGCAGATGCATCTTTTAATACCGACATCGTTTCAATATCTGAAGGATTTAACTGTGAAAGCGGATTGAGAACGTTAGAACCGAAATAAACTGATTGAGCACCTAAAAGTTGAACCCTATCCTGTGTGATGGGAACTCCATCTATAATTATTAGTGGGTTTCGTACTGTTGAACCGTCTGTTGGATTTGCAGCCGTTGATATTCCCCGCAACACAAAATTGCTTATACCACTACCAGGCTGTCCTGATCCGGGTGTAACCAAAAGACCGGGAACAAGCCCCATGAGTGACTTATCAAAACTCCTGTTTGGCAAGTTCTCTATTTCCTTACCGCTTAACACCTGCACCGCGCCGGTAATTGCCTTTTGCTCCTGTTTGCCATATGCTACAACTACTTCTTGTAATTCAGAAGATTTGAGTTTGAGTGATATATTAAGGATTGTTTTTACTTGAATTTCCACTTCCTGATAACCTATGTAAGTCACGGTAAGGATAGCCGATTCAGCTAAATCACTCAAGTGAAATTTTCCATTTGCATCCGTCGTTGTGGTATAATTTAATCCTTTAACTTTCACTGTCGCGCCAGGAAGTGGCATACCTTTCTCATCACTAACGAAACCAGACACATCAATAGGGGGAGTAAAAGCATCCACCACCTTCTCCAGAAAGGAAGGCGCTTTAATTTTGATGATGATGGTTTTGTCTACCAGCGTATAGCTGAGCGCTTGATCTTTTAACACTTTTTCCAGTGCATCTTTAAGCGATACATTGCTCAGGCTGACGTTGATTTTTACATCTTTAATATTGGTGTTTTCATAGAATAGGTTGTACCCACTTTGTTGCTGTATCTTGGCCAGCACGCTCGTTATGGGCACGTTCCTTTCTTTAATATTGATCTGTGAATGTACTTTGGCAGAGAGCTGCATGAAGCACACAAATAGCATAAATGTTGTAATTTTCATTACCAGAATGAGTTTATGCGAAATCGCTAGCCGCATGGACTGCGCCTTCCGCAATAAGTTAATTTGCATATCTTTGATAAGCTTGATCCCGGTGTATTCCGGGAAGGTTAAAAACTAGATTCTTCTAAAGGGATGGGTTTTGCCTAAGCTATTTTGCCGTTCCGGGGCCGAATCCGGAACGGTTTTTTTACTTATAAAACCGCTAAGCTGTGGTGATAATTTCTTTATCTCTTCATGTGGTGTTTTTTGTGGTTCCTAATTCAGTTTGCTTTGGTTATCTATGCTGGTTTAGTTGGTTCTTTTATTTACGGCATCACAATGAGTTGCTTCGCTCCGCCTACTTGTGCTGGCGCCGCTATCCGGAAGCGGATCCCTCCTGCTTCGAGTATCCTCAGGATCTCCGATAGTTTTACGTCTTTTGTAATGGTTCCGCTAAAGCTGCGGCTCGCTGGTTTTCCTTCGTACACAATATCAAGGTTGTACCAGCGTCCGATCTGCCGCATAATGTCGGCTAGCTCGGTACCATCAAATTTGAAAAGCCTGTTTTTCCAGGCAATGGCTTCAGCAGGATCTACTTTTGTTATTTTTATATTTTTGCCATTGTTTACCGCTTGCTCGTTGGGTTTCAGGATCAGGGCATTCACCTTAGCTTCGCCTGCTACCAATGTGGTCTTTACCAGTCCTTCATCTGTATAGGCATTGATGTTAAACTCAGTACCGATATCTTCTACTACCTGCCCCTTGCTCTCTACCCTGAATGGCTGTTTTGCATTATGCACTACTGCAAAATAAGCCTCACCTTTTAGCAAAATTTTGCGTTCTTTCCCAGAAAATTGTGAAGGGAAACTAATTTTTGAATCTGCGTTTAGCCATACATGCGTGCCATCAGGCAGGGTAAATTCGTAGGTTTGGCCTTTGGCGGTACTTGCCGTCAATTCTACCGGAGATTGCTTCGTACCTCGCAATGACGGGTTAATACCTGAAGACGGGCCTTGCGGGTTGCCGCCCTGTCCATTGCCACCTTGTACATTGCCACCTTGTACATTGCCACCCTGTCCGTCATTGCGAGGCAACGAAGCAATCTCATTGCCTGGGGATTGCTTCGTTCCTCGCAACGACGGGTTAACACCTGAAGACGAGTATGATATCTGTCCATTGGCAATCACCACACCCTTCTTCTCCCCGCTTAGCTGGATCACTTCCCCTGTAGAAAGCGTAATCGTCGCACCGCTCTTTCCTGGAGCTACATCATTCTTAGCCCAATCGTCACTGCGAGGAGCGAGCGACGAAGCAACCTCACGGTAAGCAAAAAACCATACGCCAAACACTACCGTCGCAACTGCCGCAGCAATTCCCACTGCCACCCTGACCCCTGGCCACAGCTTCAATTTTTTCGGAAGCTCAACCTCCTGCTCATTCCATAATCTTTGCAATGAAGCATGTTCCATCTCCACAAGGTCCCCTTCCATGCCCGGCCAGGCCACTTCCTCTTTTTGGAAAGCATCACAAGCAGCACTGTACAGCGCCAGTTCAGCTACTGTAGCCCTACCTGCTGATACCTTTTCCGCCAATATGGTTAGTTCCTCATTAGTCATTTTTCATGCTTTATATGAGTAAGTAACTTTACCAGACGATTTATTTACAGCAAATGAAAATAAATTTTAAATACTTGTAAGCAACACGTGGCAAACTAAATATTTTACCAGAGCTGTTTAAGACCGACAGATTTATACTGAGCTACATTTTTATCTTTACTTAAAAGCGTCAAATTATTATTTATGGCTTGCCATATTAGCATCCGGTCAAAAGGATCATGATGCCAAGTTGCATTAAGTTTATGGTAGCCTGCAGACTCAATAGGCAACAAAGGGAGAAAACTAAACCCAATTTCTTCAGCGAGTTTTGGAAGATCTTCAGGAACAATATTATTCAAACCTAACTTTCCCAAACCGAACTTTAAAGAAATCTCCCAGAATGTGACCGAACTAGCAAAAACCTCATTATTACCATCTTCAAGGATAGCAATTACTTTTTTTGAAAGCTTCTTTTGATCTGTAATAGCCCATAATAATGTGTGGGAATCGAGAAGAAAACTCATCCAATTAAATCCTCCTCAGACATCTTAAAATCATCCTTAAAAGTTACATTAGCCTTTCCTTCTAAAATACCAAGCTTACGTTTTGGCTTAACAAGCTGCGACTCCGGCAAAAAATAACCGACAATTTCTTTCTTTCTTCCATAGGTAACGGCGAAACCTATACCAGCTTTCACTTGTTCCAGAACCTCGGCAAAATGAGATTTAAATTCTCCAACAGTCATTGTTTTCATTTCATTTAACTACAAATAGTTTGTACAAGTAGCTACACAAAGATAAGCACAACTTAACAAGTTGACAAGAAAATGTTAAGATAAATTTGTTAATACCATTATAATATCGTAATATTGCGATATATAATTATGGGACTTACTAAATCAGAAATATTTACCGACGAGCAGAACCAGCTTTCCACCTTGCTGAAAGCAATTGCGCACCCTGCACGTATAGCTATCCTGCAAAGGATCATCATATCCAATACTTGTATTTGTGGGGATCTGGTTGGTGAACTTGGCTTGGCGCAGGCAACCATTTCTCAGCATCTGAAAGAACTAAAAACAGCAGGTATTATTCAAGGCACCATTGAAGGTGTCAGCATTTGCTACTGCATCAACCCTAAAACCTGGAAATTACTGAAAGAACAACTGGGTGCTTTCTTGGGCTCGTACAAGGGCGAGACTACCTGCTGCTAACCTTTTTTTAAACACATCAATCGTTAAATTGCAATATTATAATACTAGCTATAGTCAATGAAAAAAGTACTCGTACTGTGCACCGGCAACAGTTGCCGCAGCCAGATTGCTGAGGGGTATCTGAGACATTTCGCCGGTGATGCCGCTGAAATCTACAGCGCAGGTATCGAAATCCATGGTGTAAACTCTAGAGCCATCGAAATCATGAAAAGAGATGGCATAGACATTTCTGCCCACACCTCGAACAATGTGAATGAATACACAGGGATCAACTTCGACTTCGTCATCACGGTCTGCGACAATGCAAAGGAAAGCTGCCCTTATTTCCCAACCAATGCCATTAAACTGCACTATAACTTTCCGGATCCGGCAAAAGCCAAAGGAACCGATGAGGAAATTATGGAGCAGTTCAGGGAAGTCCGCGAAATGATCAGAAAATATGCCCAGAACTTTGTAAACGAAAACCTATGAGCTTCTTAGATCGCTACCTCACACTTTGGATATTCCTCGCCATGGCTGCAGGTGTGGGTATCGGCTACTTCCTGCCGTCCTCCGCGGAATTCATTAACTCATTTTCTAGCGGCACAACCAACATCCCACTTGCGATCGGGCTGATCTTGATGATGTACCCGCCACTGGCCAAAGTTCGTTATGAAAAAATGGGCGAAGTGTTTAAGGACACCAAAGTATTGAGCGTCTCGCTGGTATTAAACTGGGTCATCGGCCCATTGCTGATGTTCTTTCTGGCCATTACTTTTTTAAGAGATTACCCTGAATACATGGTCGGGCTGATCCTGATCGGCCTTGCCCGCTGCATCGCCATGGTAATGGTATGGAACGAGCTGGCAGAAGGTAACCGTGAGTATGCCGCTGGCCTGATTGCCCTTAACAGCATCTTTCAGGTAATACTCTATAGCGTTTATGCTTATCTTTTTATTACCGTACTACCGCCGATGTTTGGCATCAAGGGACTCGACATGAATATTACTATTGGAGAGATTGCTAAAAGCGTCGGCCTGTACCTTGGTGTTCCTTTTGCAACTGGAGTAGTCAGCAGGTTCATTTTAATTAAACTCAAAGGCGAGAACTGGTTCCAGCAAAAGTTTATTCCCTTTATTTCACCCATAACCCTCATCGCATTACTTTTCACCATCGTGGTCATGTTCAGCCTCAAAGGTGAATTGATTCTTCAGATCCCCCTGGATGTAGTCCGTATCGCCATTCCGCTTGTCATCTATTTTGGCATCATGTTTACCATTAGCTTTTTTGCAGGTAAGAAAATGGGAGCTGATTATTCCCAAAGCACTTCCATCGCTTTTACTGCTGCCGGTAACAACTTTGAACTGGCTATTGCTGTTGCAATCGGGGTTTTCGGTATCAACTCGGGACAGGCATTCGTTGGTGTCATCGGTCCGCTAGTTGAAGTGCCGGCTTTGATTGCACTGGTTAATCTTGCCTTCTGGTTCCGCAAAAAGTACTATTCAAATGCGCTGCAATAAATAAGATCCATGCTTTTATTGGCACTAGGCTTCCGGGAAAATCTAAAACGAGATAATTCTTAAACAAATGTTATGTAATTTTACACAGCATGGCAATAAAAGATGAAACCTCCGTCACAATTCTGAAAACGAAACAGCATTTCGAAATTCTCGACGGGTTAAGGGGCGTTGCCGCGATAGCCGTGGTAATATTTCATTTCATGGAATGGGTTTATACTGATGCCAGCAAGAACTTTATCGGGCACGGTTTCCTGGCTGTCGATTTCTTCTTCTGCCTTTCGGGATTTGTAATCGGATATGCCTATGACGATCGTATAGCAAAAATTGGGATTCTCGAGTTTTTTAAAAAGAGGATCATCAGATTGCATCCACTGGTTATTGCAGGTTCTATATTAGGCCTCCTCGCATTCTTGTTCGATCCCTTTGGTGGCCATCCCGAATTGTACAGTACGGGCAAGATCGTCCTGACATTTATTTGCTCGGTATTGCTTATCCCCTTGCCCATCATAGAAGACCGCGGATTTAACCTGTTTAGCTTCAATGCGCCTTCCTGGTCTTTGTTCTGGGAATATATGGCTAATATCGTTTATGCATTGGTGCTCTATAGGCTCAATCGAAGCCTCCTGCTGTTGCTGACCATTATCGCAGCGGTAGCTATTTGTTTTGTATCCTACCGTTCCGGTAATTTATTGGGAGGCTGGAGCGGCCCAACATTTTGGGACGGAAGTGCCCGCATATCTTATTCTTTTTTAGCAGGATTGCTGATTTACCGTTCTAATTGGGTCATCAAAAACCGGCTGGGATTTATCGGCATAGCCTTATTACTATTCCTTGCCTTTATCATGCCCTCCTCAAAATGGAATTGGATTTCCGAACTGCTCGTAGTCCTGTTTTATTTCCCCCTACTCATCGCACTTGGTGCAGGGGCTACCTTAACACCGGGCTTAAAACAGCTTTGCGTATTTTCAGGAAAGATTTCTTACCCTTTATACATGACGCATTATGCTGTCCTATGGATGTTCGGCAACTATTACCTTAGTCATCAACCGGGTGCTACACAACTAACCTTTATCATCATAGCAGGGCTAATCCTTCTCCTGGGCGCAGCATACTTGGTAATGGTGCTTTACGATATTCCATTAAGACAATATTTAAGTGGCAAACGCAGTAATAAGTTAAGCAAACCAGAAACCAACAGCTAATTTAATCCCTCATTTACTGCGCCAAATCAGACGTTACCGCAAAGTAGCCACCTGTTTTAGGAGCACCCCTAAATGCAATTTTATTTTCGTTTGTTAGCACCTTCAACCAACGCTGAACAGTTCTCCTTGGTACATTCAACTCTGTTTGAAAGAACAAAATTCTTTCCCCTGGATAAAACAAAATCAAATCCATCAAATGATTTACTGCGCCATTTACTGCGCCACTTACTGCGCCATTTACTGCGCCATCTAAGTCAGTACTTACCTTCTGATCGCGATAACTCAACTTATTCAAAAATCCATTTGGCCTTTCTCCGAAATCCATTTTCATCGTTGGGTAAGAAGATATTTCCTTTCTCATTCTTAAAAACCCGCTGCCATACTTCTCTATATCTCCCGTGAGATAAAATGCTTCGGCAATAAGCTTATTGCGGGAATGGGCTTTATAATCATCTTTCTTTAAATCCTCAACCGTCAAATCACCGGATAACTTTCCTGGATTATAAAATTCAATGTAGTTATCAAATATGCATATCTGCACGTCTATTGGACTTAGATAATTCCTGTGTATTAAACAATTCAAAGCCATCTCTCTTAAAGCTGGCAAAGGATATTCAAATATCTCCGTGCGTTGCGTAGGCATGCCTTTAATTTCGAAAGCCACCTTAATTTGTGAGATCAGATACCGCATGATCGCCTCTACCATTTCGAACAAAGTTCCATTATACATCTTATCATCTATGATATGCGATGGTGTTTTAAACCTCCCTAAATGTATATTATAACCCGTGTTCTCTTTGCTAAATAATAACCAGGCGGCATTTGTGACCGACTGTCCCTTAATCAGTCTGAGCTTTTCCAGACTTTCCAATGGACTTCCTTCCAAAACAAATGACCCTGTCCGAAAAACTACTTTTAAATTCTGTTTGGTTATCTTCCTTCATGCCTTATCCGAGCATCATTTGAGATGCAGGCTAAGTTAACTTGTTTGCAGGATATAAACCAAAAAAAACGAGGATTTAAATTATTCAATTTATTGATTAACAATCAAATATACCAAAAACAAAACATAAAAACCGGATTGAAATCCAAAATTTAGACAAAGAAATGTATCCAGAAATACATCTTCCCAAGATTGCCTTTCAGCTTGTCTAAAGCCCGCTTGATCTGCACGGCTACAGTGACTTCAGATATGCCAAGCCTGGCCGCAATTTCTTTATTGCTCAATTGTTCTTCCCTACTAAGCCGGAAGATCTCCGCGCATTTCTCCGGCAACTGCTGCACAAAACTTTCGATTATGGACTGTAATTCTTTTAACTCCAGGCTTTCTTCATTCAGGGTATAATCGGCACTATTCAAAGCCGAAAGCAGATAACTTTCCCTCACTTTTCCTTTTCTGATCACATTGGAAACCTGGTACTTTACCGCCATAATCAGATAGCCTTTTACACTACGCAACTGGTGCTGCTCCCGGTGCTCCCAAAACCACACGAACACATCCTGCACCAGGTCATTACAGCTTTCCTGATCTCTGATGATGTTGTAAGCATAACGGATCAGCAAAGCATAATACCGGTGATGCAGCTCATTAAATGCCTGCTGATCGCCCTGCTTTAGCAAAGCAATGAGTTCCTGATCCGTATTTGTACTATAGGCAACCATGGTATCTCAAAATCCCTGAACTAAATAATAAAATAGTTGTGGTAAACTTATATAATAATTTAGCAGAAACAAAAAAAGCTAAGCGATTTACCAATTGTAAAAATTCAACCTATTTCTACTTTACTTTAGGATTAGAATAAAAATGTAGAACCTTTTCCTTTTTAGGATTTTGCATGTGCTCAAATTTTAATCTGGATGTCCTACCACTACCGTCATAAAAGGGTTGGATAAACCTGCTCAGCAGGGGCCTTTCAAAAGCTTTCCTCAAGGGTTCTTCAAGCCTTGCATGGGCCGGCAGCCTTTCGAAAGCACATTTTCAGCTCTCACCGTCATCTAAATTTATTTGTAATGAATGAATTTGAACTGCCTTTGTAACCTATAGGACACACACGATGAAGAGACTGCAGTAATTTTGTTGCCTGATAATTTAATAGAACAACTATGGGAACTTTGACAAATGGTGCATTCGGTCATTTAAATGGACGGGTGGGAAACCTGATCAGCTATACGCTGAAAGGTAAGAATGTTATGCGCACGGTAGGTTACTCTTCTAAATCACCAAGCCTGGCTAAACTGGCCAACTATCAGAAAATGACAGTAGTGAATGCTTTCCTCAAACCACTGCTGCCTTTCATCAACCTTGGGTTTTCCTTTGCTGTGGAGGGTACGGACCGCAACCAGCACAATGAGGCGGTTTCCTACAATAAAAAACATGCCATGCAGGGAACTTATCCCGAGATACATATGGATTATAGCAAAGCGATGCTGAGTAAAGGTGAACTGGCGCCGGCGGTGAATCCTGTAGTTTTAAAGACGCAGGAAGGGCTTGCATTCAGCTGGGATTTCAATGGGAATACAGACTGGGCAATCTGGCAGGATCGGGCCATGTTGCTTCTATATTTTACGGATGAAATGCAGGCGAAATATGTACTTAGTGGGGCGAGGCGACAGGAAGCTCGGGATTTTATTGCGCTTTCTACTGCTGATCTGCAAAGGCCAATGCAGGCCTACATTGCTTTTATGGCTTATGATTTACAGAGCGTAAGCGACAGCGTATGGCTGGGAGGGATTTGAAAAATAACCTGAGTCTGAGGACCCAGACGCAAAAACGTCATTGCGAGGTACAAAGCAACCTCATATGGGGATTGCTTCGTACCTCGCAATGACGTATTCTGTTAACTTTATTATTTAGATTTTGCGCCTAATAATTCTGCAAGTTTAGTTTGCAGTTCTTCTCCTCTTACATTTTTAGCAACGATCTTCCCTGTTGGATCGATCAGGTAATTTGCTGGAATACCGCGAACACCATACATTTTAGAAACTTCGTTGTCCCAGTATTTCAAATCAGATACATGAGTCCAGGTTAAACCGTCTTTTTCAATAGCTTCTAACCAGGCTGCTTTTTTTCCTGGCTGATCAAGAGAAACGCCTAAAACAGTAAAGTTTTTGTCTTTAAAAGTATTGTATGCTTTTACCACATTTGGGTTCTCTGCACGGCATGGTCCACACCATGAAGCCCAGAAATCAAGCAATACGTATTTTCCTTTGAAATCAGATAATTTTACTGGTTTGTCATTTACGTCATTTTGAGTAAAGTCCATCGCCATCTGACCAATTGAAGTTTTCTTACCTGCTTCTATTTGCTGTGCAATTGCTTTTCCTGCTTCAGTACCTTTTACTGTGGCAGAGAATTTGTTAAATTCTTCTTCTGTTCCTTTAGGGTCTCCGTCAAGATCCATTGTTCCTCTGAATGCAGTAAGACCTACATATGAGTCACGGTTAGCCATATAAAACTGCTTGTTTACGTCGTCCAGTTCTTTCCTGATCGCGCCATCACGTGCTATAAGATCTTCCATGAATGCTTTGTCTTCACGTGCTCCTGGTCCTTTTGCCCTGAATTCTTCATTCAGACCGTTAAGTTTAGCATTTAATCCTTTGGTCAGTGCATTATATTTAACCAGATCATCATTCACCGGAGAATTTTTAACAGTAGCATATTTTACTGAATCGGTTTTAGAGGTCAGTTCCATAGCTTTTGGCTCCAGGTAGATGGTCACCACATCAGGTGCTGTGCGTTTAGTAGGGTCTGCAACTGCCCCTGTACGCCTAACTACAATCTGAGCTTGGGTAATTCCTTTTAAAGGACCTGTAAAGGTAAAAGCTCCAGCAGTAATTGCTGCTGAGTCTGTAACCTGACTGCCCTCAGCCCTGTAATACAAAAATGCCTTCGCAGGTGTTTTTAATGTAGCAACCTTACCTTTCAGGGTAAATTTACTTTGTGCCATAGTAGCCACAGGTAATAAACATACCGCAGCGATTAGTATTTTTTTCATGAGTCCTTAAGTTTGACGTAAATGTAGGGATTGAACAATTACCTAACGTAAAATTAATTGTAAAATTATAGTAGCTTTTGAAAGGTACGCCACCACAGATCAGGCATTTCCCCGTTTACAGCAGTCGTGTAATCGTCATACCTGCAGGGTACCAGATGGAATCGTTCATTTTTAGAAATGCCTGTAGGGTAAGGAACCTGCATCCACCAGCGGTCTGATTTTTTGCTTTTTACGAAAAGTAGTTCTGCCGAGCCGTCATTCATACTGGCCCTGTAGATCAGATAATGGGATTTCGGCGTTAGCGGAAAATCTTTTTTACGGTTGTAATATCCGTCTATGAAGTACCAGACCATCTGTGCAAGCAGCATAGCCGTTTGTCCGTTTTGGTCAAAAGCGGGATTGAATTCATAAAAACCAATAGAGGTAAGCTTATCGCTCATGCCTGCGTATCTGGTGATCCGGCATGCCTGCTCGCCATAAAAGCCGTTCGGCCCTGCATTGGCATTCGCTCCGGCATCTGAGGAACGGATAGCGCCGATATCGAAGCTGATCATATTTGCATTGCGGATGATCGGCTCTGCTAATGAAATATCATCTGCAAATTCTCCCAGACGGTGTGCATCAAAATAAAGTTTACTCATCACCTTCAGACTGTCCTGGTTCACATAGTAAGTCTGATAGCCGATATTACTGAAATTGAACAAATAATTGGGTTGGTGCAACAGGATCTTGTTCAGGTAAGTATCGGATCTGGCAGAAAGTCCTTCATCATCGTCCTCATCAAGGTCAAACTTACTGTCGACCACAACCAGGTCGACCTTCTGCTCCAGCGCTTCGTAAGCAAGGTATTGCGCATAGGTGAGGTCTTGTCCGCCTCCAATGATTACCGGTACGATATTCCGCTTGATCAGTTCAGTGACCACCATCCGTAAAGCGACATAGGTGTCTGAGATAGAAGCTCCTGCTTTTATATTACCAAGGTCGACAATCTTTGTTGCATATGGGCCTTCATGAAGCGTATAAAATTGCGCCCTGAAATAGTCCGGCGCCAGTGCGCAGCCTTCATTATTTACCGCTGCACGGTCATCCTGCACCCCAATAATGGCGATATCGTATCCGTTTTCTTCCAGTTCAGGAAAATTATCGACAAAAAAAGTAGTCTTTAAACCTAGCTGACTGGTATAGAAACCTGCTTTTGGTGTTAATTTGTCTGTACTTAAGGGTGAAAAAAAATCTGATAAAGACATAGGGTACTATAAATGTATGGCATCAAATATCTATTTTTGAGCGCATATTTTAATGAACATCCTAAAAAAAATGAAATGATATTGGTTACCGGTGCTACTGGATTTTTAGGAGCAGAATTAATTCATCAGTTAACTCAACAGGGCATACGGATCCGGGCGCTCAAACGCGAGCATTCCATGGTGCCCGTTTCCATTCAGCAAAATGACTTGGTGGACTGGGTAATTGCCGACATCAACGATATCTCTGCACTTGATGATGCTTTTGCTGATGTTGATCAGGTGTATCATTGTGCCGCCATGGTATCCTTTGATCCTAAAGACAAAGAAAAACTCTTAAAGATCAACATAGAAGGGACTGGCAATATCGTAAACCTTTGCCTGGAATATGGCTCCCGTTTGGTACATGTAAGTTCAGTAGCAGCACTGGGCAATCCTAAAAAAGGGGAAAAGCTCATCACGGAGGCCGACTTCTGGGAGTATGATGCAAAATCTCACAGCTATGCCATTTCTAAGTATGAGGGCGAGATGGAGGTCTGGCGGGGCATCGCCGAAGGTCTGGACGCGGTGATCGTAAATCCTTCAGTAATCATAGGTGCAAATTCCGGATTCAATGGAAGCGGCGCCATATTTAAATTGGTAAAGGACGGCCTGTCCTACTATACAAAAGGTGCCACAGGTATTGTAGATGTAAGCGACGTCGCACAGAGCATGATCGCATTGATGAACAGCGGGGAAAGCAGTGAACGTTTTATTGTTTCATCCGAGAACTACCATTACCAGGCTTTCTTTGAGGAGATCGCCAAAGGATTCGGCGTAAAGGCTCCTGCGAAGGAGGCAAAGGCCTGGATGCTGGGCATCGCCTGGAGGGCAGCAAAACTTGCTTCTTTCTTTACCGGCAAAGCAGCGGCGCTGACCAGTGACGCCGCCCGGAGCAGCCTCAATGAGAGTTTATACAGCAACGAGAAAATCAAAAATACGATCGGAATTAAATTTAAACCCCTGCAGCAAAGCATTGCTGAGACTTGCAGGAAACTAAGCACCAAATAAACAAATGAAGCAAAAGAATATTTACATCATTGACTTTGACAGCACCTTTACGCAGGTAGAGGCATTGGACGAGCTGGCCAGGATCTCCCTGACCAAACATCCCGATAAAGAGGCTATTTTTCAAAAGATAGAAGACCTGACCAATCTTGCTATGGAAGGTAAACTGTCCTTTAGTGAAAGTCTTGCACAACGTGTAAAATTGCTCGAAGCTGATGAAGATCACCTGAAAAAACTGATCAAACATCTGAAGAAGAAGGTGTCGGCTTCCTTTTCCAGAAATGCGGCTTTTTTCAAGAAGCATGCGGATGAAGTATTGATCGTTTCTGGTGGTTTTAAGGAATTCATCACTCCGGTAGTGAGCCAGTACCACATTAAAAAAGAGAACATCTACGCCAATACGTTCGTGACTACGGGAGACGGAAAGATCATCGACTATGACCATACCAATCCCCTGAGCGAAGAAGGCGGCAAGGTAAAACTGATGCAGCAACTGAACCTGGAGGGCGACCTCTATGGCATTGGTGATGGCTACTCGGATTTCCAGCTGCGCGAAAGTGGCCTGATCAAGAAATTCTATGCCTTTACAGAAAATATTTCCAGGGCAAGTATTGTAGAGAAGGCGGATCACGTCACACCAAGTTTTGATGAGTTCCTTTACGTAAACAACCTGCCGAGGGCAATCTCTTACCCAAAGAACAGGATCCTTTGCCTGGTGATCGGAGAGGTAGAGCCGAAAAGTATCGAACTCCTGAAGAAAGACGGCTTTTCTATCCGCCATAAGGAAACTTTTGAAGAGAAATACGTGGCCGATGTACACATGTTGCTGTTGGCGGATGGTGAAAAGATCACAGATGAGCAACTGGAACGGGCCCTGACCCTGAAAACCATCGGTTACCTGGGTACTGCGAAAGGAAAGATCGACCTGCAAAAGTGCACAGAACAAGGGATCGTGGTGTTTGATGACATCAAGGGTAACCCGAGAAACAATGTTTTCATCCCGAAAAGGATGATCGACTTCATGAATACAGGCACTACCCACCTGAGCCATAATTTCCCGAACCTGCAATTGCCAAGGATCGACAAATCGCACCGCCTGATCCATATCCACAAGAACGTTCCGGGCATTATGGCCAAGATCAACACAGCCTTTGCTTACCACGACATCAACATCGTAGGGCAGTTCCTGATGACGAATGCCAGCATAGGTTATGTGATCACAGACATCAACACGCAATATGATAAACAGCTATTTAAATTCTTAAAGAAGATAGAGCATACCATAAAATTCAGGGTTTTATATTAAATTTGTCCAACGAAATATTACGATAATGAACGAGACATTGGACATCACGATCACAAAAGCTGATCAAAGCAGGTTAACGGTAACAGATTTCTCTCAACTACCTTTCGGAAAAGTATTTTCCGATCACATGTTTATTGCAGAATATGATAATGGCGAATGGTCGAACCTGCAGGTCCTGCCTTATGGCCCGATCCTGATCAGTCCTGCGATTTCTGCACTGCACTATGGACAGGCAATCTTTGAAGGAATGAAAGCTTACCGCCAGGCTGATGGAAAAATCTCGATTTTCAGGGGTGATAAAAACCACGAGCGTTTCAATAAATCTGCTGCACGTATGTCTATGCCGGCAATCCCTAAGGACATCTTCATGCAGGGAATTGCAGCATTAATCGATATTGACGAAAAATGGGTACCTGCTCAGGACGGTTATTCTTTATACATCCGCCCGGTGATGTTTGCTACTGATCCT
The DNA here is from genome assembly GCA_963795585.1 of uncultured Sphingobacteriaceae bacterium. Lineage (GTDB taxonomy): Bacteria > Bacteroidota > Bacteroidia > Sphingobacteriales > Sphingobacteriaceae > Pedobacter. The sequence goes on along the minus strand of CAWCIO010000013.1, from coordinate 517,808 downwards.
TATCTTGGTGTAAGGCCTTCTGATAAATATACTTTCGCATTGTTGACTACGCCAACAGGACCTTACTACAGCAAAGCCCTGAAAGTGAAGATCGAAACAGAATTTACACGTGCGGATGATGGGGGTGTTGGCTTTGCTAAAACTGCTGGTAACTACGCCCGCTCCTTATACCCTTTTGCAGAAGCGCAAAAAGAAGGTTATGATCAATTGATCTGGACGGATTCTATTTCTCATGAGTATATTGAGGAAGCTGGTACAGCCAACCTGATCTTTGTGATCGACGGTAAACTGGTTACACCTTCTGTTAGAAGCACAGTATTAGACGGAGTAACACGTGATACGATCATTACCCTGGCCAAAAGAGCAGGGATTGAAGTGGAAGAAAGACGTGTAAGCGTTAAAGAAATTCTTGACGGTATTGAAAACGGATCTGTAACAGATGCTTTTGCTGCTGGAACTGCCGCCACGGTGACACCTATTGGTGAAATCGGCTATCAGGGCAAGGTCTATACCTTATCTGATCCTTCAACGCGTACGATTTCTTCAAGTATCGCTAAAACATTAAACGACATCCGTTACGGACTGGCCCCTGATGAACTGGGCTGGAACTGGATTGTTCAATAAACGAAGAAAAGAAAAAGCGCCCCAAAAGGGGCGCTTTTTTTATGCTTGTCTGTCGACATACGGATTCTTAGGAATGTACAGCAATTTATGGTCAGCCATCTCCAGCTCTTTTAGCAGCTGCTGCTCCGGGATCACCTTGAAGACGACGACCGACAACACCTGGCTGGGCATCAATCTGAACTTAACCAGCAGGTCGACCAGCCCCTTTCTAAAGCGGATCTTAAGGAATCGGGGATTACGGAGTTCTGCTGACTCATCCTCGGCACCCTTAAAGTAAAAATTGGGATTGATCTTTTTGAATGCGAGCAAAGGAAGACCGAGTCCGGCAGCAAACTTCTCCATTTCTCTTTCTGACACCTTGTACACAAAATTGCCAACAGGCTCATAGGAAAACCGGTTCTTCCAGATTTTACCGATCAGGTTACGTCTGACCAACGAAAGCAGGTTGACCATAAAAAGCAAAACCGGCATTTTACTGATGGGATCCTGTGGTTCCATAATCACAATACCCTTATTTACAAAGTGCAGCATAAGGCCTGGGAAAATGATGGTAAGATTCCTTGCACAACAGGTAATCAAAGGTCCCGTCTGAATATCCAAGCTTTTCGGCATTTTGAGCGGAGAAATCAGTTACTATCCCCTCCTCAGATGCCAGCCTTAGAAAATCAGTATTGAGGTCTGTCGCTATTGCCCTGTTCTGCTTTGCCAGGATGTATTGTGCATCAAAACCATAAGCATCTCCAATAGTAAGCCAATATTGGCCGCCCTGCTTTAACAAGGGGGCCAGGCAGGAAAAAAAAAGCTGCTGCAGCCATGTACTGATGTTATTTTTTAGCTGGGTGTTCCGGATCAGGTAATTTCTTTTGGCATCGGTTCCCGGGAACTGCTGGTCATACCATGCTCCATGTAATTCGTAACTTTTTTTGTTGAACATCTGGTATTTCTTATTTATGAGATTACGGTCCTCAGGCATGTCACGTTGGGTAAAAAAATATTTATTTTATTACCCAGCGTTTCGACTGCGCCTTACGTAATGCCCTATAGAAAGATGTATATTCGACACCAGAACTATTTAGATGAGCCGTTCCTTTATGCAAGATGAGGTCCTGATTAAAGGCTGCATGGCCAATGAACGGGCCGCGCAGGAAAGGCTGTACAAAATGTTCTATGCTGATATGATCAGGGTCTGTATGCGGTACCTCAGGACGAATGATCTGGCCGAAGAGGCTTTGAACATCGGCTTTCTGAAAGTATTTCAGCAGATACAAACCTTCAACGAGAAAAAGGGGAATTTAGGCGGCTGGATCAGGACCATTATGTTGCGCAGCTGCATTGATTTGGGACGTAAAGAGCTCCGGTTTAAGACCGATATTGATGATATTCCGCCAGAAGAAGAGGTATTTATTGCTCCGGAGGCACTGGATAACTTATATGCACAGGACTTGCTGTTGATGATCAAGTCTCTGCCAGACGCATCTCAAATGGTCTTTAACCTATCGGTGCTGGAAGGATATACACATAAAGAAATAAGCGAACAGCTCCAAATTACCGAGAGCACATCCAGGTGGCATTTATCTGCCGCAAAGAAACAATTAAGAGGTTTACTTGATCCTAAAGGAAGTATAAAATGAAAAATTCAGGATGGTATCATAAACTTTGGAACAAAAAACTGGATGAACTGCCGGTACAGGGCGATATGGATCTTTCCTGGAAGAAGATGCATGCCATCCTGGATCAGCAAATGCCTTTACAGCAACAGGCAAGCGGAGACACGCAGACTGGAAGTGCTGCAGTCAAAACTATTGGCAGCAAAATTGTCAGCATGCTGGCTTATATCCTACCGGCTGCAGCGATGGTATCTGTATTCACATATGTTACCTTAAAAGAGCCAAAAACACCAAAAAACTTACCGAAAAATAACTACAAAGCGGTGCTGAAGAAAATACCTGCCGCAGCTGCTGACAGCCTTTATAACGATACCCTGGCGAGCGACAGCGGATTAGCACAGGCATCTTTAACTCCCGGCGATCTCTTTATTTCAAAAGATCAAACTTCGGCAGTATCTGAGCCTGCTACATCGCCGGACACTGTGTATAACATGACTTTTCTCTCAAATACGGCCCTGACTCAAGTTAAAGCAGCTAGAAACAGCCATTTCTTGTGGAAGGATTCTACAAACCATTTGATATGGAATGCACCAGGAGCGACCGTGATCCCTGTAATCCACACACAAATTAAGCCCGCTGACCTGAAAGCGGATAAAAAAGCAGCAAGGGAATTGTTGCGCAAAGAACGCCTCAATAGGGATAAAGCTGTTCAGATCAGCGACAGAAAGATTAAGGTGCCGAAAGTAAAACGGCAAAAAAGCACATTTGAGGGCGACACAAGCCTGAGCTATTCCGTTTCGGCCGGACTCAACACCGCTAACGCAGGATCAGGTTTGTTCTTTGCGGGTACAGTACATTATGCCATCAGTAAGCGTTTGGGCTTGAGTACGGGCATGATTTTCAACACCAAACGTGCCTGGACAAGCGGCTATATGGCGTCCAATTATAATGTGAGTGATTCCCTGAAAGGGAAAACAATTGGGATTAACGATGAAAGAAAGCTGAGCGTGCTGGACGTCCCGCTTAACCTGGAATACCGGATCAGCAAAAAATTGAGTATAAAGGGGGGACCAGTCCTTAGCATACGGCTGAAGGAAGGTGGCAGCGGAAGTAGGCTTGGATATGTAGCCAAACCTGCAGATACGCTAATGAATAGTAAAAAGATCGACACGGCACTTGCAGGCAGTACCCTGTCGGGTAAATTTACGCTGGGCTACCAGGCGGGGTTTATCCTTCGCTTCGGCAGGTTCAACCTGGAAGCGACCTACCTGCAGAACCTAAGCCCATACCATATCAGCAGTTCTATCGGCAGTTATGCAAAAAGGCCTAAAAACCTCAACCTGGGTGTTGGATTCCGATTTTAGTCTGACTATACCGTAACAACTATCTAACATTTTTCGCGGATTGCCTGGACTTTAGTAATTTTCGGCATCTAAAACCCAAACAAACCGGATCAGCACAATGAAACGAATTCTACTGAACACTACTATAGCCCTCTCCATGTTCTTCCAGCTTGCTGCGGAAGCGCAGCAAAAAAGACTGACGCAGGAACAGATCTTTGGCGGGCAAGCTTCCCTCACCCAACAAATGCCGCAGATCAGTGGCTGGAAAGATGATGAACATTACCTGGAAATAGACCTGCAGGACCGCAAGAGGTATGCGACAGACATTAAAACCGGAAAACGTGTATTGTATCCATACACCTCAGAAAATATGGACAATATCCCTGTTGCCCAGAAAGATGGAGAAAAAAACCTGACATTTTCTCCGGATGGAAAATACGTCGCCTTCACCTATAACAATGACTTGTATGCCAGGGAACTGAGCACTGGCAGGGAGATCAGGTATACTACAGATGCCACAGATGTGATCTATAATGGATGGTCTTCTTGGGTCTACTATGAAGAGATACTGGGTCGTGCAACCAATTATAAAGCTTTCTGGTGGTCGCCGGACAGCAAAAAACTAGCTTTCATGCGCTTTGACGACACCAAGGTTCCGATGTTCCCGATCAATGGTTCTACGGGGCAGCATGGCTATACTGAAAAAACCCGTTATCCTAAGGCCGGCGACCCTGAATCCTGAGGTAAGGGTCGGATTCGTGCCAGTTACGGGCGGCAACATAACCTGGGCGGATTTCAACGAAAAGGACGATCAATATTTTGGTATGCCATACTGGAGCTTCGATGGCAGTAACCTGATGGTGCAGTGGATGAACAGAGGACAGGATAACTTGAAATTTTATGCTGTGAACCCGGTTACGGGTGCAAAAAAAGAAATTTATGACGAGAAACAAAGTTCATGGGTAGACCTGGATTTTGGCGGACGCATCCGGTACCTCGAAGATAAAAAACATTACATCCTGAGAAGCGACAAAACCGGATGGGCTCATTTTTACTTGTATACCCTGGATGGAAAACTAATTAATCCCCTTACCAGTGGTAAATGGCAGGTGACGAACCTGGTTCATGTAGATGAAAAGAACAAAGTAGTCTATTTTAATGCACGCAAAGATGCCAGTACGCGCACAGACCTGTACCGTGTGGATTACAGTGGCAAGAACTTGAAACGACTTACTTTCGGCGACTATACGCACCAGGTAAGCATGTCGCCAAAAGGTTCTTATTTCATTACAACTTATTCAAACGTATCTACACCAACCAAACGCGCATTGTTAGATAACAAAGGTAAACTGATCAAGGAACTGGGCGACAGCAAGGCGAAGGATTTTGCCAGCTACAAATTTGGTAAAACCGAAATGATCACCATTCCTACAGATGATGGCTATAACCTGCCTGCTGTCATTACCTATCCTACTGATTTCGATGAAAACACAAGATATCCTGTAATCATGAGTATTTATGGCGGTCCGGATGCCGGCAATGTGTCCGATACCTGGAAGGGGACAGGAAATCAATGGTGGGCAAATGAAGGCATCATCCAGATCTCTGTAGACCACCGGGCTTCGGGCCAATTTGGTAAAGAGGGTGTAGCACTCATGCACCGCAACCTGGGCAAATGGGAGATAAAGGATTATTCGACCGCAGCAACATGGCTGAAAGCAAAATCATGGGTAGATAATAAGAAGCTCCTGATTACCGGACATAGTTATGGAGGGTATATGACCTGCCTGGCGCTGACAAAAGCGGCTGATGTTTTTGATTTCGGCTATGCGGGCGCTCCGGTAACGAGCTGGGAACTTTACGATTCTCATTATACAGAACGCTTTATGGATACACCAAAGGAAAACCCCGAAGGCTATAAAAACGGCTCAGTGCTGACTTACGTGAATAATTACAAAGGTCTGCTCCGTATTATGCATGGCGACATGGACGATAACGTGCATATGCAGAACACGATACAGCTCGTAGATAAATTACAGGATGCGAATAAGCATTTTGAATTGATGATCTATCCGGGAGGCAGACATGGCTGGGGAGGCACGAAATCTCCTCATGACCGTGCTGAAAGGTTCCGTTTTTATTATCAGAACTTATTGGGAAAACCTGTTCCTGAGGCACTACTGAAATAACCACTAAAAGACCGGGCGAGAAACCCGGTCTTTTATTTATAACAAGGCTTTATATTCCAATTCCATATTATAGAACATAAAAGCCCAGCGGTCCGCAATCTCCTCAATTGCTTTATCAGTCGGCTTACCAGCTCCATGTCCGGCATTGGTCTGGATACTGATCAGTACTGGTGCTGATCCGCCCTGCATCTGCTGAAGTGTAGCGGCAAACTTAAAGGAATGCGCAGGTACTACGCGGTCGTCATGGTCAGCCGTAGTTATCAATGTAGCCGGGTATTCCGTCCCCGGTTTTAATGCATGTACCGGGGAATACGCATATAGATATTCAAACATTTCTTTAGAATCTTCCGCAGTGCCATAATCAAAGGCCCAGCCAGCTCCTGCTGTAAACTTATGGTAGCGTAACATATCCATCACGCCCACCGCAGGAAAAGCGACCTTAAATAAATCCGGCCGCTGCGCCATTGTGGCGCCTACAAGCAATCCACCATTAGAGCCGCCCATACTGGCCAGATATTCCTTAGAAGTATATTTGTTCTCAATCAGATATTCCGCTGCTGCAATAAAGTCGTCGAATACATTTTGTTTCCTCAACTTAGTTCCCGCCAGATGCCATTTTTCCCCGTATTCACCGCCACCCCTCAGATTAGCTACTGCATATATACCGCCCTGCTCCAGCAGCACAATATTAGCAGTACTGAAAGCTGGTGTCAGGCTCACGTTGAAGCCTCCGTATCCATAAAGAACGGTAGGATTCTTGCCATCCAACTCGAGCCCTTTTTTAAAGGTAATGATCATAGGCACTTTAGTACCGTCTTTAGAGGTGTAAAATACCTGCTTCGACTCGTAATTTTCGGGATTAAAATCTACACCTGATCTCTTATAAATTTCAGAATCACCATGTGCTATATCATATTTGAATATGGTTGGCGGATAAACATAGGAGGTGAAAGTGTAATACAGTTCATGCTCGGTTTGCTTACTGCTAAATCCTACAGCAGTACCGATCCCCGGCAATTTGATCTCGTGCTCTAATTTCCCTTCCATGTCATACTGCAATACCAGGGAAACTGCATCTTTGATGTAATTCGCAAACAATTTCCCTCCACCTGTAGAGGGCGTTAATACGTCTTCAGTTTCTTTAATAAATTCCTGCCAATACTCCGGTTGGGGACGACTTGCATCCACTATGACAATTTTCCCGTTTGGTGCCTCCAGATTGGTATACAGGTATAATTTATCGCCTATATTGCATACCACATCGTGTGTCTTCTCGAAATCTCCTACAATGGTCACTATCGCAGCAGCTTCTTTACTAAGGTCCTGCAGGTAAAGCTCGTTGCCGGAAGTAGAATTAGCTGCGGAGATCACCAGAAAGCGCTCGTCTTCCGTTAAGCCGGCACCGATATACCGCCTGGGCATCTGCTCACCTCCAAAAATCAGTACATCATCTGACTGCAAAGTTCCGAGTTTATGATAGTAAAGTTTATGGTATTGGGTGAGACCCGACAATTGACTGCCTTCCTTTGGCTTATCGTAGGTGCTGTAGTAGAATCCTTCATTACCCCTCCAGGCAACGCCGGAAAATTTAATGTTCAGCATGACCTCACCGACAAGGCTTTTGTCGGCCGTATTTATCACTACAATGCTGGTCCAGTCGGAGCCTCCGACCGACAGCTGATAGGCGAGCATGCTGCCATCTTTTGTGAAGCTAAGTCCCGCCAATGAAGTTGTCGCATCTTCAGAAAATGTATTTGGATCAAGGAAGATCTCTGCTTCTTTTCCTTCTTCCTGCCGGTACAGCACACTCTGGTTCTGCAGGCCGGTATTTTTGTAGAAATAGGTATAGCTGCCTTCCTTAAAAGGACTGGAATATTTCTCATAATCCATCAGTCTGCTGAGACGTGTCTTTATCGCATCGCGATAAGGGATTTGGGACAAGAACTGCCTGGTAACGACATTCTGTGATACTACCCATTCCTTTGTCTCTTCAGAGCAGTCATCCTCCAGCCAGCGGTATGCGTCGGCTACTTCAGTTCCAAAATAAGTATCTTTTATTGATGTTTTCTTTGTCTCGGGATAGGTCATTATTGATTTCGTTTGTTTAAGATATGTATCATCGTTCAAGCACCCGTCTTGCACGGCGTTTTTGTCGTTCTGCGCGACGCTTATCGCGGTCGGATTTCATTTTTTCAAACCTGGCAATCTGCGATTTGATTTTTTGTTCTTTTTCATTCGTTACGCCTACGCTGTGTTTAATTCCCTGAAATAATGTACGCCAGATAAAGTTAAAAAAAGAAGCTGTAGGCACGCGCTGGTACCTGATCGGCCTGCTCAGCAGCACGCCGTTTGCTTTCGGGTTATCGGAATTGATGACCATGGCATTGGCCAGAAATGAAATAAGGCCCTGCTTTACCAGACGGTCCTGCAGCTTGTCCTTCTTTAATATACCAACAGAAAGGTCATTGAAGGCGAAGTCGACCTTCCCGGTGGCCAGCTGATCGTTGGCCTTGATGTTGAAATCCAGTTGCTTTACCCGTCCACTCCGTACCTCTATCATTCCCAGTGGCTTTGTGATGAGGTTCAGTGCCCTGCCATCCATAGGACCCAATTTTCCTGAATAATTAAAAGCGCCGTCTTTGGCATTTAGATCGAAGCGGAAATTAACGTCCAGCCTGCCCTGCCGCATCATATAGCTGCTCAGGCTGGCAAACATATAAGGATATTTCTCCTTGACCTTAGGGGAATTGGTTACATTGGTGATCAGTCCTGATGTAGCTTCGAAGGTAATTTTACCCTTTTGCTTGCTGTCCCGGTCAAACTCTGAATAGCTGATATCTACATTATTGAGATTCACCTGTTTTACAGTAAGGAAGCCGGGAACCTGCTGCAACAACTGATGGGGGTATTTTCCTTTTCTTATTCCTGTTCCCTTGGGCAGGGTATTGTTGTTAAACACTTCTACAAATCCGTTGGAGATGTTCATTTCTTTGGCATAAAATTCCTGCTTACGCATGTAGAGCGGCAGATCAATTCCCTCCAGGCTGATATTGCTCATCATAATATTAAACCTATCCCTCGCGAAGCCGGCCACCACACCGAATTTCATCTCATCATAGCGGGGCACCACACTGAAACTCTTAATGTTCAGCCGTCCGGAGGCCGCAGAAAAATCCAGTTGGTTAAGGTTCAGGTGATACATGCTGTCGGGTGTAGCATAGGTATAATTATTGAGTTTCAATACGATATCCTTCAAGAGATACAGCCTGCTTTCATCCCTTGCTGAGTTGGCGTCGATCAGCCAATTTTTCAGGGTGATGTCCAGGTTCTTTATTGAGTCGGCCTGCCGAAGGGGTAAATTGTCGTTGATGTACTTGAACTGAATGTTCTTAAAGTCAATCGTCTTGACCCTCAACTCCTTTAGGTATCCCGAAATGTAATCATAGGGAGAGCGTTCGCTAGACTGGCCCCTGGGCTCATTAAAATCAAATTGCCTGTTGATCATTACCACATCAGGATTGTCGAACAAAAGTACATCTATTTTAAGCTTGCGGTGTCTGAGTACCTTCCAGGGGTGAAAGTTTTTTACCATGAGCTTTTTCAGCTGTATGTAGTAAATGTTATTGGGTGCTCGCTTCAGGGTGGCCAGCTTTTTATAGACCAGGGTATCAGGAGTGATCTTTACATCGTTTAGCGCTGCGGCGCCCGTAATAAAATTAGTGCTCAGATCTGAAAACTCGATACGGTAAAGGCTGTCGGTCGCATTGAGGACCATTTCACGCACCTGGATCTTAATGATCGGCTGCAGTTTTACACTTAAGTACCAGGAAATACCGACCAACACAAGTATACCGAAGAGCAGGATTGCTAAGACCCATTTCAGGGCGTTATAACTCTTTCGGGCTTTCTCTATCATGGGCAACGTGTTTATCCCAATATACTGAAATTATTAATCATATGCTTATTGCCGGTCTTTTTTTGCTGCCGCCGCTTTTTGTTCTTTTTCATGCGCCGCTTTACGTTCCTCCCGTTTCTTTTTCCTATCCTCACGTTTATCTTCCCGCTTTTCCCTACGTTCCTCCAGTTTCTCGTTCACCTTCTTCAGACCCTGTTCAGGACTTTTTACAGGTACGATACCTAAGCCCACGATCTCCCGCATGCCTATGAAGAAACTTTTCCATAACAGGTTGAAGAATGAAGCAGCGGGTGTACGCTGAAAGCTGATCCTGGCTGTCCTCGGTGCCTCACCTTTTGAGGGATTCTCATCTTTGATCAACAGTTCATTGGCAAGAAAAGAAAGCAGCCCTTTTTTCTTTACGGGAGCTCCGTCTTCAGCCTCTTTTAGTAATTTAACCTTCAGATCGGTATAGTTAAAGTGCACCAACCCGGATGATCCGCTTGCGTTGGCCTGGATGTCGAAGCTCGCACTTTGCATTTTTCCACTTTCGATCTCAACCAATCCCATATCTTTCGCCACAGGGTTCAGTACCTTCATGTCCATAGGGCCGACTTTTCCTTTGTAACTGAAAGCTGCATCTTTGGCAGTCAGGTTAAAATCTATTTCGATGTCGATCCTGCTGGTTTTCATGACCAAAGCATGTAGATTGGCAATTGCATGGTTGTTCTTCGACAATCTCAGCGAATCATTGGTAAGATTCCTGATCGTTCCGCTGAGGTTTTGAAAATAGATTGTACCTCTTTTCTGACTAATGGGATTGTATTCGGTATAGGCTACATCAATATTTTCGAACTTCACAGTATCAATTACGGAGGGTATGGGCAGGCGTTTTAAGGCTACATGCGGAAAGTTACGTAACTTGTTCAGTCCGGGAGGAGGGGGTAATTCGCGATTAACAAAGATACCAGCTTTTGCAGGTCCGATCTTCAGCGATTTTGCATGAAAATCCCCATCGTTATTCAACCGCGCAAAGTCGACACCGGCGAAGCTGATCTCATCAAAATTAAGGTCGTACCTATCCTTTCCATAACTGTATTTCCTGGTAAACGCGAGGTCTGGATGCAGGGGTATCATCTGAAAACCTTTGACTATTAAATTCTTCCCTGCTGCTGAACCACGAATGGTATCGATCTTCATGGAATACATCTTATCTTTTCCGGTCGACCTATAGCCAGAAAGCAGGAAGCTGATGTCTTTTGTATAATAAAACCTGGTAGTATCATACTGTGCGAGGGAATCTATCAGAAGGTCCTTTACATCAACATTCAAGTGTTTGATGCTATTCAGTGGCTTTCCCGTTATACCGTTTATATAGTCCAGATCGGCATCTACTATCCGGATCGATTTTACATGTATCGATTTCAGTGTTTTAGAGATCTGCTCATATAAGCTCCTCTCGTCTTTTACTGTGTCGGGGCGTTTTACTACTTTATTGTGAATGATGTTGATAGAAGGATGGTCCAGAATGATCGCATTCATCTCTATCTTTTTCTTAAAATAGGCGGTCAGCACCGCAACACGACTCAACTGCAGCCGGGCAAGCTTGATTTCAAATAAATGCAGTGGCGCCTGTTTTACAGCTTTCAGCTGATTGAATACCAGGGTATCTGGTGTAAGCCGAACGCTGTCCAGGGAAGCACTTCCTGTAAGAAGGTTCAAACGAATGTCTTCAAAATTTATGCGGTAAAGGCCATGTGATCCATTATGTACGCCCTCCCGGATTTTTTCGCTGAGCAGGGGCTTCCATTTGGCACTCAGGTAAATCGCCGCAATTCCTAGCAGCAAAATAATGGCTCCGAAAATCCCGGCTATCCATTTCAATACTTTATATTTCCGGGGTTTCTCTGCCTTGATCATGTCGTGTATTTGTATGACAACAACAATATCAGGGCCATAAAGTTTATGGGCTAAAGTTCTTTTGCCTTATAGTCCCTCTTATCCACATCGCTAACGGAGAAGTATCCCAATACGTTACCAGAAACGTTCCCTTCTACATTAACAGGTACACCACTGAATAACCCACTCCAGTCGGTCTCCATGAATACAGAATAAAGGTATTTGGCATAGTTTTCCGAAAGTGAGATTTTGTGGATCGTAATGACCGTTTCTTTACCCACTTTGAATGTGCGTTTCAGGTTATTTAGCGGATAGAGTGAGTTGGGTGATCCAAGGATATGAGTGTAACTAAAGTACCTGGACTGTTCGAACCTTCCCGGTAACCATGCGGGCACCGTGTCTTTCGGCTGCGTATATGAAATGAGCCATTTATTTGGATTCAGGTAGCCAAATGTATGCTTAGGCACGTTAACCTGCACAGAATCGCTGCCGACAGCTTTCGTAGATAAGGGCAGAAAATCATCGCCAATATTTACCATTTGCCTGAGTGTGTCTACTGCTGTGTAGGTCTTATTATTGTATTTAATAGTCAGGGTGTAGGCCTTATTGTAATTGGGATCCCCGCTGCTTAGTCCGTAATATACTCCGGGAATTAAAGGCAACTCTCTAAACACAATATCTATCCTCCCGTCGTTGACCACCACACTCGCTTTCCTGATTGGCATCGGTAAAGAATCCAAACTGAGCGAAGGCTTGGTAAGCCGGATGTACTGCGCGCGCCCGGCGGTATTGATGCCACCTTCTATCGTCATGTCATATATCCGGGCAGGCACTTGAAATTCATCCTGCTGCATGTCTGTTTTTTCACAGCCCCAGGTGAACAACAAGGCCAGCAAGGCTACTAAATATGCACGGTACCAATTCATATATCAGATCTTAAAGCTGTAAGCAATCCATGGATAGCGCCCGAAGCCATACTCTGTTGTGCTTTGCCGCGGCTCAAAAGAGGAAGAATTCAAATGGTAATATAAGGGATTTTTTCGGTTATATACATTGTACGCCCCAACAGATATGGTATGGGAGACGAAACGCCGACCGGCAATCCTGCTGCGGAACTGATATTGTGCGGAAAGATCCAGCCTGCTAAAATCAGGAAACCTGGAGGTATTTCTTCCTTCATAAATCGGCACATTTAAACCATCATGCTGGTAATAGCCCACCGGTAGGGTAAGCGGCCTGCCGCTCGACCAGGTAAAGAAGGACTGAAAAGACAGGCGGTTACCAAGGTCGTAACGCGCAGTCATTTTAAATTCATGTGGTATATCATAGTTGGCCACAAATGTATTTCCGAAATTGAGTTCGTTGATCTTTCTGAAAACCCGTGAATAGGTATAGGCCAGCGAACCGTTGAGCCGCCCCTCCTGTTTACTTAGTTCAAACTCCATACCGTAGGCTTTCGACTTACCTGACCTCAGCTGATCCCTGATACCGGGATTACCAATGATCTGGGAATGCCCTACCAGGTCCATCTGATTGGCCATTCGCTTGTAGTAAGCATTTGCAGAAAAACTATAGTCGGAAGGCGCGTACCGATAGCCCAGAGCCAAATGGTTGGAACGCTGCGGTTTGATATTCCTGGAAGCGGGAATCCAGGGCTCAAGAGAAGAAAATGCCAGCGTGCTGTTCTGGATCAGCTGCTGGTACTGAAAATTAAGGTTATAGGTCGCAAAAATCCGCTGTGCCGGTGTAGGCAAATAGCTGATGTTGATCCTTGGCTCCGGATTGATGTAAACTTTATAATCATATTCCTCCAAACGGTTTCCCTTTTCGTCGAATACATTCAGTTTCTCCTGGGCATTTCTAAATGCGCCCAACCGCAGTCCGTAATTAAGTTCAAATGACTTACCGAGTGCCATCTGTTGTGAGAAATACAAGGCAGACTCCAATGAGCGGTCACGGGCAATGTTGAGGTCAAAAGCTTCCTGCCGGTACATTTCTCCCGGACGAAACTGGTGATAAGTACCCGAAAGGCCAAATTTGATCTGGTTGCTCGGGCTCCGGTAATAGGTATAATCGGCCTTCAATGTAAGATCTCTCACCGCAGTGCTCCACTCACTTTTTTGGGAAAGGGTATCAGCATTGAGGTCCAGCAAATTGCTGTAATTGCTGTAAATCGCGGAGACGTTCAGGAAAACCCTCGAATTGAAAATATGGTTCCACCTCAGCGTTGAGGTCAGGTTTCCCCAGTTGTTCGTGTAAGAATTTTCTGACAATAAATGGTCTTTACCGAGATACATGGAATAGAATACACTATTGTCTTTATTGATCCTGTAATTGGCCTTGGCATTCAGATCATAATACACAGAGTTTGGATTGAACAGTTTAAATTTGCTTTGAAATACGTCCAGCAAACTTCTTCTGTAGGCAACGATAAATGATCCTTTTTCCTTTACTATCGGCCCCTCAAAAGAGGCCCTGGCCGACATCAGGTTTACACCGCCGGCCAAGTGAAATTCCTTATTGTTGCCTTCCGTCATGCGGTTTACGATCACGGAGGACAAGCGCCCTCCAAAGTTTGCAGGCATATAGTCACGATATACCTGCAGGTTATTTACCGCATCCGAATTGAACACGGAGACCAGGCCATATAAATGAGAAGGGTTGTAAACAATAGCTTCGTCAAGCAGAATCAGGTTCTGATCTGAATTACCGCCCCTCACAAACAGGCCGGAACTGCCTTCTGTAATTGCTTTAATGCCATTTTCCATTTGCAGGCGCTTCAGCACATCCGTTTCGCCGGCATAATACGGTGCATTATTCAATTGCTTTACACCAAAGTTCTGCTCATTCAATAAAATCGGATTTGGAGTTACCTTATTGCGGATCACTACTTCCTGTAATTTATGTTCCCGTAGTGAGAGCTCTATTTCTAATTGCTGGTCTTGATTGAGTTGTACTGCAATTTGCCTGGGTTCATACCCAGGATAAAAAATCAGGAGCTGGTAATTGCCCGCGGGTACGGACAAAGAATAAAAACCATATTGATTGGTATTTACACCTACTTCCAGTTCCGTAAATTGTACTGTGGCACCAATAAGCTGTTCGCCATTGGAAGCATCGCGGACGTGTCCATGAATGGAGTGCACAGGTGCTTTTCCCGGACTGATGACGATGTCATTTCCCACGAGCTGATAAGCCAGGCCTGAGCCCAGAAGAAGTCGGTCGAGGATATTTGATAAGGAAGTCTGTGTAAACTTGAAACCATTGTTTTTCTTTTCCCGAAGTTGATCGGGATCAAAAGCGAAGTTTACCTGAGTATTCATCTCCAGTTTCCTTAAAGACCTGATCAGGGAATCAGGTGCAAAACTGATACTGATAAGCTTGTTAAGCTCAGCTTTACGTTGTGCCAGGGCTTCATTTGCAGCACCCAGCAGGAATAAGAGAACAATTAAAAGCGAGAGCTGTTTATTTGTCCGATAAAACATAAGCGTCTTTCTCCCTGGTTATTTTGCACTGTAAAGATGCAGAAATAACAGCAAGTACGCTATCTAAAGTTTGATAATGCAGCCCCGCAGTCAGTTTCCTGTCTTTAAGTCCCTCGCCCTCAATTCGGACTGAACTAAAATACACTTTTTCAAGTTGATGAACTACCTGTTGAAGAGGCACTTCCCTGAAATTAAACTTACGGTCTATCCATGCCTTATAATTCAGATCCGAATTATTCTTCGCAATAAGTTGCCCGTTGTTCAGGTCATATACCCCCAGTTTACCAGGTGTTAACATCACTTCATTACCAGAAGCTGCATGTTTCAAAGCTACTTTACCTTCCTCTACGACTACGGAGACCTCAGTTTTACTTTTAGCTACATTAAAGCTTGTCCCAATATCCTGTGCTTCTACATCGCCTATCGAAACCCTGAACCGGGCCGGATTGTCATGATTTGTAACTTTAATAAAAACCTCTCCTTTCAGCAACTCCAGTTTACGGTCTTCATTAAATCCCTCTTTCAGGTATTTGATGCTGGTGGAGGCATTCAAGTTAAGGTCGGTACCATCAGGGAGTACCAGGTGGGTTATTGCGGCATTGTCTTCCGTATTTACTACGACATACTTATCCCCGGGGATAAAATAATATCCAATAGATAACAATACCAATACAGCGGCAGCAACCTGATACCATAGTCGCATGGGCCTTACCTTTGAAGCCGGCATTTCATCATTTACAGTTATTTTCCTGTCAAGTGCCTCCCAGGATGATGTTGTATCAGAAAGCGGCTTGGCATACAGTATATCCAGGCCCAGCTGAATGTTAAGAAAATCCTGGTAGAGCTTTTCATTTTCAAGATCAACACCCCTCCAGTCTTCCAGTAATGCCTTGTCGGACTGACTAATACTGCCATCCAGATCTTCTATGATCAGGGAATAAATAAATTCTTCGTTTGTTTCAAATTGTTCCATAGGGCGTAGTTTAAAACATTAATAGGTTTGAGAACGTCGTGAGTGCTATTAATGAGATGATGATGTGTTTCCTTTTGATGATGTGCTCCCTGATTTTATGGAAGCCATAAGTCAGGTGGTTTTTGACGGTTTTTACAGAAATATCCAGTTGGGCTGCGATCTCATTTTGTTTTAATTTTCCAAACCGGCTCAGGTACATTACCTCCCGGCATTTTGCCGGAAGCAGGGACAACGCTTCCTCCAAACCGTTCAGCAAGGCTTGTTCAGACTCGTTGAAAGTTTCATCGGAAAGCAGCGCATCCTGTGCGGATAAGTATACCATTCTTTTTTCTGTATCCATTTTCTCCTTTTTGAGATAGTTTAGTGATGAGTTTACGACTGATCTGAACAGATAACTCTTTATCGAATACTGAATATTGAGTTGATCTCCTTTATTCCATATCGTGATAAACACATCATGTACTATTTCCTCAGCTATTTCCTGCTGCTTTACATACCTGTAAGCAAGTGCAAATAATTGCTGATAATATTTCTTATACAATATTTCAAATTGCCGCTTATCATGTTGCACAATGGCTTCCACAAATGCTGCATCTTCTTCTTTTAAATTTTCCGGTTCCCGCCTCAACATCATACGCTTACTTCTGTTTTAAAGTAAGCACACCGGAAATCTCAGGGGTCATACTTGCCGAATTTACGGCAACTGACCACAAGCCTTTCAACATATTCCGTTCCTGAAGGGAGCTTAGCGTGTAACTTCCCTTCACCGGATAGCTTACCTGATCTTCCCCCTTCTTTCTATATATCTCGGCGATCATCGCACCAACTGTCCCTTTAGCTCCACTTCTAAAGGTGACGAGTACCGGATCTATTTTATTACACTCCAGGGTATAGTTCAGCACTTTAGTACTTTCATCATACTCCCCTTTTAGTACCGCTGTAGCTTCAGAATTGCTATTTGTACCTTTTTTATCAATTCTGGCAGTCACAATATATGTCCTAACCGGAGGTTTTACTTTCGCATCATCCTCCTGGGCAAGTTCTTTTTTACAGCCAACCACACCTGATAACAGCAACAATACTATTATCCCCTTAAAAAAACCCCGGTTTATTATATCCCTCATTTTAGTATGCTAACGATGCTAAAATACTAATTTTCGGGATATTACCCTAGCTACTTAAAAAGCATTCATCACTGAGATCACCTTTTCTACCTGCGTTTCATTATGACAATACGATACCGGCAGGCTCAAAGTGCTCTTGTGGATCAACTCTGATATTGGATAAGTCCCTTCCAGCTTATCCTTCAATGCGTTCTGCTGATGTGGAGGAACAGGGTAATGGATTTCCGTTTTAATCCCGTTCTCCAGCAGATAAGCCCTTAGCCGATCACGCTCAGGGTGTCTGATTGCATAGATGTGGTATACATCCCTGTAATCAGGGTGTACCACAGGAAGCACAAAGTCTCCTCTCAAACCCGATTGGTACATTTCCGCAAGCTTACGCTTATGGTTATTGATCTGATCCAAAAAGGGTAGTTTTACCGATAAAAATCCAGCCTGAATTTCATCAAGCCGGGAATTGATACCAATGTAATTGTTATAGTATTTCTCATGGCAGCCGTAATTACGCAATGCCTTGATCTTTTCAATCCGGTCCGGAGCAGCACTTAGCAATGCACCACCATCACCCAACGCACCCAGGTTTTTAGTAGGGTAAAAGCTAAATGCCCCAAAATCTCCGAAAGTACCGGTTTGTTTTTGTTTATATAACGCGCCGTGAGACTGCGCACAATCCTCAATCACTTTTAGGTCATGCCGCGCTGCGATTGCCATTATAGCATCCATATCGCAAGCTTTTCCATACAGATGCACCACCATTATCGCTTTCGTTTTGGCTGTGATCTGTGCTTCGATCTTCAGCGGATCAATGTTGTATGTGTTAAGGTCAGGCTCTACCAATATTGGGACAAGCCCGTTGTTGTAGATTGCCAGTATTGTTGCGATATAAGTATTCGCAGGTACGATAACTTCAGAGCCTTCTGGAAACTCAAAATACTTTAATGCCAGGACCAGCGCATCCAGTCCGGAAGCCAGACCAGCGCAATATCCAGCTCCACAATAGGCTGCGAATTCCGCTTCAAAGGTGCTTACTTTATTACCCAGAATAAACCATCCTTTTTCCAGGCTGTCCGAGAAACTCTCCCGGTACTGCTCCATAAAAGGCTGGTTTAGTAAATAAAGATCTTCGTAAGCGATCATACTGCTTTGCTGTATTGAAATGGATAAGGTGTGTGGATGTAATCACTTGCATCGAAATACTCGGAAGCAAGAACCATCAGGATGGCGTCTTCGCTAAAACTGTGCATCGTATGCCAGTCCTCCGGTTGTATCAACAGACATTTGTCCGGTGAATCAAGCAGGAAATTTGATTCTTTGTTGCCATTATTGTTATATATCACACAATGTCCACGAATACAAATTGCCGCCTGCAGCGTTTTCAAATGTCGGTGTCCGCCCCTTTCACTATCGTCTACACCATAGATGTAAAAGATACGCTTGATGTCAAAAGGCACCACTTTTTCGATAACAGTCAGGTTCCCCCGATCGTCTGTAAATGTCTTAAGGTTAATTAAAGATGCCATAGCTGAAAAACCGTTTAGAATAAATTTTCTTGTAAAAACCACGCAGGAAGAAAAGCAAAGAACGTCCAAACGCCTCACTGATATTCAATCCTTCTTCAGTGCGTTTGTAAGACGCAATTCCTGCCTCAAGTCCGGCGATACTGCCTTCTGATACTGCAAGCGCATATACATAAGGCTTGTAGATCAATTTGACCTGGCTGCGTGTCAGGGTGTAAAGATCATCCGTCAACCTGAAGCTGTCGTTCCAGGCATATTTAAAAGCGTGGTAATGATAAAATACCAGGTCGAACGAAGTACCGGTAGACAACTCGGTACCCAATACAGCTCCGTCCCGCTTTTTAAAAGCATACTGTTGCACATTCCAGGGTGCTACTCCACCGCCAAGATGTTCCAGTTCATGCACGCAGCTAAATCGTGAAGTCCAGTCGTCCAGGTATTTCTGATCGCCAAATTTGCCATCCTCAAAACGTGCATAACACCAGTCCAGACAGGCATTCACCCACCAGTTGAGCACCTGCATGCCTTCCTGATTGTTTTTAAAACTCATGTATTGCACACAATAGATACCACTGGTTGCCGACTGGTCAAACTTCGGAGTATAGCGGTGATGGGTAATCATCACAGACTTACCGGCATCTTCCATTTCCTGATACAGGACACCAGGATTACTGAAAAACAGCATATCTGCATCTACATAGCTGCAGTGGTCCAACTCATAGGTCTCAATGCAGTATTTAATACTGGAAGAGGCGCATGTCCAGCAATACTCAGCTGCATTTCTACCCCCTTTTACAGCAAGTAAAGCTTCGTTTTCGAACGCTTCCAGGCTGATTATTGTAGCATGTTCCAGCTCCAGTTTCGAAAGCGCAAGGAAACAGTCTGCATCAAAAGCCACTATATAAAGGTGAAAATCTTCACAGTGCAGCAGCAGAGAGTTGTACATCGCCAGACCCCGGGAGAGGTAAGCGGAATTAAATAATGTACAGAATTTAAGCATTTTCCGACAAATTGATTAGGTAAAACCCTTTATTAGTTCCCACCGGCTTCTGGTCTATGTACATGTCAGCTTCACCTTCCACATAAGAAGGGAAATCTGCTACAATTTTGTACCGTGCAGCAAAGTGGCTCAAGAAAAATTCTTCGTGGAAAAACCAGGAAGGGTAAGAAGCAGGATATATTTCAGGAGGGACGATTTGTAAAGTAAGCCGGTCATTATCTTTATTATTGAAAGCCGTTCTATCGAAAAGGATGAAAGAAAAGTTGTAAAGCACAAGTTCCTTTAAAAAAACATGCGGCCTTGGCAGGTATTGCACCGTGCTGGAGAGCAAGACAAAATCGATCTTTTTTTCCGCCAGGCATTCATCGATGGAACCATAAAAACTCAGTGTTTCATCAGCAAAATTAGCCTTACCGCAGGTCACATAGTGTGGCTGTTCTACAATGTTCCAACTCGCACAAAGCTCCGGAGTCAGGAATTCTTTCAGCTGAAAATATGTAGTCCCAAGCGATCCGCCAAAATCCAGGATATGAATAGGTCTTTTCTTTAATGCAGTGCTCAGTTTCAAGAAGGCGATCAGCGCATAAGGATATTCCTTTTTATCAAAGGTAACTGAATCGCGCTCATACACCGCTTCGCCATTCTTAACCTTCATTAATGCATTTTTTGTGCGTTCGAGAATAATTTTCTCATCATATCCGCCTGCCTTTTCCAGCACCTTCTCCCATGTGGGATAATCGCCGAACCAGCCATATGAATTCTTTACAGGTTTAGAGAAGATTTTCGCTAACATAAATTGTCTTGTTATCAGTATTCTGATAACAAGACAATACCTTATCCGAAAAGTCCTATATGTTTTTTCAAAAAAATGAGAAAAAATTTAAAAAACTGATTCTGATATGAAAATGATTAATGAATGTCACGAAATATTCATTTAGCACTCTGCCAATTTGTCATTTCCAAATAAAATTCCGTATTTTTGAAGCCCATAATCCTATTAAGCAATTTATGATCGATCTACAGCTGACTGATAAAACACACGATGAAGCACGCCAGGGAGAGGCTTTAATAATCGATACTCCAATCCTTCGGAATGGCCGAAAACTGTATATTGAAAGCTATGGCTGCCAAATGAATTTCGCAGACAGTGAGATCGTTGCTTCAATTTTGCTTGATCAGGGTTTTGAAACTACAGGTGACTATAAAGAAGCTGACGTAGTATTCATCAATACCTGCTCTATACGTGAAAATGCAGAACAGCGGGTTCGTAACCGGCTTTCACAATTTGGTGTAGAAAAACGCAGAAACCCCAAATTAATCGTGGGCGTATTGGGATGTATGGCCGAACGCCTGAAATCTAAATTTCTGGATGAGGAAAAACTGGTAGATGTTGTCGTAGGCCCTGATGCCTACCGTGAGTTACCACAATTGCTTACAGAAGTGGAAAGCGGACAAAAAGCCATCAATGTATTACTTTCACGAGAGGAAACCTATGCTGACATCAGTCCTGTCCGCTTAAACGGAAATGGGATTACCGCTTTCATCTCTATCATGCGCGGATGTGACAACATGTGTTCGTTCTGTGTGGTCCCTTTCACAAGGGGACGCGAGCGTAGCAGGGATCCTTATTCGATCATGACCGAAGCAAGGGACTTATTTGAGCGTGGCTACAGGGAAGTGACCCTTCTGGGCCAGAATGTAGATTCTTACCAATGGAATACACCGAAAGGTGATCAGTCTAAAAACGACGATCTTAATGATGATATGAATACCCTTACAGGCGATGCTTTACTGGATGCCCTGAGCAAGGAAAGTGAGTTGCCGGCACACCGCTTAAAGGCCGGACTGGGCCATGCCGATGTGAATTTTGCCCGGTTGCTGTCGATGGTGGCTGAGATTAGTCCTGATTTGAGGATCAGGTTTTCTACCTCCCATCCTAAAGACATTACTGATGAAGTTTTATATACCATCAAAAAATACGATAACATTTGCAATTATATCCACCTTCCCGTACAATCAGGTAATTCCAGAATCCTGGCACTTATGAACCGGACGTATACCAGGGAATGGTACATGAACCGCATTGATGCCATTAGAACCATCCTGCCCGGCTGCGCCATCTCAGCCGACATCATTGCTGGTTTCTGTACTGAAACGGAGGAGGAACATCAGGATACCTTGAGCATCATGGATTATGCAAGGTATAACTTTGCCTACACCTTTTCTTATTCTGAACGCCCGGGAACCCTGGCTGCACGTAAATACAAAGATGATGTGCCTGAAGATGTAAAAGCACGCCGCCTGGCCGAGATCTTTAAGAAACAGCAGGAAGATTCCCTTGCCTGCCTGGAGGAATTTGTAGGTAAAACAGTAAAAGTACTGATCGAAGGGTTTTCTAAAAAATCCGATAAGGAATACAGGGGACGTAATGACGAAAATGCAATGGTAGTGTTTCCGGTAACAGATTCGGTAAAACCGGGAGAATATGCAAATGTGTATATAGAACGCTGTACATCGGCGACGCTGATCGGAAGAGTAACTGGCTAGTGACCAGGCCAGAATTAGTTTAAAATACTGCGTAGCAAAAAAAGAGATAGTATATAATACATGGATATACAAGACATTAAAAACCGCTTTGGTATCATTGGAGGCTCTCCTCTGCTGAACCGGGCAATAGATATTGCAAGACAGGTAGCTCCTACCGATATGTCAGTATTGATCACAGGTGAAAGTGGTAGTGGAAAAGAGGTCTTTTCACACATCATTCACCAGATGAGTACGCGCAAACATGGTGCATTTATCGCTGTAAACTGCGGTGCTATTCCGGAAGGCACTATAGATTCCGAACTTTTCGGCCACGAAAAGGGATCTTTTACCGGTGCGCACGAAGCCCGAAAAGGCTATTTTGAAGTAGCTAACGGCGGAACCATCTTTCTGGATGAAGTGGCGGAACTTCCGCTGGGCACACAGGCCCGTTTGTTGAGAATTCTGGAAAGTGGTGAATACCTGCGCGTAGGTTCCTCCAAAGTACAGAAAACAGATGTCAGGATCATTGCGGCTACAAATGTGGACGTGTATAACCGGGTGAAATCGGGCAAGTTCCGTGAGGACCTGTACTACAGACTGAATACAGTCCCTTTACGCATTCCTGCACTACATGAGCGCAAGGAAGACATTTACCTTCTTTTTAGAAAATTTTCGGCAGATTTCAGTGATAAATACCGTAGTCCGGGCATCCAGTTGGAACCGGATGCAATACAGATCCTAAGCAATTACAGCTGGCCGGGAAATGTAAGGCAGCTCAAAAACATCGCGGAGCAGATCTGCGTATTGGAAAAAGACAGAAATGTTACCGGAAACGCATTGCTCAACTACATTCCCAATGAAAGCGCGGGCAACAACCTCCCAATGGCCATCAATGGCAGCAGCAAAGAGGATTATACGGAACGGGATATTCTTTACAAAGTATTGTTCGACATGAAAAAAGACATGATGGAACTGAAAAAACTGGTAGCGGAAATCATCCAGAGCGGCGGCAACACTTCTCATATCCTCGCGGACAATCCACACTACATCAACCAGCTATACCAGGAAGTGGACCAGACGATGAACCATGAATCCAATACGCTAACCATTAAAAACCCCATGCAACCAGGCGCCGGTGGATTATAATTACACGCACGAAGCGGAAGAGGTAGAAGAATCACTGTCCCTGATCGATAAAGAATCCGACCTGATCAAAAAAGCATTGAAAAAACACAAGGGCAAACGTAAATTTGCTGCACAGGAATTAGGGATCTCAGAGCGCACACTCTATAGAAAGATTAAAGAACTCAATTTATAAAGGCATGAAATATCTATTAGGACTGGTATGCTTACTCGCCTTCAGTGGCTGTAAGATCGGCTTAAACGGCGCTTCGATTCCAGCGGAAATGAAAACAGTGAACGTAGCAACTTTTGAAAACAATGCGCCGTTGGTGGTAGCCTCCCTGAGTGCACAGTTTACTGAGGAACTGAAGACCAGGATCAGGAACCAGACCAAACTGAATATCACTCAAAATGATCCGCAGGGCGTATTTTCCGGAAACATCACTGGGTACAGCATTACGCCACAGGCGATTACAGACAATAAAGCTCCAACTGCCGGAGCAAACAGACTGACAATCAGGGTCAATGTAAAATACACGAATAACCTAAACCCTAAACAGAGTTTTGAAGAGTCCTTTGAACGCTTCAAAGACTTTAAATTGGTAGGCTCACTGCAAAGCATGGAACCGGCATTGATCAAAGATGTAACTGCACAGCTGGTAGAAGACATTTTTAACAGGGCTTTTGCACAATGGTAAGTAAAATAGAGATCAATTAGTAACTTAGCAACGTGGAGCAGGAAACAGACATCAAAAAACAACTGATAGCATTCATTGCAGCACCGGAAAAGATATCTCGGGAGGATATTCCTGTGCTTAGAGAACTGGCTGCCCTGTACCCTTATTTTCTGCCGATACACCTATTGTCTGCCAAAGCACAACAAACAGAAGAATCCGCAGCTACTGCGCTGACGCATGCCGCTTTATATGCCGACGGTCAGTTGCTCCATAATTTCCTCCATGCCCCGGAATCGCTGATCACAAATCATTTTAACGTGGTGCCTCAGGCAAGCTTTGGCGCCGACCTCAATCAACCAGAGGCACTGGACGAAATTGCGATTGATGAAGTACAGGAGTTGCCGCCCGCAGAAGAAGCACCAAAACTCCCAGCGCCTGAAAAGGAAAAACTGGAGGATGAACTCGTACTTGAAAATATTGTATCAACTGACTTCTTTGCATTCCAGGAAAATTTTAAGGTAGAGCCCGTTCCAGCGGAAGAAACAATAGTCCGTGATACTCAGGATCCGCATGAACCGATAGAAGCCGAGGAAAAAATCATCAGTAAGTATGACGATGATAAGCTGCCTTATACTTTCCTGTGGTGGCTGGCCAAAACCAGGAAAGAGCACCAGCAGATTTTTCAGCCTTATGCCTCCCCAAAAAAACAGGCATTGAAGCAACCGGGCACGCATCCTCTCAGGCCAAATGAACTTCAGCACCAATATGTGGAGCACATATTCCATATGCAGAGCCCCTTTACTGAAGAGGATAAGACATATGTACCCTCCCAGTTTAAACGCAGCAGTAAAGGAGATGAGATCATAGAAAGCTTCATTAAAAATGAGCCTCAGATCAGTCCTCCAAACCCTGAACAGATCAATAATGAGAATAAAGCAAAGAAAAGTGCGGAAGACCATAACGACCTTGTATCGGAGACACTCGCCAAGATTTATATAGAGCAAATGCTTTATGACAAGGCCATAGAGACTTATGAAAAATTAAGTTTGAAGTTTCCAGAAAAAAGCCGTTACTTTGCCGACCTTATTCAATCGATAGAAAAGAAAATTTAACAATATACATACATATGATTTTTTTAATTATTGTATTAATCATTGTTTGCATCGCACTGGCGCTGTTTGTTCTGGTTCAAAATCCTAAAGGCGGTGGTCTTGCAACCGGTGGTTCCGGAAGCAATATGTTTGGTGTACAACGTACAGGTGATGTTCTTGAAAAAGGAACCTGGGTATTATTAGCACTGATTGTGGTATTGACTTTATCGATCACTACTATGGCTAAATCTGGTGGTTCATCAGCAGCCGGCGTAGAGTCTAAAATCAAAGAGCAAATGGACAAAGCACCTACACCTTCTCCACTAGGCGGCGGGCAGCTCCAGCGAGCAACACTCCTCCACCTGCAGCTCCTGACACGACAAAATAGTATAACCAATATAGATTAAAAAAGCGCCCTGCAGTTTGAGCAAAACATGCAGGGCTTTTTTGTGTCCGGCTGACAGACTGACACGATTTTAAACGACTCCTATTGTCTTTAGCTGACATAGCGGTGAAAAATTGGCAAGCCACTGCCCTTGGCATAAAAACTGATATAGCTAGCAGTACGTAGCTATGGCTACAGATTTTTAAATATAAACTAAAAGATAAATTATACTATTTATGGCTTTAAACCTTAAACCCATCTCAGGTACATCAAACAGAGTAATTGTTGAGCCTGCTGCGGCTGAAGAAAAAACTGCATCTGGTATCTACATTCCTGATACTGCAAAAGAAAAACCATCAAAAGGAACTGTTGTTCAGTTTCGGAAGAAGATTCAGAAGGTAAAAAACCGACTGTTAAAGTTGGTGATGTTGTACTTTACGGTAAATATGGTGGTACTGAATTCCTATAGAAGGTAAAGATTACTTAATCATGCGCGAAACTGATATTTACGCAGTTTATAATTATTGAAGTTAATTACTCACTGGTAATTCATATCATTAACATAAAAAATCATTAAAAATAACAATGGCAAAACAAGTTAAATATAATGTTGAAGCACGCGACGCCCTGAAAAGAGGTGTTGATATTTTGGCTAATGCAGTTAAAGTAACTTTAGGCCCAAAAGGTCGTAACGTAATTATCGATAAAAAATTCGGTTCACCAGCAATCACTAAAGATGGTGTAACTGTAGCTAAAGAAATCGAATTGAAAGATCCTATTGAAAACATGGGTGCTCAAATGGTTAAAGAAGTAGCTTCAAAAACTGCTGATATTGCAGGTGATGGTACTACTACTGCAACTGTATTGGCTCAGGCTATTGTTACTGCAGGTATTAAAAACGTAGCTGCAGGTGCAAACCCAATGGATTTGAAACGCGGTATCGATAAAGCTGTTACTGCTGTTGTTGAAAACCTTAAAGCTCAATCACAAGACTGTTGGTGAAGACAACAACAAAATCAAACAAGTTGCTTCTATCTCTGCTAACAATGACGAAGTTATCGGTCATTGATTGCTGAAGCAATGGAGTAAAGTTGGTAAAGATGGTGTAATCACTGTTGAAGAAGCAAAAGGTACTGAAACTGAAGTTAAAACAGTTGAAGGTATGCAGTTTGACCGTGGTTACCTTTCTCCATACTTTGTAACCAATGCTGATAAAATGGAAGCTGAATTGGAAAACCCTTACATTCTGATCTACGATAAAAAAATCATCTTCATGAAAGAATTGCTTGCCTATCTTGGAAAAACAAGTTCAAACTGGCAAACCTTTGTTGATCATTGCTGAAGACCTTGATGGCGAAGCTTTAGCTACTTTAGTAGTTAACAAAATCCGTGGCTCACTGAAAGTTGCTGCTGTTAAAGCTCCTGGTTTTGGTGACCGTCGTAAAGCAATGCTGGAAGATATCGCTATCTTAACTGGTGGTACTGTTATTTCTGAAGAAAGAGGTTACAAATTAGAAAATGCTGACCTTACTTACTTAGGTACTGCTGAAAAAATCATTATTGATAAAGACAACACTACTATCATTAACGGTGCTGGTCAATCAGAAGATATCAAAGGCCGCGTTAACCAGATCAAAGCTCAGATCGAAACGACTACTTCTGATTACGATAAAGAAAAATTACAAGAGCGTTTAGCTAAATTATCTGGTGGTGTTGCTGTACTTATATGTCGGTGCTGCTATCTGAAGTTGAAATGAAAGAAAAAAAAGACCGTGTTGATGATGCTTTACATGCAACCCGTGCGGCTGTTGAAGAAGGTATTGTTGCAGGTGGTGGTGTTGCTTTCATCCGTGCAGTTGAAGCTTTAGCTAGACCTGAAAGGTGCTAACGAAGATGAGAACTACTGGTATCCAGATCATCCGTCGTGCTATCGAAGAGCCATTGCGTCAAATCTGCGAAAACGCAGGTATTGAAGGTTCTATCGTAGTTCAAAAAGTTAAAGAAGGCAAAGCTGACTTCGGTTACAATGCACGTACTGATATATATGAAAACTTAATTGGTGCAGGTGTTATCGATCCTACTAAAGTAAGCCGTGTAGCATTAGAAAATGCAGCTTCTATCGCAGCTATGTTGTTAACTACAGAATGTGTATTGGCTGATGATCCGGAAGATGCACCAGCTGGTGGTGGTATGCCTCCAATGGGCGGCGGCGGTATGGGCGGCATGATGTAATCATCCATCACAAATAGCTTACAAAGAACCCGCTTTAATGGCGGGTTTTTTTATTTAGCTTTGTGCCATGCAAAGGGAACAGATATCGGTATTTGATATTTTTAAAATAGGAATAGGGCCTTCAAGTTCACATACACTTGGGCCATGGAGAGCAGCACAGCAATTTACAACCTCGCTGAAACAGCAGGGTGTATTAAACGAAGTTGAACAGGTAAAGATACTGCTCTATGGTTCCCTTGCTAAGACAGGTAAAGGGCACGGTACAGATATTGCGATCCTACTTGGGCTTAATGGGGGGGATCCTGTAACCTTTGATGTCAATGCCATTGACGCTACCGTAGATTCGATTAAAAAGGATCAATTGATCAGGCTTGCGGGCGAAAAACTATTGTCTTTCGACTATGATGAAGACCTGATTTTTCTGTTTTTTGAAAGCTTGCCTTTTCACCCCAATGCTGTGACCTTCCAAGCATTCCTGAATTCAGGTAAAGCTATTTCCGAGACCTATTATTCTATAGGTGGTGGATTTGTGGTGAAAGAAGGAGAAAGTGGGAATGAAAAAGAGCAAGTAGAACTTCCTTTCCCCGTAGAGAAAGCAAATGACCTCTGGCATTGGTGCATGACCACGGGACTGAAAGTCTCTGAAGTGGTGATGGAAAATGAACTGGCATGGCGTACAGAGGTGGAAACCAGGAAGGGCATTATGCAGCATTTCAACGTAATGAAGGAGTGTATTTTCAGGGGTTGCCATACTTCCGGGTTCTTACCTGGCGGACTGAATGTAGGCAGGCGGGCTGCGGCCCTGAATAAGCGTCTGATAGGAAGTAATACATATACTGATTATGAGAGTTGGGTGATGGGGATCAGAAGTGGAGGCAACGGCTTTAACTATACCCTCGATTGGGTAAGTTGCTTTGCTCTTGCCGTAAATGAGGAAAATGCTTCATTTGGAAGGGTAGTAACAGCCCCGACCAATGGTGCTGCGGGAGTAATCCCGGCTGTACTCCAATACTATATCGCTTTCTGCGATGGCTTTACAGAAGAAAAAATTATTCAGTTTATTGCCTGTGCCTCTGAGATCGGCAGCATCTTTAAAAAAGGTGCAACGATATCTGCAGCAATGGGCGGTTGTCAGGCCGAGATTGGTGTGTCCTCTGCGATGGCAGCTGCTGCATTGACCGAATGCCTGGGCGGTTCACAGCGACAAGTGCTGATGGCTGCAGAGATCGCCATGGAACATCATCTGGGGCTCACCTGCGACCCTATCGGTGGACTGGTGCAGATCCCCTGCATTGAAAGGAATACGATGGGGGCCATCAAAGCAATTACGGCAAGTCAGCTCGCCTTACAAAGTAATCCCGACAAAGCAAAAGTCAGCCTGGACGCCGTAGTGAACACAATGTGGGAGACTGCCCTCGACATGAATTCAAAATATAAAGAAACCTCAGACGGCGGACTGGCCACCAATATTCCGATCAGTTTACCTGAATGCTAGATCTTCTGCTGTGCTTTTATAGCGAGATATCGGTTAACGACATTGATGGTTAGGTTATCTGGTGGCGTAAGAATGCTTAGAATCCCATGTTTGGCCAGTTCCTTTACCATCAGCTTTTTTTCATAGGCAAACTTGCTTGCAATGGTATTGATATAGATGTCCTCCACATTGCCTACCGGCTTTGCCGTAAGGGCTTTCAATTCAGTATTCTCAAAAAAGACGATCAAAAGGAGGTGGAACCGGGCTATACGTTTTAAGAAAGGCAGTTGCCGATTCAATGCAGACATGCTCTCAAAATTAGTATAGAACACGATCAAGCTACGTTGTTTGACCAAACCGCGGATGCTGGTGTAAAGTGCTTCCATATTGGTTTCCAGATAGCGTGTTTTTTCCTTATATAACACATTCATGATCCTGCCCAGTTGCGCTGGTCGCCTATCGGCAAGTACCATACTACCTGTTTTTTCAGATATGGTGATCAATCCGGCTTTATCTTCTTTGAGCAGGGCCACATTTGAAAGTACCAGGCTTGCGTTAATGGCATAGTCTAGTAGCGTCATTCCTTCAAAAGGCATTTTCATGGCCCTCGATTTATCAATTACGCTGTAGACGTGCTGGGCCTTTTCATCGGTAAAGGAATTGACCATCAGTTCGCCCCGGCGTGCCGTAGCCTTCCAGTTGACCGTACGGTAATCATCGCCTTGCACATAGTTTTTAACCTGATCAAATTCCATACTGTGGCCAATACGCCTGATTTTTTTAATACCTACTTCGTGCAACCTATTGGAAATGGCCATAAGTTCATAATTACGTAATTGCAGAAATGAAGGATAAACCGACACTGTCGTCTCTGTACCAAAATTGAATCGTCGACTGACCAGGCCCAGGGGCGATTGCACATATAAGCGAAGCATTCCAAATATGTATTCTCCCCTTTTGGTAGGGCGCAGCTGGTAAGCAATGGTTTTATGGGCCTGAGACTTCAAGCTGGTCTCAAACCAGAGATCACGCTTTTGAAACTGAAAAGGAATCTCATCAATGATCCCGATCCTGGTACCAAAAGCATAGAAACTTTCAATATAAATACTGAGTTCATTCTCATCTCCATTGCTTAGCCGCTCCGGCAGATCCCTCCTGGCGAAGACCGCCTTTTGCTGTCTGAAAAGCAAGATGATGTCGAGTATCAGTAAAGCGATGAAAATCCAAAAAGCAAAAAAGGGAACATCACCAAGCCATGGCAGGAAAAATGCCAATAGAAATAGTGAAACGCAGACCCCTATGGCGATGAAAAGCCGTTTATTTAAAAACAACTCCTTATAATATGTGCTGAAAAGATATTTCAAGGTGATCCTGTTTATCGGGGAATTTCTATTTTCTGGATGATCTGTGCAACAACATCGGCCGCACTGAGCCCTTCCATCTCTTTATCGGGTGTAAGCATGATCCGGTGTGCAAGCACTGGGGCAGCCACCTTTATGATGTCCTCCGGTGTCACAAAATCACGACCTTGCATTGCTGCTATTGCTTTAGCACTGTTAATAAGTGCAAGAGAAGCACGGGGCGACGCACCAAGGTACAGGGATTTGTTACTCCGTGTTTCATGCACAATTTTTGCTGCATAAGCTATGAGCTTAGATTCCACATGTAAAGCTTTGATGATATCGCGACAAGATTTGATCTGCGCGATGCTCAGCACAGGCTTTACTTCGGCAATTTCCACATCCAGCTTTTGGTGATGCTGGTTTTCCAGGATCTGGATCTCCTCTTCAAGTGTGGGATATTTCACTTCTATTTTGAAGAGAAAACGGTCTAACTGTGCTTCCGGCAGGCGGTATGTTCCCTCCTGCTCTATTGGGTTCTGCGTAGCTAATACCATAAAAGGTTCATCCATTGGATAAGTATGCCCATCTACCGTGATCTGTCTTTCTTCCATGACCTCAAATAAGGCAGATTGTGTTTTTGCAGGCGCACGATTGATCTCATCAACCAGAACAATATGGCCGAATATAGGGCCCTTTCTATATTCAAAAGTTGAGGTACGGGGGTCGAATACAGAGGTACCCAATACATCAGAGGGCATCAGATCGGGTGTGAACTGGATTCTGGAAAACGAAGCCTCAATACTTTTGGCTACCAGTTTCGCACTGAGCGTTTTGGCTACGCCCGGAACACCTTCCAACAGGATGTGTCCATCTGCCAGCAAGCCCGCAATCAGGAATTCGATGGTTTCATGCTGTCCGATGATGATGCTGCCCAGACTTTTCCTGATCTGTTCTACCGCTATATTGAGTTGACTTAAATCCGTTCTTTCGTTAAACATTTCCGTTTCCATATCTTATTGAGATTGTTGATAAAATTGTTCTGTTAATTTATTAAAGCTGATGAGCATTTGATCATCCACCTGTGTTCCATTTCGGATCTGCCGCATAACTTTAAAAATTGGAGTGATGACATCTTCTGAAACTCCAGATCGATGTGCAAGCTTCGCTTCTAGTTCTGGATCCAATTCTGTAGTCTTTAGATGATAAGTACTGCGAATATGCTCCAGCAGGTAGTTCATTTTTTTGCTGGCAATATCCTGGTTGTTGCGCTGTTGGTAATATACCTTACCTACGACTTTAACGAAGTCGACCGAGGAATTGCTCAGTGGCTCGATAATGGGAATGATGCGTTGTCTCCTTTTCATTTCATACAAAACGAATGCGACCAGGCCAAAAAGTGCCAGGTAATAGCCCCATCGCAACATCTGATTGCCAAAAATGACCCTTAAAACAGAGGTATCCTGTTCAAATGCTCTTGTATTGAATTCGTCCCAAATGAATGTTTTGGCTTGAGGCAGATAGGACAATACCTTGCCCGCGTAATCAGCACCAGAAGGTTTAAGGAGGCTATAATTACTCAGAAGCTGTGGATTTGGCAAAAAATAAACTGCACCTTTACCGATGGGATACTTGAGGAAGTTTGCTTTCCCACCAGCATTGCTGCCCAGTACTACCGCATTTAGGCTATCGAATTTACTGAAAAACTGATCCCCCAGTCCTTTATCGAAAGTATAACCCTCTTTCTTGTATAACCTAGGGTTGGTGAAATTAATGGCGACGCTCTTCTTCCTGGCATAATCAAAGGAAGATGTAGAAGAAACTGAGAAAAATTTCGCTATAGCAGGGCTTCTCTCAAACGAAGCGATGAGCACCGTATTGCCTGCCCTCACAAAGCGGAGTAATTCCTTCAGGTCATTTTTATCTATATCTACCGCAGTCCCCAGCAGCAGCAGATTCGTGTTACTGAAGCGCTTTCCTTTTAAATTGTTATATAACCTCCTATTGGTGGTCAGCACCTCCGCTCCCGGAAAAAGCTGTTCATGCTGTTGATACAGAATAAAGGTACCGAAAGGAATTTTGTCCTCCTTTAGATAGGTTGGGCTCCAGTCTGTAGGCACTGGCCGAAAGTACTGTGCGACCAGGTAGCCGATCAGCAGGATGGCACTGGCGATGAGGTATCTTCTCAGGCCTTTCATGACAAGTCTGCATTAAATTGTTCAAAGGAAGTCTTGAACTGGTTAAAAACCTCTTTATTGATCATGAACTCGCCATACCAGACATATTCAAACTGCCGGGTGATTGTAGCAAACTGCGCCCTTTTCTGTTCATCTTTCAGTTCCTCCAGATAATGCTGGTTGGTCTTTTCCGGCAACCAGTGGATCAGGTGACGGTCGCTCAGTTTTTTGAGCGAAAGCAGGTAAAATAAGCGGATTGCAAGCCGATAGTTGGCAACTGAAGTTGCTTTATCAATCTCCTCGGCAAAATTAAGCTCATGGATATTATCTTCCGTCTCATAGTAAGGAACAGTAACCGGTTTAGAACGCTTTGAAAACATCATCAGATTAAGGCCGCTCAACTTTGTAACGATGAAGGCCACCAGAACCACAAATGCACCTATGACCAGGTATTTGATAAGTTTTCCGGAAACCTCATCAGCAAAGATACGGTTCACCAATCTCCAGAACCATTTCCAGAAACGATCCCAAAGACTCTCGCCCTCCGGTGCCGCATCGTCATAAATAAAGTCCTTTTGGGATTTGTAAGTTTTTAGCCTTGCTGCATCAAAACTTCGCAGGGTAAGCTTAGTGCTATCCAAGCGTACCACAACATGGCGTTTATCTGACACCTTTGTTGTATCAGCAAAAGAAGCCGGCATTCCCAAGCAAAGAAAGAAGACACACAACAGGGCAATGCGCATAACTAGTACTCCTCAGGACTGATGTTTAAATTGGCATCAGGCTTGCCCAACTGATCTATACGGTCTAGCAGTCCGGTATTTTCCTGACGTTCTACCAGGTTGAAATAGCACAGCGAAGTACCGATCATAGGAATGACCAGGAAGACGTAGCAGAGGTACTGAATAACTGTAGTGACCACCACCATAACTGTAGACATGGTCTTAGCCCCCTGGGTAAAGCCACTGATGAGGCCAATAATTACAGCAGGCATCGACGCGAAAGCCATAGTGGCATAGGTGATGAGCCACAGTACAAATATGGTAGCTGCGGTAACCCACCATTGATCCTTTAGGAGTTTAAAGCACCTGCTGAAGGAATAAGAGAAGTCGGCATTTTCTATGATCATGATGGGATAGAACAAACACATTGCCGGGAATATGTACACAAATGGGATAACGCATGCAGCCAGGCAAAGGATCATACAGAGCGAAAGCAACAGTGTGCTCCCCATGACCCGCAGAAAGTAGAATTTAAAATAAGCCCACACCTGTTCGACAGTAGGCGCAACCCCGTCTTTCTCTACATAAAGCGCGATGAAGCTATTAATGGCGACATAGATAGAAGTGTAGCCGATAAAATTGAACAGGATAGCCAGGAAATACTGAAAGGTAAAGACACGTGCGAGTATGGTGTTCCAGACACTCGTATCTGAACGGAACACGAAGCCATCGTTGATTACCTTCTGCATACCGATCTGCTGAAGGATTGTCGAAATCATCGCTGCCAGCAGAAAGAAACCGCAAAGGTAAAAGAAGGCCTTAAACAAAGGCTTGAAGTTCTGCTTCATAAAAAGAAAAGTATCACTGATGATCTCTCCAAAATCCCGGATCTTTCTGAATTCTACTTTTTGTATCATGATATAATTTGCTTTCGTTTGAGTTTTATGGGATAAATAATGACGTACCAGATCATGAAAAACGCCGAGCCTGCCAATATAGAGACGCTGAGCCAAACCGGCATTTCCGTATGGCGGGTGATGAAACTTTCAAATATGGCGGCGAGGACGATGATGGGCAAGATGCCGAGGGCGATCTTAGTGGCGTCTTTCGCACTGCGCTGAAAAGCCTGGAAGCGAGTGAATGTTTTAGGAAAGAGGAGGCCATGCCCAAGGACCAGTCCGGCACCTCCAGCAATGATTATGGCCGAGATCTCCAACGTTCCATGAATCCAGATGACCAGGACAGATTCGAGTCCCAGGCCCTTGCTGAAGAAATAATATTCAAAAGAGCCCAGCATAACCCCATTCTTCAGGATAAAAAATACCGGCCCTATGGAGAGAAAGACGCCGCTGACAAACATTACCAGGGACACATAAATATTATTGCCGGCGATCATAAGAAACATCATGACTTCGCCCTGCTGTTTGTAAACCCCAAAGGGATCACCTTTAGCTATGTTTTCATTGGTCATGTTAACATAGCTGTCGCCAAGGATGAGCCTTACAAAGGTATCATCGTACCTGGCCGATAAGGCGCCGATCAGTGAAGATATAAGGAAAAAGAGAAAAGCATACAGCAGTGGCATGCGGTAAGTATAAAACAGACCTGGCAGTTCCAGCTTCCAGAAGTTAATGAATATGTTGCTCTCTACCTTTTTATTCTTATAAATGGACTGGTGGAGCATCGCCGCAATGCCATTGAGATAAGCGGTGGTCTTTGATTTTGGATAGAAAGTCTTTGCGTAGGCAAGGTCATTGGTGATGTCTATGAAACGTTCGGCAAGTTCATCAGGATTGGATGACTGCATTTCTTCGTAAGCTTTCCATTTGGCGGAATTCTGCTTTACAAATAAAGACTCTCTCATAGATTGACGGGCGTGTAATTTTTGGTTAAAATACCATAAAAAACAATTTTACAAGAATAAAATAAACAATATTATATTTGAGATCTATGGAAAGTGTCAAAATAAACACGAGTCAACACGTCGAGATAGACTATCCGGTATCGGGCCTTGGAGAAAGAATTGCCGCGAGGCTCATCGATCTGGCCTGCTTTATTGGCCTATACCTTCTTTTTATCCTGCTGGTGATCATGACTGGTCTATCCGGACTGAGCGGAAGCTCTCCCTACATCTTATATGTGGTGCTCGGAATCTATTTTGGCGGCTATGTCTTCTACAATCTCGTTTGTGAGATCTTCATGAATGGGCAGAGCATAGGAAAGAGGCTGATGAAGATTAAAGTGATCAGCCTGGATGGCGGACAGCCTACTATAGGTCAGTATTTTATCAGATGGGTATTCAGACTGGTCGATTTTGTTCTAACCGGACAGATTGGGGGTCTAATCTGCATTGCCGTTTCAGATAAAAAACAACGGATCGGAGATATCGTAGCGGGAACAACAGTAATCAGAACCGTGCCACGCACAGGTTTTGAGCATATTGCTTTTAGTCCAGTTGAAGAAGAATATGTCCCGGTGTTTCACAATGTCAACGAATTATCTGACAGGGATATGGAACTAGTGCATGAAGTACTCATCACTTTCAATAAAACGAATAATCCGGACCTGATCTATACCATGGCGGCCAGGATCTCTTCTCATCTGTCCTTAAGTATACCAGAAGGCATGAATGAACTGAATTTCCTGAGGACGATAGTGAAGGATTACAATTATATCACCTCGATGGCATAAGTTATTTTAGCGCGGAGTATAAGTTATCGCTCAGCTTTGTTGCCCAATCCCGATACATTTTACCTGAAGGATGTAATCCATCTGTAGCAATTAAACCTGAGTCGGATAATGCTAAACGTGAATCTGCAGAAATATCAGTATAGCTGATACCGGACAGCAAAGTTTCGGTTTTATTTACGGCATTAAAAGCGTCAATCTCTTCCGCTATGAGTTCCATTCCCCTTCCACTTTGGATACCAAAAGGAGTCACGCCCCAATCGGGAATGGCAACAACGAAAACACGGGATTTATCATCAGCGGCAAACTGCAAGGCCGTGTTCAACAATGCACGGAATTGCTCGCGATAGACTTCTAAAGATTCCTTTCGGTATTGGTTGTTTACACCGATAAGTAAAGTAACAAAATCGAACTCCCGTTCTAAAGCCGCAGATTTGATGGCAGCCTGCAACTCGCTTGTAGTCCAGCCTGTTTTTGCGATGACAACAGGCTCTTCTATATCAATTTCACGGGCTCTTAACTGATCTGCCAGTTGATATGGAAAACTTTCCGCTTGTTCAACGGCCTCACCTATGGTGTAAGAATCGCCTAAGGCCAGATAACTCAACTTTTGTCCCATAAACTGTATTTTTTATTATGCCCAATATTAACTATAATGGATTAAAAAACACAGAATCCTCAATGAATATGGGGCAGAAACATTTTTACCACATAACTTGCTACGATCACCGTACCTGTAATGAGATAAAGTACTTTAATTAAGGGATCGTTTTTCTTCTTCAGTCCATACCTGACAAAGAGTGCGATGGAGATGCTGAGAAGAATAAAAACAGTAGGGGGATACATTTGGAAACTCTTCATCCATTCTCCTTTGATCAGCAGTATAAATGAACGCTGGAAACCGCAGCCTGGGCAATCCAGTCCGGTAACATATTTAAAGGGACAGGGTATTAAAAAATTGTCCGTACGATCTAAAAAAGAAGACCATACGGACAATAAATGTGATGTAAACATCAATAAATTCAATTAGACTCCCGGAGTGGTAGGAGGTTTGTTGAATGGATCATTTGCACCAAACGGGTTATTCCCAAATGGGTTATTCGGATTATTAAAGTTATTCAATCCTCCATTTGCTTCAGCAGCTGAGGGGCCGAGGTACCTTGCACTTCCAAATCCAAGCATTGGATAGAAAACGATAGGCAAAATGATCATACCGACAGTATAACCTTCCGTTTTGCCAAAACTTTTACTTAAGAGATTGGTCAGCCATACTGCAAATACGATATTCACGCAAGGGATCAGCAACCAAAGAATCCAGATTGTTGGCTTCCCAACAATTTCGAGAAGGACAATTAAATTGTAGATAGGAATAATTGCAGCCCATCCCGGCTTTCCTGCTTTTTCAAAAATTTTCCATAGCGATCCGTAGATCAGCACAAGAATTAGTAACCAAAAAATAAACATTCCGATGCCAAATCCGGCACCAACAGCAGAGTAATCAGCGTTTTCCATAGGGTTTTGAGTTTTAATTTACGTAAAAAAAATCTTTGTTCGTATTAATCAAAATTCAGGCCGTATTTTTTAAAAATAAAATTTTAGGTCAATTCCATCTGAAAAAGATCCGCAATATGATTCTTTAGTTTGCTTTTGACCAGCTCCATATCCAGTTCGTGCCCCAACTCTGCACGCATGGAAGTGACCGCTTTATCATCTATTCCGCAAGGGACAATGTTCTTAAAATAGTCCAGATCGGCATTTACATTGAATGCGAAACCATGCATAGTGACCCACCTGCTGCACCTCACTCCCATTGCACAGATTTTCCGTGCTTTGTTATTATCCGCGTCTAGCCAAACTCCGGTAAAACCGGGATAGCGACCCGCCTCGATGCCATAATCCTTTAAAGTTAGTATCACTGCTTCTTCAAGCATCCGCAGATAGAGATGGATATCAGTAAAAAAATTATCGAGGTCCAGGATCGGATAGCCGACGATCTGGCCGGGTCCATGGTAAGTTATGTCTCCGCCGCGGTTTATTTTATAATAGCTTGCATGTTTGTCTTTCAGGCCCTGCTCATCGAGCAGGAGATTTTCTGGCTTGCCACTCTTGCCTAAGGTATAAACATGAGGATGTTCGCAAAACACCAGAGAATTAGGTGTATCCAATTGCGTTTCGCTTGTCCTGTTTTTTGTCTTTATTGCAATGGTCTGCTCAAAGAGCTGTTCCTGCTGGTTCCAGGCAAATTGATAGTCCGTTAGTCCCCAATCAATAAATTTAACTTTCTTATTCATGTCTTCTAAAAGAAAAGGCTAGCCGGCTACATACCCAAGCATATAACCGTCGTTGGTTTTAAAGTAATGAACTGTAAGCATTATGGTCCCTTCCGGCAGATCGACCGATGCGGTCAGACTACCCTCATCTTTTAACTTGAAAGGTTGAATGTGAATGTCTTTTTTAAATTCCAGACCTTTACGTCCATTCCATTTAAAAATGGCTTCTTTGGCACACCAGCAAACATATAAGCCATCCAGGTTATCACCAATCTGCTTTTGGGCTAATTCAGCATCTGAAAGAAATTTCTGCCTGATACCTCTGATCTTGTGCTTGATGAGTTCTATATCCACCCCCACCTTTTTAGTTTTACTGATCATAACTGAAGCATAATCATAGGAATGGCTTAGAGAAATTTCATAACCGAGATCTGGCAAATAAGGCTTACCATGATCGTCCATGCGACAATCAATATACTCGGCCGTATTTAGCATTGTCCTCAACAATACGCGGGTACTGAGCCAATGAAGTAGACGTTTGCCATTGTTCAGAGAAGAAATGAAATCCAGTTCATGCTGTTTCAGCTGCAGTCCGGAAATCAACTGCTCTTCTGTCTCCTCGATCTTCCATACCGCAAGTATGGCATCGTCATCAATGTTTTTGTTAAAAACTACAGGCATGTCTATTTTAGAAATAACTATGCAAAAGTATCTTAAATTAATCATAATTTCGTCCAAATACCGGAGTGCTGTGAAACTTATTGCTTACCGGCAACAATACGAGCGTTTTATTACCCCAAACAATGATACTGTCAGACAAAAGAATTCTTGAAGAAATAGAAAAAGGAACCATTATAATAGAGCCTTTTAAACCAGATTGCCTTGGCACAAACTCCTATGATGTCCACTTAGGGAAGTATCTGGCAACTTATAAAGACCGGATCCTGGATGCCAAATCTCACAATCAGATCGATCATTTTGAAATCCCTAAAGAGGGTTATGTACTCCATCCCGGAACACTTTACCTGGGTGTAACGCTGGAGTATACCGAGACGCATGCACACATCCCCTTTCTGGAAGGAAAATCCAGTACAGGGAGACTGGGAATAGACATCCATGCAACTGCGGGTAAAGGTGATGTGGGCTTCTGCAATACCTGGACACTTGAAATTTCCTGTGCCCAGCCGGTACGGATTTATGCTGGCATGCCGATAGGACAATTGATCTATTTTACAGTAGAAGGTGATATACAGACAATGTACAATACGAAGAATAACGCAAAATATAACAACAAAACTACCAAGCCTGTTGAAAGTATGATGTGGAAGAATAAATTCTAGCTGACCCGATGTAACTAAGTTTTTAGAATTATGTGCCTCAATATTCGTATATTGAGGCATTTATTTTGCTAATGCTCCTACCTATGAAACTTAGATCGGCACTGCCTCTTTTTCTGCTTATCGGATGCCTGATCATCCTCGCTTACAGTGCGGATGACGATCCTTTTAGTGCATTGTTAAAAAAGATGGAAGTTTATAATGAAAAGTATCCACAGGAAAAAGTATACCTCCATCTGGATAAACCTTATTACGCCATCGGTGATGACATTTGGTTTAAGGCCTATGTGATTAATGCAAATACTTCCAAACCCTCGGAAGTAAGCGGATCACTATACGTGGAACTGATCAACGAAAAAGATTCCTTAAAAAAACAAATTAAGCTACCTTTGATTTCGGGACTGACCTGGGGAGATTTTAAACTTCCTGACAGCTTAAAAGAAGGCAACTACCGCATACGGGCCTATACACAATGGATGCGCAATACGGGCACTGATTTTTTCTTCGACAAGACGATTAAGATCGGAAATTCCTGGGTAAATGAAGTCTTTACCAGCACAACTTACACTTTTAGTAAACAAAACACGAGCGATAAAGTAGAGGCAAATATTAAGTTTACAGACAAAAAGGGTGCGCCATATGCATTAAAAGATGTTAACTATGATGTACAGCTCAACTTCCGGAGCCTGGCGAAAGGAAAGGCCACAACCAATGAGCAGGGAGAAGTAAACATCAGTTTCCTGAATGCACAACCGGCAATTTACAAGTCGGGAAAGATTGTAGCCACCATTGCACTTCCGGAAAATAAAAAGGTAACGAAAGATATTCCTGTCACTGCTACTTCCAATGCAGTAGATGTCCAGTTTTTTCCCGAAAGCGGTAATTTTATTGAAAACCTTCCCAATAAAATCGGGATCAAGGCAATAAATATTGCAGGACTTGGACAGGACGTTTCGGGAACTATCATAGATAATGAGGGCATTGAGGTAAATAAATTTACAACCCAGCATCTTGGAATGGGAAGCTTTATCATTAATCCGCAGCCTGGCAAAACCTATGCGGCTAAAGTAAAGTTCCCTGATGGTTCCGAAAGTAACGTACCACTGCCTAAGCCACAGCCCAGCGGATATTTACTAACTGTAAACAATTCAGGTGAAAATCTAATTGCTAAAGTGCTTTTATCAGAGAATCTGATAGGAAAAGGAGAATTGAAACTAATTGCCCAGCACAACGGAAATGTTTATTTCGTAGCCAAAGCCTCTTCCTCAAAACAGATCTTCACGACCAGTATTCCCAAGAAGGATTTCCCTTCCGGGATTGTCCAGTTTACTTTATTTTCAGAAAACAACATACCCATATGCGAACGTCTGATATTCGTTAAAAATCCGCAGGATAAAATCAACCTGAATATAACTACTGCCAAACAAAGCTATTCCAGGAAGGAGAAGGTAGACATTGACCTCCAGGCAACATTTACTGACAAACCAGTAAATGGAAGCTTTTCAGCTTCAGTAACGAATATGTCTGCAGTAAAACCAGATGAAGAAAACGAAAGCAACATATTCAGCAATTTATTGCTGACTTCCGACTTAATGGGTTATATCGAAAAACCCAACTATTACTTCCTGAAAGATGACGATAAGACTCAGCAGGAACTCGATAATCTGCTGCTGACACAAGGCTGGAGAAGATTTCTCTGGAAAAATATAATTGCAGACTTGCCCCCCATTGTGAGGTATCAACCAGAAAAAGGCTTAAAGATCAGCGGTACAATAACAACTTATGGAGGCAAACCTGTCGAGAAGAGCAAAGTTTCAATATTTTCTTCCTCCGGAGGATTTTTTGCGATTGACACCCTTACGGATGAAAAAGGCCGTTTCAGCTTTGAACCTATGGCTTTCAATGACAGTACCAAGTTTATTGTGCAGGCCAGGAATGCAAAAAACAAAGCAAGTGTAGACATCAAACTTGATGTATCAGACGGACAAATCATTACCAGGAACAAGAATAACGGAGATATAGAGATCAATGTTAATGAAGCCTTATCAGGCTACCTGACAAAGAGCAGCAATTACTTTGACGAGCTTACAAGAAGAGGCTTACTTGAAAAGACATTTACTTTAAAAGAGGTAAAGATTGTAGAGAAAAAGAATCAGGCACCTAATTCTGCGAATCTGAACGGTGCTGGCCGTGCAGACGCCGTGATTACTGCAGAACAGCTCAGCACCTGCGCTACACTTTCCATGTGTCTTCAAGGACGTGTAGCCGGACTCATCATTAAAGGTGGTATACCTTATTTGTTGAGAAACGGCGATACTCCGATGAAGATTGTGCTGGACGGCATGACTATGGAGGGCGAAATGCTAGACAACATTAACCCAATGGATGTGGAAAGTATCGAAGTATTAAAATCCATCGGCAATACCGCGATCT
Organism: uncultured Sphingobacteriaceae bacterium; assembly: GCA_963795585.1. Classification (GTDB taxonomy): domain Bacteria; phylum Bacteroidota; class Bacteroidia; order Sphingobacteriales; family Sphingobacteriaceae; genus Pedobacter. The sequence goes on along the minus strand of CAWCIO010000013.1, from coordinate 475,678 downwards.
ATGGTATGAACGGTGGAGGGGGCTTATTGATCATTACCACAAAAAGAGGTGGCGGGCTTTCCGGAGGAACTAGATTTGTACCAGGAATTACAACTTATGCTCCAAAGGGATATTATGCTCCACGCGAATTCTATTCACCTAAATATGATGTACCGAATAACACTGCAGACGCCAGAACTACAGTCTTCTGGGCACCTCACATCGTAACCAATGAGACAGGTAAAGGTCAGTTTACTTTTTATAATGCAAACGAACCTGGCACTTATCGCGTTGTAGTAGAAGGTATAGATATGCTGGGAAATCTCGGCAGAGCCGTATACACTTATGAAGTAAAATAAATCCTGAAATGAACACCATCAAAGTTAGTATAAAAGACCATCTCGCCATCATTACCTTAGACAGAGGCAGGTCTAACGCCTTGAATGGCGAGATGATCACCGAACTGAACGATATGCTGAGAAATATTTCACTGGATCAGAATATCGCAGGAGTCATCATTACCGGAAAAGAAAATTTCTTTTCTGCGGGCCTGGATCTCATAGAGCTGTATAATTATGGCGAAACCGAAGTATCTGCTTTCTGGAACCTGTTTTTGGACTTCGTAGCTACAATTACCGCTTTTAAAAAGCCATTAGTAGCTGCAGTAAACGGACACAGTCCGGCAGGCGGCTGCGTAATTGCCTTAGCTTGTGACTACCGGATCATGGCGGAAGGTCAATATATTATCGGACTGAATGAAGTCCCTGTAGGAATTATTGTACCAAACAGCATTTTCAACCTTTATGCCTTTTGGATTGGACAGGCCAATGCACACCGGAGTTTGCTTGAGGGTAAATTATTCAGTCCTGAAGAGGCTTTGAAAATTGGACTTGTGGACGAGATCGTAAATCCGGCAAGCATACTTACTGCTGCGGAGCGTAAGATCAGGAAATACATGGCAATGGAACGCAACACCTGGGAACAGAGTAAGCTCAGCATCAGAAAAGAACTGATTGCTGGTGCAGACCGGCGTGAAGCATTAGATGAAATGCTCAAACAATGGTGGTCTCCTGCAACACGCAGCATCTTAAAAACGATCATAGACAATCTTCAAAAGAAATAAGCCATGTTTAATCAGCCAATGCTCAGAGACGACGCCCTTAAAGGAAAAACATATGTAATTACTGGAGGTGGCACAGGCCTTGGAAAAGCCATGGGCACCTATTTTCTAAAACTGGGAGCGAACCTTGTAATTACCAGCAGAAAACTGGATGTGCTTCAGAAAACAGCTGGAGAGATGGAAAAGGAGACTGGCGGAAAAGTATTGGCAGTAGCATGCGACGTGAGGGAATATGAGCAAGTAGAACAAGTATTGTCGGAAAGCGTCAAAGCCTTTGGTAAAGTAGATGGCCTGCTAAATAATGCTGCAGGAAATTTCATTTCTCCTACGGAGCGCTTATCGGCCAATGCATTTTCGACCATCATAGACATCGTGCTTAAAGGCTCAGTAAATTGCACACTGGCCTTTGGAAAGCACTGGATCAAGGAAAAACAGGCCGCAAGCATACTCAACATTGTGACCACCTATGCATTTACCGGCTCCGCTTACGTTGTTCCTTCTGCATGTGCAAAAGGTGGCGTACTGGCTATGACCAGATCACTTGCGGTAGAATGGGGGAAATATGGCATAAGGACAAATGCGATTGCTCCCGGACCTTTTCCGACAAAGGGAGCCTGGGAAAGATTGCTTCCCGGAGATCTGGCAGAAAAATTCGACTTTAAAAATCGCGTACCCTTGAAACGCGTCGGCGACCATCAGGAACTGGCCAATTTAGCTGCTTTTCTAATTAGTGATTTTGCCGGATATATCAACGGTGAGGTGATCAGCATTGATGGCGGAGAATGGTTGCAGGGTGCAGGTCAATTTAATGGTCTTGAAGCGATTCCAAATGAAATGTGGGATGCCTTTGAAAAAATGACAAGATCTGCAAAAGGAAGTTAGGATTACCAGCGGATCAATGCACTCGCCCAGGTGAATCCGGAGCCAAATGCTGCCAGGCAAATCAAGTCTCCTTCTTTAATTTTTCCCGCTTCCCATGCTTCACAAAGGGCTATGGGTACAGAAGCAGCGGTAGTATTGCCATACTTCTGAATGTTATTAAATACCTTTTCGTCGGGGAGGGACAGCATTTGCTGGACATACTGGCTGATCCTTAGGTTTGCCTGATGAGGAACCAGAAGATCAATGTCTGAGGCACTCAGATCATTCGCATGAAGAGCCTCGTTGATCACTTCAGGAAATTTGACCACCGCTTTCTTAAAGACTGCCGGCCCATCCATATATGGCAGCGCTGCACCACTTTCCAATTGTTCAGTTGTCATATACAAGCCCCCTAATTCCTGATCTGGATAACCCGGTTTATCTTTTAACCATTTATTGGCATTGGAGCCGGGATAAAACATGGCCAGGATTTCTGCATCCGCACCATCACTGTGCAAATGAGTACTCAATATCCCCTGGTTTTCCCGCTGTGTTGGTTGCAAAACTACCGCTCCCGCACCATCTCCAAATATCACAGAGACATTCCGGCTTCTGGTTTCAAAATCCATCGCAAAAGAATGCTTCTCACTCCCTACTACGAATATATTTTTATACATGCCCGTTTTAATGAACTGATCGGCCACCGATAAGAGCATACACAAATCCAGAACATTGATTCCGGATATCCAGTGCTCCGATCTCCTTCATCTTCATCTCCCTTTGCAGCAACACACCACATCCCGGGAAATAATAATCAGGACTGAGTGTTGCAAATATGATAAAATCCACATCCTGTGCAGTGATGCCAGCACGTTCAATTGCGACCTTAGCCGCTTCAATCCCCATTGTAGTGGTAGTTTCTTCTAGACGGTCGGCGAATCGGCGCTCCTTGATGCCCGTACGTTCCTGTATCCATTCGTCATTCGTATCCATGAAACGGGAGAGGTCATTGTTGGTGTATACATTTTTGGGAACATAGTATCCTATACCGGCTATTTTTGAACGCTGCATCATATTTGGGGTTTATACAAATTTTAGGCAAAAAAAAATTTACCTGCAACATTATTTTGAAATAAGCTTATTTTTGTAAGATGTCTACAGAAACAAAAGAAGAAACGTTTACATTAGAAGAAATTCTCACCTCGTTAAAAACCGTCCATCGCTTAATACTTTGGAATGACGATGTAAATACTTTTGACCATGTCATACATTGTATGATGAAATATCTGGACTACTCAGAAAACCAGGCAGAAAAGATTGCATGGGAAGTACATAATAAAGGAAAATGTGCTGTTCTGGAAGGTTCTTTCACAGAAATGGAAGTCTATAGAAAAATATTGCAACAAGAGGGTTTAACAGTCTCTGTAGATTAATCACTCCAGTTTTGACAGTACCTCAGCGAGTTCATTTTGAGTCGTCACAGTTTTGTCTTTAGCGTACCAGCTGTGTAGTTTTTCTGCGATTATCATCATATCTGCAGATTCTTTTTTCCATTCTGCAAGTAATTGTTGCAGTATTTGAGGTCTCGGTCCCCATTTAGCAACCACCTCTCCTGCTTGGTTTAATATAAGCAATACGGGAATGGCCCTTCCTCCATTGGTCAAATGTGTATCGATTAGGGGTAGGTTTTTATCCCTCAATACAAACCTAAGTCTAAATTTATCTTCAGATACTTCAGACAATTTATCGAAAACAGGCACAATCTGAGCGGCATCACCACACCAGCCTTCCGAAATTACAAGAAACCGGTACGAATTTTTGAGCTCCTTAACTATTTCCTGCAATTGCTTATAAATCTGAACGGTCTTATCAACCCTGTTCATTCTCTGCACGTTCATCTTCGTATAGTGAAGCATGGCCTCAGAATCATCTGGACCGGTAGTTTTTCCAGCCAGTAAAAGTTCATTGATTAATTGACGATAAGCCAGATAATCCATGCCTTCATCATTATAAATAGAATTGTAGTCAATCATAAATTGCTGTAATAAAATAGTTACTCCCGCTTTTTTAAACTTCCTGAACGTTTCTTTGTCCTTCTGTATATATATGATGAAAAAAGAAAGATCCGAGATGATGAATTATCTGTGCAAAGTACTGTTTTTAACGATTGCTATTTGTATTGTAACTGTAAAACTTAACGCTCAAACCACCAATGAAGGTAAAATCACTGCGAAGGTGACAGATGCTTCAAATAATGAAACTGTTCCATTCGCATCAGCGATGGTCATCGATAGAAAAACCAAGGCAGTCGTAAAAGGTGCGCAAACTGATGCCGATGGAAACCTGATCATCGCCGGAATACCAAACGGGGTATATACTTTTAAGTTGAGTTATGTTGGCTTCCAAACTATGGTGAGGGATTCTATTTCGATTTCTTCTGCAGCTAATACGATTAATCTTGGTACCATCAAGATGAAAGCCTCTAAAGGAACCGTGTTAAATGAGGTATCAATTACTGCACAAAAAAGTACAATGCAGCTAGGCATAGATAAAAAAGTATTTTCTGTAGACCAAAGCCTCGTCAGCGAAGGTGGATCTGCTTCCGATCTGCTCCAGAACGTTCCTTCAGTGCAAACTGATATTGATGGAAATGTGAGCCTGAGAGGATCGAGCGGCGTCCGTGTGCTAATTGACGGGAAACCTTCTCTGATCGCTGGTGGCAATGTTGCTCAAATCCTGCAGTCACTACCTGCAAGTTCAATTGAAAGTGTAGAACTGATCACCAATCCATCTGCAAAATATGACGCGGAAGGCCAATCCGGCATCATCAACATCGTATTAAAAAAGAACAAAAAACTGGGCTTTAATGGTTCGGTAGCACTTACTGCAGGCTCCCGCGAAAATTATAATGCCAGCACTAGTCTTAGCTTCCAGAACAAAAAGATAAATATCTATGGAAATTATAGCTACAGGTATGGTAACCGTTTAGGCGGCGGCTATAATAACATCACCTACCTGGATGGTGTCGGCAACATTACCAGATATGCCGATCAGCTAACGGATTCAAGATCTAATGAAAATGGACATAACCTAAAAGGCGGCATAGATTATTATGTGACTGACCGCAGTGTACTGAGTTTCACGGCTGGTTTCAACAACCGCAACAATGACCAAAAAGAAGGTCTGAGTATTAACAAACTTAGTCCGGCCCGAAACCCGATTGAGTTGAGTAACCGCATCAACAACAACACAGGTACAGGAGGCAGTTATGATCTTGCGCTGGATTTTAGCCATAAATTCAACAGGCCTAAGGAGGAAATCACTTTTAACTTTAGCTTCTCTGAGGGAGATAACGACAATATACAACTCTACAACACCAATATTTACAACATTGACGGGACCCCTGTAAATACGCTACCTATCATCCAAAACAACAATAGGTGGGGCATCAACAGAAATTACAACATCCAGACTGACTATACCCTTCCTATTGGAAAATCAGGAAAAATTGAGGCGGGTTATAGAAGTCAGATCCGCTTTGCGGAAAGCAGTACTTATGCAGATGCATTTAATAACCTTACCGGCAACTTTGATATGGATCTTGCACTGAGCAATGAATTTGACAATAAGGATCAGGTACATGCGCTGTACATTAACTATCAAAATCAAATAAATAACTTTGGCTATCAGGTAGGCCTGCGCGGTGAAGATGCTACCTTAGATACACGTATGGGCATGTTTACATCTTCTGGACTACAGTATACTCCTGGTAAAGTCGCCTACACGAGACTGTATCCGAGTGTATTCCTTACTCAGAAGTTCAAAGGAGAGCAGCAGGTCCAACTCAACTACAGCAGGCGCGTAAACAGGCCAAGAGGATGGGATACCAATCCCTTCCTTGATGTTTCCGATCCCCTAAACTACCGTCAGGGGAATCCTAATCTGCAACCTGAAGATATACATGCTTTTGAGCTCGGCTATAGTAAATTCTGGTCTAAAGTTACATTTACCTCCAGCCTTTACCTGCGTAAAACCAACGATGTGATCCAGCGTGTAAGAACAGATCCGGACGAGCAGGGCATCACCATCACTACTCCACAAAACCTGACCAGTCAGCTGAATTCAGGATTAGAACTGATTAGTCGGGTAGACGTTGTAAAAGCCTGGAATTTTACAGCAAATGTTAATCTTTACCAGAGTAGTATAAAAGGAGTTCCCGCATATGGAATCCTTGAAAATTCAGGATTTAGCTGGAATGCGAACCTGACCAATAATTTTGTATTGCCTTATAGCATTACCGTTCAGTTGAAAGGAGACTACCGCGCTCCTGAAGTGATGGCACAAGGTAAAAGAAACGCCATGTATGCGATTGATGCGGGTGCGAAATATGATTTCAAAAATAAGAAATCATCCCTCAGTTTAAACGTAAGGGATGTGTTTAATACCCGTGCCTGGAGTATGACTACAGAAGCCAACAATACCATTATCGATTTCCGGAGAAGAATGCAGGGAACAATGGCCAACCTCACTTTTTCTTATCGTTTTGGTAAAAATGATTTCAATTTCAAGAAAAACAAGAAACCAGATCAGGAGATGAACTCCGGTGAGGAGTCATTTTAACCACCTGAACGCTTATGAAACGCTTGCTCATTACTTTGTCCATCACCCTGATTTTCATGCATGGTTATGCAGTTGAAAAAGGCAGCATATCTGGCAAAGTAGTGGAGCTGGTCGGCCTTCTTCCCATTCCTTCAGCTGTGGTAGCGGTATATCCAAGCGGATCACAGCAACCTTTGATGACCATGCCCACGGACGAGGATGGCACATTTAAAATTACTGCGCTCAGGTATGGTAGTTATTCTTTAAAAATAAGTTACATAGGCTTCGTGCCACTAGTGGTCAATGATATTATTTTAACGGAAAGAGAAAACGAAAAACGAGTCGGGACACTAAAAATGACTGCGGATCAAAACAACCTGAACGAAGTCACAATCGCTGCCGAAAAACCACTGATCCAATACGCTGCCGATATGATGACTTATAATGTCGAGTCCTCAATCCTGTCTGAGGGAAGTACAGCTTCGGATATTTTAAAGAATGTGCCAATGGTAGAAGTAGATCTGGATGGAAATGCTTCCATTTCCGGTAAGCGAAACACCAGGATTTTTATCGATGGTAAACCGTCGGACTATATGACTTCCAATATTGCGGACCTGCTAAGTGTACTGCCTTCGGACGCAATTGAAAAAATCGAAGTAATGACCAACCCTCCGGCGAAATATTCAGGAGATGGCGAAGGTATCATCAATATTGTGATGAAAAAAAATTTCAAGATAGGACTTGGGGGAAATGCAGGAATCTCTTCAAGCCTGGCAGGCAATACGAACTTGAATACAAATGCATCCTATAAAAGCAAAACATATTCTGTAAACGGAGGTGCGGCTTATAAGTACAATCTCAGAAAAAACACGAATACCAATTATCGTGAGAACTTTTTCGCAGATACAACATTTTATTACAATAACCTGAATGACAACAGGGAAGGGAGTAATGGCGGCAATTACAGGCTGAATCTGGACTGGGATATCACTAAAAGGCAAAACCTGCATGCTGCAACAAACTTCAACAATAACCTGAACAATAGTAATTCCGGGGCTTACAATCATTATTTGGACGAAGGCCTGATAGAGAGCAGTCTTAGAAACCAAAGCACTAATGGTAGAAGAACAGGCCATACTTTTGTGTTTGATGTAGACTACGATATTCAAACGGATACAACCGGAGGCAAATTATCTGCCGGCATTACTTATAATAACAACAGCAACGCCAACGGCCGGATTCAGAATACTACCTACCTACCTGCCGATCGCAGCGCAAGGCTCCAGAATAATAACAATGGCATTACGAACAGCGGGCTGAGTCTGAAAGTTGACTACGACCGACCTGTATTTAAAAAACGTGATCATATAGAATTCGGTATGATGTATAATTTTCGGAATAACGACAATGATCAACTCATACAGAATTTTGATTTCAATACGGGACAATACGTCGTCAATGAAAACCTGAGCAATCAATTTATGTACAAGGAAGACATCCTTGCAGGATACGCCACCTATAACCTCAGAGGAAAAAACTGGGGCATCAAAGGCGGATTAAGGGCGGAAATCACTCAGGTTGAATTCGAACTCTCTTCAGGTGAAAATTATGATATTGATCCATATTTAAGTTTGTTCCCCAGTGTTTCTATCAACCGTAATTTTAGAAAACGGTACAACATTGGCGCTTCTTACAGCGTTAGGGTGAACCTGCCAAGGGAAAACTCCCTCAATCCGCAAATCAACAATAATGACCCGCTAAACATCAATTTCGGCAACCCGGATTTGCTGCCCGAGCTCACACACCAAATGGACATCAGCTTTAATGCCTATGGCAAGCGCTGGTCCTTTATTCCAAGAATTGCCTATTCAAAACGTAAGGCCGTTATAGAACGGTATCGGTCTGTAGATAAAACGGGCGTCTCCGAGACTACTTTCGACAATGTAGGGACCAATACGCAATACAGTGTGTTCATCAATGGCACGTACCGGCCACACAAAACCATCTCCACCAATGCCAATCTAAGCTTTAGCCAGGCAACATACCATTCGGACCAGAACAGCGGAATGAATAGAAAAGGAAAAAATATCGGGGGCCGAATTGGGATGACCATGGAACTTCCTTTCAAAACTGCCTTTGAAGGTAATTTAAACTACTACAATAACATCTCTGCTCAGGGACGAAACAAAGGCTCAGTAACGACCTGGATGGGCGCAAGAAAGGTTTTCCTTCAAAATAAATTGAATGCCAGGATCAGCATCAATGATCCATTTGGAAGAAGCAGTAACTCCTCAACCAATGAGGGAATAAATTTCAGATCGGAAAACTACTTTACAAGCAACACCAGCAACGTCACACTCAGTCTGAATTACCGCTTCACCCGCATCAGCAAAACCACTCCGATACCCCCTCCTCCGGCAACGCCCTGACAAAGGAGAAATTTGTATATTGGCATTATGGAAGAAATCAACCCCTGGATCACTATAGAGAGTCATAAGATTTATGAAAACAAATGGATCGGCCTTACCGAGCATCAGGTAATCAATCCTTCAGGCGGTAAGGGCATCTATGGAGAAGTCCATTTTAAAAATTATGCGATAGGCATCCTGCCACTTGACGAGGAACTAAACACCTGGCTAGTGGGACAATACCGATATCCATTAAAAGCTTATAGCTGGGAAATACCTGAAGGCGGCGGCCCCCTGGAGAAAGATCCCCTGGACAGTGCTAAGCGTGAACTGATCGAAGAAACCGGTCTAAGGGCCACGGACTGGACAGAAATGCAGCGAATGCACCTGTCTAATTCAGTAAGTAACGAACTGGCCATTATTTATCTTGCCAGGGGACTTGAGCAGGGAGAATCTGAACCAGAAGAGACTGAGCAACTTGTAATCCGGAAACTTCCTTTTGAAGAAGCATATCAAATGGTCATCGATGGAACCATTACCGACAGCATGAGTGTTGCTGCAATCCTAAAGACTAAAATCATATTACTTCAGGAAAAATAGATTAGTTTTGTAACTGCTTTTTACTGATAGTTATGAATAAGTTTTTCGGCTATATACTCAGCCCTTTTTTCTATTTCTTTTTTTTCCTCACACTTGTAATTTTCCAACCAGTCCAATGGATCTGTTATAAATTCTTCGGTTACAAAGCACATAAGGTATCAGTAGATGTACTTAATTTCTTCCTGACCTATTGCGATCTGTTACTTGGCGCCTCAGTAACTTTTAAAAATGACCATCAAATACCTACAGACCGTTCCATCATATTCGTGGCCAACCACCAGAGTATGTATGATATCCCTGCCCTCATCTGGTTCCTGAGGAAGCACCACGTAAAATTCATTTCCAAAATTGAACTGACAAAAGGAATTCCTTCTATTTCATTTAACCTGAAATACGGCGGCGGTGCCAATATCGATAGAAAAGATAGTAAGCAAGCCATATCTGAAATCATCAAGCTTGGGCGCAGAATGAAGGAAAACACCTGGTCCACCATGATCTTTCCTGAAGGTACACGCGCAAAAGATGGAAAACTGAAAGCATTTCAGATCGGTGGCATCGCCACATTACTCAAAGCAGTACCTGATGCATTGATTGTTCCTATAGCTATAGAGAATTCCTGGAAACTGGTTCAGTATGGCAGCTATCCACTCAGTACCGGTGAGCAGCTAAGATGGACGGTATTAAAGCCAATAGAACCCAAAAACAGGAGCCTGGAAGAATTAGTTACAGAAGCCGAGAACGCAATCAGGACTAAGCTAAAGCAACCTAAACAAATAACTTAAATATTTTTATTGTCAATGTGTTTAAAGAATTCGTCTCTATAGGTATCCCCGATGGGAATCACTTTACCACAAATGGAAATTCTGCTGCGTTCTATGCTTTCAATCTTGTCGAGGGAAATGATATAAGATTTATGAACGCGTATAAACTGCCCTTGAGGTAGCGTCTCTTCCATCTTCTTCATATTTTGAAGTGTAATAATACGTTCCGCCTTTGTATAAATCGAAATGTAATCCTTCAAACCTTCTATATAAAGTATATCATCCAATTCAATTTTCTGGATTTTATGTTCTGTCTTAACAAAAATGAAATCCTGGATAGGATTTGCCGTGGCAGAGAAAGGTGCTGAAGTTAAAATAGGTTGTGCCACTGGTATAGGCTCTGACGGTTTGGTCTGGTTATGAACCTTCTCTACTGCTTTGTAGAAGCGGTCAAATGCGATAGGCTTCAACAGGTAATCAGACACGTTAAGGTCATAACTCTCCAATGCATATTGAGAATAGGCTGTAGTCAGGATATAGTTGGCTTTCGAATTGGCGATTTTAAGAAACTGGATTCCCGTAAGCTCTGGCATCTGGATATCAAGAAAAACGATATCTATTCCTCCCGCCTGAACCAGTTGCAATGCTTCAATAGCATTTTCGGTACGCTTCACCAGTTCCAGGAAAGGAACCTTAGAAACATAATCTTCAATAATATCCAGGGCTAGCGGCTCATCGTCAACCGCAATACATTTTAACTTTATCATATATCAAGCATTAACTCACTGGTGTAATGGGTAGCCGAATTTACGATATTTAATTTATACCTGTCTGGATAAAGTAATTGTAACCTCCGTTCAACATTATTCAATCCCACCCCTCCCATTTCGTCTTTATTATATTGGTTTTTTTTGTTGGTAATACTAAAATGCAGGATCTTTTGGTTTGCAATGATATTAATCTTTATCGGATTTTCAGGGTCATTGGCTATACCATGTTTAAAAGCATTCTCCACAAAAGAGATCAGGATCAGTGGTACAATTCTCTGGTTGTCAATTTCTCCCTGAATCGTGAATTCTACCGAAGCCCCATCTTTAAATCTCAGTTTCTGAAGTTCTATAAAGCTCTGTACATAGTCAATTTCCTTGTTTAAGGATACCCAGCTGTCGTTGCTTTCGTAAATCATATAACGCATGATCTCTGAAAGTTTCAAAACTGCATCTGCGGTCTTGTCCGACTTCTGGTAGGCCAGCGAATAAATATTATTTAGTGAATTGAATAAAAAATGAGGGTTTAGCTGTGATTTAAGAAACTGTAGTTCCATCTCTCTTTTTTCACTAACCAGGTCTTTTTGCACTTTTTCATTCCCGACCCAATCTATCGCAAATTTGAGCAATGCAGAAACTACAATAAAGAAACCTGAAGTAAAAATGGATTGTACCGCAAAGCCTCCGATTTCCTCATAAAGCGGAATCTGAGAAGATTCAATATGGTGAGAAAGAATGATATCACTGTTTACTGCAGCCAGGAAAGTCTTTATAATTGCCATGATGGCAATTACCAGTACGATCGCAAATATATAGAGCCCGTATCGCTTTTTCTCCTGGATCAGCAAGGGAATGAGCAAAGTATAATTGATATAGAAGATGGAAAGATTGATCACCGCAAAGTAACCATATTTGATACTCAGGTCGTAAGCAGAAAGATTGTGACTAAACAATCCTATTACCGGTACAATTGCTGTAAGCATCCAAAAGATCAAATGAACGATAAAGGGTCTCTTACTCTTCATTAATTATTTATTTATAGCCCAAAATAACAGAATATAACGTTTTTGAGGGGTTCGTTTCGACGAACGGGCTTTTTTTTTCTACGAAACTCCTAATTCCAGCAATCAATAACAAAACTAAGCTTTCTGCCCGTTTATCTAGAATAACTTGCCCTTGGTCTAAAAGATTTTAGCAAGGTTATTTTTATGATTCTATTTGTTTCATCAAACGGAGCGTAGCAAACTCCTGACAACAAAAACACGATAGACACTGGAAAAAATTAAATAATTATGAAAAAGCTAACAAATATATCTCCATTCTTATTGCTACTGGTACCTGTGTTTATCATGGTGCTACTTACATTAACTAAGAGCAACGCAAGCCAGGACGATGAAATGGCTTTAAAATCTTCAACCTCAAAAGGTGCTATCATACAGATAAGCAACCCTTTCTCAATCAATAAATAGTAAGTTTAGTTTTTAGTTATAGTAAGTAATGGCGGTCATATCTGAACCGCCATTTTTTGTGTCCCAAAAAATAATATTTGAAATATTTTGAAAACTAAAATATTAGTTATAAGTTTATACTAAATCTTTAGTTATAGAAAAGTATTGCGCAGTACCTTGAAGAACAAGAGATTATAAACCAATAAAGAATGGAAATCAAAGACTTGACAAAAGCAGAGGAACAGATCATGCAAATCGTATGGCAAATAGAGAAAGGATTCGTTAAAGATGTTATCGACCTTTTACCGGAACCCAAGCCTGCTTACAATACCGTCTCCACGATCATCAGGATTCTTGAAGTAAAGGGATTTATAGGGCATGAGGCCTTTGGCAAAGCTCACCAATACTATCCGCTGATCAGTAAAGAGGATTATAAACGTCACGCTACCGAAAAACTGCTTGATGGATATTTTGAAAACTCCGTAGAAAGTATGTTCTCCTTCTTTGTTAAAGAAGAAAAGCTGGACCTTGGTGATGTTGATGAAATCCTTAAAATGATTAACAAACTTAAAACTAAACCAAAATGAGTTGGGCACATTACATCCTGCAAGTCAATATATACTTGGTTGTATTTTATGGCTTTTATAAGTTATTGTTAGACAAAGAAACTTATTTCTTATTAAATAGAATTTATCTGATAACTGCAGGTCTTCTGTCACTCGCAATTCCTTTTCTCAGGTTCGAATGGTTTGCCAGTCAACCGGTAGCAGAGCCTGTATACATGGGAATGGATCGGCTCAATGAATTTCTGATAGTAACAGATCCTATTCAACAGACAGCTTCTCATTTTACTTTGGCGAGTAGCGCAGTCTTAATCTACCTCCTCGGCATTGCACTCTTTACTGTAAAGCTATTATTTCAATTGTCGATCCTTAGAATGCAGATGTTAAAAACAAAGCCCGGATCTGCATTTTCCTTTTTCAGGAAGAAGGTAATAGACCCACAGCTTCCGGGGCAGCAGACGATACATGAACATGAGGATATTCACATCAGACAGCTTCACTCAATTGATGTGATCTTCTTTGAACTCCTCAGCATCCTGAATTGGTTTAACCCTGTGGTGTATTTTTATAAACGTACGATAAAAAATATACATGAGTACCTCGCAGATGAAGCTGCAGCTAAATTCCAGGGCGACAAAAAGGAATATGCAATGATATTACTGAGCAATGCCTTTGGCATTAACCCAAATAGCCTGACAAATAGTTTTTTTAACCAATCACTCATTAAAAAAAGAATTTTTATGTTACATAAAGAAAGATCTAAAAAAACAGCCATACTTAAGTACGGGTTGTTCGTACCAATGTTTGCCATTATGCTGATTCTTTCCTCAGCAACAATCCGTGGGAATGATACTATCAAAGAAGTCGCATCAGAGTTTCCGTTAGAAGAACCAGTTGCAACCGTAACCAACCTGATGGAACAAGTTACCGCCAGGCCCGAAACAGCCCAGCTTTCTTCCAACATCAACTTCGAGGATTGGAGCAAGTTTTATACCCATCTGCAAAGAACCATCAAGTATCCTTCAAGAGCATTTGAAGCAAAACTAACTGGCTACACGCATATCAAGTTTGCTATAAAAAATGGTGAATCAACAGGAGTCAATATTGTAGGCGAGCCACTTGGCGAGGGCTGTGATACAGAAGTAATGAAAGCCATTTTATCTTATCCTGCATACAGGGCCCTACCAAACGGCAAATATGCTTTAAATGTAATCTTTAAGCTAGATGGTTATACGGGAGCGTTAAAAAACAAGACTGTTTCAGCAACTGCAGGCTACACTAAATTGAATGATGTGATCATCATAGGATATTTACCACGCACGGAATCCGATCTTAGTAAACTGAAGGCAGATGACAGTGGTACCGTTTTAGATTTCGTTTCTCTCAATACTGCACCATCCTATCCAGGGGGATTAGAAAAATTCTTTAATTACCTGGCCAAAAACATAAAATATCCAGCAGACGCCCGGGATAAAAACATACAAGGAAAGGTATATCTCTCTTACATTATTGAAACTGATGGCAGCCTCAGTAACATCAAAGTGGAAAGATCTGCTGGTCACGGTTTCGACGAGGAGGCCATACGTGTTATGAAAACAAGTCCAAAATGGATTCCAGGGATTCAAAACAACTTAAAAGTCCGCTCAAAATATAATCTGCCAATTACCTTTTCTTTAGCTGATGATTCAAAAGCATCGAAAGTTGATTTAACTGAAACGCTTGAGGGAAAAGCAGTAGGATTACGTATCGAAAGTAAGGCTGGCGCAACAGACTCACAAGGCGTCATTCATATTAGGAGCGTTGCATCAAGTCCCATGTATATTATTGATGGAAAAAAACAAGATAAAAGCAATAGCAGCCCTTTAAAAGATCTCGACCAGAATGATATTGCCAGCATTGAGGTATTAAAAGATGCAACAGCAAATGACCTTTATGGTGATGAGGGCAAAAATGGAGTTATTATCATCACTACTAAAAACAAAAAAGCCGGTTCTACTGAGGCGAAACCACTGGAAAAGCAAAACAAATAACCCTTAAATAAACGCACAAACACAAAACGCCGGCTAAAATTAGCCGGCGTTTTGCATGTAATACCCTTGTCTCGTTGGTATAAATCTATTAAATATCTTCCTCAGATACAAATTTTGCAGAATAAAAGTCGCGGTTCATGCGGGCAATGTTCTCTAAAGAAATTCCTTTAGGACATTCAGCTTCACAGGCTCCTGTATTGGTACAGTTACCAAAACCTTCTGCATCCATCTGAGCAACCATGCTCTGAACCCTTCTGTAGCGCTCTGGTTGCCCCTGTGGCAATAAAGCCAACTGAGAGATCTTAGCAGAAACGAATAGCATTGCAGATGCATTCTTACAGGTTGCAACACAAGCTCCGCAACCAATACAGGCTGCAGCTTCAAATGCAGCATCGGCCTGATTTTTAGGAATCGGAAGGTTATTAGCATCCTGTGCATTACCCGTATTGACAGAAATAAAACCTCCTGCCGCAATTACGCTGTCAAATGCAGTGCGGTCTACCGTCAAATCTTTAATCACCGGAAATGCTTTTGCTCTCCATGGCTCTACCACGATGGTATCACCATCCTTGAAAGAACGCATGTGCAGCTGACAAGTAGTCACCAGATCTTTAGGTCCATGCGGACGGCCGTTGATGAACATCGAACACATCCCACAAATACCTTCACGACAATCGTGATCAAATACAATAGGCTCATCGCCTTTATTGATCAGCTGCTCGTTCAACACATCGAACATCTCTAAGAAACGACATATCAGGTGAAATATCTGACACCTTATAATCTACCAAAGCACCTTTGGTCTTTGTTATTTTTCTGACGCCAAACTTTAAGCGTCAAGTTCATATTTCCTGTACTCATGTATTGAGCATATTAGTACTTGCTATTTATAACTTCTTTGTGCTACTTTAATATTTTCAAACTTCAGCTCTTCTTTATGAAGTTCAAAGTTTACACCTTCTTTAAATTCCCAGGCAGCTACGTAAGCATAGTTTTCATCATCACGCAAAGCTTCTCCTTCTTCTGTCTGGTATTCTTCTCGGAAGTGGCCACCACAGCTTTCGTTGCGGTTTAGTGCATCGATACACATCAATTCACCCAGCTCGATGAAATCTGCCACACGACCAGCTTTTTCCAATTCTGTATTTAACTCATCTGCAGTATCCCGGAACACGCACATCGCTCCAGAATTCAGCACGCAGCGCCCTGATTTCTTCAATAGCTTCTTTTAAACCTTTCTCATTACGGGCCATACCGCATTTCTCCCACATGATGTGACCTAAGCGTTTGTGGAAATGATCTACAGATTTCGTTCCTTTAATATTGATCAATGTATTTAAAATCCCCTTTGCTCTTGCTTCCGCTTCTACAAATGCCGGATGATCTGTTGGGATTGCCTTTACTGAAATCTCTTTTGATAAATATTGTCCGATGGTATACGGAATACGAAATAACCATCTGCCAAACCTTGCATCAATGCTGATGCACCTAAGCGGTTTGCACCGTGATCGGAGAAGTTAGCTTCACCTGTACAATATAAATCCTGGCACAGCTGGTCATCAAGTTATAATCTACCCAAAGTCCACCCATGGTATAGTGTACTGCAGGATAAATACGCATTGGCGTTTCGTAAGGATTTTCACCGGTGATCTGCGCATACATATCAAACAGGTTACCGTATTTTGCTTTGATCACTTCAGTACCCAAACGCATGCAGGTTTCTTTGTCTGGATTATGGTTACCCGCTTTTGAAGCTTCGATTTTACCATAACGCTCTGTATTGGCTTTGAAATCCAGGTAAACAGCAAGTTTTGAAGCACCTACACCATATCCGGCATCACAACGCTCTTTTGCAGCACGTGAGGCCACATCACGCGGCACCAGGTTACCAAAAGCAGGATAACGGCGTTCCAGGTAATAATCTCTTTCATCTTCAGGAATTTCTGAAGCCTTACGGGTATCGTCTTTTTTCTTTGGTACCCAAATCCGTCCATCGTTACGCAATGATTCTGACATCAGGGTCAGTTTACGCTGGTGATCTCCGGAAACCGGGATACAGGTTGGGTGAATTTGCGTATAGCAAGGGTTTGCAAAATAAGCACCTTGTTTATGTGCTTTCCATGCAGCAGTAACGTTACTGCCCATTGCATTTGTAGAAAGTAGAATACGTTTCCGTAACCACCTGTTCCCAACACTACAGCATGGCCAAAATGACGCTCAATTTCACCTGTAATCAGGTTACGGGCAATGATACCGCGCGCCTTACCATCGATCTTTAACTACTTCCAGCATTTCGTGGCGGGTAAACATTTCTACCTTACCCATACCAATCTGGCGCTCTAGAGCCGAATAAGCACCTAAAAGCAATTGCTGACCAGTTTGGCCCGCGGCATAAAATGTACGTTGTACCTGTGTACCACCAAAAGAACGGTTATCCAGCAAACCTCCGTATTCCCGTGCCAAAGGAACACCTTGTGCCACACATTGGTCTATAATATTGGCACTGACTTCTGCCAAACGGTGAACATTGGCTTCGCGTGCACGGTAATCACCACCTTTAATCGTATCATAAAATAGACGGTAAACACTGTCACCATCATTTTGATAATTTTTTGCAGCATTAATACCACCTTGAGCCGCAATAGAGTGCGCTCTGCGTGGTGAATCCTGAAAGCAAAAACATTTAACTTTATAACCCATTTCAGCCAAAGTAGCCGCTGCCGAAGCACCCGCTAAACCAGAACCAACAATAATTACCTCAATCGTTCTTTTGTTTGATGGGTTAACCAAAGGCACAGAAGACTTAAACTTAGTCCATTTTCCGGTTAATTCGCCTTCTGGTATATTTGAATTAATATCTGACATATCTTTTGTGCTAAAATTATTTAATAAGCCCAGGTAAATCGCTATCGGCATTGCGGCAAAGATCAAAGAGATGAGAATGGAATACCAAACGCCCACCGTTTTAATGATCGGTGTATATTTTTTGTGATTCCAGCCCAATGTCTGGAAAGCAGAAGCAAATCCATGAATAAGTGATAAGCCAATGACATCATCGCAAGCACATACAATAACACAATCAGTGGGTTCTTGAAGGTCTCTACCATGATGACGAACATATCTTCGTGCCCGTTTGCATCCAAAGTTGGAATTCCTGTAAATCGTGATACTACCCAGAATTTAGAAATATGCACAATTAAGAAAATCAGCAACAAGGTTCCCAGCAAGCCCATCGAGCGCGAGTACCATTTGCTGTTCGCTGTACCTCAGTTACTGCATACTTAACAGGTCTTGCCGCCTGGTTCTGAAATACAACCTGAAACCCTGAAAAATGTGTAACAACAAACCTGCAAACAAGACTACTTCCATAGCCCTGATGATCCAGTTGGTCGCCATAAAATGTGCGCCAATATTAAATGTTAAACCACCGTCATTTACAAAAATCAACGAGTTGAGAAAGCAGTGTACTACTAAAAATGAAATCAAAAAAAGGCCTGTAATACCCATTATTAATTTTTTTCCTATTGATGAGGAAAACGCATTTCCGAAACCAGCCATTTATATCTAATTTTAGTTTTGTCATGCAAAAGTATTTAATAAAAGAATTAATAGGTGAATCCTTAACATAAATAAACTATTTAGAAACATTCTAAAACAAGCAGGGGTAGTGATTGATTATCACTGCCCCTGCTTCATAGATAATTAATTTCTTTAGTTAATACTGTACGTAAACTTGCCTCTTGCTGTTACGCCAGTGATGGTACTGATCCCTCCCTTGAGTTGGCAAGAGCAGCATCTACCTCCTTAGCATTATTTACTGCTTTGCCATTTACAGAAGTGATTACCAAACCTTTTGAATTAGGGAATGACTCAAAAGCTTTTCCCTGGCTCTACATTTGTTACCACAACTCCACCATTCACGCCATATCTGGACTTTTAAGCGCAGCGGGAGCCGGAGCGAAGGAAGCACCCAGTTTTTCGACCCTTGTACCGCTTACACCAGCCAGTTCCGGTTTGGCAGCTGTAACACTGTTTTCTCCCTTAAGAACAACGCTTGTGTTCTTCAACTAACCAGCTCTTAAGGTAAGTCAGCTGTACTCTGTCGCCAGGACTTAAACGACCAATTTTTTCCTGAAGATCTGGTGAATCATAAATATTAGATACCTTCTACTTTTTTAATAATGTCACCTTTTTTAATGCCTGCTGCTGCAGCACCACTTCCAGCAACTACATCAGTTAACATAAAGTCCTGTGATTTCTTTTATATTCAATTTCTCTGCTTGATCTGCATCCAGTGCTGCAAAAGTATACACCGATATAGCCACGTTTTACTCACCATACTTCCTGAAATCATCCAATATCTTCTTGGCCAGATTTACAGGAATTGCAAATCCGTAACCCTCATTTGTTCCTGTCTGCGAAGCAATTGCTGCGTTGATACCTACCAATTCACCATTTGCATTTACCAATGCACCACCGCTGTTTCCTGGATTTATTGCAGCATCTGTTTGAATGTATGATTCGATGCTGTTTTACCTTCGGTCAGGTCTTTTACCAGTTCGCTGGTATTCTTCATACTCTTCTTCTGTAGGCTGTGTCTTGTTCTTTCCAATAATACCGATATTACGTGCTTTTGCACTCACAATTCCAGCAGTTACCGTAGTTTGTAAATCTAAAGGAAAACCAACAGCCAATACCCATTCGCCAATCTGTACATTATCAGAATTGCCCATTTTTACAACAGGCAAGTTGGTAGCATCTACTTTAATTAAAGCTAAATCTGTATTTGGATCCTTACCGATCACCTTTGCGCTTAACTTTACGTCTGTCTGATAAGGATCACTTCAATCTTTCTGCATTATCCACCACATGGTTGTTCGTTACGATATAACCATCCGGCGTCATAATCACGCCTGAACCTGAAGCTGCCCTCGGTGCACGCTGCATCTTCTGCCTCCGCCGCCACCAAAAAGTCTTCGAACATATCGAATGGAGAGCCACCCTGGCCTGAAGATCACCGCCGGTATAAGTGGTTTTAATGTGAACTACCGCAGGTGAAACTGCAGCCGCCGCTTGTACAAAATCCACTGCTCCAGCTAGATGCTACTTTAACGGATTGCTTGCAAACATATACGTTTTGTTTCTCCTGAAACGATAAACTGTCATGTTTTTGGCTCCAATAATTTATAGCCACCAATTGCAGCTGCACCCCCTATAAATGCAGCCAACACCATTAATCCTATTCTTTTTCATTTTATATATTGTTTTTAATTTACTGTTAATTATATTAGATTTATTAAACTTCATTCAATGTGCTCATTTGAGTTACAATCTATAGTTATTATTCTTTTTTCTAATAGATCTTAGTCAAATTTAATACCATATAAACGATATTTGCATCTAGTATTAATGTCATGTTAAATACTGTTAAAACAATGTTAAATGAGCCAGTTACAAACGACATTTCTATAAATACCAGGGAGCAGGAAACGATTTTATTCTGATCGACCACAGGATGAGTCCATTAACAAATATTGATTACGACAAGTTAAAACAGCTTTGTGACAGGCGTTTTGGCATTGGTGCAGATGGGTTGATGTTTTTAACCAGCCATCCGGATTATGATTTTGAAATGCATTACTTCAATGCCGATGGCAAACCAGGCAGCATGTGTGGCAATGGCGGAAGATGTATCGTAGCATTTGCCAAACACCTTGGTATCATCAACAAAGAAACTAACTTTTTGGCAGTTGACGGCCCGCATTATGCCAAAATTTCAGACAATGGCGATTGGGTAGATCTGCAAATGATTGACGTAGATACATATCAATCGGGATGGCGAGGCTTATGTGCTGAATACCGGATCTCCACATTATGTGACGTCAACAAACTGACCTAAAAGATTTTGATGTGTATCATGAGGGCAAGACCATCCGTAACAATCAATACCTATCAGGAAAAAGGCATCAATGTAAACTTTGTAGAAGATCAGGCTGACCATCTTTTTGTGCGCACTTTTGAACGGGGTGTTGAAGATGAAACTTATGCCTGTGGCACAGGCGTCACCGCTGTTGCGCTATCCATGGCTAAACATCACAACAAAACCGGACATATCCAAACCCCAGTCAAAGTACTAGGCGGCGATTTAAAGATCACATTCGATTATGATGGTCAAAAATTCAGTAATGTATTTCTTTGCGGACCTGCAGAAAAAGTTTTTGAAGGTGATTTAAGCCTTTAAAAGTTATTCCCGGTCTGCAAGATGCGCAGCCACACCGATCTTGATCTCACCAAAGCTAAACTTGTTTCCAAGGTGCGAACGGATCGGGGTCATATTTATCGTCTGCAATACCTTAATGGCCTGCAAAATTTTCTCTAGTTTTTTGGCCCCCAGAATGTCCTCGGCATCAATTTCCTGCAAGGCTACATAATGTGCCAGGTGCCCCTCTATGGTACCTACTGCCATTTTACGCTCTGATGCAATTTCGGCTATAGATTTACCTCCCTGGAACAACTCCAGGGAAAGTTCTTTTGTGTCTGGCTTCGCGTCTTTATCTTTCGGTACCTTAGCTTTACTTCCTTTACTCTTCTTATCTGTAAAATCAAGTTTGCCCGACATGGCATATACTTGCTCCATTTGCGCGGCGCGCTGTGACTGATTGAGTAATCCTGTTACATCTTTCTTAGTAAACTCTTCTCCATTGATGATCGCTCTCAATAATGCTGTCGCCTTGCTGATCTTCTTTACCTGCTCGTAGAAAAGCGCTTCCATCTCGAGCAATTCTGTTAGATATGCCAATACTTGTTTATCCTGTTTCACCAGTTCCATCCTTTCAAAAATGTTCTTGGAAAAACCATGTAGTAATGGCTTAAAATACTGCTCAGCTGCAGTCGCACGATCCAATAAGACCCTTTGTCCCTCTGCACTGCGGTCCTGATACAATCGCTGGATTTGTCCAAGAAATTTGCTGGCATGCGCCTTCAATTCCGACAAATCTTTCAGTAATTGCCCGGCCCATTTCACATGTTTCTGCTTCGCTGATTTATTGATGTCTTTGGTATAGGAATGCACATGTTCATATACATAGTTATCCAGAGATGTCAGGTCAAAACATTGTAGCAGGTAACTTCTTAGAAACACTTCGCTTTCAGCTTGGATTCTCGCTTCCAGGTCAGCAATCTCCTGCTTATTCTTAGAGAAGAATGATACATTCTGGTCCTGCCTGATGCCCGTACCCGAAATCTGCGAAGTGAGGATCAGACCATCCAGGGAACGGAGCCTCGACAAAGCAACATAGATTTGTCCGGGTGCAAAGGCATTACCGATATCAATAATTGCCTTATCAAAGGTAAGACCCTGGCTTTTGTGCACCGTAATGGCCCAGGCGAGTTTCAATGGGTACTGGGTAAAAGTACCGATCAGCTCTTCCTTGATCTCTCCTGTCACCTTATCTGTGCTGTACCTAATATTCTCCCATTTATATTTTTCTACCGTAATTTTCTCATTATTCCCTTCAGTCAGCACCTCTATAGAATCTGGCTTTAACTCAGTCACTGTAGCAATCTTCCCATTGAAATAGCGTTGCTCTCCCGTGGGATCATTCTTAATGAACATCACCTGTGCACCTATTTTCAATTCCAATTGGTATTCTGCAGGATAGGAAAATTCACTGAATTCATCATCAACTTTTGCCCTGTAGATTTGAGAACTGGCATTCAAGGCTTCCAGCCTTTCTTTATTGATGGTATCAGCCTTATTATTATGTGTAGTCAGAGTAATGTACTTATCCTCCAGCGAAGGCTTAAAATCTGCTTTATAATATTTGCCAAGCAAGTCCATATCGGCTGCAGTAACCTGATTGTTCCGCAGGTTATTCAGCAGATCAATGAAAACACTATCCGCCTGCCTATAGATTTTATCCAGCTCAATGTATACCGGAGGATCGTTCTGCAACGCCAGGGCATCGAAAAAATAAATACTTTTATAATACTGACCCAGCAAGTTCCATTCATTGGACTTCACTACTGGTGGCAATTGATGCAGGTCGCCAATAAATAGCACTTGTACGCCCCCAAATCCGGCATTGTTCTTCCGCACATAACGCAACACCATATCAATAGCATCCAGCAGGTCTGCACGGAGCATACTTACCTCATCAACAATCAGCAATTCCATATCCATGAGCACCTTCCGCTTAGCGGCGGTCATACTCATATTTCTGATCACAGACCGGGGTGTATTGTATTGCTGATCATAATGGTCGCCATCTGCAGCCGGTGCCTTTGGCAGATAGGTACCAAAGGGTAACTGAAACAACGAATGAATGGTCACACCAGCAGCATTAATTGCCGCAATACCTGTTGGCGCAGCAATCACCGCCTTTTTATGGGTAAGCTCTATTAAATTCCTCAAAAAAGTAGTCTTACCGGTATCCGGCCTTTCCCGTCAGAAAGATGTGTCTGGAAGTATAATTAACAAATCTGGCCGCTAGTCCGGCCGGATTAGCTGTTTCTGAATTCGACATGCTGCAAAGTTAGCAAGAATTGGCTACTTAAACCTAATTAGCAGCATTCCCTTGTAATTTAACCAGCGGGCCGTCACCTGGTCATCTTCCTCATCGATCTTGGTGTCTATACTCGAAAAGACCATTACTGCGGTAAAACTGTTAAATACTGCTTCATCGGATGTCAGTTGAGCCTGGCTCAACTCATAAGTACGATAGCTTTGGGGCTTTGCTTTCAACTGCCCGGCTTTAATGAGCAAAGAGGCCTTCCTGGCGACCTTTAAGATATCTATCTCCTGCTCTGGCTCTACACCTACAATCAATTTCAATCGCCCCCCTTCTCCCACTTTCTGTAATTTTAAAGACAGGCCATTTACTTTTACTTCGGTCTCCGGAGCATATCCTTCGATCGGAATCACCAGATCAAAACCCTTGACATTAACCACTGCACCTCCTGAAAGGATCAGGTTAACATTATCAGAATACGAATCCCTGTCTTTCGCTATTTTCAGTATCGCATAGGCGGAATCTATTTTGTCATTTTCTATACCGTACCTGGATGACCTTGTTACTTTTGCTTCCATTTTATCTTCCAGCACCACCAGATCTCTCTTCGTAAAGTCCTGAAGGGACTTCAGTCCATGATTGCTCACCAGATAGTGGATCACTGCACGTTGCTCCTCAATATCTTTTGATTTTTTCGAATGAATGATCTTTTTTAAACGCAAGGTTTGCGAATAACGGGAAACAGAAAAAGCACTCTGAGGACCATATACAGCAAGTAACGACAACAAGGCCAAACTTACAGGGATCATCATGATGTTCTGCTTTCTGCTCAGCAAAAAGTAGGCAGTGAGTAAGGTCAGCCACACCGCCAGTACCGTAAGAATATATCTGGATTCGGTAATTCCATATACTCCAACCCTTTTCCATACAGCCAGTAAAAGCAACAATACGAGGGGAATCATCATGACGTAAAAGAATTTCGAAAACAGCCTGATCCAGCCATTGCCTTCTCTATCCTTGACAGGGTAAATAAGCAGTAGCGACAGGATCCCAAATACGGAATATCCGAGAATCAGCAACGACACCATTCCTTTGGGCAATTGCCATTCCAGGGCAATTTTTACTTCATATATCAATAAGATCAACAGGTAAATGGTCATCAAGGGGATTAACACATATTGTGTGAAAACCTTCAATCCCTTGGGATAGGAATGATCTTCATCCAGCGCTTTGAAATCGGAAGGTACGCCCGCCAGGAAGAACACAGTGGTAAAACCTGCGGAGACAAGTGCAAATAACCTCATGTATACCTTCCAGCTGATGTCTGCATCAAACAATCTATCGATCGCTAAAAGGGCAATCGCCAGTCCGGCATACAAAACCAATGCGTACAAAGCAGAGGTCAGGAATCTCAGAAACAAGGTCTTATTGTATTGCCAAAAGCCATTTAAACTGCCTTTCCCGATAAATGGCGCGAAAGCAACCAGCAGGTGAAAAGAAAAGGCCAACAGGGCAATCCGATAAATATCTGCTTTGTAGAGCTCCGGCCGCAGCAAAAAATAAAGGCCCGTGCATAGTAGCAATACAAGTATACGAAGTCCCCAGTGCTTTCCTCTATCGAGATGGTTCACTTCTGCATAAAGATCAAGCGCGAGCAATAAGGTGAGCCCAAGGTTACAGATACAAATAAAACGGATAGCAGGCTCCACATAGCGGGGATCCAAATCCGGCGGATCGACGACATAGCACCATGCAACTGTAGCCAGGAATGCGCAAAGCACCTGCAAAGGAAAACGCTTCAGTACAGCAGCAAAGCTGAACCATAGGGACTGGAGAGATGGCAATTTAACTTTCATAATAGATCAATTCCATGAATGTAATCATTAACATTTCAATATTAACAAACATTAACATTTTAATCATTGAAGCGCTAAATTGTTTAACCTAACTTGCAACCGTAAACCAACATCATGAAGTATTTACTGTTAACGCTTTCACTTTGTGGCATCATCTCATGCTCATTTGCACAAAATCTCTATACGATCAAAGGTAAGATTACCGACACCGCCGGTACACATCAGATGCAGAACACAACCATCGCCCTGCTCAATGAAAAAGACTCTACACTAGTCGGTCACACCCGGGCAGGCACAGAGAGTACCTTTTCCATAACCAAACTCAGAGCAGGCAAATTTATTCTGCTGGTTACTTATCCAGGTTATGCAGACTATGCGGAGAACTTTGAGCTTGATAGTCTCCATCCTGCTAAGGACTTCGGCAACATTAACCTTTTTTTGAAAGCAGCGTTGCTTAATGATGTCATTATCAAAGGCAAGGCTGTAGCGATCAGGATCAAAGGTGACACCACAGAGTACAATGCCGGGAGTTACGACATACGCCCCAACGATAAGGTAGAAGAGCTCCTAAAACAGCTGCCAGGGATACAGGTAGACAAAAATGGAAAAATTACCGCCCAGGGCCAGACCATAAACAAAGTACTGGTTGACGGAGAAGAGTTTTTTGGGGACGACCCAACGCTGGTAACCCGTAACCTAAGGTCAGATATGATCGATAAAGTGCAGTTGTATGACAAGAAAAGCGATCAGGCCACATTCACCGGGATAGATGATGGACAGAAGGAAAAAACGATAAACCTTAAGCTGAAGGAGGACAAGAAACAAGGTTATTTCGGCACACTGGCAGCTGGCGCAGGAACCGACAAGTTTTATGAAGCACGGGCAACCGCCAATATTTTCAAAAACAAGCAGAAAATGGCTTTTGTCGGTGGCTCCGGCAATACCGGTCAATCTGGCTTTGGCTCGGGACAGCGTATTCAGATGAGTGGCGATGATATGGCCTCGGGCGAAGGATTGGAAAATTTCAGCGGCGGATACAACGGCCGGGGCATTCCCCGTAGTCATACCGGAGGCTTTCATTTTGAAGATGCCTGGAATGGTAATAAAAGAGCTATCAATACCAACCTCAAACTGGGATCCTCCGGCGTAAAGGGCAATAGCAATACACTGAGTAAAAATACGCTGCCGACCGGAGTGATCAATAGTGAATCTGACGAGAACTTTGATAACACCATGTTGCAAAAGAATATCGACGGACGTTACAAGCACGAGTTCGATTCTACTTCAACCATTACCTTCACAGTTTCAGGCGGACTGGCAAATTCTAAATCACGGAGTGACTTCAAGTCGACGAACACGCGTAGCGACAATAGCCTGATAAATACCGGGATACGCAACATCAATAATGAGGGTGATGAAAAACATTAAACGCAAGTGCATTTTGGGCCAAGAAACTTAAGAAGAAAGGCAGAACAATCTCTATCAATGTCAAGCAAAGCCTGGGCGACAGCCAATCAGACGGCTACCTGTATGCGCTCAATGAATTCTACGACACAAGCGGTCAAAAGGAAAATCAAGACCTGGTAGATCAGTATAAGGTCAATAGCACCATCCGCAATTCGTTCAGCAGCAACGCTACCTATACAGAGCCGCTTTCCAGAACATTAGCACTTACTGTCAACTATGGGCTGAACCTGAACAACAGCAATTCGAACCGAAGGTCATTTAACCAATCCCCTACAGGAAAATACGATGACCTGGATGAGAACTTCAGCAATCATTTTAAACTGGATGAGATCAGCAATCAGGCGGGAGCATCCATTAATTTCAACAAAGGAAAAACTGGTCTGACGGCAGGTACCCAGATCCAGGCGGTCAGATTTAACCAGTTCGACGTCAACGCCAACAAATCCTACAAGCGCAATTTCATCAACTGGTTCCCTCAGGCCAATTACCGGCTCAAGATTTCCCAGCAGCAAGGCTTATCATTGGGGTATAATGGCAGCACCTCTCAACCTGGTCTGGAACAAATTCAACCCATCCGGGAAAATACCGATCCACTAAACGTTATTCTCGGAAACCCGGACCTGCGGCCATCTTTTTCCAATAACCTCAACCTAAGCTATTCCTCGTTTAAAATGCTGAGCGAGCAATATTTCTATGTTCAGGCAAGCTATAACAATACTTTTAACCAAATCACTAATAATACGGTAACAGATCCTTCAACAGGTAAGAGCAGCAATCAGGCTGTCAACATTTCCGACAAAAACCCGGACGGATTAACGGTACAAGCCATGCTCAGCAGGAAAATCAAAAGCCTGGATGCTCATGGAGGCATCGAATTTACATTCATGAGTTCCAACAGTTACGGCATGATCAACAATACCCTCAACGAAAGTAAATTCCTCGATATCTATGGAAACCTATCTCTGGCTAAATACAAAAGCGGCGCCTATTCCTTCCGTTTTGGCGCTGGACCGGCCTATACCGTATTGTCGAACTCCCTGCAAGGTACGAGAAGTCAAAACTGGGGCGTAGATGCCTCTGGAAACTTCTCTGTGAACCTGCCCGGAAAAATCGAAATTGGCTCTGATGCAGTTTACGCATACAAAACAAAGACGGAAGCCTTCGACCGCAACCTCAATCGGTTCAACTGGAACGCCAGCATCAGCAAGAAATTTCTGAAAGCGGAAAACCTGAGGCTTAGCCTGAGGGCCAATGATCTCCTCAATCAGAACAAAGGATTCAACCAAAGTATCAACGGCAACATGATCGTACAAAATAGGTTCAGCAACATCAACCGCTACTTCCTGGGCAGCATCATCTGGGATTTTAACAAAATGGGTGCAGCTACAAAAACACAATAGGATGAAAATTCAAACCATACTCTTCATACTCTTCATTGGCTTTGCCCTTAGTGGGAAAGCACAATACAAACGCTTTCCGATGAGCGGCGCTATCCGTTTCGAAAAATCAGTGAACATGTATGCGCTAATCCGCAGCATGAGCAATGGAAAAAACGCGGCTTATATGGGAAACATGCTTGACGAGTACAAGAAAAACAATCCCCAGTTCAGCCTCAGTCAGAGCACCTTATTGTTTTCCGATAAACAAACCTTATTTACACCCGATAAAGTGGAAACGAGTGCAGAATCCGGATTCTTTGGATTCTCCAGCGCCGATCAGTCCAATACGGTTTACACGGAGCTTACAACTGGCAGATTCACGACCCAAAAGATCGCATTGAATGAAACATTTCTGGTGAAGGACAGTGTGCGAAAGATAAACTGGAAGATTACCAGTGAGCTGCGCGAGATTGCAGGCTACGAATGCAGGCGGGCCAACGCCATCATCCTGGACTCCATTTACGTTGTAGCCTTTTATACCGACCAGATTCCTGTTTCCGGCGGGCCAGAATCCTTCCATGGCCTGCCCGGGATGATTCTGGGTATCGCACTCCCACATGAGCACATCACCTGGTTTGCCAAGTCAGTATCTGACAAAAGCATTCCTGCGGCGGATTTCAAAGTACCTGCCAAAGGAAAACCTATGGATAATAAGGGCTTCGCAGACACCCTCAATAAGGTATTGAAACAATGGGGCGAATTTGCAGGTTCAACACTAAAAATGCTGTTGCTTTAGTTATTGACAAGCAGTTTATAACCCTTTCCATGAACGTTGAGAATTTCCACTTTTGGGTCTTCTCTCAGGTATTTCCTTAGCTTGCTCAGGAACACATCCATACTCCGGCCATTGAAGTAGTTATCATCGTGCCAGATGCTCAGCAATGCTTCTTCCCTGGTCAGCACGCTGTTCTTTTTCAGACAAAGCAGCTGCAGGAGTTCCGCTTCCTTGGTAGACAATTTTTGCTGCTGCCCATTATAATGGATCAGCTGCGTGGTATAGTCAAAAGTATATTCACCGATCTGGAAACTCGTCTGTGGTGCTCCGGTTTCCTGAGGTTCCCTTACAGCCACACGCTTCAGCAGCGCATTGATCCTAAGCAGCAGTTCTTCAATCCGGAAAGGTTTGGTAATGTAATCATCCCCTCCAAGGTCATACCCCAGGGCTTTGTCTTCCATCATGGCCTTAGCTGTGGCAAAAATAATTGGAACGTCCTGGTTGATCTTCCTGATTTCTTTACCTAAGGTAAAGCCGTCCTTTTTCGGCATCATCACATCCAGTATACACAAGTCGAAATGACTGTTTCGTAAAAGCCCGTAAACCTTCCTCTCCATCCACACATAGCATCACATCAAACTTACCTTTAAGTTGCAGATGTTCCTGCAACAGCAATCCCAGGTTAGGGTCGTCTTCTACCAATAAGATCTTCTTCATGTGTCGTTAATTTTGGTTTATCGGTAAATAAATTTCAAATACGGTTCCTTTTTCCTTTTCGCTATGCACTTTTATGCTGCCACCCATTTGCACAATAATATCCTGTACATAATTAAGACCCAGCCCAAATCCTTTCACATCGTGCAGGTTACCTGTCGGCACCCTATAAAACTGATCAAAGATGCGTTTGGTTTGCTCCTTAGTCATCCCGATACCTCGGTCGGCAATCTCGATCAATAGCTTTTTCCCAGTATTTCTCGTCTTTATTGTGATCTCAGGATTTTCCCGGCTGTATTTATTGGCATTGTCAATCAGGTTATAGATCACATTCGAAAGATGTAGTTCATCTCCGTAAACGAGTGAATTATCAGCTTCAAGTGCCATGGTCAGTGTTGCATTTTTCTTTTGTAGCTGCAGGCCCATGCTATCTACCACGGCCGTGATCAGGTCATGGATATCTACCTCCGCCTGTTCTAGCTTCAGTTCCTTTTTCTCCAGCCTTGCAATGCTCAGTACACGCTCTATATGATTACCCAACCTTACATTCTCATCATAGATGATGCCAGCCAACCTGTTAACCCTGCCCTTATCTACTTCCATATCAGGATCCTTCAATGCTTCGCTGGCGATCATAATCGTAGCTACCGGGGTTTTAAATTCGTGGGTCATGTTGTTGATGAAGTCTGTTTTCATCTCCGAAATCTTTTTCTGACGCAATATAGCAAAGAGTGTATAGGCAAATATGAATACCAACACGAGCAGCAGCCCCGCAGAAGAGGCCAGGGTAACGCCTAAGCTGGCAAAAATCATAGAGTTCTTGCTCGGAAAATGAACATAAAGCATTCCGGGATCCCGGGTAACCAAATTGGTAAGCGTCACTTTATAGGTATTTTTAGGCGTTAAATCCTGATGACCGTTCGCAACTTTCATATATACCAATGAATCTTTTTGTGCCAGACTTACCCAAAAGTCATATTTTAAGCTGATGTTCCTGTTCAGGAGTTCCTTTTTTAACAGTGTATCCAGCATATCTTTGGACACCATTTTACTAAGGGGCACGTTGGCCTCCCGCATTTCCTTAGCTACATCCTGCAATACCAGATTGGCATCTGGCCCCAAAGGAAGAGTATCTGTCATGATCCGGTTCAAACCTTCCTCATATTTTCTTTTAGCCAGGTCATTTTCAAGTTTAAATTTCCTTTCCAATTCTGAATCCACTGTTTTTACGCTGATCAGCACCAGTTTACCTGTTACGGGGTCCAGTGCATGATAGCGGATACTGTCCGGCATTTCATTAGAAACGATATTAAACGACTTTAGGCGCTGAGGTACAAAAGTCGATTTGATCTGTCCGCCGACTACATTTCCAAACTCATCAAGCCCCACATTAACATCTACATGAACAGGGGAATTAAGCGGGTTACTCATATCAGAAGCCGCCAGAAATTCATTTTCCGTAATTCGTACCGGGTTCAGATAAGCTCTTGATATATCGCGCACCGTTTTATTCAGATCGGCTACCACCAATTTTTCATGCCTGAGCAAGCGTTGTTCTTCTTCCGCCTTATAACGTTCTTTATACTCGACCAATTGCTGTGCCTGGCTTCTGATCTCTGCTTCCCGCTCACGCTCCAGCTGTCGGTCCTTCTTATTAATGTGCAATGCTGCGGTTCGCTTCTGGATCTTGTTGACCACAGCGTTTAGCGCCTGATTCACATTTTGTTCAAATAGTTGGGCATTTAGGTTATAAGTCTGCCTTATGTAATACAACTGCATCACAAAAACCCCAAGCAAAGCAAGGGTCATTAGCGCGGTGATTATCCAAAGGCTTCTTTTTTTCATTATATTATAATATACAAAATTAACTAAGGAAAGCTACAATCATTTGTATTTAACAAATTTTAACACAGCCTCCTAATGCCGGACTTCTGCTCAACTATGCCTTCGTACCAGGCTAAGTTCGGATGATCGCAGATAAAACGCAGATGACCGAGCCAATTGGAGAGGATGGCTTTGGGGTAGTCAGCCGCTTTACAACCCAGGGTTTTAATTAGATCCGCAATAAATAACAGTTTTTATTTGCCAATATTAAACACACTTGTATATTTGTACCCGAGAGCGTTAATTTAGAACGGGAGTAACCATGCGTGGTTATTCCCGTTTTTCTTTTAACAAGTTTTTAAATAAAAAAAGCGACTGGTTTTCACCCGCCGCTTTGCCCTAACCCACTTACCTATCTATTTTGCTAATCCGGCCAATCTGGCTGCCTCTGCCATCGGAGCGTGATTGGTATTTCTCATGCATACAAAATCTGTCAACTTCACATTCTTCATTTTACTGGCCACCAATGTGTGCTCATGTGCGATACCACTCATCTTCAGGGTGGCGTCATCTTTAATTACGGTATACAAACTACCGGTGATCGCGCTGACTTTTGCGCTTGCACTCTGGCTTAGAAACAATTGAAGATATTTTACATCAAAACTATTGCTGGTCTGCACAACTGCAGTTCCGGCAGCTTCGATCCTTTGCAGATCTTTTACTGATATCCTGATGGTTACCTGACCAGACTCCATAGAATTGATATATAGCGTACTGCCAGCACTGGTTACAGAAGTCTTATCTGAATTGAAGTTTTCATTTACAAACACACCTTCGTTTTCACTTTGTGTAAGGATGATCTTTACATTACCTCCGACCCAGATCTTGTTAAAGCTCTTATTGATGTTTATCATTTTTACTGAGCTTTCGGGATTGGTTGTTGTGTTGCTGAACGCCGATGAAGTCATTACTACTGCAATTAATAAAGTGGCGAATGTTGTTTTGATTAAAGTTTTCATAATTTCTAGTTTCTAATATTTTTATTTAAGGTTTTTCTTATTGTTTGTTATTAAGACGACCTCAAAGGGCAAACGTTTCAGCAGTTTTCTTAGCTTTATACCAGCTTCAGGACTGCCACGACCAACACCCGAAATTATTCGACCAACAGGATGTAATATTTTTCGTCATCGACGAACTGGCCATCAGAAACCAGGAATAGCAGATTAGCGAGAAAATAAAAGAATTAAAGAAAGTAAACGAGCAAAAAGCTCAATAGGGAGGCGATGGCTGTATTGAGAAAGTTGACGGCATCATTTCCGATCCAGCCCTTTCGCTCCATCAGGGCACCCAATAGAGAATCAGCCAGGTTGCCCGCGATACCGGAAACCGCAACAATCAGAGCCAGCTTACTTGCCCCATCAAAAAGCAAACCGGCCAAAGCAGCGCCAAGTGCACCAATTAGCGTGCCCTCTACGCTGACCACACCGTCCAGTCCCCGCTCATCTTTTCTGAAAGTAAGAATATTGAAGAAACGGCTTCCGTAGACCGTCCCTAATTCAGAAGAGAGGGTATCTGCCAGTGCCGAGGCAAGACTTGCAGCAATAAGAACCGGATAGATTTCAGCATGCTGTGGATCAATTATACGGAACAGTGCCCAAATTCCGGCAACGCCTCCGTTTGCAAAAACCTGCCCGGCATTCCTGGCCTGTGGATGATGACCTTCAGAACTCAATTTCGCCTTAAACTTTTTTTGATGCGCTGTTGCCAGCACACTCAGTAGAAAGAAAACCAGTAGCATCAACACCCCCCGCTCCCTATCTGCCAGGTAAACCAGGATACCGATTAGTCCGGCGGCGAAAGTAGCGCCTAAGCTGAGCTTTCTCATTTTAAAGCACAGCGCCATCATCAGTACCAGCAAAAGAAAAAGGAAGATTACCGGAACCTGGGGCAGATGAAACATGTGGTTTTATTTTTGAAGCAATGCAAGAATCTGCCTGCAAGATACAGAACTCTGAAAAATAAAAAATAACTGTAATTTTAGACGCTATTAAAATACACGAATACCATGCAAGAACCCAATCCATTAAACCAGGTCGCAGAATTTCACAAGACCTTTAAACACCCTATTAAGGAAACACCGGGCATCCCTGTTATTGAAAGAGCCAACTTAAGGGTGTCATTGCTAGCAGAAGAACTTCAGGAACTAAAGCAGGCAATTGAAAACAATGACTTCATAGAAGTAGCAGATGCTTTATGCGACCTGCAATATGTACTGAGCGGTGCAATACTTGAATTTGGACTGGGGCATAAATTTAAAGACCTTTTTGATGAGGTACACCGGTCCAATATGAGCAAGGCCTGCAAATCCATAGAGGAAGCAGAACAGACCATACAACATTACCGTAAGAACCACCAATGTGATGCCTATCACAAAGAAGAAGATGACTTGTTCCTGGTCTATAGAACAAACGACAACAAAACACTAAAATCAGTAAATTACTCTCCTGCAGATATCCGCGGAAAACTGGAATCCATTCTTGGTTAATGATAAGACCAAAAAAAGTGCCGCCCCTGTTGAAGGGCGGCACGGTGGTCAATTTGTTTATTTAAAAAAGGTCTTTTTAGAAAGGAAGATCATCATCCTCGCCCGGCGCACTGTTTAAATCCGCAGGAGGTGCATATGCCGGGGTACTTGCTGCTGCGGCAGTTGCAGACAGGGCATTGATACGCCATACGACCAGGCTGTTGAAATAAGAAGTTTTTCCGGCTTTATCAGTCCATGGACGACCGCGCAGATTAAAGGATACTTCAACATCATCACCTTGTTTTAAAGTATCGAACAAAGCTGTTTTATCTTGTAATGCCTCAAACCTGATGTATTCAGGATAAGTAGGGTTTTCTGCATATTCTATAATCAGGTCACGTTTCTTAAAAGTTTCACTCACCTGCTGTAATGCACCAATTTCATGCACTTTTCCTTTAATTTCCATATCAAATACTATTTTATTCTTATCCGAAGTTCAAATCTCTATATTTTTATTGATAACTTCGTATAATTAATTATGCAAGTTTTCCACACAAAAAGTAAGGTGATCATCACCTGTAACAAACGCCTTTCGCCTTATCTGCAGAGGAAGTTGAAGCGCTCGGCTACGAGATCGTCAGGGGTTTTCCAACGGGCGTAGAGCTGAATATTACCCTCACAGAATGCATCAAACTGAACCTCAACCTCAGGTGTGCCAGTCAGATTTTATACTGCCTGAACAGCTTTAAAGCAGGTAACCCGGAAGAACTCTACCGGGAGCTCGTAGACATCGCCTGGGAAGAACTGATCGATTTTTCAGGATATTTTTCTGTAACTTCAAATGTGGATAACCCAACTATCACCACTCCTCTTTTTGCAAATCTTAAGGTAAAAGATGCCATTGTAGACCGCATCAAAGATAAGAAAGGCATCCGCCCTAACTCTGGCTCCGATGCCAATAAAGCAGTGGTGCATTTGTACTGGAAAGATAGCGAAGCAGATATATTTATAGATACTTCAGGTGAAACACTGGCCAAGCATGGTTACCGCAAAATTCCGGGAAAAGCCCCCATGCTGGAAGCACTTGCCTCAAGCGTGGTTATGAGCAGCAAATGGGACAGAAAATCGCCCTTTGTGAACCCGATGTGTGGTTCTGGAACACTAGCTATTGAAGCTGCGCTGATGGCTACCAATCGAAGACCAGGACTGTTTCGTATGAACTATGGTTTCATGCACATCATGGGCTATGACGAGGAGGAATTTTTTGCTGAACGCCGGATCTTAAAAGACCAGGTAATTAAGAACGTGGACCTGCAGATCATCGCTACGGACATCTCCGAAGATGCTGTAGATGTAAGCAGGAAAAACGCAAAAACTGCCGGTGTAGACACCTTGATTACTTTTGAAGTTTGCGATTTTGCTGAAACGCAGGTGCCTGATACCGGAGCTGGTGTGGTGATGTTTAACCCGGAATATGGCGAACGACTGGGCGTGCACTCCAAACTGGAACTGACTTATAAACGCATGGGCGATTTCATGAAACAGCATTGCAAAGGATATTTTGGTTATATATTTACGGGAAACCCGGATCTGGCGAAGAAAATTGGCCTGAAAGCTGCACGTAAGATTGAGTTCTATAATGGAAAACTGGACTGCCGCATGCTGGAATATGAACTGTACGATGGCAGCAGAAGACCGGATGAGGAAAGACCTGTAAAAGCAAGTGACTAATGCAGGAGATCGTAGACAAAACCATTTCTTTTGTAAAAACCACATTAGCCGATGCCGAAGCAGGACACGATTGGTTCCATATTGAAAGGGTATTTCACAATGCTCAAAAAATCAATGCAATAGAACAGGGCCACTTCCTGATTGTGGCATTGGCTGCACTGCTTCATGATATTGCAGATCCCAAGTTTAATAATGGTGATGAAGAAATCGGTCCGCGAATGGCGGGAGATTTTTTAAACAGCCTTGGACTGGAAAACCAGCTCATCGTACATGTACAGCAGATCATCCGCAACCTGAGCTTCAAAGCCAGTCTCGGTGTCGTATCATTTCAATCAAAGGAATTAGATATTGTACAGGATGCCGACCGTCTGGATGCCATTGGCGCCATAGGCATAGCCCGGGCCTTTACCTATGGTGGTTATAAAAACAGGGTGCTTTACGATCCGGAAATTAAGCCCAATCTAAACATGACTAAGGAGGAATACAAAAATTCCACCGCACCTACGATCAACCACTTTTATGAAAAGCTCCTTCTCCTGAAAAATCTGATGAAAACGGAAGAGGGAAAACGCATTGCTGAGCAAAGACATGAGTTTATGTTGATTTACCTTGAGCAATTCTTTTCCGAAGTTTAAATATAAAACAAAGAATAAAAACTAAATAAATTAGTTTTTATTGCTATATTTGTTAGTAAAATATAGTGTTATGTCTGAACGGATTAGAGAAAAGTTGAATATTTTGGCCGATGCTGCAAAGTATGATGTGTCCTGTTCTTCAAGCGGGGGAACGAGGAAAAACGACAACAAGGGCTTAGGCGACAGTCATAGTTCCGGTATTTGCCATACTTATACAGAAGACGGGCGTTGCGTTTCACTCCTTAAAATTCTATTGACAAATCATTGTATTTATGATTGTGCATTTTGTGTATCGCGCAAAAGTAACGACATCGAACGTGCCGCTTTCACCGTAGAGGAAGTAGTTTCCCTGACCATAAATTTTTACCGTAGAAATTATATCGAAGGCCTGTTTTTAAGTTCCGGTATCTTTAAAAATGCAGATTTTACCATGGAACGCTTGCTGAAGGTAGTCAAGAAACTTCGTCTCGAAGAACGGTTCAATGGATATATACACCTCAAAACAATTCCCGGAGCGAGTGAAGAATTAATCAGGGAGGCAGGCTTATACGCGGACCGGATGAGCATTAACCTCGAAATGCCAACGGAGAGTGGGCTGAAGTTATTGGCTCCCGAAAAAAGCCATGACGATGTAAGGAAGCCTCTGGGCTTTGTGCAAAGCCAGATTATTCAATTAAAAGACGAAAAAAAACTAATCAAAAGTGTGCCTAAATTCGTCCCTGCCGGACAGAGTACACAAATGGTAATTGGTGCTACCCCTGAATCAGACAAAGACATCATGCATACCGCAGCCGCTTTTTACAAAGATTTCTCGTTAAAAAGAGTCTATTACTCTGGTTATATTCCAATTAGTAATGATGCACGCATGCCGATTATAGGTACGCAACCGCCGCTGATCCGTGAAAACAGGCTATACCAGACCGACTGGCTAATGCGCTTTTATGGCTTTCATGTAAATGAACTCCTCAATGACAGCAACCCAAACCTCGACATCGACATTGACCCTAAACTCAGTTGGGCCCTGCGCAACCTGCAGTTTTTCCCGGTCGACATTAATGTTGCTGCTTACAAAATGATCCTGAGAATACCTGGCGTCGGCGTAACCTCTGCGCAAAAGATCGTACAGGCCCGAAAGTTTGGCCGATTGCGATCAGATCAATTGAAAAAGATCGGGATAGCCTACAACCGGGCAAAACACTTCATCATCTGCGCAGATACGCCTTACCAACTGAAAGACTATCAAGGCACCCAGATAAAAGCATTTATCCTGGCAGAAAGCCAGAGTAAGTACCAGAAAGCGGGTAATCAGCAATTGATCTTATTTTAGAAAAGAAATGATGATTTACCTCATAGACGGAAGCCTTGAAAGTCTGCTTTGCGCAGTCTTTGAAAGGTTTGAACGAAAAGCAGACAAAATATCACTGCAACTGAAGCAACATCATCAGCCAAATGCTTTCAATGAGGTGTTGCAGATATACAATGATCAAAAAAAAGCAGACCGCGTTTGGAAGGGTCTTCAGCAGAAACTTGGAAGGGGCTGGATGCGTCGCTTTTATTGTACATTTTTATCGGAAACGCCAGAGGCCTATAGCTGTCTTTTTGAATTTGCTTGTTATATATTTTCGAATCCTGATGGGGCGGAGGATAACTACGGTAATCATCATGTACTCAGCGTTGCACAGACCGCAAGGAAAGTTGAGCGGGAGAAGCATCGTATGGAAGCATTCATCCGTTTCCAGCATACAGCAGATGGAATGTTTTATTGTGGTATTGATCCCGACTTTAATGTCTTGCCCCTGATCATGCAGCATTTCCAAAAGAGATATGCCGACCAGCAATGGATCATTTATGACCTGAAGCGACATTATGGTCTGTTCTACGACCTGGAAAAAGTTGAAGAAATTCAAATGGATGCTGCTGCACAAAAAACACTTAATAAACCTTCAAAAAGCCAACTATCAGGACAGGAGGAATTATACGCTACGTTATGGAAAGATTACTTTAAAAGCACCAATATCGTTGCCCGAAAGAATACAAAACTACATGTACAACATGTTCCAAAAAGATATTGGAAATATCTTACAGAAAAGCAATACAAATAAAGATTTTACTTGTAAATTGCTGGCAATGTAAGCACTTTTCCTTACACGTAATACATTATTGGGATGAAATTAAGTTTATTGGTCTTTATTACCGCATTTGCCGTAGCGCTTTCTATAGGCCTGGTCAATTATTACTTCCAGCACAGCTGGTATTTCATGCTGATCTCTTTTGGCGTCTCATTTTTTACCTGCTTTATCGTATTTTATTATTTGCTGGAGAAGTACATTTACTCGAAGATTGTATTGATCTATAAATTAATCCATAACCTCAAACTAGGCAAAGACCTGAAGGATGCCCTGGGGGAATATGTGAGTTCAGACCCGATCAATGATGTGGAACAGGAAGTAAAAGAATGGGCGGGTCAGAAGAAACGCGAAATTGAATTACTTAAAAAGCAGGAACAGTTCAGAAAAGAATTCCTGTCGAATGTATCCCACGAATTTAAAACACCTTTATTTGCCATTCAGGGTTATATCGAAACGCTGCAGGATTGCATCGTAGATGATCCCGATATGGCTGTAAAATTCCTGAAGAAAGCAGAAAACAACGTTGAACGTCTGAGTTATCTGATTAATGACCTGGATTCCATCTCTAAACTGGAGACAGGCGAGATTCCAATCAATTATGAGAAGTTCGACTTTGTGCACCTCGCCAGAGAAGTAATGGAATTATTGGAAGATAAAGCCAAGACAAAAAACATTACCCTTTCCTTCAAGGAAAAATATACCCACCCTGCCTTTGTTAGAGCTGACAGAGAAAAGCTGAGACAGGTAATGGTCAACCTGATCGAAAACTCCTTGAAATATGGTAAACAAAATGGTTCTACTGCCATTAAAATCTTCGAACTGCATGACCAGTACCTGATCGAAGTAACTGACGACGGTATCGGGATCGACGAAAAACACCTGCCGCGCTTATTTGAACGTTTTTACAGAATTGACACCCATAGATCGCGTGAAGAGGGTGGAACTGGTTTGGGGCTCGCAATTGTTAAACACATACTGGAAGCACACGAACAGATCATCTCGGTAAGGAGCACCTTACAAATAGGAACAACATTCGCATTTACCTTGGAAAAGATTGGCTAGCAGTGTAAAGCCAGTTAAAAAAACTTAACACTTAACACTAACTTAACATTACACTCATACTTTTGTAGCATATTTTATAGACAAGATGAATAGTATTTTTAAGTTTTTTACCCCGAAAGACAAAAAATTTCAGCCCCTGTTTGAGCAGGCGGGAAGTAATGTATTGAAAATTTCTGAGGCCTTACTCCTTGCTTTAAGTGCTACAGAAGTTGAAAAACGCAAGGAATACATCAAAGAGGTAGAACGCCTGGAACATGTGGGCGATGATATTACGCATTCGATTTTCCTGGAACTTAGTAAGAACTTCATCACTCCTTTCGACAGGGAGGATATCCATGCATTGGCAAGTGCTGTTGACGACATTGCTGATTACATTCATGCTTCTGCTAGTAATATTGAATTATATAATATTACCAATATTGGCGACGCCATGATCAAACTTGCGGAACTGTTGGTTGAAATGTGTACGGATTTAGAAAAAGCCATCAAAGAATTAAGAAGCTTTAAAAACATTCGTGTGATTGCTGATGCCTGCGTAAGGATCAACAGCGGCGAAAACCAGGCAGATTATGTATGTAACCTGGCTATCGCGCGTTTGTTCGAATTTGAGACCAACGCAATTGAACTAATTAAACAAAAAGAAGTACTGCAGACCTTAGAAATGGCTACAGATAAATGTGAAGATGCAGCAAACGTGTTGGAATCTATTTTGGTAAAGAACGCTTAAACCTTCAAAAAAATGGTAACTACCTTATTGGTCGTTGTAATTGTATTGGCTATTGCCTTTGACTATATAAACGGCTTTCATGATGCGGCCAACTCGATTGCGACAATCGTATCTACGAAAGTCCTTTCGCCTTTTCAGGCTGTATTGTGGGCAGCATTGTTCAACTTTGCCGCTTATTTTTATTTCACGGACCACAAAGTGGCCAACACTATCGCAAAAACGGTAGTAGAAAATTTCATTACACTGGAAGTAATCCTTGCAGGACTCCTCGCTGCCATCACATGGAACTTGTTTACCTGGTGGTTCGGTATCCCTTCTAGTTCTTCTCACACATTAATAGGTGGTTTTGCAGGCGCAGGTATGGCAAAAGCTGTAACCATGGGCGCAAACGTGATGTCTGCCATCAATCTGGCTCCCATCCTTAAAGTGGTTGCCTTTATTGTCCTCGCACCGGTTATCGGTATGGTCATATCAGTAATCATATCTATCATTATCTTACATATTTCCAAAAATGCAAGGCCATCAGTGGCTGAGAAATGGTTCAAACGCCTGCAATTGATTTCTTCCGCAGCCTTGAGTTTTACGCACGGTGGTAATGATGCTCAAAAAGTAATGGGTATCATCTACGTAGCAATGGTTGCCTCGAATGTACTTAAGACGGGTGATGCTATGCCAGAATGGATTCCCATTTCATGTTACGCTGCGATTGCCCTGGGTACAATGAGTGGTGGCTGGAAAATTGTGAAAACAATGGGATCTAAAATCACTAAAGTAAATGCTTTCGAGGGCGTGGCTGCAGAATCAGCAGGGGCGGTAACTCTTGGTATTACTGAACACTTTGGTATCCCGGTTTCTACCACACATACCATTACTGGTTCCATTGTGGGTGTTGGTTTATTGAAAAGGGTATCTGCAGTTCGCTGGGGTGTTACCGTTAGCTTACTATGGGCATGGGTGCTTACAATTCCTGTATCTGCAACCTTGGCTGCAATTGTTTACAGCATCGTTCACCTTTTCTTTTAGAAATCTATATTAACAATTAGCGGGTCGCCTCCCTCTTTAGCTGGAATCCACTTCGGACCTTTCGAGAGTAAACGTACCGCTTCCTGATCATATTTTTCGGCAATGCCCATCAACACTTTAATGTTTTCGGGTTCGCCGTTCTTACCTACTTTAAAGGAAAGAACAACAGACTTACCGGTTTTTGGCTTCAGCGCTGAACCGGTTTTTCTTTTTAAGGTATTCCCGGAATTTATCCCAGCCGCCTATTGGACTAAAAGCTTCGGAAACTGAAGAAGCCGAAGCCATTCCTCTGATCATAATATTTTTACCTTTAGCCTGAACACCTGCTACCTTGCCCGCGAGCGCCTTGGAAATGTTGGAATCCGGGCTTTGACCAAAGCCGGTCACCACAACTTCGGCCAAGTGCTTACTACTATCCGGCAATACCACTCTTGATGAAGAAGCAGTCACACTACGCTTACCTTCTGTTTTATAACCTACAATAGCGACTTCATTCAAACTCACATCTTGTGGAGCTGAAGGCGCCGATACATTAGGTTTCTTTTTCAAACTGGCATAAGCCTCTTTTTTACTGGCTTGAATTGCGCGGTCGATCACGACAGCTGTACGGTCTGCAGCTAATGAATCTGTATTTTCAACAGAAGGTGCTGCAGAAGCGACAACTGGCGCATTATTTTCTTTTCTCGGTGCCAGATTCACATCTACCTTTTTAGGCAATGAAGCAAGCTCTTTACGTCGATTGTCTTCCCTCATCCAGAAGATCACACTTACAGAGATGAACATCACAGCTGCTGTAGCTGCAATACTGAGGCGCTGCCAGGTGATTACAGCTCTTTTCTTCTGTCCTTGTTGCTCAGCAACCCGTTCACGCAGCTGTTTTTGAAGTAGTGACATTGCGTCAAGTGAACGTCGGGGTGACTCACTAAGACCAGCTAATGCCTCAGCGACAAAAGGATCCTCCAATGCCTCACGCTCCACTCTATTCATGGCTTTCGCATCCAGCTTACCGTCCAGGTAATCCTCCAAAACCGCTATATCTAACCAATCTTTATTCACTGCTGTTCCTTTCCATACAAATTTTCAGGTTACGCTTTCCATTCTGAATGTAACTCTTGACTTTAGTCATCTCAAAGCCTGTAATATCTGCCACTTCCTTATAGCATTTCTCTTGCAAATAGAACAGATCCACACTTACACGCTGCTCTTCAGGCAATGTCTCCATGCACTTTTCCATAACGGTCAACTGACGCTCCTTTGTATCATCAATATCAAGATGCACAATTTCTGTATTTTCCACAAAAGTATCTTCTAATGAAACGGTTGTCTGCTTAGAATTTTTACGGAGTGCCATCAGACAGTGGTTTCGGGTAAGTACATGCAACCAGCTTTTGAAGTTTTGCACCTCATGGAGCTTTAATTTTAAGACCAGCTCCTCGAAGATCTGCATCACTGCATCTTTACTCTGTTCTTCATCTTTCAAATAATTGAGACAAACACCGAAAACCAAGTGCATGTACTTATTGTACAACATGCCCAATACCTCCAGATCACCAGTGGCTTTGTAGCTGGCGATTAGGGCGGCATCATCCTGCTCCCGGATTCGGTTATTGTTTTTGATGAACTTCAAGGGATATTTAGCGTATAAATTTTTATCAAGTATAAAAATATTTTTCGAGAAGCTATGGAATTTCTTTGAAGCCCACATCATTAAAAAAAACAAAAGCCATGAAGAAGATATTATTACCCATGCTGATTGTCTTGCTATTTGCAGCTTTCAAATCAAGACCAGGCCGGTCAAGGACCGTAACCGGAATTGTTAAAGAAAAAGACAGCGGAAAACCAATTCCAAATGTCGTGGTATCCGGATTAAGTGGTAAGTCACGCACCAACACCAACAGTGATGGCAAATACAGCATCAATATTGATGATAAAGAAAGCGCACTGGTATTCAGTTATATTGGCTTTGTAAAAGCTACTATAGCCATCACTGAGCAAAAGGTGATCAATGTTTCCCTCGCCCAGGACGAATCCAGTTTAAAAGAAGTTGTACTGAATTTCTCAGATGCCAAAACAGCAAGTACAAGCTCATCAGAAAAAATTAAAATCCGTGGTGCAGATGCCCCTTTAGTCGAGCCGTTAGCGGGAAGAGTAGCAGGCATTACGGCCAGTAAGGATAGGTCTTTTAAGAAAGTACCCAGGCCGATGCCCGACAAAGAGATTAAACCAGGCAGAACAGAACCCAGACCACAGTCGAACCTGCTCACAGCCGGTGAATGGAATGACCTGAGCCACTGGGATTTTTGGAAAGATCTGATGCGCAACCAGGAATGGTCGGCTAAACAATCACACTGGCAGTTCTACGCGACCAACCGCGTAGGGGTCCGTCTTAAAAACAAGCAACAACAAGCGCTGACAGGCTACACAGTGACAGTCTTGAAGAAAGACAGAGCGGTTTGGAAAGCCCAAAGCAATTTTGAAGGGAAAGCCGAATTATGGCCCGCTTTATACAGCAATGAAAAAGAGCGCTTTACCATCACTGTCAATTCAGCAGATGGAAAGTTACTCTATCAGAAAGACTTTTCGGCCGATGTGGTTAATGTAGACATCACTCTGAATCTTTCCGCAGAACGCATTAAAAACCTCGATGTCCTGTTTATGGTAGACGCAACCGGCTCTATGGGGGATGAGATAGCTTATCTGAAATCAGAACTGGAAGATATCATTGGCCGACTGAACCGGGGCAGCCAGTTGAACACCCGTACAGGTCTTGTATTTTACCGGGACCAGGGGGATGAATATGTGGTCAGGGATTTTGGTTTTGACAGCAACCTGACGGCAGTAAAAGCCAACCTGTCGAGGCAATTTGCCTCCGGAGGCGGGGATTTCGAGGAAGCTGTAGAAGAAGCCATGGAAAACGCCATCTATCAACAGCAATGGACAACTGAAGGCCCATCAGCAAAACTGATGTTCATGATCCTGGATGCGCCCCCGCACCATGACCAGAAAAGAATCAGCAGTCTGCAGCGCAGTATAAAAGAAGCTGCAGCCAGGGGCATTACCCTAATCCCGGTTGTTGCGAGTGGTATAGACAAAAACACAGAATTCCTGATGCGTTTTATGGCGATGAGCACCAACGGAACCTATGTGTTCCTGACAGATGACAGCGGAATCGGAAATTCACACCTTAAACCTACCACAGGCAGCTTCCAGGTGGAGCAGCTGAATGCCTTAATGAACAGACTGATCAGGAAATATGCAGGACTGGATCCAAACGTGGCAGGGGAATTGTTATCTTCGTCTGATAAATAAAGACGATGAAATACCTCAAACTTTTTTCCCTCGCTTTTCTAAGCGGGCTTCTATTCAA
The DNA here is from genome assembly GCA_963795585.1 of uncultured Sphingobacteriaceae bacterium. Lineage (GTDB taxonomy): Bacteria > Bacteroidota > Bacteroidia > Sphingobacteriales > Sphingobacteriaceae > Pedobacter. The sequence goes on along the minus strand of CAWCIO010000013.1, from coordinate 430,819 downwards.
TAGCTGCGACGTGCAAAGCCAGTCGCAGCTTGGAAATATCATCAAACAGATTCCTACAGGAGGAAACCCCAGCACAACAGAAATTGGTCTGGGCCTGAAACAAGCGCTGGAAATCGGGACAACAAGAGGTGCAGATTTGCTTTCAGCAAAGGACGGTTTCCTGGGAAATATGGCCGTAAAGATCCTTTTCCCTCCGGAAGCGCAGAAGGTAGAAAAGACTTTGCGCAGTATCGGTCTGAATTCATTGGCAGATAATGTCATCACCAGTTTGAACCGTGCGGCTGAAGATGCAGCCAAAGAAGCCAAGCCGATTTTTATCTCTGCCATCAAGCAGATGACCATAGCGGATGCCACCAATATCCTGTTGGGCAATAAAGATGCTGCTACAACTTACTTTAAAAGGGTAACAACAACGCAGTTGATGGAGAAATTCCAACCGGTAATTACAGCCAGCCTTAGTAAAGTAGGTGCAACTAAATATTGGGGCGATGCAGCCAGTCAGTACAATAAGATCCCACTCGTAAAACCGGTAAATACGGATCTTTCTTCCTATGTGGCACAAAAAGCGATCGATGGCATGTTCATACAGGTAGCTCAGGAGGAATTAAAGATCAGGGAAAATATCGGCGCAAGGTCTACGACATTGTTGCAAAAGGTGTTTGGTTATGCAGATAAGAATAAAACCAAATAAAAAGGTTACTTTTATGCAGTAAATACTAATAACAAAAAAGTAGATTGGATTTTAAAGATTTTAACTTCAACCCTGATTTATACGAGGGTTTATCGGCGATGGGTTTTCGCAATGCCACGCCAGTCCAGCAAGAAGCAATTCCGCTCATATTAAGTAAAAAAGATTTGATCGCCTGTGCGCAGACTGGAACAGGAAAAACAGGTGCCTATCTGCTGCCGATTATGAATATGATCGCAGGAACAGAAGAACGTCATAACAACACGCTGATCCTGGCCCCGACAAGGGAGCTGGCACAGCAGATCGATCTGCAGGTGGAGGCCCTTTCTTACTTCACGAATATCAGTTCACTAACGGTATACGGCGGTGGCGACGGTATTGCATATGAACAACAGAAACGATCAATGCGGGAAGGCGTAGACATTATCATCGCAACACCCGGACGCCTGATCTCACACCTTTCATCAGGTGTATTGAAACTGGATCAGTTGCAACACCTCGTGCTGGATGAGGCTGACCGTATGCTCGACATGGGCTTTTACGATGACATCATGCGCATTGTGAGCTATCTTCCTAAGAAAAGACAAACAGTGATGTTTTCGGCAACCATGCCGCCAAAGATCAGGAAACTCGCAGGCACCTTATTGGACAATCCGGAACAGATCAGTCTGGCCATCTCTAAACCTGCTGAAGGCATTTCCCAACAGGTATACATTGCCTACGACGAACAAAAAGTTCCATTGCTGACCGAAATCCTCAAATCCGGCGACTATAAAAGCGTTATTGTTTTTGCTTCGACCAAAGAAAAGGTAAAAAACCTGGGCAAGGTATTCCGAAACCTTGGCCTCAAGGCGGAGTCCTTTCATTCCGATCTCGGACAGAAAGAGCGGGAAGATATTTTACTGAAGTTTAAAAACAGACAATTACCGATCATTATTGGAACCGACGTGCTCAGCCGTGGTATCGATGTAGAAGGAGTCGATCTGGTCATCAATTTTGATGTTCCTCATGATGCAGAGGATTATGTACACCGAATTGGACGTACGGCAAGGGCCGCAACAAAGGGTACTGCAATCACGTTGGTCAATAGCAGGGACAAGCGCAAACTCGCTGGTATTGAAAAGTTGATTGAAAAGGAAATCCCAAGGATCCCCGTTCCGGAACACCTGGCGAATATCCCTGTCTCCACAGAGACCAAACCAGCACATAGCAGATCATCGGGAGGCGGAGCAGCAGGGAAACCTTCAGGAAAGCCTAAACGCAAATTCTTTAAAAAGAAGGCATAATACTGTGGGTTTTGTATCTTTACTTGTATGCAAAACCTACCTCCCTTAGCTGAACGCATGCGGCCGCGAAGCCTGGATGACTATGTCGGACAAAAACATATCGTAGGTCCGGACGCAGTGCTTAGAAAAGCCATACAAAGCGGACAATTGCCATCTATGATCTTTTGGGGGCCTCCCGGCGTCGGTAAAACTACGCTTGCCTCCATTATTTCAAATACATTAGACCGACCATTTTTCAACCTGAGCGCTATCAATTCCGGCGTAAAGGACATACGTGAAGTGATCGACAAAGCTGCTGCGCTAAAGGACAGTCTGCTTGGTCTGCCCATTCTCTTCATCGATGAGATCCATCGTTTTAGCAAATCGCAGCAGGACAGTCTGCTGGGTGCAGTTGAACGCGGCCTGGTTACACTCATCGGCGCCACCACCGAAAATCCATCCTTCGAAGTCATATCAGCACTACTGTCAAGAAGCCAGGTATACATTCTAAAAGCCCTGGATGAGAATGAACTTGCCGGACTATTGCAAACGGCCATCAAGCAGGACATAATACTAAAAGAGAAAGACATCACAATTAAAGAACACGAAGCCCTCATCCGGCTTTCCGGAGGTGATGCAAGAAAATTACTCAACGTCCTGGAAATTGCGGTCAATGGAATTGGAGGCAACAAGATCGTGTTGAACAATGAAAATGTATTGCAGCATGCACAGCAAAATCTCGCACTGTATGACAAAGCCGGGGAACAGCATTACGACATCATTTCTGCATTCATTAAATCCATTCGGGGCAGTGACCCCAACGCAGCGGTCTACTGGCTTGCGCGGATGATTGAAGGTGGAGAAGACCCCTTATTTATCGCACGTCGTCTTGTCATCCTTGCCTCGGAAGACATTGGCAATGCAAACCCCAATGCACTCCTCCTTGCAAACAATTGCTTCCAGGCCGTAAACGTAATCGGCTTCCCGGAATCCAGGATCATCCTTTCACAGGCGGTTACATACCTCGCATCTTCTGCTAAAAGTAACGCGGCTTATGAAGCCATAAATAAAGCTCAGGCCCTCGTGAAACAAACTGGCAATTTACCAGTCCCATTACATATCAGGAATGCGCCAACGAAACTCATGAAGAATATCGGTTATGGTAAAGATTACCAATATGCGCATGGTTATGAAGGAAATTTCTCTGCACAGGAATATCTACCTGATGAATTGACTGGAACAAAACTCTATGACCCGGGAAAAAATCCAGCTGAAGAAAAGATGAGAGAGAAGTTAAAACAGAACTGGAAAGACAAATATAACTATTGATATGGTCAAAACTTTTTTAAGCCATCAGTGGAAAGCCTTCTGGCGGTCTAAAAATAAAGGAGGAACCATTGCTGCCAATATCCTGATGAGCTTTATGGTCCTTTATTTATTGGCTATAGCATTCGTACTGGGCTTTATGCTAGAGCACTGGATCGGCAAAATCTACCCCAATAAAGATGTAGAAACTGTATTTAATGGATATATTATCTATTATTTCGCGCTGGACTTTCTCATGCGCATGCAGCTCCAGCAATTGCCGACCCTCAGTATCGTACCTTATCTGCACCTGAGGATTCCAAAAGAAAAGATCGTAGGCTTTCTGAATGTAAGGTCACTGTTCAGTGCCTTTAACATTTTACCCCTCTTTTTATTTATCCCTTTTTCCTGCACGTATATCGCAGACATACATGGAGGTTACGTATCCTTTATGTATGTAGTATCCATCCTTTCTTTAGTAATTTTCAATAATTATACAGCGCTATACGTAAAACGGCTCACAGTCAGCAACAGTAAGTATATAGCATTTACTTTCCTGGTCATCACAGGCATTGCTGCACTGGAATACTACCACATTTTCTCCATTGCTGCAATTTCCAACCAGGCATTTGAATTCATCACGCTGCAACCGCTCGCGGCTTTGATTTTTAGTATAGCCGCCGCAATGATGCTGCTGATCAATACAAGGTATTTACGCCGGAACCTCTATGCTGAAGAGTTGAGTTCCTCTGAAGGAAAAAAGGTAAGCACAGATTATCCCTTCCTCAGACCGGTTGGGGAAGTAGGAACACTTGCTGCACTGGAATTAAAGTTAATGCTAAGGCACAAGCGGACAAGAACAGCCCTCTCCATGAGCTTCCTATTTGTATTTTATGGTTTCCTTTTTTATAAGAAAGACGTACTCAACCAGGATATGCTAGGCATGGTATTGTTCGCCGCAGTCTTTATGACAGGCAGTGCGGTCACGATATACGGACAGTTTATGTTTGGCTGGCAGGGTTCACATTTCGACGGTTTGCTGGTCAATAAAACCAACCTTCGGAATTTCATCAAAGCCAAGTTCCTTTTGTTTACAATAATGTCTACGCTGACTACCCTGATCATCAGTTTTTACGCTTTCATCAGTTGGAAAATCGTGATTGTGCAACTGGCGGCCTACCTGTATAATATTGGCATCGGAACAGTAGTGGTGCTTTATTTTGCTACCAGAAATTATAAGGCCATTGAATTGAATAAAGGCGCCACCTTTAATTACCAGGGCATCAGCGCCGGACAGTTTGTCCTCATGATTCCATATTTCTTACTTCCCTACCTTTTTTACCTGCCCTTTTCCTTATCGGGAAAACCGTATTGGGGCTTGGCATTTCTGGCTTTCGCAGGACTTGCAGCCTTGATCAGCAGAACATTTTGGATAGACTTCATCCTTTTGGAATTCAATAAGAGAAAATATAAAATTGCCGAAGGCTTCAGACAAAAATCATGATTTTAGAAATTTCAAATTTAAAAAAAAGCTACGGAGAACGACTGGTGGTCGACATTCCGGCGCTACAGATCAATGTTGGAGAAACTATAGGCATAGTAGGTAACAATGGGGCGGGAAAAACCACTATGTTCAGGATGCTGCTCGATCTGATCAGGCCGGATAGCGGACAGATCCTCTCAAAAACTGAAAATGTAGCCGACACAGTCAACTGGAAAAACTACACTGCATCTTACCTTGACGAGGGTTACCTGATTGATTACCTGACTGCGGAAGAATATTTCTTTTTTATTGGCAGTCTGCACGGCATTGCTGAAGCACATGTACTGGATTACCTGAAAAGCTACGAAGAGTTCTTCAATGAAGAAATTATGGCTAAAAAGAAATATATCAGAGATTTCTCCAAAGGAAATCAAAATAAAATCGGCATTGCTGCAGCGCTGATGCAAAACCCCGAGCTACTCGTACTTGACGAACCTTTTGCCAACCTCGACCCCACCACACAAATCAGATTGAAATCCCTGATCAAATCTTTAAAAGTAGAACGAACCATGACCACACTAATTTCCAGTCATGACCTCAACCATGTCACGGATGTATGTGATAGGATAATACTTGTAGAAAAAGGCCTGATTATAAAAGACTTTCAGACGAATGAAAATACGCTAAGGGAATTAGAAGCTTATTTTTCCGAATAGTCTGTACTAAATTATGGTCAGCAACGCTTTTGTTACCAATTTTAGCCGTATGATTTTCAGCACGATATTTATCCCATACCCCAAACCAATAGCTCTAAGGCTCAAAAATGCAAAACTGGCATCAGTTTTGAATTAAGCTGAACATAAATAAAATAATTACGTTATGATTACTTCAAAATTTAAAATAGCAACATTTAGTATCGCATTATCCATGGGTGCAATGGCATTTCAAGGTTGTGATAGTTTGACTAAAACACAAAAAGGAGCTGGTATCGGTGCGGCAACAGGTGGTGTGATTGGCGCTATTATCGGTAAAAAAGCAGGTAATACAGCTGTAGGTGCTATCATAGGTGCAGCAGTTGGTGGTACTGCCGGTGGTTTTATCGGAAAAAGAATGGACAAACAAGCTGCAGAAATTCAAAATGCAATTCCTAATGCTGAAGTGATCCGTGAAGGTGAGGGTATCATCGTGAAGTTCGACAGCGGTATCTTATTTGGCTTCGATAAATCAGATTTGACTGCCCAGGCAAAAACAAATGTAAAATCATTAGCCGGATCGTTAAACCAATATCCGGGAACAGATATCAAGATCATCGGTCATACCGACAATAAAGGAACAGAGACCTACAACATGGGACTTTCTGAAAGAAGAGCTGCAGCTGTTAAGGCCTATGCGGTTTCACAAGGTGTACCTTCATCACGTCTGATCACTTTAGGTAAAGGATTCTCTGAGCCAATCGCTGATAATGCTACTGAAGACGGAAGAGCTGCCAACCGTAGGGTTGAAGTTGTAATCGTCGCCAATGATGCATTGAAAAAAGAAGCACAGCAACAAGGCAAATAAAAACATTTTACATCTACCTATGTAAAACATAAAAATCCGTTGTACTTACGTACTTCGGATTTTTTTTGTGCTTTATTTAAAAACGGTTATTCTCCGTAAATATCTGCAAAGTATTGGATAGCCAGCGATTTTAACAGCAGTTCCTGCTCCATCATGGCATAAGAAGGGACAGCCTTCACAAGATTCCAATGCGGCCAGCCATCCTGATCCAGCCCTTCCAATTCATAGAAACCCATTTCACTCAATAAACGGCAAGTGGCGATGTGCATCAACTCTTCCTTCTGGCGCTTGCTATACTTACCCGGGCCTTTACCCAATTCCTGAACACCGATTAAAAACAATATTACTTTAAGGTCAGGGATATCTGAATCAAACTCCTTCGCTATTTTATTTTGCAAATCTTTCCATTTTGCATGTATTTCTGCAGGCTTCATGCAGCAAAGATACAATTCGTAACAATGATAAAACTCATCATAGATTCATAATGAGAATTTGCTATTTTTAGCCTATGAAGAAAGAAATAGTAACCGGCATCATGTCCTACGGCATGTCTGGAAAAGTTTTCCATGCTCCTTTTGTAAATGCACACCCAGGATTTAAGTTCCATGCGATCACCGAACGTACGAAGAAAGAAGCGATTAAAAATTACCCCGGAATAATCAGTTATGATACCATCGACGAACTGATTGATGACGAAGCTATTGAACTGATCATCATCAACACCCCAAATTATACCCATTATGATTATGCCAGCCGTTGTCTAAATGCAGGAAAAGACATCCTGGTAGAGAAGCCTTTTACAGCTACCTCTGCAGAGGCGAAGGAACTGTTTGCCCTTGCAGACCAACTGGGACGCAAAATCTTCTTTTACCAAAACCGCCGTTGGGACAGTGATTTTACTGCGGTACGTGAGGTAATTGAAAGCGGACAGTTGGGCAAACTCAATGAAGTACACTTCAGGTATGACCGCTATCGCATGGCTATAGGCGCCAAAACTTTCAAGGAAGAACCTATCGCCGCAAGTGGATTGATGTACGACCTGGGTCCGCATCTGCTTGATCAGGCGATCAGTATCTTCGGTAAACCGGATACTTTCTACAAGGTCCTTGGCAGAAACAGACCAGATACCAAAGTAGACGATTATTTCTCCATCCACCTGGCCTATCCAAATAGTGTCAATGTATTTGTTCACTCAAACCTACTTCTGCTTGATCCGCTTCCGGCCTTTGTTTTACATGGCGCAAAAGGCTCCTTTCACAAAGTAAGATCAGACAGTCAGGAAGAGCAATTGCTCAAAGGCATGAAATTAGATGAACCTGGCTATGGCATAGAAGCTCCGGGCTCAGCGGGTAAACTTACACTAATAGATGATGAAGGAAACAAAATGGTAAAAATGATACCTTCACTGGAAGGAAATTATCTGTCCTTGTTTGACTCAGTATATGAAAGTATTGTGGAGGATGCACCTTATTATGTGACACGTGAACAGGTGCTCACCCAACTGGAGATCCTCGAAGCTTAACTGATGGAAAGCTTTTTTATCCTGATTCCGATCCTTTTATTGGTGTGCTACTTCATCTTTAGAAAAGACAGCCGGAAAAACTATGTGCAATTGGGCGAGAGCGACAAAGAGCTCCTATTTAATCATGTACTGTATTATCAACTTCTTAATGTAGATGACCGCATTAGGTTTGAGGATAAAATTTCTTCCTTTCTGAGTTATGTCCACATTGAAGGCGTAGGTACTTCGGTAGCACCCCTGGATAAATTACTTATAGCTTCCAGCGCAATCATTCCGGTATTTGGTTTCCCAGATTGGCGCTACAAAAATCTGAGCAATGTCCTTCTTTATCCAGATACTTTCAATACGGAATTTCAGTATGAGGGTGGAGAAAGGAGCATCCTGGGTATGGTGGGCAGCGGCTATATGAATGGACAAATGATCCTGTCCAGATCTGCCTTGTTACAGGGCTTTTCCAATGCAGCAGATAAAGAGAATACGGCAATCCACGAATTTGTACACCTGCTGGATAAATCAGATGGTGCCACAGATGGGGTACCGGAAAATCTGATAAAGCACGAATACATCATGCCCTGGCTTAAAATGATTCATCAGGAAATGCAACGCATAGAAAAGGGAAAATCAGACATCAACCCATACGCGATAACCAATGAAGCGGAATTCTTCGCCGTGGTCTCAGAGTATTTCTTTGAAAAGCCAGATCAGTTCAGGCATAAACACCCTGAACTCTACGAGGCCTTATCTTCCATATTCCTTCAGGATCCCGCTGCTGCCAAATGACCTAAAGTGCGCCTAATAAGGCTACGTTGAATTCTGTGGGAATTTCGATATGTGGAATGTGCCCACAGGCTTCAAATTCCACAATCTTAGCACCTGGAATTTTTGCTGCCGTTTGTTTTCCCAATAGCTTGTACTGACCGTAGATGGCCTGCTGATCCGGGCTGAGTAAGCCCTTACCAACGATCGTCTTGTCTTCTTTACCAATAAACAAAATGGTTGGCACCTTAATGTTGTAAAACTCATAAACCACCGGCTGTTCATAGATCATGGTAAAGGTAAGTGCAGCAACTTTGGCCCAGCGGGGGAAATCAGCACTATTGGTTACCCCACCGGCAATACGTACCAGTTCCTCATATTCCGGCTTCCAAACTGTAAAATAGGAACTCTGGTAATATTTACGAACGCTTTCAGCTGTAGATTTTAACTCCGTCTGGTATTGCTGCTCTGTACTTACATAAGGTACAAAACGACGGTAATCTTCCAAACCTATCGGATTTTCCAGCAGCAGTTTTTCTGTTTTCTCAGGGTACATCAGTGCAAAACGTGTTGCCAGCATGCCTCCCATGGAATGGCCCAGCACGCTCGCTTTATTGATACCCAGTTGATCCAGCAATTCCTTGTTCCATCTGGCCATCTGATGAAAGCTATAATGAATAAAGGCCTTAGAGGATTTTCCAAATCCGATCTGATCGGGGACAATTACCCTGAAACCCCGGTTGCTCAATGCCTGAATTACATTGGTCCAGTAGTAACCACCGAAGTTTTTGCCATGGAACAGGACAACTGTCCTGCCATTCGGCATCTTCACGGCAGGCACATCCATATAAGCCATCCTCAGATCCTGCCCTTCTGTATTGATCTGAAAGAATTTTACAGGGTAAGCATATTGTACACTTTCCAGGGTAACAGACAGGGTATCGGTTTTCTGCGCATATGCCGCTAAACTCGCAAAGCAAAGCATTAAAGCACAAACTAGGTTTCTTTTGATCATCAGGTAGGGTTTTACGAAAAACAACAATAGCAACTGAAAGTTCTAAACTTAAGCATTATTTCCTTTTATGCTGAAGTATCCCGGAGAAATAGCAGGTATTTCTTGTAAAAATCTTGTATAAAAAAAGAAGGGAACGCCAGGCAGCATTCCCCTCTTTTCATTAAACAATACGCTACAAAAATGGCACGCTGATGCCAAAGGTCACATTCCTTCCGGGATTGTAAATATTGGCCAGTTTGTACCTGCTCAGGTGGTTATAATATTCCTTGTTCAGCAGATTCTGTCCGGTCAGCCAAATGTTGAATTTTCCTTTTGCCGTCTTCACACTGGTACCTATACCTGCATCCAGCAACGTATATCCATTGGTCTGTGTTTCAAAACTATCAAACCGGGCTTGCTTAAAAACATTGGTCAGTCCTACTTTAAAGTATGTTCCATCCAGTCCTTTGAAATTTGGCTCAAACCGCAGTTCATTATTTAAGCTGGCAGCCGGAATAAAGGGCAAAGGACTATCGTCTGCTTTATTGATCCCTTTCACATAGGCAAAGGAGTTTTCGAAGTGTAATGATTTGATCAGGTGAAAATCTACAGAAGCTTCTCCCCCTATCAAGTCTGCCTTTGTTTGCACAAAACGATAAACCGGTAAGCGCTCCACTTCAGCAGCTTCATTTTCCAGATCCCTGGTCTCATTGTTAAAATTACCCGGATAGATGTAGTTGAAGATGCGGTTCGCAAATCCGTTTAGTCCAAAAGTAATGTGATGCGATGTGTATTCCAGCCCAAGGTCGAACTGAAGACTGGTCTCCTGTTTCAGATCGCTATTGCCAATTTCGTATCTGAAGGTACCCTCGTGCTTGCCATTAGCCCCCAGTTCGGCAATATTGGGCGCCCTGAAGCCTGAACCTGCATTACCCTTGATCACCAGGTCCTTTGCAACTTCAAAAGCAAAACCCAGGGAGCCCGAAACGTTAGAGAACTTATTGTTAAATCCATTAAATACAGTTTCTCCATCATAATTCAGGTCCTGTCCGTTCACTTCTTTATAGTCATAACGGGCACCAATATTGATCGCACCTTTCTCGAAATTACGTTTCAAATAAGCAAAAGCACCTATGTTGTTACTATTATAGTCGGGGATCAAAAACTCTTCCCCTTTATTGACGTTCTTCTGGTACATGCCTTGTACGCCAATTGCGGGCTCCCATTTACCTTCATTTGGAAAATAGTATTTCAGGTCATAGGTGTAAGAGTTCAGGTTCAAATTCAAACCGGGCTCATTCATGCTTTCCTCAAATTCTTTTCTCAGGTTGCGCTGAAAAGCAAAAGTTGTTTTCAATTGTCCTCTTCCCAGGATAATATTACTGTTGAGTGCTGCGCGGTAGTGATTGATATTCTGAAAAGGAAGCCCCAGGCCTCTCTTTTGAGCATCTGATCTGCTGATCACATCTCCGTCTTCGTTAAGATAGCTGCCATTTTCATCCGGTCCTTCCTCAACCAGCCCTATATTCGTATTGAACCTCGAAAAGCTCAGGTGTGAATAACCCCAGCTTTTGTTGAGTCCCACCATGCCGTTTAAATTGAACTCATTAAAACCGGAATTGGGCACTACCGCATTTTTGTAGCTGAAGCCATAGGCATTTTTATAGGAAGCGCGCCCTCTGTATACAAAACCGTTGTCATTGCCCTGCATCATCAGGGAAGAGCCTGTCAATCCATTGTTGGTACCATAAGTTGTTGTGAATTCGCCTGTACGTACACCCGGAGCAGGGACCAGATCATCTATGATGTTGATGACACCGCCTAGTGCATCTGAACCGTACAATAAACTCGCCGGGCCTTTGAGTATCTCAATACGGGCGGCAGAAAACTGATCTACTTCTATGCCATGCTCATCACCCCATTGCTGGGCTTCTTCTCTGGCTCCGTCTACCATCGTCAACACGCGGTTGTAACCCAGTCCACGGATCACCGGCTTAGAGATCGCACCCCCGGTACTTACCTGCGACACGCCCGGTATCTTCGCTACTGCATCAATCAGGTTGGTACCGGCTGCTTGTGCCAGTTTTTCTTTACCTAAGGTCACTACAGACAAACTATTTGTTTTGTTGTTGGAACTAAATGGCGAACCGGTAATGACCACCTCAGCGCTTTCTACAATGGATGGCTCCAGCGCAATAGTTAATCTGGAAGGGCTCGCAAGATCAACCACCTGCGAATGGGTTTTATAGCCGATATACCGCACTTCCAAAAGGAACCTGCCTCTTGCCGGAATATTTTTCAGAATAAATTCGCCGGCTTCGTTGCTGGTCGTGGCTGCTTTAAGGTCTGTAATATAAATTGTTGCTCCCCCAAGCGGGGCCTGTGTGGTGGCATCGATAATCCTGCCTTTAAATTCTGCTCTCTCTATTGCAAAACCTCTGGCTGCGGTAAATATGGTTAACAGGACGGCTAATAAAATTTGTGTCTTTTTCATGTATGTGTAATTGGAAGAGAAAAACAAAGGTCTTTAGAAGCCCATGCATTGCAGCAGCGCCACTGAGACTTGTCTTTCTGTGTAAAATCTGAATTTGGATGGCGGAAGGAATCCGCAAAGAAGAAACTTAGGCTACAGGTGGACCCCGAAGCGCCAGACTGATAAGTTCTGCATAAGTGCCCTGTACTGTTGGAAAACACACTGGTATTAATTCACACCGGACATAAAATTGATAGGTGGATTCCTCGAAAGAGTAACTCTTTTCAAAATGAGCTTTACAGATCAAACAGTTGTCTGAAGATTCATGTATGTGAAACTTATGCCCGCAATTCAATTGGTTTTTTTCGCATACCAATGTTTCATGATGGTGTTCATGAAAAGCCGAAAAAGGTGTCAGTGCTATGGCAAATACCATAAGCAGCAATACCGATATCGTCCGGTGGATATGTGACAGTCTCTTTCTCAATTTCGAAGCTCAAAACTAATCAATTCCATACAAATAAACTCTTCGCCACAAAAAGCCATCTATAAACCTTTACTCAAATAAATTTTTATTACATAATCATGATACAATAAGGTCCCGAATTAAATGGCTCATCAAACTATACTCATAACTTACGCGTTATATAAATAAAAATAAAATGGCTACCGCTCAGCAAATTCAACAGGGTTATATCGATTATGTGCTGACACATGACGAGCAACCAAAGTCCGTTTACAGCTTCGTGAAAAAATTAAAAATCTCTGAACCTGATTTCTACGAATTCTATGCTTCCTTTGAAAGTATTGAAAAGAACATCTGGGTAGAGATGACCGTCGAGACTATAGATACCCTGCAACAGCAGGAAGTCTGGAATGAATATTCCTCAAGAGATAAAATACTGGCCTTTTTCTATAGTTATATTGAAGTACTGAAAAAGAAGAGAAGCTTCGTGATTTATAGCCTGAACAATCAGCGCAGGGGATTTTCAACGCCGCAGGTCTTGTCTGGCGTCAAACCCATATTCGAGCATTTCTCCGAAGAGATCATCAACGAGGGACTGGAAAGCGGTGAGCTTGCCGAACGCAAATTCCTAAGCAAACGGTATAAGGATGCAGTCTGGCTGCAGTTTGCCTTCATCGTAAAGTTCTGGATGAGCGACGATAGTACGGGTTTTGAAAAAACAGATGAAGCCATTGAGAAAGGCATCAATGTAACATTCGATCTATTCCAGCATTCTCCAATTGACAACCTGTTGGATTACGGCAAATTCCTCTCGAGAAATGGCAAATTTAAAGAAAAGATGGGCTTATAATTATTCATGAAAGAGCAAAAAAGCATTCCGGTAAGTAAGACCCAGCGTTCTGCAAAGTTTGTGAAAACCGGAATTCAAATTGGTGGCAATTATATTAAACATTATTCAAAAAAACTGTTCAATCCCGACCTCAACAGGGATGAGCTGAATGAAGACAATGCGACGGACATCTACAAGTCATTGAGTGAACTGAAGGGAAGCGCGCTGAAAATTGCACAGATGCTAAGCATGGACAAGAGCATATTGCCGCAGTCTTATGTGGATAAATTCACACAGTCTCAATACAATGCCCCACCCCTTTCGGGCCCGCTGATCGTCCGCACTTTCACCAAGAATTTTGGCAAGCCACCGGAACAGATCTATGATCAATTTAACCTGAAATCTACCAATGCTGCATCAATAGGACAGGTGCACAGTGCTGAGTTAAATGGGAAAAAGCTGGCTGTTAAGATCCAGTATCCAGGCGTTGGCGACAGCATCTCGTCCGACCTGAAGCTGGTTAAGCCATTTGCATTTCGACTATTGAACATGAGCGAAAAAGAGCTCAACATTTATATCAGGGAGGTGGAAGAACGTCTGCTCGAAGAAACAGATTACGAACTCGAAGTACGCCGTTCCATAGAATTCTCTGAAGCATGCAAAAATCTGCAGAATGTGGTCTTTCCTACTTACTACCCTGCACTTTCGGGTAAGCGCATCATTTCTATGGACTGGATAGATGGCATGCATTTAAAGGAATTCCTAAAGACAGCTCCTTCGCAGGAACTGCGCAATAAGATCGGTCAGGCATTATGGGACTTTTATAATTTTCAGCAGCACGAACTGAGGGCAGTGCATGCAGATCCTCATCCGGGGAACTTCCTGATCACACCTGATGAAAAACTGGGCGTTATCGATTTCGGTTGTATAAAGGAAATGCCTGATGACTTCTATGAGCCTTTTTTCTCATTGATCTCTACAGATATTTTGCAGGACAAAGAAAAGACTATTGCTGCATTCCGTAAGCTCGACATGATCCTGCCGGGAGATGACGAAAAGCAGGTTGCATTTTACCATAAGATCTACGTTGAAATGATTGAGCTCTTCGCCCGGCCTTACACCAAGCCGACCTTCAATTTTGATAATCCCGGCTTCTTTAAGGAACTCTACAGCTATGGAGAGAAAATTGCCAAGATGCCCGAATTCAAACAAGCCAGGGGCGTAAAGCATTTCATCTACGTAAACAGGACTAATTTTGGATTATACAATATCCTTCAGGAACTAAAGGCTGTAGTGAATACGGGTACCTACATGCCCCATCTAAAATAGGAAAGACACAGTCGCCACAACTATGTCTTTACCTAACCTAAAACTAAAAACTATTCATTTGACTATACAAAAGTTAAAAGGTTTCATTGAAAGCCCAATTATTTTAAAATCGCCTCACAAAGGCTATAAAAGGCTATGTCTGTGTATTGTAACAACTTGTTTATAAAAATCAAATAAACAATGAACAAATCAAACTACTTGAATATATTTGCAGTATAATTAAACATCCGGAGTTTGGCAAAAGGCACAACAGTTTATAAAAACATATTGGTTATCGAAGATAATCATGCAATACTTGACGTTATTACGCTTATCCTCCAGAGTGAGGCTTATAAAGTAACCGGTCTTAACAAGAGTACTGATATGCTGGTCAATATCCAGGAATCAGAACCTCATCTCATTATCCTTGACATCATGCTGCCGGATGCAGATGGCAGAGAACTATTGAAACAACTGCGAACTGATGCAGCCACAGCGCACATCCCTGTCCTGCTCATTTCTGCCCGTTATACAGAAGAAAATGTAGAGCATGGTGAATATAAGCCCAATGGTTTCCTGGCTAAGCCTTTCGACATTGATGATCTGTTGGACCGAATAGAAGGAATTCTGGCAGGAAAGACCTACTAGGCTCCTTTTTTCCCTTGCAGACTGCGCATTAATTGTCCATAAAGATCGTCGCTCAACTCTTCCCGGGGCTTGAGTTTCTTTACCGTCGCGCGTTTTCCTTTTGCTTTGGCTTTGATGATCTTCAGGAGTTCTTTGCTGTATTCATCATGAAAACCAGTTATATCAAAAGCAGAACTGTATTGTTTGATAAGTGCTAAACCAACGTCAAGTTCTTTTTTCCCAATAGTACTCAAAGCCGGCACGTCTACATCTTTCGCAGAACGGATCTCCTCCGGAAACCGGATTTTTGTAACCACCAACACATCGTCCATGGCATGGATCACACATAGATTCTCTGTGCTCCTCAATACAAATCGCGCCAGCCCCGCCTTTTTAGATTTCAACAATGCTTTCAGCAATAATGCATAGGCCTTTCTGCCTTGTGCTTCAGGCTGTACATAATAAGAAGTTTCGTAGTAGATTGGGTTGATCTCTTTAAGCTCCACGAAATTCTCCAATTCAATCATCTTGGTCTTTTCGGGACTAGCATCCTGAAAGTCTGTATCGTCCATGATGACATACTTTTCATTCAGCATATAGCCCTTCACAATATGATCATAGGCTACCTCTTTATGTGTATTTTCATTGACCCGTTTAAATCTGATACGCGAATGATCTTTTTCATCCAGCATATCAAAATCCAGGTTACTGTTCTGCACAGCAGAAAAAAGCTTTACCGGGATATTAACCAGTCCAAATCCAATAGAACCTTTCCAAATCGCTTTCATATCAATGACTTATTTGCAATACAACAAGAACGCTTATCCTTTGTTTTTACTTAACTTAGATCAAAAGAATCCAGCATGAATGCAAACGAAAAACTCATCACTCATTTTTATAGCAGTTTTCAACAGAAGAATATTCAGGCCATGCAGGAATGTTATGCCGATAATGTGATTTTTAACGATCCTGTCTTCAGCAATCTGGATGCAGGCCAGGTACGTGCCATGTGGGCTATGCTGATAAAAAACGGGAAAGACATGCGGCTGGAATTTAAAAACATTAAAGGGACAGAAAAAGATGTTACAGCGGAATGGGATGCCTTTTACACCTTCTCATTAACCGGAAATAAGGTTGTAAACCGAATAAAGGCATCCTTCCTGATTGAAAATGGAAAAATATTGAGACATACAGATGTGTTCAGCTTTTATGACTGGGCAAAACAGGCACTCGGCCTCAGCGGGTTTTTATTGGGATGGACTTCCTTCCTTAAAAATAAGATCAGGACAAGGGCAAAGAAAAACCTGGAGAATTACATGAACTCCAGGCCCTAGATTTTTATTTCAGCAATGCAATGATCGCTTCCGCTGTCAGTTTCTGCTGATCGCCACTTTGCATTTCTTTTAAGGTCAGTTCGCCGCTCTGCATCTCTTCACTACCAATCAGGATCACATAAGGGATACGCTTATCGTCTGCATAGCTCATTTGCTTTTTAAGCTTCGCTGCTGAGGGATAAAGTTCAGCGGCAACACCGGCAAGGCGCAATTGCTGTAAGAGCGGCAGCGCGTAAATCTCGGCCTCAGGATCAAAGTTACTGATCAGCACCCTGGTTCCTGCCGCTGCAGATTCCGGGAACAAGTTTAATTCCTGCAGCACATCGTAGATCCTGTCGGCACCAAAAGAAACACCTACACCGGTCAGCCCCTTTAGTCCAAACATCCCAGTCAAGTCATCATACCTTCCTCCGCCACCAATACTGCCCATGGCCACCTCATTGGTCTTTACCTCAAAGATACAGCCTGTATAATAATTCAGGCCCCTGGCCAGTGTAATGTCAAGCTCTACATCTGGCTGCAGATTATTGTCGGCCTGCAATAATGCCGATACATAGCTGAATACCTTTTCCAGTTCGGCAATACCCGCAAGTCCGGTTTCCGAAGTAGCCAGCACTGTTTTCAGGCTTTCCAGCTTTGCTTCATTAGAACCTTCCAGCAGAATCACGGGCTTCAGCTGATCGATATCCGCTTCCGTAAAACCACGTTCTATGAGTTCTTTTATCACTCCATCCAGTCCGATCTTATCCAGCTTATCGATAGCTACTGTCATGTCGATGATCAGTTCAGGCTTACCAATTACCTCCGCAATCCCGGAGAGGATCTTACGGTTATTGAGCTTAATGGTAAAGTCTTTTAGTCCCAGGTTACTCAATGCCTCCTGATAGATCAGGATAAACTCCGCCTCGTTCAATAAACTATCGGAACCTACCACATCTACATCGCACTGATAAAACTCCCTGTAACGTCCTTTCTGCGGTCGGTCTGCACGCCAGACCGGCTGCACCTGGAACCGTTTGAAAGGCAGTGAAATTTCATTCTGATGCATCACTACATAACGCGCAAAAGGCACGGTGAGGTCATAGCGCAATGCCTTTTCACTGATGGACGATGTGATCGCATTGGATTGTGCATTGCCCAGCAATTCCGGCTTTACCTTAGACAGGAAATCTCCGCTATTTAAGATCTTGAAAATCAGCTTGTCGCCCTCATCACCATACTTACCTGTCAGCGTGGAGAGGTTCTCCATCGATGGGGTTTGTATCTCTGCATAACCGTATTTCCTGAATACTGCCTTAACAGTATCAAAGATATAGTTCCGTTTCACCATTTCCTGCGGGGAAAAATCCCTGGTTCCTTTTGCTAAAGAGGGTTTGATATTCGACATATGCGCAAAAGTACAAAAACTAACAGGCATAAAAAAGGTTGTCTGCTTTATGGGCAGACAACCTTCAATATTATTTTGGATCTGACTTAAACCAATAACCTGATTGGCTCTTCCAATAATGCTTTTAGGGTTTGCAGGAATGCAGCACCTGTTGCGCCATCAACCACACGGTGATCGCAGCTTAAGGTTACTTTCATTACATTACCTGGTACAACAGCACCATTTTTAACAACCGGAACTTGTTGGATACCGCCAACAGCAAGAATTGCACCATCAGGCGAGTTGATAATGGCAGTAAACTCATCAACACCAAACATACCTAAGTTAGATATGGTAAAGGTAGAACCTTCCCAATCTGCTGGCTGTAGTTTTTTAGCTTTTGCTTTTTGGGCAAATTCTTTTACTTCAGCAGAGATGTGGCTTAATGATTTACCATCGGCAAAACGAACAACCGGAACCAATAAACCTTCGTCAACAGCCACGGCAACACCAATATTGGTATGCTCGTTGAAACGGATTTTATCGCCAAGCCATGATGAATTAACAGCAGGGTGTTGTTTTCAATGCAACAGCAAAAGCTTTAACCACGAAATCGTTAAATGATATTTTAACCGGGGCAACCGCATTGATTTCAGTACGGGCAGCAATAGCATTATCCATATCAATACTGATAGTTACATAGAAATGCGGAGCAGTAAATAAGCTTTCTGCCAAACGCTTGCAATTACCTTACGCATTTGCGTAACCGGTTTCTCGGTAAATTTCTCTTCGCCAACATAGTTGAGGAATTACCGGAGCTGCAGCAGCTTTCTCAGCAGCCGGAGCCGATGCAGTACTTGCTGCTTTCAGCCGGAGCAGCAGCTGGTTTAAAGTCTTCGATATCTTTTTTAATGATACGGCCACCTTCGGCACTGCCTTTAACATGTCTAAGATTAATGCCTTTTTCTTTTGCAATTTTCGTGCCAATGGCGATGCTTTCACGCGCTGCACTTCTGAACAGTAGCAGATGCATTCTGCTTCAGCGAGTCTGCAGTTTTCGCTTTTTCAGCTTCAGGAGCTTCGCTCGCTTTCAGCATTTGGCAGCTGGGTGCAGCGCATCCACCAGCTAAAATTCCGCTGATATCAGTTCCTTCTTTACCAACAATAGCAATAATACCATTTACCTTGCAGCTTCGCCTTCTTCTACACCAATGTATAATAAAGTACCAGTTTCGTAACCCACTACTTCCATAGTAGCCTTATCGGTTTCCACATCAGCTAAAATCTCAGCTTTTACTTTATCGCCAACTTTTAAATTCCATTCGTCAATTACGCCTTCGGTCATGGTATCGCTTAACAAAGGCATACGGATTACCGTTGCACCTTTTTCGCCAGTTCTGCTTCACTTAAGCCACCACCTTGCAGCAGGCTGCAGCTGCTTCTTTCTTTCTTCAGCTTTAGCAGCATCAGTTTCTCTTCGGCCTTTGGCAGCCTGCAGCACCGCTCTCAGCTTCTAAAGCAGCTTTATAATCTTCGCCTTCTTTACCTATAACAGCAATAACCGCATCAACAGGAACAGCTTTACCTTCTTCTACACCTATATATAATAAGGTGCCATCCTGGTACGATTCAAAATCCATGGTGGCTTTATCAGTTTCAATCTCGGCCAATACATCGCCGATTTTACTTTATCGCCAACTTTTTTATGCCATTTAGCCATTACCCCTTCGGTCATGGTATCGCTCATTTTAGGCATTTTAACTACTTCAGCCATTATATATTATATGTATTGAAATGCGTTTAAATATAGTTAGTCTTTGATGTAAGGATAATCTTTTTGCACGTATACATCTGTATATAGTTCAGATGCTTCAGGCCATGGCGATTCTTCAGCAAATTTTACTGATTCGTCAACATCTGCTTTTATTTTTGCTTCTATTTCTTCAAACCATTTCTCATCAGCATATTTCTCTTTCAGAATAGTTTGTTTTACCATGCTCGATCGGATCTTTTGCTTTATAGCTTTCCAATTCTTCTTTGGTACGGTATTTTGCAGGATCGGACATCGAGTGACCTTTGTAACGGTAAGTTCGCATTTCCAGGAAAGTTGGTCCTTCACCTTTACGTGCACGCTGAACGGCTTCGTCCATCGCGTTGTGTACAGCAACCGGGTCCATACCATCAACCGGATGAACAGGGATATCATAAGCTAAACCTAATTTATAAATATCAGTCTGTTAGTGGTACGCTCTACAGAAGTACCCATGGCGTAACCATTGTTTTCGCAAACAAAAATTACAGGCAGTTTCCATAAGCATCGCCATGTTAAAGGTTTCGTTTAATGCACCCTGGCGTACGGCGCCATCGCCCATATAGCAAACATTTACATTATCGGTTCCTTTATATTTTTCTGCAAATGCAATACCTGCACCCAATGGGATCTGGCCGCCAACAATACCATGGCCACCATAAAAATGTTGTTCTTTATCAAACATGTGCATCGAACCACCTTTACCTTTTGAGCAACCGGTAGCTTTACCATACATTTCGGCCATGATAGCTATTGGCACTAACACCTTTAGCTAAGGCATGGGCATGATCACGGTAAGCGGTATCATTGAATCTCCTTGTTTCATAACAGACATTGCACCGGCCAATACAGCTTCCTGGCCGATATATAAATGGCAAAATCCACTTATTTTTTGCTGACCGTATAAGCTGTCCTGTTTTCTCTTCGAACTTGCGCATCAGCAGCATTGACTCATACCACTTTAGGTAGGTATCTTTATTTATTTCGATTGAACTCATTGTTAGGTGATTGATTTTTTTTTATGAGAGCAAATCTAATTTTTTTATTGTAATTTTTCGAAAAATTGATGTAAAACACATACTAAGGTTAAAACAAATACGGTTGTTTACAAAATGAAAATCCGGATGCATATTATTGGCAGTTCGACAAATTGAACAAATTTAAAGTAATACGGAATTTTATATAATTGTTTAATGTTGCACTCAAAACATTTTCTCGCAAATAATTATACGGCGTAAAAAAATTTGGCTTTTCATTAAAATGTGGATAAAATTTCAAAAGAAAACTTTCATGTTACATTTGGATAACATTTGTAAAATCATATTTTTGCCAACCAACAATAAGCCCCTGTGGTGTACGTTTAAGTGTAAGTGCCTTATACCCAAACTTAACAGTATAACATGATTAAAAAAGTTTTTGTTTTCATTACCTTAATCGTATTTGCACGCTCTCAGCCGCATTCGCGCAAACAAAAACAAAAGAATCTAGTAAAGCTAGAAGACCCGGATAATCTTAGCTTCGCAATATTTTTCCCAGGTGATGGGTGTCGCAGTTGATCGCAACTTCAAATTTAAAGCTCTATAAATTTATATACGAATGGATCGGAACACCTTATAGTTTTGGTGGAAACACTAAAAAAGGCATCGATTGTTCGGCTTTTACCAAAGCGATTTACGACAAAGTTTTCAACACCACGATCTATAAGAAACTCACGCGATATTTTCAGCATGGTAAACCCTGTCTAAAGATGAACTGAAAGAAGGTGATCTGGTTTTCTTCAAAATAAAAAGCAGAAGTATTTCTCATGTAGGAATTTATCTTGGCGACAATAGGTTTGCACACGCATCCTGTTCCCGGGGTGTGGTCATCAGTAATCTGAACGAACCTTATTACACCCGTTATTTTTATAAAGGCGGAAGGATCCTCGAAGGAATTAAAGACGACCTGATCGAAGAATAAGCCTCATTGAAATTCATATACATTAGCCTGTGTAGCCTGGCGATCGTCCTGGCTATCCTTAGTTGCGGCACCGCCGGTGATACCACTACCCTTCATCAAGCGGCAATCCCGGACACACCCTTTTTCATAAAAGATACCATCTCCATTACTGCTGTCGGTGATGTCATGATTGGCTCCGCCTACCCCAGCAAGTCAAACCTCCCCAAAGATGATGGGCGCTACAGCTTCAAAAATGTAGACACTTTTTTAAAAGGCGACATTGTTTTTGGCAATCTGGAGGGCTGCTTCCTCAACAGTGGAAAATCTACAAAATGCAAAGATACCAATGGCAACAGCTGCTTTGCTTTCCGCATGCCTGAACGCTATGCCGGGATCATTAAAGAGGCAGGCTTCAATCTAATGAGCATTGCCAATAACCATGTGGGAGATTTTGGCCTTAAAGGACGGCAGAAAACAGTGATGATCCTGGACTCCCTGAACATTCATTACGCAGGTCTCCAGTCCCACCCCTTCAGCATATTCACAAAAGACAGCATACGCTATGCATTCTGTGCCTTTGCGCCAAACGAGAATACCGTTTCCATTAACAAAATCGACAGTGCAAAGCGCCTGGTGACTGAATTGCGGGCACAGGCTGACATCGTTATTGTTTCCTTCCATGGCGGTGGAGAAGGTGCGCGGTTCGAACATGTACCCCGCAAAAATGAGATCTTTTATCAGGAAAACAGGGGCAATGTTTATGCCTTTGCACATGCAGTGATTGATGCAGGTGCTGATGTGGTATTAGGACATGGCCCTCATGTTACACGTGCAGTGGAGGTTTACAAAAACAAATTCATTGCATATAGCCTGGGCAATTTCAACACCTACGGCATGTTCAGCCTCAAAGGGCCTAATGGCTTCGCACCATTATTACAGTTAAAAATCAGCGGAAAGGGCGACTTCCTGCACGCTGATGTAGTCTCAGTGAAGCAGGATAAAATCAATAAGCTGACTTTAGATACCGGCCATACAGCCTTCTATAAAATAAAAAGCCTCAGCAATACCGATTTCCCGGGACATCAGCTCGATTTCAGTCAACCCGGCCGCATTTCATTAAAAAGTAATTAAGCCTCGTCTTTGGTATTTTTTACCAGGCCTATTCCCGACACAAAGAAAATAATACTGATTACACCTATTACAGCCAGTTCTCTGAACTGTACGGTTTGCTTGGTAAATCCATATCCGGCGTAGATTAAACCGATGATGCCCAGGATGGTCAGCACGGTTCCAAAAGTTCTTTTAACGTTCATAATGTTTATTAGTAGATGTATGCTGACAATACAATATCTGTGCCCCTATTCCCAGATATTTGCGGCTGAACCGCCAAATTCTTTGTAACTTAAGCATATTTCGTTTATCAAACTATAAATACAACGCTATGGGTTATTCACTTTACATCTTTCTATTTCTTGCATTGGTCATACTTTTCAGTTCATTCGTGACTGTAAAACAGGGCACAATTGCAGTCATTACTATTTTCGGAAAATACAGACGGCTCCTTAGCCCCGGCTTAAGCCTGAAAATTCCGATCATTGAAAACATTCATTCCAGAATTTCTATTCAGAACCGCTCTGTTGAACTTTCCTTTCAGGCGGTTACACAAGATCAGGCAAATGTCTATTTTAAGGCCATGCTGCTTTATTCCGTCATCAATCACGACGAGGAAACGATCAAGAATGTAGCCTTTAAATTCGTTGATTCTACCAACCTGATGCAGGCCCTGATCCGTACCATTGAAGGATCGATCAGGGCATATGTGGCCACACAGAAGCAGGCCAATGTACTGGCACAGCGCAATGAAATCGTAGATCATGTAAAGCACCAGATTGACCAGGTACTGGAAAGCTGGGGCTATCACCTGCAAGACCTGCAATTGAACGACATTACTTTTGACGAAGAGATCATGCGTTCCATGAGTCGCGTAGTGGCATCCAACAACTTAAAAGCAGCAGCAGAAAATGAAGGTCAGGCCTTACTGATCACTAAGACCAAAGGTGCCGAAGCAGACGGTAACGCGATCAAGATAGCTGCCGCTGCCGAACGTGAAGCAGCACAGCTGAGGGGACAAGGTATTGCCCTCTTCCGCGCGGAGGTGGCACATGGTATGACCAAAGCCGCACAGGAAATGGAAGAAGCCAACCTGGATATTTCGGTGATCCTCTTCACCATGTGGACCGAGTCCATCAAGCAGTTCGCGGAAAACAGTGAAGGTAACGTGATCTTCCTGGATGGTTCCACCGAAGGCATGAACCGTACCATGAAGGAAATGATGGCCATGCAGATTCAAAAAGACACGGCCAATAAATCAAAATCTTAAAAAAAACGGCCAGGCTTCTGATCAGAAGCCTGGCCGTTTTTTTTAAGCCTTTTAAATTAATTCAAACTCTGTGCGGTTTTCACTACCGCTTTATTGTTCGGGTTCAGCATCTGCATAAAATCAGCCATTACCTTTAGACTCTCATCCTCTACAAAATCAAAGCTCTCTTCCTTAGTAACTTTCTCACCTTTTTTAATCGGTTTCAAACCTCTTGCTGCCCTAAGTTCATTCGTTCTGGCCAGGCCTTTAGCTTCCAGGCTATCTCTTTCAGCTTTCAGTTTGGTTTCATTAAGTGTAACCGAAACTTCACCATCGCGTTTTTTCAGTTCCGCAAGATCTTCCTGCAACATTTTATAATCCAGCGATTTTGCCATTCTTTCCTTGTGTAATTTTACCAGCGAAGGCTTAAGCGGGTTCAGGTCGGCCACGGTCTGGTAGTTAGACCTGGTGATCTCATCCCATGGCAGGGCAGATTTCTCTGTGTCCTCACCGATCTTATCCAAAGGATACAATGAAGGGAACTGAATATCCGGCATTACACCTTTATGTTGTGTGCTGCTTCCGTTCACACGGTAGAATTTAGCCATAGTCAGGTTGATCTGACCCAGTTGAGGCTCCTGATCTGCTTTACCGGAAACCTTTATTTTAGCATCTTTAATCACAAGAGAAGCCAATTTTTGCATGATTGAAGGACTTACCAGTTCATTCATGTTGATGGACGACTGTACAGTACCTTTTCCATAAGTCTGGGTACCCATGATGATACCGCGGCCATAATCCTGTATGGCACCGGCAAAGATCTCAGAAGCTGAGGCACTCAAACGGTCAACCATCACTCCAAAAGGACCAGTCCATATTGCACCGGCATTCTTATCTTCCTGTACATCAACCTCACCGCGAAGGTCTTTTACCTGCACTACCGGACCTTTGTCTATAAACAAACCTGTAAGATCTATTGCTTCTACAAGAGATCCACCACCATTTGCACGAAGGTCCATCACGATCGCGTCCACTTTGTCTTTATTCTTCAAGGTGTCGATAAGCAACCTTACGTCACGCGTTGTACTTTTATAGTTCGGATCACCAGCCCTGGCTGCTTTAAAATCAGCGTAGAAACCAGGTACGGTGATGATGCCTATTTTAAAAGGTTTTCCATTGGATTCAATGGTCTTTACTTTCTTCTTGGCACTCTGATCTTCCATCACGATGCGCTCACGCTGCAGCTCCACGATTACTGGTTTACTAGAAAGCTCCTTTCCTACAGGAATGATCTTCAGCCTTACTTTAGTTCCTTTTGGACCTTTGATCTTGGCAACTGAGTTTTCTATCCTCCAACCAGTTATGTCCTCAAATTCAGCATTTCCCTGTGCCACACCAATGATCCTGTCGCCAGCACTCAGCAATTTGCTTTTGAAGGCCGGACCACCAGCGATCACTTCGCTGATCTTCAACACCTCATTTTCCAGTTGAAGCCTGGCACCGATACCCTCAAAAGAGCGGGCCATATCTTCATTAAACGCTTGTGCATTGGTCGGATTAAAATAGTTGGTATGTGGATCTATGGTTTCAGTAAAAGCATCCATGATGGTTTGGAACACATCCTGGTTATTGATTTTTGCAGATTGGGATTTCAAACCTTCGTAACGTTTAGTCAACCCCTCTACATTCTTTGACTCAGCAGTACCAGAGATTTTTAAGTTCACCAGTTCATACTTTACACGTTTTTTCCAGATGTCATTTAAAGCTGTTGTGGACGCAGCCCATGGCATTTTTTCCCTGTCAAAAGTATAAGTTTCATTTCCATTGAAATCAAACTTGGTTTTTACCTGTGAAAGTGCGTAAGTAATGTACTCATTGTATCTTTTCAAGTATACATTGAAGATGTAGAAGGGTGCATTCAGGTTACCGGTTCTGAAATCATCATCGAGCGAATACCTGAATTTTTCAAATTCCTTGATGTCTGCAGCCTGAAAATAGTAGCGGTATGGATCCAGATCTTTGATGTATTTATCCAGCACAGCCGATGAAATAGAGTCATTTACCTGGAGCTTCTTATAGTTATAACTCTCTATCAACTTCACGATTTCTTTAACTACAAGCGATTGTTTCTCATCAGGCAGGATGTTGCTCACACCTGGCACCAATTGCATTGGCTTAGGGGCGGCATGACATGCCAATACGGCGGCGGTAAAGGTTACCAGTAATATTCTCTTTAACATCTCTTTTACTATTTTAAAATCCATTTTTTTAATGCACACTAATATGATACCAATTTCACAAATAAACAGAAAAGAGACAGGATTATTACTGTCTCTTTTCTGTAAACTTAATGAAACATTAGATTTTCTTCAATACCTATGCTTTTTTCTTAACCGCTGTTTTAGCGGAGATTAAAGACCTTACTTCCCTGATCCTGCCGCTAAACTGACTTGTGTTTGCGGCCCTGGCCAATAGCTCTGCTCTATTGAGATCCCTCGAAGCCATTACATATTCTTTTTTCTTTATTTTCACGCTGGCCAGTCCGATTACCGATTCGATGAATGCATTGTTGTTACCGATCTGCTTAGCCAGAATTCCCTGCTGGGTATAGAACCACATGGATTGGGTAAGCTTATTAGATGCCAGGTATATCTTCCCCAGCTGACTGTAAGATTCCATCTGTCCTGCTTTACTCCCAATTTTGGAATAGGTTTTTAAAGCCACGTTAAGCACTACCTGCTCCGCTTCCGTATAATGAGATTGCAGGTAATGTACATTGCTCAGTCTCATAAGTGCATTACCATACCTACTGAACTGCTTGGCGCTGTTGTACTCAAATGCAGCTTTACCAAACAAGGTGACCGCTTCATCATAATCGCCCTTCCTCTCGTTTTTTTCAGCCTCTGCAAAATACGTATTCCCTTCGTTTTCTTCCAGATTAGAACTGGAGATGGTGATACCGCCAGTTACCGGCGGTTCCTGTAAGCTCAGTATATGACTGCCTTGTGCCATCATGTGATTCGACACCAGCAATAAAACCAAGGCTAACCAACTCTTATTCATGTGATAAAGATATGATAAATTAACAAAACAATAACTATCCCGAACAAATTACCTGGCCCAAATACGTACTGGTGCTCAGCCCATCAGCGCTGGCATTTAGGTAATTCATCCAAATGTGTACGGCATCCCCTGCAAAATCGGCAGGCATTCGCAGGTCTACTGAAAACACTCAATACCGATGGGGCGCTACAACCCCTGCACGCCAGCTTCCTGGATGCGGTGGTTAAAGCTAAAAAGCAAGACAGGCTCATGGAACTCAAAAGACTGAATTACAGCAACATGCAAGATATCCCTGAAAAACTCATCAACAACCTACCCTTTAATATCGAAGTCCTGGGTCCGGTCACTGAAACCCTGGAAGGCAGCACCACCTACGCTTATTTCAACAATTCTGAATCGCATACTGTCAACGGTCATAGCCTGGTTCTGAAACTGAAATATGGCAACCGCAGCTTTCTTTTCGGCGGAGACCTTAACACCGACGCAGAAGAGCACTTGCTACATTATTATAATGAAAGGGGAGAAAACCCATTTGAAGTGGACGTCGCCAATTCCTGTCACCACGGCGCCTCGGAGTTCAGCACAGACTTTATGGCCAAAATCAATCCTCTGGCCACAGTGATCTCCTCAGGAGACAATGAATCTTATTCCCATCCCCGGGCGGATGCCATCGGCTGTGCCGGAAAGTATTCCCGCTCAAAAAGGCCACTGGTGTTTTCTACGGAGCTGGCACGTTCTACGGACGTAAAGACAGACGAGATCCTATATGGGATGATCAACCTAAGGTGTGATGGTGAAAAAATAATCATGGCGCAGATGAAGGAGGCGAAAGGTGCCGGATGGGACTTGTATGAGGATGAGCTAAACCCGAAAGATGAGGATTAGATCCGCAACCATTACTAGCCCAAGTAATCAACGAACGAAGAATGGATCTCGGCGATCATTCATACCGACATAAAAAATTAACGGAAAATATCTCTCTGCACAATAACGCAGCTTTCAAAGCGTATAATATATTGAGAGCGTTAATTTAGATAAGCGGGTGTGGTCGGAATGATCCCACCCGCTTTTTTTTGTCTGTTACCCCCTTGCGTGCACCGACCTGCTGGTTTTTCGAATACATAAACCACATCATGATCTGACATTGGTAATCGGATTAATGGAATCTGGCAGTAAAATCATATCGACTTTTTAATTAAAGTGAGTTTCTAATCCAAAAAGTCTGGAGGATAGGTTTTCTGATTGTATTTCAGATCCATTTCCCTTAAAAGCTGTTTCCTTTTTTCTGTCATTTCAGGTATCGGTAACATCTCCCCCGACCTTACTGGGGTTCCAATTTCCCTAAACAAACTTTCCAATCCTGCAGGGACTACTGTACAAAGTAAGCGCACATATTCCTTCGAATTGTTTTTAAAGCAGTGTATTGCACCACCAAAAGGTATACTCACAAAACCATCTCTAGTAAGGGTTTGCCTGCCGCTTTCAGTTTTAAATTCTATTTCTCCCTCCAAAACATGAAACATTTCCTGTGTATCAGGATGTAAATGCGGGGGAGGCCCTCCGCCGGGTGGCACAACCATTTCAATAACAGCGTAATTACCATTGGTTTGTTCTCCAGATATTATAATCCGGTAATTCCCTCCTGCCACTGCCAATCGCTCGCCTTTGTCTGCCGTAATAATGCTTATACTTGATTCCATATCATATTTGATTTCCACTGTCATATTAAAGATCCTATTTACTTTTTTAAAATCTTCAACTAGTTGAACTTTTTTGTCGCCTTAACGGGCGAGCTT
Organism: uncultured Sphingobacteriaceae bacterium; assembly: GCA_963795585.1. Classification (GTDB taxonomy): domain Bacteria; phylum Bacteroidota; class Bacteroidia; order Sphingobacteriales; family Sphingobacteriaceae; genus Pedobacter. The sequence goes on along the minus strand of CAWCIO010000013.1, from coordinate 401,877 downwards.
TGTGGTATGGAAAATATAAAAAGTAGGACAGTCATAACGACACCCGGAAACCGTCCAAGGCACAGGACCTATACTCAGGAATTACATTAACATCGTTGTAACTTCAGCTTAAATACATTGTCTTATACCAAAAGAATCCCATATGCTTATGTACAAAACCCTAAGGCCAACTTTGCTGCTCCTAGTTCTCTTAACTTCTGTTTTAAACCAGACTTTTGCCCAGTCCAGTGTTCAGCAAAGGATAGATCAGGTCGAGAACAACCTCACTGAAAATATTCAATTCGCTGAATCGGGGCCGATGAACCTTCAGCAGCAAATGGCGCATTACAAAGTGAAAGGTCTGAGTATAGCCGTAATTAAAGATTACAAAATCGATTGGTTAAAATCTTATGGATTTGCAGATTCCGAACAAAAAATCCCGGTTACGGATAAGACCTTGTTTCAGGCCGCTTCTATCAGCAAATCGCTGAATGGCCTGGGTGTCATAAAGCTGTTCAAAAAAAGACAGCTCGACCTGTTTGCCGACATCAACACTTACCTAAAAAGCTGGAAGTTCCCCTATGATTCTTTGTCCAAAGGGAAAAAGATCAATACAGCAAACCTGCTCAGCCATACCGCCGGCCTCAGCGTACATGGTTTTGCCGGCTACGAACCAGGAACCGCAATTCCAACAGTAATCCAGATTCTGAATGGCGAGCAGCCAGCAAATTCCGCAGCAGTACGTTCGCTCTTTGAACCGGGTATCCGGCCACAATACTCGGGAGGCGGAACAACCATTACCCAACTACTGGTCACTGACATTACAAAAAAACGCTATGAAGACTACATGCGGGAAGAGGTTTTAAAGCCTTTGGGAATGCAGAACAGCACCTTTGCACAGCCTCCGGTTGGCTTAAAACCAGGAATGCTGGCAACAGGTTACGATGTTGAGGGAACCGAAATCAAAGGAAAATACCACATTTATCTCGAACAGGCGCCTGCGGGTCTCTGGACAAACCCGGGCGACCTGGCCAAATACATCATTGAAACGCAGCTTGCACTGGCAGGAAAATCTGCAAAGCTGCTCGATCAGGAGTCAACCAAATTGCGGCTTAGCCCCTATATGAATCAAGAATCGGCGCTGGGCGTTTTTGTCGAGGACTACAATGGTGTCAAATATTTTGGGCATGGCGGAGCTAATGAAGGATTCCGGTCGGGTTATTACGGCAGCTTCGAAGGAGGCAACGGATTAGTGATTATGGTAAATTCAGACAACGGCGAGATTATCCAGGAACTGATCAATAGTATCGCCCATGTGTATGGCTTTACCGGGTTAAATAAAACCAGGAAGATCGTTCTGGCTGATGTCTCAGATCAGGAACTGGACAGCTACCTGGGAAAATATCAGCTTACACCAGACCTGGTACTTAGCATCAGTAGGGAAGGAAAACAGCTCTATGCACAGGCAACCGGCCAATCCAAAATCGCCGCTTACGCAGAAACCAATACCAAGTTCTTTTTCAAGGTGATCAATGCTAAAATGGAATTCATCAAGGATGCGCAGGGTAAAGTGAACAAAATGATATTTACCCAAGGCGCAACAATCGAAGCCAGGAAGCTATAGGCATTCTGTGCGCATTGCGGCTATAAAATATCCAGGTCACGCGCCATATAAAATGTCGGAACCAATAAGCGGAAACCGATCTTTCGGAGTTTAGAGACGTCCACTATACCTTCGAACGGATCGGCCAAGGCCGCTTCAACGGGTTCAAAAGCCTCTGCGGCTTTCCCGACTGAGTTCGCCAGTTCATATAACGTAATCGGTGCATCATCAGCAATATTGAAAACCTCTCCGTCGAGGCCATCTCTTTCCAGGAGCATGATCAAAGCCTGAGCAACATCCAGGTGGTGCACCATATGCATTCGTGAGCCGGAATGCCGGTTCCACTTTTTCAGCAGCGGGATAATCTCTTCAATATGCGGGTCCTTATCACCATAAACAAAACCTAAACGTAATATGCGTACATCTATGTCCTTGTTTAACAATTCCTGCTCAGCTGCAACTTTACTTGACGCATAAGGGCGCGGGTCGTTGATATCAACCGTATCATCTTCTCTTGCCGGATGTCCGTAACCTGAACCATAAACATTGCTGGTGCTCACGAATACAAAGCGTTTCACACCAGCTGCAACTGCGGCGTCGCCCAATGACACGGAACCGGCATGATTGGTTTTGATAATCCCTTCGTTATCCGTAAACGTGCGGAATAAGGCCGCCAAATGGATCACGGCATCTACGCCCGCTACGGCAGGCACTAAACTACTGGAATCAAACAGATCCCCGGTCACTACTTCCGCGTCAAGTGCAACTAAATTAGCTGCTTTTGCCGCATCGCGAACTAAGATCCGCACGTCGTAACCTTTTGCCAATAGCCGTGGAACAAAACGGCTGCCCACCTTTCCGGTGGCTCCTGTAACTAATATTTTCATAGCTCAAAGTTCCGGCTAAAGCGGGTGGCGCTTAAACGATAATCAAACCAATAAGTATAATTATCAAACCTTTCGCAGTGATTTCGGCGTCAGGCCCGTGATCCGCTTGAAAAAGTTATTGAAGTATGTTGGATAGGCGAAACCGAGCGCATAAGCAATATCGGCTACACTCCAGTCCGTATGCTGTAGCAAAGCTTTGGCCTCATTAGCAGTACGTTCCGCTATATGTACCGAGGTTGGTTTGCCCGTCACTTCCTTTACCACTCTGTTCAGGTAATTGACATGCACCGCCAGTTTTCCAGCAAAATCCTGCGCGCTTCGCAGTTTAAGTGGTTCCGAGATATGTTCAATCGGGAATTGCCGTTCCAGTAAGTCCAGGAATAAATGTGTCATTCGCGTCGCACCGTCCTGGTGGCTGGGTTCGTCTGGCGGTTGCAACAGCAATGCTTCATGAATGACCAGTTCAATACAGTTTTTGATCAGATCGCTCTTATAAGCGTAATCGCCATCCCGCACCGCCAACATCTTTCGAAAAATGCCGGTCATATAGGCCGCCTGTTCGTCGTTCAGCCGGATCAGCGGGTTTTGGCTTGCGTTAAATAATGGAGACTTTTTGACAATCGCGGGCATAAAAGCTTCCGTGAAAATACATGCATAGCCGGTGGTCTCCCGTGAACGGCGCAGCAAGGAACGCGGCACACGGGGATTAACGAAAAACAGCACCGTATCCTGCAATTCCAGGACCTGATCGCCATAACCGATGGTCATCTCTCCCCTGATCAGTCCCATTTTATAAAAATCGCGCCGCCCGTGTACTGCCGGCACATCAACGTAGGCCGGCAGCTGGTGCACCTTGAAGCCCTGCAGCCTCAATTCCTCCATGTTAAGGCCCGGAATTTCATTTGCCATGCAACAAAGCTAATCAAATCAAACTATTCAACTTATAGGTAATTTGCTTTTATTGTGATCTAGATGACCTCGGTTCAATTTGTTAACAAAATATCTTATAATAAACTTGTTTGCGCCAAATCTGTTATTGCTTGAGTATTAATCCATGCAGGAACGGACATAACCAACAAGAATGAACATAATCATTGAACAATTAGACAGATATTTGTCGACACTAAGACCTGAATTTTATTTGGAGCTCAACGAGCCTTTGGACGATTCTCAATTGGACAAATTGGAGGAATATTATAAAATTGAAATACCAAAGGATTTACGCACACTATACAAATGGAAGAACGGACAAAAATCAAACTGCTATGAGGCTTTTGTAAACAATTCTTGTTTTATTCCTTTGCACCAGGCACTTTATGACGCTTCCGAACTTACACCAATGATTGGGTTTGACTTCGAAATCCAAAATTGGTGGAATGAAAACTGGATACCAATTTTTCAAAATGGAGGTGGCGACAGTATTTGCTACGATCTAAAAGGAATTTTTACTGGTCAAAAAGGACAATTAATAGAATTTTGGCATGCCGACAACGACCGAAATGTAATTGCTCCGACTCTTGAAGCATTTTTTAATAAAATAATCGACCTTTATGAAACGAAACAAAAAGAAGAATTTGACGAATATTTTAAAGTTGAAAATGTTATCACTTATCCGAAAAAATTCATAGTAGAATGACCAGACAAATTCCTCACGCCGGTAAACTTAACTTCTATTCTAGCTTGAAGCTGAAAGTATTGATCATCCTGTTATTTCCTTCAATTCATCTATTCTCCCAATCGTCATGCAGAACAGATATAATGAATGGAGAGAAAATAATTCAGAAAAATCAGCAGCCAACGTTCATAACGCATGACTTTTCGAAGTTATGGCTTAAAACAGAAAGTATTTTTGTATACGGAGTAATTGGTGATGACAACCAGCGGATTTTGATCAAAATTTTAAAAGTAGAAAAAGACAGTAAAAATCCAAATGTGTATTTGGTAAAAGGAAAATCTACTGTTAAAGGGAATATTTGTGAATTTAATGGAAAAATAACAATAGCGCGGATCCAGGAATCCATTAGATCTTTTTTTGGAGTGGATAATGAATCTAAAGGTCTGTCAAAAACTCAAGGCCTGCTAACTGCCAAATATGAGTTTTTTGAAGTTAAAAACCAGACACATTCTGGAGTTTTCAGGGGCGAATTAAAAACCAAATGGTATCTCGATCGCGGAAATAAAATCCAATATGATGACATCAACAAACATTCGGACGGCTACTTTAATAATGCATTTGTGGGAACCTGGGAGATGTACGACTCAAATCTCATCAAAAAATGTAACTGGGGAGATTTCAGGGTACCTAACATAGATTGCGACTTTGATATTGGCACTGCAGAATTTAATGTCTCAGAAAAATATTGGAATAAGGGTTGGTTGGATATAGCCCTGAAAAATAAAATTCAATAAGAGAAGTATAACCACCTGGTGCTTGCGCAAAACATAATCAAAAAACGCAGTAAAATTGGACATCATATAAATAGCTATAGAAAACAATACCAAATCTGGGATGTTTTTATGAAAACATCATATCATGTATCAGGACTTGAAAAATAAGGTGTTACACAAAATTGGCGTATCGTCAGTATTACCTGGCCAATGTAAATTGATCGCTAAAGATATCTCTGAAACCACCCATAAGCACATCAGCGAAACCACCCTGAAGCGATTTTTTGGACTCGCCGCAAAAAATTATAAGTTTTCATCCTATACATTATCTGCGCTTGAGACGTATGCAGACCACAATTGTCAGGTCAGCATCACAACCAAGATAGATTCTCCTACAGCAGAATCCCGAAAGGACAAAAATCAATTTCACTTACTTGACAGTACGATCCAGTCTTCAAACTGTGAGGAAAGCCAGGAACTCCATAAGCTGGATAAGGCCATTATTCCCGTAAAAATTAAATTGAACCCCATTCAGGTTCAGGAACTGAAAAAAAACATTTCCAAAGCGCAGACAAAGAAGAAGTCATAATCAGCACATCTTAGTCGCTCGTCATCTCTTCTCCTCGGATCTTTATCAGCTCCTCAATACCTCAGACGTAGCTTCTTCGTAAAATGGTACCCATTTTATGAACCAGGTAATAAGGAGGTATTGAGGAACTGCGTCGCAGGCCGAACTTTGGTAGCACGCTCACCGCATGGATCTATCGACTCTTCAACAGACAGTAAAAAACTCATTCTTAATTTTGTACTTTTATGTCCTATGAAATTAGAATCCATCAAAAGCTATTTTGCGGTGCTGGCCCTGGTTGCTACCAGCTATTCAGCCAATGCGCAGCTGACTCAAAAGTTTATCGATCCGGCGAATATGGACCGCTCTGTAAAACCTGGAGATGATTTTTATCAATACGCCAGCGGCAACTGGATCAAAAACAACCCTGTTCCGGCTAAGGAAACCCGTTGGGGAAGCTTCAATGCCCTGCGCGATTTCAACATCAATGCCGTAAAGGGCCTTGTAGAAGCAGCCGCAGCAGATCAGGCAGCGCCCATCGGCTCTGTAGAAAAACGCGTAGGCGATTTCTATGCTGCTGCAATGGACAGCATCGCCATCGAAAAACTAGGCTATACCCCAATCAAAGCAGACCTGGAAAAGATCAGGCAACTGAAAGACCTTCAAAGCGTTCTGGATCATGCTGCTTATTTGCGTAGTTCCGGAATTGCCGCGCCGATGTTCAACTTCGGTGTAGGCCAGGACAATAAGAACGTAACCCGCTATATCGCACAATTCGGACAAGGTGGCACTACGCTGCCCGACCGCGACTATTACCTGAAAGCGGATACACGTAGCCTACAGATTCGCACAGCTTATACCAGCTATATGGTCAGCCTCTTTAAGCTGACAGGTTCTTCGCTTGCCGAAGCTGAAAAGAAAGCTTCCGCAGTGATGGCCATTGAGAAACAATTGGCAGAAGCGCAGATCCCCAGGGTAGAAATGCGGGATCCGGACAAAACCTACAACAAGTTTACCGTAGCGGCCTTCAGTAAAACAACGCCAAATCTGAACTGGGCAGACATGCTCGGCAAGTTCAAGGTACAAGGACAGGATACGGTTCTGGTTTCGGCTCCTAAATTTTTTGTCGGCCTGAACGCAGTGCTCAAAACAGTGTCTGTAAGCGACTGGAAAACATACTTGGAATGGAATGTAATCAAAGCTGCTGCGCCGCAGCTGAGCTCGCCTTTTGTATCAGCAAACTTCGCTTTTAACCAGGTGCAGAGCGGACAAAAAGTGCAGACCCCAAGATGGCAGCGCATGTCGCAATTGACCGATGGCACCATTGGAGAACTGCTCGGACAACTTTATGTGGCTAAATATTTCAAACCCGAGGCCAAAGCACGCATGACGGAACTGATCAGCAACCTCAGGAAGGCATTTGAAATCCGAATCAAAAGCCTTGACTGGATGAGTGACCTTACCAAAGAAAAGGCCCTGGCCAAATTGCATGCCTTTATTCCAAAAATTGGTTATCCGGATAAATGGAAAACTTATGAGGGGCTGAACATTTCCAGGACCAGCCATTTCCAAAACCAAAGAAATGCGGCCCAGTGGGCTTACAACGAGATGATTGCTCAACTGGGCAAGCCGGTAGACCGCAGCCGTTTTGGAATGACCCCACCTACCGTTAACGCCTATTATAGTGCTACCATGAATGAGATCGTGTTTCCGGCGGGCATCCTTCAATTTCCTTTCTTTGATCCGAACGCGGATGATGCCGTAAATTATGGTGGCATCGGGGCTGTGATCGGTCATGAGATGTCGCATGGATTCGACGATAGCGGCAGCAAATACGATAAGGATGGCAACCTGAAAAACTGGTGGACTGATGATGACCGCAGAAAATTTGAAACCAAGACGAAAGCATTGGGCGAACAGTTCGACGCCTATACGGTATTGGATACGATCCATGTCATTGGTAAACTCACTATGGGGGAAAACATTGGTGACCTCGGTGGATTAAATGCTGCTTACACTGCTTTTAAACTGACCAAACAGGGACAGTCCAATGAAAAAATAGATGGTTTTACACCTGATCAGCGCTTTTTCTTGTCATGGGCACAGGTCTGGAGGGGAAATATCCTGCCTGAAACTGCTGCTCAGTTTATCAAAACGGATCCGCATTCTCCTGGCCCATACAGAACCATAGGCGCTCCTGTGAATATGGATGCCTGGTACAAAGCTTTTGATGTGAAGCCTGGAGATAAGCTATATAAAAAGCCTGAAGACAGAATTAGAATGTGGTAACTTCCCCATCACAGGCGGCCCAAACCATATAGGGATGGGAATCGGTATGGTACAGCTCGCCCTTAGCAGAAATCCCGATGACTCCGGCAAAGCCATCGAAACGCTTCAATTCCAAGAAGGACTTGTCACAGGCTTCTTTCAGACTGAAACCGTCCGTTACCCGTGTCACGATCCTGGAAGCGAGCGAGACGTTCACAATGTCTTCACCTACCCCGGTGCAGGAAATGCCGGCAAAGTCGTTGGCAAAATTACCTGCTACTGTCGCAGAATCACTTACGCGGCAAGGGATCTCAAAGCCTTTGCCGCCAGTAGATGTGGCAGCGGCCAGATCTCCATTGGCATCGAGCGCTACGCAGCCTACCGTACCTTTGCGCTCCTCTTGGTTTAACTTTGCCTCATACTCGGCCTGCCGCTGCGGGGTGATCGGATCAAAATAAGGATAGCCTTGCTTTGTTGCAAAATCAGAAGCGCCCTCACCACTCAGTACCCGGTCTTCATAATCCAGCAAGAGTTCGGCTATCTGGATCGGATGCTGTACATTTTCTATATTGATTACGCCACTGAAACGTTGGTTTTTACCATCCATCAATGAGGCACTCAACCGCACTTTACCATCGCTCTGGATCTGTGAACCCAAGCCTGCATTGAACAGTTCGTTGTCTTCTAACAGGCTTACAGCATATACCACAGTTTGTACTGCTGTATGTGTTTTTAAGTAATCATATGCTTGCTTCGCAATGCCCGACAAAGCATCCTGCTTTGCCTTCTTGGTTTCCTGATTGGTTGAAGATTCACTGAAGAATCCGCCATGGATGATCAATTTCATATTTTAATCTATGGATGCAACTTTAGGGTGATGGATGTTGAGTTTGTGATCTGTCAGATCGTAGATATCGCCGTCACACATCACATGTACTACCATATTCTTGATGGAAACGGGTTGCCCCATCTCTACATCCGTCAGGTTCGTGTCGGCCATGTGCCTTCCGTCTACCAGGATTACCATACCACTGCCTATAGCCTCCATCACATTACCATTGGAGATGTACAGACCGGTATCTTCACCCAAACCTATGCCCAGTATACCAGGGTTACTGGCTACAGCGTACAATAAGCGGCCTATTCTACCCCGCTGTACAAAATGAGTGTCTACGATCACGCCATCAATAAAGCCCAGTCCGCCGGTAATCTTGACTTCTCCTTTTAACAGTGCATCCTTACTGCTGCCCTGATAGATCATGTTCTTGGAACTGGCAGCGGCACCCGCTGATGTTCCCGCAATAACAATTTGTTCGTTCTCGTATTTTTCCAGTAAGATCTGGTGAAAAGCTGTACCCCCGAATATGGACGACAGACGGAGCTGATCGCCACCAGTAAAGATCAGCACATCTGCTGCACGCAGACGCGCGCAGTTTTCTTCAGCATTCGCCTGTTCACGATTGCTGATGCTCAATACACCGACATCGTGCACATCCAACTGTGCAAATGCCTTAATGTACTCTTCACCCACTTTCTCCGGAATGAGAGATGCTGTAGTGATGATCTCAAACCGAGATTTGGTATCCTTTACCGACTCTACTGTAATTTTCTTTAAAATACCCCTTTCAAAAAAGTTCATATTTTGGGGCAATCCGAATTGTGTTTCCGTAAAACTTCCGGTATTGATTGCACCCCCTATAATAATTAATTTACCCTTCGGAGCCATTTTAACTGTTTACATTTTCCAATAATTTCAAACTTAGAGAAAAGAGCCTAGCAATCCTGAACATTTTTGAAAAATTTATCCATCATTTTGGTGTTGTTAACAATTTCATGACCTAAACTTTAACGTAAAATCACCTTGCTGAAATATATTCACTGCATCTCAATTATTTTTTATACTTTAATATCCCCAACCAAACATTTTTATCCGAGCCGAACATATTAAAAACAAATTGATGCGCTTCAAAGTTTAGCAGGACACAACACCATGTGCATGAGTATCATGGCAGCTTTGTCGGCATTTGGAAAAAACTGGAAAAATAAAAAATTACATAACATAAATATGAAAGTATTAGGCATACAGGTGCTGCGTGGACCAAATATCTGGTCGATCAATAGGAAAAAACTGATCCAAATGAGGCTGGATCTTGAAGATCTGGAGCAAAGACCGACAAATGTGATCGAAGGCTTCAGGGAAAGAATTGAAAAACTGATCCCTTCCCTGCATTCGCACCGCTGCTCTAAAGGAGAGCCGGGAGGCTTTCTCGCCCGCGTGGAAGAAGGTACCTGGATGGGGCATGTCATCGAACACATTGCCCTCGAGATCCAAACGATCGCCGGCATGGATACTGGTTTTGGCCGGACACGCCAGACTAAGACCGAAGGGATCTACAATGTGGTATTCAGCTATCTGGAGGAAAAAGCGGGTGTATACGCAGCTGAAGCTTCAGTGAAAATTGCACAGGCACTCATCGACAATGAAGAATATGACCTGGAAGCGGATATCCAGCGCATGCGGGAACTCCGTGAAATGGAGCGCCTCGGGCCTAGCACAGGCTCTATTGTGGATGAAGCTATAGCCAGGGATATTCCATGGATTCGGCTAAACAAAAGTTCATTGGTGCAGCTTGGCTATGGAAAGAACCAGGTCCGCTTCCGTGCAACCATGACGGAAAAAACAAATTCTATAGCGGTAGACATCGCTGGGAATAAAGATGAAACCAAAAGGTTGCTGCAGGATGCTGCAATTCCGGTAGCCAAGGGGGTAACCATATCCGAAATAGGCGACCTGCCGGATGCCATCAGAAAGGTGGGATATCCCCTGGTATTTAAGCCCCTGGACGGAAACCATGGCCGTGGTGCATCCATCAACGTGAAAACTGATGATGCGGCAAAGGCGGCTTTCGAATATGCAAAGAACTACTCCCGTAAAGTGATCATTGAAAAGTTCATCACAGGATACGACTTTAGAGTGCTGGTCATTGACCACAAGATGGTGGCCGCAGCTTTACGCGTTCCTGCTCATGTGACCGGCAATGGATTACAGACCATACAGGAGCTGATCAACAAGGAGAATGAGGATCCAAGAAGGGGCTACGGACACGAGAACGTATTGACAGAAATCAGTGTAGACCGTGATACCCTGGATCTTTTAGAGAAGAAAAATTATACGCTGGAGAGCATTCCGGCAGGTGGAGAGATTGTATACCTTAAATCGACCGCCAACCTGAGTACGGGTGGCACCTCTATAGATGTAACCGACCTGGTGCACCCGCAGAATGTGTTCATCTGTGAACGCATCTCCAGGGTAATCGGCCTGGACATCTGCGGGATCGACATCATGGCAGAGAACCTCACTCAGCCACTAACGGAAAATGGAGGTGTAGTACTTGAAGTAAACGCAGCTCCTGGCTTCAGGATGCACCTGGCACCAAGTGAAGGCCTGCCAAGGAATGTCGCTGCTCCGGTCATCGATATGCTGTACCCTTTAGGTAAAGATGCCAGAATCCCCATCATATCGGTAACAGGGACTAATGGTAAAACTACGACCACCCGCCTCATCGCACACATCGTGAAAAGTAACGGTACCCGTGTTGGTTTCACTACCTCCGACGGAATCTATGTACAGAACACCAAACTGATGAAGGGTGATACCACAGGGCCTGTGAGCGCAGAGTTCATCCTGCGCGACCCGACAGTGGAATTTGCCGTGCTGGAAACAGCACGGGGTGGAATCCTGAGAGCAGGTCTCGGCTTCAACAAATGCGATATTGGAGTCATCACCAACATTCAGGAAGATCACCTTGGCATCTCCGACATCAATACTCTGGAAGACCTCACAAAAGTAAAAGCTGTTATCATAGGTGCAGTGAAACGTACCGGCTGGGCTGTCTTGAATGCGGACAATAAGTATTGTATCAAGATTGCCAACAAGGCCGATTGTAACATTGCCTATTTCAGTATGGACGAAAAAAATCCAGTGATTGCTGAGCATTGCAAAAAAGGTGGTATCGCTGCAATTTATGAAAACGGGTACATAACGATCAAGAAGGGCGACTGGAAGATCAGGGTGGAAAAGGTAACGCACATTCCGCTTACCTTTGGCGGAAGTGTCGATTTTATGATCCAGAATGTGCTGGCTGCGACGCTTGCGACCTTCCTTTGGGGCTACAAAATTGAGGATATCCGGAGTTCTCTGGAGACTTTTATCCCTTCTGCTGCACAGACTCCGGGAAGGATGAATACCTTTAAGTTCAAGGAATTTAAAGTCCTGGTAGATTTCGCACATAACCCGGACGGATTTAACGGCATCAAAAATTACCTGCAGACCATAGAGGCTACGGAACATGTGGGGGTGATCTCCGCTACCGGTGACAGAAGAGACGGCGACATCATGGAGACGGCACGGATCGCAGCGCAAATGTTCGACAAGATCATTATCTGTCAGGAGAAATACCTGCGGGGGCGTAAGCAGCAGGACTTGATAGACCTGCTACTAAAAGGTATTCAGGAAGTAAAACCGGATATGGAGATCATCATCAATAACAATGGCGACGATTGCCTGAAGTACATCATGGCCACGGCTAAATCGGGTTCTTTCATTACCATCTTAAGTGATACGATTGATAATGCAATCGGCAAGGTTTCTGAATACCTGGATAAAGAGTTTGGGGTCTAAAGATCGTCCAGCTTATTTAAAATAAAATAACCAAGGTGGATTTTATCCGCCGGCAACGCTTCGGCGGGACTGACCTGTAATTTAAAACTACTTTTTAGTCCTGCCGGAAGTATGTCGCTAATCTCATAGATATCGTCCACATCTACTCCGTATTTATCGTCGATGTGTGAAGTTGCCCCTTTAAACCCGCAGTGTTTATAAAAAGCAGTCTGCTTGGCCTGCTTGATCGCACCTGCCTTGGTGTCCGACACTGTAAGTACCTTATAATGCAACTCTTCAAACTGATCTTCTTTATACCCTCCCAGGTTGAGGAAAAACAATTTGTAAGGGCTTTCTACTACTGCATCAGCAGGTACCACACTAAATCTGGTACCCATCAACATTAGTTACCTCACGAAAGGCATCAAGATGGATCTTACCTTTGGCTTCAGGCCAGAAGTCGATGATATCCTGCTTTAGGTCTTTGATGGCCCCGCCTATGCCGAAAAATATATCGTGTTGCTCTGTATGACGGCCTTTAGGCGTACAGCCCAACATCGTCATGTATAATTTATTTATAGATTTCATTTAATGTGTTGGCCAGACAAATGCCGCCTTTTAGCAATTGCTCATTGAGCAGGTTTACAAAATCGAAATTGTATTTATAGCTGAGTTTATCTTCTGGTTTGGTATACGCGTAGATTTTGTTACAAGCTTGATAAGAGCCATATACGAAATCCTTAAGGGCATTGCCTTTCCAAAGATCAAGCTGCGCTTTGGTAGGGTAGTTAATTGCACTTGCATACTCAGTATAACTCAATTGCTGATATTCGATGAGCGATTCATCCCAGACGCGGTGCAAATTGGATTTTTCACCAAACCAGGTCAGGAACACCTTATTACCACCCAGATCTTCCTTTCGGGCAGTATGCATTGGCTGATTTAGATCGCCCACCATGTGGATCAGTAAGCGCATCGCCAGTTTCTTTTGATCTGCAGTACTCTGCTTGTTTTTGAGGATGCTGACCATCTCCAAAGTTTTGTTGTAGACATTGGCAGCTGTATCTTTCTCCAGAAATTGATACACCCCTTGCTGGTCCAGATCTGCAGGCAGGTTCACAAAATGCCAGTTATACAAATAATTGTAGGAAGGGTCGGACTTAATAAAATCCCCCCAATTGGCAGCCATAGCCAGACTTTCGTTGCCCAAAACGCCCATCACACCTTTGCGTGCTTTACTGCTTAGATGGCTTTCTGCGATCTGACCGACAATCCTGTGCCCCAGCATGCCCCATGCGCTGGCATTTATAGGTAGATAGGCCATGCATGCAAACAGGGCTAGTTTAATTGTTCTGCGAATGGATAATATGTTCATAGATAATATTTATTGTTTTATAAGGCCTGTGGCACGCAGGTAATCTTCTGCTTGAGCACCAGGCTAATTTCTGTTTGGTTATCTGTGCTCACGAAATTCAGATGACCAGCTTCGGCCTCCATCATTTTAAAGCTTTTGATATATTGCCCGATCTGGTAACATCCTGAGATCTTCTGCTTATAATTGGCCTTGGTCCAGGTACCCAATAGAAAAAGAGTATCGGAACGGACCTGGTAAACGCCCTTGGCATATTCTTTCCATATCCCTCCATTGAAGCAGGAATCAGCATAGTAATTGGCCTTCGCATGGGTTACAAGATCCACGTAAAAGGAATCGCAGGTAAACTTGAATTTGTGTTCGGTATAATTCATAAGTTTATCCGATGCGGCCACACTATCCTGATTCCAGATGCCTTGTAAAGCGGCTGTTCCTTCCCCCTGGATATCCGGCAATCTCCGACAGGAAACTGTCAGCATAGCTACGCAAAAAAGGAAAAACAGCAATCTGAACATATTGATTGCTTATTTTAAGCTACCTACCATATCTTCCGGACGCACCCACTCATCAAACTGCTCAGCAGTAAGCAAGCCCAGTTGTATAGAAGCATCTTTCAGTGTCTTATTTTCCTTATGTGCTTTTTTGGCAATTTTGGCTGCATTTTCATAACCTACATGTGGATTCAATGCCGTAACCAGCATCAATGAGTTTTGCAGGTGTTTCTGAATTTCCGGCAGGTTGGGCAGGATACCTTCCGCACATTTATCGTTGAAAGATACACAAGCATCGCCTATTAAGCGGCCAGATTGCAATACATTGGCCGCCATTACCGGCTTAAACACGTTCAGTTCAAAATGTCCGTTGCTGCCACCAATGCTCACCGTCACATCATTACCCATTACCTGTGCGCAAACCATAGTCATGGCTTCCGGCTGAGTTGGGTTTACTTTACCCGGCATAATAGAAGACCCTGGTTCATTATCAGGGATGATGATCTCGCCAATGCCACAACGTGGGCCTGAACTGAGCATCCTGACATCATTTGCAATTTTCATCAGGGAAACTGCGGTACGCTTGTAAGCACCTGAAAGTTCTACCATTGCATCATGCGCTGCCAGGGCTTCAAATTTATTAGGCGCGGTTACAAAAGGAAGGCCGGTAAGTTCGGCAATCTTCTGAGCCACGAGTACATCGTATCCCTTTGGTGTATTTAAACCAGTTCCGACAGCTGTACCACCTAGCGCAAGCTCGCTGATCATGACCAGCGCATTTTTAATCGCGCGGACACTGTTGTCGATCTGCTGCACATAACCAGAAAACTCCTGACCCAATGTCAGCGGCGTAGCGTCCATGAAATGCGTACGGCCGGTTTTTACGATATCTTTAAATTCCACTGCCTTAGCATGTAAGGTATTCCTTAGCTTATCCAGTCCCGGAAGCGTTACTTCTACTGCTTGCTTGTAGGCAGCGATATGCATTGCTGTAGGGTACGTATCATTAGAAGACTGGGATTTATTCACATCATCATTTGGATGCAGGATCTTTTTATCATCGCTAAGCTGACCTCCGTTAAGTACGTGGCCACGATTGGCAATCACTTCATTTCCATTCATATTGCTCTGCGTACCGGAACCAGTCTGCCAGATCACCAAAGGAAATTGATCATCCAGGCTTCCGTCGATCACTTCATCACATGCTTTAGCGATCAAATCTGCTTTGTCCTGCGACAGCACACCCAACTCTGCATTGGCTAATGCCGCTGCCTTTTTCAGGTAACCGAAAGCATGAATAATCTCCTTAGGCATAGAAGCCTCAGGTCCGATTTTAAAGTTGTTTCTTGAACGTTCAGTTTGAGCACCCCAGTATTTATCTGCAGGTACCTGAACTTCACCCATCGTATCGTGTTCGATTCTAAAATTCATTTGTTCTAAAGTTTATATCTGCACAAACTTAAGATTTTTATGCTTTTTAAACGATGGGTTTATTGTCAGATGTTCAATACACACCGGATAAATTCTGTTTATTTGAGTGCGAATACCAAGTGACGCAGGCTGCCTGCTGTTTAATGGTTTTTTATGCGTCGGGTTCTCATCAGATTTGATGAAGAAAAAAATAAATTATGAAAAGATACATCCTAATGCTCCTACTGGCCAGCCTTGCTTTTGGCAAGGCTACAGCCCAGTATCAAGAAACTCCGGCAGGCATTGACAAGAACTATAAAGCGATAGGAGGTCGTCTGGTGGATATGCGCGAAGCTACTGCTGAGGATTTAAAGAAATTAGCGGTACAAGAACGCCTGAAGGACATCCAAAAAGACCGTTTCCTTTTCTCTATCGGGGAGACGATTTATAATCCCAGGAATTCCCTGGGGGTTAGGTTTCAGGAAAACTCAGGCGCTAAAATATATGAAGGGACAGATGAGACCTGGGGGAACATTCAGGTTAGGCGCATCATCATTTATGGGACTGCATCGGTGGAGTTTGCCAATGTAGTGATCGACAAATCGAAAGCAGCAGAATACAAATACCATGTTGTACAAAACAATAGCAGGGAATTGCTGAGCTGGCGAAGTCCGGAGATATTTAAAAACACGAAATCGGGCGGGGCAAGCTATGCTTACCTGGGTAAATTCAACTATAAACCGGGCCAGTTCCTATTGGTTGAAATGTATAACACCAGGAACTACAAAGACAGAGATGCAATTCTGATCGACTGGCGGGAAATTGAACCGGCAAAACCGCAGGTAGGCGTAGAGAATACCGCACAATGGTATCCGAATGGCCTCAACTACCATTCTATTGATAGCCTGAAAGACAGAAGATGGGAAAACTTTATTGAAACAACGGACATCAATGATAAAAAATTCAGACTGGGCGATTCGCTCGTCCGCCTCCATATCCGACTGGAAAGTGAAGGCTTTTACAACTATAAAGTCCAGCTGAAGCGCGTGATCGGCGGCAAAACTGAAACGATCCAATTGAAAGATGAAAATTTCAGATTCTACCTATATAAGGAATATTGGAAGGAACCTGGTGTCTACGAGCTGATTTTCACACCCAAGCTACCAAGTCCCGGGGGAAGCCGGGTCAACTACCTCAATGATAAAGCCGTTTCCTACAAATTCACAGTCTTGCCAGCCCTGGAAAGCGAAAAGGAGATTTCCTATGCCGAACTGGCCATCATTATCGCCGTATTATTATTGCTTGCCGGTATCATATTCTGGCTTATCAATATAAGAAACCGAAAAAAGCTGAAACTGGAGCAACAAAACAAGGAACTGGCATTGGCACACCTGGCCACAGTCCGTTCTCAATTAAACCCTCATTTTCTTTTCAATGCGCTCGCAGGCATACAAAACCTCATCAATAGAAATGATGTAGATAAAGCCAATCGATATTTGGGTAAGTTCGCCCGGCTTACACGTAATGTTCTGGATGAAAGGTTAAATGACTTAATCAGCATTGAAGAGGAAAAAGCATTACTCGATGATTACCTGCAGATGGAGCAATTGCGCTTTGCTTTCCAATATACCATTTCAATCGAACCACAGCTCGCGATCATTGAGATCCCTGCTATGCTACTCCATCCTTTTGTTGAAAATGCCATCAAACACGGCATGTCCCAGATTGAAACTAATGGGCAGATAAGTATCAAATTTGAAGGCCAGGGCAAAAACCTCCTGATCTCTATTATTGATAATGGCAAGGGATTTAAATTGAATGAAAATTACTCCGGTTTAGGTATCAAACTTTCAAAAAGCAGGATATCTTTGCTAAATAGCATTTATATAGACACGCATATTGAATTAAGTATGACATCCAATGATAAGGGCAGCACTATTTTGATTACTTTAAAAGAATGGCTCGCATGAAAGCCATCCTGATTGATGATGAAGTTTCCAATCTGGAAAACCTGGAGGCATTGCTACTCAGGCATTGCCCCCAGGTTGTAGTGGTTGACAGGGCTGTTGAGGTTAATCTGGCATTTGAACAAATCAATAAACATCAACCCGACCTGCTCTTTCTTGACATCCAAATGGGTAAGCAGTCGGGCTTTGATCTGCTCAACTTACTGACCCACAAATCCTTTGAGATCATATTTGTAACCGCCTATGACCATTATGGAATTCAGGCTGTAAAATTTGCAGCACTCGACTATCTTTTGAAGCCTGTAGATATTGATGAACTCGTAATGGCTGTCGATAAAGCACATCAAAAAATCAAAGAAAGAAACCACAACAAGCAACTGGATTTTCTGCTGAGCCTGATCAAAAGAGGGGAACAAAGTCCGCCAAAAATAGCCCTCCCCCAGCTTCAGGAGATACGGTATGTAAATGTAAGCGACATCGTGCGCTGCGAAGCAGACAATACCTACACTTACTTTCATCTGGCTTCAACTGAAAAAATCATGGTCTCCCGGCCATTAAAGGAATATTCAGACATGCTTCAACCACATGGTTTCATCCGCAGTCACCAATCGCACCTCGTTAATCCGATCTTCATCAAGAGTTGGCTCAAAGAAGACGGCGGTACACTCTTGCTGATGGATAGCTTTAAAATCCCGGTATCCAAGCCTAACCGCGAACGCGTGAAAAACCTGCTGAACGGATAAAAGCAAACAATATTCAAATCTTTTGCATTTACCGTGTTAAAAATCCTTAATTTTCGACTTTTTAACCCGTACTACCTATCCATGAAGTTTCGTCTACTGACCTTAACCCTTACGCTCGCCATTTTCTCAATCACTGCTTGCTCCAATCCGGAGGAAAAAGCTAAAAAAGCGGAGGCCGACAAAAAGGTCAGGATCAAGGAAGACGATAAATCTGATAGCCTGCTACTGGCGTATAATCCTGCAAAGGGTGATAAATGGATAGCCGATTTTGTATACAACCTGCATAAGAAATACGGGTTCAATGGAAATATGCTCGTAGCCAGAAAAGGCCAGATTCTTTATGAAAAGGCTATAGGCTGGGCGGACTATCTGCACCGTGACAGCCTGAAGATCAACTCTGAGTTTGAACTTGCTTCTATCACCAAAACCTTTACCGGAGTGGCAATTATGCAACTGGTAGAAGCTGGAAAACTAAAACTGACAGATAATGTAAAGAAATTCTATCCAAACTTTCCTTACGATGGGATCACCGTTCAGCTCTTGCTATCGCACCGCAGCGGGATGATGAATTACGTTTATTTTATCGATGATATCTGGCGTAAGGAAAAACGCAACATGAGAAAAGGGGTGTCCAACCAGGAGGTTATGCAGATCATCGCTGAGAAAAAGCCAAATCCATATACCAAACCTGACCGCCTTTTTCATTATAACAATTCCAACTTTATGGTGCTCGGTGCCATTGTAGAGAAAGTGACCGGAAAACGTTTCTCCCAGTATATGATGGATCATGTATTCAAACCTGCGGGAATGAAGAACACACATGTTTATTCTACTACTGAATATGAAAAAATCCCTGTTGATGTAGTGGGACATGACCGTACCTGGCGTTATTCTGTGGCCCAGAATTTCCTGGACGGACCCGTGGGCGATAAAGGAATCTACAGTACTTTACATGATCTTGTACTTTACGACAAGTATTTGAAAAACGGCAGATTGCTCACTAAGAACAGCCTGGATTCTGCTTATAAAGGCCGCAACAAACCAGTTAACGGTCACTTCAACTATGGCTATGGCTGGCGCATGTTTGATGGTAAGGATATGGATAAAGTAGTTTACCATACTGGCTGGTGGCATGGCTTCCGGCATATTTACATCCGCGACCTGGATAAAGATATCGTGGTGATTTTCCTGGGCAACCTGACCAATGGAAGCCTGGTGCACCTGGATGAATTGTTCAAATATCTGAAGATGCCAATCATCCGCAAGGGTGCATATTCTGGTGTGGGTTCACTACCGGGCAGCGACGAGGATTAGGAAATTTTATCGAAAGCGATGCCCCGGCTTCTCTTAACGAGATAGGTCCTCAACAGGCTGTTCTTCGGATCTTCCAGCATAGGATCCTCGTTGAGAATTTCAATAACGGTATTTCTGGCTTCCTGCAAGATCAGCTGGTCTGTAGCCAGGTCTGCTAGTTTCAAATCAAGCACACCACTTTGTTGGGTTCCGGAGATGTCTCCAGGGCCCCGCAACTGTAGGTCTATCTCAGAGATCTCAAATCCGTTATTGGTTTTTACCATGGTCTCGAGCCTCAACTTTCCATCCTTGCTCAGTTTATTGCCCGACATCAGGATACAGAACGATTGTTCGGCACCCCGGCCTACACGTCCGCGCAACTGGTGCAATTGCGAAAGTCCGAAACGTTCCGCGTTTTCTATGATCATCACTGATGCGTTTGGCACGTTCACCCCTACTTCGATCACAGTGGTGGCCACCATGATCTGGTTGTGCCCATCAATAAAACGCTGCATTTCATATTGTTTGTCTGCATTGCTCATCTTACCGTGCACAATACTGATCTGATACTCCGGCAAAGGGAACTGATACCTCATCTGCTCTATACCAGCTTCTAAATGTAAGAGATCCAACTTTTCACTTTCTTTAATTAAGGGATAGACGATATACACCTGTCTGCCTTTCGCAATTTCCTGCTTCATAAAGCCAAACAACCTCAGCCGCTGGCCTTCGTATAGATGCAGGGTCTCAATCGGTTTCCTGCCAGCAGGTAGTTCATCTATCACGGACACATCCAGGTCGCCATACATGGTCATCGCCAACGTCCGGGGAATCGGCGTTGCTGTCATTACGAGAATATGAGGCGGGATGGTATTTTTCCGCCATAACCTTGCACGCTGTTCAACCCCAAAGCGATGCTGCTCATCGATGACTACCAGCCCAAGGTTTTTGAAGATTACTTTGTCTTCAATCAGGGCATGTGTACCAACCAGGATGTCGATTTCCCCAGCTTCCAGTGCAGCATGAAGCTGTGTTCTCTGCTTTTTAGTGGAACTACCTGTCAGGATTGCAACCTTCACCAGATCGCTGCTTACCAGTGAAGCAATAGATGCATAGTGTTGTCGTGCCAAAATCTCTGTAGGCGCCATCATACAGGCCTGAAAGCCGTTGTCATTTGCAAGGAGCATGCTCATGAGGGCGACTACCGTTTTTCCACTGCCTACATCTCCCTGCACTAGTCTGTTCATCTGAATTCCCCTTTGGGTATCGAGCCGGATCTCCTTGATCACTCGCTTTTGCGCATTTGTAAGTTTAAAAGGGAGGATTTCTTTATAAAAGGTATTGACCTTATGTCCCACGATAGTGAAAGAATGTCCCCTAAAACGCATTTCACGCTGTTGCTTATTATGCAGCAGCTGAAGCTGAATAAAGAATAGTTCTTCAAATTTAAGTCGTCGCTGCGCAGCCTGGAGGGCTTTCACATCTTTAGGAAAGTGAATATTGAGTACTGCCTCTCTACTGGAAATCATCTGGTATTTTTCCAGGATATGCATTGGGATAGTTTCCCGAACCTCTTTGATATTTTGCTCTATCAGCAGGTTCTGCAATTTCTGTATGCCTTTACTGTCAAGGAAAAATTTCTTTAGCTTCTCGGTAGAATGATATACAGGCTGCAGCCTCAGGTTTCCGGTAACGGTAGAGGGTCTCGGATAATTTTCAAGATCTGGATGGGAAATGCTAAAGGAACCGTTAAATAAAGCAGGCTTTCCAAAAACGATGTACACCTTTCCTTTTACCACATTTTCTTCGACCCATTTCAGACTCTGAAACCAGACCAGCTCTATTGATCCCGTTTCATCGCTAAGTCGCGCTACCAGTCTTTTCTTGTGCTTTTCGCCAATGACTTCCTTACTTGTGATCCTTCCTAAAATCTGAACATATGGCAAATCTGGATTCAGTTCATTGATCTTGTAAAACCTGGTCCTGTCGATATAGCGGAACGGGTAATAATTCAACAATTGCTCGCAGGTGAAAATCCCCAGTTCCTTTTGAAGGAGCTCGGCTCGTTTAGGCCCTACGCCTTTGAGATATTCGATTGTGGTATCTAAGGTAACAGCAAACAAGGCTTAAACTTTTTTTCCTTTAAAGGTAAGGATATCTTTTATGATGCCCCAATTAAACACAAATACAGAAATTAGCAGCAGCACGTATGCTGACAATTTATGTGAATCAATATGCTCATTAAAGTATAAAATCGCTACTGCAAAAGCAATAATCGGGTTGATATAGATGATGATCCCTAAAGTAGATGAGGGAATTCCTATGAGTGCATACAAACTAAGAAAAAGAGGGATGATGGTAAATACCACGGCGACAATACTGATGTTTCCCCAAAACCAGAGACTTTTGGGAAAGGCACCATGACTACTAAGGTAGAAAGGCAGCATCAGTAAAACTGCCAGAACGATCTGAACGGCGAGCACGTTTAACTTATCCAGATGCTGCATCTTTCGCTGAATGATCAAATAAAATGCATACAGCAAAGCGATGACTACCGACCATGCTACTTCAATCAGTGAACCTGTCGCCAGAAAAACAATACTGATCAAGGCAATGCCCAATGAGACAAGTTTTAACCGAGAAAGCTCTTCTTTCAGCAGGACAAAACCCCCAAAGGCTGTTAGCAAAGGGCAGACCATATAAGCAAATGCTGCCGATTGTAAGCTGACATTGTTGACTGCGTAGATATAAGTATACCAATTTAAAGTCAGGAATACAGTAGAGGCTGCGATCTGAAGCGCAACATTCCGTTTGGCGCCGGGACTGGCGGCCAAAAGATAAGTATAGTCTTTCTTCAATTGTTTCCTTCTGAACAACAGGATTGCAATCCAGATAAATATCAGAGATGTAAATATGCGGTAATATAAAATTTCCTCTGAGGGAAATGACTTTAAATTCCTTAGTGGAATGGAAAAGAATCCCCAGATTGCAAATGATAAAATACCAGCAAAAAAATACCTTAAGCTAGATTTTGGCAAAGCTTAGCCTTTATATGCAGTCATGGAAATCTCCACATTCACTCCCTTTGGCAAACCCTTTACAGCAACTGTTTCACGGGCAGGGAACTGGGATTCAAAATAAGAACCATACAGTTCATTAACTTCAGCAAACAGACTCATATCAGACAGGAAGATAGTGGTTTTCACTACATCTTCAAAACCATATCCTGCTTCCAGCAGCACAGCTTTGATGTTCCTCATTACCTGGTGTGTTTCTTCGGCTAAAGTCGACTGAGTAAGCTCTCCTGTCGCAGGGTTGATGGCTACCTGGCCAGACATAAAAAGAAAGCCTCCGGCGATTACAGCCTGGCTATAAGGCCCTATAGGCTCAGGGGCATTAGGTGTATTGATAATCTTGTTCATTGTAATTAACTAATTGATTAAATCAGGTATAGCCAAAGATAAGCATAAAAAAAAGAGGGCCTCAAATTGAGACCCTCTTTTTCGTATTTTAATTAGAAACGACTAGTTTCTAGCTGTTTCAACACGACGGTTTTGGATACGACCTTCTTCAGTATCGTTAGAAGCAATTGGGTTAGCTTCACCAAATCCTTTAGTTGTTACTTGACTAGCGTTAACACCAGAGTTAACTAAGTAAGTTTTAACAGAGTTAGCTCTGTCTTTAGATAATTTCAGGTTGTATGCAGCAGTACCTTCGCTAGAAGCATAACCATTAACAGCTACTTTACCACCGTTTTCACGCAATACTGAAGATAATTTATCTAAAGTAGGATAAGATTCAGTTTTTAAAACTGATGAGTTAAATTCGAATTGGATAGCTTCGAAACCAGTTCCAGCACTAGGAGCAGTTACTGCTACCGGAGCAGGAAGTGGACATCCTGAACCATCAACTGCAGTACCAGCAGGAGTTCCTGGGCATTTGTCAAATTGATCAGATACACCGTCACCATCAGCTATCTTTTTTCAAATCTTCAACAGATTTCTCAACAGCAGATACACGGTTTTTCAAAGCTTCAACTTCTTGACGTAATGAAGGATCTTTCAATTCATCATACATCAAAGCAAATGGGTTAACCCAGTCAAGGTTTGGTTTAGATTTAGAACCTAAAGAGAATTCTAAACCAGCATATCCGTAAGAGAATTTATCTTTAGAAGTTCCTTTAGCATAAACTCCATCAAGGTTATCTCCATCAAGAAGTGCATAGTGTAACCTAAGTTGAATGAAACACGGTCAGAAACTTTAAATTTAATACCAGCACCTACAGGGATGTAAGCTTCTTTGATATAATCTTTATCCTGATCATCTCCGAAAGTTCCTTTTCTGTCAACACCAGTTAGACTTTAGGGTTGTAAGCAACAACACCGTAACCAGCAGTTACGAAGAAGTTTACTGAGTTCTCACGACGTAAGAAATCAACAGTTGCTACGTTAACAACACCTCTAATGTCAGCTGAATAAGCAATATCAGTTTCGAAATCTTTAACTCCGTTAACAGTTCCTGTAGAGTTAGCATCTTTGTTAGTACCAGAAAGCTTTCCACGGAAAACGTTACCTTCTAAGCCAAATGCATGACCTAATTGTTTTCTCAATGAGATACCATAACCTAAGTTTGGCTCCCAGTTAGTAAAGTCGTTTGATCCACCAATTGCAACAAATGGAGATAAAACACCACCATTAACACCTAAAGACCAAGTCCTGTACTGACCTCTTCCACCAAATACCTTGGCAGAAGATAGAAGTCGCAGTCAGTCTCCTGAGCATTAGCTAGAGACGTAGCTCCGATCAATGCAACAAAAGAAACTGCTAGACCCTTTTTTAAAGTAGAATAATTCATAATTTTCTTTTTTAAGGTTAAACAAATTTTAATTGTATATTTTTTTTGTGTAGCAAAATTAAACAAATTTTTAATTTCTCAAAACGATTGTACAAACTCCGTTCCAAACTTATTGTTGTACGCAGAATATTCGTTAAACCAGCTTATTTCTATTCAAATGTACAACCGGAGTCCTGTTTTCAAGACACCTCTGCCGAACATGACCCGTTTAAATTAGCGCCACTGATCTATAAATCGGTAGATATTGAAATCATTCTGCTTAAAAGCAGCCACAATATCCACATACAGCTTTTTTTTATCCACATCCCTCACTCTATAATGCTGTATAATCTTAAAAGCCTGCTCTGACAATAACAGCAGCTTCCTGTCAGCGTCTGCCAAATCAGGTGAAAGCAACCAATCACATAAGGCATCAACACCTTCTTCTTTATCCGCAACAGTTTTGAAAACCGGTATGTTTTGATGTTGTCCGGAGACTAGCTTGATGAGCTTATTGGCGAAAGCATCTGCTCCTTCACGATCCGCTTTATTCAATACAAAGCCCTGGGCAATCTCCATCAGGCCCGACTTGATGTGCTGGATCTCATCTCCCGACTCCGGAACCAGTACTACAACAGTTTTGTCGGCCAGGCCCGCAATCTCAACTTCAGACTGGCCCACGCCTACCGTCTCTACCAGGATGAGATCAAAGTCGGCCGATTTCAGTACATCTACCATCTCAATCGTTTTCCCTGATATTCCTCCCAGGGCGCCACGAGTGGCAAGTGATCGGATATAAACATTTGGGTTGTTGAAATGCCTGGACATCCGGATCCTGTCGCCAAGCAGGGAGCCAAAATTAAAAGGCGAGGTGGGATCTACCGCCAGTATCGCAATTTTCTTTCCCATACTTGTCAGCCTCGTGACTATCGCATTTACGAGCGTGCTTTTACCCGCACCAGGAGGACCGGTGATCCCGATAACAGGCAGCCCTTTGTCTGTACGTATAAGCCGCAGAATGTCTTCATAAGGTGCAATATCATTTTCTACCAGGCTGAGGGCCCGGGCAAGGGAGATGAAATTCCCTTCTTGTATTCCTTTGATAAGGGCATTTGCGTCCTGCATTCAATCGGCATTGATTTGTTTCTGCAAATATTAGAATTTATAAATAAGATTTATTAAATTTTATATTTGCAGTACGACAGAACGCTTCCTATTGCAAAAACCAGTCATTAAAATCAATACCGAATGAAAGTAAGTGGGTTTTCCTACATGAGAAATAGCTTTAAGTATGGCTATCCTGTTATTGAGTCTATAAAATCCATCCTTCCTATTTGTGATGAGTTCATCGCTGTGGTAGGAAAATCCGACGATGGTACTCGCGAAGCAATAGCTGCAATCGGCTCTGAAAAGATTCGCATCATTGATACAGAATGGGACGACCAGCTGACTAAAGGCGGGAAGGTATTCGCGCAGCAGGCGAATATCGGGTTGAAGGCTGTGACCGGGGACTGGGCATTTCACATCCAGTCGGACGAGGTGTTCCATGAGGATGACCTTGCTGAAATACAGCAGGCCATGAAAGCGCATTTAAGCGATCCGAAAGTGGAAGGCTTCCTGTTCAACTTCCTTCATTTTATCGGCGATTACAAACACATCGGTACAACCAGGAAATGGCACCGCAGAGAAATCAGGATTATAAGAAATGACCCATCTTTCTATTCTTATAAAGATTCCCAGGGATTCAGGAGTTATCCTTCCCTGGAAGATTATGAGCAAGGCATCAACGGAAGAAAGTTGAATGTCAAATTGCTGAATGCACGCATTTTCCACTATTCATATTGCCGCAATCCAGACCTGTTGCTAGGAAAAGTAAAACGCTTCAGCAGCTATTACCAACCTGAAGAGGTTACTTCTGCACAGTTTGGAGACCAAAAAACATTTGATTTTGCCTCTGTGGCCGACATTCTTGCTCCATTTACAGATTCACATCCGGCGACGATGAGCGAGACTGTAAAAGGTCAGGACTGGACTTTCAAGCACAATCCTAAGAAAATAGCCCTCTCTCCACGCAGGTTGATGCTACACCGGATTGAGCAACTTACCGGATGGCGCATTGGTGAATACAAAAACTACAAGATCCTCAAATGAGCAAAATATTATTTGATTGCGAGCGACTAAAATATCCTAATACCGGCCTCTATACTTTTTGTGAAAGCCTGGGAAAGGCACTGATCAAAAATGCCGCTCAGGACCAAAGCATCTCAGCCTATGTACCAGCTCCTTCGGAAGGTATATTTGGCAATAGGACAGAATATCTGATACAGAGGCCTTGGCATAAACTGTTTGTTCCCGGCTCATCGGCTTTCGACATATGGCATAGCAGCAATCAGGTGTCACGGTATTATCCTTCATCGGCAAACGTCAAGGTCGTACTGACCATACACGACCTTAATTTCCTGATTGAAAAACAACATCGCCCTTCCAGAATAAAAAAGCATCTTGAGCGAATTCAACAGCGCATCAATAAAGCTGCCGCCATAGTCTGTATTTCTCATTTCGTAGCCGCGCAGGTGAGGGATTTCCTCAACGTGGAAGGGAAGAATATGGCCGTTATCTACAATGGTTGTACAATTAAAGAATACCCTGAATTTAACAATCCTAACTACAAGCCCTCAAAATCTTTTCTATTTAGTATAGGCACCGTTTTACCAAAAAAGAATTTCCATGTATTACCTGCCTTGCTTAAAGAAAATGACTATGAACTGGTGATCGCCGGAAATCTAAGTGATCAGAACTACATTGCACAAATAGAAGCTGAGGCATTAAGACTTGGAGTGAGCGATCGCCTCAAGATCCTGGGCAGCGTTTCTGATGAAGACCGTTATTGGTACTATAAAAATTGCAAGGCATTCGTGTTTCCTTCCATAGCTGAAGGCTTCGGGCTACCTGTCATAGAGGCGATGTATTATGGAAAACCGGTGTTCCTCTCTACCCATACTTCCTTACCTGAAATTGGTGCTGAGGCAGCGTATTACTTCCATAGTTTTGAAGAACAGGAAATGCAGCAAACTTTAAAGGCAGGACTGGATGACTTTCGCTTAGGATTTATGGCCGAGAAAGCAAAATCAAGAGCTGCCGATTTCAACTGGGATGAAACTGCAAAATCTTATCTCCAGCTTTATAGAAAGCTCGACAAATAGAGCCTGTTTTGTACATGATAGTAATTCTGTACCTTTGGAAAATTTTATTTTTTAATGAAAGACTATTTCAGATTATTATCATTTGCCAAACCCATTGAAAAGTTTGCTATTCCTTATGTAATCACAACATTACTATATATCCTTTTCAATACCTTAAATTTAGCCTTACTTGCTCCTTTACTCGATACCTTATTCAACCACAAGAGTGTAGAAAAAGCCGGCCAGGTGGTTAAAGCTACCGCTCAGGTTAAAGAGCAGGACTGGTGGGATGTAATGGGACAATTCAGGCGAATGACTGATTATTTCATTAGCACCTACAGCGAGCAGGAAACCTTAAAGTTTGTCTGCTTGATAATCGTATGTTCTGTATTGCTATCCAACATTTTCAAATACTTTTCTTCCCGTACCATGGAAGATCTCCGTGTACATACACTCCTTAACCTGAGAAAGACGGTATTTAACAATGTAATGAACCTGCACCTGGGCTATTTCAATAGCCAGCGTAAGGGTGATATCATTTCTAAAGTATCTGCGGATGTTCAGGTCGTACAATTCACTGTTACAAATACCCTCCAGGTAGTCTTCAAGAGAACCGGTTACGCTTATTGTATATATAGTATTACTTTTCTCAATCTCTGTGAAACTTACTTTATTTTCGCTGCTGATCATTCCTTTGTCGGGCCTCATCATTGCAAAGATTGTAAAACGATTACGCCAGCAGGCAACAGCAGCTCATGAAAGTTTTGCGAATATGCTGGGCTATCTGGATGAAGCGCTGTCGGGTATTAAAATCGTGAAGGCTTTTAATGCTACTGAATATGTTAAGGACAGGTTCCATCAGGAGAATGTAAACTATTCCGTCATCACACAAAAAATGATTCGCAGGCAGCAGCTGGCCTCTCCTGTTTCTGAGTTTTTGGGCGTCATGATGGTTGCAGGTATTGTCTATTTCGGTGGCTCGCTGGTACTCTCGGGCCAGTCGAGCCTGAGTTCATCAGAGTTCATCGCCTACATTGCGATTTTCTCCCAGGTCATGCGCCCGGCAAAAGCACTTTCTGATTCTTTCAGTGCCATACATACCGGTCTTGCCGCGGGTAAACGCGTCCTGGACCTTATGGATATCCGACCAGAGATTGTAGATAAGCCAACAGCACACGAAATAAAGCCTTTCCACGAGGGCATCAGATTTGAAAACGTAACCTTTGCTTATGGCGATAGAACCATCCTGCAAAATATAAACTTTGAAATTCCAAAAGGAAAAACAGTTGCCCTTGTAGGGCCTTCAGGCGGTGGAAAATCGACACTGATGGATTTACTCCCAAGGTTCATTGAGCCTCAAAAAGGAAATATCCTGATCGACGGGGTAAATATCCAGGATGTCAAAGTAGATTCGCTTAGGAATCAGATGGGTTTTGTAAACCAGGAGTCGATTCTATTTAACGATACCATATTCAACAACATTGCTTTTGCCAAACCAGAAGCTACTATGGAGGAAGTCGTTGCGGCCGCAAAAATTGCCAATGCACACGATTTTATTCTCCATACGGATCTTGGCTATGACACGCCGATCGGCGACAGAGGTATCCGCTTATCGGGCGGACAGCGTCAGAGGCTTTGTATCGCAAGAGCCATACTGGGCAATCCTCCATTGATGCTTTTGGATGAAGCTACTTCTGCGTTGGATACCGAATCTGAAAAACTGGTACAGGATGCATTATACAAATTGATGGAAAACCGAACTTCACTGATCATCGCACACAGACTGTCTACCATACAAAATGCAGATTTTATTATTGTGCTCGACAAGTCTGTCATTGTAGAACAGGGCAGTCATACGCAACTGATGGAAAACAATGGACTCTACCGGAGACTGGTAGATATGCAGACTTTTGATGAGTAAAATGAAAAAAATACTGTTTTTCATGCCTGACAATCCCATAAAGAAAAATGCAGGTAATAAAATCAGGGCATTGAGTTTTTTAAATTACTTTAAGTCCAGGGGCTTTGAAGTTGATTTTGTGAGTGAATGGTTCTGGGGCGAATGGAACACTGCAGACCTGAATGAGTTTAAGGAAAGTGGACTCACAACTAATACCTACGTATTAGCACGTAAAGCGTCTAAGAAAAACCTTCTTTATTACTTCTTTTGCTATAAGCTACCGAATTTTTTCTATCAGCGGAAACTGGGAATATTCCCAATCAATTTCCCGGATCTAGTCACCTACCGATTGAAAAAATCTTTTAATGTATTGCTTAAGCAAAAGCAATATGACTATATATTTATCAATTACGCGAGTTGGGCCAAACTGATCGAAAACAATCCGTACATCGGGAATGCAAAGACCATTTTGGATACCCATGATTTTTTAACCGCTCAGTATCGAAAAAAATATCCGATCGGTGCATCCTTCCAGGAAGAAATCAGAAAGATTTCATTATTTGATCAGGCCCTGGCGATTTCCATAGAGGAACAATACCTTTTCAGCCAGTTCTGCGATACAACAGTAAGCCTCGCTACTATGATGATGGAAAAGCCGGAACGCAGCAATACCCGGCCTTCCGAACGACGCTTCGACCTGATTTATGTGGCAAGTAAAAATCCTCATAACGTAGCCGGCGCAGCCTGGTTCATGAATGAGGTCTATCCTTTAATTTCCAAAGACATCAGGATCTGTATCATTGGACAGATCAGCAGCTTCATTGAGATGCATTCCGATAACATTACACTGATTCCTTTTGCAGAAGAACTGCATCCGTACTACCATCAGGCTAAAATTGCTATCTGTCCGATGCAATCTGGCACAGGCACCAAAATCAAAGTCATAGAGGCATTGTCTTTTGGGCTCCCTGTTGTTTGCAATATCCGAGGTATAGATGGTCTGATCAACAAAACTAACAATGGATGCCTCGCTACGGACGATCCAGCAGAATTTGCGGATTACATCATGCTTCTGCTGAGGCAACCTGAAGCTTACCAGGAACAAGCTGAATATGCAGCTCTTTCTTTCAATTCAGATTATGAACAACAAGCCTGCTACAGAAAGCTCGATCGGTTATTCTGAAGATGCGGAAGGTCCAAATCCTATTGCCTTAATGAAGCGCTTTATGAAATGCCTAGACTTCCGGGCAAAATTCAACCGCCTCATTTCATGCTCCAATGCTTCAAGTTGTTCATAATCTTCAATAAATGATGGAAAGTACTTTTCAAAAACCTGATACCTTTCCGCCTTTCTAACTGCATAATTTTTAGGATCAGAACTAATTCCATCTTCCATGAAAAGTGCGATGAACCGGTTGATATGCCTGTAAGAACATTGATATTTACATACGGCAAGCATAGAGAACTCCCAGTCAGAAACAATCTTAAGTTGCTCATTGTATAGACCTACAATATCAAATAATGAACGCCTGATAAACGTGGACTGATGAGGAATACTCTCTCTGAAAAAGACATTGAATGTCAGCTTCGGGGATGGGCACCAGCTTTTCCTGCGAAGCTCGTTCTCGGCATATACGTCGCCATATACTAAATCCTCCGTCAAGCCGCTATTTACCACATCTGATACGACCAATTGATCGACAAAAATATCTCCGCTATTCATGAACAACAGGTACTCGCCACCGGACTTCAAAATGCCCTTATTCATAGCATTATAAATACCCGAATCTTTTTCACTGACCCAAAATGTAATATCAGCGGTATAGCGTTCCAGGATTTCTCTACTACCATCTCCCGAGCCTCCGTCGATAATTAAATACTCAATGTTTTTATAGGTTTGGCTTAATATCGACTGAATTGTCTTTTCAAGCCCCGTTGCATTGTTATAATTGATCGTAATTATTGAAATTTTTAAGTTCTCAGAACTCATCAGATATTGAGGTTAGTTTTAATGTTTGAGCTTGCTATATTTGCAATCAATTAAATTGTGTAGCATGGAGATAAATCCAGCTTCCTGTTGTCAAATATATATTAATACGGCAATAATAAAATGATTAAAATACTATTTGACCATCAAACATTTTCTTTGCAGCGATATGGGGGGATATCCAGGTATTTTGCAAATCTATTTGCCAAAACGCAAAACCGCCCGGACATTAAATCAGATTTGAGCATACTTTATAGTCAGAATCATTATATCCATGATCAACCGGGGGCATTAGGCAATATGCTTGGAAGTATACTGCTCCGAAAACAAAAAGGGCGCTACAAATGGAATCAAAGATACTCCAGCCATGTCATCAGCCAGAACAAAATGGACGTTTTCCATCCTACAAATCATGACCCGTATTTCCTGGATCAGATCAAAAAACCCTTCGTGCTTACTGTGCATGATATGATCCATGAGAGGCTACCGCAGTATTTTGATACCGGAGACGATTCTGCATATGCTAAACGTTTGTGTATCGAACGTGCAGATCATCTTATTGCCATATCAGAATCCACAAAGCGGGACCTCCAGCATTATTATGACATTGAGGATGATAAAATATCGGTTATCCATCATGGGTTTGAACCTTCAATGGCTATGCAGGACGATTCGATCACTGGCTTAGACAATTATCTGCTATACGTGGGCGACAGAAGGGCTTATAAAAATTTTCCGCTTTTTCTTGTTGCAGTTGCTCCCCTACTAAAGAGCACTTCATTGAAGCTCATCTGTGCCGGAGGCGGGGAGTTTAAAAGGGCAGAAACCGAGCAGTTGCTCAGGTTAAAGATTCAGGATCTGGTTACCCAACGTTCTGTTTCTGATGAAGATTTAACCGGTTTGTACCGCAATGCAAAAGCATTTATTTATCCATCCCTTTATGAAGGATTTGGGTTGCCGCTTTTAGAAGCCTTCCAGAACAGATGTCCTGTAATTGCAAGTGACATCGCCTGTTTTAGAGAAGTAGGTGACGATGCCCTTGAATATTTTGACCCGAATGATCCGGAGCACATTGCAGCCAGCATTCAGGCGGTCATCGAAGATGCGGATCTTCAAAGAAAACTCAGCCAGGCGGGTGAAAGGCAATTGCTAAAATTCCCCATCAGTAATTGCGTAGAAAAAACCGTCAATGTTTATAAACATCTTGCAAATTAACCTGCGGCATGAATCCCTATAAAACAAAATCTCCTGTCCTGTTTCTGATATTCAACAGGCCCGATACTACAAAACGTGTTTTTGAGCAGATCAAAGCTGCAAAACCGGCGAAGCTTTACATAGCTGCCGACGGCCCGAGAAAAGACCGCTCAGAAGAACTCAACCTATGTAAAGAAGCGATTGCTATAGCGACGGCCATTGATTGGGATTGCGAGTTAAAAACCCTTTTTAGGGCCCAAAACCTGGGTTGCAAAGAAGCCATATCGTCGGCAATAACCTGGTTTTTCCAGGAAGAAGAGGAGGGAATTATTCTGGAAGATGACTGCCTGCCTGCCAATAGCTTTTTTAGTTATTGCGATACT
Organism: uncultured Sphingobacteriaceae bacterium; assembly: GCA_963795585.1. Lineage (GTDB taxonomy): Bacteria > Bacteroidota > Bacteroidia > Sphingobacteriales > Sphingobacteriaceae > Pedobacter. The sequence continues at coordinate 368,769 of CAWCIO010000013.1, read as the reverse complement.
TTGCTGGAAAAATACCGGCACGACACAAGAATAAGGCATATCGCCGGCTGCAACCTTCATCAAGGAAGAAAATGGGGCTCTGAATCCGTATATTTCACCAACCAGACGCATGTTTGGGGCTGGGCATCCTGGAGAAGGGTCTGGAACGATTATGATAAAGAGCTGGGAAACTATCAGGAAAATGAAGTCCGGGAAAAACTGAGCAACATCTTTACAGACCGTTTTGCATTAGACAGCTGGGAATATATATTTAAAGAACTTAAGGCGGGAAAAATAGACACATGGGACTATCAACTGGCATTCATCAATTTCTTTAACCATAGTCTTTCTGTGAACCCCAATGTGAACCTCATATCCAACATTGGTTTTGATGAACGCGCAACGCATACTTTCGATGCCAACAATCCATATGCAAATATTCCATTGGGGGAAATGAATCAACTCAGCTATCCAAAGTATATGCTTCCTGAGAAGAATGCAGATTACGCCTTATTTGAGCGGGATTTCGATCTGAAAAACAAATGGAAAAGACACAATAAGTTAAAAAACCGACTAAAAAGATGGTTTAAAAATCAATCCTAACATCAGTCCTCATCCAATGAAATCAAACCCAATCTTCAAGTCAAGAGTCGAGACGCGAAATAAACCTGTCAATCTCAGGGACGGCGATCTATCCCTCTTTGAGCATGAGTTTTCTTCAGCTATTGAGGACACATATGCTTTCAAATTCAACAGGGTCAATATCTTAAAAAATATTCTTTTTACGCCAAATGACTTTAAATTCTATCCTTCATTATCAGAGATCACGGAAGTAACTCACAAATCCATGCTTAAAAAGCTGAAATATTTTTTTCGGCTTACCGAGTTAGTGGAAGACGGACTTTGGATCATTGATGGGCTAAGCTTTGAATATTTTCACTGGCTTACGGATGCTCTACCGAGATTGATAGCTATCGAAGAATCAAGAGAGCCTTCAGGACTTAAAGCAAAATATAAAATTATACTCCCCAAATCCTACCAGTCAAAATCCTATATATCAGATTCTTTAAATATACTCGGCTACGATGTCTTTTACTACAACCCATCAAAACGCTTAAAGATCAGAAACTTGATTAGTGTTTCTCATACTGCACCGACCGGTAACTATAACAGTGAGATCATCACTGAACTAAGAAAAAGGCTCATGAAGGTCTCTGGAAACGCAAACCGGAAGATATACATTAGCAGGCAAAAGGCAGCACGAAGAAAAATAATTAACGAAACTGCTATAATCGAAGTATTGATCAGCCTTGGCTATGAAATACATTGTTTTGAAGATTATAATCTAGGGGAACAAATCAATATTATGGGACAGGCTTCCAGCCTGGTTGGGCTTCATGGGGCAGGCCTTACAAATATGTTATTCATGCCGGCTGGAGCAAAGATTCTTGAACTCAGAAATGACCGCGATTCACACAACAACTGCTTCTTCTCACTGACTTCATCGCTGGCACATGATTACTATTATCTTACCAACGAAGGTGATACAGAAGATACTTATTCGGTAAATATTAAAGTGAAACCTGATCAGTTAAGAGAGGCATTGGAGTTAATGGAAATTAAAAACAATTGAATTTCAAAGGATATATGAAGAATGTTCCCATAGTTATTATACCTCTTTATAAGGAAAGCCTCAACTCACTTGAAATGATTTCCGTTCAGCAATGCTTCAAGGTGCTACATCAACATAAGATAATCGCGGTAAAACCCTCCAGCTTGAATCTTAACAGTTATGATTTCAAATTTGACGAGGTTATTTCATTTGATGATGAATATTTTGCTGATGTTGCAGGCTATAATAAACTCATGATGTCAACTGTTTTCTACGAAAAGTTCCTGGAATATTCGTTCATCCTGATTCATCAGCCAGATGTTTTTGTATTTAAAGATGAGCTGTTTTATTGGTGCAATTCAGGCTATGACTACATAGGCGCCCCCTGGATCAGGTATGCCCGATACCCTGATTTTGTTAAGAAGTTAAAAACAGAAATATTAAGATACTGGCATATTAAGCTAGACTTAAAACAACCCGACACAATTTTTCCTACAGAACTTCAGCGTGAGAATAAAGTTGGTAACGGAGGCTTCTCACTTAGAAATACGAAAAAATTTTATGAGGTTTGTCTTACCGACACCAAAATGATAGATTTTTATAACAGCAGAAATGAACATTATTTCGGCGAAGACATTTTCTGGAGCATGGAGGTCAATAGAAAAAATAAACGGCTCAATATTCCTGACTATAAAACGGCTGTCAATTTTTCCATAGAAAACAATCCTGAGCACGCTTTTCAACTTCTCAAGGAGAATCTACCCTTTGGTTGTCATGCATGGGATAGAAATCTCGGGTTCTGGACACCCCTTTTAAAATCTGTCGGTATTGACTTATAATTGGAAGTAAATGAAAAAAATAAAGGTTTTAGAGGCTGTTAATCAACTTGGACTGGGCGGAACAGAATATACGCTGCAATTATTCGCTAAATTTTTAAACAAACAATATTTTGATGTTACCGTCGTCAGTTTTTTAGAAGGAGGTGAACGGGTACAAATTTTAGAAGATCTTGGCATTGAGGTTATTTTATTAGATGGCGATTTCAGTCAGTTGCCGGCCCTTCTTAAGGATATTGATGTATTACACTGGCATGGAGGTGGTTCCTTGGATTCTGAGCTTTTCCAGGTGCTTAAGGAGCATAAACCTGAATTAGTTATCCAAACTAATGTTTTTGGTATCTATGATGCTTCACCCTTATATAAACTTATAGATTATGACCTGTTTGTATCAAGGATGACATTAGTACGCAGAATGAAACGGGACATTAAGTTGAGGGACAACTTTAGCTATAAACGAAAAGTATTATCAAATCCTGTTGATGTTGACCATATCAACGAGATGTTGCCCACCGACCAGCAAGTTTCAGAATTTAAAAAGAAAGCTGGTCTCGAAAACACTTTCGTTGTAGGGAGAATTGGCAGAGCAGACAACCATAAATTTGACCTGATTACATTGACAGGCTTTGAAAGATTTACAAGAAAAGTTCCAAATGCCAAATTCTTACTTGTAGGTGCAACCCCAGAAATGATTGCGCATGCAGCCTCTTTGGGGATACAGGATAAGCTAATTATACAGGATACCACCATAAATTTTCAGGATCTGCTGATCTATTATAAATCTATGGATGTCTTCCTGGCAGCTAGTCAAATAGGGGAAAGTTTTGGCATGGTCATCGCAGAAGCCATGACCATTGGTATACCGGTAGTAACGATCAGCACGGAAGAGAAGGACAATGCCCAAATCGAGCTTATTGACAATGAAATCAATGGAATCGTAGTCAGACACAGTAAAAGTGCTATAGCGAATGCATTACATTACCTGTACAAAAAACCAGCGGTACGTCAGCAATTGTCTGCAGAATCAAAATTAAAGGTCTCCAAGGCTTATAAAGCCCAACGAATAGTCAGCAGCATGGAACAGTTGATTTTAAGCCACTTTAAGCTATCCACAAGTCATTACCAAGAACAAAGCCTATTACAGACTTATTCAGAAGAAATGGCTAATGATTACAAGAAAAGATGCAGTTATCTATTTGGCCGTCTTAAGATTTTTAGTTTCGTAAAATGGCAATTGAAAAAATAGATTTAAATTAATGCCTTATTTTGACTTGATTTCCTTCCATAACCGGGATAAAAGTGGCTTTTTTTTGACCGCTTTTACTTCTGGTTCAGTAATAGCCTTTACTATGTCTAAATTAAGAATTTGCTGAACGTTTCCCTTAACAAATTTAAGACGAGGCCAAATACCCGGCCATAGAGGATGAAAGTTTTTAATTATATGATGGTTGTGCTCATCTATAGCAGCCCATATCTTAAAAAAGCTGTCTACATTAAAATCATCTTTGTGCCCCCAGTTTTGTAGTTTAAAATAAATTTCCTCAGAGGTTCTTGCCCAACTTTGATGCAAAACCATGTCTTCCCAACAAATTTGCTCATTCCCTGAGGTATTATTTCTTGCTACATCATATACCGGGTTATTAGTAGCAAAATCAAGTGTTTCAACAGATTCCGCGATAAATAAATATCCGTTCGAAACTTTTTTAAACAATGTCAATACTCTACATGCAATTGTAACAGGACCAACTGGTTTAAACTGTTCAAGTCTATGGATAAATGATGGAAAGTCAATAAAATATTCATCTGAATCAACTTGAATATACCAATCTGCTTCCCCCATTTGTTCTCCTAAAAGATTTCTTTCTCGGGTGTCGCATTCAATTGGGGTTAATCCAGGGACGTAAAAATGATCCCTGTATATATTGATTTTTTTAGCTTTATCAATTTCAGCTATCCAGTTCCAAAACTCCTCCTCTATCCTAAATGGTTCTCCAGACCAGGTAAGCCCATCAGCATCAACAGCAAAATAAATTTCATCTACATAATCATACACCCTCGGTAAAGAAGTTTTTATAAACTCGTAATCATAAGAGATCAGAAATCCTACTTTTATAATAGCCATTTAGCAAATATAACTAGAGAAAAAGCCAATTTAAAATTTCAGATAATTATCTTCCTTTATCTTTATTTGCAAAAGACATATTACCTTTGGTTTTAATCGAAAACATATATAATTCAATACATCAGGCCATATGCTGGTATCAGTGATCGTTCCAAATTATAATCATGCAGCTTACCTCAGACAAAGGATAGATAGTGTGTTAAATCAGACCTTTCGTGATTTTGAAGTGATCATATTGGATGACTGTTCCCATGACCTTAGCAAAGAAATTATAGAGAGTTATAGGGAAAACGAACAGGTAAGTCATATTATATACGGGGAAAGCAATAGTGGTAGTACTTTTAAACAGTGGGAAAAAGGAATTTCGCTGGCGTCCGGAGAATTCATATGGATCGCAGAAAGCGACGATTGGTGCGAACCTACCTTACTTGAATTCCTTGTAGAGGGCATTCAACAGGATGAAGAATGTGTAATCAGCTACTGTCAGTCCTACTGCGTACAGGGAAGCAACAAAATCATCTGGAGCTCAAACCACGATCAATTGTCCGAAATGGTAGATGGCGAAAGTTTCATGCGCAATCAAATGCTGATACACAATCCAATCTTCAATGCCAGTATGGTACTATGGAGAAAATCGATGTTTCCGCAGATCAGCATGGGATATAAAGATTATAAGCTGTGCGGCGACTGGTTCTTCTGGATAGAACTTTGTTTACTCGGCAAAGTACACATCAGTGGAAGGCTCCTCAATTACTTCAGAAAACACGACAATGATGTCAGCGGTAAAGCAATTAAAAGCGGTCTGAATTTCACAGAGATCCTCGAGATCATCAATATTCTTTTCAGTCGAAAGCTGATTTCAGAAAGAGATTATTCCAAAGCTTTTAAACAGCAGTATAGAGAATACCGCCCGGTTAGAAATATACTGGAACCTGCCTTTCGATCAAAAATAGAACAGTTATTTAAAAATCCGCGCACTTCCAGATCAATGTATTATAAGATCCTGATTGGGACATTATGGAAACAACTGAAAAAAAGACGCTAGTTTATTAAATACCTCAAAAAAAAGCGCCTTATAAATAAGGCGCTTTGCGATAATATATTTAAACCTGTTTTACAGTTTACGTTTTACTTCTACTTGTTCGTAAGCTTCTACGATATCGCCAACTTCAATGTTATTGAAGTTCTGAATGTTCAAACCGCACTCGTAACCTGCTAGTTACTTCTTTCACATCATCTTTAAAACGTTTTAATGAAGCAAGTTCACCTGTGTAAATCACCACACCATCTCGTACGATACGGATCTTGCTGTTACGGGTAATCTTACCATCCAACACCATACATCCTGCAATTGTACCCACTTTAGTGATCTTGAAGGTTTCGCGGATCTCAACGTTCGCCACAATCTTCTCTTCAAACTCTGGAGCAAACATACCTTCCATTGCCGCCTTGATCTCGTTGATCGCATCGTAGATGATAGAGTATAAACGGATATCAATCTGCTCCTGCTTCGGCCAGTTTACGCGCACCTGGCGAAGGACGTACCTGGAAACCGATAATGATCGCATCTGATGCTGAAGCCAACAATACATCAGATTCTGAAATCTGACCTACTGCTTTGCTGATGATATTGACCTGGATCTCTGGTGTAGATAGTTTCAATAATGAATCTGATAATGCCTCGATCGAACCATCCACGTCACCTTTAACAATGATGTTAAGCTCTTTAAAGTTACCGATTGCCAAACGACGGCCGATCTCATCCAAGCGTAATGTGTTTCTGTGTACGCAAACCCTGTTCGCGTTGTAATTGTAAACGTTTGTTGGCAATTTCTCGTGCTTCAACTTCACTTTCCAATGCATTGAAACTTATCACCTGCTGTAGGTGCACCTTGCATACCCAATACCTGTACCGGTGTTGATGGACCTGCTTTATCTACTTTCTGACCACGTTCGTTGGTCAATGCTTTAACACGTCCGCTATAACTACCGGCCAGTATTGGATCACCAACTTTTAAGTGTACCTGCCTGCACCAGATACTGTAGTTACAATACCACGGCCTTTATCTAAGCGTAGCTTCAATTACAGTACCTATAGCACGTTTATTAGGATTTGCTTTTAGTTCAAATAATTCTGCTTCCAGTAATACTTTTTCTAACAGCAAATCTACATTTAAACCTCTTTTAGCCGAGATTTCCTGCGACTGGATATTTACCACCCCATTCTTCAACCAAAATATTCATGGCCGATAATTGCTCACGGATCTTATCGCGTTTGCACCCGGCCTATCAATTTTATTGAATGCAAATATGAATAGGTACACCTGCAGCCTGCGCGTGGTTGATGGCCTCTCGGGTTTGCGGCATCACGCTATCATCCGCAGCAATTACAATAATTACAATATCTGTTACCTTTGCACCACGTGCACGCATCGCGGTAAACGCTTCGTGACCCGGTGTATCCAGGAAGGTTACTTTTTTACCTGTCGGTGTAGTTACCTTGTAAGCACCAATGTGCTGGGTAATACCACCTGCTTCACCAGCTACTACGTTTGCTTTACGGATATAATCCAGCAATGATGTTTTACCGTGATCGACGTGACCCATAATGGTTACAATCGGTGCACGTGGTAATCAAATCTTCTGGTGCATCTTCTTCTTCAATTACATTCGCTTCTTCATCCTCTGGTTTTACAAACTCAATCTGGTAACCAAATTCATCGGCAACAATGGTCAATGTTTCTGCATCCAAACGTTGGTTGATGGATACGAACATACCCAAGACTCATACAGGTAGAGATAATCTTGTGTAACCGGTACATCCATCATGATAGCCAACTCATTTGCCGTAACAAACTCGGTAACCTTTAATACTTTTGATTGCAATTCCTGCTCCATTGCCAGTTCTTCCGCAGACATGCGCCACATCATCACGTTTTTGACGACGGAATTTTGCACGCTGTGCAAATTTACCAGATTTACCTGCACCGCTTAAACGGGCAAGTGTTGCTTTGATCTGGTCTTGTATTTCTTTTTCTGTAGGTTCTTCTTTAGGACCGTCCAGTTGGTAGCTCCCGGCTTACTGTTTCTAAAGTTTGGCCTGTTGGCTGTATTATTTGTATTGTTCCTGAAATCAGGTCTGTTTGCCAAAGGTAGGGCGGTGTGCGCTGCTGACCTGCTTGTCCAGGTTGCCAGTACCTTGCTGTTGACCGCCAGCTGGAGATTGTTCCGGGCTGACCTGGATGTCCTCCAGGAGTTTTCTTTACGTTTACGTTTGCGTTTGTGCATCTGCACTATCAGCTAGATGATGCAACAGGCTGCGATTTACGGTCAGGTGTTAACCGGCAAAGTAATTTTACCAATAATGTTTGGACCGGTTAAGTTTTACCGAACGTGCTTTGATTACTTCAGTCTTCTTCAGGTTTTGGCTGCTACTGGTGCTTCAGTTTAGGCACGGTAGGTTCAGGTAGCTTTCACTACTGGAGCTTCAACAGGTTTAGGCGCCTCAGCAACAGGTTTAACTTCTTCCGCTTTTGGCACTTCCACTGGTTTTTCCTCAACTACAGGTTTTACGGTTCCACAGGTTGTTCAACTGGAGCTTCTTCCTTAACTACCTCTTTAGGTGCTTCCTGTACTACGGGTGCCTCGGGCTCAGCAACAGGGCTTTCTTCTTTTTTCACAGGGCGTGTTTTAGAATTTAAGATCATCAAGATCTATCTTTCCAACTATTTTCACACCAGGCAATGCACCTTCTTCTGCTTTATCTTCTGCTTCTTTGCTCAACCGGCCTGGTTTAGCAGGAGCTTCTTCCTTAGGTTTTTCAGCAGGAGGACTGTATGTATTGCAGCATTTTTGATCAAAATCTCTTCGTTCTCAAACTCGACATTTTTTCTAGGCGCTTCAGCAGCTTTCTCAGCTATCTCAGGCTCATCACGACGTATTTTACCAATAACTAATCTGATTGGCTTCTTCTTTTACGATTTTATCCCCTGAAACTCTTTCAAAAGGCATTATACATGTCGCCGGTAGAGTTTAGTCAGTGGGTTTATTCTCAACAGAAAAGCCTTTTTTTCTAAAAACTCAACGGCCGTACCCATACCTATGTTAAGTTCCTTTACTGCTTTAAATAATTTTATTGGTTTGTCGTCTGACATTTATTATCCTATTTTTTTCTTAATTATTATACAAAAATACGTTATTCTTGTTAATTTCATGCTTAACCATTCTGTTTATTCAAACTCTGCCTTGCAGAATTGATAATCACTTCTTTAATGGTTTCTTCTTCCAGGTCGGTACGTTTCACCAATTCGTCTACCGTTAAGTGCCAATACGCTTTTGCGGTATCGCAACCGATCGCTTTAAACTCATCAATGATCCAGCTATCAATTTCATCTGAGAATTCTTCGATATCCACATCCTCATCTTCCTCGCCAGCTTCACGGTAAACATCTATTTCATAACCTGTTAATTTACCTGCCAGTTTAATGTTATGTCCACCACGACCAATAGCCAATGATACCTGGTCGGGTTTTAAATAAACCGCAGCATGTTTTGTTCTCATCATCCAATTTAATGGAAGTGATTTTAGCCGGCGACTAAAGCACGCTGTAATATATAACTGAAATATTATTGGTAAAGTTGATCACATCAATATTTTCATTTTTCAATTCGCGAACGATACCATGGATACGTGATCCTTTCATACCCACACAGGCACCTACCGGATCAATACGGTCATCATAAGATTCTACAGCAACTTTAGCCCTTTCGCCCGGTTCACGAACAATTTTTTTGATGGTGATCAAACCGTCAAAAATCTCCGGAACTTCCAGTCTCAAACAAACGCTGTAAAAACTCAGGAGCAGTACGCGAAATGATGATCTTAGGAGTTGCTGTTCATCATATCCACTTTAGAAATCACAGCTCTTACATGCATCGCCTTTTTTGAAATAATCGGCAGGAATCTGCTCTGTTTTAGGCAACAACAATTCGTTGCCTTCATCATCCAGCACCAAAGTTTCTTTTTTCCAAACCTGGTAAACCTCGCCGGTTACGATCTCACCAACACGGTCTTTATATTTTTTGAAGATCTCGTCTTTCTCTAACTCCAGTACTTTAGAAACCAGTGTCTGGCGTGCAGCTAAAATAGCACGGCGGCCAAAGCTTTCCAAAGTGATCTGCTCAATATACTCGTCGCCAACTTCCAGATCCGGATCAATCTGTTTTAGCTTCTGCAAGTTCAATTTCCAGATCATCATCTTCAGAAAAACCATCTTCCATTACCTTACGGGTACGCCAGATCTCCAAGTCACCGTTGTCCGTGTTCACAATTACGTCACAATTTTCATCAGTTCCATATTTTTTACTGATCATGCTTCTGAAAACGTCTTCCAGCACGCTCATCATCGTTGGGCGGTCGATGTTTTTGAAGTCTTTAAACTCCTGAAAAGAATCGATTAAATTAATATTGCTCATTTTTATTTAAATGATATTAAAACCTTTGTTTCTGTTATATTATTAAAGTTAACAGCTGTTTCCACAAGCTGCAGCTTTTTTCCCTTTTTCTTTTACTTTGTCTTCAATCACAATTCCATCGTTCATGTAACTGAAAGCAATTTGCCTTCCTTTATTCACCGCCTTCCAACTTTAATACTTACCTCACGACCAATATTTTTATCATATTGGCGTTTCAATTTCAAAGGCTCACCTATACCAGGAGATGATACTTCTAAATTATAGGCCTTCTCAATCGTGTTTTCTTCTTCCAGATGAAAACCGACATGCCTGCTTATTGCCGCACAATCCTGAATGCTAATCCCTTCATCACCATCAACATGAATAATAAGCTTATTGTTAGGAAGCATTTTAACCTCTACCAAAAACAACTCCGGTCTGTCCGCAATTTTTTCTTCAACTAACTCTTTAACTCTTTTTTCTACCTGCATAACCAATTTACCAGTAACAGAAAAGAGGGGACTCCTGCCCCCTCTTATCGCTATTACTTCGCAAATGTAAGAAATATTTTCGCAAATTAAAAATGCTATGACACAATCAGTTCGATAGCAAACAAATCCTACCTCTACTTTTCATATACAAATGAAACCGTATCGCGAACCGACAGCCCACTCATGTTTTCTCCTGCGTACACGATGGTGTACTTATTTCCTGTTTTAAGGTCATATCCGAGCAGCAAGTCTACCTTTGTACTCAATGTTTCCTTTGGATTTACTTTCACATAGCTATCAGCCGGGGCGGGCATCATCCGCTTGGCCATCGCGCCTTTGTACGCCACTTCTTCCCCCTTTTCATTTTTAATATCAAGGTACTTGCTTATTAAGGGTTCAAATGGCGTATGCCATTTACAGAATTCCTGCACAGAATCCGCCGGATTGTACACACTGAAGGTCAGCATCACCGAATCAGTTCCTTTGATGACTTTATCGGTCTGCATACGTGCAAAGATTTTACCTCTATTTTCTATATGTACCTCATTTGCAGTTGCTGTATCTGATACAGCTTCGGTATTGCCTTTCTTAGGCTCATTACATGCAAAAAATGCAAGAATGGCCACAGAAAAAATCCAATATTTTTTTTTCATAATTTGTAATAGTTCATCACTCTTTAATGAGTTTCACACAAAGCATGGTAAACAAAAACTAAGCCAGCCCTTAAGCTTTTGTAACTAGTTAATTGCAAAGTACGTATCGGTACAAGATTTGCTGATTCATCCTTCATAACCGCTTAAAACTCCCTACCTATGGAAATTTCTACTTTAAACTATTTGATCTGCAGGGAAAAACCCACGCTAGATGTCTTCGCTGTCCAGTTCAGCAGTCAACCTGAGCAGGCTGAAGAACTGGTGCAGGACACGATCATTCGGGCGCTGCAGGATTCTGCTACATACAGACCCGAAAGCAACTTAAAGGCATGGCTTTACCATTTGATGAAAACGATACATGAGGAATCGAATCCTCAACCTTTGATCAGCATCAAGCCCTTCACCGACAAAAACAAGCTGTCGACAGCCGAGATTCAATTAGGCTGTTCTGAAATGAAAGTGGAAAAAGCTGCATTGATGGAACAGGTCAACCGAACTTTAAAAAAGGCGATTAATAATTATGCAAAAGATCTTCGGGAATTTCAAAAACTGCATAGATCAGCAGACTATATCCAATAAGCTGTCAACGCTTTTTTTCTGGTAGTGATAAGCTTTATGTATATTTAATGAAAATTACTTAGGCTAAGTACTCATGAAATATACTTACTCTCTTTTATTGCTTTTTATATTATGCTCCTTGTTTAACCCAATGAGTTGTCCGGCACAATCCAAAGCTGGTTCAGTTGCAGACGTATCCTTTATCCAAGGGCATTGGAAGGCAACAACCAAACAAGGTCAGGTAATAGACGGCGTTTGGCTACAACCAGAAGGCGAAAATATCCTGGGCTTTATGCGCATGATGAAAAGCGGAAAAGCAGATCTTTACGAGATCCTGGCTTACGAACAAACAGAAAAAGGACTGGTTTCAATGGTAAAACACTTTCAGCCAGGACTAATAGGGCAGGAAGAAAAAGACAAACAGGACCGTTATAATTTTGTGGAAGCCGGCAAGGACAAGGCGATCTTTCAGAAAGAAGGAGATCCTGGCTTACGTATCAGTTATGAAAAACGCTCAGCCAATCAGTTTGTCATTGCTCGTGGTAACCAAAATGATGGCAAGTGGGTATTCGAAGACCTTTTTGTATTTAACCGCGTAAAACCACAGTAAAGGATCATGAGCCTTGCCCCAATTATACTTTTTGTTTACAATCGCCTGGATCACACACAGCGCACAATAACAGCATTACAAAGCAATGCACTTGCTAAGGAAAGCGAATTGTATATTTATGCTGATGCGGCAAAAAATTCTCAGTCAATACCGCAGGTAGATGCTGTAAGGAATTATTTGCCTTCAATAGATGGTTTCAAAAAAGTAAATATTCATTTCCGGGAACAAAATCTGGGTGTAGATGAGAATGTAATTCGCGGTGTAACTGAGGTCATCAATCAGCATGAAAAGGCGATTGTTTTAGAAGACGACCTGGTCACGTCCCAATGGTTCTTAACCTATATGAATGAAGCACTCGATTTTTACGAGCAGGAGAAAGCCGTGGCTTCTATACATGGCTATGTTTATCCCGTAAACGAAAAATTAAAAGAAGTCTTCTTTCTAAAAGGAGCTGATTGCTGGGGTTGGGCTACCTGGAAAAGAGCCTGGGATCTCTTTGAGCCTGATGGAATGAAGCTATTAGATCAGCTGATAAAAAAAGGACTAAAATCAGAATTCGATTTCAACAATACCTACCCCTATTTTGAAGCGTTAAGAGATCAGGCTACAGGAAATACTTTGTGTTGGGATATCAGATGGTATGCATCTGCTTTTTTGCAGGAACAACTCACTTTGTATCCAGGCAAATCTCTTGTAAATAATATTGGTCATGATGGTAGTGGAACGCATTGTGGGGATAGTAACAGTCATGATGTGCCTCTAGCTCAATCACCACTAAATATTAAAACGGACATTGCACCAGATGCCCTTGCATTTGATGCATTTGCCAATTTCTTTACCCGTCTCGCAACGGAACAGGCTGCACCTAAAAAAAGCTGGCTATCAAAATCCTTTAGAAAAACCAAACAGTTGATCAAAAAGCATCTTTAGGCTGCTGCAATTGCAAGTGAAAATCCTTTAAAAATCCATTTCCGGATTATTTATTTTATTATGATTATGCATAACGAGTATTTAGATAACTAAGCTTATTTTAATACCTATCATCCATGTACTTGATTATTTACTTACGAAACTGTCAACTACGACTCCATTGTTCGGGTCGTAATTTATGTAACTAACACTAATCCTTACATGCATTCTGCTAAAACTGAAAATTCGGCATTTAGTTGCCTACCCGATTTTTGTACGCTTCCACTTGACATGGCAAATAGTAAAAATTTTACGGTTGCCGAAGGGCAGATTGTAGTGCAGTCAATCAAGCATTATATAGGAGAAATACAAATATTCGATTTCTTATTACACAAAGACTTCAACCTTGACCTTCAAATTGAAGAGCCATCTTACTTCTTATCTGCAGACCTTTATGAAAATTCCTGCTTTATTTCTTATCGGCCGGCAGGTGAATATCATAAAATTGTACCAGTAGGAAAACACCAGGTTCTGCTCATTCACCTAAAAGAGGATTGGTTCGTACAAAAATGCCAAAAGCTACCCAATTTAAAGGTTTTTATAGAACGTTCCAGCATTTATTCTAATGTACCAGTGACCCTTCCATCCTACGGAATAGCGGGTCATTTGTTTAAACTTCTCAAAAAGACCGATGAAAAAACCTGTTATCTTAATCAGGACAGAGATCTTTATCTCTTCATCAACGACTGTGTAAACAAATATCACAGCAAGCTGGCCTCCAGACACATTACCCTTTTGCACCACCAGCATAAAGCTAATGCCATTGCAAAATTTATTCATGAAAATTATGCTTCAACGGCGGTAGAGGACCTTCCTAATCTCGCTGCGAGATTTATGGTATCTGAAAGACACCTGGCAAGACTTGCAAAAATGGCTTTCGGCATTCCACTTCACACCCAGGTTATCAAAATAAGATTACATGATGGGCTAAATCAGCTCATGACTACCGACAAACCTGTTTATGAGATCTCTCAAACGATTGGATACAGGGAACCATATTATTTTAGTAAAGCATTTAAAAAACATTTCGGAATCCCTCCCTGTGGATGGAAAAACAGTAAAATCCTGCCAACAGATTGATGGATATTTTGGCAGGAAGTTACATTTTTTTTGCAATGGATGAACCGCAATTTTGGTTCATCATTAACTCCAAAAGAATTCATATGCAAACTACATCCGTCAAAATCCACCTGCCCCACTTATCTTCCAAAACGAAAACGATCATTATTGATCTGATCGTTTATGCTTTCCTGATCCTCTTTATGTACACTGCTGCAAGCAAGTTATTCACCACCAAATCATTTGCAAGCACACTTGCGAAATCACCACTCATTGGAAGCTACAGCTTGTTTGTGGCTTGGGCCATTCCTATTATCGAAATCCTTATCAGCCTCTTGCTGATCCTGGATACCAAAAGAAAATGGAGCATCCATGCATCCCTGGCACTGATGATCTTATTTACCATTTATTTATCTTATATGGTTTTTTCCGGCAGCAAATTGCCCTGCCATTGTGGAGGTGTGGTCAGTACTATGACCTGGCAACAACATATCTGGTTTAATATGGGTTTCGTTTTACTCGGATTTACGGGGCTTCTAACGAAAGAGAAAAATTTACAATCGTAAAACAGGTAAATGCTGCAGCCTGTCAAAAGAAATGTGGTGGAGTTTTAAACAATTATATAAACAAAAATTAAACATGAACAACCTAAAAAAAACAGCATTTGCTTTGGGCCTGGGAGTCCTCTCATTTGGATTTAGCGCATTTAAAACGAAAGAGAAAAGATCTACATTGACCTATTATAAAACAAACTGGACTCATCCAAGCCCAAGCGATCCTCGTGGTTATGAATACTATAGCGGCGATCATTGCGAAACCATAGGAGACGTCTGCAGTGCACAGTGGAACATCGGAACTAATCCTATACCAAGTGTCGATGGAACTCCCCTACCTTTAACTGGGGTTACATTTATAACAAATTCGACAATCCCAGGTCATTTTGAATAATAGCTAAATAAGAAGGAGAGGTAGGGACTGCCTCTCCTTCTTATTTAGCGTTCATTTTGAGGAATACCACTTAAGGCAAGTTCTTTTTCGTCAAGAGGCAATACATACCTTTTATCGCCAGGCATGAGGACATAGGTCTGACCATTTAAGGTTCGACTCAAGTTGAACGAAAAACGATAGTCTTTATTCAGCCGACGTAAGTCCATCCAGCGAAGTCCACGAAAGACCAATTCTTTCCTGCGTTCTGTTAACACCTGACGCAATACAAACTCGGGGTCATCTCCTGAAATCGGCACATAAGTTCCTTTCCATCGATTCATTAGTAAATAATTAAGATCCTTCAAAGCAACCTCAAGATTGCCCTTACGAGCATTCATCTCCGCACGAATCAAATAAAGCTCATCAGTGGCCAGGCCGCCAAAAAGAGTTCTATCTCCACTATAATTTCCTCTGTAAGCCGTACCGCTGCTCACCGCCGTAAAAAATACCGTCTTCCGCAAATCATTTGCAGCGTAAGCACTAAACAATGTTGGTTCTACCAGCAGCCTGTTCATATTGAAGATTCCGTAAGTAAAAACACTGTGAAAAATCACCTCAGGATTAAACCTGGAAATTAGGTAGGTACCGCTACTGCCAAGCTTCGAATAATCCATCAATTCTGATTGAATTTTTAGCGCCGAATCTGCGTACAAACCTGCTAATTCATATTTTTCCATTGCAAGATAAGTCCTGGCCAATAAAGCAAAAACAGCCTGCTTTGAGGGGCGGGTCTTAAACAAAGGAGTTGTACCCAGCAAAGAAGCGGCCTGTTCGAGGTCTCCTGTAATCTGGTCATAGGTCTTTTGCAAGCTGGAGCGCTTCAGTACTATATTTACATCGTACTCAAGCCTGAGTGGAAGACCCGGTTCTATTAGAGCGGTACTTTCCTCATATGCCCGACAATATGTCTGAGAAAGATTAAAAAAATCAAAGGCCCGAAAAAACAGCGCACTTCCTTTTACATTATTCCAACTCTGTTGTTCCGCCGGATTCGCTTTTACTTTGGCGATACCTTCCAATACCACATTGGCATTTAGAATCCGGACGTACGCATTTACCCAATCTGCACTCTGCTCTCCCTTGTAAAAATCTTCAGTCTTTTCCCAGATGTAAGCAGATTTTTCCTGAACGCCAAACAAGGATGCCCAGGAAGTATAGGTAATGTAAAAATCGCCTGCTGAAATTTCAGCAAGACCAGAGGCCTGGGCGATGTTAAATACTTGAGAAGTGTTGTCTAATAAAGACTGAAAATCAGCTATGTTTCCCGGTACAACAAGCGACTTATCTGGCTTTGCCTCCAACCAATCTTTGCTGCAGGAAGTAAAACTTCCCAAAAAGGACAGCGCAGCCATCGCAATCAGCCAATTTTTAAATTCCCCCATGATTCCTAACAAAGTTAGAAATTTGCTTTCAATCCCAGCGAAAAACTTCTTGGTACAGGAGCATCAAGTTTACCACTTGGACTTATAATCACGTCAGGATCTATACCAAAATCATTAGCCCTCCATAAAATACCCAAATTGTTTGCATAAGCATACAATTGAACGTGCTTTACAGGTATATGCTTCCAGTTAGACCGATCAAGGTCAAAAGACAGGTTGACATCTTGCAAACGGATATGGTCACCTTTTGCAACTGTAGCACCAGAATTTGCGTAAAATAGATCGCGATAGCTATCTTCCGAATAATCGGCCATAGAGGGTACAGTGGTATAAAATTCATCCCCCGTTTTCCTCCACCTGCGTTCAAAGTCAGTATTTAAATTTCCGCCGAAGCTTGAATTATACATTTGATAATAGTTCACAGTGCTTTTTCGAAAATAATAGCCTAATTTATAACTGATATTGAAACTCAACGTAAATTTCTGGTAAGCAAAAGTATTGGCCAATCCTCCATAAATTGTAGGCCTAGCCGGACCATTGTATTTCAGGTCAGCAAATGAAGTTGTATTAAAGATGCTCGCATAATCTTTACTCATCTTTCCATTTAAAAAACCAATTGGATCTCCATTTGAAGAGTCCAAACCTGCCCATTGGTAACTATAAACTCCAAAAACTGGTTTTTCAAGCACAGGAATACTATTATATGGACCAAGATAATATTTACTATCGGTCGGCGCTACATTATATAGTGTCACGCGGTCATTGGCTGCTGAAAGTAAAAAACTACTCGCCCATCTTAATCTTCCTTTTAAAGGTTGTACACTCAACGAAACATCAATGCCCTGACCATTAATTTTAGAATAGTTCCCTCTTAAGGTCCTAATCCCGGAATTTGAAGGGAATTCCTGATCACCAAGAATATCCCTGCCATACTTTCGGTAGTATTCAATCTTACCTGCTAAAAGCTGATCCCTGAGTCCAAATTCAAGTCCGAAATTGGCTATTCCGATCTTTTCCCAGCGCAACTCCGGATTACCTATATTGACAATGCCGGCAAAGGGTAGGTTAGTATAGGGAGCTGTAAGGAAATTGTACTTGAAGGTAGTAATACCGGTGTTTGATCGCTCAAGATTTCCATTAAAGCCATAAGACGCCCTAAGTTTAAGTACCGGAAGCCAGTCTATACTATAAAAATCTTCGCGATCCAAATTCCATAACGCCCCTGTCGACCAAAGGGGTACATTCTTCTGCCTAGTCTTCACCCCAAAATAATTGGAGCCATCTATACGGGCGCTTCCGGAAATGATGTATTTTCCCAGATAACTATAGGCAATGTTCGCATATACAGAGCGGATTCGCTCCAATACACCAAATAAGTTGGATCCTGCCTTTATAGCTCCTTTTCCACTTGGGTTCAAATCAAATTGTGTTAGGGTATCTACGGGTATCGAACTACCTGTCTTTTGGTCATAACCATAGTATGTATATTCAGCTCGCCCTGTCTCGAATTCTGAGATTTCATATCCCAAAAGTGCTGATATGCCATGATTTTGCCAATTCTTCTGGTAATTAAGCTGCCCCCGTAAATTCGACGATACCATTGACTCTTTTCTTCCATTAAACACACCCCCTAAAGGAATATTGTAACCGCTAACCTCACCATTTGTAAGGGAGGAATACCTATTGATAAGATTTCTGGTTTCAAATGTTTCTATGCCTGAAAATCTCTGATTCTCTTGTTGAATCCTTTGGTATTGATACTTAAGTTCCGCATTCAAGCCTGTAATAAAGTTGTACTTTACACCAGCATTCATCCTTAAATCATTACCAATCAAATCATTGGGAGACCTACCGAGTTCATCTAAGGGCCTGTAGTTCCAATCCAAAAAACCCTTGTCCAAGGCGGCTTCATTAAAAGCAGAACTGTAACTATTCTCCAGGACGGCCGGATTTCCCTGAGCATCCAAAAATTGATAATAGGGAGCCAATCGCCCCGAAGCGACAGTAGCTGTGTTATCCGATCTATATAATGAGCGAACATAGTTTAAACCTAAACTCAACTCCATGTTTTTCAAAGGTCGAAGTGTATGCTGGCTATTCAGGGTTGTACGATTGTCTTTGTTCTCCTTCAAGCTGCTTAATGTTTGGTCATAGCCTACAGAAAAATAATGATTAGACTTTTCAGTCCCGCCACTTAGCGACAGGGCATGCTGCTGACGCTGCTCCCTGCGATAAAAATATTGAAGGAATTCCTTTCTGATATCGTTCTCCCCGAGCGTAGCCAAATCAGATTCGATTGATATGCCGGATTCCCTTCGGCGGTTTAGCAGCTTTACAACAGGTGAGATAATCTGCATGCTTGCCGGATCTGCCAACACATCATCATACTTGCCATTTTCAAAAAGAAATGCTTCAAGTCCAATATAATCTGATGAAGACAGGTAGTTGGGATTATAGTAAAGATCAGGTTTCCCAGAAATACTATAGTTTGTATTCAAGCTCACTTTTAGAGGCTGACCGAATTTACCTCTGTTTGTTGTAATCACTATTACGCCATTTCCTGCCCTTACACCCCAAATTGCTGCAGCTGCAGCATCTTTAAGGACTGTGATATTGGCAATATCGTTTGGATTAATAGTATTGAAATCTCCCCTGAATGGAAAATTATCTAATATAATAAGTGGTTGGTCATTTGCAAAAATTGTGCTGCGACCGCGGATAGATAAGTCCAGATTCCCGGAGTTGCTGCTAAGGGTATTTTTATTAAAAAGCAAACCGCTGGTGATTCCTTCCAATCGCGAAATCACGTCTGGCCCCACCCGTCGCTCAAACTGGAAAGTATCAACCAATACAAAACTGCCCGTCACGCGTTGTTTTGATATTTCCTGATATCCGGTTCTGACAATTTCCACTTCTTTGAGAATGATAGGCCTGATCTCGACACCTTCTGGCTTTACGATCTGTGATTGACTTTTATTGGGCTTTCTCTCTCCACGCTTAATGACAATAGTTTTTCCATTAAAACTATAATTCAATGAAAGCGGAGGTAGCACCTGGTCCAGTGCATCCTTTAACGGAAGATTACGCAGTTTAACTTCCAGTATCTGATCTGCATTAATTTCATCCTCATTCCAGGCCACATTATATCCTGTCTGCTTGCGCAACTGTTTGAAAAACTGAGCAAGGGAAATGTTTTTAGTCTTAATATTCAGAGTTTGTGCCGAAGCAATAGATCCCTGTAGCACCAGTGCAAGTGCTATTCCTGCAAGAAATATCCGCATTACTTTATTACAGTAACTGTTCTTCCTTGAACCTTAAATTGAACTTTAGCTGTAAGTTCCAGCATTTTCAAAACCTCCGTAAATTGTTCTGATTTTGACAAGAAACCGCCAATAGGTGTTTTCCCTAATTGCTCATCCTCATACACAACCTCAACATTGTACCAACGCGCTATCCTACGCATTACTTGCTCAAGTGGCTGTTTGCGAAAAATAAACTCACCATTTTTCCAATCGATCGCTTCTTCGGCATCTACATCCTTCACAGAAATTCTATTCCCTGTCAGCGTAGCCTGTTGGTTTGGTTTAAGCAATGTACTGTTAAGCAATTCATTAGTTGGATCTATTCTTACAGATCCTTCTAAAAGCATAGTTTTAATATTAGGTTCATCGGCATAAGCACTCACATTAAAATGTGTTCCTAAAACGGCGATCTGTTGTCCCTTGGTACTCACTAGAAAAGGATGTAACTTATCTTTCGCAACCTCAAAATAAGCTTCCCCAACAAGAGAAACCCATCGACTCTTCAACGATGCAAAAGAAGCAGGATATTTGATGGTAGAACCAGCATTCAGCCAAACCTTTGTACCATCAGCAAGAGCAAGCTCATATTGCCCACCTTTAGGTGTAGTGATAGAGTGATACAAAACTTTACTTGCTGTCTGAGCACCATTGATCTTATATCCAAGTTTTCCATCAGCAGATTTAACGACTTCAACACCCGATTCCGAGAATAGCACCCCACTTTTGGCTTCATTCAAATCAATTTCCCTACCGTTATCCAACGTTAAAACTGCTTTATTCGAACCCGCCACGATCTGGATACTTTCTGTAACTCCAGCATCAGATTGAGGTCTGAAAAGCAGCCAGCCTACACTTAGCAATGCCACAGCAACCACAGCAGCCATAGCCATGGCCAAATTCTTCCTCTGTTTCTTTTTATGGTTTTCATTGATCAGGATCAGCGCACTGCCCAGATCGAAATTCACTTTATGATAGTATAAATTCTGACCTCGTTCCTTGCGGTTTACAAAGTCCATTAGATCTGTATATGAAATATCAGCGACAAAACTACCATTTTGAAATATAGGCAACATATCAAATTCATACTCGCGCATGATCGTTATGACCTCGATAACCAATTGATTGGGATGTAATATAATATTTTCCAGCGTCGTAATAAGTTAGTTGAAAGCTCCTTATCAAGCCCAACCCAAAAGTAATTAAAGTAATGGCTAGTTGGCAACTAATGTCGATATTTTTTTCATTCATTTTACAATCCCTTTACAGCGGAAGAACGGCATCTACCTGATTAATAGCTTCTGTATGGGTTTCACGTGGGTTGCCAACTTCCCGGAAAGCATATCTCCAACATCTCCAAACTTAGCATTAAGGTGCGTAATAACGAGGTACTGACGTCCTTTTAAAAACGGCATGGCAGGCTGGAACACGACATTACTGTCTGTCAGCACAACATCACCATCAAGCGGCATTTCCTTTAGGCTGGTATCGGTTTCAGAAGGCACCTGCAAAACTACCACCAGCTCGTTTAATAAAGAATCTGAAGATTTAAGTTCATGCAATCGCCATAGACCAACTTTATCCACATTGTTCAATTCAATGTTTGTGCTATCTGCAGAAAATGTAATCAAAAGTGGCTTGCTATTTGATGATGAACAACCGTATAAAAACACTATATATAATGTCGAAAAAGCAATCCTTTTAACCATATCACTAAATTAAACATTATGCGACTGATTCTAGAAATTTTATTAATGGGCCTGGCAGTATTCCTCGGAGCGAAATTAGTTCCCGGAGTAACTGTAGATGGCTATGGGAGCGCGCTGGCAGCGGCAATCCTTATTGCACTTGCAAATGCTACCATCGGTTTTATTTTGAGGGTAATGACGTTTCCCATCAATTTTCTTACACTGGGCCTGGTTTCTTTCATCATCAGTGTATTAATGATCATACTCGTTGACCGTCTAATGACCGGCTTTAATACTTCAGGTTTTCTTTCAGCAGCAATACTTGCTATCGTAGTGGCTATCATCAAAGCCATTTTTGGAGCCATTGCCGGAAGCGAAGACTAAACAGAACAATCATTATCTCCAGGACAAACCCTGGAGATAACTTCACTTCCTGCCAATCTATTATTTCAGGATATCCCTGGATATTACCACTTTTTGAATTTCGGACGTACCCTCATAAATTTGAGTGATTTTTGCATCACGCATCAATCGCTCCACATGGTATTCCTTGACGAAGCCATAACCGCCATGGATCTGTACAGCCTCTACAGTAACATCCATTGCCACTTTAGAAGCGTAAAGTTTAGCCATAGATCCCGCAAGTGTGTAGGGTTGTCCCTGATCTTTTAACCATGCGGCTTTGTGTACAAGTAATCTGGCAGCTTCTATTTGGGTAGCCATATCAGCCAGCTTGAAAGCAATTGCCTGATGTTCTGCTATAGGTTTCCCAAAGGATTTGCGCTCTTTTGCATAAGCCAGTGCTAATTCATATGCGCCCGCTGCTATACCTAAAGCCTGCGCAGCAATTCCGATACGACCACCTTCAAGCGTCTTCATCGCAAACTTAAATCCAAATCCTTCTTCTCCAATACGGTTTTCTTTTGGGACTTTAACGTCATTGAACATTAGTGAATGTGTATCTGAACCACGTATTCCAAGTTTATTTTCTTTAGGACCTACAGTAAAACCCTCCATTCCCTTTTCCACAATAAAGGCGTTGATCCCTCTGTGCTTTAGCGACCGATCTGTCTGTGCGATAACCAGATAAGTAGAAGCAGTACCTCCATTGGTAATCCAATTCTTAGTACCATTTAATAAATAATGATCGCCCTTATCTTCAGCCGTTGTTTGCTGTGAAGTGGCATCAGAACCCGCTTCTGGTTCGGAAAAACAAAATGCACCGATCTTCTGGCCTGAAGCCAGAGGTTTTAAGTACTTTTCTTTTTGAAATTCAGAACCGTAAGCTTCAAGCCATAACAAACCAAAGAATTGTTTACCGAAACAACTACGGAAGCAGAAGCATCTATTTTAGACAGTTCTTCCATAACCAGAACATATGAAATGGCATCCATACCGCTACCGCTATATTTTTCAGACACCATCATTCCCAAAAAACCGAGTTCCCCAAGCTTTTTCACCTGCTCTGCCGGAAACTTTTGATGCTCATCTCTTTCAATGACCCCCGGCTTCAGCTCATCTGAGCAAAATCTCTAGCTGCCTGCTGGATCATCAATTGTTCTTCACTTAATTGAAATAGCATAATTATATATTATAAAATAATAACTTAGCCAAATTTATATAATTCTGAGTCAAAATCTATGGCAGCATAGTATTATTTTTAAAATATACATTTAGCCTATTTTAGCAAGTGATTGTTATCGTCAGGAAAAACAAGAATCGGGTTGTATTTTTTAGCTTCTTCTATTGGCAATGAACCGTATGACATGATAATCAGAATATCGCCAACCTGCGCCTTACGGGCTGTTGCGCCATTTAAACAAATGGTTCCGGTACCGCGCTCGCCTTTAATTACATAGGTTTCGAAACGTTCACCGTTATTATTATTTACAATCTGCACCTTTTCATTTGCAATGATGTTAGCTGCATCCATCAAATCTTCATCTATCGTAATACTGCCAACGTAATTTAATTCTGCCTGTGTTACCTTAACACGGTGTATTTTCGATTTTAATATCTCGATAATCATTTGGCAAAGTTAGGAATAATTTTATGAAGTTGAAAATGGAAGATGCAAAGTTATCGGAAGTGCATTACAGTTGACAGTATGCATATTATCTGACTTAAACGCGTTATCATCCATACTTTAACTGTCGACTAAGCTGCTACAAGCTGGCGGCACTTGTCTTCATCTTTGGCATATGGGTAAGTGTTTCCCCATCGGCAATGGTAAAATAATCGAGTTCAACACCCTGGTATCTCATCTGATCATTTTGCTTTGCTTCTAGTTCTAATTCGGTAATGTGACTGATTATCAAATGATCTATTACATATTGCTAATGCCTGACTCAGCACCAATGCATGTTTGCGGTCTCTGCTCGATAAGATGAATATTTCTGGAGCTCATGGCCAAGTCCATCATCTTCTCTGATAATCGGGCAGGTGATAATCGTACTGGCATATTAAAATAAGTCACCATATTCTTGTATCATCAATACCTGTTGAAAATCTTTTTGTCCGAACAATGCCACATCAGGCTCTAACGGCATCAAACAGCTTTTTTACAATCTGTGTCACTCCCTGGTAATGGCCTTTTCTAAATTCACCTTCGAGTAAAAATTCTGCAGGGCCAAGATCGATATGCCAATTCTCTGCTCCGGACAGGGATACATTTCTTTTACGGTTGGCATAAATACACCATCGCAACCACATTCTTCCAACATAGCCATATCATGCTCAAGGGGCGTGGGATATTTTTCCAAATCTTTAGGATCTGTAAACTGTGTTGGATTTACGAAAATGCTACAAACAACGATATCAGCATGTTGCTGAGCCAGTTTAATCAGAGATATATGTCCTTTATGCAATGCACCCATTGTAGGCACTAATGCAATTTTTGTTAGCCGATCTTTTAATGGCTTTAAGCAACGACTTCAAGCGCCGCGATGGTATTTATAACTTTCCAAATTCAGGTTAGTTAAATTTAAATGCCGTAAAGTTGATATATTTATACTATAACGCAACAAAACATATTGCGTATGTATATTGATAAATATTATTATTATGCTTACCTTTGCACCTTGATAATCTTTTCTTTAACATAAATTTTTATTTACGAATATGGAGATGGCAAAAACGAAGCTACTGATTGTTACACACGAGATGTCGCCTTTCCTCGAACTCACTAAAATTTCAGAAATTACCCGCCAATTACCGCAGGCAATGCAAGAAAAAGGATTTGAAATCCGTATCTTGATGCCAAGGTTTGGTAACATTAACGAAAGAAGGAACAGATTACACGAGGTAATACGCTTATCAGGAATGAACATCATTATTGATGACAATGACAATCCTTTGATTATTAAAGTAGCCTCTATTCCAGCTGCACGCATGCAGGTTTATTTCTCTAGATAATGAAGATTATTTTCAACGTAAATATGTATTCAGAGATAAAGAAAACAAGTTTTATGCAGATAATGATGAGCGCACGATTTTCTTCTGCAAAGGCGCATTAGAAACTGTTAAAAAATTAGGTTGGGCACCAGATATTGTTCACTGTCATGGATGGATGACTGCTCTGGTTCCTGCATATATTAAAACAACCTACAAAAACGATCCTACCTTTAAAAATTCAAAAGTTGTTTACTCTATTTATGAAGACTGCTTTACTGAAACACTAAATACAGATCTCTATAAAAAAGCTGTAATGAACAACTATGACTGAAGAGGATACAAAAGTATTTGATAAAAGCAGATTGCAACAGCATGCACATTGGCGCTAGTAACTCACTCAGATGCAGTAGTTTTAGCCGATGAAAAGCTAGATGATGATGTGTTAAAATTTGTTAAAGATTCTAATAAGCCAACTTTAGCTTTTAATTTAACCGAAAATTTCGACAACTTCTATTCATTTTATGAAGAGATTTCAAATGAAGAATTGGTTTCAGTAGCTTAAATCAGGTATTATTTAATTTTAAATATGAAATTTACAAAACAAGACTTATTAACCCTGTTGATAGGTCTTTTTCTTTTTGCATCGTGTAAAAGTACCAACACTATAGGTTTTGAACCTGATCTGGGTGATAAAATAGAGGGTACGCTTGAAGATGGCGTCACGGTAAATACCTCAACTGAACTTGATGAAGTGACTACAACAATAGGATCGGCAAGACAACCTCTCGGCTTTATCAATGCAGATCCTACATTTGGTAGTACAGAAGCAAGTATTGTGATGGCCGTAACGCTTCCTAGTGAAGGTTATAGCTTTGGGACTAACGCAGTAATCGACTCAGCAGTATTGGTATTACCATATTCTACCCAGTTCTATGGAGATACTACTACTTCTAACTACGCTTTCAACGTAAGGCAGCTAATGACAGACCTTTCTTTACAGAAATCTTTCCTGAGCAACAGACAATGGGCAACCGAAACAGCAGTACAGGGAACTTTCGAAGGTAAACTACAACCCAAAACCCCTTCTAAAATCAATGATATTGTCACGGGCGCTGCGGATACTTTAAAAACAGTTGTTCCTCAATTGAGAATTAAGCTGACTAATGCTTTTATTCAAAATAACATCATTAACCTGGATTCAGCAAAAAGATCTACAAACAGCAAATTCAGAGCTTCATTTAAGGGATTGAAGGTTAGTGTAGACAAAAGTAAGATTACAGGTACAGGCGGGATCGCTTTTTTCGGTTTCTCCGGTTCTGATGCAAATCTGGAAATCTATTATAAAAAGCAAAACGAGAGCACCACAACTGCTACAGATACTGTTGCAGTTAAGTTCCCAATATCTTCGAGCAACACTCCAGTAGCATCAACCGTTACACATGATTATACAGGTACACCCGTACAGGCTCAGATTACGACGCCAAACCCGACAATACCTTACCCGGTAAGCTACCTTCAAGCCCTGGCGGGTATTAGAAGCAAGATATCTTTCCCTGATTTGAAAGATGTAGCAACCAGAATAAAAGCCGGAAATGCAAATGCTAAGATAGTGGTAAACCGCGCAGAACTGGTTATCAATTTAAATAGCGGAACTGATGTTGCTCCTTTTACTGCAGCACAAAGATTGGCACTCTATAGGTTAGACATCGCTGGACAAAGAAAAAATGTTCCAGATAACGACGCACCGACCCAAACCGGTGGTGAACCTAACAGATATGCGGGATCTGATGCTGCATTTGGCGGTTTCTATGATTCCACTAACAAAAGATATATATTTACTGTTACTGCCTATGTGCAGGATCTGATCGATGGAAAGACCGAAGATTATGGTACTTACCTGGCGCCAAGTTCGCTTACAGAATTTAATATCAACCCATCAGTAAGCTCCGGAGCAAGGGCGGTAATCAATAGTAAGGCACCTGGAACTGGTCAGAAGGGCATTAAGCTAAACATTTATTACAGCAAGATAGCTGAATAGCAGAAATCAACTTAGTTAAATTAGTTAAAAAAGTCTGTCAGGCCATAAACTGACAGACTTTTTATTTATAAAAGATTTGATTTTTATTCTGATCTAAAAAGGAAGATCTCCCGAAGGATCATCGATATAGTCGGTTTCACTTTTTGGGGTAGTATTTTCATTTCCGGCCGGTGTTTGTTCAAAATCGCTCTTCCTTCCAAGTATGGTGAAGTTTTCCGCGACTACTTCAGTTACATATTTTTTTATCTTCTCCCTGTCTTCAAAAGAGCGGGTGCGTAGCTTACCTTCTATATAGACCAGCTTTCCTTTTGTTAAGTACTTAGAGGCAACTTCTGCAAGTCCTCTCCATAACACAATGTTATGCCATTCCGTTTGCTCTATTCTCTTGCCATCTTTGTTATAGGTCTCTGAAGTTGCCAATGGAAAACTAGCAACAGTAACACCTCCATCTAAATGTCTGACTTCAGGGTCTTTACCGAGATGTCCTACTAAAATAACTTTGTTAATACCTGACATGAATTCTGTTTTTTACTAATCTACTGGATAGGAGCTTATAAAATTGCTAATTACTTTAGGTTGCGGCAACAAGTCGAACTCCTTTAAAGTAACCCATTTTATTTCTGCATTATGATTAAAGTTAATGATATAATTATCTAAAGCAAAAAATTGAACATATATAGTTTGGTGTGTTAATAAATGTTTTTTATGATCAAGAGGAATAATTATAGCGGTTGGGCCGAAATTTTCTTTCAAATTATTGCTGAATTCTTCTGGAACCTCCAGATAATTTCCACTGGATTCAATTAATGGGAAATCATACAATTCCTGCCAAATATCACCGGACTGACGCTTGTTAACCAGCAATTCATCCCCATTTCTACAAACAAAGTAATTGAAATACCTTATCCGCTTTTTCAATTTTTTCTCTTTAACGGGAAGTTCATTTACCAAATCATTATTCTTTGCAAAACATCCAGTCTGCAACGGACAAATGACACAGGCGGGAGATTTAGGTTTGCACTGTAGCGCACCGAATTCCATAATGGCTTGATTGTATACTGACGGGATTTGCCCTGCTATTAGCTCATTTGCAAGTTCAAGGAATTGCTTTCGACCATCAGTGCTATTGATAGGCGTATGGATACCAAAATAACGTGACAAAACACGAAATACGTTCCCATCAACGACCGGCTTTTGTTCATCGGCAGAAAATGATGAGATTGCTGCCGCAGTATATTCTCCAATCCCCTTAAGCTGAATAAGTGCGTCGTAGCTAACAGGAAATTCCCCCTGATATAACTCCATAATCTGCCTGGCAGTATAAAGCATATTTCTTCCCCTAGAGTAATAACCAAGGCCCTGCCACAACTTTAAAACCTGTGATTCGCTTGCCTCAGCAAAATCCCTTACAGTCGGATAAGCTTCTAAAAATCGATTGAAATATGGCAGTCCCTGCTCAACCCTGGTTTGCTGCAGAATGATTTCAGATAGCCATATAACGTAGGCATTCGTCGTTCCCGCCAAGGTAAGTCCCGCTTATTGATTAGGTACCATTTTGTAATTTCATTTTGAAAAGCCATAACTACAAAAATACGTGCTTATTGTACAAAAGTTGCAATTCCCTGATAGAAGACTTAACAAAAAAATCATCTTTTATTTTCCTATCTCATTAAAAAGCAATACTTTTGCAACCCCAAAACAGTTAAGTATTTATACATAATAAATAAATAAAAATAGAATATGACTAAGGCAGAAATTATAGCTGAAATCTCATCTAAAACAGGAATTGAGAAAGTTGATGTTCAGGAAACTGTTGAGGCATTTTTCAAGGTTGTTAAAACTCAATGGTTGGTGGAGAAAATGTTTATGTAAGAGGCTTCGGAAGTTTTGTTGTAAAAAAGAGAGCAAAAAAACAGCACGTAATATTTCAAAAAACACTGCGATTATTATCCCTGAGCATTTTGTTCCAAGCTTTAAACCAGCAAAAGTATTTGTTGAAAAAGTAAAGAACAGTTCAAAAAAAGCTAAAGTAGAAGCTTAATATAATTATGATAAGCAGTATCAGATCAAAACAAATAGTTATTATTGTAGCAATTGTATTGCTTGTTGTATTTTTGTTTACCATGAGCATTAAAGGTTTAGTAAAACCAAAGGAAGAAACTGGTAATAGTGCCGTGCCAGCGGTCAAATGACTCCGACAGCTCCTGCAACAATTAATCGTTGAAGAGGTTTCTCACTGCTGCAAAAACTGCAATCAGTGACAGCTCTTGCTGCAGACATTACACGCTTTGAAAACCAGTTACAAAAGCGCTAGCGATGCAGATAAACTGAACTTGCAAAAACAACTGGCTCAGAAATGGGACGATGTAGACCAAGCCAGCTCCAGCTGCATTTTATTCTAGAGATTGTAGCCAAACAGAGAACAGCATTGAACAACTGGTTAGCATGCAGGCAACCGTTTTAAAGAGCATTTGAAAGTACTCAGGATAGTATAGTTCAACCTGCTTTATTGCAAAAAGCAATTGCGGCTTTTAAAAATGCATTAGAGATAGACTCAACAAGTATTGATGCTAAAACAGGCTTAGGTATTACTATATGTAAACGGAATGGGCAGCATGCCTATGCAGGGTATTGCAATGTTGCTGGATGTTGTAGCAAAAGATCCGAAAAACCTGAAAGCAAATATGAATCTAGGTATGTTTGCGATGAAATCGGGCAGTTTGATAAAGCAATTAGTCAGGTTTAAAGATATTATTGCACATAAGCCGACGTCCTGAAGCTTATTTTTATCTGGCGAACTGCTTATAAAAATCTGGGCATGAAACAAAGAAGCAATTGATGCTTATCTAAAAAGCAAAAAATTAGCTGCTAATCCAACCTTATCTAAATTCATTGATAAAAAGGTATCTGAGCTAAAAATAAAAATTAATTAACAGATTAATAAAAACATTTAAAATTTAAAATTATGCCAAGCGGTAAAAAAAGAAAAAGACATAAAATGGCTACCCATAAACGTAAAAAACGTTTAAGAAAAAACAGACATAAGAAAAAATAGATTTCTTAATGTAATGCATCAATAAATATTTAGGCTAAGATTTGATCGTAGCTATATATTTTTAGTTGCATATGTTTTTTATTGTCCATGTGTTAATAAGGCGTTAAATGCCTTAAAATGGGTAGCAGTTGATAAAAGAATTAATTATCGATTCGACCCCCACTGGGACTAACCATTGCATTATTTCAAGATAAACAACTTGTAGAACTTCATAAAGAACAGATCAATAACAATTATGCTGTTGGTGATATTTATTTAGGCCGCATTAAAAAAATCATGCCGGGCCTAAATGCTGCTTTTGTTGATGTTGGTTATGAGAAAGATGCATTTTTGCATTATTTTGATCTTGGGCCGCAGGTGCAGTCTTTAATAAAGCTTACTAAAATCAAGCGTAACGGCTCGGTTACATGGCACTTTATTGGATAATTTTAAGCTGGAAGCTGATATTAATAAAGCCGGTAAAATATCTGAAGTGTTAAGCAAAAATCTTGATCCTGCCTGTACAAATTGCAAAAGAGCCAATTTCAACAAAAGGCCCTCGTTTAAGTTCCGACCTTTCGATAGCCGGAAGGTATGTTGTACTGGTGCCTTTTTCTAATGTAATATCTATCTCCAAAAAGATAAAAAGCAATACCGAACGTAATCGTTTAAGAAAGATTATTGAAAGTATTAAGCCTAAGAATTTTGGAGTAATTATCAGTACCGTATCCGAAGGTAAAGGAGTTGCCGAAATGCAAAAGGATCTGCTGGATCTGATATCTAAATGGGAAAACTTCATTAAGAAGTTACCTGATGCGGAACCTTCAAAACGTGTTTGGGGCGAGATGGACCGTACCTCTACATTGATACGTGATATTCTGAATCCCGATTTTACAAATGTTTATGTAAATGATACATGGTCTTTTCGAAGATATCCGTTCATATGTACACGAAATTTCGCCTGATATGGAAAATATTGTTAAACTGTACAAACATAAAGAGCCAATCTTTGAACATTTTGGTGTCGAAAAGCAAATAAAAACTGCTTTTGGTAAAACAGTAAACCTTGCTGGTGGTGCTTACCTAGTAGTTGAGCATACCGAAGCACTGCATGTTATTGATGTAAATAGCGGTAACCGTACAGCCAGTAAAGAAAACCAGGAAGAAAATGCGTTACAGGTAAATAAAGAAGCTGCAAAAGAAATTGCCCGTCAGTTGCGCTTGCGCGATATGGGAGGTATTGTGGTGATCGATTTTATCGATATGCACAAACCAACAAACCGTAAAAATGCTGTTTGATTATCTGCGAGACCTGATGTTGCTCGACCGTGCAAAGCATACCATCTTGCCGCCAAGTAAATTTGGTTTGGTTCAAATTACCCGCCAGCGTGTACGACCCGAAATGAATATTGTAACCAGTGAAATTTGCCCGACCTGTGATGGTACTGGTGAAATTAAGGCAAGTATTGTATTGATGGATGATATTGAAAACAATCTTAACTATATTTTGAAGAGCAAAATGAAAAAAATATTACGCTTTGTGTACATCCTTATATTGAAGCATACATTAAAAAAGGTTTATTTCCCTTCAATGGAAATGGTTTTTTAAATTTGGACAATGGATAAAGTAAAGCGGTTTCTTCGTATAATCTAACTGAATTTCACTTCTTTCTTCAAAGGACGAAGAGATTAAACTTTAATTACAAATAACATTACAAATAGCAAGCCTGGTCTTTTTATAGAACTCAGGCTTTGTGCATTTTAAAGCATTTTTCATTCAGCATAAATTAAACTAAATGTTATAATACCTCAATAAAACTGAATTGACTAAATTCGAAGTAAAAAATCAAATTAAATTGGCTAAAACTAAATCAGCATATTTCTGTCAGAGTTGCGGATATGAATCTGCAAAATGGCTGGGTAAATGTCCATCCTGTAATCAATGGAATACCTTTGTAGAAGAAATCATTGAGAAAGCAAACGCAACAGTACCAACCTGGAAAAGCAGTAATTCACAGTCAGCGTATCAAACAAACCTGCTAAGGTAGATCGAGATCAAGTCGACAACCGAAGAACGAATCTCCACTGGAGATCTGGAACTTGACCGGGTTTTGGGCGGTGGATTGGTGGCAGGTTCGGTGATTTTGATTGGTGGTGAACCCGGCATTGGAAAATCTACACTAATGCTTCAACTTGCATTAAATATATCGGGAAAAAAAATACTTATATGTTTCCGGTGAAGAAAGCGAGCAGCAAATTAAAATGCGGGCAGAACGAATAACACCAAGTCCGACGGCAGAATGTTATATTCTGACAGAAACTTCTACGCAAAATATTTTTAAACAAATTGAGGAACTGAAACCTGATATTGTTGATTGTAGATTCTATTCAAACTCTTACATTCTGCACATATCGAATCTACTCCAGGCAGTGTTTCTCAAGTAAGGGAATGCACTGCGGAACTTCTGCGATTCGCAAAGGAAACGGATACTCCGGTTTTTCTTATCGGCCATATTACTAAAGATGGAACCATTGCCGGGCCAAAAATCCTGGAGCATATGGTGGATACTGTTTTACAGTTTGAAGGCGACAGGCATCATGTTTACCGGATTCTGCGGTCTATTAAAAACCGTTTTGGTGCAGCTGCTGAACTTGGCATTTATGCCATGCACGGAAACGGTTTGAGGCAAGTTTCCAATCCTTCTGAAATCTTATTGTCACAACGAGATGAAGAATTAAGTGGTATTGCCATATCTGCTACTTTAGAAGGCGCCAGGCCAATGTTGATCGAAACCCAAGCATTGGTTAGCACCGCAGCCTATGGAACGCCTCAGCGTTCTGCAACATGGCTTTGACACCAAGAGAATGAATATGCTGCTTGCCGTACTTGAAAAACGTTGTGGATTTAGATTGAGCACCAGGGATGTATTTCTCAAATATTGCAGGCGGAATCAAAGTTGAAGACCCTGCGATTGATCTGGCAATATTGGTTGCCATTATCTCTTCTCATGAAGATATTTCTATTTCTTCTAAAATTTGCTTTGCGGCTGAAGTTGGTTTATCTGGAGAAATCAGGGCGGTAAACAGAATTGAGCAAAGGATCATGGAAGCTGAAAAACTAGGCTTTGAAAAAATTTTCATTTCCAATTACAATTTGAAAGGCGTATCGATAAATAAATATAAGATCGAATTGACTGCTGTAAGCAAAATTGAAGATGTTTTTTCTACACTCTTTGGATAATCTTTATAAAAAAAGCAAGTGCGGCGTAGAAATTTACTTTATAATTTCTACACTACGGGAATTTATATGCCCATGCTAATTTCCTGAAAACAAGCAAAAAATCACATAAAATCCTAAAAAACAAGCGCTTGCAAACAAATACACTTTTCGGCTTACTTATTGAGTATATACAAATATTGTCAGGCATTTATGTTTGATGGTAACAATAGGGATGATTATCCTCGTTATCGTAAGGTAACGAGGATTTTTTGTTTTACCGGAGGGATTTAGTATGTTTAAATATTATAACCTCTTAGAAATTCTAAAAAATGATCCTAGTCGCCATTATTATCATTGTCCTGCTGATTGCAGGCATCAGCATCTATAATTCCTTAATCGGCAGAAAAAATCAGGTAGCCAATGCATTCTCCGCCATTGATGTAATGCTTAAGAAACGCTTTGACCTTTTGCCTAATCTCGTAGAAACGGTAAAGCAATACATGCAATATGAAAGTGAATTATTGACAAAGGTCGTTGAATTGCGTGCGCAAGCTGCTAGTGGCAATTTAAGCACAAATCAAAAATTAGATATTGACACACAACTCAGTTCAAGCATAAAAGGCCTGATGGTAAATGTAGAAAACTATCCGGATTTAAAAGCCAATCAGAATTTCTTGAACCTCCAAAGTACATGGACAGAAAGTGAAGAACAAATTGCAGCAGCAAGACGGACATACAATGCTGCCGTCACAGATTATAATAATGCAATCATGATGTTCCCTGGAAATATGTTTGCAGGCATGCTGAATTACCAGACCATGCCTGTGCTTGAAAATACAGAAGAAGAACGCAAAAACATCAGTGCAAAGGCCCTTTTCAACAGTTAAGAAAATATGACCACAAACGCCGGACTAGAGCGCACAATTGAAGCGCTTGAAATCCAAAGAAAGGCCGTATCTGACGTAAAAATAAAGAGCTTTATCTTTATTGGATGCGGAATATTGTTGGGAATCCTCGGCTTCATCTTTCCAAGCATTCTACTATTTTTTCTTATTCCCGCCATTGGGATATTGGTCTTTGGTTTTGTCCAGCTCAGCAAAGGCAACCAGCTATTTGCTCAATACCGGCACGAATTTAAGGTTAAGGTGATCGCAGGTGCAATGAAATCTATCGATCCGTCCCTGGAAATCAATTACCAGCAAGGCCTATCCGAACGGAATTTCGTCAGTTCGCAACTTTTTTCAACAAGACCCGACAGGTATGCAAGTGAAGACCAGATCAGGGGTACAGCTGGAAAGACAGGGTTCGTTTTCTCTGAAGTCCATGCAGAATATAAAACCGTTACGCAAACTAAAAACGGAAGAAAAGTGGAATGGCACGACATATTCAAAGGAATCATCTTTTGTGCAGATTTTAATAAAAATTTCAATGGCACAACGATCGTTAGGCCGAAAGATCTTGGAAGCTCTATAGGTGCATGGTTTTCAGAAAACATGCCGATATTTTCACAAAGCGACGGTTTAGTGAAACTGGAAAATCCAGGGTTTAACAAATGCTTTGTCACCTACGCCACAGATCAGGTAGAAGCAAGGTATATCCTCACTCCAGCAATGATGGAGCGTCTTTGCCTATTGGAAAGTAAAAGCAAATATACCATCTCAGTGTCTTTTATAGATAGCTATATGTATATAGCATTTCCGCTCGACAAAAACTATTTTGAACCCCCTCAATTTAAGAGCTTGCTTGACACCAATAACTGGCAGGACGATATCAATGTGATCCGTTTCATGTATGATATCGTTGCTGAATTAGATTTAAATACCCGAATCTGGGGAAAACATTAATAGCATCAGCTTACAATACATATCTGCAAGCCACTCTAAAATTAGGACAAAAAAAAAGTCCCGTTCGGGACTTTATAATTATTTAGATAAATACATCGATTTCTCTTTGTACAACTTCCTGAAGTAAGGATCTTCAGATCTTTAATAAAGCGGATTGCCTCACCTGTTGATTTCATTTCAGGGCCCAATTCTTTTGTAACTTCAGGGAATTTATCGAAAGAGAATACCGGCTCTTTTATAGCATAACCTTCCAGTTTACGCTCTATAGTAAAGTCTTTCAGTTTATTTACGCCCAACATTACCTTAGCAGCAATGTTGATGTAAGGCACATCGTAAGCCTTTGCAATGAAAGGAACCGTACGTGATGCCCGTGGGTTGGCCTCGATCACATAAACCTTCTCATCTTTTACTGGCAAACTGGATGTTCAACAAGCCGCATCACATTTAATGCTTTCGCAATCTTTTATGGAGTATTCTTCCATCTGCTTAATTACAGTTTCCGATAAGCTGAACGGAGGCAATACCGCAAATGAATCGCCTGAGTGGATACCTGCAGGCTCGATATGTTCCATCATACCAATGATATGCACATCTTCGCCATCACAAATCGAATCTGATTCTGCTTCTTCTGCACGGTCCAGAAAGTGGTCAATCAGTACACGGTTTCCCGGAATTCGCCCAATAACTTCACTACCGCTTTTTCCAGGTCTTCATCGTTGATCACGATGCTCATCCCCTGTCCACCCAATACATAACTTGGGCGAACCAGTACCGGATAACCTACTTCATTGGCGACTACAATAGCTTCTTCAGCATTTTCAGCAACACCATATCTTGGATAAGGAATTTCGAGTTCTTTCAAGCAGGTCAGAGAAACGGCCGCGGTCTTCAGCAATATCCATATCGTTGATAAGATGTACCGATGATCTTGATGCCATTTTCGTGCAGTTTTTCGGCCATTTTCAAGGCAGTTTGACCACCTAACTGAACAATTACACCCATCGGTTTCTCCAGTTCGATAATCTCGCGCACATGCTCCCAGAATACCGGCTCAAAGTATAACTTATCGGCCATGTTAAAATCGGTAGATACCGTTTCAGGGTTACAGTTGATCATGATGGCCTCAAAACCAGTTTCTTTGGCGGCAAGTAAGCCATGCACGCAAGAGTAATCAAATTCAATACCCTGACCAATACGGTTAGGGCCTGAACCTAATACGATGATCTTTCTTTTTATCAGAACGGATCAGATTCGTTCTCTCCCTCATAAGTAGAATAGTAATATGGTGTTTGTGCCGGGAAATTCTGCAGCGCAGGTATCAACCATTTTATAAACCCGGTTAATGCCTAAGGCTTTGCGGCGCTCGTAAACCTCTTCTTCGGTTACATTGCCTAAGCAACTAGGCGATCTGTATATCAGAAAAGCCTTTTTGTTTCAGGGTGAAGAAGAAATCTTCAGGGATATTATTTAATGAATAGCGTCGCAATTCAGTTTCCAGGTTATACCAGTTCCTGGATCTGGTTCAAGAACCATCGGTCAATCTTAGTTGCTTTACGGATCGATTCCATAGGCACACCCATGCTCATGGCATCTTTAATCTGGAACAACCTGTCCCAGCTTGGATGCTCCAGGCCGTGCATGATTTCTTCCAGGTTGCGGCTCTGTCGGCCATCGGCACCTAAACCGGCGCGGCCAATTTCCAAACTCTGACAAGCTTTCTGCAATGCTTCGATAAAGCTGCGGCCGATGGCCATTACCTCACCTACCGATTTCATCTGCAAGCCAAGCTCTCTGTTTGCGCCTTTAAATTTATCGAAGTTCCAGCGGGGAATTTTTACGATCACATAATCAAGTGTAGGCTCAAAATAAGCCGAAGTTGTTTTGGTGATCTGGTTTTCTATCTCATCCAGGTTATAACCGATAGCCAGTTTTGCAGCAATTTTAGCAATTGGATAACCGGTTGCTTTACTTGCCAGTGCTGATGAACGCGAAACACGTGGGTTGATCTCGATGGCGATGATCTCTTCGTTATGCCGGGTTTACCGAAAACTGCACGTTACATCCACCTGCAAAATTACCAATGGCGCGCATCATTTTGATGGCCTGGTTACGCATTTCCTGGTAGCAACGGTCAGCTAAGGTCATTGCAGGAGCCACGGTGATCGAATCGCCTGTATGGATACCCATCGGGTCGAAGTTTTCGATAGAGCAGATGATGATCACGTTATCATTGCTATCGCGCAACAACTCCAACTCATATTCTTTCCAGCCTAAAACAGCCTGCTCTACCAAAACCTCGTGGGTTGGCGATGCCTGCAATCCACGTCTTAGCGCCGCATCAAATTCTTCTTTTTTGTGTACAAAACCAGCACCTTTACCACCCAATGTATAACTTGGGCGGATTACCAACGGGATAACCGATTTCCTGTGCGGCTTCTTTACCTTCTAAAAATGAGTTGGCAATTTTTGATGTTGCCACACCCACGCCTATATCAACCATTAACTGGCGGAAAGCTTCGCGGTTTTCAGTTTTTTCGATTGCGGCAACATCAACACCAACAACTTTGACACCATATTTTTCCCAAATACCGCGTTCGGCAGCTTCTATACAAAGGTTTAGCGCGGTTTGGCCACCCATGGTAGGCAAGTACGGCATCAATCTGGTATCTGCTCTGCTCTGTAAAATTTTCTCAATCGATTCAACAGTTAAAGGGCAGCAGGTAAACATGGTCAGCAATAACCTTATCGGTCATGATGGTAGCCGGGTTGCTGTTGATGATGGAAACGGTAATGCCTTCTTCTTTTAAAGAAAGTGCGGCTTGCGAACCGGAATAATCAAATTCGCAGGCCTGGCCAATAATAATAGGGCCAGAACCGATAATCAATACTGATTTTATGGAGGTGTCTTTAGGCATAAGGCTTTAAAAAGTCTAAAGTATAATTTATGAAAAAATGCTTTGTTGCAGACCGGAACAGTCTTGAGATTCCCCTTGATCATCATGAAAGATCCCGACCGTTCTGTCGGGATGCAAAGTTACGTTTTTGAAACATTAAAAATAAGGCTTTTTTACAAAAAGCAACAGAAATAAAAAAGAGGGCCAAAACACCCTCTTTTCATTACCTGTAATAACTTATTTATTGCTGAAGTTTAATCTCACCTACATCTGTGGTCGTACTGTCTATTACCGCAACATTTTGTACAGATGCATCTTTATAGGGTGCCTTTCCTTTTACCCATATGGTATAAGTTCCTGGCTTCACATCCGCAAAATTAAAGTTGCCACTATTGGGTACTGTTCTCAGGGTATCTGTGCCAGACACAGCAAGAATTTCTGTAGCCCCCTCAACAGGACTCACATTACCTTTAATACCGCCATTTTTAACGATCGTAAATGCAAATAATATAAAAGCAAATGCCGTCAATGCTAAAAAATTCAAACTCAACTTTTTCATAATGATCCTCGTTTTTTATTATCTGCTTAAAAGACAAGCGGGCAAAGGAATTGTTTTCAAAACTTTAGGAAACACTGTGCTGGTTTTTTACTTTTGAACATGCTACTTTTAGATTCCTTCTTTGAATTGGTTGCAAACCAGTTCATACACACTGCTCCTGCCGAATGGCTCGGCGTGATTACCGGATTTATTTGCATCTATCTGGCTACACGCGAAAGCATCCTCAGCTGGCCGGTCTCAATCGTCAGCGTACTGGCCTATGCATGGGTATTTTTTGAAGCTAAGATGTATGGCGATATGTCCCTGCAGTTTTATTTCCTGTTTACTGCAATTTATGGCTGGTACTACTGGCTAAAAAAGAAGGAAAGTAATGATAAGCCGATCACAGACCTGGATTTACGCGGTAAGATCACGGCAATACTAGCTGTAGTCATTCTAACAGTCATACTCGGCATATTTTTAGCCAATTGTACAGATACAGATGTACCCTTTGCCGATGGCTTCTGTACAGCCATGAGTTTTGTGGCCCAGGTTCTGCTCACTAGAAAAATTTTGTACAACTGGATGCTATGGATCATTGTAGACATCTGCTACGTACCGCTCTATATTTATAAAAATCTGAACCTTAGCGCCGTATTTTATACTGCGCTGATCGCATTGGCCGTTAAAGGCTACCTAGACTGGAGGAAGACTTACCGTGAACAGACCCATTAAGAAAATAGCCATCGTCGGGCCCGAAAGCACGGGAAAATCTACCCTGACAGCTCAGCTGGCCAGACACTACAAGACTCTCTGGGTTCCGGAATATGCCCGGTACTATTGTGCGGCCCTCACTGAAGAATGCAACCTGCAGGACGAAATCAACATGTTCCACGGACAGGTTGCCCTGGAGGAGTCGATCCTCGCGATCGCAGAAAAAGACTTCGTATTCTGTGATACTACCTTCATTACAGTTAAGATCTGGAGTGATGAGGTCTTTGGAGAAACCCCTCTGGTCGTACTGAATGCATTACCTCAATACCACTATGACCTTTATCTACTAATGGACATTGACCTCCCCTGGCAGGAAGATCCGCTAAGGGACTTCCCACACAAAAGAGAACACTTCATGCAGATATGGCATAGGGAACTAAAAGCATTAAACGCAAATTACGTAGTGGTAGGGGGGCTGGAAGATCGTCTCGCAAACTGCATCGCTCAGGTAGACCGATTCCTGGAGCAATCTCATTAAGCGCTGATTATCACATTCCGTTTTTTTTAGGTATGTTTGTAACATCAATTGGGGTGCCTTGTTTGACGAAAACACAAAAACAGGCTGAGAGTATACCCATTACAGCTGCAAAAACAGCCGTAAGCACCTGATCCGGATAATGCCGGCGTAGGGATAAGAGTTATGAAAATTCATTTAAAATCCAACAAGTTGAAAAGATCAATGATCGCAGCCATGGCTGTGCTGCTACTGCCATTGGCATCAATGGCCCAATTCACCATTTCCGGAACAGTCTCTCAAAATAACTCGGCCTTACCGGGAGCTACCATTAAACTCAAAAATACATTCACCGGAGCTAATGCCGATGTAAATGGAAAATACCAAATCGGCAACCTGAAACCTGGGAATTATACGGTAATCGTCAGTTTTATCGGTTACAAAACAACAGAGAAAACAATCAATATCAACGCAGATCAAAACCTCGATTTTTCGCTCACACAATCGGCACTGCTGGCCAATGAGGTTACTGTCAGGGCAACACGTGCTACCGAAAAATCTGCTACTACCTATAAGAACATCAGCAGGGAACAGATCGAAGAAAACAATTTCGGACAAGACCTTCCTTTCATCTTAAACAATACCCCTGGTGTAGTAGTTACTTCCGATGCAGGGGCTGGTGTCGGCTACACCGGCATCCGGATCAGGGGCAGCGATGCAAGCCGGGTCAATGTCACCATCAATGGTATCCCCTATAATGACAGTGAAAGCCAGGGAACATTCTGGGTGAACATGCCTGATTTCGCTTCTTCTGTCGACAATATTCAGATCCAGCGTGGCGTAGGTACTTCTACCAATGGTGCAGGTGCTTTTGGAGGTAGCTTAAATATCCAGACATCCAGCACTACTGATCTCCCTTATGCTGAATTGAACAATACTTATGGCTCTTTCAATACCTTAAAAAACACCGTAAAAGTTGGAACCGGTCTGATTGATGATAAGTGGAGTTTCGACGGAAGGTTGTCCAGAATAAAATCTGATGGGTTCATCGACCGCTCTGCATCTGACCTAAAATCGTACTTTCTTTCTGGTGCCTACCATGGAAAAAAAGACCTCCTAACTGTCAACGTTTTTTCCGGATCAGAAAAAACCTATCAGGCATGGAATGGTATTCCCGAAGCCCGCTTAAGAGGTGATGTAGCAGGCATGCAAGCTTACATCGACCGCAATTGGCTAAGTGACGAAGATGCAGCGCACCTGTTGAACTCAGGCAACCGGACCTACAATTCCTTCACCTATAAGGATCAGAACGATAATTATTGGCAAAGCCACTACCAGGCACTATACTCACGTCGGTTCAGCGACAAGTTCTCTCTAAACGCTGCCTTACATTATACCGACGGCAAAGGATATTTCGAGGAATACAAAGCAGATGCTGCTTTCTCTAAGTATGGCCTGCCAAACGCAGAGATCAATGGCGAAGAAAAAGAGGAAACCAACCTGGTGAGACGCCGCTGGCTAAACAACGACTTTTATGGTATCACTTATGCCCTTAACTACCAGCCACTGTCCAACCTAAACTTTACATTGGGCGGTGCATACAATGAGTATCGCGGTAAACACTATGGACAGGTTATCTGGGCCCAATATGCCTCTACAGGCAGCATCGACCGTCACTATTATGATGGAAAAGGCAATAAGGATGATTTCAACATCTATGGAAAAGTGAATTATACAGTAGATCAACTGAACCTCTTTGCCGATCTTCAATACCGTTCAGTGAGTTACGACATCACAGGTACTGATAAAAACCTGAGTATCCTGAATTTCAACAATAAATACAATTTCTTCAACCCTAAATTCGGGGCTACCTATAGCCTAAACGATCAAAGTAATATCTACGGATCTTTCAGTGTGGCAAACAAAGAGCCTAACCGTGACGATTTCACTAATCTTAAGGCTGGTCTCGAGGTTCCTAAACCAGAGCGTATGAATAATGTTGAAGCGGGATACCGCTTCAAAAATAGCAAATGGAACACCGGACTGAACGTCTACGGAATGTTCTATAAAGATCAGTTGATCTTTACTGGAGAGATCAATGAATTTTCTGATGCCTACCGCCAAAATGTCGACAAAAGCTACCGCTTAGGTGTAGAACTCGACGCATCCTATGTGATCAACCGCCTGTTTGCCATTAATGCCAATGCCGCGCTGAGTAAAAACAAGATCAAAAACTACATCGACTACGTCACAGAATACGACGAGGATTTCGTGGAATTGGGTAAAGTTGCTACAAACTATAAGAACCCT
This sequence comes from uncultured Sphingobacteriaceae bacterium, assembly GCA_963795585.1. Classification (GTDB taxonomy): domain Bacteria; phylum Bacteroidota; class Bacteroidia; order Sphingobacteriales; family Sphingobacteriaceae; genus Pedobacter. The sequence goes on along the minus strand of CAWCIO010000013.1, from coordinate 326,571 downwards.
GACATCTCCTTCTCTCCTGCAGCAATTCTTTTTGGAGAATTGGTATACCGGCCCGCCAAAGGTTTTGCAACTGCCTTACAAGGAAAATATGTAAGCAAGCAATACATGGACAATACCCAGAATGAAACCAGAATGCTCAATGCTTATTTTGTAAGCAATGTACGCTTAGGTTACGATCTTCAGCTCAAGGGCATAAAAAATGTAAATATCGGTCTCCTGGTAAATAACATCTTCGATAAAAAATATGAGAGCAATGGATACACCTATAGCTCTCTAATGCAGGGCGTTACTACTACAGAGAACTTTTACTTTACTCAGGCAGGAACTAATTTATTACTTTCGCTCAACCTGAAATTCTAAGACTCATGAAAAAGTTCATCGAAAAATTCCATTTCATCACACACGATATTGATCAGCACACTCATGTGGAACAAGCGCAAATTGCCTGTGAAGCAGGTGCAAAATGGATCCAATACCGCTGCCTGAGCAAAAATGATGATGAACTTTTACAAGATATCAATGCGATAGCAGAGATTTGCGACGATTGGGGCGCTACCCTGATCGTCACAGATCATGTTCACCTAAATGGAAAAGCCGACATTCAGGGCTTCCACATTGAAGATATGGATGCAGATTTTCGAAAAGTAAGAGCACAAGTTGGCGAAGCCATCACAATTGGAGGATCTGCAAATACCCTTGCTGGCCTCCAAAGGCTGGCTGAAGAGGGCGCAGATTATGCGGGCTTCGGACCGTTCTACGAAACTACTACCAAACCCAATGACCTGCCCCTGATCGGACTCGAAGGCTACCGCCAGATCATACCTCAATTAAAAAACGACATGCCCGTGCTTGCTGTAGGGGGCATCTCCATAGCAGATGTAGAAGCGCTGATGCAAACTGGCATCTTCGGCATAGCAGCGTCTTCAGCAATCAACCAGGCAGACGATATGCGCGGAGCCTACATGGCTTTTTATGACAGGATTATGTAGAGAATCCTTTAAATCTTAAGGACTTAACCGCTACATTTGTCTAAAAAAATAATCTTTTGGACAAAACCGACATCATCGAAAAACCGGATCCATATGCCGCGTTGCGCTACCGGGAGTTCCGTTCCTATCTTGGGATGCGTTTTTTCTTCACTTTTGCATATCAGATGCAGGCCGTTGTCATCGGTTTCCATATTTATCACCTTACCAATAATCCGCTTGCACTTGGCCTTATCGGACTCTGTGAAGCCATTCCCGCAATTAGCATTGCATTGTATGGCGGCTATGTTGCAGACAAATCAGAAAAAAGAAGCTTATTGCTTAAAATCTTCTTCGGCGTATTTTTATGTTCGCTGGTGATGCTCGTAGTCACCACAAAACAGATGCACCGATTCATACCTACCGACTATATCATCCCGATCATGTATTGCATGATCTTTGGTGTTGGACTGGCAAGAGGCTTTTTTGGCCCCGCGACTTTTTCACTGATGGCGCAGATAGTTCCTAAAAAACTTTATCCCAACTCCAGTACCTGGAACAGTTCCAGTTGGCAGATGGCATCTATATTAGGTCCTGCGGCTGGTGGACTAATCTATGGTTTCTTCGGCATAACCGTCACTTACATTGTTATTGTGACCTTCATTTCAATATCCCTTGTTTGTATCTTCTTTTTAAAACCACATCCGCCCACCTTTATTCCTAAAGAAAGCATTGTTACCAGCCTTACTGAAGGGGTACGTTTTGTTTTCAAAAGCAAAATGATGCTTGGAGCGATGAGTCTAGACCTGTTTTCTGTATTCTTTGGTGGCGCCGTAGCGCTCTTGCCTGTATTTGCAAACGACATCTTAAAGGTAGGCTCAGAAGGGCTGGGTTTTATGCGTGCAGCAGCTTCCAGCGGTGCAGTGGTTACCATGCTGGCCATGACGCGTTTTTCACCGATGAATAAGCCATGGAGAAATCTTCTGATTGCTGTTACTGGATTTGGGACAAGCATCATTTGCTATGGCTTGTCTAAGAGCTTTTACCTTACATTAATATTCCTCTTTGCCGAAGGTGCATTTGACAGCGTGAGCGTCATCATCCGTTCTACCATCATGCAATTACTTACACCGGATGAAATGCGCGGAAGGGTTTCTGCTGTCAACAGCATGTTCATCGGATCTTCTAATGAGATCGGTGCTTTTGAGTCAGGCCTTACAGCAAAACTCATGCGCACAGTCCCCGCAGTAGTATTTGGGGGCAGCATGACCATCCTTGTGGCAGGTATTACCTACCTGAAGACCAAAGGTCTGGTAAAGCTGAGCCTGCAGGAAATCAATGAGCAGAAAGCGCCGGATTAAGCTTCTAGGCGTTCCCCGATCTGTTGTCTCCACATCGCGTAATATAAACCGTTTAAGGCCAGCAAATCCTCATGCCTGCCTTCTTCTATGATATTACCTTTCTCAAGCACAAATATCCGGTCTGCATGGCGTATCGTCGATAGCCTATGGGCGATTAATATCGTAATGTGATTCGTTTGTACAGAAATATCCCTGATCGTCGCTGTGATGTCCTCCTCCGTCAATGAATCCAACGAAGAGGTTGCTTCATCAAATACCAGGATATCTGGCTTACGCAATAATGCCCTGGCAATAGAAAGACGTTGCTTCTCTCCGCCCGACACTTTTACCCCGCCCTCGCCGATCACGGTATCCAGACCTATTGTCGGCACGTGCCAGCAGATTATGACAGGCTGCCTGTTGCAGCACACGCATACACTCCTCATCTGTTGCGCCCGGACGTACAAACTGCAGGTTTTCTCTGATTGTTCCTGCAAACAATTGCGTATCCTGGGTTACAAAACCAATCTTTTCTCTCAATAGATCCAGGTCGATCTCCTTACTTGAAGCTCCATTGTAGTACACCTCTCCCTCTATTGGCTGGTACAGACCAACCAATAGCTTTACCAAGGTGGTCTTTCCCGAACCTGAAGGTCCAACAAACGCGATCGTCTCGCCATTGTGTGTGGTAAAAGTAATGTGGTTTAATGCATTATGCTTACCCGTAAGATGTTTGAAATTCACGTTATCAAAGGCCAGCTTAGTAATTTTATCCAATTTAACCGGATTCAGCGGCTTCTGATCTACCGGCATGTTCAATATCTTTTTAAAATTTCCAAGCGAAACTTCAGCCTCTCTCCAGGAGAGGATCACGTTGCCGAGTTCCTGCAACGGACCAAAAAGGAAGAAGGAATAGAACAAAAAAGAAAAATACTGACCCGCAGAAATGGTATTTTCAAAGATCAGAATGAGCAATACCACCACCATCGTACTTCTTACAAAATTCACTGTAGTACCCTGCACAAAGCTCATGCTCCGTACATACTTTACCTTTCTCAACTCTAACCCCAGAATTTTATAAGTTGTTTTATTCAGTCTTTCAATCTCCTGATTTGCCAGTCCCAAACTCTTAACCAATTCAATATTCCTTAACGATTCTGTCGTCGATCCGGCCAATGCAGTTGTTTCTGCAACAATATTTTTTTGGATCGTTTTTATCTTTCTGCTCAGAAACCAGCTGACAAAGCTGATGATCGGAATAGCAGAAAAATAAACTAGCGTAACCTTATAGCTTACCGTTACTGAGTATACAATCACAAAGATCATCCCAATCAGGCTTACAAACAGAATGCTGATAAATGCTGTGATGAATTTTTCTGAGTCGAGCCTCACCTTTTGAAGTATACCTAAGGTCTCCCCGCTACGTTGATCTTCAAATACCTGATAAGGCAATTCCAGTGAATGCTTTAGCCCGTCTGCATACATGCTTGCACCTACTTTCTGAACGATGATGCTCGTAAAATAATCCTGAAAGTTCTTTGCGATGCGGGATACCATTGCTGCGCCAACTCCAAGACCTACCAATCCGAGTACTCCCAGAATAAATTCACTTCTGTTCAATACATCTTTTTTCTCAATGAACTTGTCAACAATTCTACCTGTGATATAAGGGTCCAACAGTGAAAAACCGATGTTAATGGCAGCCAATAGCAATGCAAGCGCCACTACCCATTTGTAGTTTTTAAGGTATTCCAACAATAATTTCATCGATCTTAGTTTTGTTTTGAGGGTTCAAAAATAAAGAAAGGGAATGAAGTACTTACCTCATTCCCTTTAATTTACTTATAGATTATAATCAGGCTTAAACCGTCATCACATCTTTCTCTTTAGCTTCTGCATGCTTATCTACTTTGATGATATAAGCATCTGTAATCTTCTGCACTTCAGCCTCACCAGTTTTGATCTCATCGTCTGAAACACTCTCGCCTTTTAGCTTTTTTATCTTCTCATTGGCATCTTTACGGATATTACGTACCGTAATCCTGCCTCGCTCCGCTTCTTCTTTCACTTTTTTTACCAGGTCCTTCCTACGTTCTTCTGTAAGAGGAGGAACCACCAAACGGATTACTAAACCATCGTTCTGAGGATTGATACCGATATTCGCTTCCATGATCGCACGTTCTATCGGCACTAATAACGCTTTCTCCCATGGCTGGATCAATAACGTACGCGCATCCGGTGTATTGATACTTCCTACCTGACTCAATGCAGTTGGACTACCATAATAGTCAACCATAATGCCATCCAACATACCTGCAGATGCTTTACCCGCACGAATTTTGGTCAATTCCGATTCACAATGTGCAATGGCTTTGTCCATGCTGGCCTGGGCATCTGTAATTGTTTCTTTATGAGGTCATTCATAATGTATAAATTTAAATGTATTATCTAACCAATGTTCCTATTTCTTCACCCTCAGCAATCTTCATGAAGTTTCCATGTTTGTTCATATCGAACACAATGATCGGAAGTTTATTTTCTTCGCAAAGTGTAAATGCAGTCATGTCCATTACATTTAGTCCTTTTGCATAAACTTCTTTGAAAGAAATTTCTGAGTATTTAGTTGCTGTCGGATCCTTCTCAGGGTCAGCAGTGTAAATACCATCTACGCGCGTACCTTTAAGCACCACGTCTGCTTTGATCTCAATCGCACGTAATGCAGCAGCCGAATCAGTAGTGAAGTATGGATTACCAGTACCTGCTCCAAAGATCACTACACGTCCTTTTTCAAGGTGGCGTACAGCCCTGCGGCGGATAAAAGGTTCACAGATTTGTTCCATTTTTATAGCAGTCAGCAACCTGGTTTTCAGACCCACTTTTTCAAGTGCATCCTGCAGGGCCATGCTATTGATTACAGTGGCCAACATGCCCATATAATCAGCTTGCGCTCTGTCCATACCGGACTTTTCAGCGCTCAGGCCTCTAAAAATATTACCTCCGCCTATTACTATTGCAATTTCTAGGCCTTTGTCATGTACAGCTTTGATGTCTTCGGCATATTGCTTTACCACCTCATTATCAATACCATATTGCTTATCGCCCATCAGCGATTCGCCACTTAACTTCAGTAGGATCCGTTTATACTTCATGCAGCAAAAATAACTATTTGTTTTAATTAATACGTGTCAATATTCTACTCCACCTGCAAAAACTTTCTGACGTTGCAGTTGTTCAGCCAAGAATAATAAATCTGCTGCTTTACCAATGGCTGGGATGCTATTTTTATTACTCATTCCCATTAATTTAAGCGGATTAAAAGAAGAAGTCCGTACCTGATCTGCGATCAGCCGAAGCCAATAGACTTTATTTACCGGGGCGTTCATTATTGCGATCTTATGGCGCGAATATAAGACAAAAAAAGTCCCTTGAGTTCAAGGGACTTTTTAATGCTATATTTTAAAAGCGCTTAAGCTCCTAATTGAACACGCTTAAATGCAGAAACAGTCAGACCGCTTGCTGTATCATTTAAGAATTTACGAACATCTTTAGATGAATCCTTAACAAACTCCTGGTTTAATAAAGTGGAGTCTTTGTAGAATTTGTTCAGTTTACCTGCAGCAATTTTTTCAACCATTTCTTCTGGTTTACCTTCTGCACGGATCTGCTTCTTTAGCAATTTCCAGTCTCACGCTCAATTGTAGTTGCATCAACACCATCTTTATCAATAGCAACAGGGTTCATGGCAGCAATTTGCATTGCAACATCTTTACCTGCTTCTTCAGCACCAGCAACATTGGTTTAAAGCAACCAATACACCTAAACGGAAGTTACCGTGGATGTAAGCAACAACTTTTTCGCCTTCATACAATTTCGATATTTAGATATGCCGATTTTCTCGCCGATTTTACCTGTTTTGTCAATGATAGATATCACCGATAACAACGCTGACCATCAATTTCTAAAGCTCAAAAGCTTTCAAGAGTAGCAGGATTTTTCTCAACTGCCACGTTAGCAATTTATTAGCAAAAGCAACAAACTCAGCATTTTTAGCCACGAAATCAGTTTCGCAGTTCAGCTCGATAATAACACCACGTTTGCCATCAGCTGTAGCTTTAGCAATTACCACACCTTCGTTTGATTCACGATCCTGGCGGCTGGCAGCTACTTTAGCGCCTTTTTTTCTTAAATAATCAATTGCTGCTTCAAAATCACCGTTGGTTTCGGTTAAAGCTTTTTTGCAATCCATCATACCTGCACCGGTTTGCTGGCGCAGTTTGTTTACATCTGCATGCAGTTATTTGTACTGTAGACATTTTAGTTTTCTTTTTTAAGTTATGATTTAAAAATTATGGGTTGTAAGGTATTGTTGTAAATTAAACCCTGCAACTCACCACTACAACTCACATTATTATTCTTCTTAGCTTCTTCAGCTTGTCAGCAGCTTCTTCAGCTATCAGCTTCTGCACTTTTCCTTTTGCCTTCTTGCACCAGCGATGCAGCAGCTTCAGGAGCATCAGCTTTCAGCTTTAGCAGCTACAGCTTCTTTTTCAGCTTCGTCTTCTTTTTCGCGTTTGCGCTCATCCAAACCTTCTTCAATAGCTTTGATGATAATACCGGTGATCAATGAAATTGATTTGGTAGCATCATCATTCGCAGGGATAGGGAAATCGATGTTTGAAGGATCAGAGTTGGTATCAACCATTGCAAAAGTTGGGATGTTTAATTTTAATGCTTCTGATAACAGCGATGTGTTCTTTCTTAACGTCGATCAGGAACAATGCAGCCGGTAAACGGTTAAGATCCGCAATACCACCTAATAAGCTTTCTAATTTAATACGCTCACGCTGTATCATCAATCTTTCTTTTTTAGAAAGGATTGCTGTAAGTACCGTCTTTAGTCAATTTATCGATGTTTGACATCTTTTTGATCGACTTGCGTACGGTAGCAAAGTTGGTTAACATACCACCTAACCAACGCTCGGTTACGAAAGGCATGTTTACTCCTTTTGCATACTCAGCAACGATATCTTTCGCTTGTTTCTTTGTAGCTACGAATAATACCTTACGGCCTGATTTTACAATTTGTTTTATAGCTGCAGCAGCTTCTTCAACTTTAGTTAAGGTTTTATTTAAATCGATAATGTGGATACCGTTGCGCTCCATAAAAATGTACTGTGACATTTTTGGATCCCATTTGCGGGTAAGGTGACCAAAGTGTACACCTGCATCCAGTAAATCCTGATATGTTGTTCTTGCCATTGTTGTTGTCCTCCTTAAGATTAACGTTTACTGAATTGGAATTTCTTACGTGCTTTCTTGCGTCCTGGTTTTTTACGCTCAACCATACGGTCATCACGGGTCATTAAACCTTTAGCGCGCAATGCTGGTTTCTTTTCAGCATCAAGTTCAACAATAGCTTTAGCGATAGCTAAACGAACGGCTTCTGCCTGTCCTTTTACACCACCACCTGCAACGTTTACTTTTACATCAAATTTACCGGTCGAACCAGAAACTTCGGTTGACTGGGTAACGATGTATTGCAATGGCAAGGTTGGGAAGTACTCTTTGTAATCTTTACCGTTTACGGTAATTGCACCATTGCCCTCTGTTAAATAGATGCGGGCAACAGCTGTTTTTCTTCTGCCTGAAGTGTTAGTTGTTGGCATTTCTTTTCTCTTTAAATTAAAGTGTAAATGGCTTTTGGGTTTTGTGCTGCATGTGGATGCTCGGCACCTGCATAAACATGCAGATTGCCATATAATGCTCTGCCCAAACGATTTTTAGGTAACATACCACGAACGGCTTTTTCAATTACGCGTTTAGGATGTTTTGCCATTAACTCCTTAGGAGAAATGAAACGCTGACCACCTGGATAACCAGTGTAAGAAACATATTGCTTTATCGCTAAATTTGTTTCCGGTCAATTTTACCTTGTCTGCATTGATAACGATTACATTATCACCGCAGTCTACGTGTGGGGTGAACCCTGGCTTGTTTTTTCCACTGATGATCATTGCGATCTTAGTAGACAAGCGCCCCAAAATCTCGCCTTGTGCGTCAACAACAACCCATTGTTTGTTAACGGTTTTTTTGTTGGCTGAGACAGTTTTGTAACTTAACGTATTCACTTGCTTTAAATTAAATTTATTAAACGTTTATTTATACCCCGCTAATTTTCGGGACTGCAAAGATAGTGTAATATGTTTAATTGTCAAACACTTGAAGGAAAAAAATTGGAAACCGGACTAAATATCTTCTTCCGCCCGCGCTATTGCCGCAGGCTTTATCGCCAACTGGTATTTCAACTCATCAAACTCATTTTCGCTTTTTGCAATGACCACAGCAGCAATGCCATTGCCGATCACATTTGTGATTGCCCGGGCTTCCGACATAAACCGGTCCACTCCAAGTAAAATGGCAATATGCTCCACGGGCATGATCTTCAAAGCTGTCAATGTAGAAGCCAATACAATAAAGCCACTCCCGGTTACCCCAGCAGCTCCCTTGGAGGTTACCATCAGCACCGCCAACACCGATACCTGCTGCCAGATACTGAGCTCTACATTGAATACCTGGCATAAAAATATTACCGCCATAGACAGGTATATTGCTGTCCCATCCAGGTTAAAGGAGTAGCCTGTCGGGATCACCAACCCAACTATCGATTTATCACAACCAAAAGTTTCCATCTTCTGCATCATACTCGGCAGTGCTGATTCTGAGGAAGATGTTCCCAACACAATCAGGATTTCCTGCCTGATGTATTTTAAATATTGCCATAAGCTGAACTTATAATACCTGCAGATTCCATTGAGCACTACGAAGATAAACAAGATACAGGTGAGGTATACCGAGCCCATCAGCTTTAGCATCGGATACAGTGTACCAAGACCATAGGTGCCCACACTATATGCCATACCACCAAAGGCTCCTAGCGGTGCCAGTCTCATTACAACCTTCATGATATTGAAAAACACCTTAGATAGCTTAGTAAATGATTCCAGAAGAGAATGGCCACCGGGTCCCATCTTATTCAGTCCGTAACCAAAGAGTATTGCAAAAAAAAGAATCTGTAAAATATCCCCTTTTGTAAAAGCCTCAAAAATATTATGGGGAACAATGTGTGCTACAAATTCCAGCCAGTTGATCTCCCCCGCCTGGTCGGTATAGCTCTTGATTTTATTTACATCTCCATTTCCTACGTTGATTCCCTGCCCTGGCCTCAGCAAATTGGCTACCAGCATTCCGATCATAATGGCCAGCGTGGTAACAACTTCGAAATAAAGCAGGGCTTTTCCTCCTACCATACCTACCTTTTTCATATCTCCCATATGTGCAATGCCAAGGACTATGGTAAGGAATATGATCGGCGCAATCAACATATTGATCATATTGATGAAAGTCTGACTGATCAATTTTGCATGGGTGGCAAATGCCGGAGAAAATACCCCAACCAGTATACCCAGCGTAATGGCCAGCAACACCTGAAAAGTAAGATTTGAAAAAATGGATTTCATTAAGCTATTATACTAAATTTTCGCAACTGTGACAGCAATTAATATTGATGGTGACATCCGTCATTTATTCTGCGAACTTAAAATCACAATTTTAGCCCAAAATATTTATCATGCTCATTTACAAAATGTTCACATTTGATGCAGCTCATTATCTGCCTAATGTCCCGGAGGGTCATAAATGCGGAAACATGCATGGACATACCTACACCCTAAAAATATACCTTTCCGGAAACGCGGATGCAGAGTCTGGCTGGGTAATGGATTACGGGGATTTGAAAAAAGGCATTAAAATCATCCTGAAACTTTTGGATCACCAGTTATTGAACACCATACCCGGCTTGGAAAATCCTACTAGTGAGCAGCTTTGCATCTGGCTTTGGAAAATGATTAAGCCTGCATTTTCCGAACTGATCAGAATCGAGCTCAATGAAACTCCCTTCTCAGGTGTCATTTATGAAGGCTGAAGACCATAGACAGATCACGGCCTGGTTGTATTTTGGCGCCATTGCTATTATCATTCAAATTCTTCTTGGGGGAATCACAAGGCTTAGCGGATCGGGCCTGTCGATCACAGAATGGAAGCCACCGTTGGGCAGTATCCCTCCACTTAATGAGCTTGAATGGCAGGAGAGTTTCAACAAGTACAAACAAATTGCACAGTTCCGCCTGGTACATCCTCATTTTCAATTGCAGGACTATAAGTCTATCTTCTTTTGGGAATGGCTGCACAGGAACTGGGCGCGCTTTCTCGGATTTGCATTCCTGTTACCGCTGATCTACTTCATCGTAACCAGAAAAATCAGCCGAAAGCTCCTGCCGGCACTTAGCATTCTATTTCTACTTGGAGTACTGCAAGGTCTGATCGGATGGATAATGGTAAAAAGCGGACTCAATGATACCAGTACAAAAGTGGATCACATTCGACTTGCCATACATTTTATTGCAGCCATTATTCTGCTCTGCTACACATTATGGTTCGCTTATTCACTGAGCCTGCGAAATATAAGAATGAGACACAGGCCGAGATATGCCAAATTAAATCTCAGCATCATCCTGCTATTAAGCATTCAAATGATCTACGGAGCTTTTATGGCTGGAAGTAATGCCGCATTTGCAGCAATCACCTGGCCTGATATAAACGGATATTTTATACCCCCAGAAAGCTTGAACTCATCATCGATCGCATCAATGCTAAGCAACAACCCTATAATGATACAGCTTGTACACAGAAACCTTGCCTACATAATAGCTTTATTAGTGGTCGTTCTCTATGTCAGGTCAAGCGACTGGAATATCAATAAGAAATTATCGAGGATTAGACTCGCACCCTTATTATTAGTATTCTTTCAATGTGCTTTAGGGAGCTTTACGCTTTTACACAGCATGCATCCTGCCTATAAAGCATTTGCGCTGATTCATCAGTTCACTGGTATACTTTTATTAATTTCCTTACTCACGACCTTATTCCTCAATTTAAAAGAAGATTAAATAGTTAAAATCTATTTTCAACAAATTATTATACCGAAGAACAACTGTTTAAGACAAATTCAATGAAAGCTTATAAAACGGATATTCAGCGAAAATTTGGAGGGAAATTTAGCGTAGGATCCTTTAAGCTCATAAACTATACGATGTATAATAACCTTCCATATATTGTACTGTTACCTGCCTAACACCGGCAGGTGTTCGGTCAAAGGGTTAGCAAAAGGCAGGTGCATTTGAGGTATTGTGAACTGAGGTATTGCATAACCTGAGATACTGTTCAACCTGAGATTTTGTGTAAACAAGAAAAGCCTGCAGTTTTCACTACAGGCTTTCTTTAAGATTTGGCACCGACCTACTCTCCCACGTGTTACCGCAGTACCATCGGCTCTGGTGGGCTTAACTTCTCTGTTCGGAATGGGAAGAGGTGGACACCACCGATATAGGCACCTAAATATTTTTAATGTTATTTAGTTGTATATCTCTGCCCTGTTTTATATCAACAGCACAGGCTTTTATTTTCAACATATAACAATGACATATTATTGAAAGAAGTTAAGTTTTGAAGAACAAACAACAGTTTACTGCTCTTGAAAGCTTCGGATTATTAGTATTACTCGACTTTGATGTCACCACCTTTACATCTGTAACCTATCAACGTAGTAGTCTGCTACGGTCCTATATGGAATTCTCATCTCGTGGCTAGTTTCGCACTTAGATGCTTTCAGCGCTTATCTATTCCCAGCGTAGCTACTCTGCAATGCCCCTGGCGGAACAACAGATTCACTAGAGGCTAGTCCAACCCGGTCCTCTCGTACTAAGGTCAGCCCCACTCAAAATTCCAACGCCCACAACAGATAGGGACCGAACTGTCTCGCGACGTTCTGAACCCAGCTCGCGTGCCACTTTAATCGGCGAACAGCCGAACCCTTGGGACCTTCTCCAGCCCCAGGATGTGACGAGCCGACATCGAGGTGCCAAACCTCCCCGTCGATATGAGCTCTTGGGGGAGATCAGCCTGTTATCCCCAGCGTACCTTTTATCCTTTGAGCGATGGCCCTTCCATGCAGAACCACCGGATCACTATATCCGTCTTTCGACCCTGATCGACTTGTCTGTCTCACAGTCAAGCAAGCTTATGCTATTGCACTCCTCATACGGTTACCAAGCGTATTGAGCTTACCTTTGAAAGCCTCCGTTACCTTTTTGGAGGCGACCACCCCAGTCAAACTACCCATCAAACAATGTCCTCCGCAGAGCGGAGTTAGACACCGAATACAGAAAGGGTGGTATTTCAACGTTGACTCCACGACGCCTGGCGACGCCGCTTCATAGTCTCCCACCTATCCTACACATCCTGTATCCAATGTCAATGTTAAATTGTAGTGAAGGTGCATGGGGTCTTTCCGTCCCGTTGCGGGTACCCGGCGTCTTCACCGGGACCACAATTTCACCGAGCTCATGGCTGAGACAGCGCCCAGATCGTTACACCATTCGTGCAGGTCGGAACTTACCCGACAAGGAATTTCGCTACCTTAGGACCGTTATAGTTACGGCCGCCGTTTACTGGGGCTTCGATTCAATGCTTCTCCTTGCGGATGACATCCCCTCTTAACCTTCCAGCACCGGGCAGGTGTCAGGCCTTATACTTCATCTTTCGATTTTGCAAAGCCATGTGTTTTTGTTAAACAGTCGCCTGGGCCTTTTCACTGCGGCTGATATTGCTACCAGCGCCCCTTCTCCCGAAGTTACAGGGCCATTTTGCCGAGTTCCTTAGCCATGATTCACTCGAGCACCTTAGAATTCTCTTCCCGGATACCTGTGTCGGTTTGCGGTACGGGTTTTTATAACCTGAAGCTTAGCGGTTTTTCTTGGAAGTCTGATTACCTGCACTATCCACGCCCCCGAAGGTTTGCGGTACTATCAGCCTTTAGCAAGACCGGCGGATTTGCCTACCGGTCCTATACCTACAGCCTTCAACGATCTATTCCGTCAGATCGCGGCAGTGTCACTACTCCGTCCCCACATCGCAGTTATAAAAAGTACGGAAATATTAATCCGTTGTCCATCGAATATCCCCTTCGGGTTCTCCTTAGGCCCCGACTAACCCTGATCCGATTAGCGTTGATCAGGAAACCTTATCCTTTCGGTGGGCAGGTTTCTCGCCTGCCTTATCGTTACTTATGCCTACATTTGCTTTTCCAGAAGCTCCAGCACAACTTACGTCATACCTTCGCTGCCGCTGGAATGCTCCCCTACCGTAATATTAATATTACCCATAGCTTCGGTGTACAATTTAATGCCCGTTTATTATCCATGCCCGATCGCTCGACTAGTGAGCTGTTACGCACTCTTTAAATGAATGGCTGCTTCCAAGCCAACATCCTAGCTGTCTATGCAATCGGACCTCGTTAGTTCAACTTAACTGTAACTTGGGGACCTTAGCTGATGGTCTGGGTTCTTTCCCTCTCGGCGCGTGACCTTAGCACCCCGCGCCTCACTGCCGTGTATATTAAATAGCATTCGGAGTTTGTCTGGATTTGGTAGGATTTGACTCCCCCGCACCCAATCAGTAGCTCTACCTCTATTTAACTTTACCACGACGCTGTTCCTAAAAACATTTCGGGGAGTACGAGCTATTTCCCAGTTTGATTAGCCTTTCACCCCTACCCACAGATCATCCGGAAACTTTTCAACGTTTATCGGTTCGGTCCTCCAGTACGTGTTACCGCACCTTCAACCTGTCCATGGGTAGATCACAAGGTTTCGCGTCTACCTCCCCTGACTATACGCCCTATTCAGACTCGCTTTCGCTTCGGATCCGTGTCTTAAACACTTAACCTTGCCAGAGAAGAGTAACTCGTAGGCTCATTATGCAAAAGGCACGCCGTCACGCCACCTGGACGCTCCGACCGCTTGTAAGCACACAGTTTCAGGTTCTATTTCACTCCCCTGTTCGGGGTTCTTTTCACCTTTCCCTCACGGTACTGGTTCACTATCGGTCTCTCAGGAGTATTTAGCCTTACCGGATGGTGCCGGCAGATTCCCACAAGGCGTCTCCGACCTCGCGGTACTCAGGATACTACTAGACTAATGGTACTTACGTGTACGAGGCTCTCACTCTATATTGCCAGGCTTCCCATCCTGTTCCACTTCATTGCATTATAATCATATCGTAGTCCTACAACCCCACACATGCCGTAACATGAGTGGTTTGGGCTCTTTCCCGTTCGCTCGCCACTACTTAGGAAATCATTATTATTTTCTCTTCCTCTGCTTACTTAGATGTTTCAGTTCGGCAGGTTTGCGTATTATATACGACTAGTCTTCAACTAGCCAGGTTTCCCCATTCGGAAATCACCGGATCAATTCATATTTGCTAATCCCCAGTGCTTATCGCAGCTTATCACGTCCTTCATCGCCTCTGAGAGCCAAGGCATCCCCTGTGTGCTCTTATTTACTTTCTTCTCTCCATAGCCTTTTGCGCCTATGGAAATGCTTTTTTTGATTGTCGTCTTCTCTTCAGAAATCAATTCGTAATTACTTACTCTTTTCTTCCTTTCCGATCAAACAACGTCTCTATTGTTGTTTGCTCTTCTTTTTTAACTTCTTCCAATATGTCAAAGAACTTTTCGATCCCCACATTATATTCCTACAATGTCATTTCTTGCCCTTTTGTATTAAGGCGGGTGATGGTGGAGAATAACGGAGTCGAACCGTTGACCTCCTGCGTGCAAGGCAGGCGCTCTAGCCAGCTGAGCTAATCCCCCTTAGAATATATCTGTAGTCCCGAGCAGATTTGAACTGCTGACCCCTACATTATCAGTGTAGTGCTCTAACCAAACTGAGCTACGGGACTAGGTATGCGTATCGCAGTTACTCATGAGTACTGATTTCTCATTTCACAAATCCTTGCTTACTCATCCTCCCTGCTTTCAGTATGGAACACTTCTTAATGTTTCATCCTATGGGTTTTTCTTTTTGAGATTTCTGTCATTTATATCATTTGCGCAGCGAGTAGTCAATCCTACTCCAGAAAGGAGGTATTCCAGCCGCACCTTCCGGTACGGCTACCTTGTTACGACTTAGCCCCAGTTATCGGTTTTACCCTAGGACGCTCCTTGCGGTTACATACTTTAGGTACCCCCAACTTCCATGGCTTGACGGGCGGTGTGTACAAGGCCCGGGAACGTATTCACCGCGTCATTGCTGATACGCGATTACTAGCGAATCCAACTTCAAGAGGTCGAGTTGCAGACCTCTATCCGAACTGTGAATGGCTTTTTGAGATTCGCATGCTGTTACCAGCTAGCTGCCCTCTGTACCATCCATTGTAGCACGTGTGTAGCCCCGGACGTAAGGGCCATGATGACTTGACGTCGTCCCCTCCTTCCTCTCTGTTTGCACAGGCAGTCTGTTTAGAGTCCCCACCATTACATGCTGGCAACTAAACATAGGGGTTGCGCTCGTTGCGGGACTTAACCCAACACCTCACGGCACGAGCTGACGACAGCCATGCAGCACCTAGTTTCGTGTGATTGCTCACTTATCCATCTCTGGATAATTCACTAACTTTCAAGCCCGGGTAAGGTTCCTCGCGTATCATCGAATTAAACCACATGCTCCTCCGCTTGTGCGGGCCCCCGTCAATTCCTTTGAGTTTCACCCTTGCGGGCGTACTCCCCAGGTGGAATACTTAACGCTTTCGCTTAGCCGCTAACTGTATATCGCTAACAGCGAGTATTCATCGTTTAGGGCGTGGACTACCAGGGTATCTAATCCTGTTTGATCCCCACGCTTTCGTGCCTCAGCGTCAATAAAACCATAGTAAGCTGCCTTCGCAATCGGTGTTCTGTGACATATCTATGCATTTCACCGCTACTTGTCACATTCCGCCTACCTCTAGTTCATTCAAGCTCATCAGTATCAAGGGCACTGCGATGGTTGAGCCACCGTCTTTCACCCCTGACTTAATAAGCCGCCTACGCACCCTTTAAACCCAATAAATCCGGATAACGCTTGGATCCTCCGTATTACCGCGGCTGCTGGCACGGAGTTAGCCGATCCTTATTCCTTCGGTACATTCAGCTCATTACACGTAATGAGGTTTATTCCCGAATAAAAGCAGTTTACGACCCAGAGGGCTGTCTTCCTGCACGCGGCATGGCTGGTTCAGAGTTGCCTCCATTGACCAATATTCCTTACTGCTGCCTCCCGTAGGAGTCTGGTCCGTGTCTCAGTACCAGTGTGGGGGGTCATCCTCTCAGATCCCCTAGTCATCGTCGCCTTGGTGGGCCGTTACCCCGCCAACTAGCTAATGACACGCATGCCCATCTTAATCCTATAAATATTTGAACATTGGATAATGCTATCCTGTGTTTTTATGCGGTGTTAATCCGAATTTCTTCGGGCTATCCCCCTGATTAAGGTAGGTTGCATACGCGTTACGCACCCGTGCGCCACTTTCGTCAAGAGCAAGCTCTCAACTATCGTTCGACTTGCATGTATTAGGCCTGCCGCTAGCGTTCATCCTGAGCCAGGATCAAACTCTCCATTGTAAAATGTGTTGTTTGAACGCTGACCATTCTTAACTTAATTAATAATAGTCTTTATTCTATTTTGTATTGTCTGATAGATATTGACTCTAAAATAATAGCTCGGTATTCATGTACTTTGAAACCGTACTTTCTTACCTCGCTACGCTATAAATGACATCTCTTTAATGAACTTCTCGAATCGCCTCACGGGTCTTCTGTATATGTTGCAATCGGCTCTCTTCAGTTTATCCTGGTCGTTTAGTCCAGCATCAGTTTCAAAAACCTATTGTTTCAATCTTGTTTGTTTCAGTTACTGAACTCCGTCCGGTAACTCCCTTTCGTTTCGGGATTGCAAAGGTAGAAATCTTTTTGTTATTGTCAAGCTTTTTTTTAATTTTTATTTTCGCTTCCCTGTGTTTAAAACAACAGTACAAAAATCAAAACCTCAACGCTCAACAACATTTCAAATCAACCTCTTTTACCTTTTGCCCTTCCTCCGAAGCGGAGTGCAAAGGTAGAAATCTTTTTGTTACTGTCAAGCTTTTTTTTAAACTTTTTTTCTTCCTTCTTCCAGGCATAAAACCCAAATTCCAAAAGAGACCTATTTCTATCTCAACAACCTTTCAAATCAACCTTCTCTTTATCCCTATCCCCTGTTTCTCTTCCTCCGAAGCGGGATGCAAAAGTAGGAAAAATATCAACCCCGACAAACTATTCCACGCTTTAATCAACATAAAAAACATAACACCCTGTAAAACAAGATGAAAAAATGTACCGCACAACCAAACAAAATCAATCCACAATTGTAACAGGGCAATATTCACCAATCAGAAGCACATTCCAGGGGAGATCCGGAGGTATTGCAGGTAATCAGAAAGCGTTTTATAAGGGCCGCAAAGAATCCACAGACATCAAGCCGAGACCCAGGGCACAGTTAAGCTTGCGTTTTGCTTTGCCACATACCTGCATCATACATGCTGCATGGTTGAATTATCCCCGGGATATCGCAACGATAACCCGGGGATAACGCGGGGATATCCCAAATACCTTCCAGACCTTAACACACCCTTAACACACCCTGAGCCCGGACAAAGCTCGACCCTGAAGCAATTGAATATCTATACATATATAAGGATAAGCAGCAAACAACTCATCAAACCTTCACAACAAGCTAAACCCTTCGCACTTTTTTCACACCTCCTTCACAAATAATTCTCAAAGAGATGCCTTTTGGGAAAAAAGTCTGAGCATCGTGTGAGCAAATGCCTTCTGTTGAAATCAGACAAACCCGAACACAGTAGCGCTAATACTGACCGGTAGCCAACATACTCAATACATATATATACTAGCGTAGTTTTAAGTGAACAAAATATTCCTTCATTGCTTATCCTAAAGAAGTAATAGCCAATAAAGATACGCTAGTATGGGCCTCAACCCTATCCGTTGAATAGCTTATTTCTTCTGATTGCCTTACCCTGCCTGATCCGGATAGCATGATAGATACTGGGAATGTCGTTTTCCCATTTAGATATGAGCAGCAAAATGGCAATAATTTCTAACCGTGTAACTATACCTATATAAAAGCAAGTCATAAACAACCAACTGGAATCGCAACTCGAAATGATCTGTACCAGGGTAGCCAGAATAGTAAGGGTCCAGAATTTGGAAGAAATGGCATGGGTAGTTACTTCCTTCTTAAATTTAATATAACTTACACCATATGTCATGACCTCAGCAGCAAGGAGCAGAAAGAGCATCACAGTATGGGTTTTGAAAAAGTCTTCGCAAATGAAGTAAGCAGCGATCAGCGCTGATATCCAGAAAACCTGATCTACAATGGAATCGAGCCGACGAAACTTTACAGTAGAAATGTTGAGCTTCCGTGCAACAATACCATCAAAAACATCTGTTAAAAGTCCTGTAATCAAGAGTATATTGATGATCAGTCTGTAATGTAAAGGTTGCTGAATACTCAGGAGAAGGATAACGGCTGCAAGCAACAGTCTGCTATAGATCAGTGCAATAGGAATCTGTTTTTTCATCAGGACTAAAATAGCATAAAAATGCACTTAAAAAGAAAACCCATATATGACATTAAATCGTCGTATATGGGTTATTAACTATTATATTAAAGCCTTGAGATCTATTTTCCAAGTCCCGCCAGTCTGATGCTATCTGCTAATGGTAACTTATTATTTTTCAGGCAGACAAAGTCTACCAGCTTTACATTTTTTATATCGCTCGCCAGCATGGTGTGCTCTTTTGCCACACCGCTCATTCTCAAAGTTGCATTGTCTTTAATTACACTGTAAACACTGCCGGCAATTGCATTTACTCTCGCTTTTGCATTCTGATTCAACAACACCTGAAGGTATTTAACATCAAAGTTGTTGGTAGTCAGCACTGTTGATTGTCCATAAGCTTCTATGCGTTGCAGATCTTTTAAGGTAATGTTTATAATTACTTGAGTTGCAGAAGTAGAATTGACATATAAGGTCTGACCTTTACGATGTACCACTGTCCTGTTCTCATCGTAGTTTTCTGTTCCGCTGATGCTTTCTTTATCACCCTGGGTCAATATCAGTTTCACGTTCCCACTCACCCAGATCTTATTGATCCCGATTACTTGAGCCATTGAAGAAGATGTTACATTGGCAGGCGTGGCGGCAGCGCTTGTAAAGGCTGACGAGCTTACTACTACTGCTGCTAATAATGTGGAGAAGATTGTTTTTGTAAAAGATTTCATAATATTTTTAATTAAGGTTTTTCTTATTCTTTGTTATTAAGACGACCTTAAGGGGCAAACGTTTCAGCGGTTTTGCCCGTATTATACCAGCTTTAAGGAGTTCACGACAAACGCCCGAAATTATTCGACCAACCAGATGTAATAAATTTTATCATCGACGAACTCCTCTATATTGTAGCTCATAGACTAACAAGCAAATGATAGTTTTCTGGTGTCCTATGTTAAGATGAAATGACGAGATTGTAGGTAAAACGACAAAAAATAAGAATTTAACCTTTAATTGTCTCAAATTTCAGTTACAATCTGGTGGATTAACGAAAATACGGGCATATATAAAAAAATATTATTCCTAAGTTTACGCTAATCAAATACACACACAATAAACCAAAATAATGAAACACAAACTTATGTATGGATTAGCCAGAACTGCACTAATCCTTTGCCTACCACTTTTATTTATGGCTAGTGCTATTGATCATTCGCCGGGTAAACCGAAATGGGAGCAGCTTTTTAATGGAAAAGATTTAAAGGACTGGCAGATTAAGATCAGAAAGCACGACCTTAATGACAATTATGGCAATACGTTCCGGGTAAAAGATGGAAATATACAAGTACGTTACGATCAATATACAGATTTTGATGAGCAATACGGACATTTGTTCTTTAAAAAGCCTTTTTCCTATTACTTGATTGCAGCTGAATACCGCTTTGTGGGCGATCAGGTAAAAGGCGGACCCGGGTGGGCTTACCGCAATAGCGGAATCATGATCCACGGCCAGGATCCTGCAACCATGCAGAAGGATCAGGATTTCCCAAATTCTATTGAAGTACAGCTTCTTGGAGGCGCCGGCAACGGCGAGCGTTCTACTGCCAACCTGTGTACACCAGGGACACAATTTGTGCTGGACAATAAAGTAATTAAAGCTCATTGCATCGAATCCCGGTCAAAGACGTTTAACGGGGATCAATGGGTGCGTGTAGAAGTACTTGTACTCGGCAGTGATGAAGTAGTCCATTATGTAAATGGCGAAGAGGTACTTCGCTACCAAAGACCTCAAAAAGATCCAGTAAAAGGTGCTGAAGAAGGGGAGTTGCTGACAGGTGGCAGCATTTCATTACAAAGCGAAAGTCATCCTGTTGATTTTAGAAAAGTGGAAATTATCAACCTGGATAAATACGCAAAAGATCCAAAACAGCTTCAGGCGGTCATCAAACAATTGATGGCTGAAAAAAGAGTTGCAAAACAATAACATCAGAAAACACACAACATGATTAAATTTTCAATAACGCTGATAACTTCCATTATCATTGTTTTAGGCATAAATAACTTTTTTGTAGGACCTAAAAAAGTTATTCCGGCACCAGATGGACTGGAGATTTCTACTTTTTCAGGCCCTGAAGTAACCCCTAGTCCGGCCTGCCTGGCAGTTGCGCCTACCGGCGAAGTATTTGTAGGTGTAGACATGATCGGATCCCTTGGTAAAGATCCTGGAAAAGGACGTATCCTTAAATTGATTGACAAGGACAACGATGGTAAAATGGATGAGCATATCGAATTCGCCATGGTCGATAACCCAAGGGGGATTATAGCTAATGGCGACCAGGTTTATGTATTGCATACGACCTTCTCCAAAGAAACCGGCAAGGCAACGGGTATGGATTTAGTTGTATTCGACGACATCAATAAAGATGGCAAAGCAGATGGACCTGCCAGGCCATTGATTGAGCACGTCAGCAATGCTAAATACATACAAGAGCGCGGAACTGACCATGCTACCAACGGCATTAGGATGGGAATTGACGGCTGGATTTATATTTCCGTTGGTGATTTCGGCTTCCATGATGCAGTAGACCGTTCTGGTAAAAAACTCACCATGTTGGGCGGCGGTATATTACGCGTTCGTCCGGATGGTACAGAAATGGAAGTATATACTCACGGTACACGTAATGTGTACGATGTAGCCATCGATCCTTATATGAATGTATTTACCCGTGAAAACACGAATGACGGTGGTGGTTGGAATGTACGTTTCTCACATCACCTTCAGTCAGGAGAGTATGGATATCCTGTATTATTTCAACATTTTACAGATGAGATCATTCCCGCACTTGCAGATCTTGGAGGCGGTTCGGGCACCGGTGCATTGTATATGGACGAGAACACCTGGCCTGAAAAATATAATAAAGTACCCATGATGGCCGATTGGGGGCGCAGCATGCTGTATATCCATCGCGTGAGTACAGACGGTGCAACTTTTACACAAAAAGAAGAAGATTTTATCCCCTTGCCTCAAATCACTGATCTGGATGTCGATGGATCCGGCAGGTTATATTTATCGGCATGGGATGGCGCAGGCTATTCCGGAAGTGCTGGAAAAGGTTATGTAGCCCGTGTTGTACCTACCGACTGGAAGTACAAAGCCTTTCCAAATGTAAAGTCGGCCTCTGTAAGCCAACTTGCAGGAATGTTGAATACCGGTAGCGCAGTTGCCCGTTTGAGTGCTTCTCAGGAATTGCTTAATCGCCCTGCAGCCCAAGTAACGGCGACGACATTGAAGCTCGCCAGTGACAAAAAGTTGCCACTTTATGCCCGCGTAGCAGCGATGTATACCTATGCACAAATAGCTGGTGCAGATGGCATTACTTCCCTGATTGCTTTGGCACAGGAAGAAAGCATGCGGGAATTTGCTTTGCGCGCGTTGACTGACCGTAAAAATCTATTGCAGAATGTGCCTTCAGAACCCTTCCTTAAAGGCCTTAACGATCCTTCTGTACGCGTACAGGCAGCGGCAATCATTGGATTGGGTAGACTAGGACGAGTAGATGCTGCTGAGGCTTTATTAAAAACTAAAGTCCCGGCTTCATTTGTAGAGCCTGCAAAAGGAGTTGAAGGTCCTCACGCAACACCAAATGCTGCTATCGTATTGCCACACCTGGCGGTACAGGCGTTAGTAAACCTTAAAGCTGTAGATGCATGTGTAGCTGCAATTGGAACAGAGCATTCGAGTCTTGCACTTTGGGCATTGCGCTACATGCACAACCAAAAAGCAATAGATGGATTGATCTATTTCCATGAGCAATCTGCCGATGCACAGTTAAAAAAGCAGATATTGATCACTTTGGCCCGTTTATATAGAAAGGAAGATACTTATGATGCTTCCTGGTGGTGGGGTACAAGACCCGATTCTCATGGTCCTTATTATAAAGGTGTGACCTGGTCAGCATCTCCGCTGATAGAGACTTTTATAAAAGCACAATGGTCGAAATCAGATGCATCCGGAAAGCAGTTTTTTGTAGACCTGGATGCGCGCAATCGCATGGAGATTCCTGCCTTTAGCGTAGAGGAGAAAATTGCTGCAGTGGAAGAACCGAAGATCGATCTGGAGTCAATCAAAAATCAGAAAGGTCAGGTAGGCAAGTCTTCCATTGAAGATGTGCTGATCGCAATCAATAAATTGGAAGGCGACCCGGTAAAAGGTAAGGCACTATTTACCCGTCAGGGTTGTGTGGCCTGCCATAGCCTGAGCAGAAGCGAAAAAATGAATGGCCCATTTATGGGCCAGATTGGTTCCATTATGAACCGCGAACAGATTGCGGAATCTATCCTGAAACCAGATGCTTCCATTTCGCAAGGTTTTAGTACAGTGCTGATAGAAGCAAAAGGCGACAACACCTACATGGGCTTTGTGACTGAAGAAACCGCAGCTAAAGTAGTAATGAGGAATACTGCGGGTGAGGTTTTCACCATTAAGAAAAGCGACATCCTGGAGCGCAAAGAAATGCCTAACTCCATGATGCCGGCAGGATTGGCCAATTCACTTTCTTATGAAGAATTGGCTTCACTGGTTACTTTCCTTTCTCAGCAAAAAAAGTAAAGTAAGCTTAAACTTCGTTGATTATTGCCGTCATCTCGACACCAGGAGAGATCTCTGAACTATAACAAGAGATTTTCTCTCCTGGTGTCGAGATGACGCATTTAAGGGCAACCTTCAAAGCGTAGGGTTTATTTATTTCAAAAAGCATTCTTTATAATTAGTCTAAATAGTATATTTGCCTCCGTAAATTAATATCGGCTTGCCAGAGACAACCAACATAGCTAACACTTTTATGCGCATCGATCGACAAACGTTCGAGACCGTGTACAATATGTATTGGGATAAAGTCTACGCAGTATGTTACAACAATATCCGGGAAATAGAGCCTGCAAGGGAAATGGTTCAGGATATCTTCAAATCGCTCTGGGAACGGAGATCTGAACTGGAATTGGAAAACGTGAACAACTACCTCATCCGTTCTGCCAAATTTAAAACCTTTGAATACATCAGGAATAAAGTAAGTCAACAAAAACACATCTGCACGAAGTATGAAGGCTGCAGTACCTCTTCCAATTGTACAGAAGAACATGTGATGTTCAACAACCTAAAAGAGAAAGTAAACCTATTGGTAGATACCTTGCCTTGCAGGTGTAAACAAGTGTATAAAATGAGTCGCGAGCAAGGGCTCAGTAACAAAGAAATTGCTTGCGCACTCTTCATTACAGAAAGGGCCGTAGAGTACCACATCACTAAGGCTCTGGCTGTACTCCGTATCAATCTTTCCAATTATTCCAGTTAATTTTCATCAGCACTTAGGGTAAAGGGCTCGTTATGCTACTTATATTTTATCTAAGTTTGTATTTATATTGACGCAGGCTTAACCCACCATGAAAATCAGTAAGGAAGTAATAGAGAAATATCACAGGAATGAATGCAGTGCGGAAGAATCCGAAGCTGTGGAAGCCTGGCTATTTTCCGGTGAAAGTGATGAGGCCTTGCAATTGCCCTTAGGTGAAGAAAAAGCGGAACATAAAGCCGGGATCTGGCGGGAGATTGCTACTGTGCTCCCTGAACAAGAATCACCAAAAGCCAATGGGAAGGTAATCCTTAAGAATACGTTCTGGACGGGTGCCATTGCTGCCTCACTTGTAATGGGTATACTTGGACTTGCCACTTATCAATTGTTAAGCAAAGATGATCAGCCTCTGAGAGAATTGGTTTCGGTCAACAATACATCATCTGTCAATGTACGTCATATTGAAGACAGCGGCTACCATTTGTCTGTCGGCACCAACACATCCGCCAGAATAGACAATCTTACCGGCGTAGCAGAACTTTCAGGAAGTATGCTCATTTGTCCTAAAAAGGACATCACCCTCCGTTTCGAAGGGAGTGCGGATAAGATCACATTTAAACAGGGCCAGACTTATATCATACTAAAAGGTAAAGACGGGAAGGACAAGATCATTATCGTCAGCGAAAAGAACCTAATGGATCTTCCTCCGGTACTCCAAAAGCAAATCATCAATGAATTCAACATCTAAAGGTCTACTCATTTCTCTTTTGGTAATGCTTGCGCTCGGATCCTGTACACAGTCTGAACTTAATTTTTCGGATAGAGAGGCTAAGAAATATAGCATCTATATCATGGCAAAAGATGGGAAGGAGTATATTCTGGAGACCAATAGCCTTGACAGCGGCCGACTCATCCCTGAAGAAGAAGGCGCAGAACTGGATATAAGGAAAGTAGACAGGAGCGTTCTGGTCAGGAAGGGATTTTACTATCATACCGACAGAAAAGCAGGCGCTTTTGTCAAGTATGATGTAGAAGGTCATGGTCTAAAGCGGGTTGCTGCTCTTCCATTAAATAATTTTTCTCTGGAAAACTACCACTGGTTAGGTGGCGACACCCTATTGTTAACAGGCCTCAGCATGCCTGATTTTTCCCAGGTGCGTTATGTTATGCTTCATAGCGGCGACATGAGCATGATCAGACAGGGCAATATGGACATCCCGATCCCATCGGGGAGATTTGACAACCTTTCTGTAGGATTTGTAGAGCGCAACGGGGCGTCATTGCTCCTGGGTTACACTTACCATCAGCAGTTGGGCATTAGCGATTACACCACCAGCGATACCACTTACATCAGTCAGTTGAGTTATCCTGATATGCATCGGATCAGCATAGATAAGGACACCCGCTCCACTTATCCGGGTGGAGTAAATACGGTTCAGTCCTCAGCATTCTATGATGCGCAGCATAATTATTACTTTATGACATGCCCCGGCATTGCATTAGGCAACAGACCGGAATTGTCTACCGCTGTGATGAGAATCAATAGAGGAAAGAACACTTCGGATAAAACTTATTTTTTCGATCTTTCAAAAGCGCTGGGCAACCATGCATATGGAATGTGGTCGATAGGTGCAGGCAAAGCCATTGTTCGCGCAGAACGAAAGGATCTGTTTAAAGGACTTGGCGATCATTATTCAACTGCACATTTTGAGTTTTACCTGGTAGATGTGGTCAACCAGACGGTCCTGGAGAAGCTTGACCTGCCATTAGATAAGGGCACACGGCGGGAGTGTGTACTGGTAGAAAACGGCATAGTCTATATCTCGGTAAACTCCGATACAGCTGGAAATTATATCTGGAAGTACGATATTAAGCGCAAAAACTTAGAAAAAGGTGTACAACTCAGTGGAAACAGCGATTATATCCTAAGAATCGATCGTTTGCATTAACTCATAATTTTTTAGTTTTTTTTACTCCTGACCTTCGGGAATTGTACAGTTATGCTACCTACTGGTATAAATGTACAATCAAAAAACAATGTCATACGGGAAAACTCTACTTATTATTTTACTCAGCGCATTTTCAGTCAGCGCATTCGCTCAAAATTCCAGCAGCATTTTAGGCCATGTTAAGGATGGCAATGAATCAATTTCTGGCGCCAGTGTTATATTGAAAGGCACAAAAACAGGTACCATCACTGATGAAAATGGCCTTTATGAATTAAAGGGTGTAAAAGCTGGAAGCTATACGCTACTTATTTCCTATCTGGGTTATATCAGTTCCTCTACCCGGATCAATTTAAAGGAAAATGAAACATTGACTGTCAATGCACAGCTGAGCAAGGACCAGAACCAATTGCATGATGTAAACATCAATGGAAAAACAAAGACGCAGGAGGTTAAAGAATCCGGGTTTGCTGTTAACGCCATTGATACAAAGAAATTTGCCAATACTACAGCAGACCTGAATCAGATCCTCAACCGCAGTACAGGAGTGAGAATCCGTGAGCAAGGAGGGCTGGGTTCCGATTTTAAGTTCTCCATCAATGGACTTTCCGGAAAACAAGTGAAGTTCTTTATTGACGGCATTCCTATGGAAGTAATGGGCAGTGGTATGTCTCTAAACAATATTCCTGTAAACCTGGCCGACCGACTGGAAGTATATAAAGGTGTTGTTCCCGTACAGCTGGGTGCAGATGCAATGGGCGGTGCAGTAAATGTAGTCACTAATCAAAGCGTAAGGAATTACCTGGATTTGAGCCATAGTTACGGTTCGTTCAGCACTAACCGCTCCGCAATAACAGGCCAGTTTGCAGATAAGAAAACCGGAATTATAGTTAAAGGAAGCGGCTTCATGAACTCTTCACTTAATAACTACAAGATGAAAAATGTAGACATTCTCACCGGCGGACAAAGACAAGGCTCGTATATCCCTGAAGAGGAATTGAATGGCGCAGAATACGCCGTGGGTAATGTGAGACGATTTCATGACAACTACTTTTCTGTCCTTGGCCAGTTAGAAGCAGGCATTACCAATAAAAAATGGGCGGATGTATTGTTCATAGGTGCTGGCTACAACGAAGGTCATCAGGACCTGCAGACGGGCTTCGATCAAAAAACCGTTTATGGTAAAGTAAGGAGGACCAACTATGCAAAAAGCGCAACGGTACGGTATAAAAAAGACAACCTGTTTACAGAAGGCCTAAGTCTGAGTGCATTCGCTTCACGTTCAAAAGACAGCTACAGAACTACAGATACGCTTTTCGGAAAATACAACTGGGACGGCTCATGGTATGATGCCGGATATACGGAAATGGGCAGAAGTATCAAAACCATCGGTGTAATCACCAGACCAAGAACTTATGCGATGGCAAATATGAGTTACAAGCTCAATGCAGATCATTCCCTGAACCTCAACTATACCCTCGACCACCTGAAAAATGAAAGCTACAATGCATTACAGGTAGAAAAGGACAGTTTGCCAGGCAAAGTAAACAAGCAGATCGTAGGTCTGGCCTATCAGCAAAACCTCCTGGATGGCAGATTGGTGAATTCCTTCTTTGCTAAATATTACCGTCTTGGACTAGAACGGACTAAATACATCAGCCGTGTCCTGACCCTTCAGGATACCACTGCAAGCAACATGGGATATGGGCTTGCATCAAGGTATACTCTGATTAAGGGATTAGGCATTAAAGCTTCGTATGAGCATGCCTACAGACTGCAAGAGGCAGAAGAAGTATTTGGAGACGGGCTCAACCTTCAGGGCAATCCAGACCTTAAACCAGAAAGTAGCGACAACATTAACCTGGGTGCTTTTTACAGCTTCCAGTTAGATAAAAATTCATTCTACATAGAGGCATCCGGATTTTACCGCAATGCGAAGGACTTCATCTTTCCAGTTCCTGATGTACGCTCCAATTTATTGAAAAATGAGAACCAGTCCAGCGTACGTATTACAGGTTTTGAATCAGAGTTGAGGTATAACTATGACCAGTTGCTATCGGTTACACTAAACATGACCTATCAGAATGCAATTAATACAACCAAAGCCGGACAGACAGAATCTTATTATGTTGAAGGTACTTACAACAACAAAATTCCGAACCAGCCATGGCTGTTTGGGAATACCGACTTCACTATCGGTAAAAATAACCTGCTCGGAAAAGACACCAGGATACAGTTCAACTGGTTTACCCAATACGTGAACTGGTTTTACCTGACCTGGGAATCTAAAGGAAATCCAAATGGAAAATCAGATATCCCTACGCAATTTATCCACAATGCTGCCATAAGCTATTCATTGAAGAAAGGGAAGTATAACATCTCTGCAGAATGCAGGAATTTAACAGATCACCTCGCTTATGACAATTTTAAACTGCAAAAGCCAGGACGTGCATTTTCAGTTAAATTCAGATACTTCATCCAGTAAACTAATCATAAATCCAGCAAAAAAATACATACATATGAACAGACTAATTAAATTCCCGGCAAAATTATTCATGATTGCGCTGGTCCTTTTATCCATCAGCGGATGTGAAAAAAGAAATGTCGGTAATGTAGAAGAAGGCACAAAATACTCAGCCGTCCTATGTGTAGGAAGCTGGCCAAATACCGCGTATTATATCTCCAGCATCTCATCTCTAACCAGCGGAACCATCAGCCTTAAAGGTAATGGAGCAGAGATGACAGGAAAAGTATATGCACAAGATGTGATCCAGCGTGATGGATTCTACTACCACGCCAATGCAGGAAGCGGCCGTCTGGGAAAATACCACGTTGAAAATGGCGTATTACTGATTGATAAAGAAATTCCCTTCTCATGGTTGAACTGGAGTACTTACACTTGGGTAGATAACAATACGCTGATCATCCTAGGAGAAGGAAAAGGCGAGCCGCGCTATGCAATCATTAAGGTAGATAAAATGACGATTAAAACAGGCAGATTAGCTTTAAATGCTGTTCCCTCCGGATTTGACAGTTACAGTATCGGATTTGCCGAATACAGAAACAATAAATTATTTCTGGGCTATGGTTTTGCAAGTACCGACTACACCAATTACCCTACTATGCCGGTATATAGAAAAGCTTTTGTAGCGGTGATCGACTACAATACTATGGCCGTAGAGAAGTCACTGGAAGAAACCCGTACCACGGGACTAGGTGGTTCAGATGTATATGCACGCTCATCGTTCATCGATGAAAACAATGATATTTACTTTATCAGTGACCCTGTGGCTGGGTACGACTATCTCTCTCCTTCCGTGATGTACCGCATCAAAAATGGAAGTACTGAAATAGACCCTACTTATTTCTTCAATTACTCCGCAGCGTCCAATAATGAAAAGGCCCCTGCGATTTGGTATATTGGGAATGGAAAAGCCATTGTTCGTTCGCGCATAGCAGGAAATTCGATTGATACTGACCATTACTTCTGTGTCGTAGATGTCAAAACCGGCGCCTTCATTAAAAAATTGAATTTGCCGGTCGATAAAGGAGAACGCATGGTAAATGCCGTGATCGTGGAAGATGGTAAGGCGTTTATTGCAGTAAATGCAGCAGACAGGGATTACATCTGGCAGTATGATCCGGCAACAGATCAGGTAACTAAAGGAGTAGAGTTTGTAGGTGGCATCGATTACATCCTGCGGATAGAGAAATTAAAATAAAAACCGTCAATCCTGGAATTACACATGACATTCAAAAAGATCAATGCCTGGTTTCATCTATGGTTCGGACTCGCGTCCGGTATCGTAGTCTTTGTACTGGGCATCACCGGATGTGTATTGGTATTTGAACAGGAAATCAAAGGCATCAACGCTCCATGGGTTTATGCCGAAAATACGACCGAAGGCAAAATATTACCGCCTTCGGTTCTTTACAAAGCAGTAGCGAAAAGGCTTCCCGGAAGGGAAATTGAATCCGTATGGTATTATGGTGAAAACCGGACGGCGCAATTCAGCATCCACGAATCAGACTCCACGGTCTACGTTAACCCTTACACGGCCCAGGTTGTGGCCATAGCTGCTCATGAAGATTTCTTCCACTTTTTTGAAGATGGACATTTCTATCTTTGGATGCCTAAAGACATCGGCCATCAGGTAGTTGGCTGGGGTACGTTTATTTTTTTCTTCCTGCTCATCAGCGGGCTAATCCTATGGTGGCCAAAGAAATGGAACAAGAAAGGAAAAGAACAGGCTTTCAAAGTAAAGTGGAATGCCAAGTTCAAACGGGTAAATTACGATCTGCACAATGTATTTGGGTTTTACTCCCTGATCATTGCCATATTACTTGCCTTTACCGGCTTGATGATGAGCTTCAGTTGGTTCAACAATAGCGTATACTGGATGGCCGGGGGAGAAAATACGCCCCGGATAGAGGCGCTGTCGGATACCACAGCAAACCCCAAATCGGATCTACTGGTCCAGATAGACAAAGCCTGGCATAAGGGAGTTTTTGAAATTGCAGAACACAATCCATACGAGATCATTTTGCATTTCCCGGAAAAAGTTTCTGAGGCCATCTATGTCTGTACCGATATGTACCGGGGTACCTGGCGGGACGTATACCTGGATCAACATACGCTAAAAGAATTACCTGCGTCCAGAAAGCGTCTTCGCGACGAAAATCTGAGTTCCTGGATTCGAAGGTCCAATTATGGTCTCCATGTGGGAGCCATTGGTGGCCTTACCACCAAAATCCTATTTTTCCTGGCCAGCCTGATCTGTGCCAGTCTGCCCGTCACAGGTTTTTACATCTGGTGGGGCAAGAAGAAAAAAGCCTTTAACAGGAAGAAGAAAATACTTCCTGAACCCCTGACTATTTAATATAAAACTATGAATCGACACATGATCGCAACAGGAAAAGCACCTGTTGCAGCTATCTTATTGCCTTTTTTATTGCTGTTCCTGCTTTTTAATTCAAGCCTAGCTAATGCTCAGTCCCAAAATGCTGGAAAAGTGGAGGGCCGCATTGTTTCCGCTGATGGAAATGCCCTTCCTTATGCTTCAGTGGTATTACAAAGGGCAGACGGGAAAATGTTAAAAGGAAGCCTGACTGATACACTCGGACAATTTAGCTTTAATGCGGTGCCTCCCGGCAGCTATTCACTGAAGATAACAATGATTGGCTTCCTCCCATATGAATCTGCAAGTTTCAGTTTGTCAGCGGAAAAAACCAACAGGGAGTTGCCAGGCAATTATTCTGAAGGAAGATGCCAAAACACTCGGCGGAGTGACCATTAAAGGACAAAAGCGATTGATTGAACAAAGCATTGATAGAACTGTAATGAACATCGAAAACAGCATTCTGTCAGAGGGGAACACAGCGTTGGAATTACTTGAAAGAGCCCCTGGCGTAACCGTAGATCAAGATGGTGCCATATCCCTTAAAGGCAGGTCAGGCGTATTGGTGATGATCAATGGCAAGCAAACTTATTTGTCACCAAAAGAACTAGCAACGCTATTAAAAGCGACCAATTCTTCCTCTATTTCCAAGATAGAACTCATGACCAACCCTTCTGCCAAATATGATGCAGCAGGAACAGCAGGTATCATCAACATTCAGATGAAGAAAAATTCAGTCACCGGTTTCAATGGTAGCGTAACGCTCAATGGTGGCGCCGGCAGAAATGCACGATACGGCAGCGGCATTAGTCTGAATTACCGCAGTAACAAACTAAATACCTATGGCAGTTATAATTACGGATATAGAGGTGAAACAGAATACCTGGACTTTATCCGCCGCTTTTACGATGGTGGCGTAGTACAGGGACAGTCAGACAGAACTTCTAAGCAGGACACCAGGACAAATGAACCCTTACATACTAATAATTTCAGGTTCGGGCTCGACTACCAGTTGACAGAAAAAAGTTCAATAGGTTTTTTGATGAACGGAAACGTAGGTAAGTATACCCATGACAGCAAGACCGGCAACATCCTGAGCAGTAAGTCGGGGGAATTATTGACCGATTTACATACCAGCAACTACGATAAGCAGAACTGGGAAAACCTGACTTATAACCTGAACTATGTGTACAAATTTGATAAAGAAGGAAGAACGCTGTCGGCAGATGCCGATTTTGCCAGCAACAGTTTTACTTCCAACCTTAATCTGACCACTGTAACGTTAGGCGGCAGCGAACCCGGCATCAACATCACAAGGAGGGGTTATGTACCTGCAGTTACAAATGTATACGTAGCCAAGGTAGATTATACCGATCCCCTCACTAAAAGCCTGAAATTCGAAAGCGGTCTTAAAAGCAGTTCCACTTCTTCGGATAACAACCTAAGGTATGACCTGCTGAACAATGGAAACTGGGAATATGATACCAACGGCAGCAACCATTTCCGTTACAGAGAACAGATACACGCAGGCTACGTAAATTTTAACCAGGAATGGAAAGGATTCAGCATGCAGGTTGGCTTACGTGGAGAATATACCCGGACTGAAGGGCATCAGATCACTCTGGATTCACTGATCGACCGCAACTATTTCCAGCTATTCCCAAGCATTTTTCTAAATAAGCCAATGGGTGAGCATCACCAGTTGCAGTTGTCATACAGCAGAAGGATAGAACGTCCGGATTATGGCGATCTCAACCCCTTCCGTGTCTTCAGGGATCCACTTCTATTTTACCAGGGTAATCCTTTTCTGAAACCAGAACTTGTCCATGCTTTCCAACTTAGTCATAGCTTCAAAGGAAAGTACACTACCGCGATCAATTATAACCGTACCAATGATGTCATGACTTGGGTGAGCGGGCAAATAGACGAACTGAATACGACCTTTGAAATGCCTCAGAACCTTAATCGTCTATTGAATTATGGCATCAGTTTCACGGTTTCCACAAACTTCAGCAGTTGGTGGAGCGGTACACACTTTGCCAATGTATTCCGAAATGAATACAGCGGCGAAGGAGACAAAGGACCGGTGAAGACCACTGCGACCAGCTTTAACCTCAACTCACAACACAGCTTCAAAGCCGGCAAAGGATATGGCATAGAACTAACAGGAATTTATAATGGCCCCTCGGTGTATGGCATCTCCCGTTACAAAGGAAATTACATAATCTCTACAGGAATACAAAAACAAGTATGGAATGAAAAAGCTACGATCAAACTCATGGTCAATGACATTTTCCAGAGCAGACAATTGCGGGAAAATACACTTTATGGCAATATAGACATGGATACTCATATTCGGCTAGATAGCCGCAGGGCAATACTTTCTTTTTCCTATAGATTTGGAAACCAAAACATTCAAAAGAAAGAACGCAAAACCGGAAGTGAGGATATCCTGAACAGAGTGAAAGGCAGTTAAGCCTTTGCTCTGAACAGCATGGCTGCCAACTGAAGTAAGATGCTGGTGAAGAACAAAGCGCTGATCAGAATGTACAACCAACTGTTCGCAAAATAATTGTATTCCAGAGAAGCGCCGATGATA
The DNA here is from genome assembly GCA_963795585.1 of uncultured Sphingobacteriaceae bacterium. Lineage (GTDB taxonomy): Bacteria > Bacteroidota > Bacteroidia > Sphingobacteriales > Sphingobacteriaceae > Pedobacter. The sequence goes on along the minus strand of CAWCIO010000013.1, from coordinate 292,930 downwards.
TTGATCAGCCAGCTAAACAGGAAACCTGCGAAGATCAGGTTGGCCAAAGCCAGAAGGTAGTGCCAGCTCCTGAAAGCTAAATCCTGCTGAACTACTCTTAAGGACAGGCCATTGTGCAGGATAACCAACAGTATAGCAAAAATGGTAGGCGAGATGCTATTCAGCAGGTATAAAAAAAAGTATAGCAAAGCAAATGCGATATTGAGATAGGAAAGGATTTTCAACATGATTATCTAATTTATTGAATTTTTGCTGGTTTTACCGAACTATTCCCTCTCCTTTTTGTTTACATTACATAAAATATAGAATTATGAAAAAGGAAACAAAAATTATAGCAGGAGTATTGGCAGGAGCAGCACTTGGCGCAGCAGTAGCATTGATCTTGAGTTCAGATAAAAACGGAGAAGTAAAAGATAAAGTAGCAGATTGGTTTTGTGATCTGATCGATTCGTCGAAAGACAAACTTGCAGATGTAACGGATAAAGTAAAAGATACCATCTCAAAAGTTAGGGCGTAATACTGAATGAAAATTGCTTTTCATGGTGCGGCACGTGCCGTTACCGGTAGTAAACACCTGATTACGCTAAACAACAATAAACAAATATTATTAGACTGCGGCCTGTTCCAGGGAATGGGCGAAGTTACAGATGGACTAAATGAATCCTTTGGCTTCCACCCGAAGGAAGTAACGTACATGGTCTTATCGCATGCGCATATTGACCATTGCGGATTGTTGCCCCGATTGGTAGCTGAAGGCTTCAAAGGTTCGATATTCTGTACTCCGGCCACGTTGGAACTTGCCCGTATCTTATTGCTGGATTCTGCAAAAATCAATATGCAGGACACGGAATACGTAAACAAGCACATCAAAAAGGTAGAAGATCAGGAAATGCCCCTGTACACTGAGGAAGATGTTCAAAAAACCCTGGGGCAATTTAAAGTAGTAGAATACCTGGAGGATTATACTATCGATGAGCAGATTAGCCTCCGTTTTACGGATGCAGGACATATTATCGGCAGTGCAGCGGTACACCTGAACATCAGAGAAGATGGCCGGCAGCATGCAATTACTTTTAGTGGAGATGTGGGTCGCTATGGCGATCTGATTCTAAAGAGTCCGCAAAGATATCCTCAGGCAGATTACATCATTATGGAATCTACCTATGGAGATTCACTTCATAAAGACCTAGAACCTATAGAAGAATCCCTGCGTGAGATTATCCAGAACACCTGCATGATAAAAAAAGGGAAAGTCATTATTCCAGCATTCAGCGTAGGCCGCACACAGGAATTACTTTTCGCTTTAAATTCGTTGGAACTAAAAAACCAGCTTCCGGATGTTCAGTACTATGTAGATAGTCCTCTTTCTATGGAGGCTACAGCAGTGTTGAAGAACCATCCTGAATCTTACAACAGCGGCGTGAAAGAAATCATGAAGCGGGATGATGATGTTTTCAGTTTCAAAGGATTAAAGTTTATTGAAAATGTGCAGGAATCCAAAGCCCTTAATAATGATCCAAGGCCCTGTGTAATCATTGCATCTTCCGGAATGGCAGAGGGTGGAAGGGTTAGACATCACATACGTAATAATATAGAAAAACAGAAAAATACGATCCTGATGGTGGGCTACGCCTCGCCCGGCTCACTGGCAGGGAAACTGATTGCTGGCCAACAGCAGGTTTGGATGTTTGGCCAGGAATATGATGTAACAGCAGAAGTCAGGTCTATACAGTCGATGAGTGCACATGGGGATTACGAAGATCTGCTGCATTTCCTTGCCTGTCAAGACCCTGCAAAGGTAAAGCAGTTATTCCTTGTTCATGGAGAGTATGATGTACAACAGAAATTTGCATCACGTATCCGTGAAAAGGGCTTTAAACATGTGGCTATACCTGAATATCATCAGGAATTTGAACTCTAAAGATTTATCTTTGTCGCATGGATGTTTTCGGCGAAGCTTTAAAAGACCAATATACCAAACCACCGGCAGAAACGCTCTGGGTTCATAATTCCTATGATGAGCCGGAAGAGATGCCGGTCGACATCTATTTTAGGGATGAGGATAAGATGCCCGAATTAGAATTGAAGGCCATTTCGCTCTGCAAAGGTAAGGTACTGGACGTGGGTGCCGGAGTAGGCAGTCATGCACTCGTACTGCAAAACCGCGGTTTTGATGTGACTGGCATGGACATTTCTGCAGCTGCCGTCACGATCATGAAACAAAGGGGCCTGAAAAAAGCGATTGAGGGAAATATCCTCACTTATAAAGGTGAGACTTATGATACATTACTGTTTATGATGAATGGCATAGGGCTTACAGGATCATTGCCGGGACTGAAATCTTTCCTCAAGCATGTAAAAACACTACTAAATCCCGGAGGACAACTCTTATTTGACAGTTCAGATTTATCATACCTATACCAGGAAATTGCTTTCCCTTTAAATGGTTATTACGGCGAAGTTAGTTTTAGATATGAATATAAAAGCCTGAAGGGTAACTGGTTCAAATGGATCTATGTAGACCAAAAAACACTTGCAGGAGTGGCCTTAGAACAAGGCTGGAACACAGAGGTGATTTTTGAAGATGATTCTGATCAATATTTAGCGAGATTAACCCTTATCAGCTAACCCCGCTAAAAAATGGTTTAAGCCTGTTCTTCCCAGACTACAGCAATATTGACAATGGTCTGCACTGCTTTTTCCATATCTTGCACAGAAGCCCATTCCTGTTTGCCATGGAAAGCATGTTCACCCGCAAAAATGTTCGGGCAAGGCAGTCCCATGAACGAAAGACGTGATCCGTCTGTACCACCGCGGATACTTTGTTGTTTTGGTGTAATACCAGCTCTTTTGATGGCCTCGATTCCATTTGCAACTACCTGTGGATACTCGTCCAACACCTTTTTCATGTTTCTATACTGCTCCGTAATCTTCAGTTCGTAAGTCGAATTAGGAAAATCTTCGATTATGTTCTGGACTACAGCATCCAGTAATTCACCATTTGCCTGAAGTTCCTCATCGTTAAAGGCACGCAAAATGAAACGGGCTTCCGCTTGTTCTACATTGCCGCTGATGCTTACCGGATGGATGAAACCTTCCTTCGCTTCAGTAGATTCCGGAGAAAGACAGTCTGCCGGTAAAGCTCCGATCACGTCAGATAAAATCTTAATTGCACTTTCCATTTTGCCTTTTGCAAATCCCGGATGCGAACTTACACCATAGATGTTCAGCACGGCGCCGTCGGCAGAAAATGTTTCATCCTCTATAGAACCTAAAGTTTCGCCATCTACTGTATAGCCGAAGTCGGCACCTAATTTCTTTAAATCTGCTTTATCGACACCGCGTCCAATCTCTTCATCAGGTGTAAACAGAATTTTTATTGTGCCGTGCTTAATCTCCGGGTGCTCCATCAGAAAAGCAGCAGCTTCCATGATCTCAGCAACACCCGCTTTGTTGTCGGCACCCAGCAAAGTTGTGCCACTGGCCGTAATGATGTCGTTCCCGATCTGATCTTTGAGGTCCGGATGTTCCGACATCTTTAATACAATTGTGTGATCGTCTGGTAAGACCAGGTCCTGACCCTGGTAATTCTGATGTATAATAGGTTTTACATTTTTACCGCTACAGTCGGGAGATGTGTCCATGTGTGAGCAAAAGCAAATTACAGGAACCTGCTTATTGCTGGTCGCGGCTATTGTGGCATAAACATATCCGAATTCATCAAGATGTGCGTCAGCAATGCCCATGTCTAAAAGTTCTGCTACAAGCACCTTTCCAAGATCTTTCTGTTTTTCGGTAGAAGGCACAGTTGGCGACAATGGATCAGACTGAGTATCAATCTGTACGTACTTTGTAAACCTGCCTTGAAGTGTTTTGTTTTTATTTTGATAATTTAGCATACTCGTATTAAAAACCCAAAGTTATATAAACTTAAAGAAGATACCTTGAAACAGACATTTATTTCATTCCTGACTTTATTCTTCTGCATGACTGCCATGGCGCAGTCCAACTTCCACAAGTTGAGCATTGGTGCAGGATACGGCGTAACACAATCTTTCACTGATGTACAGGAGCATGCCTTAGGTTTTGCAGGGTACGGTACCGCAGACTACTTCCTGACACCTTTTCTGAGCCTGGGCGGGGAATTCCAGATGGGACAGATCAGGGGCGGCGATATTTACAACGATCCAAATGAAAGAGAATTCATTAATTCTTACATGACGGGGAGCATCAACGGAAAGCTTTACCTGGGGGCATTAATTGATTTCAACCGGAGTGAATTTGCCAATGCTGTAAAATGGTTCTATATCGGTGGAGGAGCAGGACTGATAAAAAACGATGTAAACCGGGTGGTTGTAAAGCCAAGCACCAGGAATACGGCAAACCCCTATATATTTCCAGGGAAAGATAAATCAACAGATTTGATCATACCTTTAACTACGGGGATCAACTACTATTTCCCTGACCGTTCAGGCAGGCCGAAGATAGGGATCAACTTAAATTACCAGGTAAACCTAAGCCTTGGCGAGGGAATGGATGGATATGACGACTCTCCTATCAAATTTGAAAACGGCAATCCGGATGTTTATACTTACCTTTCTTTCGGTTTCAGATATAATTTCGGTTTACTGGGCCTGTCGAAAAAATCATTGTATTGATTTGAAACCCATATAATGAAATACAGCTATTTATTCTTACTTCTCTTCATCGTTATGGATACATCCGCACAAATGACACCCTATGAGGCAAGCGGCAAAAAAGAAACGGCAACTTATGAGCAGGTGATCCGCCATTATCAGCTATTGGAAAAAAGCGATCCAAGGGCCAGATTGCTGAGTTATGGAAATACGGACTTCGGCAAACCACTGCATTTACTGGTTCTTTCTCCAGATAAAAACTTTGACCCTATAACAATTAGAAAGTCCGATAAACGTGTATTGCTGATCAACAATGGCATCCATCCCGGGGAGCCTGAAGGCATAGATGCCAGTATGATGCTTGCGCGGGATCTGCTTAAGGGAAACCGGTTGCCAAAGGATGTGGTGATCTGCATCATTCCAGTTTACAATATCGATGGAATTTTTAACCGCAGCAGCACTTCAAGGGCAAATCAAAACGGGCCGGTTGCATACGGCTTCAGAGGGAATAGCAAGAATTACGACCTTAACCGGGACTTTATAAAGACAGATAGTAAAAATTCAAGGAGCTTCCAGGAGATCTTCAATATCTGGCAACCGGAGATTTTTGTAGATACGCATACCAGTAATGGTGCCGACTATCAATATATCATGACGCTGATCCCAACGCAAAAAGATAAGCTCAATCCCCTGCTATCAGATTACATGACTCGAATAATGCTTCCCCACTTATACGCAGAAATGAAAAAAAGTGGCTTCGAAATGATTCCTTATGTCAACTCAATTGAGGAAACGCCAGATGCCGGGATCACGGGATTTCTGGAATCGCCACGCTATTCCACGGGATATACGACACTACACAATACAATTGGTTTCATGCCGGAGACGCATATGCTAAAAAACTACGAGCAGCGTGTAGCATCGACCTACCGATTGTTACAGATCTACATTGATCTGGTAGCACGTGACGCAAAATTGATTGGCGAGAATAAAAAAAAGGCAGACGTTGCAACGGCCAGCCAGACAGAATTTCCCCTGGAATGGAAATTAAATGAAACTGTGTCAGCTGAAATCGAGTTTAAAGGTTATGCGGCACAGAAAAAACCAAGTGAAATCAGCGGCATAGATCGACTTTACTACGATAGGTCTCAGCCTTATACTAAAAAGATCAGGGAATGGAATAATTTTGAACCAGCATTGAGTGTGACAAAGCCAATTGCCTACATCATTCCACAAGCATGGGACAAAGTTATTGAACTGCTCAAACTGAACCAGGTGAAAATGTCCAGGTTAAAAAAGGATATGCTGATCGACGTAGCGTCTTACTATATTTCTGATTATAAGACGGTGAGCAAACCATTTGAAGGGCATTATTTGCATTCCGCCGTAAAACTAGCTACAGTAACGCAGCAATGGCAGTATTATGAAGGCGACTATATAGTCTATACAGACCAGGCGGCAAACCGTTATATTCTGGAAACCCTGGAGCCACAAGCCACCGATTCCTTTTTCAACTGGAATTTCTTCGATGGCATTTTAGGTATGAAAGAACATTTCTCTGCCTATGTCTTTGAAGATACTGCAGCAGAACTACTGAAGAAAAATCCCGAGCTGAAGAAAAAGCTGGAGGCAGCTAAAATAGCAAATCCCGAATTAAGTAAAAATGCCGGCGCACAACTTGACTTTGTCTATAAAAATTCTGATTATTACGAAAAAACATATTCCCGCTACCCCATTGCACGGTTAATCACCGATACCGAATTACAGCTTAGATAAAAAAAAATGGAATACCTTAACGAGACCCCTGTCGCCTCCCTGATCATGTTGTTTACCGTGATCACAAGTATTTATGCTTTTAATGACCATAATGCCTATGGCAAGTTTATGCTGAACCCATTCAGCATTTCCCGTGGTCAAAAAGTATATACACTGATTACAAGCGGGCTGATCCATGCTGACTGGATGCACCTGATCTTTAATATGATTACGTTCTTTTCTTTTGGCTTTCCCTTGGAGCGGGCCATCGGATCCGGACAGTTTGCCGCAGTTTATTTTGTTGGATTGATCCTGAGTGATATCCCTACCGTAATCAAGCATAAAAACGACATCTGGTACAATAGCTTAGGCGCTTCGGGTGCAGTGAGCGCGGTGTTATTTGCAGCGATACTTCACTTTCCATTTGCCACTCTATATATTATGCCCCTTCCTATTCCAATCTGGGCGATTGTATTTGGGCCTTTATACCTGGTCTATTGTGTATATGCAGCGAAGCAGGCGAGAGACAACATCAACCATGATGCCCACTTTTTTGGGGCGTTAACAGGAATGATCGTGATGGTACTGGTCGTTCCGGGTATTATCCCTCAGTTCATTGGACAGATCCTCGCCAAAATCGGTTAATTGGTTTCTGGCAGTGATGCCGGATCGAAGTAGCTAATTGGTTTTGTAGGGTCCTTAATGATCTCAAATAGCGTATGCCCCCATGGCTTCCAAAAATCCTGCAGGACCTGGGCATACGTTTTATGTTGCCAATGGTCAAACAATGGCTTATTCAACGTACCGCGCAATGGCATTGCGTCGATGTAGATGGAACCTTCCACAGGCAAAATTGCATATTCAGGAAGCCTGTTGAACAGATAAGCAGAATAATAGAACCTGGCACAAAGCTCTTCGAACTGAGGTGCTGACAAGGCCTTTGCTTCAATCTGCTGTAGCAGTTCACCATGGAATTTTTTATTTGTCCCATTATCCTGCAAGCAGGCAATGATGCCGAAGTCGCCCAGTTTCATAGAGAAAGTCATGGTATTGATCTCATCCCTGAAGCTGAAAGGTGTATCGGTGTCCTCTAAAGGAACGACGAGGATCGACCAGGGGCTGAATTCTTCGAAGACCACATCCAGATAGATTCCCTGGATCATGGTGTGCAGGTTACCGAACTTATGCATAAGGCCCTGTGACATATTTACCCCATCCGCGCTCAATTGCTGCAAACGTACCGCAGCATTCATTTCAATATAGATCAGACTGTACATAAACTTACCGATCCACCTGAATAAATCTACTTCATCCAATTTTGAAACTGTAGCATAGCCTCCGGCAAAAGCAGTTGCAATCTTTTCTTCAAGCGGTTCCAGAAAATGAGTCAGTAACTCAGTATTGCAAGGTACCTTCAAAGTGTTGTAAGATCTGACACTTTCATCCAGTAACTTAATCTGTTCCTCACCACTAAAATTAGCTACTTTTAGCAACCATTCCGGTAGAATTGGAATTTCTACTATCGGCGTATTGAAAGTATCTCCACTCAGGAAACAGTTTTTATATTTAAAATCGAAGTTCTTAAAGGGCTGGTACACGGTGCTATTCATACTTAGGCACAATATTAGGCATATTATTTTTACATTCGCTTCAGCACAAATTATTTTACATTATCAAAGCACATCCCATGCAACTTGCCTATAAACCCTATCAACTGGAGCTGAAACATCCCTTTTCCATTGCAAAATTTACCAGGACGAGTACTCCCATTATGCTCATCAGGTTGACTTATGAGCACACAGAGGGTTATGGAGAAGCATCAATGGTGCCTTACATGGGTGAAAGCATTGAAAGCGCAATTGCTTTTTTAAATAAAGTAGATTGGAACAGATTCATTTTTCCTTTTAATTTTGAAGAGATCATTGATTACCTGGACAGTATTGATCAAGGTCAGCCTGCGATAAAGGCAGCTATCGATATCGCACTGAATGACATCAAGGGAAAGTTGCTAAAGCAGTCCTGCCATGAGATTTATGCTGCAAATCCCGCTAAAATGCCCCTCACCTCGTATACCATTGGAATCGACAGTCCTGAAGTAATTCGTGAAAAAGTATTGGATGCGACAGGATTTAAAGTGCTCAAGATCAAACTGGGAAGGGATAACGACCGGGAATTGATCCGTACCATTAGAGGCGTAAGCGATTTACCCTTATACATCGATGCCAATCAGGGCTGGACAGACAGAGCACAAGCTATAGACATGATCTATTGGTTGCATGAGCAGGGCGCATTATTGATAGAACAACCTATGGATAAAGCCGATCTGGAGGGGAATGCCTGGCTGACAGGAAGAAGTCCGATTCCGATACTGGCAGATGAAGCTTTACAGCGGCTGGCAGATCTGGAAACCATTAAAGGCGCATACCATGGCATTAATATTAAGCTGATGAAGAGCGGTGGGATGTACGAAGCACATCAGATGATCTTAAGGGCACGCTTGTACGGAATGAAAATATTGATTGGATGTATGAGTGAAACCTCTTGCGCTACGCAGGCCGGCATATCGCTGGCAGCCCTTTGTGACTGGGCTGACCTTGACGGACCCTGGCTGACGAAGAACAATCCTTTCGAAGCCCCGAAAATGGAAGACGGGCGATACTTATTGAACAACCTACCCGGCCTGGGGTTAGAAGAAGTACCAGCCGGACTGTTTACTTCTTCTTAAGTGAATTGCGCATTTCTTTTACCAGCTGTATTTTCAGATAAACGAAAAACCCGGCGGTAGCTAAAAAAAGTGCGATCACCGGATATTTTGCGTTATTATAAGCCCAGACCATTCCAAAAATGGAGATGATGATTCCCAGGTTATAAAAAACATTTAATGCAATCTTCTTTCCCATACTTAGTATACAGGCATGTTTGGATCGAAAGCTTCCTGCCAGGCTAAGATACCTCCCTTAAGGTTATAAAGATTGGTAAGCCCCAATTGCTGCTCCAGCTGCATTACTGCGGCCGCACTTCTTTTTCCGCTTCTGCAGTGGATGATTACGGGCTTATCAGTTGCAATCTGATCTGCTTCAATTAAAATACCACCTAAAGGGATGTTGATTCCTTCGAGGTTTGAGGTTTCGTATTCAAACGTCTCTCTAACATCGATCAGTTGAAAATCTTCTTTATTGTCTAATTTTTCTTTAAGCTCTTCTACAGTTATTTCTTTAATCATGTCGTTTTAACTTTTTTTCAAAGATACAAATTAGTGGGAAGTATTGAGTAGGTAGTAGTGAGTAGATAGTAGTGAGTAGGAAGTAGTAAGATTAATCTGTAACAACTTAATGCCACGGGCGTTTAAATAGTATTCTTTGTTAACTTTGGTTTATATCATGAATTCTTTATCACGTTTCTTTTGGTTTTGCTCGGGAGCACACATTTCCACACTGGAAAAGCATCCGACTGAACACAATAAGTATATAGGTATCGGCGCAACCATTTTCTTCACTGGTTTGTTCGCTGCAATGTCTGGTGGCTATGCCATGTATTTTGTGTTTAAAGGCGACGCCACAACTGTGATTTTCGCCTTGCTATTTGGACTGCTCTGGGGCCTGGCGATCTTTAACATGGATCGTTACATTGTATCCGGCATTAACAAAAGCGCATCCAATAATAAGCAAATCCTGCAGGCCACACCGAGGATACTGCTTGCCATAATGATCGGGATCGTCATTTCGCGTCCTCTGGAACTAAAAATATTCGACAAAGAGATCAAGGAGCGTTTAAAGACCAGCTATCTGAATAACCAGCGCTCCAGGATTGACACCTTAAATGCAGCGTTTGACAATAAATATAAGATTGAGATCGGCAAGTTAAATGATAACAAAGCACAACGGGATTCTATGCAGAGCGCTATAAAAGCCGATCGTCAAAAACTAAACTTCGAGATCTTCGGTAATAAAACTACCGAGACTTCCGGGGTTATGGGTTACGGGCCATACGCCAAAAGGAAAGAGGCCGAACTTAAGCAGCGGGAACAGAACCTCGACAGTTTATCTGCAGAGATCAGAAGGCTGGATGGCTTTGTAGACAACAGAAAGCAATTTGATGGCCTGATGACTGAGAAGCTTTATACCGGAAAACAGCTGGATAGTCTGACCAGCATAGCAGGCTTTGCAGACCGAAACTGGGCCTTGGGACAATTGGGTTTCGACACCAAAGGAGAGCGTGACCCGAACACGGCATTAGCGATTGCCTTTATCGGCATGCTGTTCATTTTCTTTGAATGTTTACCCGTATTTGTAAAACTGATGAGCAGTAAAGGTCCATATGACAGGTCTATTGAAAATCTGGAGACGGTTCAAATCTATGAATCAGATAAGGATAAAGATTATGAAATCACCGTAATAGATGGTGTACATGATACCCGTACCGCCACAGAAATTGAGAGGAGAAAACAGCAGTTGAAAACTAACTAAACTTTATATGAAAAGACTAATTTACTTTTTATTTGCCCTACTGATTGTTCAGCAGGTTTCGGCACAGGACATCAACAAAATCATCACCAAAGACTATGCTGATCGCCTGATCAAAACCTTGAGCAGCGATGAAATGGAAGGACGAGGGACATATACCCCCGGTATTGACAGAGCAGCATCTTTTATTGAGGCTGAATTTAAAGCAATTGGTTTGGTGCCGCTCACAACTGAAGGCAGTTTCAGGCAAAGCTTTTCTAGAAATGAAACTGATAAAAGACCATTATTTAACGTTGCAGGGATGATTCCCGGAAAGTCAAAGGCAAAAGAAATCGTGGTATTCTCCGGACATTATGATCACCTGGGAATTGTGAAAGGTGATGCACAGGATAGTATTGCTAATGGTGCAGACGATGATGCTTCAGGGGTAACAGCAATGATATCACTGGCGAAATATTATAAAGCACTAAACAATAATGAAAGAACCTTGATCTTTGTTGCCTTTACTGCAGAAGAGATCGGAGGTTTCGGTGCAAAATATTTCTCCAGCAAACTAAATCCAGATGATGTTATCGCTATGTTCAATATAGAGATGATCGGCAAAGAGAGCAAATTTGGCAAAAACACGGCCTTTATCACTGGGTTCGACAAATCAGATTTTGGGAAGATTTTACAGAAAAACCTTGCGGGAACAGAGTTTGCATTTCATCCGGATCCTTACACCAGCCAGAACCTGTTTTACAGGAGCGACAATGCAACGCTGGCGGCATTAGGTGTTCCGGCACATACGATCAGTACCGACCAAATTGACACGGACAAATTTTACCATACGGTTAAAGATGAATACAGCACACTGGATACAGAAAATATTCTGGCAACCATAAAAGCAATAGCAAAGAGTGCGATCAGCATTGTGAAAGGAACAGATACACCAAGCAGAATCCCCAGACTCGTTGAATAGCCCTTACAAAGGCATTTCCATTACATAATCATTCATAAAGAAACCGTTACCGATATCAAGGTCGACGGTTTCTTTGATTTCAAAGCCCGCTCTTTTGTAAAATTCAGCAGCCTTATTGTTGCGGTTTACATTGAGCTGGAGGGCAAGCCCGCCTTCTTTTTTAACCAGGCTGATCACTTCATTGATCAGCAGCTTTCCAACACCCTGTCCATGTGCTTCCGGAAGTACGTACAACTTGTGGAGCTTATATATTCGATTCCCGGCATCGACGACAGAAAAACCGGCAAAACCCAGGTCATGACTCGTGCCGGCAATCAGGAAATGATGTCCAGCCTGCAATTGCGAAAACAATTCTCCTTTGTTGTACATTTTCAGGAGCATATAATCAATCTGTTCTTCCGACAAGTATTCGGCATAAGTGATTCTCCAGGTACGCTCGGCAAGATCCTGAATTACGGCAATATCATCTTCTTTGGCTTTTCTTAAAATAATCATAACTTTTCACTGATAAATAAATAAGGTGTACTAAAGCTAAATTCAACAAAACCATCGCTTACTACTTCAAATTCTGCATTCTCCTTCTGCATTAAATTATTAGCCTCAAAATAAGAAACGACCTCGATATAAAATATACTGCCCTTCGGTTTCCAGACTTTGAACCCAGATTTGATGGCGTAGGCTTTTTCTGTCTCTGTAAACACGACAATGTTAATAGATTCGACATAACTACCCAACTCCCGAAGATTACTTTTCAAGTCGATTACGTTAACTGCCGGATAGCCTTGCCCGATTAAATAATCCAGCACTGCATCCAGAGAATCGGCATTTGCAGCTATTATTTTGGTATTCTCCTGAAAGAAATTATTATCCGCAGCGTTGACTACGGCATCCACTTTTAAGCCAAGGCTCATTATCTTTTCATAGTCAGTAGCATTGACAATGAGGGTAGGACTCCATTCCAGCAATTGACCGAGATACTCCTCATTGAAGGCTCCTAAATGGTGGATATAGAGTGCAGGCTCTTGTTTTTCACGAACGATATGGTGTGACGACATACAACAAAGATGACCAAAGGAAATCAAGATAGCAAGATTCAGATTGCTTGCCGAAAAAATAACTCGGATATTTGATTCACGTTTCAACACCTATGGATACCCAAGACGAAATCAATTATGCCCGAATTGCCGAGGCCATCAGTTACATATCGGATAATTTCCGCAGTCAACCAGGGCTTTATGACATCGCTGAGCAGGTCAACATCAGTCCCTTTCATTTTCAGCGTTTGTTCAATAAATGGGCGGGCACAACACCGAAGAAATTCTTGCAGTATATCAGTATTGCGCATGCGAAAACGCTGCTCAAAAACAATGCGACACTCCTGGAAGCTACCTATGAAACAGGTCTTTCAGGAAGCAGCAGGCTGCATGATCTTTTCATCAGCATAGAAGGTATGACCCCTGCAGAATTTAAAAATGGTGGCAGGGACTTATCTATAAATTACAATTTTGCAGAGAGCCCCTTCGGAAACCTGATTGTCGGCTCTACAGCCAGGGGAATTTGCTGCATGGCATTTCATGAAGATGAGCAACTGGCATTAGCAGACCTTCAGCGGAAATTTCCAAACGCGACCTTAAATCATCAATCGGATCATCTGCAGGCGTCTGCATTGCAGATTTTCCAGAATGACTGGAGCAAAATGCCAGGAATTAAGCTCCATTTAAAAGGCACCGATTTTCAACTGAAAGTATGGGAGGCCCTTTTAAAAATTCCGATGGGAGGCCTCTCTACTTATGGCAGTATCGCAGAGCAGATTGATAGCCCAAAAGCCTCAAGGGCAGTAGGAACAGCTATAGGTAGCAATCCCATTGCATTTCTGATCCCCTGTCACCGTGTGATTCAATCGACCGGAAACTTTGGGGGCTATATGTGGGGAAGCATTAGAAAAACAGCCATCATTGGATGGGAAGCCGCAAAAACAGATGGAACTATTTAGTTTAAAGGCCGATCCGGAGAAAAATCTCTTACCTAAGGACGGTATAGCCAATTACTATGGGAAACTATTGTCTGCAAGTCATGCAGATCATCAGTTTGAAAGTCTGTTGCAGAACATTGCCTGGGAAAACGACAAAGCCGTTATGTTTGGAAAAACCATCTTCACTAAAAGAAAAGTAGCCTGGTATGGAGATTCAGAATTCGAGTATACCTATTCCAATATCACTAAAAAAGCCTTAGTCTGGACTCCCGAGTTATTAGTGCTGAAACGCTTGTCGGAAGAGGCAACTGGTGAATCGTTCAATTCCTGCCTTTTAAACTTATACCATGACGGGACGGAAGGAATGGCCTGGCATAGCGACGGAGAAAAAGACCTGAAGAAGAATGGTGCTATTGCTTCCCTTTCCTTCGGTGCAGAAAGAAAATTTTCCTTTAAACATAAAGAAAGCAAAGAGATCATATCATTATTGCTGGAACATGGCAGTCTACTGGTCATGGCGGGCATAACACAACAACATTGGCTGCATCGCCTGCCTCCTACTAAGATTATCCACAAACCCAGAATCAATCTGACTTTCAGGACAATTGCCAGGAGCTAAAAATAGCTGTCGATTTAATTTAATGATAACGTTGCAGTAAACTTGAGCACATGTCGCCCACGTTACTTAGCGTACGATAAATCGATGTCCTGAAATGAAAGATCTTAAAGACTTTGAACAGATATACATTCAGCATTGGGAAAAACTATATGCTTTCTGCTTTAAGATGACGCGGGATAGCCACATCTCACAAAACATTGTTCAGGATATCTTCACAGATCTCTGGGAGAGAAGGGCAGCGCTCAACATTACCTCCTTAGAAAATTACCTATTCAGATCAGCAAAAAACCAGGTATTTAAAGCCTACAGGGACAAAACATTTGATACGACACCACTTGATGAACGCTTTGAAGATTACCAGATGGAAAATAGCCAGCAAGAGGAAGCGGAGAGAATGGATAGACTCTATGCCCTATTGGAAAACCTGCCGGAAAAGCGGAAGGAGATCCTGATGATGAGCAAGCTGGATCAAATGGATATCGAACAAATTGCACTTAAGCTCAACATTTCCAAGCAAACCGTAAAGAATCAGATTTCAACTGCTTTAAAGCAGCTTCGATATGAAGCAGGAGAACTTTATGTTCTATTGCTGATCATTTTGATCCGCTTAACAATTCTTTAATTATACCATAACAAATCTCGATAGTACTTTTTAGACCTCCTCGGTACTTATGTCCGAATAAAAAGTAAAATGGTAAAAAGAGAAAGGCATCAGCTCCGGGAACTGATAGAAAAAAGTGAAGAAAAGAAAATCCCGGAAACAGAACAAAGTCTACTGGATAATTTCATAAGAAAGGAATTTGATGCCGCAATATGGGATGATGCAACTATGGGCCCGAAAGAAAAAATAGCAGCAGACATTTACAGGAATATCACACCAGAAAAATTAAGGAAGCCATTCCTGAATCTTTATAAATATGCAATTGCAGCGAGTCTGATATTAATGCTGACGATTGGGATCTTGTTAAAGTCTCAAACAACTTCTGCTGAATCTATAACTTTCAGTACAAAATCTACGGCCGACTCTATCAAGTTGGCAGATGGTACAAAGGTCTACCTGGCAGCAAATTCAAGTTTTAAATATCCAACTCATTTCGATGCGGAACAACGCTCCGTATCGCTGCTAACAGGAGATGCCTTTTTTAAAGTGGCGAGAGATCCGGAGCACCCCTTCATCATCACCTCCAATCAGATCAAAACAAAGGTACTCGGAACCTCATTTCACATCAGTCTGCGCAAAGAGGAATGCCGTGTGACTGTAGTTACAGGAAAGGTAAATGTTTCTTCTAACAATGAAAGTCTGGATCTAATTCCAGACGAAGAGGCACTATACTCACTCAACGGGCTTAAAAAACAAAAAGCAAACGGTGCGTTTTTGGGCAATTGGTACCAGAAAGATGTAGAATTGACCAATGTTACTATAGCTAAGGTATTCACCTTACTAAGCTATAGGTACGGCGTTTCTTTCGAGGCAGCAAGCGACGAAATTCTGGACACCAAAATGACTATCTACATTAAGGGCGACCTGAACCTTCAAAACATTTTAGACCAAATCAATTATATCACACACTTAAAATTCAGCACATATGATAAGACCATAAAAGTAACATTATAAAAAACCGCAGTTGCTGAAGACAACCGCGGCCAATGATTAAGTATCAATAAAAATTAATAACTCAAATATGTATCATAAATATACCTATCTTAATTTTAAAAGCATTTGCTTTTTGACAATAATTTTTCTGTTTATCCAGACAGGACAGTCAAAAGCATTCGTTAAAAGTCCTAAGGGCGACAAGCACAGTGCAATCAGCGGCACATTGGTCGACATTTTCTCCCAGTTGAGTAAACAGACCAGTTATAAGTTCAGTTATAGCGAAGCTATCATTTCTGATCAAAAAAAATACACTGTGGCTTATAGCAGTCCTTTAAAAGTCATATTGGAAAACCTGGCAGACAAAGCAGGTTTCGATTACAGTATCGTGAATAACCTTGTATTGGTTAGCAAAAAAAGCAAGATAAAAACTGCTTCAAAGCTAGCGTCGCAACAAGAGATTATAAAAGGAAAAGTACTTGATGAAAATGGTGATCCACTCCCTGGCGCTACGGTAAAAGAAATCGGCACAAAAAACGGTGTCACTACAGATGCGGGAGGAAAGTTTGAAATTAAAATTGTAAGAGGTAAGACTTTGGAAATCTCCTTCATCGGATACAAAAACAAACAGATCGTCGTGAATAGCGATATGCTGAATATCCAATTGGAATCAGATGCCTCCAGCTTGGGTGAAGTACTGGTAGTTGGATATGGGAAACAAACCAAAAAAGATGTAACAGGATCGGTACTCAATTGGATGAAAAGAATTTCAGGCAAGGTGTAGTGGTATCTGCTGACAACTTGTTGCAGGGAAAAGTTGCAGGTGTCAGGGTTGTTGGCGCTTCAGGCGAACCAGGTGGCGGTGTGGACGTATCCATTCGTGGTGTCGGTTCAATCAGAAGCGGCAGTACGCCCCTTTTTGTTGTAGATGGAGTTCCTTTGACCAATGACGATGTGAGCCCGACCGGGCAAAACGTAGGCTTCGGCTCTTCCAGAGCAAAAAACCCATTGAACTTTCTCAATACTTCAGACATCGAATCAATCACTGTCTTAAAAGATGCATCTGCAGCCGCCATTTATGGCGCTCGAGGATCAAACGGTGTGGTAATTGTAACCACTAAGAAAGGAAAAAAAGGAGAAGGTACTTTCTCTCTGGACTCCTACCTTGGTCTTTCTACTGTAGCGCATAAACTTGATGTACTTTCGGCCGAAGAATATAGAAAAGCCATTAAAGATCCAGCTTTTGATCATGGCGGAAATACTGACTGGCAAGATGTAATCTACAGACAAGCAGTTACAAAAAACAACTCTTTATCCTTTTCTAAACAGACCAATTCTGGCAACTACTATGCCTCAGCGGCACAAATGGATCAGGAAGGAATTGTAAAAAACAGTGATTTCAGACGTACTTCAGCAAGGATCAATGGATCAGAATCCTTTTTGGACAACCAGCGCTTAAAGATCGGCATTAACCTCACGGCCAGTGAAACTAAAGACGACGGTGTGCCGACCAGTGATGATGGTGGCTCCGATGGCCAGCTGATCATTCACACGCTCATGGCCAATCCCACAAGGAATGTATTTGCAGAAGATGGAAAATACACTAACTTCAATATGAATGCCCATTACAATCCTGCTTATCTCCTTAGCATTTATACCGACAGAACCCGTACCACACGGATTCTGGGCAATGCAGACCTTTCGTTCAGAATTTTAAAAGGCCTCGAGTATAAACTCAATGTCGGTCTTGACAGATCCGTTGCGGAGAGAAATACGACGCTATTTCCCAATGTTACGGATAGAATTCCCACCGGACGTTATGTGCAGTACAACTTAAACTCCAAAAGTACTTTGATGGAGCATTACCTGACGTATAATCTACTTGAAGATAAACACAAACTAGAAGTATTGGGTGGTTTCTCTTATCAAAAGTTTGAGCGTTCAGGCAGTAGTTTCATTATGAATCAAATTGGTACTCAAGGATCAGGTGTATTACCAGAAAACAACCCTGCATTCACTGGAGTTCAGGGAGGAGTATCCGGATTTGCACAGGAAAACGAATTGCAGTCCTTCTTTTCCCGGGCAAATTATTCATTTAACAATAAATACCTCCTGACCGCCTCTCTTCGTGCAGATGGTTCTACACGCTTTGGCGCCAACAACAAATATGGCTATTTCCCTTCCTTTGCATTAGGCTGGAATGTTGCACAGGAATCATTTCTGCAGCAGATTCCTCAACTGAATGAGTTGAAGTTAAGAGCAAGCTGGGGGCAGACAGGAAACCAGGAAGTAGAAAATAAGATTACTAAAGCCAGTTACGCTTTATCGCCAGCAGACGGCTACTACCTGAACAGCGACTTAAACCTTGTGAACGGGATCTCGGTAACCAGAACACCAAATCCAGATTTGAAATGGGAGGTAGTGACTCAATATAACGTGGGTCTCGACTTTGAGTTATGGAAAGGAAAAGTCTATGGTACTTTAGACTATTTCAATAAGACGACCACAGATGCGATTTTGAAAATCACCGCTCCCGTTTTGAGCCCGACACCCACAGTATGGGTGAATATTGACGGGGAGATTGTCAATAAGGGATTCGAGTTCATGCTAGGTTCCAGAGTGATCAGCAACAAAAACTTTAACTGGTCGATAGATGCTAATGGTGCAACTTTGAACAACAAGATCAAAAACCTGCCCGTTTCAGAGCTTCTATCAGGGGGGATCTCAGGTCCTGGACAATCTGATGTACGTGCAAATATCTACAAAAGCGGTTATTCCGTAGGCTCATTTTATCTCAAAGAACACATTGGATTTGATGAGAAGGGCGGTAATATCTTTAAAGATCAAAACTCAGACGGTGTCATAGACGACAAAGACCGTAAGATCATTGAAAGTGCATTACCGAAGTTTAGCTACGGTTTTAACAGTCAAATGTCTTATAAAAGTTTCGATTTCTCCTTTTCAATTATTGGCCAGACCGGAGCCTACCTGGTAAACAACACAGGATTGAATGCCTTAAATATTAATAACCTGGCATCTGATCGCAACGTTGCCACAGGCTATTACGAATCAGGCGCAAACCCTGCTAATTCTCCACAGATTTCAACGCTTTTCCTGGAAAAATCCGATTTTATCAGATTGAATTCTGCACGTTTAGGTTATAATTTCAAAATCAAAGGTTGGAATTGGCTGCAGAACTTAAACCTATATGTAACCGGTCAAAACCTGCTGACCATCACAGATTACAGCGGTTATGACCCATTGATCAACAGCCCCAAAGCAGTTGGGGGCAATCAATCGCTGGGTATCGATTACTCCAGCTATCCAACAGCGAGAACATTCCTTTTTGGTGCTAGCTTAAAATTATAATGATGAAGACAAAAAAATTATTCAACCTACAGCGTGTCCTGATTCTACTTGCAATTGTATGCTCTACAGGATGTACAAAATTAAATGAAGTCGTACTAGATGAAGTACTGGGCGAGAATGCATCCAGTCCTGAAGGCGCAATAGCTGCAGCCTATGACAGATTAGGAGATGGCGTATTTGTAGATCATGGCGGTATCTTCTCTTTACAAGAGTATACGACTGACGAAGCATTGCTCCCTACTCGTGGAAGCGATTGGGGTGATGGTGGAAAATGGAGGTCGATGCATGAATTTACCTGGGCTCCGGACAATGCGATTGTAACCGACAACTGGAACAACCTCACCAATGGGATCACGAGATCTCTGACCGCCATCAAGGAAGTCGGTGCAAGTACGCATCCTCAAAAAGAACTATACCTGGCAGAAGCTAAAGGCTTACTCGCTTACTATACTTTTACTACACTGGATCTGTATGGTCAGGCACCTTACCGTAATCCGGAAATTGAAAAGGCACCTTTAGAAATTAAACAGGCCGCAACGGAGATTGACGAACTGATTAAACAAGTTGAGGCATTGATCCCGGCACTTGCCAGTCTTGGGCAACAATCGACACACAATGGCCGCTTTACTAAAGAAGCAGCTTATGGCTTACTGACCAATATGTATCTGAACCGAGCCGTATTTAAAAACCGCTATGCAGCTTCATTTAATTTCAATGAACCAGCAGTAAACAGCACGGAAACTGACATGGATAAGGTGATCTATTATAGTACTTTGCTAATTAATTCCGGAAAGTTCCAGCTGAAGAGCAACTATTTCGAGAACTTCGACATCAAAAATAACAATGGTTCAGAGTTAATTTGGGTCGTTACACAGAAAATTGACTACATCAGGAATGGTTCCAACTCATTCGCGTATGTGTGTGTAGAAAGGAACCAAAGAGCGTCTCCAGCAAATAGGGGAACTAATGCAGCATGTATTAGCCCAGAATTTTTTGCTACATGGGATGGTAATCATGATGATCCGCGCTTTTCAAGAAAATATCAATACGCTGATGGTACTTGGTTTACTAACGATGCGACAGGAAGCGTACCTGCTTCAGACATCGTACCAAAAAGCAATAACCTTCCTTGGTTTCATTTTACCCGTGGAATTCTATTCGGCCCGCAATATGGACCTAAGCTGACTTCAGCTGGTGGTTTCGAAATGACCAGTGATGGCAGGATCAAGGTTTCGGAACTATATATGGAAAAAAGCACAGGAACAAGAATGGACTTTACTCCTGAATTGAATTTCAGTAACCCAAGGCAAGCTGTATATGCACAGAATGAGATCAACCGCGGCGCACGTGTATTCAAATACGAATTCGATCCTGAAGAAGGTAATGGATCGAGTAATGTCGATATACCATTGTTCCGCCTTGGTGCGATCTATACCATGAGAGCAGAAGCCTATTTCCGTAAAGGACAAACCGGACAAGCGATGGCCGACATCAACCTGTTGCGTACTTCCAGAACTAGAGAGGCATATCATAACAATGCCCCGGGAAGGGCTATTACCACTTTGACTGAGGCTGACTTGTACCGAGAAATTGCTTTCGAGACTTATTGGGAATTGCTTAGAAGGCCTCAAATGATCCGCTTTGGCAAATACGAATTGCCTTTTAGCGCTAAGCCGACTTCAAAGCCTGAGCGCAGGATTTTCCCAATTCCGCAGTCAACACTGGATGTGACCAAAGATTTCAAGCAAAATCCAGGTTATTAAGCTTTGTTAACTTATCAAAAGACCGCAGCCAGATTCAGGCTGCGGTCTTTTGATTTAAATCCTGAACTGATTTTATCTATATTTGGCTATGAGTCAACAAAAGAGAATTACCACACTTTTTACTGATATCGGAGGCGTATTGCTGACGAACGGTTGGGACAGACAGGCAAGATATGAGGCGTCACAGCTTTTCGGTCTGGACCTTAAAGAGACAGAAGAAAGACATCACCTGACTTTTGACACTTATGAGGTAGGGAAGATCACTTTGGATGAGTACCTCGACCGCCTGGTGTTCTATGAAGAACGCAGTTTCAGCAAAGATGATTTTAAGGAATTTATGGTCAGCAAATCCCAGGCTTATCCTGAAATGATTCAACTGGTATGTGATCTCAAAAAGAAATACAACCTGAAAGTAGCAGTGATCAGCAATGAAGGCAGAGAGCTAAATCAATACCGGATCGCAACCTTCCGGCTCAATGAATTCATCGACTTTTTCATTTCCTCAAGTTTCGTTCATTTCCGGAAGCCTGATGCTGATATTTTTAAAGTAGCGATAGATATATCGCAAAGCGATTTAGCGACCAGTGTTTACATTGATGACCGCATGCTCTTTGTACAAGTGGCAGAAGGATTGGGCTTGCACCGGTATTTACCATACCAGTTATGGCGATACCAAAAGTCAGCTTGCTGCGCTAGGCTTAATTGCAGATGAATGAGACACTTCCAAAGCGCTAATCTCCTCTGATAAGGCTTCAAACCCCGGACGTGCAGCAAGGTCCGAATGCAGGCATCTGTCCCTGATTGAAGACAACTCTAACAATACCGTATGACCAAATGCCTCATTGCATAAGGAAATTAAATCATCCAGTAATTGTCCATAAGCATTTACTTCCAGTGCTTGCAGCGCAGTGGCTATTTCAACGTCCTCTATATTATAAAAAGAGGCCGCACCAAAGTCACCGAACAGTGTATTTCCGTCATGATCTATCAAAGTATTATGAGCATAAAGATCACCATGCATAATTCCCTTTTGGTGCAAGTGAGCTGCTAGAGAAGCAATCGTCGATGCAATTTTAAGAATCTGAAAGACTGAAAGCTGTAAGTCTTCTTTAAAGACATCCCTGGTACAGCTTTCAAGACTCGGTGGCAATCCCAGGTTAAAAAATCCCGGAGGTATCAGCTCCATTACCAATCCAGTTTTACCTTCAGGATGTCCTTCGATCTCTCCAATCAGATTTACTAGGCCCCTGTGAGTACCCGCAGCAATGTAGGCACTTCTTTCGTCTTCGGGAAAGCCATCGCTGGTCACAGTACCTTTAAAAATCTTTACCGCAATATCCTGGGATCCCTCTTCCCCCGTTCTACTGGCCATAGAGATCACACCTGAAGCTCCCTCACCCAATGCCCGCGAGATACTCAAATCAGCCCAATTGACCGAAGGCAAAGATGGCAAATCAACAGAGATACAGAAGGGATTCCCTGAAAAGGCCAGCCAGGCAAGTTTAGGCATAGATAAAAGCCACTGGGGCAAGGCAGTGAGCCGGTTTGCGGAAATCCTCAGCAGTGACAAATTACTGCAGTGTTTCAATTCTTCGGGCAACACTAACAGCTGATTTCCAGCCAGCATCAACTTTTGCATGCGTGTACAAGCTCCGATTTCTGCGGGCAATGCTTCAATCTTATTGTCAGTAAGGATCAACCAGCGGAGATTCGTATTCAGCGCAGCAGGAGACAAACTTTCGATGGTGTTCGATTTAAAACCAACAATGTCCAATACCGGGCAATCCGACAAAACTTCAGGTAAGATACTGAACTTATTTTCTGAGCAAAAAAAGATCCTCAACTTTTTTAACCTGCCAAAATCAGGCGGCAGTTCCGTCAAATTATTCCTGGAAAGATCCAGAACTTCAAGTGTATCTGATAACTCAAATATTTCCTCAGGGAACACGGAAAGTCCTTCAGAAAGTTTCAGAGAAATGGCCCCATTAAGTACGCCGCGCTTTAGTTGTTCCAGGGTTTGCATAGCTATAGAATTGCCTGCGAATATAGCAAACCTTTATTCCCCTTTTCTTGTTATCTTATTTTAAACAAACCTCCCGATAACAGGGCTTAATCTTCTAAAACAGCAATATATGAAGCACTACGATGCCATCATTATCGGAGCCGGACAAGCTGGAACCCCACTTGCAAAAAAATTGGCAGAAGCAGGAAAGAAAACAGCAATTATTGAAAAAAGGCTAATAGGCGGAACCTGTATCAATGATGGATGTACGCCGACAAAAGCAATGATTGCCTCCGCAGGCATCGCATACAGGGCACAAAAGGCTGCTGAGCTGGGAATTGAAATCGGAAGCCTAAAAGTCAACCTTAAAAAAGTCAAACAGCGGAAAGATGAGATTGTAGCTTCATTTCGTAAATCGTCCGAAAAGGGACTGAAATCGACAAAAGGACTTGATGTTATTTTTGGCGAGGCTTCCTTTTCCGGAGTTAAGGAGCTCAGCATTAAAATGCCAGGCGGGAAATCTGAAAAAATAAGTGCCGAATGGATTTTCATCAATACTGGTGCAAAAACGAATATCCCGGAGATCGAAGGACTTAAAACTATTGATTATCTGACATCTACGAGCATCCTCGATTTAGAAGAGGTGCCGGAACATCTTGTGATCATCGGCGGAAATTACATAGGATTAGAATTTGGGCAAATGTTCCGTCGATTTGGAAGCAAGGTTACCATTCTGGAGAAATCAGCAGGTATCATGGGACACGAAGACAAAGATATTTCCGCCGCAGTAACTGAGATATTTGAAAATGAAGGTATAAAAATCCTGACCGATGTCCAGCTTAATGAAATCGAAGAAAAGGAAAAAGGCGAAGTCAAGCTCAAATTCCGATCTGGGGCCAAAAATAAAAGTATTAAAGCCAGCCATATATTGTTAGCATCAGGCCGATCACCTCAAACAGAAAGTTTAAATCTGGAAATCTGCGGTGTAAAAACTGATGAAAAAGGATATGTCGTAGTGAACGGCAAACTTGAAACTAATATTGAAGGTATCTATGCCCTGGGTGATGTAAAAGGAGGGCCTGCCTTTACACACATTGCATATAATGATTTTACGATTGTCTACCGAAACCTTATAAAAGATACTAATTATAGTACTAAAGATAGATTGGTACCTTATTGCATGTTCACTGACCCCCAGTTAGGACGTGTCGGCATTTCTGAGACCGAAGCGAAAGCACAGGGGCTAAATTTTGAGGTTGCGAAAATTCCAATGACCCAGGTAGCCCGCGGAATAGAAACCGGAGAGACTTTGGGCTTTATGAAAGCGATTGTTGATGCTGATAGTAAAGAAATATTGGGCGCAGCCATGCTCTGTGCAGAAGGAGGCGAGATCGTCTCTGTACTGCAGATGGCAATGCTGGGAGGGATCACATACGAGGAAATCCGTTATGGTATTTTTGCACATCCAACTTATTCAGAATCCCTGAATAACCTGTTTATGAAAATTGAAGGTAGAAGCACATGATTTCGTTAAAAGGCATCAGTAAGAGTTTTGGAAATACATCTGCGGTAAAGAAAATTTCATTCTCAGTAGAAGAGGGTGAAAACCTGATCTTACTGGGAACCAGTGGTTGCGGAAAAACTACGACACTCAAAATGATCAACCGGCTGAATCGAACCGGATTCGGGAGAAATTCAGATAAAAGGAAAAGACATCACGAAAGATTCACCGGAAAAGCTGCGGCGAAACATTGGCTATGTGATGCAGCATACAGGGCTTTTCCCGCATTACAACGTCGCCGAAAACATTGCAGTTGTGCCAAATCTATTGAAATGGGGTAAGGACAAAACGCAAGAGCGAATTACAGAACTGATAGAGAAGCTGCGGCTACCTGCAGAATGTTTGAACATGTTTCCTCATCAGCTAAGCGGAGGACAGCAGCAGCGTGTAGGATTGGCGAGAGCGCTGGTGGCAAGCCCCTCCGTACTGTTGATGGATGAGCCTTTTGGTGCCCTGGACAATGTAACGAGGTCCAGTATACAAGAAGAATTTAAAGCCCTTGAGGAACTCAGAAGCACGACCATATTGATGGTGACGCATGACGTAGATGAAGCCTTTGAACTTGCAGACCGCATCTGTCTGATGGACCGAGGTGAGATCATACAGATTGGGACACCTAAAGATCTGCTGTACAATCCAGTCAATGATTTTGCACGCAAATTTCTTGATGGACAACGCCTCAGGCTTGAGTTCAAGGTCACAAGAATTAAAGATCTCTGGGATTTCCTACCCGAAGAAACAGGAAAAGAAGAAAAAACATGTGCTGCGGAATGCAATTTATGGTCGGCCTTAGAATCCTTGAGGTCCGGATCTATGGCCCGCATCACATTTATTTCAGATGATAATGGGACCAGCCGAAAAAGCGCAGGTTTTCAGGAACTGACGCAGGCATTCCACAGCTACCAAAGCCTTCAGTCCCATGAATGAACAACAACAAACCTTATGGGAATTCATGTGGGAACAATCTGACAAATTGCTAAGCCAAACGCTGCAACATGTTGGCCTGACTTTCATTTCTCTATTTTTGGCCACTGCAATCGGTCTACCTCTTGGAATTATGATTGCACGTAAAAGATCCCTGTCAGGAAGTATTCTCGGTATTGCCGGAGTACTACAAACCATCCCCAGCATAGCGCTTCTCGGATTTATGATCCCCTTTTTAGGCATTGGTGCAAAACCAGCTATTGTCGCCCTGTTGATTTATGCCTTGCTACCAATCATACGCAATACCTATACCGGGATCATTTCTTTAGACCAGCATATAATTGAGGCGGCACGGGCACTGGGTATGAGCAAAAGGCAAGTGCTTTTCAAAATTGAATTGCCTCTGGCGATGCCTGTTATCCTGGCGGGCATCCGAACAGCAACAGTAATCAATGTCGGAGTGGCTACATTAGCATCTTATATTGCAGCAGGTGGGCTCGGAGAATTTATTTTTGGAGGCATTTCACTCAACAACACCAATATGATACTTGCAGGAGCAATACCCGCAGCACTATTAGCTATCATTCTGGATCTCCTGCTATCAGGGATTCAAAAAATGAATTTGAAAAAATTCAAGAAAGCCCTGTATATTTTTCCTGCGTTATTGGTTGCACTGAGCGGGCTTTACCTGATTCCATCAGCCTACGGCTCGGTCCTTACCGCTGGCTTCACCCCTGAATTTATGGGCCGACAGGATGGAGATCTTGGATTAAGGTCCGTTTACGGTCTGAAAATACATACCATTGTGATCAGCGACGCAGTGATGTATAAAGCAGCCTATTCTAAAGAACTGGATGTGATCAGTGGTTATTCCACAGACGGGAGACTCAAGGCTTTTGATCTGAAAATTTTAAAAGATGACCGGGGAATATTTCCACCTTACTACGCAGCCCCGGTTATCAGGGAATCCTCCTTAAAAAAATTCGCAGGTCTGGAAGAAGCACTTGACCTCCTTGCAGGAAAGATAACAGATTCGGTGATGACCGATCTCAATTACAGGACAGATTATCTACATCAAAGTCCGGAAAAGGTCGCGAAAGATTTCCTGGTTAAAATCGGCCTTTACAAAAAGGCCGGGAAAAGGAAATGCCGGTCTGGTCAAAATAGGTTCCAAAATATTTGGAGAGCAATACATATTGGCGCAGATGTACAGTATGCTCATTAAAGGTTATACGGATTATGATGTTGCTACAAAAACAGGACTCGGTGGAACAAAGATCTGCTTTGATGCGCTTATGAATGATCAGATCGATTTTTATCCGGAATATACAGGAACCGGCCTGCTTGTTCTTCTGCAGCCCGATCCTAAGATTGCACAACAAATTGCAAAAGACAAGGACAAAACGTATGAATATGTCAGTCTTGAATTTCAAAGGAAGTTTAAACTAAAGTGGTTAAAGCCGATTGGGTTTAATAATTCTTATGCTTTAATGATGCGGCAAAAACAATCGAATGGTCTGAATGTTAATACCATCACAGAACTTAAGAACTATTTAGACAAAAATTGATGACTCTTATAGAAGATTATAAGCGAATCAGGATGCATTCTGAAAAAATCTGCGAGCCGTTGCAGACAGAAGATTATGTGGTGCAGCCTATTGCAGATGTAAGTCCGCCGAAATGGCATTTGGGTCATACCACCTGGTTCTTTGAGACCTTCATTCTAAATACTTTTTTTAGAGGGTATAAGGTTTGTAATGAGGACTACAATTTTGTCTTCAACAGCTATTACGAGACCATAGGCAACCGTGTGATCCGAACAGACAGAGGCAACCTTAGCCGTCCCAGTGTTGACGAAATCTATCAGTACCGCTCATATGTAGACAAAGCAATGGCACAATTTCTGGAACAGGAGATTACAGAGGAAGTAAAGGAATTGCTGCTGCTTGGGCTTCAACCATGAACAACAGCATCAGGAATTGCTGATCACTGACATCAAATACATTCTGGGAAATAACCCTTTATTTCCGGCATATTTAGATGAAATCGAAACAGGAGTTGGGCAAGAGACTCATCAGGAGTCCAAAATGATTGCTTTCGAAGAAGGTATTTATGAAATTGGTTATTCCGGAGGCGATTTCTGCTTCGACAATGAGCGAAACAGACATAAAGTATACCTGAATGAGTTTACCATAAGCTCAGGTCTGATCACTAATGCGGAATACCTCTCGTTCATAAATGATGGAGGTTATAGCAATTTTGCACACTGGCATGCTGAAGGCTGGGACTGGGTAAAGAGTAATCAGATCAAAACGCCAATGTATTGGCATTTGATCAACGGAGAATGGTTCAATTATACCTTCAACGGCTTAAAGCCCCTGGTACTGCAGCAAGCAGTGAGTCATGTCAGTTATTATGAAGCATACGCCTTTGCCAGCTGGAAAGGCATGCGGCTACCTACTGAATTTGAATGGGAAGCCGCAGCTGGATTCCTGGATTGGGGAAAGAGATGGGAGTGGACAGAAAGTGCATACCTGCCTTACCCCGGATTTAGCAAGGCACCAGGAGCAATAGGAGAATATAACGGTAAGTTTATGGTGAATCAAAAGGTGCTTCGAGGTGCCTCAGAAGCAAGTGCCCCCGGACACAGCAGGGTTTCCTACCGCAATTTTTTTCACCCACATTTAAGATGGCAATTTACAGGCATAAGGCTTGCCGAATAGCAATAGTTTATGAGCACAATCACTACAGAAAAAGCAACCCCTGCTACTGCACAGTTTCTTAAGGAAACATTGGATGGCCTGAATGCCACACCAAAATTTATGCATTCCAAATATTTCTACGACGAGCGTGGCGATTATATTTTCCAACAGATCATGCTGATGGAGGAATATTATCTGACCGATGCAGAGATGGATATCCTCTCCAATCAATCAGCGCGTATTTCCGAGGTGCTCTCTACACGGGGCGGGGCCTTCGATCTGATAGAACTGGGTGCCGGAGATGCGACAAAGTCGATCCATTTGCTGAAAGAGTTGATATCCAGAAATCTGGAATTTAGTTATCTGCCCATCGATATCTCTGCTCATGTGATCCGTGACCTGGAGGAAAAATTACCCGAACAGTTACCCGGTCTTAACATACAGGGTTTTAATGGCGACTATCTTGACATGCTTCAAAAAGCATCCGAGTTTTCCAACCGAAGAAAAGTCGTACTATTTATGGGTGCCAATATTGGAAATATGGACGTTATGGAAGCGGAAAAATTTTGCATGTCATTGAGAAGTCTGCTCGCTAAAGATGATATGCTGATTATCGGTTTTGACCTCAAAAAGAATCCGAAACAAATATTAGCAGCATATGATGACCGGGAAGGCATCACCAGTGCATTTAACCTTAATCTTCTCAATCGCATTAATGTAGAATTGGGCGGTGATTTTAACACGGCCGACTTTGAGCACTATGCGAGTTACGATCCCGAATCAGGCGCCTGTAAAAGTTACCTGATCAGTATGAAAGATCAGATTGTTCATATTGGTGATTCAGCACCTGTACAATTCTTCAAAAACGAGTATATTTTTATGGAAATCTCACAAAAATATGCGCTTAATGAAATCGAAGAAATGGCCATAAAAACCGGTTTTCAGGCACAAAAGAACTTCTTTGATCAGAATAGCTATTTTGTAGATTCGATTTGGACAGTGGATTGAGCGGAGTTTATAAAATCTTCTACGGCATTATATTTGATCCTTTAACCGAAATCCATTTAACGAACTGACAATGAAAAACACGGCCTTGATTATCGCTCTTGGAGTAACGCTTGCTTCATGCAACAACAATAAAACCGAAACTGACACCACGACTGCAGTAAAAGACACGAACCTTACCGTTAGTGCCAGACCAGAAAAATCCAAAACTGACGCTGTAGTAGCGGTTGATACTGTTGATTGGAATACTGTACCAGAGCTAAAGGATGTTGGAAACTATCCATTTTTCAAAGCAACGGAAGGTTTGCAAATTGAAAATGCTAAAGAAGGACTTTCAGAGGTATTTGACTATGAAAAGATGGAAAATTATATCGGAAGTGGTGTATATACAACTGAAGGAAAACTAGGTCTTATGCATTTCGAAGGTGCTCAGGGCAAGGATTTCAACAAGCGTTGGTTTGACAAGACCATCTCTGAAGAGATCTCTAAAATGGGGGCGAAAGAATTATTTAAAGGCAATTTTCCGGAAGACCAGGCAGTAAGGGCGAAACTTAAAGAAAACATGTGGACTGGAAAGCACCGTACGATGGGTCTTGGAGATGACGAGCCATTTGCAGTTTATGCTTTTAAAAGCGATACAAAGAAATATATCGTAAATATTCAATCCAATTCAGCGCAGGGCAGTATCTTCCTGATGGAACTGAAGTAGCAATATCAACTTCCCTATGTAGTGCTCAACTTGAAACTGTCGAGGAGGGACAAAAGATCTGATGGATTAATGGCAGCAGGATTATTGAACTGTGTGGAAAGTAAATGCTCCGGGATAAAGACGAGACCAGTAGATGTCTGAACAGAAATGCCTGCGTTTATTTTTTTGTAAGAGATGTACTCACCAACTGCAGGATTTAATTCCTGTAAACGGACGAGCAGTTCGTAGATTACGTAAACGGCTATTTGCATGCGACAAAACTAGGGTAACTCTAACATAACATTAAATTATCATTTTGTTAACACATCGGTAACAAGTAAGCATAATTTTAACCTTAAAATGTTAAATGACTGAAGTACTGTCCGGTATGCGAATTAAAAGATAACATTAACAAATTAATGAGTTAAAACAATTTGTCTTGCTTTGCCTTTATTAGATGATTAAAAATTTCACATGGAAAAAACAGCAATAAAGATCAGCTCAGACCTGCAAAAATTCATCGACAAATTTGAACCGAATAAATTCAAGCTGCTAGCTAAGGGCATTGAAATAAGAGGCATTAATGACCTGCACCGTAACATCAGTGAAGCCAAAGCGCTGATCCAAAAGTTGAGGCTAAAACTGACTGTAGTGCACAACGCGGAGATGGTCAGTTATGGAGGCTTTGAGGTAAATAACCTCCCCCCTGCTGCTTAAATAAAAAATGCCCGGGATATCCCGGGCGTTTTTATTTTTATCTTAAATTACCTTGCTTCTCGGAAATAAATTTTTGTTCAATCATATTATCCATCTGTTCCAGATGTATGCGCGTAACTTTATCCAGACCTCCTTTTTTCAAGGTATTCCTGAATAATTGTTGTTGCGCTCTGAGTCTGGCCTGGAACATTCCTTTCAAATCACTGAAACTGAAACGATATATACCAGGAGGAACGATTTCGGTTAGGTCATTTGCATAGAATGATTGCATCAGCAGCCTGTTCACGTACAGTTTTTGCATGGTCCTACGATTGACTTCCACACTTTTTCCAGCATATAGCTCATTGAATATGCCTTTATCAAGATCGTTTAATAGATTGCTCACACCATAACCTTTGTTATTTTGTTCGTTATCGAGCAGTCTGCTCAGACGTGCGCGGGTGATCAGGGCATATAAGATATCCTCCTGCACTTTATACAATTCTGAGGTGAAATTTACACCAAGCTTATCTGCTACTGCAGGATTATGCAACCATTTCGGTGTATTAAACAGGTTCTGATTCAGAAATTTTACTGCACGCTGCTGCTTTTCAAAAGAAACTTCCTTTGCTACATAGCCAGGCTCTCCGTTTACTTTTACGTTATGGTACACGCCGCCTACATTCTTAAGCACATGCCCCATATACAACGTAAATTGATCCCAAACACCCTCGTAAGCACGGAAAAGGGATTGCGTATCTTCTCCCGGTGTGCTCACCCAGTGATCAATTTGAGGCATCATACGCTTTAGGTTTTTAATTCCATAAGCGCTGGCGATCATCGCATCGTCGCCCAAATCTTCATTCTGAGAACGCGGGTCAAAGGGTTCCATTTCATTGCCAAACCACAGGCGTGGGTTTCTGCTGGTAGAATCCGTCACCATTTTCACCAAAGCCTTCGACTCTTCTTCGGCGGTTTTAAATTCGGGATGCCAGGTATAGCCCCATTTTATCGCCCACATGTCGTAATCACCAATACGAGGGAAAATACCCGCCTCTGCGATTTTATCCTCTGGTTGCGCCACATAGTTGAACCTTGCATAGTCCATGATTGAAGGCGTATGACCGTGTTGCTCTACCCACTTCTTGTCACGCAGTTTCTCCACAGGCACAGTAGAACTTGAACCAAAGTTGTGCATTAGACCCAGGGTATGACCGACCTCGTGTGAAGACACGAAGCGGATCAGTTCTCCCATCAGCTTATCATCAAACTTTCCTTTTCTCGCACGCGGGTCCACCATTGCCGCCTGCATCATATACCATTTTTGCAGAAGCGCCATGACGTTGTGGTACCAAAAAATATGACTTTCTATGATTTCACCGCTACGTGGATCGGCAACACTTGGTCCCATAGCATTTGTTACTGCCGATGGGCGGTAAATGATTGCTGAATGACTGGCATCATCAATACTCCAGGTACTATCCTGCACATTTGTTGGTGCTTCTAAAGCAACAATTGCATTTTTAAAACCCGCTCCTTCAAAAGCTTTCTGCCAATCGTTTACTCCCTGTATCAGGTAAGGAATCCATTTTTTTGGAGTCACTGGATCTATGTAGAATACAATTTTCTTCGCAGGCTCTACGAGTTCGCCACGCTTATATTTCTCTATGTCTTCAGGTTTTGGCTCTAATCTCCAACGTGTAGCATAGACAGTAGTAGCTACGCCCTGATCGTTCGCATCAAAATCCTTAAACGATTTGTAGAAATATCCCACACGCGGGTCAGAGATCCTTGGGCGCATCGGCACTTTCGGTAGCAGTACCATAGAAGAATTCAATTCGACAGTATAGTTGTTACTCGTAGGATTTCTTCCTGCAGTATAAGTTTTCACTGCACGGATTTCCACATTGCTTCTGTTGGCATGTATGTAGTCGACATAACTCTTATCATTTTGCTGCGCACCCATCCCCGCACGTTCTTTAAACTGCTTACGATCGAAATAAATAATCTCATTGTCGCTGTTCAGGAAGTCGGTAACATCAACCACCACTGCAGATGAATCCTTTGTCATCGCTA
Organism: uncultured Sphingobacteriaceae bacterium; assembly: GCA_963795585.1. Classification (GTDB taxonomy): domain Bacteria; phylum Bacteroidota; class Bacteroidia; order Sphingobacteriales; family Sphingobacteriaceae; genus Pedobacter. The sequence continues at coordinate 260,143 of CAWCIO010000013.1, read as the reverse complement.
CTACCGGCCATGCCTCTGCTATTGCCTGTACATTGTTCTTGGCTACACTTGCATACATGGTAGTAGTGCTATCTTTAGCATATTCGGAGAAAGAGATCCTTCTCAGGAAAAGCTTATCGGCTGGGCCTTTTTCAAAACGGTAAACACCTTCTCCGATCTGATCTCCAGCATATCCAAAATTACCATTGCGCATATCCGCCGATGCCTTGGACACGCGGTTTACCATCAGGATTTCGCGCCCCAGGATGCTGTCTGGCACCTCAAAATAGTATTTTTTGTCTTTTTGGTGTACTTTAAAATAACCCAATTGAGTTTTAGTGCCTTTAGAGATGATCTCATCATAGGGCTTTAGCGTACTCGCCTTTTTAAGACTGTCCGCAGTTTTCTTTGCAGGGTCAACCGCCACTTTCGCAGCAGGAACCGGTTTCTTTTTAAACAGGGCACAGCCCGACGCTATTGTCAGTACACTGAATGCCCCGTAAAAAACAAATGCTTTGTTTTTAAACATCATTTTAATTTATCTTGGATTTTGTGTGATTTCTGGATTTAGAAGGATGTATTTTCCTCCGATAGGGAAGGTATAGCGCGGACTATTTGGTTCCAATGTAAGGCTCTGCCCCTGAAAAGTACGACTGATAACAGGTATCAGGCCGGCATCCTTACTCAGTCGGCGCTGGTCGTACCAACGGAAACCACGGCCCATAAACTCCCTGGTCCTTTCTTCGATGATCAGGCGAAGAGCCTCATTACCGTTAGCAGCGCTCAGAGCTGTATACTCTGCTGGCCTGAACCTGTTCCTGCGCAGTGTATTTAGGGTGGAGATGGCAGCGGTTACATTTTCTGCGCGAGCATCACATTCAGCCTTAACCAACATCATTTCCGGAACACCCAGACCTACAGGAACAGCATCCCCAATGAGCGTAGCGCGATGAAAAGCACGTCCTGTGAAATTGGAAAAGTTAATGGCCGTACCAGTGGTTGTATATAGCACATACCTCAGATCCTGAGTACCAAGAAGACTTTGTAAAGAAGCACTCATAGGGAAGCCATTTGGGTAGGATTGAGGCGCTTTGAAAAAGATTTCTTCAACATTAGCAATACGCAGTGGATGCCTTACAGTGGTGCCAGCATAATCGTTCAGGTTCAGCAAGGTACTCTGCAGGGACAATGCCATTTCCGCATAACGTTTCGCTTCAGGGAAATTCCGTTTGGCCAGGTGTATTCTTGCCCAAAGTGCATATACTGCTGCCTTAGAAGGCTGTGTATTGAATTGTGGTAAGTCAGGAAGATCTGACACAGCAGTAGTCAGGTCATCTTCAATCTGTGTATAAACCTCCTGTACAGTTGCACGCTTTAAACTTTGCGTAAACTTGGGTTCCAAGACAAGTGGTACACCCAGGTCTGTTGCAGAAGTTGTGGCATCGTATTGATTTCCATAAGTGTTCACCAACATGTAATAATTATATGCGCGATGCACTTTTGCCGCAGCCATCACGCTGCGCTTCTGTGCATCTGTACCCCCTTCAGAAGTACTCACACCGCCTACAACCGTATTACAAATATAGATCTGCTTGTACAGACTGGCCCATTCCTGATCCTCTTCCTGATCTGTATAGAAATTTACAGCCCAACTATAAGCTGCCCTCACCCAGCTAACCGATGATGTCTGCCAGGTGGTGCTTTCGGTACCACAATCGTCGCCACTGAAAATCGCAAGTTGGTGAGAAGGACTCATTGCTGTACCGTTATTCAGTAATTGTTCGTAGTCTGTAAAATATTTGAGCTCCCGTGCTTGCTCTGGTTCTATCTCGACATATTTCCGGCATCCTGTGGACAATATCATTGCGCCACAGATCAGTGCCATATTTATTAAATTCTTCATGACGATTCTGATTAAAAGGATAAATTAAAATTTAACAGGTAATTGCGGCTTGGCGGCAAATTGGTAAATGCCTGTGTATTCTGGTACAGCGGATCTACACCTTCTTTATTGGCCACCCATAGCAATCCAAGGTTGGTTGCAGTTAGCCCCATACTCATTGCCTTAATGTAAGGCGCCTTCTTTAAGATGGATGCAGGGAGCGAGTAGTTCAGGGATAGCTGCTGAAAACGTACATTCGCTGCATCTCTTACATTCAAATCTGAGTTTGCAAAGTAGGAAATGCCATTTGTAGTAGCGCCTACAAGACCTGGAATGTCTGTGAAAGCTTCATCTCCAGGGTTTCTCCAGCGGTCTGATAATGCAACGTTAGTATTTAGCAAACCAGTCAGAAGACCACCTGTAGGATATACGCTAGTCCCCTTATTGATTCTGAATTTATGACCAGTCTCATAAGATATTCTGGCTTCCAGACTGATGTTCTTATACCTGAAGGTATTGGTAAAAGCACCAAAATATGGCGCAGTAGCACGCCCCATGTATACCAGATCTTGTGCTACCACAGACGGACTGCCTAATTTACCATTTACGATAGCGCCATCTGCCTTATAAACCTGCGCCAGACCAGTGTTATCCAAGCCTGCCCATTTATAAGCAAATACATTGTCAATAGGATAACCTACCGTTACCTGCGAATTTGGTGTAGTTACCGCAGTAACAGGGAATCGGCTATCAGTTACTTCATTGGTATTGTAAGAGAAGTTGAAGTTAGCATTCCAGCCCCAGTTTTTACGCCTGAAAACCTCTCCGTTGATTACAAATTCCGTTCCATGGCCTTTCAAACTTGCTGCATTATAGCGCAAATTGTTGAATCCATAGGTAGAGTTGATGGGAAAGTTATACAAAATGTCCTTCGTTTTCTTTCCATAAACTTCAAAGACAAAGCTCAACCTATTGTCCAGAAATGCCGCATCTACACCAAAATTGAATGTTTTCGTTGTCTCCCAGCCCACATTTGGATTTGCAGGATAACCCACTGAGGCGACTGGCAACTGTGTATATCCATCAATTGTTCCTAAGGTTACGGTAGTATAATTTGGTGCTCCTTCCGGAGGATTTCCTGCGGTACCAACAGATGCGCGAAGGCTGAAATTATTCAGCCAGTTGAATTGCTCAACAAATTTTTCACGGCTGACATCCCAACGCAGACCGGCCGACCATAGCGGAGTGGCACGATCACGACGATCTACCCCCAGGATATTGATGTCGTCAAAACGTACGCTACCTGTTGCAAAATACTTATTCAGAAAGCTATACGAAGCATTGGAATAGTAAGACAAATATCTTCTTCTATTTTTATATATTGTGTTATTAGGCGCAGGAAGCGATGCCGCACCGTTAAAAATGGTCTTGTAAGTATTTCTGTTATAAGTATTGGCATTGATACCTGAAGACAAATCTTCGTTATATCCGTAGATGATCCGCTGATTCCCGGTATTTTTAGTCTGGCGAATCTCTGTACCACCAATCATATCAAAATGGTGTTGGTCGCCCCAGTTCTTATTTACATCAAACTGTGCACGCAAACTGTAGTCGTCACGCTGGATCAAACCATTATTATAGATAGAACCTTTAGGAAATCCAAACTGTGTTCCATATAAGTTGGCAGTCGACAATGCATTATCAGGATGGGCACCCGTATTGATGCGATCACGTACAGCGTAGCTGTTCTCATTTTCGACCAGCACTTGCTCCTCATTTGTACGCTGATATTGACCAGCTACACTTAGGTTTAACCAATCCGTCAGTTTACCTTTCAGGGATGCGTTTGCACGAATAGCCGTCTTGGTAAGCACAGTATTGTTATAAGCCAACTCATCTATGGCATTATACGTCCAGGGCAGGATGTTCTTCGTACGGGTTAAGCTGTCCGCAACCCTTTTTGTCAGCGTCACTCCATCATAGATTTTATTCCCTTGCGGATCTACCAGCATTTCATAAGGTGCATATCCAAAAGCACCGGCACTCAGCGCATTTAGTGCGGCCGTATTGACTTGACTTTTTTGATCTGTATAGTTCAAGCCAGTGAATAAAGTCAACCTTTTTTTCAGGAAATCATTGGTCAGGTTGCTGGTCAGGGAATAAGATTGGCCATAGTTGCTCCTAAATACCGGACGGTCCTTACTAAAGTTACCAGAAACATAATATGAACTATTGTCGCCACCCCCCGATACAGAAATATTGTATTGCTGCGTAACCGCACGTTGTAAAAGATACTCCTTAAGCTGATCATGGTTAGAACGGCCAGCCAAAGCATTTAGCGCAGAATCACGTCGCGCGATCGCCGCTGCGTTTCCATTCTTTGTACGGAATAACCAATACTGCGCCTCGCTTGTTTCCGCATTCCGATAGTGTGAAGCCGGATCATTCAGGAAATTCTTTTCAAATAGTTCCTTTTCCAGATCTATATAATCAGCACTGTTCATCGAGGTCAGATTCCTGAAATTAGCAGGTTCCGAGACGCTTAAAGTAGTGTTGAAATTGATGGAAGAAGTCCCCCGCTTACCTTTTTTAGTTGTGATCACAATCACTCCATTAGCAGCCTGTGCTCCCCAAATGGCTGTGGCAGAAGCATCTTTCAAAAAAGTGATACTTTCGATATCCTGCGGATTGAACGTGCTGAGGATTGAATTCCCCGAAGTAGCAGGCTGATTTAAGAAACTCGGTGAGCCATTTACTCCGTTATTTACAATGGTAGTAAGGTTCGAATTGATGGCAGGAAAACCATCTATGACCACTAGTGGTGGAACTGCAACGTAAGAACTCACACCTCTGATCTGGATTTTGTTGTTGCGCAGGTCGAATTGCACCCCCGGTACCTTATTGGCCAGACGTTCCATTAAGTTGACGGTAGGCGTACTCTCAATTTCTTTAGCGCTGATAACACTGTAAGAACCCGTAGTACTGCCTTTTTTTAATTGCTGATATCCTGTGGAGATTACGACATCATCCAGCGTTTCAGTTGCAGGCTGCAAACGGATCAGCATGCTTTCCGTTACCACAAGATTCCGGGTGGTGTAACCAATGCTTGAAAGCGATAGGGTAGCATTATCTTCTACATCTGTAAAACGGAACAGTCCATTTCCATCAGTTACAGTAGCCCTATTGGTTCCCACTATTTTAACCGTTATGCCAGGAACGGGTTGATTCGTCTCGGCGTCCAAAACCTTACCGTCTATGGTTATTTTTGCGAAATAGCCCGCAATACGGTCGAGGAGACCTTTTTCTTTCCGCTTCACGACTACCGTTTTATTAACGATTTCGTAGGTAAGCGACTGTGGCGCGAGCGCTTTATCGAGCACCTGTTCCAATGATTCTGCCTGAAAGAAGGCGTTGATCCTGACAGCATCATTTACCTTTCCTTCCTGCCAAAATACATGGTATCCAGTTTGTTTTTTAATCTCTGTAAACAATTCCTTTAATGAGGTGTTGTTTTTCTTGAAAGTGATATTTTGAGCGAGTCCTGCTGCACTTACCTGCATTAGGAAAACGGTCATGATTAGTATGGTTAGCTTCATAGCGCGTACTAATGGATTACTTGCCCAGGCGGAAAGCCAGGAGCGTTTTTGATCCCTAAATTTCATTACATTTGTTTTTTAGTGGTTTAGTTGTTACGTGTGAAATGTCTCATCTGAACGCTAATTTTATTGTCCGGGGATGTTCGCAGCATTCCCGGCCTTTTTGTCGTTCTTATTAAGTAAGTAAAATTATTTTATGGCAATGACCCTCCTTCCTTTGACTTTAAAGTGAACAGAGCCGGTTTTTTCCAGAACTTCCAGCAACTGTGAAATATTTTCAAAACGGGATATAGAACCTCTGAATATTTCGTCTTTTATAGCATCATCTTCGAATACAATGTCTACATCATACCACCGCGCTACCTGTCTCATGATGCTTTCCAGGTTTTGTCCACTGAAAAGGAAAGATCCATCTTTCCAGGCAACAGCCTCTTCGGTATCTACGCTAAGTACAGTCAATGCATTGTTCCTGAGTGTTGCCTGCTGGCCAGGGCGCAAAGTAACAACATGATTTTGAGCATCTTCAATCCTGACGCTACCCTCAAGAAGTGTGGTAGCAGCGACTGGCTCATCGGAATAACTGTTTATATTAAAGTGTGTACCCAAGACCTCTATTTGCTGTCCCCGCGTTTCGACAATAAAAGGATAAGCCTTATTTTTTGCCACTTCAAAATAGCCCTCTCCTGAAAGGCTCACCCTCCGCTTTCCATCACTTTCCAATATGGTATTATAGGTTAGGCTTGATGCAGCATTCAACCATACTTCAGACCCATCCGGTAAACGGACTTTGTAAGTTTCCCCTTTAGCAGTAGATAAAGTATTTGTTTGATTCGCTGTCGCAGTCCTCTCATTTACTTCATAGATGAGTTGACCGTCTTTCGTTTTTCGGATACTAACGCCCGCCTGCTCTGCCAGTTGTCCGTCCATCGCTTCCGTTAGGCGGATCTGCTGACCGTTTGCCAGGGTAAGCGTGCCGCCCCGACTACCTGGAGGCAAGTCATTTTCGACAAGGTTGCTATGTTTATCTTTCAGAATACCATGATCAGCCGTAAAAAACCATAGTCCAAATAATAGAAAAGATGCCGTAGCCGCAATAGATATCCGGGACCAAAGTTTTGCCCCAGATGCTTTTGCTTTGTTAAAAGGAAAGGCAAGATACAACTCGGCTATATCCTTTCTATATACATCCACATCATCAAAAGGGCGGGACTGCTCAGCATAATGCAGGTACCAGCTTTCCAGCAAAGCCCGCTCCTCGGGGCTGATACTGCCATCCTTTAACTTTTGCAGGAGCTGCTTCCCACTTAGCTTTTCCATATTAATTTTTATCCCTCTTTATATAACAGACAGGCAGGAATGACTTAGGGGTACACTTGATTGAAAAAAAATAAGTTTTTTTTATTAAAAAGGCAGTGAAGACAGAAATAAGCTAAGCCTAATCTTAAATCTGAGGATTTTTATAGCCCTTTGCGCTTGCTTTTTGACCGCATTTTCAGAGATATTCAGTCTTTCCGCAATTTCCTTATAAGAAAGCTCATCTTTTCGGCTCAATTCAAATACTTCCCTCATTTTTTCTGGCAGTAGTGCAATTTCCCGCTCAATAATTCTGGAAAGCTCCTTTTCCCTGACCTGTTCATCCGTATAGGAAATCCCTCGTTCCAGGAAAGTGTCGATTGATTCTTCATATTTCGACACCACTTTTTGGTGCGCAATGAAGTTCAGGATACGGTTACGAATAGATCCGTACAGATAAGCATCTACTGAGTTGGGAATTAACAGGGACTCGCGTTTCGACCAGATGGAGGCAAAAACTTCCTGCACAATATCCTTAGCTTCATCACCGTCCCGGATCATACGCTTCGCATGTAGATATAGTGGCTGGTGATAACGCTCAAACAACTCCGCAAAAGCCGATTGATCAGCCTGCTTTAAAAGAACAAGTAGTTCTATGTCCGGAATTTGTTTGTACTCAACCATTTTAGATATCAAAAATAAGGAAAATTATATATCCGGATTGTCGCTTAGGTATGAAAATTTCATATGAGTTTCAGCTTTGGTTAACATTCCCTGTCTAAATTTGAACCCTAATTCTGTTTAAAGATTTATGAAAAATTTGTTGCTGGTCTCTATCTTCCTCCTCACATTTAAGCTGAATGTTAAATCTCAGGACATAGGGATGCTGCGCAATCTACCCGATTCCATTTACTCAGGAAAACAGGGAAAACTACATGTACAGGGTGTTGCTGTTGACCAAATAAATGGATACGTTTATTTTTCGTTTACAGACAAACTGATCAAGATGGATCTTTCCGGAAAATTCATTGGAAGTGTCACAGGCTTTGTTGGTCATTTGGGAGATTTGGATTTTAATCCTGAAGATGGGAAAATATACGGTTCTTTAGAATATAAGAATGATGCGATTGGTAAGGGTATAAGCAAATCTCTTGGGGTAAAAAACCAACATGAAAATGGTTTCTACATCGCTATAGTTGATGGTTCACTTATTGTTAGTGCCAACATGGATGCAGAAAAAGAAGATCTGCTGAGGACAGTATATATAAAAGAAGCTGTAAAAGATTATGAAGCCAATATAAGCAACGCGAATGAAGTTCAACCCCATCGCTTTGCGTGTTCGGGAATTGATGGAGTTGCATTTGCTCCAATGCCCGGAAGTAAAAATTCTAGCAAAAAATTTTTATATGTTGCTTACGGTGTATATGGAGATATAGACAGAAATGATAATGATCATCAAGTGTTATTACAATATGATATAAGTAACTGGAACGAGTATAGTCAGAGGCTCACACAAAATAAACTGCATCACTCCGGACCAGCAAAGCCAGCAGATAAGTTCTTTGTAAAAACCGGTAGCACCCGTTACGGTATTCAAAATCTAGCTTACGATCCCCACAGTGGAAATTTGTTTGCAGCGGTATATCGGGGAGCCAAACCGCAGCTTCCCAATTACGACCTGTTTGTTATTGATATGCATAAAGCACCTGGTACCGATCTGGTACCATCGGGGGATCAGAAAATAAAAGTTAAAACACTTTCTTTATTGCAAACCGGCCCAATAGATGCTGCGACAGGCATAAGGGGATGGAATTTTAAATGGGGCGCTACAGGATTATGCCCATTAGGTGCTGGTCTGTTTTATATCTCGCACAACAAGAAAGATAAAGAGGGACAAGAGGAGAGTACCGTCTACAAATATAAGTGGACGGGGGAAGAGGGCAATGCATTTATATTATTAAAATAAGGCTTCAATGCACCTGTTCTCTTCAACAAAAACACACCGAATATTTTATTAATTATGGTTATGTCTGGTACCATAAAAGCTTCCGGATCTGGTAGAAGACCCTTTCTATCAGTCTCAAATCCTGTGTTACAATTTCGGCATTGCCTTTTAACTCCCTATCAAAAGAAAGATTTTTATGATAAGAAGTTCTTAAGCCCTTTGGAAGAACAACATCCACGTAATAATTTCCCTTTTCATCTGGTGCGAAAGATATATTTTCTACCCGGCCTTCTACAATTCCATATTCCTGATACCGATAGTTATCCAACTTTATCAAGACTTTAGCCCCCGGACTAATTTTTCCAGAATTGCCTGCCGGAACCGACATTCGGCCAACCAGTGCTTTCTTATCAGCAGGCAAAATAGATAAGACGGCATCTCCTTTTTTGATGAATTGACTTTCTCCCCAAAACTGCTGAAAACTGGCTATTCCATCAGTAGAAGATATAATCAGGTAGTCTTGCTCCCATTGGCGTAAAGACTTCCTTAACTGCTCGAACAACTGCAGGGTTGTAGAAGCGTAATTAATTTTGTCTTTTTCGGAATCGATGATTGTCCCGCTTTTAGTTCTGCTGAGATTTGAAATACCTTCTTCCGTTTGAGATAATGAAATATCTAAATTTTCTAAACTTTGCTGCGCCTGTAAAAACTTAATTTTTTCATTCTCCAGCTCCACTGCAGAAATTACCTTAAGGCTGAAAAGTTTCTGAGCACGCTGGTAACTTTTCTGTACGAGTTCATATTTTGCAAGTTCCAGGTTCTTTTGTTGCTTTAAGTTGATGATCCTACGCCTATAGGCCGATATATTTTGATCGACGGCTATATTTTCCGGAGCATAAGGCCGTAATCTGGCAAATAATTTTTCATCCTGAAATGCTTTTGCAAAAGCATTATAATCCGCCTGGATTTCCCCTAATTTGAATTTAGAGGCTTTATCAATCGGGAAGGAAGACAACTGGTCCTGAGAAATAGAGTCTGCTATCTTCATAAGTTCCAAAAGATCGAGATAGTTCGCTGTAGATTGCAAAACCATTAACACCTGACCTTTTTTTACTTTTTGATAGTTCCCTATAAATATTTTTTCAATTTTAGAATCTGTTCTTGCCTGAAGTTTTTCAGGTGGATTTTGCGAAGTGACCACAATGGGCGCAGGCACAAATTCTGGATACTTGATTAAATAACTCATCAACAGTCCCAGCAGAATTGCAACTAGAATAACTGCATTCCCCCAACGTATAAGCCAGCCCGGTGGTGTTTCCAGCACTTCCCGTACTTGCTCAGATCGCAAGTCTATATTGTCTAACAGGTCTTTTTTAGTTTCCAAGTTCTAGCTGATTTTTAACTAAACGATAATATTCACCTCTTAATAAAATTAATTCTGCATGGCTTCCCTCCTCAACTATTTTTCCCTGGCTCAATACAATGATTTTATCTGCATTTTTGACGGTTGAAAGCCGATGTGCAATAATAACAGCAGTACGCCCTTTTAAAAATTGATTTAGGTTGTCAGTAATTATTTTCTCGGAATTGGCATCCAATGCACTTGTAGCCTCGTCAAAAAAAACATATTTAGGTGATTTGTATACTGCCCGGGCAATGAGTACACGCTGCCGTTGTCCGCCACTAATGCCAAGCCCCTCATAGCCAATCTTAGTATTATAACTAAGTGGCAAGGATTCAATAAAGTCTTTTATATGTGCAATTTCGACGGCATTATTCAACTCCCTTTTATCCACTGTGAATTCCCCTATTGCTATATTGTTCGCTATGCTCTCATTAAAAATATAACCGTCCTGCATCACAACGCCGCATTCAGCACGCCACATGCTAGGTGCGATATTGTTAAGATCCACTCCTCCTATTTTTATATGCCCATCCTCTGTATCATAAAACTTGGTCAGCAACTTCATCAATGTTGTTTTCCCACTTCCACTGGCTCCGACAATCGCAGTCGTTTTTTTAAACGGGATAGTCAAATTCAATTGTTTGAATATTGGGATCTCCGAGCCCTTGTATCGAAAAGATAGGTTAGATACAACAATATCTTGTTCTGGGATATCGAAGAGGTATTCATCACCTAAACGCTCTTCATCGTCTTTTTCATGGATTTCGTTTAGACGTTCAAGTGCTATTTTTGCATCCTGTAATTGCCGGATAAAATTGATCAGCTGAACCAATGGACTATTAAGTTGTCCTATGATATACTGAACAGAAAGCATCATTCCCAGGGACAGTTTGCCTTCGACCACCAGACTAGCCGCCACAAAACTGATTAAGATATCCTTAAGCTGATTGATAATGTTGCCCCCGATAGTTTGCACCTGCTCCAGTTTGAGCGCTTTTATTTTTATGCGAAATACCTTAATCTGCAGCCCCTCCCATTGCCAGCGTTTGTTGGTTTCGGCATTGTTCATTTTGATCTCCTGCATTCCATTGATCAACTCCATTACCTTACCCTGTTCTTCCGCTAATTGAGAAAATTGTTTATAATCCAGTTCCCTCCTCTTTTTTAAGAAAAAAGTAATCCAGCATAAGTACAGGATGGCGCCCACCAGATAGATCAAAAAAAGCTTATGGCTATACAAAAGCAGCACTATACCGAAAATCACAAAATTTATGACCGAGAAGAATGTCTGAAGAGAGTTATTCGTTAACAATTGCTCAATCCTTCCGTGGTCAGCAATCCTTTGCATGATGTCTGCCGTTAGCTTCGAATCAAAAAAGCTAATGGGAAGCCGCATAAGCTTGATAAAAAAATTGGACACAATAGAGATGTTGATGCGGGATGATAAATGCAAAAGTATCCAGCCCCGAATGATTTCTATCCCCATCTGACCTAAATAGAGCATAACCTGTGCAAGCAGAATCAGGTAGATAAAACCCAAATCCTGATTTTGAATTCCTATATCTACAATACTTTGCGTCAAAAAAGGAAAAGCCAGGGACAGTAGACTTGCACCGATCAACCCAAAGGCCAACTGAATAATAAATGATTTGTACTTGAATAAATAATGCTTTAAATATTTGGTTATAGAAAGCCCTTTTTCATCAGCATCCTCTTGTTCATCAAATAGGGGTGTTGTTTCTAACACCAAAGCAACTCCTTCTTCTGAGGAATCATCAGCTCCTTTCCCTATCCAATTGGCAATAAACTCCTCTTGTGAATAATTAATCAAGCCAAAACTTGGATCAGAGACATATACCCGATAACCACTTTTTTTCCTCTCAACCTTGTAGACCACAACAAAGTGTTGTTTCATCCAAAACACCACACAAGGCATAGGTACATCTTCTACCAGCGTTTTAAAATCTATCTTTACAGAGAGGGTTTTGTAACCAATTGCCTCAGCAGCCCGACTTAATCCCAAAAGACTGGATCCTTCGCGTGTTGTCTCAGATAAATCACGAAGCATTTGCAAGGACAGGGTTTTCCCATAATATTTGCTAATGATACGTAAGCACGTGGGGCCACAATCTTTAGAATCAGGCTGTTTGTAAAAAGGAAATTTCGCCATATAATTACTAAACAGTGATATTTGCTAATCCATAATATACAATGGCCTCCTGTTTGAGCGGGCTCACTGCCCATTCCTCCCAAACATTTGCATAAGGGTCATACCCACATTTTAATGGTTTTGAATAGCGGTCCTCAGGATGCTCTATATAGGCCCTGCAATCGGTACAGACATGTCTAAATTCACAATCTCCACAAACAGCAATCCGGTCCTTATTGATCAACCAATTTTTCTTAAACTCGGGCTCTGCCAATACATCTGCCAATCGGGTATTGCCGATGTGACCGAAATTATTGGCCATGGATGGGCAGTTTTTAATATATCCATCTTTATCAATGGATAATTTACGGTTTAAACATGTGTTGTAACTTTGGCTTTCTGTAAACAGTTTTATGTTGGTGCTAAAATAACCAGGCTTTATAACCCCACATTGCAGGCAGGATGAAAGCACGTCTTTATTGTATTCGATGGAAACAGAATCTTTCAGTATTCTAATGATTTTTTCTAGTGGTGAAGAATGTACAACAATTGAATTAATACGAAGGTTATTATCTATTAAATCCTTAAAATTCTCTTCCGTACACCATTGATCCCATTTTAGTAAGAGACTGATGGCTGTAACCGTGCTTTTGCTAAATTTATTTAAAAAATGCACTAATTTTTCATTACTTACCACGTCATAACACCTGATTTCAATGGCTTCTAAATTAAGATTAACCAGTTCATCAATAAAGGATAAATCGTATGATATTTCAGGAGATAACTCAATAATTACATTGGTAATATCGGAGTAGGCGTCCCACTGCAGGGAGAGAGGAACCAATTCATTTACGATGCAGGTATCCATAAAGCCCATATCCTGATTTAAAATATAGTCTACATACGACTTAACTATGCTTTTGTTGCCATAACCATAAGCCTCGTAGCATTCTTCAACCGAATGAGTAGTTAAATATTGTAATACATCCGCCATATCATTTGGAATGTGATAATACTTACCCATTTGTAAGTCACAGATCAATGACATATTGTTTCCTCTGACAATCGGGCAATTAGAAAACATATTTAAATATTTCATGCGCTATAATTTTGAAATCGGTTTATAATAGTTAACTAATCTATAACCTTTTGAATTTATGCTGTCGGCCTTTTCCATTTTTAATAAACCTTGGTCAGATAAACTCAACTCCTTATCCAAAAAATATATGCTTAAGGGCAGACCCTCCATTTTTTTCAATTTTTTAACGAACCTATTTTTCATCTGCAGATCATTTATTTTTCAATTGTGATGAAGCAAATTATCAGATTTATTCCAGATATTTAAATCATACTGGCTTTATCTGAAATCTTTTCTTTAAAGGCCAATGCCATTTCGCGTTCTAAGTAATAGTTACAGGGATAGGATACCATACCAAACTGTCCTTCAGGATTGATCTCTAGAAATATATGCTCTCCTCCTGGTGTAAGTATCAAATCGACAGAACCCGTATTGAAATTTAGATCTTTCATTAAGGCCCCAAGCTTTATTTCTACCTTTTCTGGGAGCTTATAGGGCACTGTTCTATTGGGGCGTATCAAATCATAATTTCTGAAATCTGCTTTCGTATTCTTATTGTTTTGAGAGTAAATAACCATCGAGTAAAACTTACCGAATAAATAGAATGCCCGTATTTCCATTTTTTTGGGAATGTATTCCTGAACCAGAGAGGGGAAGAAACGTATTGGTACATACCTTAGGTTTCCGTTGTGAATAACCTTAGTCAGCATTTTGTAATGTGTGTCATTTTCACCTTCTAAAAAAATAACCTCACTTAACGGCTTAACGATGATGTGCGAATGGACAGAGAGGATGTTAGCTACCGCAGCCCTGGTGGTGACAACTTCTGTAAATGGAACCTTTAAATTGTGTTTTGCTGCCAGCTGTAAGACCTTTATCTTATTTAAAGCATTGACAACAAAGGGGTCATTAACCCACTTCTTTAAGTCTATTGTATGATAAAGAAGCGAATAAATTGCTTTAAATTCATCAGTTAAGAACTTCTGTATGGCAACCGAGTTGTTATAATGCGGTACTCTGAAGTTATAGTCTACATGCGGATAATTAGAAATACGCCTCCTGTACCAAACCAAACCGTAATCTGCATCATTTGGCATATCATTTAGCGTATCTAACTCAAACAAATCTTCACCATTGTAACGCACAAACGGTACGCAATAATAGATCAACCATTTACATAGATTATCTGTTGAATTTTCTAACTGGGCCTGGCTTAAAATTAAAACTTTACTCATCTACGTTGAAGACATGATGTTTGAAAGCAATTCCCAATCGACACAAAAAGCTTCACAAAAGATAGAAATCTCCTTGTGAAGCTTTGTAGTAACAATGGGACTATAAATGTTATCTATCTGGTGTATGATCACATACGTAGTGCCCAGTTCTAACAACGTGGGTTGCTTCATGCACTACCGTACCAGATCCATCTGACACAGATAAGTCCGACTCTAATGCTCTCAGACCACCTTGGATTTTTTCAATCCCAGCAATTTTTTTCCCGTTTAATTTTTCTAACTTTTTCATAGTGATTTTTTTTTATGGTAAATAAAAATTAGAAAGAGAGGATGATGTGTTTTATCCCTTTCCGAATTCAAGTTTGCAATAAACCAGATGTATCACAAGACTGAATTTATATTGAAATATTTTCAGTAAATATTTGCCATACTTGAGCCAATATCCGTAATGACCTATTTTGTAAAAGCATTTTACTGCTAGGCCATATGTTCCAGATATTTTAGCACCTCTTCTTTTTTTCTGGCTGAAACCGGGATGTTCAGCTTATTTATCACCTCCAGATAACCATCACGGTAATATTTTTTTACATAATTAAAATTTACCAGGTAAGATTGATGACACCTTAAAAAACCAAATGGCGTAAGCACACTTTCGTATTCCTTTAGCCCCTTAGAGACTAATATCTCCTTGCCGTCCTGTAAATAAAATGTGGTATAACCCTTGTCGCTTTTACAAAACACAACATCACTTATGGCGACAATCTCAATACATTCTACATTTTTTAAAGCAATGCGGCCATTGGTACTTGCCCCTTGTGCGGCATAATGTGATTTGGCAATAGTTAACTGTTGTTGAGAAAAATTTTCCTGTCCGCGATGATGGAAACACTTATTAAAGATTGTGTTCAAGGCGATCTCATCAATGGGTTTTAACAAGTAGCCAAAAGCCCCGAGATTCAGGGCCTGAATGGCATAGTGATCATAAGCCGTGAGAAAAATAACCTGAAAATCACTTATGCCGATCTCATGAAAAAGTTGAAAGCTATTACCATCTTTTAGCCGGATATCCGCAAGGACAATATCAGGTGCCAACTGAGGGATTTCGTTTACAGCTATCGAAATCTGATCAGTATGACCTAGTACTTCCAGATAAGGGATTTTTTTTACGATCTGCAAAATATGCTGCATAATCCGCACTTCATCTTCCAGGATATATAGTTTCATGTTATTCTTCGATTAGAGGTATAATAATTTTCGCGACTACACCCTGTCCACCCTGCTCTTTTTTATCCGTCACTGTAAAATTTGCTTTCTTGCTACTTGAAGAGAACAAGAGGGTCAATCGCTCTTTTAAAATGACATGGGCCAGGGACTGCTTTTTTTGTTTACCCTCATCCAGTTCCAATATACCACTGCCATTATCCTCTATCATTATCTGAATCATCCCATCTCTCCGTTCAAATGAGATTTTCAATGCACCTTTATAACTGATGTTCCTAAAACCGTGTTCGATGGCATTTTCGACAAAGGGCTGAACGAGCATGGGAGGGATAAGTGTATGATCAAGGTCTAAATTCTCATCCACAATTAACTGATAATCGAAGACACTCTCATACCTCATCTGCTGTAAACGGATATAGTCATTTAATAAACTGATTTCCTCATTCAGTTCAATAAAATCCTTTCTATTTTGCTCTAAAACGCCTCTAAGTAAACTTGAGAAGGAATTTAGGTAACAAACAGGCTCTTCAACATGGCCGGAGGCGATCAAGCTCTGCAGGTTGGCAATGGCATTGAAAATAAAATGGGGATTTAGCTGGGCTTGCAATAACTTTTGTTCAATCACGAGCCGCTGGTTCTCAGCAATCAACAAAGTATTTTTTACCTTTAAACGTTGTTGGCGGTAAATGATATAAAAAAATAAAAGCAAGCATATGAATACTATAGATAATAAAAACAGTGTCCACTTTTGTTGCTCGATATAGGTTTCATTTAGTTTATTTCTTTTACTTAATTCAACAATACTTAAGTCCTTTTTTTCGGTTTCATATTGCTCCTGCATTTCTGCAACTTTATCCGCTTCTATAGCTTTAAAGTTCCGAAGTTCTATGTTATAAGCGGAGTCCGCAGCTTCCATGGCCTTTGCAAAATCGCCTTTTAGGACATAGGCCTCCTTAAGCCCACTGTAGTACAGGTCTTTCCGCTTCTTGTACCGATTTTTCTTTTCGAGTTCCAATCCTTCCTTGTAATACTTAATGGCTGAATCAGGCTCTTTATTCCTCATAAATGATGTTGCGAGATTGTTGTAGGCAATGTCATTGAGGTTGTTGTTTTTTTGAAGATAATTGAAATAAACCCGGCTAGCCTCTAAAGCTTTTAGGTTCTTATTTTGCCTTGCATAAATCTGCGATTCGTTATCATAAGTACGCGCAATGGCCAGACTGTCACTTATCTTAAAGGCCAATTCACGCGCTTTTCCATTGTATAAATTCATTTTACTGAAGTCGCCCAATCGAGAAGCAAGCAAAAAAGAGATGTCGTAATACCGTTGTTTGACCACGGGATGTTTCTTATAGGGATGATTTTTAAAATATAAGCCTACGTATTTTAGCGACTTCTGATCATTGTTGTTCTGAAAATAGGCTTTAGCCAATAGATCAAAAAACCGGTAGCTGATCCGGCTATTTACTTTCTCCGCAGTGGCCATTGCTTCAAGTATCTTCTTCATCAAACTTGATTCGACCATTAGTCCATCTCCAAAACTCTGGGTCAAAAGGCTGTAAGTCTTCAATAACTCAATCTCATCATCAGGCCGCTTACCCTTCATCATATGGTACGCAGCAATAGCACTATCCGGTTTTCTTTCTAAGAGATGCTTTCTGGCTTTAAAGTAAAGAACGTATGGGTCATCATCCAGCTGCCCTTTAAGCTTAAAAAGGCTATCTGTTCTGTATATTGTCTTCTTGTAAGCTTCAGCAGATAGGGTATCCAGGGCAATTACTTCCCCCAAAGGATCTCTTGTCAGCTTAGCAGCTTGAGTTCTACTTTCCTGCGTTATGGAAACCTTCTTATCATTTTGACATGCACAGCACACCAAAATATAGCAAAGCAGAAAGCGGACAAAAGCGGTTGATGTACTATTTATTAACGACCACACAGTATCTTTTTTTGAATAAATTTATTTTCAAATATATAAATAAACGATAGTTGTGGAGCCTGAAAGGGATTTCTGTTTAATGGGCACCTAACTTGAAATTATTTTAATGAAAAAATAAATTATTTTGAAGTACGTAAATAGGCTACACGTACGCTATATTTCTTTTGTATTAATAAATAATACAAGGATCATGGAAAAAGAAGAAATCGGAAACTATGGTAGATTTTAGTCGTGTGACTAATGAGAGGCCAGAAGATTAAAATATTGTCATCGCAAGTGTTTCGGTTTTAGCCTTTGCTCCGCGCATTCAACAATTTCGGCAATACGTTGTTGTCTCGTCTCCACTCTTCTCGCAAGCACGAGCCACTGAAGTAGGGCCTTCTTTGAGGATTTGCTAAGGCCTTCAAAGAATTCCCTGGCTATTGGATTATCTTTAAGTTCAATAGCCAGATCCTCAGGGAGCATCAACTCCTCGACGCTGTCTAAAATTGTCCATGAACCATTTTCCTTTGCTATTTCAATACTCTTATATCCGGCATCAGTCATCAGTCCTTTTTCGATAAGCTGAGCGATTTTAACCTTATTAATTTTCGACCAAGTGCTCCTGGCTTTCCTTTTGCTAAAAAACTGATGTGATCTTTCGTTGTCGACCTTTATTTTCTTGCTATCTATCCAGCCAAAACATAAAGCAACGTCAACCGATTCAGTCCAGGTTATTGCTTTCTTTCCGGAATTTTTGTTGTAGCAAACAAGCCATACAGACTGCTTGGAAAGATGGTTTTTCTCCAGCCATTTCCTCCATTCCGTAGGGCTCGTCGGATAAAATATTTCTATTTCCTGCATTTACTTTACCACGGTAGCTTCAAGCTCTACGGTTAATGTCGCGAAAAGTCCTTTTACTTCAAGCAAGGTAGTAGATTGCTGTATACCATGTCCTTGAATGAAAGGTACGTAAATATCCATGCAAGTCGCAAAAAAATCTTGTGTAGATGTCGTGTACACATTCAGCCTTACGATGTTTTTACATTCATAGCCAGATACGTTGATCAGCTGCTCATTGGTATAATCAACTTTTGCCAGGTAGCAATTGGTCAGCGCGTAATGTCGCTATTTATATTTCTATGGAGCTACCAGATAAGGTTGGTAGCTGCAGGAGTTTATTAGAAAATGGACAGATGAAGTATGAATAATATTTTCATGGTAATTTTGAGATCAATAGATTGAAATTGTCGATGACTAGGGAAGGTTCGTCAATCATTATAAAGTGCCCCGAATTTGTAGTGATAATATGAGTAAAATCGGTTACACCGTTTTTTAACAGTTCATGTGCTTTATACCAAGTTTGCATATCTGCTGATGTATGAGTGGCATCCACTTTCATACTGGTCAACACAATTACCGGTATGTTTGGTAAACTGGGCAATGTACTTGTATATTGCAAGTCTTCTATAAATTCCCTGGCTTCCAGGGTTCCTCCAAAGTTGGCACCATTAGCACTTTTGGAAGCCTCATAAAGCATGTCTTCGTCAGCCTGCGAAGGTCAATTATAAAATTCGTGTGATGGATCAACAAATAATAAGGCTGCCGTTTTGGCCGGATTTTTTATAGAATAGTCTCTTATGATCATCCCACCTAAAGAGTGTCCGATCAGTATTACCTTTCTTCCATTTGAAAATCTATCGATTACACTTTCCAGCTCGCTCCGTAACCGGTCAATATTTCTTAGTCCGGGGCCGTTTTCTGACTGTCCATAGCCTGCCCGGTCATACATAACAACGTCATTGTTGTTGCTTATTTGTGAAGCGACAAGGCTGTTGCTCCAAATCGTGTGGTCGTTACCTAATCCGGATTCAAAAACAACTAGATACTTTGCGTTTTTTATTACGGAAAACGCTGTCAGCTTGTGGCTGGTTAAATTGATTTTTGTTTCTGTAAAGGCGGGCATTGTATCGTTCTTTTTTTTACAGGAAACAACCAATGAAAGGGAAACCAATGCAATCAGTGTGAACTTAATTTTAACATTTTTCATTCAGCATTTTTTGCAAAGGTACATTGAAAACAAATGCTATCCCCACCAGATTTTCCACTACTAAATAAATAATGATTTCATGTCCATTTATTTATAAGGGATAACTGTGACGATTTCCCAAGCAAGGCATCATCCAAGCTAGTTTAAGAAATTCAGTTGAACAAATAGTTTATTAACTTAGTACTCATGAAGATTCCAGAAGAAAAGCTCTCCATATCAGATAACATCATTCAAGCTATTATCGAACAGCCCTCTAATGCGCCTAAGATCCTGCAAGAAGAGTTAAGTAACCACAAAACTGAAATTAGTTACCTTATCGACAATTACCTGCCTGGGAGATATAAAGTATCCGTATTTAAAATAACCGATCTTGTCGTTGGGGCAGAACTTAAAGGTACATGCAAAATCAACTACAATGCCACAGAATTTAGCGGATGCGAACTAACGGAAACAGAATTAGCTAATTTTATAAATGTAAACTTCGCCATTGATAAAGGCACACTTCAGGTTATTTTAACAGGAGAGGAGATTAGGGAAAGAGACAGTTTCGAAGAATTTTAGTGAGGGATATCAATAACTTAGCCCAAATTTCTGTTAGATACCAATCCATACCAGTAATTTACCAATTACAAGTTTACTGGGCGATGCATAAACTGGATGTTTATAGAAAAATAAAATATGAAGATATTGCGCTTAACAATTTTAACAGTTTGCTTTTGCAGTTTAAATTCATTTGCCCAACCAAGCGAGGTTATTGACACCACTAAAATTAAACCCGTTAAAATATATGAAAGTTATACCGATGGATCATTAATTAATAATCCCAATAGAACATTCCTGGATCGCTTTACAACTTTATTTCAATACAGAGAGTTTGCTAATGAGCCAGGTTCTGACATGAAGGTTAACATAGCAAATATTAGTAAAAACACGCGTTATCGGCTATATCTTAAAAACTCAACTAATGGAAGCTACATCTTTATTTCTGAACGTTGGACATACAACAAATGCGACTCAACCGCTAGCATTTTAGTTGACCGCAAACTATTTAAGAATCCATTTAAGTACGAAGTGTCCGTTATTCCAATAGCTAAGTTAAAAGGTAAAACTCATACAATTACAAGCAATAAAGCAATATATGAAAACCTTTTTGCGAAACCGCTAGCTTACTTTTATTTAAATGAACGCTACAGAGTAAAACAAAATTTTATATGGTTAGCTGCATTCCTGGCCTATGCGGGGATAGCCTTTTACGCAAGTAATAGGGTTAGAGTATACAGGGGTACAAAAGAAAAAGAAAAAGCCCAGCTTCAACTAGATGCGGTTCGTTCTCAATTAAACCCGCACTTTTTATTCAATGCACTGGCTGGTATCCAAACCCTGATGAACACCAACCAAACCGAACAGGCCAATAGGTACTTAACGCGGTTTGCACGATTAACCAGGGCCGTGTTAAAAAGCACAGATCTTATTAGCCTGGGTGAAGAGCAGGACTTACTGGACGATTACCTTCAAATGGAGCAATTGAGGTTCAATTTTAAATATGAAATAACAACAGACCCTAATCTCGATCTCAATAATGTAGAAATACCCTCCATGTTATTGCAGCCATTTATAGAAAATGCGGTAAAACATGGCATCGCTAGTTTAAATAGCGATGGGCAAATCAGTATCGCTATCTTTAAAAATGATAACGACCTAATTCTTCGAATTGAAGATAACGGAAAGGGCTTTGACTCCTCCAAATCTTATGAAGGTTTGGGTTTCGGTTTAAGCACTAAACGGATAGCACTTTTAAACAAGATTTATAAACAAGATCCAATTCTATTGAGCATGCAATCCAAACCAGGGAAAACAATAATAACTATTACTTTAACCAAATGGCTCTGATTTATGAAAGCGATAATAGTTGATGATGAACCTGCAAATGTAAAAAACCTTACCATTTTATTGAATAAGTATTGTCCGCAGGTAGAGATATCGGGTTCTGCAAACAACAATCAGGATGCTTTATCGCTTTTTAAAGCAGATAAACCACACCTTATTTTTCTGGATATCCAATTGGATAACGATACCGGCTTCAATTTGCTCAAGCTGCTCCCGGAGAAAGACTTTGAAGTTATCTTTGTAACTGCCTACGATAACTACGGCATACAGGCTATCAAATTCGCCGCGTTAGATTACATATTAAAGCCAATTGATATTGATGAACTGGTATCTGCAGTAAATAAGGCAGAAGTTAGGCTAAAAGAGAAACAGCAAACCATGCAATTGGATTTTTTGGTAAATCACATTAAACGAGATCAGACTGTACCTCTCAAAATTGCACTGCCGCAGCAAAAAGAAATAGTATATGTCTTGCTAACTAATATTGTGCGTTGCGAAGCAGAGGGTACCTACACGTTCTTTTACCTAAAAAATGGCGAGAAAATATTAGTCTCCAAAGTGCTGAAAGAGTATGCAGAACTTTTGGAGAATAACGGATTTATAAGAACGCACCAAAGCCATCTGGTAAACCTCACATTTGTAAAAAGCTGGTTAAAAGAAGATGGAGGAATGCTGTTACTAGAAACCGCAGAAAAAATACCTGTGTCCAGACCACATAAAGACAAGGTTAAACACCAATTAACAGGGTCAACTTTGTAAGTTTACAATACCTCCTAAACAGAAACAATTATTTTCAAGACTGTTTAGGTGATGCTCAGCCAATCTTTATCGTATTCAAAGCCGAATATTCTGCTCCCCTTGCTTTGTTGTGCAGATATTATCCCTATGCATTTCGGGGCGCTCATCCCTTTCCAATGAGCATATACCCATATATCTATTTTCGCTGCTGCCATCAGGTTAACAGATCCAAATCCTGAAGTTTTCTGCCAAGTTCATCATCGACAGCAAGTTTAAGGAAATCCTCTTGTAAATTTAATGCCCTAAGCACATTGAAATAAGCCCCCATAGACACACTAGGATCACCCCGTTCTATTTTCCGAAGGGTTACCCTTTCAATGGCAGCACGTTCAGCAAGCTGAATGGCAGTCAATTTCCTACGTTTTCTGGCCAACTTAATATTTTCACCTAATTGGTCCCAAATTTTCTGATACTTGGGAAAGACTACAACCTTCCTTGACTTCATAATGGATATTATTATATCCAAATATAAACATAATGGATATAATAATATCCATTATGTTTATATTTCTATAATAAGCTTTATATAACTCAGGTAAGGCTTTCATTTATATGTCTATGTACATTGGTAAACTATTCGAATATAGTAATTAATGTTTTTGTTCTTCCACTAGAGCTCGAACCCTTTCCTCACACATCAGCTTTACTAATTTCAGAAAAACACCTACACGGAGCCAAAGTTGATTCGCATCAGTGGAATCCACAACGCATCCATCTTTATACCTCGGGGAACTATAGCTCATTCTTAGAATTTCGAACAAACGTTCGTTCTCTTGCTGCCCATCCGAGAAGAAAGTAGCCAAGCGGGGAGAAAAACAAGCACATAAACCGAATAAGCGTTTTAAGTTGTGTACATCCGTCCGGTAGCCCATAAAAAGGCGGATCAGCAAAATGCAGGATTGCTCTACACATTGGTGTAGCAGAAATACACAGATGTTAAAGCTAGCGCCGATTAATGCAGCGCCCGCAGCATCCAGAAAACCTTCAGCAAGGACTAGTCGATGACTGATATGACCTTTAGCTTCTTCTATTGATCCGCTGTTATCATATTCCCTTACTTTAATAGACTGCAGCAGTTCATCTCGGCTGTACAATAGCCGACCTTCATTAATTACAGTAATGAAAAATCGGTTATTGCTGATGATCGCCGTTTTAAGGTTACCCTCATTGAAACACAATATTGTGATTAAACCATCCTTGTAATGTGCATTCGCATAATCTTGTACCTCCGATTCGATCCTGGGCGTTTCAGCTGTGATCATCAAGAGAAAGTGCTCTTGTTTAAGATCAGCGTTATACGGTGCGAAACAAGTATCGATATTGACCTGCTTCATGATGCGTCCAAAACTAAATAAGTGGACAGGTTGGTATTTCTCGACCAATTTGGCGACAAAAAACATTAAAACTGGATCTGAGGACTGTGTGGTAGTGGTCATGGTTGAAAAAATTTGATGCAAAGCAAACCTAATCGAAAGGCATACTCAATTCTCCGTAGGCATAAATTATTCCTTTGCACGCATACCCTGGCTGTAAAATATTCCCTATACTTGTGAAGTTATTTTTCATAAAAACTACATTTGTATCTATGTCAACTACAGAAAACAGCAGAACAATACACCATGGGAGGAATGTGAAACGCTTCAGAGAGATGCTGGGCATGAAACAAGAAACATTGGCATATGAACTGGGTGATGACTGGACACAGAAAAAAATATCGCTACTGGAAGGTCAGGAAACGATCGAAGAAAATATCCTGAAACAAGTCGCAGAGATTTTAAAGGTGACCCCAGAAGCACTTAAGAATTTTGACGTAGAGACCGCTGTAAATGTGATAGCCAACACTTTCAATGACGATTCGCAATTGGTAGCGTATAGTCAATATAATAAATGTACGTTCAACGCAATTGAAAAATTTCTTGAAGCACTGGACGATTTAAAAAATCTGCACGCTGAAAATAAGTCACTTTACGAACGCCTCCTTGCTAGCGAGCGGGAAAAAATCGAACTCCTAAAAAAACCTTAGTTACATTAATTTATAAGACATACATAGGAATCTAATTGCTAAGCCATTCCTGGCAGAACTGCTTGATCGGGTATGAGCGGCTAACCTAGATTATAACGTTTCCTAAGAGGGCCTGGCTCTATATATGAGTACCTCTCATAATTAATGCTCTAATTAAAAGCAATTAAATGATCATCATTATCAGAACTATTCTGAAAGGATGCGATAAAGTTCAAGGTTTAAATAATAGCTATTGCCTTGTATAATTTTTTTTTCCAAAACGCCCATATTAGACAGTTTATCCAGGTATTTTCGCGCAGTATTTTCTGCAAATAGCTTGCGGTCGGTAAGATGCTTTACTTTAGTGTATGGCTGGGTAAAGAGCGCATCTACCTATCCATAATGCTTTCCGATAATTTAATATCTCTTTTGTAGGGCCTTGAAGTTCGCTGGTAGGATTTTCACTGTAAGCTTTATATAACTCATCATCGGTTGTAAAAATATTCTCTACAGCACTTGATGCTTTCGCCTCCTGTAAACTTATCGAATTAATTAGCATAGCTTGATTTGGGATTGCAATACTTCGCCCTTGTAATCTTGCCAAAGCAGCTTTAGAGTCCCCGAGTTGTCTGTAAATATCTATATCTTCATATAGTATCTTATCGATTGGCAGCTCAGGAAGATCGTTCCACGGTCTAGTTCTATCAGGATTTATTAAATAAGCCATTATACAATAATACAAACTTGGCTGACCTTAAAAAATAGCAATTTTAAGGTTAGCCTAATTTTTGACCTTAAATAGTAAGTATCACTGTTCCTTGTCCGAGAACAACGAATACTGGGTAAGTTAGGGCTTAGTTCAGTCGAAATAAAATCGTTGCCCTCAGCAGAAAATTGATTGGTGAAAAAGTATTGAGTAATTAAGCGATATTAGACGCTACTTAGATAATACTTAACTAACAGGATGCAACAGACCAAGCGATATGAAATACTAGAATCATTACCGTCATATGGACCAATGTATATTCCTATTAGTGAAAATAACGAAGCCTTTTATTCAGAAGGTTATGTCGTTCGATTTTATACTTCGGAAGACACAACTTGGGTAGGTAATTTTGAGCCAGGATTGACCAGACTGAATGCAGTATATGAATTTGAGCATGATCCTTATATTTTAGTAATTGCAGGGGGAACTTGCTATTTAATGAATCCTGATCTTGAGAAACCTATTTCAATATTTGGGACGCAGTATGAGACCGTTATTAAGAGCTTGAACGGAAGGCTTATTCTTCAGGACTCTACCGACCTAACGGTATTTGAGGCGGACGGAGAATACTGGCACACTGAGAGAATTTCTTGGGATGGAATAGTGGATTTGAAGCTTGAAGGGCATTTAGTAAGTGGTCTTAGTTTTGATCCCATGAACGAGTATGAGGAATGGGTAGAGTTTGTCGTTGATCTTGAAAAAAGAAACGTCAAAGGTGGAAGCTGGCGCCAGTACGAATTTAAACCTATTGCTGAAAAAGCACATCTGATGCATAAAAATCAACTGGCAAAAAAAAGTTGGTGGAAAATCTGGTAAAGAAATGACGGTTCAAATTATAAGCGATTTACACCAAGAGTTTGGAATCTCAGATTTGACATTTGACAATGCCGATCTGATCGTTTTAGCCGGAGACACCAATCTAGGTACTAAGGGTATTGAATGGGTCAGGAAATACATTCTACATAAGCCTGTGATTTACATTCTAGGCAATCATGAATATTACAAAGGTTCTTATCCCAAAACACTGCACAAAATTGTTGAAGCATCAAAAAATTCCAATATTCATGTTCTTGAAAACGAAAGGATTAAATTAGATGGAATCTGTTTTCATGGCACAACCCTGTGGACAGACTTTTCTTTGTTTGGAAACCCTGTTGAATATGGAAACATCTGTCAGGCAAAAATGAATGACTATAAGCAAATCCGCAGAGACCCATCCTATTCAAAATTGAGAACTGTTGACACTTATAAAATCCATCAGTTTTCGAAATCTTGGTTGCAGGAGAGCCTTGAAGAATGCCGAAATGAGAAGAATGTTGTTATTACCCATCATGCTCCAAGTATAAAATCTATGCCCGAGATTTACAAAGACGATCCCGTGACATCAGCCTACGCTTCCAATCTTGAAGAAATTATTATTAGGTATAAACCTTCATATTGGATACACGGACATATCCATACACCAGCAAGGTATAAAATAGATCAGACCGAAATTATCTGTAATCCACATGGGTACATTAATGAGGCATACAATGGGTATAACCGTGAGCTGATAATTGAAATACCATAATCAAAACAGATACATTCAATCTGTTCAAAACGAAGCATTTTTACCCAAATTCGCCCTAAAAATTCGCCCCTTTTCTAGCCCCATGATACAAAAAAGCCAGCAGTCATGTATAACTACTGGCAAAAGGAGTGGTCTCGACGGGAATCGAACCCATATCTAAAGTTTAGGAAACTTCTATTCTATCCGTTGAACTACGAAACCAGAACCACTGCATTCAAAGCAAAGCTTTTCAAACAGCAGGCGCAAATATAACAATAAAACTTTTGGTTTAGGAATTCACTTAAACAATTTTAAGGGCAACCATAATATGAGCTAAAATACAGGATTCAATCCTTCCGGCAATACCATTAAGGGGATATTGATGCGATCAGCCTGCCTCTTGGTCACGCTCCTCTTCAGCAAACGATCCAGAAAATTATCGCTGCGGTGAACCATCACCATCAGATCAATCCAACCATACTCGGTCAACCATTGCAGACCCTCATTTACATTTTTACTATTCACCTCCCGGTAGTAAATCTTATCATAATTGATCTTGCAGGTCACATCACTTAAGAAATCCGCGACATCTTTCCGCTCCGTCCGACCCGGATGCCGGTCTACATGCACAATGACAATCTCGGCATCGAAACATTGTGCAAAAACTGCGAGCGCATTCAATGCTTCAATATCTCCCGTACTGAGATCTGTTGC
Source organism: uncultured Sphingobacteriaceae bacterium (assembly GCA_963795585.1). Taxonomy (GTDB): domain Bacteria; phylum Bacteroidota; class Bacteroidia; order Sphingobacteriales; family Sphingobacteriaceae; genus Pedobacter. Next base: position 232,679 of record CAWCIO010000013.1, on the reverse strand, counting down.
AAACGCAATCTTATGAATAGGTTTAAATACGCATCGCTTTGGAATCAGCAATATCGGAAAATAACCGTTCTCGATCAGGTCACGACTCGTGCTCCCGCTGAAAAACTTCCTGAGCGCTGTATGTCCAGACATGCCAACCACCACTAGTCCGGCCTGCTTTTCCTTCACCAAGCTGCTAACCAACTCGCCAGCCAAACTAGATTCTGAGGTGTATTCTACCACAGGCTTAAATGTATTTGGAACACTCAAAGACTTTCCCTTCAGCATGAGCGCTTTGGCCAGGCGATCCAGATGCAAATCTACATCCTCTTTTAAGGAATCATAATCATACACTGGCCAGACCAATTGCCCCGCTACCGTCGCATCTAATGGAACAAGAAATGAATGGCACAATTCCAGATTTGATTTCAGATGTTTGGCAATGTGCAACGCATAATCCGCAGCACCTGCGGCAGCCTCGGAGAAATCTGTAGGAACAACGATTGGTTTCATGGCATTTAATTTGGTATCTCTATACTAAGGTCAACAAAACAAACTGCCTAAATAATGACGAAGATCACCCTCGGGCTGAAAAGAATCAGAACAGGAGTTAAGAGACATTAGACTCCATATCAAGTCCATATATAATCCATATTATATCCATATTTTTAACACTTTACTTGGATTTAAAATAGAATCTAATTAAATTGTAATTGGATTCTAATCAGCTAATTATAAAACTACAGAAGCGTTTTAATCAAATCGAAAATTACTATGGGTACAATTAAAGGCAAATTCATACGCGGTTTGGTGGGGGCCGTAATTTTTAAAGAGCACCGTGGTCAACAGGTTGTGCAAGGCAGGTCAGAAAAGAAGTTCATAGACATGACTCCAGCAAGCTATGATGCAGCTTTCATCTTCGGTAGAGCTAGTACCTTAGCTTCTTGCATCAGACATGGTACCAATTCACTGGTTGCCTTTTACGACGGCGGTATGATTTCCCGCTTCACTGGAGAATGCAACCTCGTGCTTCAAAAAGCAGCAGGACCAGAGGGCAAAAGCTTCAATTTTGATCCAGATGCTTTTAGCAGACTCAATGGATTTGAGTTCAATAACTCTTCTTTAGTGCGGAACCAACTCTTCATACAACCCATGGTAAGCTTTGCTGATGGAAAATTATATATAGATTTCCCTGAAATGAAACTACCCGGTGACCTAAAGTTCCCAAGTCTGACGGGTTTCTGTGCACTAGGTATGAATGTGACCCAGTTTGACCTTCAGCATGGAACTTATCTAATTCAACCGGTGCAGGTTTACGACATGGAATTAACAATTCCAGGTCGCCAGCTTCCAGCCAAGAGATTTGAATTTAATGCCGATCCCGGTTGCCTTTGTATCGTAGGCATTAGTCTTCAATATTATGAAAAAACTTTTGCAGGAAATGCAGTGCTCAACACTAAATCATTTAGCCCGGCAGCCATACTTAAAGCATGCTTTGCCCCGGGTGAGATCAGCGAAAAACAAACAGGTCATGAGCTTAGAAATATCCATTTCAACAAACGAAAAAAACACAAAGCAGTAACCGCAGCTAAGAAAAAAGCGCTTAAGCCGGACTAAGCATTTCTTCTTGCCTATAGGACTCCACAAATTCGGTTGGCGTTAGGTTAAACTGCTGAACGAAACATTTGGAGAAATAGGAATGCGAATTGAAGCCAACCATATAGCTGATTTCCGACACATTGTATTCATTGCTCCTCAGCAACTCTGCTGCATGCTTAAGGCGAATTACCCGGATGAATTCATTAGGTACATAGCCAGTCCTGGACTTTAATTTCTTATATAGGCTGGAACGACTGAGGCCGATTGCCTTGCCTAATTCTTCTACAGAAAGCTGCGGATCGGAGATCCGGTCCAGAATCAGCGAAATGAGTGTATCGAAGAATTTTTTCTCCTTATGCTGAGGCAATTCCGTACTCTCAGGAATGATTTCAAGACCCTGTATAGCCTCACTTTCAGCATCCCGGCTTGCAAGAATTCGCTGCATCTTCTGCTCATAAGCAGACTGCATCGCTTTATTTTTCAAACGCTCCAGCTGAAGTTCCTTTATCCATCTGGCCTTATCATCGATGTACTTTTTCAACAGCAATCCGCAAACAACGAACAGCACAAAACAGATCATGTAGATCAAATAACCCTGTTCTTGCTGCTGACCCGAAAAGAGGGAAAACAGAAAAAACAGGGCTAAAGTTAATTTAGGGATTATTAACATATTAGCTTCAATAGGAGCCTAAATATCCTCAATCCACATGCCAAACTAAAATGTAAGTTTGACCAGCGGGCTAAAAATCATATGTTCTATCCCAGCTATTTTGGCACCTACACGCGCAAACACATAGTTCTGAGTGGGGAGATCGCAGGGATCGTTACACTCATGCTCAGGTTGGCCAGGTTGGCAAGCGCAGTTCCAGAAAGCTGCTGATTGGCGATGTTATTGGTGCCATCTGCATCCACAAACTGTGTTTTATTGATATAAAGGCTCACACTTTCGATATCTTTTCCATCGGCATCTGTGATGATCTTTTCTAAAGCGCAGGTCGCATTTACTTTCCCGCCAGCAGCAGTTATTACTGAATTCCGGATCATGTAATAAGGCCGGACCTCCAGGTCGAGCACCTTGCTTCCAGCCAGATTTATATCTATAGAATCTGGCCTTCCGCCAGCATTTTTTGGCCACATGAAGGGAACTTGTCCATTGGAGACCGTAAACTTGTAGTTTCCGTCAAACAGTTTGGAGCTGAATTTACCTTCCTGATTGACGTTAACATCAATCACTCCGAAATTTCCAAAACCACGTTGCCACAATTCCATTTTAAACGCAGCATTACGAATTCCGATAGGTTGTCCCTGGTACACCAGACGACCCGAAAAATCTGATTGAGGCGGTTCGTAATTGTCTTTCGCGCAGGAAGCCATCAATACCATCAGGCCAAGGGCTATTACTAAAAATTTCTCTTTCATATCTATTGAATTTCTTTGATCTATTGATTTGGGTTTCTTAGTATAAGCGGGTTTCCATTCAACACGTTCTGCGGGATCTGGGAATAGTAATTACCCAGCCTGAACCGGTGCGCAGCTTCTACACGTGATGGTTTTACCACCCTGAACACGTATTTCAGGTGATTCGGACTGCCCGGCTCATAATATTTGTAAGGCCAGAGTCCGAATACCATGGTACTTACTTTTTCTGCACTACCCAAATTGGTTGCCGTAGTAAAGTCGGCAGCAGTATTTGCTGCTCCGTTCCAAACCTTGTGGGCCAGGCGCCAGCGTTTCATATCCCATAGCTGATGGTCTTCAAAAGCCAATTCTACCCTGCGTTCATGCACAATGCGGTCGAAAGTAATCTGAGCAGGAGTAAGTGCTGTTGTGAGGCCTGCACGGTCGCGTACCAATTTCATATATTGTGCTGCAGTGGTGCTTTCACCCAACTCAAAAGCAGCTTCGGCTGCATTCAGCAATACCTCAGCATATCTGAACCGTATCCACCAAACTTCACTCCTGGTACCGATCTGTCCGGACCGGAATGCCGGGTCTAAGTATTTACGTACATAAAAACCAGTTTGCGCACTGAATTCCAGGGCATCAATAGGTCCGTCACCACCTACAACCTGTACAGTTCCGGTAGCTCCGGGAAGTCCGGAATCTTGTGCACTTTTAGTTTGTCCAAATGAAGTCCCTGTGACAATATTGCCATTGGCTAACTGATAACCCGCCCAAATATCGATGGTATTCCTTTGAAGGCAGTGCCCGGCAGCATAATCGTACCTGCAAGACGTGCATCACGACCGGCAAATATATCAGTTACCTTGTCGTAATAAACCGGACTTCCTGCAGCTGTAGTGGCAAAGGTAGCGAAGGTGTTGTCCAGTTTCTCAAAGGACTGCGCGAGATTCAGGGAAGGGTTTAACCTTCCACCTTGCTGTTCTTCTGATATCGACCTTGGCTGATTATCCACTGTGAAACCATGAACTTTCTTAGTTCTCAGGCGATAGTCTTGTACGAAGATCACTTCCGGATTGTTTCCTTTATCGGTAAACAAGGCTGAAAAATTTTCAGATAGGTTAGGGTTTTTATTGTACAAGGGAATATTTACCTCCGGCAATGATTTCCTGTGCTGCTTTTAGTGCCATACGGTATTAGGCCTCAGCCTGTCCTGCAGGGATCCCGACTTCTCCTCCGGGTAAACTCACTCCGGGCGTACTTGCCCCATGCTTAGCTATTGAAGCAGCGTATAGGGCAGCCCTCGACTCTAATGCCAGTGCGGCTGCTTTAGAGGCCCTTGATGGATCTTCACTATTGTCTGGCAACACAGTCTTAATTTCCTCTAATTCTTTGATGATGAAATCATAAATTTCGGATTCCTTAGATCTTGGGTTTCTGCAGGTAGGATGGATCCCCACTGCCATCATAAGTCAACGGCTCAAGAATTAAAGGTACTCCACCCATTCTTTTCACAATTTCAAAGTAAACTCCTGCACGGATGAACCTTGCTTCTGCCACAAAACGGTCTGTACTTGCCTGATCCATTGTATTGGTTGGCTCACCAGCGCGCTGTAGGAACAGGTTGATCTCACGGAGATAGCCATAGTCCCATGAATTCCATGCGTCGAAGCCGTATTCCGCATTCTGGTGCCGGCCATAATCGCCGCCCGAAGAAGCAAAGGCTTCATCAAAAGAAGTGAATTCCGCCCAGCGATCAATACGCTGAAAGTCAGGATAGCGATCATACAAATCGCCAACTACAGTCAATACCAGGTTAGGATCGGACCAAAGCTCCTCTATGGTAATGGCGTCAGTAGGTTTTTTATCTAAGAAATCTGAGTCTTTTTTACAGGCTTCGCCAAATACCATTAGGCTGAGAAGCGCTACAATAATGCTATATCTTTTCATACTGCTCGTTATTTATAATGATACCGTGTACACCGAAATTGATAAATTTCGTTTGTGGATATTGCAATCCGTTATCATCCTGAATTTCAGGATCGATTCCATAATTCCTTCATGTTGTCAATAGAAAACAAGTTATATCCTTGTGCATATATCCGGAAATTTGTATACTGGCTTTGTTTATCCATTTTGCGGGTAGTGTGTAACCCAATTCAATAGTCCTTGCACGTAAGTATTTGACGTTATGGGTCCAGAAAGTTGAATTTTTATTGTAATTGCTATGGCCGCCATCATTATACCTCAATGCCGGGTATCTGGCTGATTTCCATGGACTGTTTACATTAAAAGGATCTACTCGGTCCAGCTGTCGTCAGAGAAATTCTGCAGCAAAGCGCCTGATTTTGGAATGCCCAGCGCTGTTCCCAGTTTTGATTCCAGGTAAAATACCGCACCTGAGAAATCGGCATAAAATCAAATTCTTCTAGGACAGCCTATCGTAAAACCGATAGGTCATATTCGGTTGTCCACCGTGGTGTAGCCGATCGGACTCTCATCAAACCATCAATCACTGCCGTCGCCATTTTGTCCTTATAGATTAAATCTCCTGGCAATAGTGTAGCGTTACCTTTGCCATCTATATTAACCGGTAATTATTGATTTGTTCCTGCTCTGGAACTGGCCGGTTACTTCATATCCCCAGAAGATATCGGTGTACCGTTGCTCTCCTGTTACGGTAATTTTCCCATGAGTTACCGAACCTGGCTTATAGGACATCCAGATCCTTTTTTCTGCTCATGGAAAGATTACCGGACCAACGTGTAGTTTAATTGGCCGATTTTATCTATAGTTTAGGGAAAACTCACCTCCGTACTGTGCATCGCTGTTGAGGTTTTCCTGCGTTTAATGGATATCCCAATTCACGGGTACCAGACATCATTTTTATGACCAATAACCCTGTACGTTTTCTATAAAAATAATCTGCCGTATCCGGAAAGACTGAATTCAACATCGAAAACTCTAATGCCGATGTCAGGTAATTTGCTTTTAAACCAGCTCATGTTATTTGTATCGGCTGACCAAATCGCGCGAGGTGGTAATGTTTTTGCCATCCAGGATCACAGATTACCCTGATTTAGCGGTATCCCGGCATATAGGCAAACGGATCCATATCAAGATTATCATCGCCCAGATCCCGTAAGATGCCCGGATTTTAAATCGCTTAAGATTTGTTTTCCCCTAGGAGTGATTTCATAAATTCTTCTTCGGTGATTCTCCAGCCGATGATGCGGAGGGGAAATAACCCACACGTCTGTTGGGTGCAAATTTCCATGAAGCATCTCTTCGGCCGGAAAACTCCGGTAATATTTGTTATCGATAGTTGTAGTTCAATTTCACTACATAACCCATGCCTGCTTCTTCATCAATTACATCGCTGTAATCTTGTCATCCAGGTATGGCGAATTGCAATACCGGCAATACATTCGTTAGGGAACGGCATGCTGGAAGGTATATAGTCGCTGGCGATCTATACGCTCGGCTACCAAAACCCCATCGACTGAGTGTTTCCAAATACCCGGTAGTAATTGGCCTGCATTGTGATGTGATATTAAATTGTTTCGTAAGGCCCCGCTCTCGGTATGGGTTGGAACTACCTACCCGTTCTTCGTAGGTATCCGTTTCTGGTATATAACGATATACACTATATGTGTATTCGTGTCCATTGGTTACATTGTCTGCTATAGTAATAAGAGTATAAGCCCTTCAATGACAAACCTTTTATTGGTGTTGTGTATTCTGCACTGAAATTGGTTTGTAATACTCTCCAGTCAGATCTCCAGTAACCGGAAAGTTCTTTCGACTGAACGGCGAATTGCTCAGTATTGTGGCCGATGTCATTTGGGTAATGCGGGTTGCCATTTGCATAGGCCTGTTCAATGGGTGTATTTCTAAACAGCGCGAACTTGGCTGCAGCATAATCGTCTCCACCCGGTACACCTGGTTGGTCGCGCACTTCAATACGTCCATTGATTTGAATGCCGACTTTTATACGGTCAGTAATCTTTGCGTCGATATTACTTTGGATATTGGTCCGGTTGAATTCAAACTCCCGCTTATTTCCGTACATTCCTTTCTGATCAACTCTTGTTCCGGACAAATAATAGTTAATCTTATCCGATCCGCCTGCGGCACTTATGTTGATTTGGCTCTGCGGTGCATTTTTAGCGATAATCAGGTCACGCCAGTCCTGACTTTGAAAGCCATACTCTGTGCCTATTCTCCATTTTTCCAGTTCTGCCTGGGTAATGTCAGTCCTTCCATTCTTGTTCATTTCTGCAACGGCCTTTCCGTACATCCACTCATAGGCATTAGTCGTTTCAGGAAACCTCGTCCAATTTTGGAATCCGGTATAGGCATCTACCCTGATGGTATTTTTACTGTTTGCTTTTCCTTTTTTGGTGGTCACAATGATTACCCCATTGGCCGCGCGGCTACCATATATAGCCGCACTACCGTCTTTTAATACAGAGATGGTCTCGATGTCAGCGGGCGAAAGGTTGTTGAACTGACCTTCATCCTGTTGAATTCCATCGATGACATATAAGGCTCCTCCCATGTTCCTAACCTGGATACTGGCACCTGCACCTGGCCGTCCATCACGTTGTCTGAAGGACACGCCCGGCACTTTTCCAGCCAGTCCTGTACTTACGGTAGCTCCTCCATGAACCTTGCCGATCTCGGCAGCACCGATAGAAGAGATGGCTCCGGTAATGGCTTCCTTTTTTTGTGTGCCGTAACCTGTAACAACCACGTTTTCCAACATGGTATCCGAACTGGAAAGTTTTACATCAATAGTTGTTTTATTATTTACCTGGATTTCCTGCGTAGTATAACCTACATAGGTAAAGACCAGGGTGGCGGTGTCTGGTACGGAAATGCTGTACTTACCTGTCGCTCCGGTCATAACTGCGCGACTGCTTCCTTTTAGGCTAACGGAGACACCAGGTATAGGGCCGGAATCGTCAGATACTGTTCCAGTGACAGTGATATCAGCATTTGGGTGATTAGGTATTTTATATCCTGCTTTTAATGAATTGACGCAGAAGCTGACCATGAATAGGGCCAGCAAAAGTTGGTAACAACTTTTCATTGGTAGATGTTTTCTGTTCATAAGGGTTTAAAATTTACAATTTGGCTTCTTGAAACTTGCTGCTTTACTAATGGTTCGGATTGCCCACCAGCGCTTAATTTTCCTCCTTTCTACTTTCGAATTTTTAAGAATAATTACCCTACAAGGTTAGCCCATTTGTAGTTTTTGGACTATAACAATTGTTTCCAATGCTATAACAATTGTAGATTTTCAGCTGTCTAAATGCATTTAGCAGCATATTCTGTAAAACAAAAGCCCGGACTAATAGCTAGCTATCGGTCCGGGCTTTTTGTTATTTAAATTGATCTTACCTGATCACACTTCCATTTTTGTGATGATCAACAGGTGATACAAAGGCAAGTTTTCCGTCGGCATCTTCCGACATCAGGATCATACCCTGGGAAACAATCCCCTTAATCTCTCTAGGCGCAAGGTTCACAATTAAGCTTACCTGCCGACCAATGATGTCTTCAGGCTTATAAAACTCTGCAATACCAGAAACTACCGTACGCTGGTCTATTCCTGTATCTAAAGTTAGTTTCAACAGCTTCTTAGTCTTCTCTACCTTTTCTGCAGCGATGATAGTGGCTACCCGAAGGTCCATTGTGCCAAACTGCTCAAATTGAATATTATCTTTTATCGGGGCAACCGTTGCTGTCGCAGCCACATTATCTGCTTTGCTTTGGTTCAGCTTGTCGATTTGTGCCTGAACCGCTTCATCTTCGATCTTTTCGAAAAGCAATACCGGCTCGTTCAACTGATGACCTCTTTTTAACAAATCCATTTGGCCTGCATGCTCCCATAAATGACCACCATAGTTCAGCATCTTCATTAGCTTATCTGCTGTAAAAGGAAGGAAAGGTTCGATTAGAATTTCAATGTGTAGCTGCAATCTGCAAACTGATGTACAGTACTGTCCTTACACGGTCTTCATCTGTCTTGATCACCTTCCAGGGCTCTGTATCTGCCAGGTATTTATTACCCAGACGCGCCACATTCATCACTTCTGTGAGGGCCTCCCTGAAACGATAATTCTCTATAGAAGCACTGATCTTAGCAGGATAAGCCGCCAGTTCGTCGATGACCTGCTGATCTTCCGGGGTGATGGTCCATGCATGTAGGTACTTTACCTCCAAAATATTTATGCGTAAGCACCGTCACCCGGTTTATAAAATTGCCCAGGATGGCCACCAGCTCATTATTATTTCTTGCCTGAAAATCTTTCCAGGTAAAATCGTTGTCTTTTGTTTCCGGAGCAGTTGCCGTCAGCACATATCGCAATACATCCTGCTTGTCTTTAAATTCTTCAAGATATTCATTTAACCATACTGCCCAGTTTTTAGAGGTAGAAATTTTCTGTCCTTCCAGGTTCAGGAACTCGTTGGCAGGCACGTTATCTGCAAGGATATAATCACCATGTGCCATCAGCATGGCAGGGAAAATGATGCAATGGAAAACAATATTGTCTTTACCGATGAAATGAACCAGTTTTGTGTTTTCATCCTTCCAGTAATCTTCCCAATTCCCTTTCTCTACTTCCTTCTGGTTGATGTAATATTCTTCTGCTTTAGGGTTCCAGACATCGAGTCGTGCGTAGTTGAAAAGCTCTTTGGTCGCGGAAATGTAGCCGATAGGCGCATCAAACCAAACATATAAAACTTTTCCGTCAGCACCTTTTACCGGAACTTTGATACCCCAGTCCAGATCCCTGGTCATTGCCCTTGGCTGCAGACCTGCATTTAGCCAACTTTGACACTGTCCGTAAACATTTGGCTTCCACTCCTTATGGCTATCGATATAAGTCCTTAACCGATCTTCATATTTGTCTAACGGCAGGAACCAGTTTTTAGTCTCTTTACGCACGGGAGGCTCTCCTGAAAGGTAGACTTAGGATTGATGAGATCCGTTGCGTTTAGCGTACTTCCGCAGTTTTCACATTGATCTCCGTAAGCATTTTCATTTCCACATTTCGGGCAGGTACCTGTGATGTAACGGTCGGCCAGGAAAGTCTGTGCTTTCTCATCGTAATATTGTTCTGTAATCTCCTCTGTAAACACACCTTTTTCGTACAGGTTCAGGAAAAAATCTGAAGCAGTTTGGTGGTGCGTTATCTGAGGAGGTGCGGTGATAGATATCAAAAGACACCCCAAATTCTTTAAAAGAATCACCGATGATCTTGTGGTATTTATCTACGATTGCCTGGGGAGTAATGCCTTCTTTTTTTGCCTTTAACGTAATGGGAACGCCATTTTCATCGGAGCCGCAAATGAACTTCACGTCTCTCTTATTGGAACGTAGGTAACGCACATAAGTATCTGCAGGCAGGTAAACCCCTGCAAGGTGACCAATATGAACGGGACCATTTGTGTAAGGCAAAGCTGCCGTTACGGTATATCTTTTTATTTTACTGTTATCCAAAACTATTTTTATTAATTTGGCAAAGATAAGTGTTTTACTAATGATTAAACAGCCACCATATTTAAAAAAAGGCGACAAAATTGCGATTGTCTGTCCAGCCAGCAAACTTCCAAAGGATATTTTTAAGGCACTGGAGGTATTTGAATCCTGGGGATTAGAAGTGGTGATAGGAAAAACAATTCATGCCAAGTACCATCAGTTTGCTGGAGATGATCATATGCGTGCTGATGACCTGCAAGGCTTTTTAGATGACCCCTCTGTGAAAGCGATCATTGCAGGAAGAGGGGGTTACGGCTGTATTCGAATTGTAGACGACCTGGATTTTACGGCATTTGTAGAAAACCCGAAATGGATCGTAGGCTTTAGTGATATAACAGTATTGCTTTCTCACATATATGCACAATTTGGCATTCAAAGTATACATGGACAAATGCCCTATACTTTTGATGAGGCTACGCCAGAATCACTGGATTCCCTAAAGGCAGTATTATTTGGGGATAAGGTAGAATACGATTACACTCCCTCGGTTATGAATAGAACGGGTGATATGGAAGGAATTCTTATTGGTGGCAATCTTACTTTATTGGTGATGTTGCATGGTTCTCCCTCCGATATAGATTATACGGACAAAGTGCTATTTATTGAAGATGTTGGCGAGCGCCCCGCAGCTATAGACCGTTTAATGCGGATGCTGAAACGGGCAGGAAAGTTAGATAAATTAAAAGGACTGATTGTCGGTGCTTTTAACGAGCTCCCAGAGGAGAAAATCCCTTTTGGACAAACACCTGAGGAGGTGATTTGGGAGTTAGTGAGGGAATACGATTATCCCGTTTGGTTTAATTTCCCGGCAGGACATATAGAGGATAACAGGGCAATGGTGATTGGAGGGACAGTGACAAAACGTTTTTCATGAAATAGAACGTTAATTTGATGCAGAAATAAGAGCATAAAACGATTATCTATTTGCAATGTACTGCATTTAAGAAATAGCCCAAATCTGCATTTCTAAAAAAAAGAGGCTGTATCATGAAATGATCAGCCTCTTTTTTTATTGATGAATAATAATCTTATAAATCAAACCACATTTTATCGAAATATCTAGGTATCGGATTCGGAATATTTGGATTTGCAGCAATTTCATCTGGTGACAATGGATAGCGTCTGATTAAATCGCCAGAGGTTGCTCCGACTGGCAAAGTTAAAGTAGGAACTTCATTGCCTGAAGGGCCTGACCGTCTCCATTGAACAAATGCCTCCATTGGCCTATCCATTAAATCAACCCACTGCTGAAGATGAATTTGTCTAACAGGATCTGCTGTAGTAGTTAAATTCGGCAGGGTTGTATCGACAAAAGCGGCAGCATCAGCAGCAGTAACGCCGTAGTAAAGACAAGCTTGCCTAACACCTTCCTTATAAAGGGTCTGAGCGGTAGCCAAATTCTGAGCAACACCAAGTCCTCTTGCATACGCCTCAGCCTGCAATAATAAAACTTCTTGATAAGTAAGAATAGGCGATGGCGCATCCTTTCTGTAAAGATAAGCGCTTATTAATGAATAGGTATCATCAGCAGTTTCTTCAGAACCAATCGCTTTATATAGACCTCCTGACTTAGCTTTATCAAAATAACGAGGAATACGTGGATCTATTATCGTCGATGTGGGATACATATAGTTGAAAACATTACTATTCGCAAAAAACCAGATGTTCTCGCCATTTGTATATCTATTCAATAGTCTATATTTAGGATTTTCATTATTGGTAGTTGAATAATATGGACGAGCCCATGTATCCGCTGCAGCGCTCATCATATTTGCAGGTGTAGCCAGCATTTGACCAATAGCGGTAGCTTTACTAGGATCCTTGTCAACCATTATCATTAGAGCTCTAAATTTAATAGATGCAGCCAATTTTTTCCATTTAGCTAAATCACCGTTATAGAAAATATCATAGTCAGATATTTTCAGCGCATTCGCGGGATCTATCTGTGCATTCGCTTGATCACTAAGTGCTATCACGCTCTCCAAAACACTTTGTTGAGCATCGTATTTAGGGTATGCGAATTGATCTGGAAGAAATGCCTCAGTATAAGGCACATCACCGTATAAAGTTGTAGCCTCTAACATTAGCTGAGCAAGAACGATTTTACATTGTGCAGCAGTATTATTGTCTACTGGACTTGCACTTTCTGCATTCCTAATCGCTATCTTTAAATTATTGCCTGCAGTACTATAATATACTTTCCATGTGTTTCCTAAGGCAGTGGGACTTAAATTATATACGTTGTCCTTACCCCATCCGAAATCACCGCCACTAGAAATTGTTTGAGCAAAAAATCCAATAGGAAGCCATGCATCACCACTATTTTTATTAGCATCCCATGCAGTTACAGCATAGCCAAATAACAGCTTAGGCTCAACAGTCAAGGAGCTCAAAGGACTGCTATTGATATCAAGATATTTTTTACACGACACACCCCCAACAGATATCAGGAGAAGTGCCATCAAAATTTTATTCTTTATTTTCATGATATTTCTTATTAATTTTTAAAGACCAAACCTCAAATTGAATCCAAACGATCTAGTAGACGGGATACTATTAAATTCAACACCTTCTCCAACTACGCCAGCTCCAAAGAAGTTAGCTTCTGGATCAACGTGAGGTACATGACTTTTAATTAACCATAAATTTCTACCTTCAACCCCAATCTCAGCCGATTTGAACACGGTAGATTTTAACAACTTAGCTGGAAGTGCGTAAGAGAACCTAATTTCACGCAATTTGACATATGACGCATCAAAAACGTTTCCAATTGTATTACCAACGGCAGCTTCGTTACCCCAATACTCTTGCATACTCCTAACTGGAGTGGTATTAGTGACGTAATTTCCTGAAACTAAATTTACTCCTTTATCAACAATAGGTGTTCTGTCACCACCGGTTTCAACAGCGAGACCACCTGTTCGTAAATTAGCAACAGTACCTGAGTAAAATGATCCACCCTCTCTGATATCGATCAATCCACTTAGCGTAAAGCTCTTGAAAGTAAACTGATTGTTAATTCCCAATGTGTACGCCGGATAAATATTACCAAGACGTTGTGCTGTAGCAGATGGCTTTTTTAATCCACTTGCTGCATCTATGATAATGTTACCATTAGGATCTTTATCCCATGCAAGTCCATAGATTCCAAATCCTTGACCAACTTCAGCTTTAATTTGCAATCCACTCCAGCCACTAGATAAACTATACTGATTTAAGCCCGGCGCCAATTCCTCAACAACTTGCTTGTTTTTTCCATAGTTAGCTGTGATATCCCATTGAAAATCCTTGAACTTTAATGGAACTAAATTCAAAGCGATTTCTATACCCTTATTGTTAATTGCGCCTACGTTCACTGTTTTTGCGAAAAATCCAGTTGAAATTGCCACATCAATGTCAATCAGCTGATTCTTAGTCCGTGTATTATAATAACTAAAGTCTAACCCAATTCTGTTATTGAGAAATCTTAAATCAGCTCCGACCTCAAAAGAGTTTTGCTTCTCAGGAACTAGGTTAGCATTTGGCAATATTCTTGGGCCAGTAAAAGCAGTTGAGATTGGTCCGATAGGAAAAATCGCTGTCTGCGCACCAACGTATTGTAAGAATATATTAGTAACCGGACTATATTGAAAATCTAATTTATAAGCATCAAGGTCACTTCCGACCGAAGCCCAACTTGCTCTTACTTTACCATAACTTAACCAGTCAACATTCTTATCTTTTAGCAGTTCAGAGAAAACAAAACTTCCACTTACTGAAGGGTAGAAATAAGAACGATTGTTTACTGGTAATGTAGATGTCCAATCATTACGACCAGTTACATCCAAATACAGAAAATCTTTATAACTAGCACTAAAGGCCGCATATGCCCCCATTAATCTTCTTTTATTATATGCTAGCGTAGGTACCGCTCTAACAGCATTGGAATAATTATAGAGTTGATCAATTGTTAAATCTGTAGCATTGACAACAGTACTCTCCGATGAACGCTCATTGATGTTTCCACCCAATACCAGCTTAAAATTAAAATCTTTTACAAGATCATTCTGCTCCAAAGAAACTAAGAAATCATTATTAATCTGACGTTGAAATAGATCCGTGTTAGCGAATGCACCGTTATTTATACCAGCGGTGCCTTTACGAGTACGACTAGCTCTCTTTTCCGTAAAGATGTCTCCACCCAGAACATTTGTAATAGTTATCCAGCTTAGAGGCTTGTAATCGAGAGTATAAGAACCTAAAAAACGGTCTACTTGATTAGAGTTTCGGTTATAATCCATAATCCAATAAGGATTATTACCTGTTCTGTCCGTAGTCAGTACAATTTGCTTACCCGTCGCATCAATAACGTTATCTCTCAAATCACTAATATTTACGACACGAGGAATACCATAAACCGCTGAAGTAATAATATTAGTATTGTTAGAACTCTGAGAAGGTCTACCATCAGCTTTGATCCGCGTATAACTTGCCACAAATCTTGATGACAGTTTTGTTCCAAAATCTCTACCAGCATTTACCGCAAAGTTGTATTTACCTAATGTCGATTCAGGAATAATACCCTTGTCATTATTAGCTGTGAAACTTAGACGATAATCAGAATTATCCCCCCCACCGGCAATAGACACGTTATTTATATATGAAGTTCCTGTTTGAAAGAAATCCTTCACATTGTCAGGATATGCTTGTAAAGTAACCTGACGACCGAGAAAATCAGGAAATTGTTGATTCGCGACGTCAGATATTTTAGGACCCCAACCATTAGAATATCTCAAGCTATATTCATATGCTTTGGTAGTATTATTGAATATTCCTTGTGCATACTCATTTTGAAAATCAGGTAACACCAAAGGATTATCAAACCGCGTGGATGAATTAACGCTAATGGAAGTTTTTGAGGTTTTTGATCCTTTCTTTGAGGTGATGATCACTGCGCCATCCTTTGCTCTAGAGCCGTAAAGTGCTGTAGCAGCCGCTCCCTTAAGAATAGTCATGGATTCAATATCATCCGAACTCAAATCACCAATACGATTACCGTAATCGACATTATTAGCCGTGGTTCCTCCCGCAGCTGTTAAATCAGACACCGGAACACCGTCAATAACAAATAGAGGGCTATTAACACCAAGTGAGTTAACTCCACGAATTACGATTTTTGTAGATCCGCCTAAGGTTCCAGACTGTGAACTGATCCTAACACCAGCTGCTTTACCTGCTAGAGCATTTAAAACGTTGGAAGATCTTGCATCTGTTAACTGCTCACTTTTTATTACAGACGCACTGTAACCCAAAGATTTGGCTTCTCTTGAAATACCTAATGCAGTAACTACAACTTCAGATAATGCCTGAGAATCTGATGCTAGAGACACATCTACAATACCTGATGATCCGGCAATTGTTTCAGATACATATCCAAGATAAGAAAACACCAATTCAACTGAACCGGAAGGGACAGACAACGCATATTTACCATCTGCTCCTGTTTGAGTACCATTTTTAGTACCCTTAACGACGACTGTTACACCAGGAAGAGGAAGTCCGTCCTCCTTGCCTGTAACTGTCCCCGTAATAGTTCGATCTTGCGCCATAGCGGTACCCGCTATAAACAGCAAAATGAACAAACTTTGTACAAGTTTTTTCATAAAAAATAAAATTTAGGTTGGTCAATAATTAATCAAATATAAAGAATTTGATATGCTAGCATAGGTCTTTTTGATTGCCAACACTTAAATGACAATTTAATGACAATGAAAAACAACTCAAAATGGGCAAAAAAAGCGTTTTATCGAAATTTTATTCTGAATATAGCCTAATCTGTTCTCTTTTCATCCGAAAAGCATCCTTACAATTGACGTTTACAAAATATTTAACATTATTTAACAAAATTTGGATTAAAATTGGTTTTGCTAAACTAGTTACCTAACTAGAAAAACAGCATTGGCAAACATTTGTTTTCCATTTTCCCAAAAAGATCTAAATAAAATATTACTTCCCATATATATAGCAGTTCCCTTCCCTATAGATTGAACACCAAACAGCATGCCCTTATCTAACTTTCTTACCACCGCCCGGCCAGCAATACCGGACATATAACTTCCTGGTTTTAAAAAACCTACATTCCAACCCTTAACTAAGGGATCATAAATTTTATCGTCTGTTTTTAATATATAGTAGTAGTCTCCCAGTCCAGCAGTTAAAGGATGACTCTGATCCAGGTCTACCTTAAATATTGCGCCCGGAATCGCATTTGCCATGTTTTCTTGTTTACGCTCCCCATATTTTTTTGCGCTTTCGGGTGCCTCTTCTTCCTTTAAGGTATCTTTTAATTTGATGAAGAAAGGTTTTTTTCCTGCGATAGCTCCGACAGCGTCCTCAAATAAGATCATTTTCCCGCCTAACTTTATCCAATCTTCTAATTTCTCATTCGTATTGTCTGCATAGACTCCGTCTGGCAGGATAAGCACATTGACTTTATTGATGTCCAATACCGATAAATGCTGTTCTGCAATCATTGTCATGGGATAGTGTAGCTCCTGTTCAAAAAAATGCCAAATTTCGCCAACACTTTGAGAGGATGTACCCATTCCTGAGACGACCGCTACCTTAGGTACGGGTAAAAGTGGATAAACGGTAGATCCAAAATCTTTTCCTTTTTCGACATAGCCACTTGGACTTGTATAAGCAACTACTCCAAGATCTTTCTGTATCTGTAAAATTTTGGCAGATAAATTTTTAATGAGCTTTTCGTTCTCATTTCTATACACCAGGAGGGTACCTGAGGCGAAAACTTTAGTTCCGGACGTGAAACCCTCTTCCGACATTCTTACCTTGATACCCGCTTTTTGCATGGCTATAAGCACCGGCACATGTTCCAGCGAATTCCAGGGAAAAATCCAGGCATAAGGTTTCTCCAGCGCTATAACTTCCTTTTCTTCCTCCGGTTCGGCATAAGCTCCTTTTATTGATTCTTTAAGTCCATATGCATTTAGTCCATATGCATATGGCAAAGCCCAGGCTGTGATGTCATAAGTATTGGAATCTTTAATTGAGGTCTGCGGCTCAAGCAATACATTCGCCAGTACGGCCTTCGGTTGTTGCAGGTTAACCACAAGATCATTTCGTTCCAACTTAAAGCCTTCCATCTTTTTGCTCTCATAGTTATAGCCCCTTTGGTTCTTTTCGATATTTCCATAGGCAAAGGTGATTCCATTGTCCTTTAGCAAAGTGGCCAGACGCTTCAGTTTACCCGCATTTTGAGATTTTATAACATATGCCTTATAAAGACCCGGTGAGCCTTCAGCTGCATTTTGAAAATAGAGTTTAAACTCTTCTACCAATCTCGAGGAATATTTAGATACAGTCTCCAATGTCGCCATTCCACTGGCATAATGATGGTCGATCCGGTCTTTTAGTGTCAATGTATCTCCATCTATAGTCACTATCGCCAATCCAGCTCCAATTCCACCTTGTTCATAGGTCATCCCGATAGCGCCATTATACAAAGGATAGGTATCTCCATAAGAGGGATACAAAAGGTCGAACCGCTCTTTAGTAAAATATTGCCAGCCATGTTCGTCAAAATACTTTGCGTTGTTCTTGCCTACGACTACCTGAAAATCCCTTTGCCATTTGGTTACATCTTCATGTATCGGCTCTGCCGCCGGAGCGAAATAATATGGCTCATTGTAGTTCTGCTCATGAAAATCAACATGAACCTCGGGCATCCAGTCCTGATAAAGCTTTAGACGTTGCTTTGTCTCTACCTGGGTTTGCCAGGCCCAATCGCGGTTCAGGTCGAAATAATAGTGATTATATCTTCCTCCGGGCCAGGGCTCAAAATGTTCCCTTGCCATCGGATTAGGGTTGGGTTTTACTCCGCTTACTTCGTTGAAATAATTGAGGTACCGCTCTCTTCCGTCTGGATTTAGACATGGATCTATGATAACCACAGTATTCTTAAGCCAGTCTTGTATGTTCTTGTTTTTTCTTGCCACCAACTCATACAACATCTTCATAGCCGTCTCTGTACTGCTGGCTTCATTACCATGTACATTATAACTTAACCACAGTACTACTGGCTGTTTGCTCAGTTCTGCTGGTTTCGCCTTACTGAGGCTTAGGTTAGATTTACGGATCTGCTCAAGATTGGCTATGTTTTCCTTAGAAGAAACGAATGCCACCAGTAGCTCGCGCTGCTCGTAAGTCTTTCCGTAATGCTGTAACCGTACTCCTTCTGACTTGCCGAGGTATTGGAAATAATCCAGTACGCGCTCATGCGAAGTGAACCGGCTCCCCAGCTCATAACCCAGAAACTCGTCTGGCGATTTCGGTTGCGCTTTTGACACTGTCCAGCCAATTGCCAGAAATAAGAAAGGAAGCAAAAAGCGGTTCATAAATGGATTATAAGTCTACAAAATAGTAAAGTTTATTTTTTGTTTCTCTTTCATAACGTAATTTTACCATATCATTTATTATTTTTCTCATATGACCAGCATTGATTCCTTGTATCAACACTACCTGAATTACCGCAATATCTGCACAGATACTAGGAACATAATCCCCGAATGCCTATTTTTTGCACTTAAAGGGGAAAATTTCGATGCCAATCAATTTGCTGAAAGGGCGATAAACAGCGGTGCGGCTTATGCAGTGATCGACAATCCCGAATTCCAGGTTAACGAGAAGTGCTTATTAGTACCTGATGTACTGACTGCATTACAACAATTAGCAGCACATCACCGTGCTCAACTCAACATTCCCGTAATTGGCCTGACTGGCAGTAACGGAAAAACCACTACAAAAGAGCTTATCAAGGCTGTACTTTCGGAACAATACAAAACTTTCGCTACGCATGGCAACCTCAACAATCACATTGGTGTGCCTTTATCTATCCTTTCTCTAACTTCGGAGGTAGAAATAGCAGTCATAGAAATGGGTGCCAATCATCAGAAAGAAATTGAATTTCTATGTAGCATTGCACAGCCTACGCATGGCCTTATCACTAATGTAGGCATGGCACATCTCGATGGCTTTGGTGGATTTGAAGGGGTAAAAAAAGGTAAGGCCGAATTATATGCCTACCTGAAACAACACCATGGTTTTGCTTTTGTATACCGCAATAGCCCGGATTTAATTGAAATGAGTAAGGCAGCAGAACTGGACAGAGTTATATATTATGGTACAGACGCTGCTGATTCCATCTCCGGGAAGCTTTTAAAGACAGATCCTTTCATTGAAGTAGCCTGGAGCAATGCCGATGTTGAATACCAGATAGCACTAAATCTGACTGGTTCGTATAACTTTGAGAACATTCTTGCTGCCATCTGCATAGGGCAATTTTTTAATGTCGCCCCTCAAGTCATCAATAAAGGATTATCTGGCTATTTTCCCAAAAATAACCGTTCGCAGATCACTAAAACGCAACACAACACGGTAATTTGCGATTTCTATAACGCTAACCCGAGCAGTATGTCTGCCGCACTTAAAAATATCGCGTTGCTGAGCGCTGAACGGAAGACGGTCATCATCGGCGATATGTTTGAATTAGGACCTGAATCTGCCGTTCAGCACAACCTGATTGCAAGGGAAGCGGCATTACTGGATCTGGATACACTTCTACTGATTGGCAAGCAATTCCATACTTTAAAGAATGAGTTAGAGGCGCTCTTCTTTAGCACTCCGGCGGAAGCTAAAGACTTCTTAAGCGCCAATCCTATAAAAGACAATTTGATATTACTGAAGGGTTCAAGAGGAATGGCCCTGGAACAGTTACTGCCCCTGCTGTGATACTTTAATCCCTACATCACTGATCTCTTGTAGCGGATTATCACGCATATTTTGCTCCACCTCCAGTTCGTATTTCCCGGGAGCAGGAAATTTATAATTCGTCAGCAATGGAAGGACGTAGGTAAATAAATTACCCGAACCTGAACCATTCCATTGTCCGTCCGGCTGCGCCAATTTATATTCATACCTACGTGTCTGTTTCATGCCCGCGGGCCCCTTTATATGCAGTAGCACAAAGATATTAGAATAACGGTAATCTGCAGTATGACGTAATTTGAAATAGATGTCAACCGGCCTGTTGCTGTCTTTAATGTCTGCCTGCACTTTCACTTTATTTGCATAATTCCAGTTCCTGGAAGGCATGCTCATATTGCTGTCTGCAAGACTGCCCTGATCACACCCAAGTAAAAGCACGATGGATGTGATCAGGGTAAAAAATAAGATCAAAAGCTTATTCTGATTCATTTTTAGGCTTATTGTCTTTCGGTTTCTTTCTGCGGTTATTCCGGTTTCTGCTTTTACTTGGCGCAGCTTGGCCTCCTGCTGCAGCGGCTCCGGCTTCATTTACCGTTCCTTCAACAGGACCCGCTTGAGTCGGCACATTTTCTCTTCTGTTACCTTCCGGTCTGGCTGGTCTAGACTGTTGGTTTTGCTTCTGCTGCTGGCCAGGCTTTGCTTGTTGTCCAGGCTGCCTTGCTTGTGCGGGCTTCGCCTGCTGTGAACCTTGTTGCGCAGGTTTAGGCTGTTGACCTCCCTGTCCAGTTTTAGCGGCAGGTTGACCTGGTTTCCCACCCTGCACTGGCTGATTACCTTTAGGCTGTTTATTCCGGTCGTTTCCTTTATTGCGGTTATTTTTATTGTTCTTGTTCCTGGCTTTATCGTCCAGCCTGGTCAGACTGTCCTGACCGACTACGTTTTCGTAATCCGGGGTTTTTTCAACAACGGCAACCGGCGTCAATTCCAGTGCTTCTTCTTTTAGGTTTACAGGCTTCTGACCACGTTTGTTCATCGCCATGATCTCCTTAACACGATCCACTTTCAAAGGAATCCAGTCTTCGGTATTTGGATACGCGAACCACATGATCTTTTTAAAGATATCTGTTTTCTGAAGACGGGCCTCCCCGATCTCTGTTTGCAATGCCTCTATACGATCAGGAATATCTTTCAAAGCATCCATATAAGTATCCAGCTCATAATTTAGACAGCATTTTAGTTTACCGCATTGCCCGGCCAGCTTTAGCGTATTTAACGAAAGATTCTGATAACGTGCCGCAGAGGTAGATACCGTTTTAAAATCGGTTAACCAGGTGGAGCAGCAAAGCTCGCGGCCGCATGATCCGATACCGCCCAAACGGCTTGCTTCCTGGCGCATACCTATCTGCCGCATTTCAATCCGGATGCGGAACGTTTCGGCCATTTTCTTGATCAGCTCCCGGAAATCTACGCGGCCTTCGGCTGTATAGTAAAAGGTAGCTTTGGTTTTATCGCCCTGGTAATCTACATCGCTTATCTTCATAGACAAGCTCAGATCCAAGCGCCAGCGTACGCGCTTTATGCATGGTTTCCCATTCCAGTCCTTTGGCAGTCTTCCATTTTTCCACATCGGCATCTGTAGCTTTGCGGTATATCTTTTTGGTCACCGATCAATCGGCTTCTTTACGCGGCGCTTTCATCTGCATCCGCACCAGTTCGCCGGTTAGGGAAACGTGGCCAATATCATATCCACCGGTAGTGGCTTCTACAACTACCAGTTCGCCAGTCTCCAGGTAAATATTATCGTTGTTCAGAAAAAATTCCTTCCTCGAACCTTTAAATTTAACTTCGATAATGAAAAGGCTTATAATTTGTCGGCATATCCATATGTGACAGCCAATCGTAAACATCCAATTTGCTGCAACCATTAGTAAGGCATGAGCCATTACTTTTGCAGCCTGCAGGGGCGCATCCGCCCCTGTTGAGCAACTTCCACATCCCATAATTAATTCGATATATATTGAGTCCCCGTAGGGAGCGTTTTAAACTTAATTATTTTTACTAATCTGTAAAGATACATCTAAAAATAAAATTTTCGGGTTTGCATTTCTTTCTACATGATAATGCGCCTTTTCCAGCTCGGCTATGATGGCCTCTGCCATATTCAGATTCAGTACATGAGTGGCATGTTTTTAGCCGTTTCCAGTTCATGAGCAGGCAATTGCACCAATTCATCGGCACCGCTGAGCAGCAAACAACATTCGCGCATAAAGCTGATGCCATATCGTAAAAAATTCTTCTGATTTTCTCGTCCCATCTTCAGCCACCTGATCTGTAAAGCTCAATCAGCTCCAGCACCCTTATTGCCAAAACACATCCGCAGCCATTGTACAAATAGTATCGTGCATTATCATTTTGAGTATCGTGCTGCAGCAATTGCCAGCGCTTCGGTCAGATTGCCATTGCTCAGATAAGCAATTTCGGTCGCCTGCATTTTCGGTTTAGTCATGCTCGTTCATCAAATAACTTTCTAATCTCATCATAGTCCAGCTTGGGAATCTTTAACAATCTGCGTACGCGACAGAATGGTATTTAATATCTGGTCCTGGTTTTGGGCCACCAATAAAAACAGCGTATTTGGCTGCGGCTCTTCAATTATTTTCAGCAGGGCATTTCCCTCTTTATCCAGGTATTCGGGCAGCCACAGGATCAACATCTTTGGTCTCGACTTCAAACGGCTTTAAGCTTAGTTTTTTGATGATCTGGTGGCACTCGGCAATGTTGATATTGGCCTGTTTGTTTTCGGCATCCAAGTATCCGCGCCAGATATCCAGGCTTAAATATGGATTTGCCAGAAGCATGCTCGCGCCATTGCTCCAATAAAAGTAAGCGCTGTATCATCCTTATGTTTGCGAAAAAGGGGTAGGAAAAATGCAGATCGGGGTGCATATAACGTTCGTACTTACGGCAGGACGAACATACACCGCAGGTATCATCCGCCTGCTTATCCTGGCACTTGATATACTGCGCATAGGCAACAGCCAAGGGCAAAGCTCCACGTTCCGTCGCGGCCCTAAAAACAACTGCGCATGGCTAACCCTGTTCTCTTTAACCGTTGTAACAGCCGTTGCTTTATATGCTTCCTGTCCGATGATGTGTTTAAACTGCATTTGGTGCAAAATAGTAAAATTTTAAGAAATACTGCCTAACTACCTGCTTCGGGATTCTTTAAGACTTGGGTCGAGCTTTGTTGGGGTAAGAGTACCCTTGATCCCAACAGATCTTCTCTTAATCTCCTATCAATTCTTATTATGTCCAATAGCAGCTGTACCAGCTCCTCTTCTGAAATCCTTTCTTATCTTTGAGCCGGAGCGGACTATTTTCCTCTCCGAAAGATATGAGCAGAATTTTAGCTTTTGATTATGGCACGAAGAGAATCGGATTGGCTGTTACCGATCCTCTACAGATCATTGCAACAGGATTAGATACGATCCATCCAAAGGATATTATGGAATTTTTAAAGAAATATCTATCTACAGAATCTGTTTCTGCATTTGTTTTTGGTGATCCTAAACAAATGGATGGTTCTCCTTCCGATTCTGCCCAGCATGTAAAGGGTTTTGCCCGAACATTGAAAAAAGCCTATCCGGATATTCCTCAGCACTGGATTGATGAACGCTTCACCTCCAAACTGGCCCATCAGACCGTCATGCAAAGTGGGTTGAAAAAGCAGGACCGACAAAATAAGGAAAGGGTAGATACCATATCAGCAACCATCATCCTGCAATATTTCATGGAAGCCAACCGTTTAACCTAACAACATGAGCCTCATCAACGACGATTTACAAGATTTACTGCTAAAATATTGCGAACCGGAACCGGAACTACTGCAAAGGATAGACCGGGAAACCCACTTGAAGGTATTGATGCCGAGGATGCTGTCCGGTCATTATCAGGGCAGGGTATTGAGTATGTTAAGCAAAATGATTAGTCCGCAACGCATTCTGGAGATCGGGACTTTTACCGGCTATGCAACATTATGTCTTGCCGAGGGCCTCAGGGAAGACGGGATTTTATATACTCTTGACATTAATGAAGAACTGGAAGATATGGTTCGCGGTCATTTCGCAAAATCAGGATATAATGATCAGATCAAGTATATCCTTGGCGATGCCAACCAGACCCTAAATGACCTAAATGAGACTTTTGACCTGGTATTCATTGACGCCGACAAAAAGAATAACGGCACTTATTATGACCTGATCTTTGACCGGGTGAGGAAAGGAGGTCTGATAATCGTCGACAATGTCCTGTGGAGTGGCAAGGTATTGAACAATAGTCAGGATAAAGACACCAGGAACATCGTTTCTTTCAATGACAAGATTGCTTCAGATACACGTGTAGAAAAAATGATCCTTCCAGTAAGAGACGGACTATTTATCATCAGGAAGAAATAAAATATGAATAATAAAATACTTAGTCTTGCCGTAATTGTACTCTTTTTTTCCGCCTGCAAATCCAGACAATACAGC
This sequence comes from uncultured Sphingobacteriaceae bacterium, assembly GCA_963795585.1. Classification (GTDB taxonomy): domain Bacteria; phylum Bacteroidota; class Bacteroidia; order Sphingobacteriales; family Sphingobacteriaceae; genus Pedobacter. The sequence continues at coordinate 207,857 of CAWCIO010000013.1, read as the reverse complement.
CGGAATAATAAAAAAATAGAAAAGGCTGCGAATAAATCCAACCCTGACTTCAAGTCGCAGACGACCTTGAGCTACATTCAGTCGTTCAAGGACGTGGCAATTGAGGAAATGAACAGATATGGTATTCCGGCAAGCATTACCCTGGCCCAGGGCATTATAGAATCTGGTAGTGGCAATAGCAGCCTGGCGCGTTATGCCAACAACCATTTTGGCATTAAATGTACTTCAGACTGGAGAGGAAAGGGTTATTACAAAGATGACGATAAAGCAGATGATTGCTTTAGGGTCTATAAAGATGCGCGGGAATCTTATAAGGACCATTCAGAATTTTTGAAAAGGAAACGCTATAGCTTTTTATTCGAACTGGACAAAAATGACTATAAGAACTGGGCTAAAGGCCTGAAACAAGCAGGTTATGCCACAAATCCAAATTATCCGAACCTACTGATCAATGTGATCGACAAATACCAGCTTTACCAGTATGATGTGTCTGAATCTGAAAATGAAAAGCTGAAACGTGAAGACAGGGTATTTACAGAGATCAATGCCAATATTCCTAAAGAACAAAAGAAATTTGCTCCGGTACCAACTCCCCCATCCAAGCAGGTCATCAAAACTCCTGATACGCTAAGGATTTCCGCACCATTGGTAAATCCCGATCTCCCACCTGCACCTGTATATAAACCTTCTTCGTCCAGGAAGCCCTTGACAGATTCGGTGGGGAATGTTAATCCCTCGCCCATTCAAGTAGATAAAACCTACATTGTACAAAAAGGGGATACGTTATACAACATCTCGAAACGTTTTAATATCAGCATAGAAGATTTGAAATCTTTGAACAACCTGACAGACGCTGGCATCAAAATTGGGCAGAAACTGGTCTTAGTTAAATAATGTTAAGTTATATTGGCTGCATTTTTTATCTTGTAGTTTTGTATTTCCAATGAGAATTTTAATCGGCCATTCTTTCTTATCAAAGGCTTATCGCACAATTGCGGTACTGCTGCTGTTATTTATAACGGCCTTCCGTGTGCAGGCGCAGAGCGGGAGTGTACAAGGATTTGTGATCGACAAAGACAGCAAATTACGCCTCGCTAAGGTGTTTATTTACAATGCCAGCAAAGATGAAGGCATTTATAATACTACAAAAGGGGAGTTCAATGTAAAAGCTTCCCTGGGGGATACCCTATTTGCCATATTGCAAGGCTACGCCGTAGATACCCTTATGTATAAAGGACAAAAATCGGTATATTTTCAATTGAAATCATTGGGCATCAATTTGCGGGAAGTATCCATTCTGGCCAAAAAACTATCGCCCAAAGAACATTATGAAAAGACCTTTAAAGAGTATAAATATGCCCTCGACAAGGGCAAATCCAAGGATTTGCTCAATATGGGGCTCGGTGGGGTAGGTTTAGGTATAGACGCAATTTACAATCTCCTAAGCAGGGAAGGCAAAAATGCCCGTCACCTGCAAAAGATCCTGGAAAGAGATTACCGGGAGGCCATTATTGATTATCGGTTCCGGCCGGATTATGTAAAACAGGTACTGCAGATTGGCGATTATGAAGCCGAAGACTTTATGCAACAATACAGGCCTTCCTACGATTTTACGCTAACGGCCTCTGATTATGCTTTTGTCGTATTTCTGAAAAATAGCTATGCCAGTTATAAGCGGAATCCCGCAGCATTTAGGTTACCGCCTCTGCCCAAAGTAAATATTGAGCAGTTTTGAAACCTGTGTTCTTGATCTTCCCTCGACTACCGGCTAGTGGTATGGCGATCTTTCCCTTTATTATTATCAAAGCGGAGAAGATGAAGCAGGACCTTGTGCTGGTAAATCATGAACGCATTCATTTCAGGCAGCAACTCGAATTATTGATCTTGCCTTTCTATTTTGTATACCTGATCAATTACCTCGTCAACCTCCTCAAATACAAAAACCATAGTCTGGCATATTTTAATATTTCCTTTGAGCGGGAGGCTTATGCGAATGAGCAAAACCTCGGCTACCTGTCTGTAAGAAAGCCTTTTTCATGGCTCCAATTTCTCAGCAAAACAAACTAATTGCCTGCTACTTTTGCAATTAGTTTCCTAATAAAGTTTTAATCAATGACTTTTTTGTTTTTCTTTGTAGTAATGAAGCGTTTTAATATCTGCCTTTTACTGCTATTCATTTCCTCTTCAAGCCTGCTCGCGCAGGAGATTGATACTGTTCCTATTAACACCAAGGGACTGGAAATTAAACTAAAACGCAGTCCTTTGCCAACAAGGACTGGTACCCTCGATTTTAAGCCGGTGCAAATTGCGCCTATTGTGATCGATGAGAAGGTAAATTATTGGAAAACCAGTACAACTATTGGAATTGATGTAAACCAGGGAGCTTTTTCTAAGAATTGGAAAAGCGGTGGGGTAAACTCGATGGCCGTTGGTGGATTGCTAAACTATAGAGCAGCATATAGCAAAGAAAGCTACAGTTTTACCAGTGAGTTGAGGCTGGAGTATGGTAAGATAAAAAATAAAGATCAGCTGCAAAAGAAAACAAAAGACAGGATCTTTTGGGATAACAAAGGAGGCCTGCAACTTTCTAAAAGCTGGTTCTTCTTCGGATCGGTAACACTTGAGACACAGTTTGACAAAGGTTTTGCTTACTATAGAGATCAGGACAATGTAGAACAGCCATCGCTGATCTCTAAATTCATGTCGCCGGGTTACCTAACCGAATCCATCGGTTTCGAGTACAAGCCTGTTCCTTATTTTTCAACGAGAATAGGTACCGGAACTGCCAAGCAGACTTTCCTCCTCGACACCGCAGTCATCAACCCTAGGTTTAATAACGGCAACTATGGTCTGAGAAAAAAAGATGGCGACAGGCCAGCTCAAACCTTCAGAAATGAGCTTGCTTTTCAGGTAACCAGCGAACTGCGTGACAAACAGATTTTTACAAATGTTTTCCTATATGCACGCTACAATATGTTCATTCCTTATGATCGTAAGCTGGAGCATATAGATCATCGTTTGGACGTTAGCTTAAAGTCGAGGATCAATAAGTTCATGAATGTCACTATCAATGGGGTCGGCTTATTCGATAAGGATGCAGACCGTGAGATTCAGGCCAGTCAGAACCTTTCCCTGGGCTTTGGCTTCACCTTCCCTAGATAAGTTATATTTTGCTTTTACCGCTTTAGCTGATTAAATAAAATATTAGCTGTGCTTTGGCGCAAAATTAATAACTTTGGGACTTACAAAAATTTGAACACTAAGCATTAAAGAAATGTTTGAAAATTTACAGGATAAGCTAGACAGGGCATTTAAAGTACTAAAAGGACAAGGAACCATTACGGAAATCAACGTGGCCGAAACCATGAAGGAAATCCGCAAAGCCTTACTGGATGCCGACGTAAACTATAAAACCGCAAAAGCATTTACCGATGATGTAAGGAAAAAGCTTTGGGTCAAAATGTATTAACAGCAGTTTCGCCGGGCCAGTTGCTTACCAAAATCATGAACGATGAGCTTGACTGCCTTAATGGGCGGCGAAGTTACCGAGCTGGACTTAAAAAGCAATCCAACCATTATATTAATTGCAGGTTTAAACGGTGCGGGTAAAACTACCTTTACCGGTAAGCTGGCCAACTTCCTTAAAAAGCAAAAGTAAAAAACCTTTATTGGTTGCCGGCGATATTTACCGCCCTGCGGCTATAGACCAGTTGGAGGTTTTGGGAGAGCAGATAGGCGTACCTGTTTATGCCAACATCGCGAATCTAAAGATCCTGTTGCCATTGCGCTTGGAAGGTATTGCTCATGGTAAACAAACGGAACAATAATGTAATTATTATTGATACCGCCGGCCGTTTAGCTATTGATGAGGCGATGATGGTGGAAATTGAGCAGTTAAAGCACAGTACTAAACCACACGAGATTTTGTTTGTGGTGGATTCCATGACCGGTCAGGATGCTGTAAATACCGCCAAAGTATTTAACGACAGGCTTGATTTTACCGGTGTTGTATTAACCAAATTGGATGGTGATACCCGTGGTGGTGCGGCGCTTTCTATTAAATCGGTAGTAAATAAGCCGATTAAATTTATTGGTACCGGCGAGAAAATGGAAGCATTGGATGTTTTCCACCCAGATCGTATGGCATCGCGTATTTTGGGTATGGGTGATGTGGTTTCACTTGTTGAACGTGCGCAACAGCAGTTTGACGAGAAAGAAGCTGCCGAACTGCAAAAGAAAATCCGCAAGAATAAATTCGACTTTAACGATTTCTACAACCAGATTCAGCAGATCAAAAAAATGGGTAACATGAAAGATCTGATGGGCATGATTCCTGGTGTTGGTAAAATGATGAAGGATGTGGATATTGAGGACGATGCTTTTAAAGTCTATCGAAGCCATTATCCAATCGATGACGCCGTTGAAAAAGAAAACCCAGACAGCATTCACCAAAGCCGCCGTTACGTATTGCCAAAGGCTCGGGACAGCAAGGTAGAAGAAGTAACCAACTGATTAAACAATTTGAAGATATGCGTAAGGTGATGAAACAATTTTCGAATCCGGCAGCTGCAGCAACAATGATGGAAATATGCCTAAAATGCCTCAGGGAAGAATTAATCCCGTTCAGAAAATATATTTTCTGTTTTCCAACCATCTGAATAAAAAACGGGGGTAACTTCACCTGTACCATTATTTATTTAATTATGTTAGTTAAAACATATGGGAGTGCTGTGTTTGGAGTGAATGCATTAACCATAACTATTGAAGTAAATATCAGCGCAGGAACCAAGTATTATATGGTAGGATTGCCGGATAATGCCATTAAAGAAAGTCTGCGGCGCATAGAAAGTGCCATTCAATCTGCCGGGCTTTCGAATGCCAAGGCAGAAAATTGTAATCAACCTCGCACCTGCCGATATCAGAAAAGAAGGCTCAGCATATGATTTACCAATCGCTATTGGCATTTTAGCTGCCTCAGGGCAAATGGAAGCTGAAAAGGTGACAGCATACCTAATCATGGGAGAGCTTTCATTAGATGGAGGCATACAGCCAATGAAAGGCGCTCTTCCTATTGCTATTCAAGCCAGAGCGCTGGATTCAATGGTTTTATTCTGCCAAAGCATAATTCAAGAGAAGCTGCCATTGTGAACGATATTGCTGTTTACGGGATGAAAACATTAGCTGATGTGATCGGGTTCTTTAATGATACTGAGCATCTAACCCGTTATGGTTAATACCAAGGACGAGTTTTTTAAAAAGGTAAATAGTTATGATCACGATTTTTCTGATGTAAAAGGACAAGAAAATATCAAACGCGCACTGGAAATTGCCGCAGCAGGCGGTCATAATGTGATTTTGATTGGTCCACCAGGCGCTGGAAAAACCATGCTGGCCAAACGATTACCTACAATTTTACCTCCATTAAATTTACAGGAAGCATTAGAAACAACAAAAATTCATTCCGTTGCGGGAAAACTTGGGGCAGCGGATGCTTTGATGACAGAACGTCCTTATCGCTCTCCACATCATACCATTTCAGATGTTGCGCTTGTTGGTGGAGGCGCCAATCCACAACCTGGAGAAATCTCACTGGCACATAATGGTGTATTGTTTTTAGATGAACTTCCGGAATTTAAACGATCGGTCCTGGAAGTAATGCGGCAACCTTTAGAAGACAGAAATGTATGCTTTCCCGGGCTAAAATTATCGGTGGAATATCCAGCCAGCTTTATGCTGATTGCCTCGATGAATCCGTGTCCATGCGGTTTTTATAATCATCCGGAAAAGGAATGTACCTGCGCACCGGGCGTAGTACAAAAATATCTTAGCAAAATTTCCGGACCTTTGCTGGACAGGATAGACCTGCATGTGGAAGTAACTCCTGTTGCATTTAACGAGTTGATCTCTATTGCAGAAGCAGAAAAAAGTGCAGCCATCAGGAAAAGAGTGATTCAGGCCAGAATGGTACAATCACAGCGTTTCACCGGAAATGAGGCCTTGCATTACAATGCACAGATGAGTCCTAACATGGTCCGTATCATCTGTAAAATTGATCCTGCAGGGCAAGCACTGATCAAGAAAGCGATGGAGAGACTGGGGCTTTCCGCCCGGGCTTACGATCGCATACTAAAGGTATCAAGAACCATTGCTGACATCGAAGGAAGTGAAACCATTCAATTGGAACACCTCGCTGAGGCGATCCATTACCGCAGCCTGGACAGAGACAGTTGGTCCGGATGAGTTTTTATTCCTCCGTTTCGTAATCCTCGTCTTCCTCCTCCTCCGGAACATAGGCGAGAATTGCAGCTCCAATACTATTGATCTCTTCATTTGTCTCAAACACGGGTGTAGCAGTTTCAGGATCAAGTTTAATCCATTGTGTATCCGTATCCTTTTGGATGTGCACGTGCTCTTTGCCATCTTTAAAGATCACGTAAGTATCATTTCCTTCCGGGAAGACGGCATAGTCTACATTGGAAATAGTAATATCGAAGGGTTGTTGCATAGTTAATTTTTTTTGTGTACCAGCGCTATCTCAGGGTAGCGTAATTGTAAAATTGCAGCTTTCCTGATCCGGTAACCTTTATTGTTTTTATTTCTGTGGTACCATTAACACCTTTTAAGTTCAAAGTAATTACATTTTCACCTTTTTGCAAAGGAATGCGGGCATATTTTATCTCTGAAGGAAGCGACTGCCAGTTGCGCGTATCTGCTTTTTCTGACAAAAGGCTGTATAGCTGCATTCCAAAACCCAGTCCTTCCAATAAAGAATTGTCCTTGCCATTCTTGCCATTGCCTTTCGAGCTTTCTCTCAAGATATACTCTGCGCTTTTTTTAACAGCAAGCCTGGTCAGCACCTTGCTCATTTCCTTAACAAAGCGTTGATCCAGCGTTTTGAAAGCAAGCGCATTGATGTCTTCGGCCTTTTCAAAGCCTACAGTATCACGTACATTGCTAAGAGTGGCACTTGAAAAATACGGTATTTGGGCAACGTATTTCGGATAGGTGGCACGCAGACTGCTCAACCCGTTTAAGTTGACATCATTACTACCATAACTGCTATTATAAGGGATAAACAGCGTTCCCGCCGCATTCGTGAATACCAGGTTGCCTCCTGATCCACGAACGAGGGAAAAGAAAAACTCTTCTTGTTGCTTCACTGGTGCCAATCCATTTTCCCAAAAGAATACCAGTTCCCCGCCCTCAGATTTAGGCTTTGGCTGGTACTTTATGTCAAACAGACTTTCGAATCTTTGCAATTCGGCAGTAAAACCATTTAAGTCCGCTGTCCGAAGTACATCTTCTTGTAAACCTTTTGGTATAGCAGTACCATACCAGGTTTTGTCTTTACTGTTTAAATATACTTCTGCAGCATTTCTATAAGCAATAAATGCGTTGTTGATGTCTGCCCCGCATTCGTAAATCAAACCCTGAAGCATTAGGGAAAAGGCATCTTTACTGTATCGGTTCCCTTTATCACCAAACTTTTCCTCCTGTTCCTGCGATTGCAGAGTGATTCTACGTGCCTCTACAATGGCATCCTCGGTTTTGTTTAGATAAAGGTAATTCAGGGCCTTATAATAGTGGATCATAAATTTTTCGAAATCTTCCCCCTTATAACTTTGGGTCATTGGATTTACCAGCGTTCCGATAATCGCATCACCAGCACCGCCGATTCCATTTTCCAACATTGCATCAGCATCGTTAAAGTAGCGGTTGCTACCTTCATAATCACCATTTAGGTGGCTTATTTTTCCTTGCTCCATGAGCAACAAGAGTCTGTTTCGTGGCTTAGCCAGCAAGCTATTCTTCTTCAGTTCTTTTTGTGCCTCCACATAATTGCCTCCCGAAACCTGCTTATAATATCCGGCAATCTTTTCATTATAAGATGCGCAGCTGAAAAGAAAAAGCACCAGAACCAAAAGAACTGATGCTTGATAATTATGCTTACTGGTGTATGTCATAGTAGGGATAGCCGGGTATGCCGACTAGTTCTTAACAGATTTAGCAATTTTTTTATCGCCAATCCAAACCACTTCATTGGTCTGTATGTCTGTTAGTTCCAGATTTACCTGATAATAAACGACCTTGTCTCTTTTGTGGGAGTCAACAATAGAATTGATAGAACCTTGTAGTATATAGTCTGCACCGTTTTCCAAACCAAATTTCTTCATCGTAGATACTGAAGCATTATCCTGTTGGTCTGCTTTCTCTGCCCGGAGTTCTTCACGTTTTTTACCCCCTTGTACCAGGCGAACACGTTCGCTGGACACAAACGCACTTTCTACATCTTTTACGAATGTCTCTGCATCAATATGCTCATGACTTTTATTCTGTACCATCCCGACAACGACAACCGGGCGTTTGCCGCCTTTGGTTTCCAGATGATTAGAAAGCCATTTGGCACCAAGTACACTACCTGTCATTTCCTGTGCAACTAATCTTGAATCGGTGTTATTCCATTTTCCGCTGATATCCACCGTAGTATTGGTATCAATTCTGGTTACCTTTCTTGAGCATGAAGAGATCATGATTCCTGAAACCGCAATGGCGATCAGGGCTATTATGTTTTTAAACTGCATTTTTATGTGATATGTGGTTATTATACAAGTGAATAAAATTACCAGCCGTACCAGAATCGGTTACGACCGGACCAATGGCTGTAACCGAAATTACCATAGTAGCCGGAATACGGGCTAAAAAAACTGTTTTGATAATAAGGATAGCTATAAGCTCCATATTGATAGTTGCGCTCACGTCTCAGCTGGCGACGTTCCTCGCGTGCTTCATACCAATCGTAAGCTTTGTAAGTATTTTGGACAGTAGTACCCTGAGTACTGCTCAGAGAATCGGCAAGTACAGTATATTTAGCAAGAGCTTCCTGATGTCTCGGATTTTGATCGGACACCAATGTTGCCTGTTGTGCTTTTACTGAAAAGCTAAAGAGAGCGGCAATTCCTAAAGTTATAATCGTTGCTTTCATCTGTATAAGGATTTAACTAACACAAAATTAAACATTATTCTATTGCTGATGCCTATGATTTTTAATCCCTGTGTCAATATATAGGCGAGTAAACGTTAAAAAAGTTGCATCGCATCCTAAAAATCGAATCTAAGTTTAAGTCCTGTACCTATTAACTTGAGCTGTTCATTAGTAGATTCTTTCATTGGCACCTTAAGAAAGGGTTCTATAGCTATAGCGTTCTTTTTAGATATTCTTTGTCTGAAGCCAATTGAAAAATTATAGAAACCAAGATACGGGTCGTTTTTTACTTCCTCTGCAGGTGCTTGTTCTGAAACTATCCTGGTCATTAATGCCTGTCTAAATGCTTTTTCATCCGAATTTAAGGAATTGGCAGACACCATTTCTACATTACTCTCCAGGAAAGTATTTTGCTGCTCATGTTTAAATACCGCAAAAACAGATACTCCGGCATTAGCATAAATCTTACTGCTCAATTTGTACCGGAATTCCAAAGGCACATCAACTCCCCTTAAGCGCGTCTGTACGGATTGCAGCCGTTTGCTACTACTTGCGAAAGCAACTGCCGAAGGTGCGTCCTGCACATTTGAAATCGTATTATTATCTCTTGCAGCCCCCATTTCATTATAGGAAATCCCTGAACTCAAAGAAACCTTATCAGACAATGCATAAGCCATACTTAAACCATATCCCATATTCAGCTTCTTGCTGTTGCCAACAGAAGGGGCTACCATTACTCCCATTTCCCATTTATCATCTTTCTTAGACTTCACCGCCTTCGCTGACGCATTTAATTTACTTTCCTCTTTTAGGAATTCCTCGAAGCTTTTAGATTTAATCTCCGCAGACGATTTCGCATTCTCCTCCTGCTTCAAGTCTGGTGAGACTTTTGATGCCAATTGATCTTTTGTGAAAGCAACAACAGCGTGATTTACTTTGGAAGTATCCGTTCCAGCATTGGCCTGAACGATACTGTTAACTGAGGGCACTTTTTTAACAGATACATTACCTCCTCGTCTTACTGCCGGAATCTCTCTACGCGCTAAATCTTGCTGTCCAACTACAACAAGGTCATTGGCTTTTAAATCAGGTTCTTGTTCAAGACCTTTGCTTTTAACCAATTCCGTTTTCGGCTCAGCCCAATGGTTTTCTTTTTTATAGTCCCACAGGAATAAACCGACACAAAAGATAAGGATAGCTGCAGCACTGCTTAAACTCCAAAGCCAGACAACTGTTCTTCTGCTCTCCTTTTTATTAAATTTTTCCCAGGATCCCGGCACATAAGCTTCCTCATGCCCTGACAAGCTCTGCCGGATATGAGCAATCAACTCATCCTCAGCTGGGTTCATATGTTCAGTTGGTTGCATATGAAGTGGTTAAAGTTTTTGAATACAATTCTCTTAATTTATTTTTTGCCCGGGTCAGGTATACCCTACTCGAACTTTCAGGGATATTCAGCATTTGGGAGATTTCCTCATGTGAGAAACCCTCAATTTCATACATATTGAATACTACCCGGTGTGTTTCTGGCAGTGCTTCCAGTAATTTAAAAATATCTTGTACGTTCAGTTGTGAGATAGCATTGACCTGAGTCAATGGTTGCTGATCTTCAGCGATATCATCCACAGAGACATACGTTCGTTTTGTCCTTAAAAAATCTATTGCGGTACGGGAAGAAATTCTTGCAATCCAGCCTTTAAAGGCCTTCTGCAACTCTTTATCATCTTTGGGAAAACTGAATTGGGCAATGCCCTTAAATATTTTTATGAAGCTGTCATTGACCAGCTCTTCAGAATCATTCCGGTCATTTACATAGCGCAAAATTACGCCCATTAAATAGCCATAGAATGATTTATAAACCATTTCTTTACTCTTATTGTCGTTTTTCAAACATCCCGCTATAACATCCTCAAGCTTGAGCATTCGTATTTTTTAACCATATTATAACCCAATGGCTTAAGTCAAAAATATAAAAGAGAATGCAGGAAATGAAACACCCCCTGCATTCTTAATCAATTTACAGTTTATGTTCAGAAACAACTACCCCCAGTTTCGTGTCATCTGTAGCAGCTTTCAAACCTTTCACCCAGATGGTGTAAATTTTGCCAGATTCTATTTTAACATCCTGAATTTTGGTTGCCAAAGTTCCTCCTGTTGTATTTTTTACATTAAAAGTCACTTTATCGCCAGCATCAATAGCTTCAAAAGTCGTATACTCCTTGAAAAGTTTATTGCTGAACAGATCAGTATCTTTTCCTTCGATGTTTAAATTTAAAGCACCCGCATCAGGGCTTACATTTACAAAACGAACCCTTGCTTTACCAGATTCCGGTTTTGTCAGGTCATCTTTAAGCATTAAAAATTTAACAGTCGCTAAGTTATCTACGATGAAAAGCGAGTAGCCAATCTGAGGTTCAAAATTAAATTTATCGGTCAATAGACTTGGGTCTGTACCTTTTTTCTTAACTGTCACCTGTCTTTCGCCAGAATATACATTTAGATATTCCATTTTATTTCCAAAAGCAAAATCCACGTAGCTAGCCGCAGCATCGTTAGCTTTTCCATTTCCCACATAAATGTCAAGCTTTTCCGGAGTTGGTGAAGCATGATATATACTTAATCCTGAAATTGGTTGAGGCGTATAATCGTTGTCGTCTTTAGAACATGACACTATAGCCACAGATAGGGCAGCTATAGCAACTAATGCTTTTATTTTCATACTGAATTCTATTTTTTTGAGTCAAATATTTAGTTAATGGCCATTAACGCTTTTTACATACTAAACGGGGCAAAAAGGTAAAACGCTACAGATGTCCGAAAAATTTTATTCAAACAATCTATATCATTTATAATTTACTAATTATATTAGCATTTTAAAACTACATATTATGTATGCCTTACCCGTTTCAATCTATAGCCAGTTTGCAGAAAGTCGAGAGTCAAGAGAGGGATATTACCATCGAAATTTCGATCAGCTCTCCAATCTCGAACTCCTTGCAATTCTAATCAGCGCAGATGATGACTGTGAGGATAGCAACCTTCATCAAGCAGAAATCATACTGGAGTATGTGACTCATGACCTAAACAGGCTCGCCTGGCTTTCACTGGAGGAACTGCTTACCATCAAGGGTCTCGGCTACGCTAAAGCACTCGCTTTAGCCGCTGCGAGCTCCCTGCTATACAAAAGAACAAAAAACAAATCACTTAAATTATATAAGATAGGCAACAGTTCCGAGTCATTCAGGATTATTAAACAAGAACTCGCCGGACAGGAGAAAGAAAGCTACTGGATATTCCTCTTCGACGGACAGGGGAAATTCCAGCACAAGCATTATCTGGGTAAAGAGAAGGATAGCTTTGATGATCACCGGAGCATACTACAAATTGCTTTGGAGCAGCAGTCCTGCTCATTGATGCTTGTCAATTATTGTAACAAGAGATCAGCGAAGCCTGCCAGGTCAAGCCAAAACAACACGCTTGGTTTAATTGAAGCCGCAAATACCTTAAGCATGGTCATTTTGGATCATATAATTACATATGCAAAGGGTTATTACAGCTACAGAGACAACGGACTTATCGATTAACAAAAAAGCCCGCTGAACGATAAGGCTCAGCGGGCATTATTTATAGTCTAAGACTTAATTTTAAATCAATTCTACACTTCTGCTCACAAACGCCGTGAGTTCTGCACCTGTTAACATACCTTGCGCCAGTAGAGCCAGATCTACAGCCTGTTTGGCCAGTACACTTTGCTCATCTGCATCACCGGAAGCGAGGATCTTTGCAATCAGTTTATGGTTACCGTTGATAGCAACTTTGTAGCTATCAGGCATATTGCCATAAAATCCCATGCCACCACCCATTGCAGCCATGTCCTTCATGCGACGCATAAATTCATCCATAGTAACCGTAACAGGTAATTCCTCCGGATTGAGGCCTACAACTTCAACGTTATAGCCCGGTTTGGTAATCGCTTTTTCGAAAATCGTCCTTAACTTGCTTAGATTGGTCTTCAGTTAATACCGCTCGTGGTTTTCATCTTTTTCAATCAGTTGACTGGCAACACTCGAATCAACACGTTTAATCGAAGTTTTTTCAAGTTTCTGCTCCAACTGACTTACAAAATGGTTATCAATTGGAGAGTTCATCAGCAATACATCGTAATCCTTTTTGTTTGCAGACTGGATAAAGCTATCTTGTTTTGCCGGATCATTGGAATATATATATACTACTTGTCCATTTTTATCCGTTTGAATATGCTTTTACCTTCTCTGTGTATTCTTCCAAAGTGAAATGCTCTTGTTTAGTATTGCTCAGCAACGCAAAGTCTTTTGCTTTGTCATAAAATTTCTCCTCGCTAACCATTCCATATTTCACAAACAAACCGATGTCAGTCCATTTCTCTTCGTAAGCTTTACGGTCCTTATTGAATAGCTCCTGCAATTTATCAGCTACTTTTTTAGTGATGTAGCTGTTGATTTTTTTAACGTTGCTATCGGCCTGTAAGGAAACTACGCGATACGTTTAAAGGAATATCCGGTGAATCGATTACTCCATGAAGCAGCATCAAGAATTCAGGTACGATGTCTTTCACCTCATCAGTAATGAATACCTGGCGGGAGAACAATTTGATCTTATTACGTTGAATCTCGAAATCGTTTTTAACCTTAGGGAAATACAATACTCCGGTTAAGGTTAAACGGATAATCTACATTCAAGTGAATCCAGAATAAAGGATCTTCTGAGAAAGGATATAATTGTTTGTAGAAATCAAGGTAATCTTCGTCTGACAAATCTGCAGGTGCTTTTGTCCAGATCGGATTGGTGGTATTGATGATGTTATCGACTTCGACACTCTTTGTCTTTAGGTTTTCCTTCTTCATCTTCACCATCAGGTTCCTGATTCGTCTTCGTGCCAAACTTGATTGGAACAGGCAAGAATTTGCCATATTTATCAAGGATTTCCTGCAGTTTATGTTGACTCTAAAAACTCTTCAGATTCTGCATTGATATGCAAGATAATGTCGGTACCACGTGTGGTTTTAGTACCTTCAGTAATTTCGAAATTCAGTACTGCCATCGCAAACCCAGCGTGCAGGTTCTGCACCTTCCTGGTAAGATAAGCGTTTGAATTTCTACCAGATCTGCAACCATAAAGGCCGAATAGAAGCCTAAACCAAACTTACCGATGATTTCGTTGGCATCTTTAGCATCTTTAAATTTCTCTACAAACTCACTTGCGCCAGAAAAAGCAACCTGATTGATGTATTTTTTAATCTCTTCAGCAGTCATACCCAAACCATTGTCGCTAATGGTAATGGTCTTCGCTTCCTTGTCTACAGCAACCTCTACAAGTGGATTGCCCAGCTCGCCGTTATATTGACCAAATGAAGCCAGTCGTTTAATTTTTTGTACCGCATCAACTGCATTAGAAACCAATTCTCGTAAAAAGATCTCGTTGTCCGAGTACAGGAATTTCTTAATGATCGGGAAAATGTTCTCGGTGTGTATCGAAATCGTTCCTTTTTCTTGTATGCTCATATGTTAACTCATTTTTAAGTACATAGCGAGCCTATCAATGGCTATTCCAATTCAGGTTTCTTGTCAAATTGACAGGATTTATCCATAACCGATTTCTTTTTTGTATCATTGAGTACCTATGATCAAACCTTTCACAATATGAACCCTGATTTTTATGAAAAGTTAAGAGAGGAAGGCAGCATCTCCCAAATCTCTCTTGACAAAATAAAGGCTACAGCACTAAACCCGTTATTTTCATTGCACTGGGAAATCAAAACCTTGCTTTATCTCGGCGTGATGCTGCTCAGCAGCGGACTTGGCACCCTGATTTACAAAAATACTGATACCATCGGGCATCAGGCAATCTTGGCATTTATCGCAGCCATCAGCGCCGCTTGTTTTTTCTATTGCTTTAAACATAAGCAACCCTTTAGCAAGAACCAGGTAAAAAGTCCCGGTTCCTTATTTGACTATGTACTGCTTTTAGGCTGCCTCAGCTTTTTAAGTTTCCTCGGTTATATACAGGCGCAATACAATGTCTTTGGCGATAACTACGGGCTCGCTACCTTTATCCCTACCGTAGCCCTGTTTTACATAGCCTATGATTTCGACCATATTGGGATTTTGAGTCTCGCAATTACAAATCTTGCATTATGGATGGGCGTATCCATCACCCCAATGCAACTGATTGAGCATGGAGACTTCGACAGTATACGGATAGTCCTAACCTATTTAGCCCTGGGGCTCCTGCTGATCGCAGCGGCGCATCTATCTGCGCACTATCAGCTAAAAAAACATTTCAGGTTCAGCTATCTGCATTTTGGCGTACACCTATCGCTGTTTTCTTTGCTTGCCGGATATTTTTACCAGTATGAAATGCTAGGTGCCGTAGTGTGGCCTTTAGGCGTGTTTGCGCTTTGCTTCTACATTTACAAGGATGCAAAGAAACACAAGTCTTTCTATTTTCTGCTCCTTGTTGTGCTGTATAGCTATGTAGCCCTCACAGCTTTATTTTTCAGGATGTTTCCGCACATCAACAGTGAAGGAGTACTTTTCTTCGCTTTCCTCTATTTTATAGTTTCACCAATTGGACTAATCCTGCTACTGATAAATCTCAACAAACAGCTCAAAGGAAAATGATTATATATAACAAAACATGGCTAAATAACCTCCTGATACAGGAAGCACTGAGAAAAGATTATCAATCAGGAAATATCACTCCCGATGAACTTAAAACCATCGAAGAAAAATATCCGGTAGGTTTTTACACCCCCAATTTGTTCATTAGGGCGGGTCTCTTCATTTTAACAGCAATCATTGTCTCCTTCGGAGCAGGACTAATTAGTCTAATCCTGATGGATTCACACCTCATTGAATCCTGGGGATACGTTTTGTTCCTCGGTCTGGCGACATACGCAGGTTTGGAAGCCCTGATCTTTTCGAAGCATCATTTCAGATCAGGTGCCGACGATGCCCTAATCTGGATTTCCGCTGGTTTTATTTTGGCTTCCATGATGTGGTTTTTATCGAAATTAACCCCTTTTTCGGGAATGGAGGAGATAGCGATCGCCGGCTTTATGGTACTTATAGGAATTTATTATACTTTACGCTTTGCTGATTTACTTATGGCCGGCGCAGGATTTCTATCTCTGATTGCTTTTATTTACCTGTCCTGGATCCACTTTAATTCATTCGGAATGCTCAGCATGCCCTTTCTAATGATACTAGTTAGCCTCTCAGCATACCTCATATCTCGGAAAGTGATCTCAAGATCATTTGCCCTTCACTACTTCAATTGCCTAAAAATGATCCAGGTACTCAGTCTCCTGGCGCTGTATCTTTCAGGAAATTACTTCGTCGTAGACACTCTTGGTGGATCTGTTCCCTTTGCTCCATTTTTCTGGATCTGGACTTTTTCAGTACCGATGCTATATATAGCGCTGGGACTTAGAAGGAAAGAACAGTTATTGATCAGGACTGGCTTGTTACTCATAGCCGCTGCCGCATTCACTTTCCGAAACTACTACCACGTAATGCCGGTAGAAGGTACGCTTACAATTTTGGGGATCGTATTACTTATGGTCGCTTATGGCACCATGAAGTACTTGAAAACACCTAAATATGGCTTCACTTATGAGATGCTGGATGAAAATGATTTGATGGACAAGCTCAAGGTAGAATCGCTGATTGTATCGGAAACATTTTCCGGAAATCAGATTGCCCCTCCAGCTGAGGGAACTACTTTTGGTGGTGGCAATTTTGGTGGTGGTGGTTCCAGCGGAAACTTTTAAGCCTGGAATATTAGAATGCCATGATATTTTTCTACTTACCTTTGCGCACCAATGGAATACAACGTTCATACTTTACAAAACGGAATCCGGTTACTTCATGTGCCCTCCGCCTCCGCTATATCCCATGCCTGCATCATTGTCAACAGTGGTTCAAGGGATGAAAAGGAAGATCAGGCAGGACTAGCACATTTTATAGAGCACCTGATCTTTAAGCGCACCGAAAAACGGAATACCAATCAGATCCTGAACAGGCTGGAAAGCGTGGGGGCCGACCTCAATGCCTATACCACCAAAGAATATACCTGCATACATGCTTCCTTTTTAAATCCATACTTGGACCGTACACTGGAATTGTTCAATGATATCGTATTTCATTCTACTTTTCCTGAAGAAGAAATGGATAAGGAAAAAAGCGTGATTCTTGATGAGATTGCCTCTTACCTTGATCAGCCGGAGGAGGCAATATATGATGATTTTGAAGACCTCGTTTTTGAAGGACATTCACTAGGGCGAAACATACTCGGTACGCCAGAAAGTGTAGAGGGAATCAGTAGAAAGGACATTACACAGTTCGTGAAGGACAACTATCATACAGACCGCATAGTGATCGCTGTGCTGGGGAATTATTCGCTGAATAAACTGGTAAAGATTGGTAGTAAATATTATTCAGAGATTCCTGCCAATCTATATCGGCCATCGAGGCTGGCCCCGGCAAAAGTTGCCGTTGTCTCAAATACGCTTCATAAACCCATTCAGCAGGTACATGCAGTGCTTGGTATGCAGGCTTACTCCCTGCACCATCCCTACAAAACGGGACTTTTACTACTCAATAATCTGCTGGGAGGTACAGGTATGAGCTCTATCCTTAACTTGCAGATCAGAGAGAAATATGGCATTGCTTATACCATTGAGACGGGCTATAGCCCCTTGAGTGATACCGGGATTTTCACTTTGTATTTTGGCACCGATAAAGAAAAGACAAATAAAGCATGGTCACTTATATTTAAAGAATTCAAAAAGATAAAAGATAATCCCCTTACAGAGTTACAATTGCAGAAGGCTAAAAATAAGTTCATTGGGCAGATTGCTCTTGGCGAGGAAAATCGGATTGGACTGATCATTTCTATGGCTAAGAGCCTGATTGATTATGAAAGGATAGATGATCTGGAGACTGTTTTCCATAAAATTCAATCGGTCAGCACCACTGATATGTCAAATATTGCCAATGAAATATTAGACGAACGTAATTTGAGTTCCCTAACTTTTTATCCTTTAGGGTAATATTCGTACTTTTGTAGCATGAAGTTACCAATTGTAGCCTATGGCGACCCGGTTTTGAAAAAATTATGTGCTCCCATTGATGAGAACTATCCGGATTTACAACAGCTGATCAGCAATATGTTTGACACCATGTACCACGCAAGCGGTGTGGGTTTAGCTGCGCCTCAGATTGGACTGCCAATCAGGTTATTTATTGTAGATACAGGTGCAGACGATAAAAACCGCTACAAAAAAGTATTCATTAATGCAGAAATCATTGAAGAAACGGGTGAAGCCTGGTCCTTTAACGAGGGCTGCCTGAGTATCCCGGATATACGCGAGGATGTGATGCGCAAGCCGAATGTACGCATTAAGTATTATGATGAAAACTGGGAAGTGCATGAAGAGGAGGTTACAGGTATGCCTGCGCGAGTAATCCAGCATGAATATGACCACATTCAAGGTACTTTGTTTACAGATAAGTTAAGTCCTCTCCGTAAAACATTATTAAAAAGTAAACTTACCGCGATTTCTAAAGGAAATGTAAAGGCCGATTATAAGATGCGGTTTCCTAATCAAAGCAAAAAGCGCTAATTGTCGGCGCTTCTACTCTGATCTCCTTTGAAGATAGTCTGCATGAGTTTACCCCATGCGAATGGATTAAGTAATGGATTGGTCTGAACCATATTCTTATTGAGCGCACGGTCATGATTCATCCGATAATTGCTATTTGATATCTCACCCCCATCTCTCGGAAGCGTTCGGATCATCCCGCTTAAGCTATGTTGAGAGAGATTTTTTGCAGCGATAAGGTAATCATCATCTGCTACTTTCATTGCCAGGAATTCACGTGTAAATTCTTCTACCGTTGCCCATGGATATACTCTTACCATCGGAAGGTTAATAATTTCTGATTTTAATCTGATCATTGCCGTATACTTTGAATCGTCAATGACTTCAGGCAGGACATATGTGAAATCCTTATACCCCACAGCGGTATAAAGAATGCTATCACCGGGATGGGCAATGAAAGAAAAAAAGCCTTTGTAATTAGCTGCATACTTCTGTCCGTTGTAACTTAGGTTGGTAGCGGTTACATACGGGACAACACCATTGCTATCTACATCCGTAATCAAACCAGAAAATTGGATCAATTTCTTTTCTTTGTAAATGCGCTGAGCAGATACAGAGGAAATAAAAAGAAGCAATATGATGGTGAATGAATACTTCATAAAGACAAAAATAGTGCTATTCTAACAACTGGCTAGTTAAATTGTGTTAAATCAGCCTTATACGGGCTCAGCCAGATTAACTGCAACTACCGAAGTGATTTCAGGAACAGCTTTCATAATTGCCTGTTCAATGCCAGCTTTCATAGTCATAAAGCTCATTTTGCAGGATCCACAGTTACCTAATAATTTCAATTTAACCACTTTGTCTTCCGTAATCTCTTCAATTGCCACATCGCCTCCATCTGCTATAAGATACGGACGGATGGTCTCTAATGCCTGCTCAACTTGTTCTGTTAAATTCATTGGTTTTATTTTAAAATATAAAAATAGTAAAAATTTATCAATTAGCAGTTTGTGCATTGCTAATCGCAATCTGTTGCGCTACCTTTCCTGCAATTTCAGCGAACGACGCAGCCATTGTACTACCCGCATTTAATGCGATAGGCGCACCCTTATCTCCTGCCTCAGAGATACCTTGTACAATTGGAATCTCTCCCAAAAAAGGAACATCGAATGAGCTTGCCAAAGCTTTCCCTCCGTCTTTACCAAACAGATAATATTTATTATTTGGAAGTTCTTCTGGTGTAAAATAAGCCATATTTTCAATAACGCCCAAAACAGGGATATTGATACCCTGCATCCTGAACATCGCCAATCCTTTACGTGTA
The DNA here is from genome assembly GCA_963795585.1 of uncultured Sphingobacteriaceae bacterium. Classification (GTDB taxonomy): domain Bacteria; phylum Bacteroidota; class Bacteroidia; order Sphingobacteriales; family Sphingobacteriaceae; genus Pedobacter. The sequence continues at coordinate 187,903 of CAWCIO010000013.1, read as the reverse complement.
TCCGCAAGCGCTACTTGCTGAGGTGTGGTTACAATAACGGCACCAGTAATTGGAAAACTTTGTGTAATCGTGATGTGGATGTCACCTGTACCTGGCGGAAGATCCACGATCAAATAATCCAGCTCGCCCCAATCGGCATCATTGAACAATTGCTTTACGGCATTGGAGGCCATTGGTCCACGCCAGGGCACAGGTTGATCAGGATCGGCAAAAAAGCCAAGGGAAAGCAACTTAATTCCATACTTCTCTATTGGGAGAATGAGGGTTTTACCCTCTTCTGTCTCTCTGGCACTAGGTTTTGCACCTACCAGATCAAACATAGTAGGGACAGAAGGGCCATAAATATCAGCGTCAATGAGTCCAACTTTGGCACCTCCTGCAGCAAGAGAAATTGCAAGATTGCTGGCTACAGTGGATTTACCTACACCCCCTTTGCCTGAAGAAACCAGGATGATGTTTCTAATATCTTTTAGTTGATTCGTATCCATTGGTTTAGTCACCTTCGCGGTAATATTAATCTCTACCTCGGCATCTTTACTTACAAAATGTTTAATTGCATTCAGGCACGCGTTTTTGAGCATGTCTTTCATCGGACAAGCCGGGGTGGTCAACTCTAACGTAAAACTGATATTCTTGTCTGCGATCTTCAAATCCTTGATCATGTTTAAGGAAACCAGGTCTTTCTTCAGATCTGGATCCTCTACATTCCTCAAAGCGGACAGCACTTTTTCCGGGCTAATACTCATTGCTGCAAAAATAAACAAAACAAAGGCACATTAATTGAGATTAAGCTTTTTAAGTGTAATTTTAACACGAAATAAACATTTTCATTTTACGTTAGCATTAAATATCTATTTTACGGCATGCATCTTCCAAAAATCAATATCCCTAAAAAATACTTAAAGATTGGAGCATGGATTTTAGGGATCTTTATCCTCTTGTCCATTATTCTTGGTGCTATTGCTTACAGTAAAAGAGAGGCTTTGTTACAGAAAATGATGGCCAAAGCGGTTGAAAAGGCTGAAAGAGACTACGGCCTGGAGGTAAAAATCGGTGAAGCTGGATTTAGCGGACTCAGTACGGTACACATGACAGACATCACAGTGGTACCTAAAGACAGGGATACGCTGACTACAATTTCTGACATCATCGTTGGCGTTAAACTCTTTCCTTTGATTTTGGGCAATGTAAAGCTCTCGCAGGTAATCCTGAACGATGGAAAAATAAATGTGGTCTTTAAGGATTCTTTGAGCAATCTTGATTTTATTTTAAAGCGGAAGAAAAAAGACAATCCAGAAAAGAAAAACAAACTGGACCTGGCAGATTTGGCGCACAACCTGCTGAATCAGCTATTGTATAAGATTCCCGATGATATGGAAGTCAAAAACCTGCTGCTTACAGTAAATGATAATGACACCGCAAAATTAACTTTCCTGACCACAACTGCGACGATAGATGGAGGTGATCTAAAATCCACGATATTGGTAAATGGTAATGCAGCAACATGGCATGTCAATGGAACCGTAAATCCCGGAGGGAAGAAATTGGATGTGAAATTCTTTGCCGATGGCAAAAAAGTGGAACTTCCTTACCTGAATGAAAAACTGCATGCAAAACTAAGTTTTGATACCGTAAGAACAGAGATGAAAAGCGCGGACTACAGTGGCGATGATTTTAAGATTGAAGGTTCGTGGTCGGTAAGAAACCTCTTGATAAACCACGCCAAGATAGCTTCTAATGATATCTTGGTGCCTGATGCAAAAATAGATGCTAATATGTTGATCGGATCTAACTTTGTGTCGCTAGATAGCTCATCAACCGTGTTTTTAAAGAAAGCGATCATCCATCCATACCTTAAATACACCTTATCCCCAAACAAAATATACGAAGTAAAGTTACTGGCACCAGAACAAGATGCGCAGGAAATCTTCAACTCTTTTCCTCAGGGATTATTTGAATCTTTAGAGGGCTTGAAAGTGAGTGGAAAAGTACGATATGACCTGAATTTCTACCTCGACGCTTCATTACCGGATAGTGTAAAATTTAGCTCTGGCCTAACACCAAACAACTTCAAGATTATAAAATGGGGCAAAACGAATTTGCAGAAAATCAATCAGGAATTCGTCTATACACCCTACGAGAGGGGAAAGCGTATGCGTGACATCGTAATCGGTCCTTCTAACCCTAATTATACACCCTTATCTGAAGTTTCAAGTAATTTTAAGAATGCCATATTAACCTCAGAAGATCCTTCTTTTTTTAGTCACAAGGGCTTCGTCTCGGAGTCGATCAGAAAATCATTTGCGGTAAATTTCAAAGAAAAGCGATTTGTAAGGGGCGGAAGTACAATATCAATGCAGTTGGTTAAGAATGTATTTCTAAGCAGACAGAAAACACTGGCACGTAAGGCAGAAGAGATTCTAATCGTCTGGCTTATAGAGAACAATCGCCTGATCAGTAAGAACAGAATGCTGGAAGTATACTTTAACATCATTGAAATGGGAGAAAATGTATATGGCATAGGAGAAGCGACCCGTCATTATTTTGGAAAAACACCCTATGAATTGAATATCGGCGAGGGTATATTCCTTGCGAACATCGTTCCTCGTCCAAAAATTGCCTTGTATAAATTTAAAGGGGATGGTGGACTAAAAGATTATTTATACCCTTATTTCAAATATATTGGTGCAATTATGGCGAGAAGAGGGCTTACTGGTCCGGATTCCAGCGGCTACGGATTTTACAACGTTCATCTGAGGGAAGGCCTTAGAAAATACCTGCTTCCAGACTCTACCGCGATAGATACAAATGCTTTTGACAGCGATGACCCTCTCCCTGCTATTGAGACCCAAGATCAATCGAAAACACTATTCGACCGTTTGTTTGGTGGCAGCGGCAAAAAAGATTCTATCTCTAAATCTCCGGTAAAAGTAGATACAGTGAAAACAAGAAAGGAACTTAGAGAAGAGCGCCGTGAGCAACGAAGGAAAGAGAAAGAACTCGAAAAAGCAATGGAAGAACAGAAAAAAGCCAATGGACAGTAGTTATGAATAAGATTCAGATCGCGGACAAAGAGTTTGAATTATTTTTGGAAAATGAAAATATCGCCAAGAGAACACGCTTAATTGCCATCCAGCTAGATGTAGATTACGAACACAAATGCCCATTTTTTATCGGGGTGCTAAATGGAAGTTTTCTTTTCATGGCAGATTTGCTCAAAGAAATAAATACATCTTGTGAAGTTGGATTCATCAAAGTTTCTTCTTATCAAGGCACAGAAAGTACCGGAAATATGAAACAAACATTTGGCCTTCCGGATAACTTGCATAACCGTGACGTCATATTGGTGGAGGATATCGTAGATACCGGCTTCACACTGGACTACATACTCAAACAAGTCCATAAACAGGAACCTGCCTCTGTAAAAGTATGCTCACTATTGTTAAAGCCCGCTGCTTTAAAAAATCCCATTCCAGAACTGGAATATGTTGGTTTTGAAATTGCGAATGAATTTGTTGTTGGCTATGGTTTAGATTACGACGGCTTGGGCAGAAATCTGAAAGACATCTACAGGGTTAAAACTGTTGGCTGATCTATACCTTAATCCGGTATTTTTTTCACAATTTTGCACATAACAATTATCATATACAAATGACCATACACAAAGAAGGCTACACTACCATTGCATTATCTCTGCTTTTTATTTTTATTATCAACGCAATAATAGATTATCGCTTTGCAGATATAACATGGCTAAGGTGGCTCGTATATGTTTTTTCTTTTGCCCTTTTCGTGATCGTATTGCAGTTTTTCAGAAATCCAGGTCGTTCGTTCACTAATGGGGACAATCTTGTCATCTGCCCGGCGGATGGCAAAGTAGTCGTTATTGAAGAAACACAAGAAGGAGAATACTTCAAAGACAAAAGGCTTCAGGTGTCCATTTTTATGTCGCCTGTAAATGTGCACATCAACCGGAATCCAATTTCAGGTGTTGTTAAATTCTTTAAATACCATCCTGGGAAATACCTTGCGGCCTGGAATCCAAAATCCTCTACAGAGAATGAGCGGACTACAGTTGTCGTGGAGCATAAAAATGGAACACCCGTATTGTTCAGACAAATTGCAGGAGCTTTGGCAAGAAGAATTGTGTGGTATGTTAAAGAAGGTGATGTAGTAGAACAGGCTAAAGAATTTGGTTTTATCAAATTCGGATCAAGGGTCGATATTTTCTTACCCCTGGGAACTAAAGTCAATCTGGAACTGAATCAGGTTGTAAAGGGAGGAATCACCGTTTTAGCGGAACTCGCTTAAGAATCATAAGATAAATAACGAAGCCCTTTGTAAATTAAACAGAGGGCTTTGTTATTTATTGGGCTTTTGGTACCTGAATAGATTCACTGATTGATCGCTGCGTTGGATAAGCGAACCCGGATCTATATTTTTCTACAATTTCGATGAGTTTAAAATTAACCTCTTCTTTTACCTTTACATATCTGCGGTGCTCCATATTAATAACCAAATAAGTTACCTGAATATTCAGCGCAGAATCACCAAAATTATCAAAGGTCGCATAGCCATCCTTCGTCTCTGAATGTTGCTCCAGAAAACTTTCAATAGCTTGTAGCATAAGCTTTATATCATCGGATTTCGTCTCATAAATAATACCTATAAAGAAATTGACTCTCCTGTAATTCCTCAATGTGACATTTTCCAACACGCCATCAATCATAGCACGGTTGGGAATTACAATGGTCGTCTTGTCAGGACTGATCAACCAGGTACTACGAAAACCTACTTTCTCTATGGTCCCTTCTATACCATCTACTTTAACCACATCACCTACAGTAAAGGGTTTGTCTAAAAAGATCGTGAAAGAACCAATAAGGTTCTCCAGACTCTCTTTAGCAGCCAGAGCAATAGCGATCCCCCCAATTCCTAGACCAGTGATCAGCGTGAGGACATTGATCTCAAAGACGAAGCCCAACAATACGAAAAAACCAAGGAAACAAATTAAAGTTTTGGTCAGCTCTTTCAGAAAAGGTACCAATTGGTCATCAGCTTTATTATTAGTAAGACTCGCCTTATGTTTCAATACAAAAGCGATAAAATCTATGATGCGCAAAATGATCCAGAATATGGAAAGGATAATCAAGAACAGAAATACCTTGTCCAGGCAGTCTCCAATTGTCACTGGAACCTTAGTTTTAGACCGATGCCAGATTTCTATGTCAAGCGGATGACTAAGGGTGTTGATTGCCAGATAAATGGTACAAAAGGTTATAAATGACTCGATTGGTTTTAATAAAAGCCCTACAAATGTTTCCACATTTACTTCCTGAGCAAAGCGTCTGAAGATCTTAAAAAGTGCCAGGCTAAAAATACGGGAGACCAATTTCTTAAAAAACAGACCAAGCAGAATGATCACCACAAAAACACAATACTGCCTAATCGTATTGCCCCAGAATATTTCTTTAAAAAATTGATCCTCCATTATATCTATACTAATTGTTTCAATGCAATTTCAAATGCTGTTTTGGAAAGTTTCGTTCGCTCTGGAGATTGTTCATACACAGCTTTCATCGCATTATAAATGATATGTGAGGCATCGCTAAAGATCGCATCATCACTCATCTCCACGTTTCTTTGCATTAGGTAAGCAAATACACGGGCCATACCGCAATTTGAGATAAAGTCGGGTATCACTGCTGCATGATTGTCGGCATGCTCCATGATACTACCAAAAAAGATTTCCTTGTCTGCAAAAGGCACATTCGCGCCACAGGCAATGACTTCAAGTCCACCAGCGATCAACTGATCAACTTCTTGCTGCTTCACGAGCCTGGAGGCCGCAGCAGGAACAAATATCTGGGCACCAAGATTCCAGATTAATTTACTGCCTTCTTCAAATGGGATCAAATTCGGGGCAACCAAAGTGTTTCCCGTTCGGTTGTTAAATAAGTCTATAATCTCTTCAGTACTGAAACCTTCCTCATTAATCAGCGCGCCAACGCGATCGATAATCCCTACGACCTTAACTCCATTCAGCGCAAGATAATAACCAGCTGCCGCAGCAACGTTACCCCAACCCTGAATAATTGCGCGTTTACCAATCAGATCACCGCCCCAGATTTTATAAAAATGTCCTATAGATTCAGATACACCATAACCAGTGATCATATCTGCTACTTTATATTTTCTTTTGATATCAGGAGTATAACTCAAATCCTCAAGCACTTTAGAAACGCCATACCGCAGCTGACCAATCTGGTGAATCCTTTCGTTTTCCCTCGCTTGGTAATGACCATTTATAACACCTTCCTGTGGATGCCATAATCCATAATTTTCAGTAATTGGAATCACTTCATGGATTTCATCAATATTTAGATCACCACCTGTACCATAATAGCTCTTTAAAATTGGCATTACAGCTTTGTACCAGCGCTCCAAAACTTGCTTCTTTCTAGGATCAGCGGGATCAAAATTAATTCCCGATTTAGCACCTCCAATGGGTGGGCCCGACACAGTGAACTTAACTTCCATTGTCTTCGCTAAAGATTCTACTTCGCGTTTATCCAGCCCCTTCCGCATCCGTGTACCACCTCCTGCAGCACCACCACGGAGTGAATTAATCACCACCCAGCCCTCAGCTTCGGACTCTTTATCTTTCCACTCAAAGACGATCTCCGGTCTTTTTTCCTCAAATTTCTTTAACAGTTCTTTCATTGCAATAAGTTAGTTGGCACAAACTTAGATAAATCCAATGAAGCATTCATAAAGCAGTTAAAATTATTACAGACATCACAATGCATCCCGAAAATCCAGTACATACAAAAAAACCTCCCCGATAAAATCGGGAAGGCTAAATATTTTTAAAAAGAAATTAAACTCTTTTAGATTTGATACGAGCTGCTTTACCAGTTAGTTCACGTAGATAGAATAATTTCGATCTGCGCACTTTACCATGGCTATTAACTTCAATTTTAGCAATGTTTGGAGAATTGATTGGGAAGATACGCTCAACACCAACTCCATTAGACATCTTACGAACAGTAAACGTTTCGTTAGCGCCTACGCTATTACGTTGTAATACTACGCCTTGGTAAATTTGAATACGTTCTTTATTACCTTCGCGAATTTTATAGTGAACACTCACTGTATCTCCTGATTTGAAGGCAGGAAACTCATTTTTTGCGATTACCTGCTCTTCAACAAATTTTACTAAATCCATGATTTTAAGCTATTAAGCCGATTTTTTGTTGTTTAAAATCGGACTGCAATATTATGAATTTTATTTTAAAAATAAAAGCGATTTTTATTTTTTTCCACATTCTTTATTATTTCCACAAAAATCAGATCGCCCCCTCTTCCTTCATGAACTCTTCCAGGCTTTTGCATTCAACTGGAAAATTAACCAGTCCACCCTCTTTTAAGCCAAATATCTTCTCCATTTTCCTAACATTATCATGGGGTATGTCCTTCGTATCATCTATAGTTAATTTGCGGTAGTTATGAAAAGTATTAGCTGCAATATTCAATTCCCTGGGGATAATCCTTATTGCAGCTTTATATGCCGGCAGATTCAGTTTTTGCATTTCTTCATCAATTTTATACTTTCTTTGTTTTTCCATATCCATTTAATAATCTATTATATGGTATTCAGTAATCTTCGTACCATTTTTATTTATCTTTTATAAATTCTTTAAGGGGTTTAGTCCATACCATTTTATTATAGAGCTCCCCTGTCTTTAACTCAAATAGCTTCTCAAGTAACACCACTTTTTCGTGAGGAATATCCTGGCTATCGTTCAATAAAATATTTCTGTAATTATGAAATGTATTTAAGGCAATTCCAAGATACCCCGGTAAAAACCTTAGTGCCGCTCTATGCTCGGCTACAGTCAACTTTAAAAGACATTCATTAATTTTATACTTTCTAGCCGCATGGTCACTGACAATGATTTTATTCATACTGTTATTTGGTTATACTAAATTTATGTATTTTTAGCAAAAATATGCTCAATAACCCATATTTTTTTCAATCAAAATTACTTATAATTTTGAGAATAAACCAAATAACACTAATTTTTTTATGTACTTAAAAAATATTGTCGACGAAATTTTAGCAGAGAAAACCAGGTCTTTGAGCTGGTTAGCAGTACAAATGGGGAAAACTTTTGATGGTTTAAAATTGAGTCTCGTCAAAGAATCACTTAAATACAAGGATTTATCTGAGATGGCAAAGATATTAGAAGTGAGTCCTAATACTTTTTTTCAATCGAAGTTCCCTACCTATATCAGCAACAACGCAGAAAATATAGCTGATTCGAAAGCTGATTATGAGGAGAAACTGAATGTAAAGGCATACAAGGAATTAGTTGCCGCATTAAAAGATCAACTAAAGGACAAAGAAAAGATCATAGCACTGATGAGCAAAAATGCTTAATCATCCAGCAAATCCGGTCTTCTTTTTTGGGTTCGGACCAGCGCTTGCTCGTGTCTCCACTCGTTGATCTTAGCCTCATGACCACTTAATAGAATTTCAGGCACCTTATGCCCGTTCCAATCTGCAGGACGGGTATAAACTGGTGCATCAAGCAAATCCCCCTGAAAGCTGTCGGACAGGGCTGAAGTCTCATCGTTCAATACTCCTGGAATCAACCGAACAATAGCATCGACAAGAACTGCAGCAGGCAATTCTCCGCCCGAAAGCACATAATCACCAATCGATATTTCGCGTGTCACATAGAGATCCCTGATTCGCTGATCTATTCCTTTATAGTGGCCACATAATATGATCACACTGCCTTTACCAGATAGTTCATTAGCGATCGTCTGATTAAATGTCTCTCCGTCCGGACTCATGAAAATCACTTCATCATACTCGCGTTCTGAACGTAAACGCTCTATACAAGCAGCAAATGGAGGGATCGACATAACCATTCCACTACCTCCGCCATAAGGATAGTCATCTACACTTTTTTGTTTATTGGCGGCATAATCTCTTAAATTATGAACAACAATCTCCGCGATCCCTTTTTTTTGGGCACGTTGAAGAATAGAATGTGCAAAAGGGCTTTCCAGTAAACCTGGTAAAACGGTGATGATATCAAAACGCATGCTGTAAAGTTAATATTAATCTGTAAGGTATACATCCAAAAGACCGTCCGGCAAATCGACAGTCAGCAATTTCCCATCCTCATCAATTTCAATAATGAATTCATCGTTTAAAGGGAACATAATCTCCTTATCCTTATAAGAAACTGCTGCAACAAATTGTTGCGGGTATTCATGAACCTCTAAGATCTCACCTAGTGTTCCCAATGTTTCGTCAACGGCGACAAAACCGATGAGATCGGTGTAAAAGAAATCATCATCTTCTCTTTGTGGTTTCTTTGAGAGCGGCAGGTAAATCTTTTTTCTCACTAAGGGCTGTGCCTTATCAATGTGATCAATATCATCGAAATAGAAATTGCCAGTGTTATTTGCCTGCAGCTTGTAAGAGGATACAAAAAAAGGAACCATCTTACCATTTATATCAGCAAAAACCACATCCAGATCTAATAATTCGGGATCATCATATTCAAAAAACAACTGCAGTTCGCCTTTCAGTCCCTTTGTTTTAGTGAAATATCCAATATAAAACGCTTCTTCTATTTTCATCTTCTTATTTTTCAGACAAGCAGACAAGCCACTTATTTTTATTTTAGCTTATGGTAAATAAAAATAGCGAAGGAGTTCTTTCTCATTGAAAGATCCTTCGCTATTATTTAGAATAATAAAAAGTTATGCCTTTTCTTCTTCGTTGCTTGCTTCAGTTGCAGGAGTTTCTTCTGTTGCAGTTTCAGCTACAGGAGCTTCTTCTGCTGTTTCAGTCACAGCTTCTTCTTCAACCTCTTCTACCACAGGCGCATTTTTAATTGCCAAAGCAGCAGCACGGTCAGCATTTTTCTTAGCTTCAGCAGCTAAAGCCGCTTTTTTAACTTCATCTTTCGATTTAGTCAAACTGTCTTTTTTACCTTCGATTCTGCCATCTTTAGCGCTTAACCACTCAGCAAACTTAGTTTCAGCCTGCTCTGCTGTTAATGCACCTTTTTTAACACCACCTTCTAAGTGTTTTTTGTACAAAACACCTTTATAAGAAAGGATAGCACGACAAGTATCCGTAGGCTCTGCACCTTTGTTTACCCAGTCTAAAGTTTTATCGAAGTTAAGGTCGATAGTAGCTGGATTGGTATTTGGGTTATAAGAACCTAAACGCTCAATAAACTTACCATCTCTTGGTGAGCGGGAATCCGCTACCACTACGTGGAAAAAAGGCTTGCCTTTTTTACCGAATCTTTGCAATCTGATTTTAGTTGCCATTTCGTTATTTGTTTATGTATTCAACATAGTTCCCGGAGCTGTATGCTTGCGGGGCTGCAAAAATAAGTAAAATACTAATGATTAACAAGATGCAATATTTTTTTATTATTGATCTCTGGGGAAACTATAAATCATTCATTACTAATGTAACATTTTGAGTTTCAATTCATCAAAATATAAAATCTATATTATGTTAATTACAACCACAAATTCCATAGAGGGCAAGAAGGTCGTGAAATACATCGGCCTTGTCAGTGGCGAAACCATCATAGGCGCCAATATTTTTAAAGATCTTTTCGCGGGCATACGTGATATCGTAGGCGGGCGTTCCGGCTCTTACGAACAAGTATTAAGAGAAGGGAAAGATACCGCAATCAATGAAATGCAGCAATATGCGGCCGCAATGGGAGCCAACGCCATCATAGGCGTTGATCTTGATTATGAAACAGTCGGCAGCGGGGGCAGTATGCTCATGGTCGCAGCGACGGGAACAGCAGTAGTTATAGAATAAAGAAGGGCCTTTAAGGCCCTTCTTTATTCTTAAAGTGAAAGTATCTCCACCAGCTTCAACCATGCCGGACTAATTTCTTTTGCATCTATGTGTTTAATAGCATGATCAAAAGGTGTAAAAACCAGTTCCTTGTTAACCAAACCAGCCATTACTCCTGACTTACCTGCCAGCAGCCCTTCAACCGCAGTAACACCAAGCCTGCTAGCCAGGACTCTATCCATACAGCTGGGTTTTCCACCACGCTGGATATGCCCCAAAACAGAAACCCTGATGTCATAGTTAGGGAATTTTTGCTTCAGCACTTCACCGACATTAAAAGCTCCGCCCATATCGTCACCTTCAGCCACAATGATGATCTTCGAGGCTTTATCTTTTCTTCCCATTTCCAGTCTGGTCACCAAACCCTCAACCCCCATATTTGCTTCAGGAATCATGATGGCTTCAGCACCTACACCAATCCCGCTTCGCAGGGCAATAAGCCCGGAATCACGTCCCATTACCTCCACGATGAACAAGCGATCATGCGATTCTGCAGTATCCCTTATTTTATCGACAGCATTGATTACTGTATTGATAGCTGTATCGTATCCAATTGTAAAATCTGTTCCTTCGAGGTCATTGTCAATTGTACCCGGAAGACCAACGACCGGAATATCAAACTCATGAGAGAATAGGTTTGCTCCGGTAAAAGTCCCATCACCACCTATGACGATCAAGGCGTCAATTTGTTTTGCTTTCAATTGACGATAAGCTTCGGCACGGCCTTCTGTTGTCCTGAAAGCATCGCTTCTTGCGGTTTTTAGAATGGTTCCGCCACGCTGGATAATATTTGCCACTGATTTTCTATCCATCTCGATAAAATCTCCGTTGATCAATCCCTCATAACCTCTTAAAATCCCGGTAACTTCTAAATCATAGTAAATTGCAGCCCTTACTACTGCACGGATAGCAGCATTCATTCCGGGAGCATCGCCTCCAGATGTCAATACACCTATATTTTTAATCTTATTCATTATCTTTTTTACTTAGCAACCCCTGATCATACTTTAATAAGGGGGGCCAATATTCTACATTAATTTTATTTGGTTAAAACGATAAAGCATCCTTATTCGCGCAGCCCAATAATACACAATATGCATGAGAAATCGATTATATTATGAATTCAACTTCTTTAAAGTTATAACTTCTTTCTTCATCATTTATTCCTATTACCAATTGACCATTCTCATTTACGCGCGAAATAACCCCTTCAAAAACACCGGTGTTATCACGGTAAAATGAGCGCTGTCCGAATCGGTAAAGTTTGCTGAGGTATTCCTCTAAAAGGCACTCATAGCTGCAGGATTTTAATAAAAAATACCTTCGTTCTACCTGGAGACAAATTTCACTTAACAATTTTAGCAAATTAACATCTTGTTGTAAAATTTCACGCACAGAAGTTCCGTATTTAACTTTTTCTATGTCAAATCCGGTTTGATTGACGTTGATCCCTATGCCAATAATGCTTGTTTTCATCGCATTTCCAACGATGGTATTTTCTATAAGAACCCCTCCTAGTTTCCGGTTTTCATGATATATATCATTTGGCCATTTGACTTTAACTCCCTGAGGTATCAAAGTGTCCAAAGCTGCACATACACCTGTGCTAACAGCGATGTTGAGCATAAATTGACTTGAAAGCGGCAAGAAAGATGGTTTTAAAAAAATGCTAAAAGTCAAATTCAAACCTGCGGCTGAATGCCAAACGTTGTCTTGCTGACCTCTGCCCGCAAACTGATCATCTGCCATAATAACAGTTCCTTCGGGTAATGGCTCGGAATTTGACACCATCATCTTCAAAAAGTTATTGGTAGAATCGACCGCGGATAATCTGATCAAATTTTGACCAACAAATAATGTTGAAAAAGTATTATTTTGCAAGTGTTGATTGTATATTTGTTTATCAAAATTAAAACATTTTAATGGTAAAAAAGAAAATAGGAAACCTTTCTACATACCTCTCAGAAATAGCCGTACATGGCATTCAAGAAAAAAAAGGAAACGATATTGTCCGCTTGGACTTAAGAGAACTGAACAGTTCCGTTTCTGACTACTTTATCATTTGCAGCGCAAATTCCGCTACTCAGGTAAAAGCCATCGCTGACAGCGTAGAGGAAGAAATATATAAAAACACACAAACCAACCCCTGGCGCAAGGAAGGTCAGGAGGCCGCAGACTGGATCATCCTAGACTACTTTGATGTTGTAGTCCACATTTTTAAAACAGAAAAACGCGAATTTTACGGTATTGAAGACCTATGGGGCGATGCCCAGGCTACTTCTTACAAAAGCGCGTAATCATTTACACCTACATTTTTGATTAACGATGAAAGAGAACCCGAATACAAAACCCAAACTAATAAAGAGAATTCCAAATATTCCGAAGAAACCCCAAAAAGGTTCAAAATTTAACATCTTCTGGGTTTATGCAGCTATTATTTTAGGTCTGATCTTATTGCAATTCCTGTTTAGCAGCGAAAGCAGTAAACAAGTTCCTTACAGGACTTTTGAAACGCAAATGCTGATCCCCGGAGATGTAGAGCGCCTGGTTGCCTATAAACATGAAGATCTCGTTAAGGTTGAGGTATACATTAAAAAAGATCGTTTAAAAGAAGCAAAGTATAAAGACTATCAAACCAAAAGTAATTTTGGTCCATCAACAGGTCCGCTCGTGTATTTCACTTCAGGCTCAATGGATGCACTGGTTACTCAGTTGAAGGATTCTCAAAAGGACATCCCTTCCCAACAGCAGATATTAGCAGAAGTCGATACCAGACAAAGTACATTCAATTCCTGGTTCTTCACTATTATAATCCCATTATTACTGTTCATCGCGTTTTGGATATTCATCATGAGACGCATGGGTGGTGGCGCCGGTGGTGGTGGTGGCCAAATTTTCAACATTGGAAAATCTAAAGCGACCTTATTTGATAAGGAAAGCCAGGTAAACGTGACGTTTAATGACGTCGCAGGTTTAGAAGAGGCAAAACAAGAGGTAATGGAAATCGTTGATTTTCTTAAAAACCCAAAGAAATACACAAATCTTGGCGGTAAAATTCCAAAAGGAGCACTTTTAGTTGGTTCTCCCGGAACAGGAAAGACTTTATTGGCAAAAGCTGTTGCTGGTGAGGCCCAGGTTCCTTTTTTCTCTCTTTCTGGTTCTGATTTTGTAGAAATGTTCGTAGGCGTAGGTGCTTCACGGGTTCGCGATCTATTCAAACAAGCTAAAGATAAGGCACCTTGCATCATCTTCATTGATGAGGTAGACGCCATTGGCCGTGCTCGTGGAAAAAATAGTATGATGGGGGGAAATGATGAACGTGAAAACACGCTGAATCAGCTCCTGGTGGAAATGGATGGTTTTGGAACGGATTCAGGTATCATCATACTTGCAGCAACCAACCGTCCTGATGTACTCGATACTGCTTTATTGAGGCCAGGAAGGTTCGACAGACAGATTTCCATTGACAAACCCGATTTAGTTGGTCGCGAACAAATCTTTAAGGTTCATTTAAAGCCTATAAAAACAGCATCAGAAGTAGACGCAAAGAAATTGTCTGCACAAACACCTGGATTTGCAGGTGCAGAGATTGCTAACGTTTGTAATGAAGCTGCTTTGATTGCTGCAAGAAAAAATAAAGAAAGTGTAGATATGCAGGATTTTCAAGATGCAGTTGACCGTGTCATCGGAGGGCTGGAAAAGAAAAACAAAATCATATCACCGGAAGAAAAACGAATAGTTGCCTATCATGAAGCAGGTCATGCTATTGCAGGATGGTTCCTTGAGCATGCAGATCCCCTGGTTAAGGTTTCTATTGTCCCTCGTGGCGTAGCTGCGCTTGGGTATGCACAATACCTTCCTAAAGAACAGTTTCTATACACGACAGAGCAGTTAACCGATGGCATGTGTATGACCATGGGCGGCCGTGTTGCAGAAGACATTGTATTTGGTAAGATCTCTACAGGTGCACAAAATGACCTGGAAAGAATCACAAAACTATCTTATGCTATGATTACCATATATGGAATGAACAGCACAATAGGAAATGTTTCATTTCATGATCCTCAAAACGAATACAATTTCAATAAGCCATATTCCGAAAAAACCTCGGAAATGATCGACAACGAAGTACGTCTATTGATAGGATCTGTTTATAGCAGAACTAAAGACCTATTGACTGAAAAAAGAGAAGGTTTAGAGAAACTTGCACAAAAACTCATTGAAAAAGAGATTCTATTCCAGGCCGACCTTGAGGAAATCCTTGGTAAACGCCCTTTTGATAACCGTACCACTTACGATGAATTCGTTAACGGCACCGGAGATCAGAAGCCTGCTGCAGAAGGATTGTTACACGAAGGTGTTGGTGAAACAACAGACCCAACTGCGACAATAGCACCCTCACAAACCGAGTCCTAGTCAAATATTTATGGAACTGCCGCCCAAAAATCGGGCGGCAGTAAATCCATTATCCTATGCAAGAAAATATCTCCTCTAAAGAGTTAATGTTAAAAAAGATCAGGAAAGCACTACTTGAAAAAAGAGACAATCCTTATCCTAATATTGAAGACACTCCTCTATACACCCACACTGACGAAATACCTGAAATCCTGTTTGCAGAGCAACTCACTGCCGTTGCTGGAAATTTCATTTACTGTGAGAATGGTATTGAGTTCATAGAGAATATCCTGCAGCTTGCCGATAAATTCAAATGGCGGAAGATCTATTGTTGGGAACCGGAACTACAGGAACTCCTGGCGGAATATGAATTCCCTTTTTACAAAACAGATAAGGACTTCGAACTTGCAGAAGTAGGGATTACCTTATGCGAGGCATTAATTGCTCGTAATGGTTCCGTTATGGTTTCCAACCAAAATGCAGCCGGCCGAAGGCTCAGTATTTTCCCACATCACCACATCGTCATTGCGAGGACCGGCCAATTGGTCATGGATCTCAAAGATGCATTTAAACTGATCAAAGACAAATATAGCAGTCAGATCCCTTCTATGATCAGCACCATAACAGGACCGAGCAGAACAGCAGATATTGAAAAAACATTGGTTCTTGGGGCTCATGGACCAAAAGAATTATTTGTGTTTTTGATTGAAGATTTCTCTTAGTATTTTTTTTTGCCATAAAATAACCCTAGATTTATACTGCATACCAAAACAGTCTGCGGTTCATAATGAGCAATAAAACAAAGCTACACTCAGTAATTACGGGAACAGGGAGCTATATTCCTGAAAACATCATCTCTGGCGACTCCTTTCTTAATGCTACATTTTTTGAAAACGGAGCCGTTTTAGATAAAGATATTGCAGATATTATTGTCAAGTTTACAGAAATTACAGAGATTAAAGAGCGTCGTTACGTGGACAAAGATATTGTCAACAGCGATATTGCAGCCATTGCCGCAGAGCGGGCATTAGAAGATGCAGGAATAGATAAAGAAAGCCTCGATCACATCATCTTCTGTCACAATTTTGGCGATGTAAGGGAAGGAACCAACCGAATGGATATTTTACCTGCACTTGCAGCCAAAGTAAAGCAAATCCTAAATATCCTAAATCCCGATTGTGTTGCTTACGATATTATTTTTGGATGTCCGGGTTGGGTACAAGGAGCCATTCAAGCCAACTACCTTATTCAAAGCGGAGATGCAAAAAAAGTGATGGTCATTGGGTCTGAAACCTTATCCAGAATCACGGATCCTCATGACCGTGACAGTATGATCTTCTCGGATGGCGCTGCTGCTGTAATATTTGAAGCACAGGAAAGCACAGAGAATCTGGGAATCATTGCACATAAAACACAAACTTATGCTGTCAATTATGGCTCATTACTGGTCATGGGAAAAAGCAATAATCCTGAAGAGACCAATGGAAATGCATATTTAAAGATGAATGGACGCAAACTTTATGAGTTTGCTGTACTAAATGTGCCTCAGGTAGTCAAAACAGCAATAGATAAAGCAGGTGTAGACATCAAAGACATTAAGACCGTATTTATTCATCAGGCAAATGGTAAAATGGATCATGCGATCATGAAAAGAATATTTAAACTCTATAACTTAGACTCGGTACCTGAAAACCTTGTACCAATGACAATCTCCTGGCTTGGAAACAGTTCTGTTGCCACCATTCCAACATTATTAGATTTGGTACGGAAAGAACAGGTAAAGGGATATAAAATCAATAAAGGCGAATATGCCGTGTTTGCTTCCGTCGGTGCCGGAATGCACATTAATGCTTTCGTTTACCGATTCTAACAATTATTTAAGCCTGTTTAAACCTGCTTTTGCCTGGGCCTCAATACTGCTCTCATAGTCATGACCCTTCATTTCAATAGCGGTCTCATAACTTTGTTTAGCTCTGCTGCGATCTTTTTTCAATTCGTATATCTTACCCATTTGTAATGCCGCATTGGCTGCAAAATAATACCGTAGCGACTTCCCTGAACTAATCGCATTCTGGTAGGCGGATAGTGCTAGTTCATCTTTACCCAGGGCATCATTGATTCTGCCCATGCGGTAATAGTACTCCGTCTTATTCCGCCCGGCACTCAGCTGCACTACATTTAACTGGCTAAGTACTTCCTGAGACTGGTTGTAGTACCCTCCATCAAATAACAACCTCGCCTTCAGCAGGTTTTTGTCGGGCACAGCATCATTTGCTTCTTTCAAGGCCTGCTTATCCTTTTCCTGATAAACATATCCTACATTCTTTACTTTCGAAACAAGCGCATTATAAGCTCCTGTATCACCTCTTAATAAAGCGATCCAGGCCAAGTGCAGGTTTGCGTCTTTAATGTAATTCACACCTTTATTCAACTGCAAAAAGCGATTGAAATCAGAAGCAGCAGAATAATCCAGCCTATTTAGTTTTACCAGGCCCTCCAGAAATTCCAGATAAGGAAAAGGCTGATAGGAAATCCCGGCAGGTTTTTTATTTAAAACGGCAATTGCCTCATCATTATGTTCATTTTTAGCACATACCATCGCCTGTAAATACGTCTTTAATAAACTTTGATCGGAAATTTTCGACGTATATTTCATTGTCTTATTATAAGCTAACGGGCTATGTGCAATATCATTCAGTACGAACGAATAGTAGAATACTACTTCTTCATAAAATGGTTCATATTTAGATTTCGGTAAATTCTCCGCCAACTTATCAAGCATATTGATGCCAGCCTCCAGGTTCCCCTTAATACCAAATGTAGACAGCGTGCTTTTTAATATTCCTTCCGGCAGATTTCCAAGAAAGGCATTAATCAGACCAATCCCTTTGAGATTGAGATGAAAGCCGGGGAATTTCTTTACATTTTCCTGCAATAGTCCATTCGCCCGTTTGATCTCCCGTGCCGCAGTAAAGTATTCTCCATACCTCCCTCTGATCAGGGCCCACTGAAGATTTATCTCTGCCTGTGCATATAAATAGTATGCTGAACTTTCGTCTCCATCTTCTATAAGATCCAGACGTTTGGATTTGTTTCTTTCGAGACGTTCAAACTCGGTTTTACTTTCGGTTGTCAGCAAATAAAAGTAGTCTGCATAGTTATCCAGCAAAGGAACAATGGCATTAGAAGGGTTAGTTTTCCGCTCATTATCCAATAGCTGTCTTGCAGCATTTAACTTTAACTCAAAAATATACTGATAGGCTTTTAGACAATTGGTATTGAAATCAAAATTGGCGAAAAGAGAAATCGGACAGATTAAGAAGAGCATCAACCAAAAAGAGCAAAGATATCGCCTGCTACTATTACACATACTTTAATTACATTTTGCCTTTGACAAGCAATATTCCATCCAAAATTAAGCACAAAAAAAAGGCCAGAATATTTCTGGCCTTCCTGATTCTTTATTATCGACTTATAATGAAACTTCTTCGTGTGTCAAAGCCTCATCTACCAGGATTCTTCCACAATGCTCGCAAACGATAATTTTTTTGCGTTGACGGATATCCAACTGACGTTGAGGTGGGATTTGGTTAAAACATCCAGAGCACGAGTCACGATCGATCGTTACTACAGCCAGTCCGTTATTTGCATTTCCTCTTAATCTCTTGTAAGCAACCAAAAGTCTGTCTTCGATCTGGGTTTCTGCTTTCTCGGCTTTTTTAGCCAAAGACTGCTCCTCTTTCTCTGTCTCAGCAGTGATCGTTTCAAGTTCGCCCTTTTTTATGTCAAGGTCTTTTTTTCTCACATCAAGATCAGCTAAAGCTTTCTCGTAAACCTCAGTTTTCTGTGTGATGTCAAAACCAAATTCTCTAATTTTTTTTTCGCAAACCTGAATCTCAAGCGTTTGAATCTCAACTTCCTTAGTCAAAGCATCATACTCACGATTGTTTTTAACATCTTTCAGCTGAGTCTCGTATTTTTTGATCAGGTTCTGAGCTTCCTTGATCATATTTTTACGTGTCACAATGGCATCTTCGGTATCATCCAATTCGCCTTTGAATTTTTGTATGCGTGTTTCAAGACCTGCAACTTCATCTTCCAGATCAGCCACTTCCATAGGTAATTCTCCACGGATCTGGCGTATCTTATCAATTTTAGTATGCAAAGTTTGTAATTCGTATAAAGCTTTTAGCTTCTCCTCTACAGTTTGTTCCATTAAATGAAATAATTTATTGGTATTAATATTTAACTGATTTTCAGTGTTTTAAAGTGCTGTTTATTCGCGTCAGCAATCCCGTTAAAGTGCTATATATGTTTACTTATTCAACAGATTGCTTCTTTAAAGCTTGCAAAGATAAGTATTATTTTTGCTTTCCGTTGATAATTTGCTATAAACCTGTCGCTTGCGCCAGCGCATTTCTATTCACTCTTATAAAAAATAATTTACCGGGTTGGTATTATGCTCCGTGAGCCGTATAGGAAAGTTAGGGAATTTTTCCTGAATCACATCGATCAAAAGGTCTGAAGTAAATTGCTCACTCTCAAAATGCCCGATATCAGCAATGATAATCTTTTGATCTGCATCAAAAAATTCGTGATATTTAAAATCTGCTGTGACAAAGGCATCTGCTCCTGCAGCAATCGCATCTTTCAGTAAAAAACTTCCAGAGCCGCCACAAACGGCCACTTTTCTGATTTTTTTAGGTAACAGCCTGCTATGCCTGATCACACTGGCATCCATCCTATCTTTTACTAACCTCAGAAAGTCCCGGCCGTCCATCTCTTCTTCCAGCCAGCCCAACATACCCGCGCCTACAGTATCTAACTTATTTTCCAGTGGATAAATATCGTAGGCCACTTCTTCATAAGGGTGGTGCTCAAATAGCGCAAGCAAAACTTTGCGTTCATTTTGCGCCAGAAAAACGGTCTCTATTCTTATTTCCGGTTCATGATGCTCCTGCCCTTTTTCACCAACATAGGGATCGGTAGAATCACCCGCCTTAAAGGTGCCCACTCCCTCAGCATTGAAACTACAGTCGCTATAATCACCTATATTACCAGCTCCCGCCTCAAACAAAGCTGCCCGAACTACCGGAGCAAGTGCTGTCGGACAAAAGGTAACCAGTTTCTTCATCAGACCTGATTTTGGACTCAATATTTTTGTCCCTTTAAGCCCCAGTCGCTCACAGATTATTCCATTTACACCTTTCTTTACATGATCCAGGTTTGTATGGATCGCATACAGAGCGATATTATGACGGATCGCTTTCAGTACCACCCGCTCCACATATGTCTTCCCGGTAATCTTCTTAAGGCCCTTAAAAACAATGGGATGATGGGTAATGATTAGGTTACATCCTTGTGAAATGGCTTCATCTACAATTTGTTCTGTACAATCCAATGCTACCAATGCCGCTTTTATGTCGTCATTGACATTACCAATAATCAATCCCGAATTGTCGTAATCTTCCTGGTAATTGGACGGCGCATATGCCTCCAAATGCTGAATCAGTAGTGCTAATCTCATTTGCTAAAAATAAGAAAATCCTATTGGATATTCCCCATTTTAACCATCTGCAAACTTTCAAAAACCATTTTCTGGTTGTATTCAAAAGCAAGTGTCTTATGATTGATCAAATCTATGATCGTGCCTATGAAGCATAAACCGATCGTAAAGAAATACAAAATGCCCATTCCGATCTGTCCTACCAAAAACCTTGGTAATCCTGGTACGAAAAAGCCCAATATAGAATACAATACCATATCATCAGGATTTCTCCGTTTACTTCCGTAAATCATCAAAAACCCCCTCAATTGCTGCTCGCTGAAGCCTTGGGTTGCGCTTTGCAAGTACGAATATTCCTGCGGCGAAATGCCCGGCAGCGACATAAATGGTGAATCAAACATATCTTTCCTCCTTATATTTTATTTTAAATCCCTTTTTATTTTTTATGGCCATTCTGGCTAAAACAATAATTCTGTAAACAATAATCAGCAATGCCGGTAACCCAAACCAGTGGTGTGCCAGGCTCTCCCTCAAATTTCCATGCATCAATTGCGTGATCGCACGTCCTATTCCGCATCCCGGACAGACCCGAATGCCCAGGTTAGCAAGCGGACAAAGTGTAAAATGATGCTGATGTCCGTGCAACTCCGGTTCTGCAAAAGCAAGTAGCAAAAGCGCCGTTATCCAAAAGAAAAGTTCTACAGGCATCCGGCTCAGAATCCCTGACCAGGCAAGCTTCATATTCTTCTTTTTATTTTAGATGTATTAATAGGTCCTTTGTTACATTTAAAGCTGATCATAAATATTACATTTGTATTGTGAACATCCGCGACCTGATCAATCAATACAAAACAGATGAGCGCATTGTAGCATTGGCCAAAGCCCTAAACATGGCCAAAGGTAACAAACTTCAGCTAAAAGGCTTAGTTGGTTCCGCCGATGCGACAATTGCCACCGCCAGTTATTTCCTCCTGCATAAGCCCATTTTATTCGTTATGCCAGACAGGGAAGAGGCTTCTTACTTAATTGCCGACCTTGAGGGAATTCTCGATAAAGAGATTTTACTTTTCCCTTCTTCCTTCCGCAAGGCTTTTGAATTCACACAGGTGGATACTGCAAATGTGCTCGCAAGGGCGGAAGTGCTCAATGAACTCAATCACCACTCTGAATATGGAAAGATTGTAGTTACCTACCCGGAAGCTCTTGCCGAGAAGGTGATCAACCGCGAAATGCTGGAGAAAAACACCCTGGAAATCACAATAGGAGTCAAACTGGGCATCGATTTCATCAATGAGTTTCTCATCGACTATGATTTCGACCGTACCGATTTTGTATACGAACCAGGACAATTTTCTATCCGTGGGGGTATAGTAGATATTTTTTCTTTCTCTCATGACCTGCCTTACCGTATCGAATTCTTTGGTGACGAAGTAGAAACCATACGTACTTTCGAAATCGAAAGCCAGCTGTCAGTAGAGGATGTCAAAACACTAACCATCATCCCCAATGTACAGTCTAAATACTTGACAGAAAATAATATCAGTTTACTGGAATACATTGATAAAGACACACAGCTTTGGTTTAAAGATGTAGAGTTTGCACTGGACGTCATAAAAACAGGCTTCAAAAAAGCTGTGGAACTCTGGAAAGCGCTTCCCAGCAAAGAGAAACAAGAGAATCCCGATTGGATTGACCCCAAATTTGCCTTTACTGATGAGAAATTAACTGCAGATACGCTGCAAGACTTTACACTGGTGGAGTTTGGAAAACAGTTTTTCTATAAAACAGAGCACATTTTTCAATTTGAAACACGGCCGCAACCTTCTTTCAATAAAGATTTTAGCCTGCTAATCCACAACCTGAAAGAAAACGAAAAACTAGGTATCCATAACTTCATCTTCAGTTCTTCTACCAAGCAAACAGAACGGTTGTATGCCATATTGGACGATATAGACAAAACGGTTAAGTTCAGCCCAATCAATATTCCATTAAGAGAAGGCTTTGTAGATGCGGCACAACATATTGCCTTTTATACCGACCATCAGATTTTCGATAGGTTCTATAAATATAAACTAAAAAGGGGATACCAACGTAGTCAAGCTATCACCCTAAAAGAACTTAGGGACCTTAAACCAGGCGATTTTGTCACCCACATAGACCATGGAATAGGAAAATATGCAGGTCTGGAGAAAGTGGAAGTCAACGGCAAGACACAAGAAATGATACGCCTGGTCTATGCAGACAATGACCTGCTTTATGTCAACATCAATTCCCTAAACCGTATCGCCAAATACAGCGGGAAAGATGGTACTGCTCCAAAAATGAATAAGCTAGGCACAGAAGCCTGGGACAAACTCAAAAAAACCACTAAAAAAAAAGTTAAAGACATTGCCCGCGACCTGATCAAGCTATATGCCATGAGAAAGGCGCAGGTCGGCACTGCCTTTGATCCGGACGGTTACCTGGAAACAGAACTGGAAGCTTCCTTCATCTATGAAGATACCCCGGATCAGGAAAAAGCAACTGCAGACGTCAAAAGGGATATGGAAGCACCGCACCCGATGGATCGTCTGGTTTGCGGTGATGTGGGCTTTGGAAAGACTGAAATTGCCATCCGTGCGGCTTTTAAAGCTGTTGCCAATGGTAAACAGGCCGCGATTTTGGTTCCTACTACCATTTTGGCCTTACAGCATTTCAAAACCTTTTCTGGCCGTCTGAAAGGCTTTCCATGCAATGTAGATTACATCAACAGGTTCAAGACCAATAAGCAGATCAAAGATACTTTAGCAGCTGTTGCCGAAGGGAAAGTCGACATTGTTATTGGGACACACCGGTTGCTCAGCAAAGATGTCAAATTCAAAGATCTTGGCATCATGATCATCGATGAGGAGCAGAAGTTTGGTGTAACTTCCAAAGAAAAACTGAAGGCTTTAAGGGTCAACGTCGATACGCTAACGCTTACCGCTACGCCGATACCGCGTACATTGCACTTTTCACTGATGGGAGCGAGGGACCTCTCTATCATGAGTACTCCACCGCCAAACCGGCAGGCAGTAAATACTGAACTCCATGTTTTCAATGATAAATTAATTCAGGAATCGGTACAGTATGAGCTTGACAGGGGAGGGCAGGTCTTTTTTATCCATAATCGTGTAAACGACCTGCCTCAGTTAGGTGGATTGATACAGAAATTGGTTCCAAAAGCCCGTATCGGCATCGCACACGGCCAACTGGATGGCGATCAGCTGGAAGATGTAATGTTGGATTTCATCAATGGGGAAAAAGATGTATTGGTGGCCACCACGATCATCGAAGCCGGGCTCGACATTCCGAATGCCAATACCATCATCATAAACCATGCACATATGTTTGGCCTCAGCGACCTGCACCAGATGCGGGGCAGGGTAGGTCGCTCCAATAAAAAGGCATTTTGTTACTTGCTTAGCCCCCCACTAAGTACGCTCACTTCAGAAGCTAGAAAAAGACTTAGTGCCATAGAAGAGTTTTCAGACCTTGGAAGCGGCTTCAATATTGCAATGAGGGATTTAGACATCCGGGGCAGCGGAAACCTCTTAGGAGCCGAGCAAAGTGGCTTTATAGCGGAAATAGGGTTCGAAATGTACCATAAGATTCTGGATGAAGCCATTCAGGAGCTAAAAGACGATGAGTTTAAAGACTTATTCAAAGATGAGGCTCAGCGTCCATTTGTCTCTTTCACCCAGATTGATACCGATTTGGAATTGTACATTCCGGACGACTACGTCACCAACATTACAGAAAGATATAATCTGTATACAGAACTCTCTAAAATCGAAAACGAAACACAGTTGAAGATTTTCGAAAAGTCGATGAAAGACCGTTTTGGTCCGGTTCCGAAACCGGTGAAAACCATGCTCAACGTGCTGCGTCTGCAGTGGGTTGCAAAAAAACTGGCTTTCGAAAAGATCACTTTTAAAAAGGGAACCTTAAGAGGTTATTTTATTAGTGATAAGCAGTCTGCATTCTTTGATTCGGTAATGTTCAATAAAATATTGCATTTTGCACAGATGCATCCTCGGCTTTGTAACCTCAAGGAAGTAAAAGACAGCCTTAGAATTGCCTTTGATAACCTCAATTCGGTCGATGAGGCAGTCGAGATGCTGGAAATGGTAGTGAACTAAGCTAAAAAAGATGAACCCACAATTACTGCAGGACCTCGTGACCATGCAAATGCCTTTTGGAAAATATAAAGGTAGGATCCTGTGCGACCTTCCTGAATCTTATTTAATTTGGTTTCAACAAGAGGGATGGCCCCCCGGTAAATTAGGGCAACTCATTGCCACACTTTACGAAATAAAACTCAACGGGCTTGAATATTTATTACAACCACTGAAGAGTAGTAAGCGATGAGATTCGCTCCAGGCAAAGTTATACTGCGCCCACCTCTACCCCGGGTCTACCCCACCTTTAGCCCACGTTTTCCCAATAAAAAGGTGGGGTAGCTATAGCAATACCCCAGGCTGATGCTGGGCTCAGTATAACTTTGTCTAGTATAACAATAGATACAGATACGCGTAGACTACGGGTGCGGAGATCAGCAAACCGTCGAAACGATCCAGAAAGCCGCCATGACCAGGTAGCAATGTTCCTGAATCCTTAACATTCAAACTCCGTTTTAACATGGATTCTACCAGATCTCCCAGGGTTCCGAAACCCACGATCAATACGGCCATTCCAGCCCAGTAGAATCCATTCATTTCAGTAAACTGAGTAGAGATGATAAAGGCAACAAGTACACTCGTAAACATTCCGCCAAAGAAACCTTCCCAGGTTTTTTTAGGTGAATGGCGTTCAAATAAGCGTGTTTTTCCCAATTTCATTCCAAACAGGTAAGCCCCGGTATCGCTGGCCCAAAGCATCAGCAAAAAGGCGAGGGGCAAATGGAAGTTGTAGGATGCGGTATCTCTTAAAAAACCTAAGGAATAAAAAAAACAGAAAGGAGCAGTTACGTAGATAAATCCCACAAATGTATAGGAAATATTGGCAAAAGGTATTTTGTCTTTCTTATACAATTCAGCAATGAATACAGAAAAAATCAATGGTACGATCAGTAACATATATTTTGTCTCAAACTGCAGGAAGTGATACCCTGCTGTCATCAAAAAGATCAGGGATGCAGCAAGCAGTGCAATGTTGCGATGCGGTCTGATCCCTGCTGTTTTGATCAGTTTGAAGAATTCCAGCAAACTTACAAGGCTAAGCGCCAGGTAAAATAAAGTAAAAGTATAGCCTCCTAAAAATATAGAGCCCAGCATTACGATGGTAAAAAAGAAAGCAGTTATTGCTCTTGTTTTCATTTATTGGTTTGTTTTTTAAAGATTTGAAAAGCCATTATGGTTAATGCAAAGCTGATGACATACCCATACCATGTAAAATGCATTTGATCTGCCTCAGTCAAAGGTATGTTGTTTTTTTGCATATACCATGCGGCACATACCGCATATCCATTATTTAAGAAATGTCCCAGTATAGCATACCAAAGGCTTCCGCTCCAGAAGTAAAGATATCCAAAGGCTGCACCTAACAGGAACCTGGGCAGAAAACCAAAAAATTGTACATGTATAGCACTAAAAATGAATGCGGTTACCCAGATCGCAACATGCGGGCTCCTGAAAATCTTACCGAAAGAACGTTGTATAGCACCTCTAAACATCAGTTCTTCGGCAATTGCTGGCATTACAGCAATCATAAATAGGTTAATCAGGAAGTCTGAAATGTCATCAACATGAAGTAGTATCTTTGTAATTTCTGCTGCTGCATCCTCCTTTTCCTGCATCCAATTCTGAAGCCCTCTTAAAAGATCTGGCAACACCATCTTTTGATTTATGGATATCGCCAATTCCATTAAAGGCATAGAAACCGCTATGATAGCAATTACCAGCAGGAAAGGCCGCAACCGGATGCCTCTAAAATTGTAAAACTGACTTATGTTTTTATGCTCTGACCAGGCTAGACACAATGCAGGAAACAAAAAAAACACTGAGCTAAATATTTGTATGATTCGAATTGGCCCCAGACTACCAATTTTCGGTTGAGCAATCATCCCAAATCCAGGCATCCCGTAAAACAGAAAAATTATAGCTGATGCTATAATCATTGCCCCTACTACAGAGGCACAAAAATAAAGTGCTAACCTGAACAGCTGAATAAAACCGCTTGTTTCCCCTTGTTCCTCAGTATTAAAATTCATTTTTTAATTATTTTGTACCTTTGTACTTTGAAATTTGGTTTGAAGATAGAAAAATGTCTGTAAAGATAGGAAATATAGATTTGGGTGACTTCCCTTTATTGCTTGCCCCGATGGAAGATGTGAGTGATCCTCCTTTCCGTTTTGTATGTAAACAAAGTGGTGTAGACATGATGTATACGGAATTTATTTCATCCGAAGGGCTCATTCGCGATGCTGCTAAAAGCCGTGCAAAACTCGATATATTTGAATATGAACGTCCGATTGGCATTCAGATTTTTGGAAGCGAAATCGATCATATGCGAGAAGCAACAGAAATCGCTACGCTAGCAAAACCCGATCTCATGGATATCAATTATGGCTGTCCGGTAAAAAAGGTAGCCTGCAGAGGTGCGGGTTCTGCACTATTGCAAGACATCGATAAAATGGTCAAAATGACGGAAGCTGTCGTTAAAGCCACTCATTTGCCCGTCACGGTTAAAACAAGACTGGGTTGGGATGACAACACCAAAAATGTTGAAGAAGTAGCTGAAAGGCTTCAGGATATAGGAATTCAGGCACTTACTATCCATGGCAGAACCAGGGCACAATTATACAAAGGTGAAGCCGATTGGACACTAATCCGTGAGATCAAAAGAAACCCACGTATTAAGATTCCAATTTTCGGAAATGGGGATGTAGACAGCATTAAAAAAGCGGCCGATTGGCGCTTAGAATATGAAATAGATGGAATTATGATTGGTAGGGCGGCCATTGGCTATCCATGGATTTTCAGAGAAATCAAACATTTCTTTAATACCGGAAAAATCTTAGCTGGACCAACAGTTGAGGAACGCGTTTCGGTATGCCGCACCCATTTTGAAAAATCTATCGCCTGGAAGGGTCCGAAGGTAGGTGTATTTGAAATGCGGCGCCATTATGCAAACTATTTTAAAGGTCTGCCTGATTTTAAACCTTACCGCATGCTACTGGTTAAAGAAGACAATATTGAGACCATACATGCTCTTTTAGACGAAGTGGCAGACAAATATCGAAATATCGAGCCATCCAAGAAATGGCTTGATTTTTGAAAATTAATTAATAAATTGGCTTTGGAATGGTTACAGCAATTACAAACGGTGTTAAGATTTCGGTAGAAACAGTTTACCAGGATGAATATTCTAATCCTGGTAATGAACATTTTATGTTTGCTTATCGCATTAACATAGAAAATCTTTCAGATTATGCCATTCAATTAAACGACGTCAATGGTTCATTTTCGATTCAAATGGAACCAAAGAGAAGTAGAAGGAGAAGGGGTAGTAGGGCTACAGCCGATAATGGAGCCTGGAGAAGGACATTCTTATGTGTCAGGATGTCAATTAACGACAGATATGGGCAGTATGAGGGGTAATTACCTGATGCAGCGTCTTGCTGATCATACGGAATTTACCGTAGAAATTCCAGAATTCGAATTGATTGTACCTTACCGTTTAAATTAGAAAAACTAGTTCCTATTTCTTCCAAGAAGCATAGACAGGTAATAAATCAGATTGGTCATGGCACCCAATGCTGCGACCACATAGGTCATTGCAGCCCACCAAAGCGCATCTTTAGCCTGAGTATTTTCCTCTGCTGTATATAAGATCCCTTTATTTTCCTTTAACCACTTTAGAGCCCTTCTGCTGGCGTCAAATTCCACTGGTAGTGTTATGATGCTAAAAATAGTAATTAAAGCCAGTCCGGCCACCCCTATACCCAAAATGATCGGATTAAAAGTTAAAGCTATCATCAATACGCCAAAGATAAGCACCCATTGCAACAAATTAGAGGTAATACTGACTACAGGCACCATGCTGCTACGCAACTCTAACCAGTGATAAGACCTTGCTTGTTGTAATGCGTGTCCACATTCATGAGCGGCCACAGCAGCAGCAGCTACACTTCTTCCGTAATATACGTCGGTACTTAAATTGACTGTCTTTTGTTCGGGGTTATAGTGATCTGACAACTGAACGTCAGTACTCATTACTTTCACATCAAATATTCCGTTATCACGGAGCATTTTCTCTGCCACCTCTTTTCCCGAAAATCCTGAGTTCAACTGCATTTCTGCGTATTTTGAAAATTTATTTCTAAATCGCCATTGCACAAACATGCTAAGTATTAGAACCGGGATGATTAATATCAAATAGATTCCCATTGTCGTAGTGTATGTTTTTCAAGCAATTACATTCAAAAAGCGTTCCCATTTGACACTTATAAATCACAAAGATTTAAATTATACCTAAAAAGAAACTGGCGTAACTAATTCCATCCTTTTAGATCGTTTTGAAGAAAGTAAGGATAAATTTGCTGTAACTACTTATTTTCCCGATTTTTGATAAAAATATTAGTAATGGAATTTATCATCACCTGTCTTTTGATCATAATTTTAGTATCAATAGCAATATTATTCTTTAAAAAACCTAAGGCTGATAACCAACATGTACTGTTACTGGAGTTAAAAGAATCCGAGCATCAGAAAGCACTTTTTTATCTTCGAGAGGAAAAAACAAAGTTAGAAGATGAACTTATTGACTTGCGTATCAATTATATGAATGAACGCAGCAAAGCAATTAAAGCGGAAGAAAACCTACTGGCACAGCGCGAAAGACAAAAGGAACAGGATAACTACATAGCTGAATTGCAACAACGCTTTAAAATGGAATTCGAACAAATCGCCAATAAAGTGCTGGATGAAAAAACCCTTAAATTTACTGAACAAAACAAGGCCAATCTCGACATTATATTAAACCCTCTGAAGGAAAATATTAAAGCTTTTGAGGAAAAGGTAGAAAAAGTATACAAATCTGAATCTGATGAACGAAATATACTAAAAGGTGTTATTTCTCAACTGATGGACCAAAGCAAACAAATCCAGGAAGATGCCAATAACCTGACAAAAGCGTTGAAGGGCGACAGTAAAAAGCAGGGAAACTGGGGAGAAGTTATCCTGGAGAGGGTTTTGGAGAGATCAGGTCTGATAAAAGACAGAGAATACCGGATCCAGACCAATTTAAGTGCTGCCGAAGGAAACCGTCTGCAGCCAGACGTGATCATAGACCTCCCTGACGATAAACATGTGATCGTGGATGCCAAGGTATCCTTGGTGGCTTATGAACGCCTGGTAACGGCTGAAAATGACCTTGAGCGTGATATTTACCTTAAACAGCACATTACTTCTATCAAGAATCACATTCAGGGACTTTCAGGTAAAAATTACCAGGAGCTGTATGATATTAATTCGCCTGACTTCGTATTGCTTTTTATCCCTATAGAATCTTCATTTGGAATCGCTGTTCAGCGGGATGCTGAATTGTTCAATTACGCATGGGACAGAAAAGTGGTGATTGTTAGCCCATCTACGCTTTTAGCTACGTTGCGTACAATTGCGAGCATATGGAAACAGGAACGACAAAATAGAAACGTTTTGGAAATTGCCCGTCTGAGCGGAAGTATGTACGACAAGTTTGTCGGTTTTGTAACTGATATGGAAAGCATAGGCAAAAATATCAAACAAAGCCAGGATGCTTATGACCGGGCTTTAAATAAGCTGTCTACAGGCGCAGGAAACCTTTCGAATACCTCAGAGAAGATTAAAAAACTTGGTGCCAAAGCTACTAAGCAAATTGACACCAGGTTTTTAGATCCTGAAGAGGATTAGTTATATTTAGCCTTTAAATGCATTCCATCCTTGGGCTTTCAATTCATGGACCACATCGGATTTCGATACCATTTTACAGCCTGAATTTTTATCCGTAATGTGACCGATGATGCTGATGTCTACGTCATTTTTTAACTTCGCATAGTCAGATTGTTTAATGGTAAACAACAATTCATAATCCTCACCGCCACTTAAAGCGCAAATTGTAGGATCGAGTCCCAGCTCTCTTGCAGTTTCATAGGTCGTAGGATCTATTGGAAATTTATCTTCATACAAGGTACAGCCTTTCTCCGACTGGGTACAGATGTGCAGTATTTCTGAAGCCAGCCCATCTGATACATCGATCATAGCGGTAGGCTTTATGTTCATTTGAGCAAGCAGATCTACGATATCTCTTCTTCCCTCTGGCTTTAACTGTCGCTCAATGATATAGTCTTTTCCTTCCAGGTCAGGTTGTATATTAGGATTTTCAAGATAGACGAGCTTCTCTCTCTCTAAGATCTGTAGTCCCACGTAGGCACCGCCCAGGTCTCCGGAAACACAGATTAGATCGCCTTCTTCTGCACCGTTACGGTATACCACATCTTTTTTATCTGCATAGCCAATACTTGTCACGCTGATCACCAAGCCTTGTTTGCTTGAGGAAGTGTCACCGCCTATCAGATCAATATTGAACTTATTGCAGGCCAGTTCAATTCCTTTATAAATTTCTTCTACAGCTTCTAACGGAAATTTGCTTGACAGGCCAATGGAAACAGTAATCTGGGTGGCAATGCCATTCATGGCATAAATATCGCTCAGATTCACTTGTACAGCTTTATAGCCCAAATGTACAAGTGGCACATAGGCCAGATCAAAATGTATTCCCTCCAGCAATAGATCCGTGGAAATAAGTACCTCCTTACCGTCGAAATTAAGCACTGCAGCATCATCACCTACCCCTTTAATACTGCTTTCATGTCTGATTTTAAAATTATCTGTCAGGTGTTTGATTAATCCAAACTCCCCTAAGTTTGCTATATCTGTACGTTCTTTATTTTCAAACATTATCTTGTTATTTTACAGTAAATTAACATAGTTATCAACACTAATTTATTGGACATTAGAGACCTAAACTGGCTGAAATTTCCAGCATTCTTTCAATCGGCTTTCTTGCTTCTACAATGATATTCTCAGGTACGGTAACTTCTGGAGATCCGTTTTTCAAACATAAATACAGTTTTTCCAGGGTATTTCTTTTCATGTAGGGACAATCATTACAAGCACAGCTGTTATTTGGAGGTGCTGGAATAAATGTTTTGTCCGGACAGGCTTTTTCCATCTGATGAATAATACCACTTTCGGTCGCAACGATGAATTCTTTCGCATCACTATTGATCGCATATTTCAATAATCCTGTCGTAGATCCAATATAATCAGCCATTTGCAAAACAGCTTCTTCACATTCGGGATGGGCTATAAATTTTGCTTCAGGATGACGCTCTTTCAATTTGGTAATCTTTTCCCTGGAGAAAATCTCATGTACCATGCAGGCACCATTCCATAGAACGAGGTCACGGCCGGTTTTTTTCGAAACCCAGGCTCCCAGATTTTTATCAGGACCGAAAATGATCTTTGTGTCCTTCGGTAAACTCTCCACAATCTGAACTGCATTTGTTGAGGTACAAACGATGTCGCTCAGCGCTTTAAGTTCAGCTGTACAATTCACATAGGTAATTACCACGTGGTCAGGATATTTCTCTTTAAATTTTTTAAATAAATGGGGTGGACAGCTGTCTGCGAGCGAGCATCCCGCCTTCAAATCGGGTAACAAAACCCTCTTTTGAGGAGATAAAATTTTGGCTGTTTCTGCCATAAAATGTACTCCGGCAAATACAATCACGTCTGCTTCAGTTTTAGCTGCTTCTTGTGAAAGACCTAAACTGTCGCCGATATAATCTGCTATATCCTGAATATCAGGTTCTTGGTAATAGTGCGCAAGGACGATTGCATTTTTTTCCTTTTTTAGCTTTTCGATTTCCGCGAACAGATCCATTGTGGGATCAATTTTTTCGTCGATAAAACCTTTTCTGTTCAATTCCTCTAAGACATTGTCCATTTTTCTGTTTCTATTTTTTTGAAGCGATGGTAAAGGTAAATGCTTTCAACATCTCAATAAATTATAATTATTTAATATAAATAGATTTCTATTGTTTATTAGGGTGTTGGTAGTGTTTGTAATTTATAAATTTTTTACTGCCTAAATATGAGTTATTAATAATTTACTAACATTTAGATTGCATTTTTATTTAAAATATAGTTTGATTTACAACAGTATCATTAAACACTTCAAAATCTTATCAATATCAATATGTGTATTGTTAATGTGTGTGTAAAAAGTTAATAACTTCTGCAAAGTTGCTTAAAAATAGCTTAAAATATTGTGTCAAATTGCCATTTTACATTAGCTTTAAACATTCAAATATAATTGTTATATTTATTTAGACATTAAGTTAACAATTATATCATGGTTGTTAACAACGTGGTGAATTAAACACATTTCAATGAGAAAAGTAGATTTTTTGGTCATAGGATCAGGTATAGCAGGTTTAAGTTTTGCACTCAAGGCTGCACAGTATGGAAAGGTACTTATTGTGACCAAATCGAATGAGGATGAATCGAATACGAAATATGCACAGGGTGGGGTGGCAGTGGTGGTGGATAAAGGATGATTCCTTTGAAAAACATATCGAAGATACCCTGATTGCAGGTGATGGTTTATGTGATCCTGAAATTGTGGAAATCGTTGTAAAAGAGGGGCCTCAGCGTATTCAGGAGATCATTGACTATGGTATAAATTTCGATAAAAACCAGACTGGAGTTTATGATTTGGCAAAGGAGGGAGGTCACTCTGAACATCGCGTGTTTTCATTATAAAGATGTGACCGGATATGAGATAGAAAGTGTGCTTTTAAAGCAGATTCATGAGAATAACAACATAGAGATATTAACACATTACTTCTGCTTGGAGTTAATTACCCAGCATCACTTAGGGCAATATGTGGATAAGACGTACCGAAGATATTAACTGTTATGGTATATATGCCTTTAACACAGAGCTTAACGATGTGGAAAAGATATTGGCAAATGTGACTGTCATGGCATCTGGAGGTGCCGGACATATGTATTCGAGTACAACTAATCCTGTTATTGCTACCGGTGATGGCATGGCGATGGTTTACCGTGCTAAAGGTAAATTAAGGAATATGGAATTTATTCAGTTTCATCCAACCGCGTTGTACCACCCTGGAGAGTATCCTTCATTTTTAATTTCGGAAGCAGTTCGTGGCTTTGGTGGAGTATTACGACGTAAGAATGGTGAAGAATTCATGTATGAATATGATAAACGTGGTTCACTCGCACCAAGGGATATTGTAGCTAGGGCTATAGATTCTGAGATGAAAAAATCCGGTGAAGATTTTGTTTATCTCGACATAAGAAACAGAAAGAAGGCGGATATCTTAACCCATTTTCCTAATATATATGCCAAATGCTTGTCTATTGGTATTGACATGACTAAAGACCTTATACCAGTTACGCCAGCTGCACATTACATGTGTGGAGGTATTATGGTAGATGAATATGGAAGGTCATCTATCAATAATTTATATGCCTGTGGTGAATGTTCTTCTACTGGATTCATGGTGCCAACCGTTTAGCTTCCAATTCGTTATTGGAAGCTCCCGTATTTGCACATCGTATATTTGAAGATGCAATAGCTAAGTTTAAAAGCAACGATTATTCCTGATGACATTCCAGATTGGAATGATCATGGGGTTACCCAGTCTAACGAAGACATTTTAGTTACTCATAACCTAAGGGAAATGCAGAAGTTGATGAGTGACTATGTAGGTATTGTCAGGTCTGATTTTCGGCTGGAACGTGCTATGAGGAGGTTATATTTGTTGCATCAGGAGACTGAAGATTTTTATAAGACCAATAAGGTTTCTGTAAAACTTTGCGAGTTACGTAATGTAATTCAAGTGGCTTATATCGTAATTAAGTCGGCCATGGCACGGAAAGAGAGTAGGGGATTGCATTATACGACAGACTATCCCATTCATAATGAACAGTTAACAGATACCATATTTTAGTTTTATGCCATTTATTCTACCAGTAAAAGATATGCATCCAAAATGGGATGAGAATTGTTTTATAGCGCCTAATGCAACAATAGTTGGGGATGTGATAATGGGAAGTAATTGCTCTGTATGGTTTAATGCAGTAATCAGGGGAGATGTAAATAGCATCCGAATAGGAAACGACAGCAATATTCAGGACGGTGCTGTTATTCATGCAACCTATCTTAAAGCAGCTACGGTTATCGGAAATCGTGTATCGGTCGGACATAATGCCATAGTGCATGGTTGTACTTTGCAGGATCATGTTTTAGTGGGCATGGGGGCTATTGTAATGGATCATGCTATAGTAGAGCAATATACGATCATAGCAGCGGGATCAGTAGTTCTGGAAAGTACGATTTGCGAGTCCGGTTTCATTTATGCAGGAACACCCGCGAAAAAGATAAAGCCCATTACAGCGGAGCAACGGGCTTTATTAAATAAGTTGCCGGACAATTATATTATGTACTCAGACTGGTTTAGATAGCTATTCTTTAGGAATAGTTATGATTTCATTCCTATCCCAGTTAGGTCTGATCGACAATTCCTTAGGCTCATTCCATATTTTCTCGGGTTGCATTTTGGCACTAACATTTCCTGTATCCCATTTTCCATTTTTATTAATATCATAGGTGATTCTGATAAAGTATTTTCCCCCTTTATAGTTTGCGAATGTCACCGATGTATCTTTTCTTACTACTAGTGTGTTGACTACATTTTTGCTCTCATTAACAATTTCTAGAATGTAACTTTTATCTTTTTCCGGAACGCTTATTTTTACATTAAGTGTGCCATAGTCGTCTTTGTTGGCGAGTTCAAAATTCTTAATGATTTCCTTATTTTTTGTGTTAAAAATTGCTGTTATCGCACCAGGGCTAAACTTTAAAGCGTATATCTTTTTCGGTTTCCAGGGGTATTTTACCGTATAAGATAGAAAGTCACTGCTATCTTTAGTTAAAGTAAATCCTATTTTTTTTATGGAGTCTTCTAACAGTTCAATTTTCGTGATATCAATACTTTCGATAGGAAAGTTGAAGTTAAGCTTAAGTGGTTTATTTGGATTTAGAAGTTTACCTTCAAGATTGTCAGTTTCATTTATGGTTCTGGTATAAGTTTCTTTCTTCCCACGTGTGAAATTTATGGTCTGTATCAATTTTCCGGTGTCGCTAATAGCCAGTTTGACGGAATCAAAATTCATATCGTTAAGCCATACCTTTAAGGAATCGTTATTTTTATTCCATTTAATTAGCTTTTTAGCATCTAACGGCGCTGGATCTGGTATAGTAACAGAGGGGGCGATAAGTTTCTTATTGAGTACTACTGTGATACTTCCATCATTGTTTAATTTACGGTCTAATACCCTTAATAATGTTGGATCTTCCTGAAATATTTGCATGTCCATTTTGTCAATATTTCCAGTTAGAACTACAGAATCTTTCATAAACCCGATTTCATCAATGCCTTGTTGGTAGATTTTATCTCCATTTTTTTCTTTTAATACGTATAATTTATAGGTATCTTTTCTAAGATTATTAAGGCTGTAGTTCCCACTACTATCGGTAGTCGTATAAATTGAAGGACGTCCTTTTCCGAATAAAGTATCACGATTAATTGGCAGGATGAAGGCCAAAACATCTATTTCCGGTAGACCCGTCAAACTATTTGTGACCTTGCCCTTTATACTCAGAGAATCTAGCTGTGGACCAGTTGCAAAAACATAAGTAAGATTTTTTACAACATTACTCTCATTCACATCGACAATTGCCTTTCCGAAATTCAGGGTGTAGGTGGTATTTTTTTCCAAGGTATCTGGAAAGCTTATTTCCAACTTTTTTCCCTTTTTCTTCAATACGGGTAATTGCGGCATTTCTGGGGAAATAGAAAATTCCTTAAATTCATTCTGAATATTAAAATATTCATCAAATTCAATAATTACCTTTTTCGACGCAAAGTTGGTTGTTAGGTTTTTTGGAATCATGCCCAATATCTTTGGAGGAGTAGTATCTCTTGGTCCACCTTGTGGTGCTGTATGCTAGCACAACCAAATATGCAAGTTGATGTAAATATAATTGCGGTAAAAAGTGCCGAAATTTTAGACTTCCTATTTTTGACCATTTATATGCGTTTTGTTGTATTATATATGTTTTTCGATCATTATCATTAAAAAATTTAGATTGTTCCTTAAATGGAACTTAACGAGGCCTTTTTTCTGTCTCGATTATTTTATATAAAATGCTTATTGTCAGTTATTTATCTATTATTTGCTGATATGTACCATTAAAACTGAAATATCCGAGGGCGAGACCCCAGAAATCCTTGATGCCTGTCCTAAAGTGCGCGGTTTTATTTTCAATAATTTTTCTCTCGCTTCTTTTGATAAGGATACAAGTTGAGTATAATCGAAATCTGGATTGATATCTTTATCTTCCATCTTTTGCATTTTATTTACAATCTCTTGTTCTTTTTCAAAATAGCTCTCGTATTTGATTTTAATCTCTGCCTGTTCTATGGTCTCTTTATCGAAAGTATTTAGAAATTCGTTGAAAGTTACGCTTACTGATCTAATGTCATTAATTCCAACCTGCGGTCTGCTTAACAAACTGAATAGTTTTACATTTTGATTCAACTGACTTGTTCCTAATTCTGTCAAGTAATGCATTTGCTTCAGACATTTCGATTCCTTGTTTTTTTGTAAATGCGACAATAGCATCTGAATTGTTTATTTTTTCATTTACTTTAGTCTAATCGCTCATCACTGATTAGACCAAGTTCATGGCCAATAGGAGAGAGGCGAATATCGGCATTATCTTGCCTCAATAACAAGCGATGTTCTGCTCTGGAAGTAAACATCCGATATGGCTCCTCTGTTCCTTTCGTTACCAGGTCATCTATCAATACACCAATATAATGATTCTGATCGTTTCATAATTAGTTCATGCTTATCATATACTTTTTGATGCGCATTTATTCCGGCTATAAAACCCTGACTAGCAGCCTCTTCATAACCTGTAGTTCCATTGATTTGTCCTGCAAAAAATAAATTGCTAATTAGTTTTGTTTCAAGTGTTAACGATAATTGTGTAGGTGGGAAGATAATCATATTCAATAGCATATCCTGGTCTGAACATTTTTGCATTTTCAAATCCTGGTATTTGTGTAAGTGCTTTATATTGTACATCTTCCGGAAGGGATGTTGAAAAACCATTTACATATATTTCACAGGTATTCCATCCTTCTGGTTCAACAAAAATCTGATGACGTTCACGTTCTGCAAAACGATTGATTTTATCTTCTATTGAAGGGCAATATCTTGGACCCAAGCCTTTGATTCTACCAGTAAACATTGGAGATTTTTCAAATCCTTCTTTCAATGTTTCATGTACATTTGCATTGGTGTAGGTGATCCAGCAACAGCGTTGTTCTGTTGATCTTTCTACATTTGTGTAAGAAAATCTGCCAGGATTTTCATCTCCCCATTGTTCTTCCATTAAAGAATAATTAAGAGATCTTCCATCAACACGGGGTGGGGTACCAGTTTTCATTCTGTCCGGCTTCAAAGCCTAATTCAGTTAATTGTTCGGTTAAACCAGTTGCTGATTTTTCCCCAGTTCGACCTCCGCCAAATTTCTTTCTCACCTATATGTATTAATCCATTAAAAAAGTTCCATTTGTAAGTACTACTGATTTACCTTCTATCTCGATTCCTAAGAGATGTTTTTACCCCAATTACAGTGTTATCTTTGATCAATAAACTACTTACCATTTCCTGCCAGAAATCCACATTTGGAGTTTTTTCTAATGCTAATCGCCATTCTTCAGCGAATCTCTTGCGGTCATTTTGGCTCTTGGACTCCACATTGCAGGTCCTTTTGAGAGATTAAGCATTCGGAATTGCAGGGTTGTTTTGTCTGATATGATACCTGAATATCCACCCATTGCATCAATTTCGCGAACAATTTGCCCCTTGGCTACACCACCCATTGCCGGGTTACAACTCATCTGAGCAATAGTTTCCATATTCATTGTAATTAGTAAAACCGAAGATCCAAGGTTTGCTGCAGCTGCTGCTGCTTCACATCCTGCGTGTCCCGCACCAACTACTATTACATCATATTCTTTAAACATTTCTTGATTTTTATGTAATGTTCCACGTGAAACATTGTTGTTAAATTGCTTTTGTTTCACGTGGAACGTTATTGTTTGATTCACTCTGATAATTGCATAGCCATGTTCGGAACTCATTTACTGACATCCATGTTCTCTGTTCAACTGTTTCCTTCAATAGATTTTATTTGAATCAGCTACGTAGCTTCTTGTGAGTTTCCTGATAGTTCAGCCAGTCGATCTATGTTCTTATAGTAGTCGATTTGAGTGAGATTTTTTGCAATCATTCTAGTTTCTGAATCTTCTGGCATCCTTATTTCACGAGTCTTCAAATTCTTTTTGTTCTTTGTAACTCAATTTTTTTGTTGACAGTGGATTCATGGAAGCGGGAGCAGGGTTTTCTTTCTTTTTTTGTTCTGGTTTTTCCTTTGGTAATTTCCAAACTCAAACGGTATTCTGAGTAATTTCCATTGTATATTGCTACTTCTCCGTTCTCCTTCCATGATGAAATAGTTGTTCACTCATTTTGTCCAGTAGGTATCTATCGTGAGAAACCAAAATTAATACACCTGGAAAGTTTTCAAGAAATTCTTCAAGGACATTTAACGTATCAATATCTAAATCATTTGTGGGCTCATCCAGTATTAAAAAATTAGGATTTTGCATTAATACTTTCATTAAGTGGAGACGTTTTTTCTCTCCACCACTTAATTTCTCAACCATGCCATGTTGTTTCTTTGGAGGAAATAAGAAAAGAGTTAATAGTTGTGAGGCAGAAATGGTAGATCCATCCGCCATTTTGATATACTCTGCATCTGATTTTACAATATCAATAACACTCTCTTTCCCATTAAATGCTAAGCCACCTTGTTTATAATAACCATATACAGTTGTATCACCGGTGCTCTACTTTTCCTTTCTCTGGAGTTAAGAATCCGGTCATGATATTAAGTAAGGTTGATTTTCCTGTTCCATTTTTTCCTGCTAGTCCAATTCGGTCTGCACTGTTTTAAAACTATAACTAAAATCATTTATAATTTTCTTATCATCAAAGCTTTGACCGATGTGATCCAATTCTAATATTTTATTGCCCTGACTGGCCATCTTTACATTTAGGTTAATGCTTTGATTATCAGCTCGTTGTTTGGTTTTTTCTTCTAGATCGTAAAAAGCATCTATTCTGCGCTTGTGATTTTGTGCCACGGGCCTGAGGCATTCGCCGCATCCACTCCAATTCTTTCTTTAAGGAGATTTTTATTTTTTTGAAATGTGCTTTCGTCTGAAGCTTCCCGTTCTGATTTCTTTTCCAGGAAAAAAGCATAATTTCCATTGTAGTTATAAATTTTGCCTCTATCTAGTTCAACAATAGTGTTGCAAACATTATCGAGGAAATAACGATCATGGGTTACCAAGTAGAATTGTTTTATTTCCTGAAGTTAACAATTTTTCAAGCCACTCTATGGTATCAATGTCCAAATGGTTGGTAGGCTCATCCAAGACATAGATTTCGGGATCCTCTATTAAAAATTTGGCTAAGGCTAATCGTTTTTTTTGTCCACCAGATAGGGTATCAATTTTTTGTTGAAGGTGAGTAATGCCCATTCTGCTTAAGAATCGTTTTAATCTCATGCTCGTACTCCCAGGCATTGTGTTCGCTTAACTCTTCATATAGTCGATTCAGTTTTTTTTCATCAGGATTAGGATCTTCGATCAATTCCTCATATTCCTTAATCAATTGCTGTTGTTTGTTTTCCAGTGAGAAAATAAAATCGCTAATCGAATAGCCGTCTGGAAACGTGGGCTCCTGATCTAA
The DNA here is from genome assembly GCA_963795585.1 of uncultured Sphingobacteriaceae bacterium. Taxonomy (GTDB): domain Bacteria; phylum Bacteroidota; class Bacteroidia; order Sphingobacteriales; family Sphingobacteriaceae; genus Pedobacter. Next base: position 147,102 of record CAWCIO010000013.1, on the reverse strand, counting down.
AAAGCCGATCTTAACAGATTTGTTTTTTACAATTTTTCCTTCAAGAGGAGAGAACCGTTCTGCAAGTAGTTTCAATAAAGTACTTTTTCCGGCTCCATTAATTCCAACCAGCGCAACGCGCTGACCAGTCTGGATGCCCAAAGTTAAATTTTTAAAAAGCCATTCGTCATGATAAGCATGGCCTAAGTTTTCGGCTGCAATTAGTGTGCTCAAAGTCTTTGATTAACGATATATGTATAAGAAAATTACTGCAAAAGTACGGAATAAATAAAATATAAGTCTATAAGCATTAAAGTATATAAATGTTAAACTTTATATGTTTTTATTAGCTTCTCTTATATTTTAATTATTAGCCCTTATTTGTTCAATTTGATACTGAGCGACCCATCATAATTAATATAGTATAACTGAACCAAAAAGAGACGTTTTAAGGTGATGAATAGTTATTTTGAGGCTTATGGTCAACAGTAATGAGATGTGTGCTTAAAACAGCTAATATAGAGTCTCCTTCTATATATAAGAGTAATCGGTTTTATGAAACTAATTAGATTTCTGTATATTCAAAATTTTGAGATATTCGTCTTCTTTAGCTGTCATCATTATTTTTGCGGTTTTTCCTTTATCCTTATATCCAAGTAAATGTAATGTTCCATGGATCATTACCCGATGCAACTCGTTTGCAACATGAAGTTTGTAGTTTGATGCATTTTCCTTGATCCGCTCAATACTAATGAAAATATCTCCAGTAATTGTTTTAGGACTTTCTGAGTTATCGAAAGTAATGACATCGGTATAGGTATCATGATCCAGGTATTCCTGGTTTATACGCAGTAGATATTCGTCAGAACAAAATATAAAGCTTAATTCATCTAGTATATATCCTTCTGTTACAATCGTGTCTTTAATCCAGCGTTTTAAAGCGAGTTTGTCTTTCAGAGTATATTTAATGTCTTCACTAAAAAAATGTATGGCCGCCATAAGGAAATTTAAAAAAATTACTTCGGCAAATTTAGTAATTTAAAATATTCAGAAATCTTGTTTTTGTAGTAATCGTTAAGGTTAGGGGGCAATTTTTGCAGCCATTCTGTCTCCGATTGTTGAGTTTTCTTAAACTTTTCCATCAATTGTTTATAGGAAGCTGGAAAATCCTTTGCAGCCTTACTGTCCCTTTTGCTATCCTGCTCTTGTTCCCGTTCGGCGTTTTCTGCATCTAGTAGTTTGGTCAGTAAGTCTTTTTGACGGTTCATCGTTTCCTGCTGCAGTTTTTTGTTGACCAAATCTCTTTCAGTTGCCTTCATGTCATCTATCGTCTTATTCAAGTTTCCTAGTTTGCCTTTACCGTCCTTGTTTTCTTCCCTGTTGATCTTCTGTAAGGCTTCCCGGATCATCTGCTGTTGCTGGGCCATTTTACCAAATTCCTGACTCATTCGTCCCTTGGGTGCGGCGCCCTTATTTCCTTCTTTTTGCATTTGCTCACGGGCTTTCTGCATGTTGTCATTCAGCTGTTGTTGCAGCTGTTGTAACTGCTGCATATTTCCTTTTTTTCCTTTACCTCCCTTGGCATTTTTCTGCATATTCTGTAATTGTTCCAAGGCCTCATTTAGCATCAGCGAGAGGTTATTTATAGAGGTCATCGCATATTGTTGGTTTTTGTTAGCAGCGGCAGTATTGCGTTCTCCTAGGTTTTCCAGCCCTTTATCCATGTTAAAATTGATCTGCTGCATTTCCTCGTTGACCGTAGTCTCGATCTGGGGCACTCGCTTACTTAAAGAAAATAAACTATCTGCTATGGTTTTCATATTATCTTTAATGCTGCGTTGCTTTTGTACGTTCACAGTATAAAGCGGATCATTACTACCCATGCTACGGAGATTGATCATCACTTTTTCTTGTTCAAAGGAAGTATTGAGTAAATTTTCCAGCAATTGCCTTAGGTCTTTGGCATTCAAGTTATTTTCCATCGATTCGGCTTCTTGTTGCGACTCTTTCATTTTTTTTGCAAGCTGCTCCATTTCTTCACCGGCCTTTTGCTGTTGCTCTGCTGCTTCCTTCTTATTGTTTTGATTGAGTTTGTCCTCTCCTGATTTTTGTTTGTCCTGAATACTCTTACTTTCCCTGTCCGGTTTTTCAAAGGTATTGGGCCGTTCCATTTCCTGGTTTTTCTGGTCCAACTTATCCATCTCTTTTTTAATCTCGTTAAAATCTTTAGACAGCTGTTGCTGTTCTGACTTTAACTGCTCAAGACTCCTTTTGTCACCAGTTGGTGATTTGTCTTCTTTATTATCTTGTTGTTCTGTTTTCTTTGCCAGTTCTTTCTGTTGTTTGGAGAGTTCTTCCATTTTATCTATACTGCGGTTGAGGTTCTGCTCAAATTCTAATTGCTTATAGAGTTCCAGAATTCGATCCAGTTCGTTCTTCAGCGATTTATTGTCCATCTGCATTTTGGACAGTTCGTTTTGTGTCTGGCTCTTATTATTGTCATCCATCATATTTTGGAGCTTTTCGAGCAAATCCTTGGTTTTAGCATCGAGTACGTTGTTAAACAAATTATCTATCTGCTTCTGTTTCTCTGCGAGCTCAGATTTAATGGCATTATTCTCCTCCTTCTCAAAGGTATTCTTCTCATTTAAAGCCTTAATATCTTTTACAGACTCTTCCAATTGCTTTTGTTTCTGAAGCAATTGCTCAACTTGTTTTTTGTCATCAAATGACAATTGTTTCTTATCCAGAAGCGTTTCTGCAAGCTTCTTACTTTCTTTCTCCACACTGGAGGCCAGCTTGATCGCCTGTTCCATTTTTTGTTTCAAAACATTGCTACCCTGATCCAATTTTTCCGAGATCTGTCCTGCAGTGGGTACTTCCAGTGTTTTGATGTCTGATTTGGTGGTTTTCGCGCCGTTTACGCCATCATTATCGGAGACCTCGAAATAGTATTCCAAAACCTGTCCGGGCTTCACCTGGGCTTCCGTTAGGCTCCACATATAAAAGAAAGCGTTTTCCTGCTGCTCTTTCTTTATTGCGATGGACTTGCTGGCTATATTCTTTATCTGTCCCTTTTCTTTGATCAGGTACTTCATTCTTAAGCCACTAAAGCCATGGTCATCCGTTATATTACCTGAGAAATATATAATTTTACTACTGAGTGAATCCGGACTTTCGACTACAGTGATGGTCGGATATGCGTCAGGGATCAATGTGATCTGATGGCTTAGGGAATCCCTGCTGCTCACAAAACTATTTTTGGGAATGATCTGATAAGGCATACTGCTACCTGGTTTGGAACTGAAAGCAAAATTATTATTTGCTGCCCTCAGCTGATAAGAATGACCGCCTAGCATAAAATTAATTCCGCTGGTATTTTCTGTATTCATTCGCCAGCTGATGGCGGTGCCTTCTGGAAGCAGGAGGTCACCTGCGTTCTGGATAGTTTCAGAGGGCTTTTGGAGATAAGCAGGATAGTCCAATCTTACATTTACATTCAACAGCGCGGGACGCGCCTTTACTTCGATCAGGTATTGCCCAGAACTGAATCCCCCGGCAGAAAACTGCAGTTCTTTGTTTTTTTGTAGATTTTTAAAAGTGTATTTAAAGCGTGTACTGCTTTCTTTTTCAAGTTTATAAGTATTAACACCATCAGATACATATACATCCTGTGGAATCTCATTTCCTATCATCTTGAGTTGAATAATTGCGTCCTCTCCCTGTGAAAATAAAAGCTTTTTATTGATCAGTTTAAATTCAAAAGGTGCTTTTGGGAGAATTATTTTGTTGTATTGGATAAAGCTGCTAGTCCCTTCGCGTAATATGGCCGGGGCAATAATGGCAATGAGTAAAATTACAGAGAAAGGAAATAACAGGTATTTGATGTATTTTCTGTTGTCATTTAACCGGATCGCGCTCGCAAAAGGGACAGGTCTCAATTCACTGATTTTTTGATCTATTCCAGCGAGAATCAATTGGTTGTTTTCTGGATGCTGATCTGCTAGTCCTTTGAGTTGCAGGGTATTGATCAACTTATCTTTCACATGGGAAAAATGTTCGCCAATCAGTGCGGCCGCTTGCTCCTTGCTAAGGTTTTCAGCCAGGCTAAAGTAAGACAGGGCAGGCTTGATGATCCAAAAGAATATGGATACCGCTGCCACCGCAATAAAGGAGAAGAACAATATCGTTTTAACGGTTACTCCCGGATGGCAGTAATAGACAAGTACAAATAACAAAAGATAAAGGACCAATAGCAAAGCAGCAGTATAAATGCTTCCCCTTAAGAGTTTATTCAGGTAAAATTTCTGGGTAAACTCATTGATCTTGGAAATCAGAAGGTCGTAATTGCTGTTCATGAAAGTCCGGAATGAGAACTAAAGTTAAAAAAATAACTTTAAGAAAATATTCGTATATTCTTTAAGGCTTATTTTTGTAGAAAGTTTTAACATATGAAAGTATCTTTTTTAGCTATAACTGTAATGGCTTTATTTACAAAAAACATAGAGCATGCGCCTTTAACCGGGAAATCATGGAATAATAATCAGGTGATTGCTCATCGGGGTGCCTGGAAGAAAAAGAACCTCCCTGAGAATTCAATTGCTTCTTTAAACGAGGCTATCCGCTTAGGTTGTTATGGTTCGGAATTTGATGTACACATGACGTCAGATAGTATTCTGGTTGTTAATCATGATGCTGATTTTCAGGGCCTAAAGATCTCATCTGTAACTTATAAGGAACTTTTGACCAAAAAGTTGTCAAACGGAGAAAGTATTCCTACGCTCGAGCAATTCCTAAAAGCCGGAGTCAAACAGAAAAAGACAAAACTGATCCTTGAAATAAAAGTTTCAAACGTTAGTCCGGAGTGGGATAGAGAAACCACAGACCGTGCCGTTAAACTGGTCAGGAAATTGAAGGCAAATGACTGGGTTGATTACATTAGCTTCGGTTATGACATTCTGCTGCGTGTGCTTGAGCTGGATCCCAAAGCAAAGGTCGCCTACTTAAAAGGGGATGTTGAACTTGATAAATTGAAGGCAGATGGCTTTTATGGCGCTGATTACCATTTTAGCGTATACCAAAAGGGAGAATGGTTTCAAAAAGCAAAGGATCTGGGACTGACCGTTAATGCCTGGACGGTAAATACAAAGAAAGATATGGAGTGGTTGCTGAACAATAAGGTTGAATTTATAACAACTAACGAACCTGAATTACTTTTCGAAACGATAGCATCAAAGAAATAGTCGGTACAATTCTATCTTTAACCAAAAAAGGGTGTCTGACTAATCAGGCACCCTTTGCACAATTTATGTTTTTAATAATCTAGATTACTTTAACATTAATCGCATTCAACCCTTTTTTACCGCTTTCAACATCGTATTCAACTTTGTCGTTTTCACGAATTTCATCGATAAGGCCTGTTGAATGTACAAAGATTTCGCTATCTCCGTTTGCAGGGATAATGAATCCGAAACCTTTAGTTACATTAAAAAATTTTACTGTTCCTTCTTGCATTGTATTATTTATTAAAAAATTAAGTGTGCAATGTACATATTATTTTTATATAAAGTGCAAATGCAATATTATTTGATATTTAGGAGATTTACAGTGGCTTTGTGCTTGATTTTCTGCCAACTACGACAAGTGTAATCTCGCTCGGATGTGCAATTCCCAAGGTTGTTCCCGGTTCGGTTTTCATTAGATTTTTAAGGTATACATCAATTACCGCTTTGATTGTTTTTTCACGTGCCTGGGGCTCAGTAAGCCCTGTATAACCTACATTTGTCAAGTACATTTTTCCGAATGCATCGACGTTCACTTTAAATTCAAAGGCAAAGTCTTTATAAGCATTGGAGATCACAATCCGATATTTGGGAAAGAGGTAGTCAAATGCTTCTGTTCTGCCATTCATACGGTCTACGGTGCTTTTCTTTACCACACTCAATACTGGGCTCGTAGAAGTGAACTTAACTGGCTGTCTTCCTGCAAATGATTTCTTTGCATTGCTTGGATCCTGATTGGCAATGTCCGTTAACTTCTGTATATATGCAGTATCCGCTTTAGATGGCTGTTGTAATTTCGCTGCAGTAGTTTTCAATACATTTTCTATGTATGAGTTTGCATAGAAAGTCATATTTACATCTGATTTGATATCTGAGGCGATTTTCTTTTTGTCGACCTGAAGGCGTTGAAAAACAAGACTGTCTTTGCTGATTTTTTTGATCCTAAAAAATTCCTTAGCAAAATTGTATACATCTCCATGATCATACATAAGGAAAAAGGGTAGCATTTTTTCCTTTACAGGACTGTAAGCCAATACTGTATCCTGTGATTGAAATTCGATAATCCAGGAAGGTTCCTGTTGAAATCCAAGTTCGTTAAAAGATAAATTATTGCTGAAGCGTCGTTTTACTTCTGTATAGCGGATCCCCAGGATCTCATCAAATTTTAGGCGCTCTTTCGGGTTCTCTTCTTCTTCAACGACAGTTGTGGATCTGTCTGTCTTTTTATCTTTTGTTGAGTCATTGCCGCAAGAAAAAAGGCTCAGTGAAAATAAAACGAGTAGGAGGGGCTTTAGTGGCTTCGTCATGCTTGATCGTGTGCTATGGGCGTTTTTTTAACAATATGGTATTGGCAACTTTTCGTTCGCCTGCGTGGTCCCAAAGTTGATTGTCTGTTGGATAATTAATCACCCCGTCGTCGGGAAAACCGTCAACCCATAAGGTCGTAGATCCCCCGCCGTCCAGGTTAATGGCGCTTGAACAGCCCAGCCACCTCATTATACTTAGCAATTCGGGTAAACTGGCTCCTGCAGACTTGGCATTTCTTCCATCTATTACGAGTAGGATCACACTTCCATTTGGCTTTATACCAATTGCAGTTCTTGGATGTCTATTCGTATTGAATGCATTAGAATCAATCCGTTCATCTTTTTTGTCCAATCTCAATAGAGGTCCGCTGAGCATAACATCAGGTTCTGTAAGTTTCTGCTCCCAGTCGGCTGTACCATCCCATTTTTTAATTCCCAATTCAGCCCCTTGAATTACAATTGCGGCCTGTTGGTGCGCAGTACGGCTATTGTCTTTTTCCAGACGATTTTGATTGATGACTTTTCCTGCTGCCTTTACATAGTCAACAGAGCCTCCATTTTTTACGTCGAAAAATGTACCGTTAAGCGCTGCCAGGGCGAGGTGTGCTTTTCCAAAATCACTGGTCGTATGGAGCAGCTTTTCATCAGCACCTATTGCAAAAAAGGTTTTTTTGTTTTTACTTTTTACTTCGATATAACTGATTTGCTGATTTACTGAGAAAAGATTCTTTTCGTTGAAATGATGTTTGAAAAGCCTGGTCCCTCTTGCCAGTCGTTTATTTTCCCACCGGGCCTCCATAAATGTAGTAGAATCTTTGCTTTGTGCCCAACCAAATTGAATGCAGCAGCAGCTAACTAGGAAAAAAAGGAAGGTTTTTTTAGTCATATTGTGATGTAAAACTAAAAATTTATATCCGTTTCTTCAATTTAATCGTCTTAATCAGGAGATCCCCACCTCGGTTTATCGAAAGAAAAAGAGTTTTCCCATGTTCGGCCCTTAAATAGCGGGTCAGGTCATTGAGGTCCAGTGCTGTAGCATTGACAAAATTGATGCTTAGGATTTCATCTCCTACTAGCATTTCCGCCTCTGAGGCCGGCGAACCGGATTCTATTCTACCCACTATATACCGTTTTGTGGGTTGGCCTTCTGCATAAATTTCAATGCCCGACATGTCATGATTGAAAGCCCGCTTATAATTATCATTCCGCTTCAGGTACATCAGATCGTTGGCATAATCGAAGGTGATGTTGAAGCGGGACAGTATTTCTGCCCCGAGATTACCGTTCCGGTTTGAAAGCAGCGTTTTTAATGCAACATCATCATAAATAGGATAAGCTGATATGACGTTTTCGAGTTTGAAATTGCCAATATTAAGGGAGGCGATGCGACCAATATTACCGCTAATTGGACCTCCCAGGCCAACTCCGAGATTGGCAGGAATAGCATGTGGAGGTACGGGAAAGGGTTGGTTGTTAAGTGTCTCCAGTGATATGGCATGACTCGCTCCATTATCGATCACTACCTTTAAGGGTAAGTTTTGTTGGTCCGGTGCCTGGATCTGGATGGTGGTATAGGGTTTCCCATTTAGAATTTCTATAGGAATCGGTTCGCCTTTGATGTGCTTTTCAGTGCCTGGTGAGCGAAATTTTAGCCTCCTGCCTGTATAGTTGATCTCGATTACAAAGCTTTTGAAGAAATAATAGCCCAGCAGACCATAGATACGGGTGCCTACGTAACTTGAGAGCGCAAGGACATCGTCTTTTAGAATGGCTGTGGGAATATTGCTAATACTTGCTTTCCCAATTCTCGCATTGATCTGATTGGATAGTAAAGCGTCCAAATCCAGGCCTTTGCCCAGTCCACTGATCTTGATCTGCCTTAATTTTTGAAGATTAAGGTCTTTTAAGATTGCGCTGTCTGTAATGATCATGGGGCCTACACCTGTATCAAGGATGAAGTTATAAGGCCCTTTATCATTGATGTAGAGCGGTACGATAATGAGGTTTCTCTCCAGGTCAAAAGAAATCGACTGACTTTTTCGCTTTCCGGAGAAACTGAACTGTTGGCCCCTGACCATCATCCCAGGAAAAAACTGCAGGCTAAGGCAAATCAGAAAGATCTTAAATAAATAGAAACTAACAGTTCGCATACCCCGTTCATTTGAACTAATTTAAATAAATTAGTTGTCAGAATGTATAAAGCAGGAATAAAAAAGAATGCCTTTGGCATGGTGGTGTTGTTGGCAATGGCTGTGACCCTCACGAATTGTACTACGGAACGTAAACTCAGTAAGATGTTTAGGCGTTCTGAAGTACTGAAAAAGCATCATGTGGGTTTTGCGCTTTACGATCTTTCGAAAGGGCAGATGGTTTATCATAAAAATGCCGGGCATTATTTTACGCCGGCATCCAATACGAAATTGCTTACCTTTTATGCTAGCCTGAAGTTAATTGGCGATTCTTTGCCGGGCTTAAGATATGTGGAGCGTGGAGATTCTCTGATTTTTTGGGGTACGGGAGACCCCTCCTTGCTACAGACCAGGTTGCAGTCCGATCGTGTTATCCGTTTTCTGAAGGCCGGGGACAAGCGCTTATTTTTTGCCGCAGGCAGGTACACTGGTGATTTTTATGGCAGAGGATGGCAATGGGATGATTATAATGACGATTATCAAGCGGAAATCAATGAATTACCCATAATGGATAATTTACTTTGTTTAAAGGCTGTAAATGGCCGTTTAACCAGCACACCTGGCGTCTTCAGTGATTGCCTGTTCAAGGACAGTCTATCGAGAGATACGTCTTTCAAGATTATCCGGGCATTTACAGAGAATCATTTCAGTTATCCCGATCTGTCGGTTCCGAAGGACTACCTGCAAAGAGTGCCGTATAAAGTTTCGCTATCGCTGACGCTGAGTATGCTGAGTCAGCTGACAGGTAAGCCAGTTGAAGTGATAAAAAGAGAGATGCCGAATGACGCCGGTGTGATCTACAGTACAAAACGGGACTCTGTTTTAAAGGAAATGATGCTGCCAAGTGATAATTTTCTTGCAGAGCAATTGTTGCTGGTCTGTGCAGATCGGGCGGGACTGCAGATGAATACAGGAAAAGTGATCCGTTATGTGCAGGAAAATTACCTTTCCGGGTTGCCTGATCAGACGGTGTGGATTGATGGGTCCGGCCTTTCCCGGTATAACCTGAATACACCCGAAAACTTTGTGAAACTATTGGAATTAATTTATAACGAAGTTGGACCTACGCAATTGTATCAATTGCTCGCAGCTGGAGGGATGTCCGGGACGCTTAAAAATGCTTATGCGGCAACAAGTCATCCATTTATTTTTGGCAAGACCGGGACGCTCTCTAATAACCATAGTCAGAGTGGTTATGTAATTGGCAAAGACAATAAAACCTATGCATTTTCATTCATGAATAATAATTTTGTGGGTCCTACATCGGCTGTTCGGAAGGAGATCGAAAAGATCATGGTATACGTGCATGAACACTTATAACGCTCTGAAAGGAATATCCATCAAGGAATATTTTTCCCAGCCGATAAAATCAAAATGCCACCATTCATTAGCGATAACCCGGAATCCATATTGCTGCATTGTGGAGATGAGCAAGTCCCTGTTTTTTAGTACTTCAGGACTGAGTTCGCTATAGTTTGCTGCTGCCTGAGGGGCAAAACTGTCATAAGCTGTGGGCATTGCAAGCTCTTTCCCGGACTTGAGTTGAATTAATGTTAGATCGATAGCACATCCCCGGTTGTGCTTGGAGCCCTTTTTTGGATTGGCGACGAAGTTTTTATCGCTTGCCTTGTTGTAAAAGGAAAGGGTAACTGCGTATGGGCGGTAAGCATCATAGATTTTCAGGCCATAGCCCAATTTATTTAGTGCTTTTTGTATTTTCTTTAATTGTTCGACCAGGGGCTTGCGTGCAAAAGCACGCGCATCGCTATACATAACCTGTTTCATGAAATTATTGACAGTTGCATAACGGATATCCAGTTTGATGCTTGGAACGGCTTTTTTGATATCCAGTAATTCGTTGTCCGGGTTCAATTTACAAGAATTGCGATAGGCTGATTTGGTATTGATGATACTTAGACCATAGGGATTGCCCGGCTCCTGAGCATTGCACAATGAGGAGGAGAGGAATAAACAGACAATCATTATATACCTCATTTTTTATTGATTATTGGCCGCTGCCAACAGTTCTATATCTTTATATGGAAGGTTGAACATGGTCGCCAGGTCTTTGTTGGTGAGGTGCCCCTGATAAATGTAAAGCGCCTCTCTGATACCCGGTCTGTTCCAGACCACATTCATGAGTCCGCCCATATCACCTATATCTACCAGTATCGGGCTAAAGATATTAGTTAAGGCATAAGAAGCGGTTCTAGGTACCCTTGAGGCGATATTTGGCACACAGTAATGAATGACATCATATTTTCTAAACACCGGATCTTTGTGGTTTGTGACTTCGGAAGTCTCAAAGCAACCACCCTGATCAATACTAACGTCGATCACCACAGAGTTAGGCTTCATTCGACTGACTGTTTCTTCAGTGACAATGCAGGGGCTACGGCCATGAGAAGCCCTGATTGCGCCAATCACCACATCACAGGTAACGATTGCTTTTTCCAGAACGATGGGCTGCATTACAGAGGTAAATACCCTGCTTCCAAGATTGTTTTGGAGACGCCTCAGCCTATAAATAGAGCTGTCGAACACTTTTACCTCCGCGCCTAGAGAAAGCGCAGTACGCGCAGCGTATTCGCCGACAGTGCCGGCTCCGAGGATTACAATCTCTGTAGGCGGAACGCCAGTGAAGCCCCCAAGCATTAATCCCTTTCCACCAGCTACATTACTTAAATATTCTGCGGCGATGAAGATGGAGGTAGCACCTACGATCTCGCTCATGGCGCGTACGACAGTTAGGATATCACCTTCGTCGCGCAGGTTTTCGAAGCAGAGGGCATTGATCTTTTTGTTTAGCAAAGCTTTTAGGTACCCCTCTTTCAGTCCACCCATCTGCAGTGCGGAAATGAGCGTCTGTCCTTTGTGCATGAGTTCAATTTCCTCAAATGTTGGTGGAGCAATTTTGACAATCACATCAGCATTGAACACCTCTTTTTTGTCGAAGGAAATGATGGCACCCTGCTCGCTATAATCATTATCCGAGAAATACGCACCTACACCTGCTCCACTTTCAATAACGACCTTGTGCCCATTATGTACCAGCAGGGCTACTGAAAGTGGTGTAAGTGCTATTCTGTTTTCCTGAAAGGATATCTCTTTAGGAATACCGATGTACAGACTATTATTTTTTGGATGTGTTTCTGACATTGCTTCTTTGGGTTGTAGCATCCCTTTTTGAGCAATAGCGGCCATTCCTTCTCGTAATCCTGTAGCCATTTTTGGTTGTATGATATTTTTTGTCTGAAATTAAGAAAAATAACACATATAGCGTAGAGAAATGCTGCTAAATTTTTGACAGAGAGAGCATTCTTTCGTTATCGCTTAGCGATTTTATATCTATTTTGACATAATGCTCTGGAATAAGCTCTTCTATCCGTTCCGGCCATTCGATCAAGCAGATGTTTCCCGAATAAAAATATTCCTCATATCCAATGTCGTAAGCCTCTCTAATAGACTTGATTCGGTAGAAGTCGAAGTGATAAATGCTTCTGCCTTCTGCATCGTATTCATTGACAATGGAAAACGTAGGGCTGGATACGGTTTCGCGAACCCCAAGTGCGTAGGTTATGGCTTTGATGAAGGTTGTTTTTCCGGCGCCCATGTCGCCTTCAAATAAAAATATCTTTTCTGTACCGGCAAAATGAAGCAGCGTTTCTGCTGCTTCATCAAGATCAGCCAGCTGGTTAATCGTTATATTCATGTTATTTTGAGCTGTACGTTGCGATGGGAATGATCATTTCTTCTAACGAGATGCCGCCATGCTGAAAGGTTTCGTTATAATAGTTCACAAACTGATTATAGTTGTTTGGGTAAACAAAATAACTATCTTCTTTTGCAAAAATATAGTTTGAACTGATATTTATTTTAGGCAACTGTGCTTCATGAGGATTTTTGATCAGGAAAACCTCTTTAGCATTATAATTCAGATTCCGGCCTTGTTTGTAGCGTAGGTTGGTATTGGTGTTTCTGTCGCCGATTACTTTGCTTGGATGTTTTACCCTGATTGTACCATGATCGGTAGTAATGATCACTTTAACTGTTTTTTGTGCGAGTTTTTTAATCAGTTCCAATAATGGAGAATGCTCAAACCACGATAATGTTAATGAACGGTAAGCCGCATCGTCATTAGCCAGTTCACGGATCATCTGCATATCGGTACGGGCATGCGAGAGCATATCAACAAAATTGTAAACTATCGCATTGAAATCATTCTGCATCAGGTTGTTGATTTGCTCATTCAGCGCTTTACCCTCGTCGATAGTTCAGGATCTTATGGTAGCTGAACTTACAGTCTTTACGTAAGCTGCGTTTAATCTGGTCGGCTAGAAATGCTTCTTCATGCATATTTTTTCCACCTTCATCATCATCATTCTGCCACAGTCGCGGAAAACGTTTCTCCATTTCCAAAGGCATCAGTCCCGAGAAAATAGAATTACGGGCATATTGTGTCGCCGTTGGCAGGATACTGGAATAAGTATCTTCCTCATCCAGTCTGAAATATTCGGTAATTAAAGGGTTGATGATCTTCCATTGATCGTATCGAGGTTATCAATCAGGATAAAAAAAACGGAGTAGTGTCGTTAATTAACGGAAATACCTTTTTCTTCAAGAGTTCGTTTGATAGTAAGGGAGCTTGTATCCTTGTCCGTTTACCCAGTCCAGATAATTTTCTTCAATAAATTTTGAAAACTGCGTGTTGGCTTCAGACTTTTGCATGGTCAAGATTTCGTGCATCTGCGGATCATCAAGTTTTTCCAGTTCCAGTTCCCAGAAAACTAGTTTTTTGTAAACATCAACCCATTCTTCATAACTCAGCTTATCGTTCAGGTCATTCCCAGACGGCGAAATCCTGCTGGTAGGCCATAGATGTCTTTTCACTGACCAAGCGTTTGTTATCAATAAGTTTTTTAATGGTAAGCAATATCTGTTTAGGATTTACAGGTTTGATCAGGTAATCATCTATTTTTGAACCAATGGCATCCTCCATCAGGTTTTCTTCTTCACTTTTAGTGATCAGTACAACTGGAACATCGTTACGGATGTTTTTAATGGCCGATAAGTGTTTCCAGTCCACTTAGTCCGGGCATGTTCTCATCAAGAAAAACCAGGTCAAAGTGCTCCTTTCCAAAAGCTTCCAGAGCATCATTTCCATTGGTAAATGTAGTCACATGATAACCTTTTTCATTAGTAATAATATATGTGGTTTTAATAATTGATTTCATCATCGGCCCATAATATTTTGGTTTCCTGCATTATGATTTTTATATAATGTAAATATAAATTGTTTTAAAAGAGCCAAGCGCTTTCTAACTATGGATAAAAATAGCAATTTTTGTACCGTATAATTTATATTTTTAACGATTGAACAAAAAGAAAATCATAAATGATCCGGTTTACGGCTTCATCAGTATTCCTTCTGCATCCGTATTTGATCTTATCTCCCATCCATATTTTCAACGGTTAAGGTATATCAAGCAACTGGGCATGACCCATCTGGTTTATCCCGGAGCTTTACATACCCGATTTCACCATGCTTTGGGTGCCATGCATTTGATGAGCTTGGCCATTGAAGTTTTGCGGAGCAAAGGACATGCATTACGAAAGAAGAAGAAGAAGCAGCCACTATAGCCATTTTGCTGCATGATATTGGTCATGGCCCTTTTTCCCATGCACTGGAGCATTCCCTAGTTAATGGCATAAGACACGAAGATATTTCCATGCAGATTGATGGATAAACTGAATATTGAATTTGATGGGCGACTGACACCTGCCATTGATATTTTTAAAGGCAGCTACCATAAAAGATTTTTAGCACAGTTGGTTTCAGGACAACTGGATCTGGATCGGATGGATTACCTGAACCGCGACAGTTTTTTTACCGGCGTAAGCGAAGGAGTGATCAGTTTTGACCGGATTATCAAAATGTTTAATGTGGTGGATGATGATTTGGTCATTGAGGAAAAAGGTATTTATTCCATTGAAAAATTTCTGATTGCAAGAAGACTAATGTACTGGCAGGTTTACCTGCATAAGACGGTCGTTGCAGGAGAAATGGTATTGGTTAAAATCTTGAAGCGGGCAAAAGATGCTTGCTGCATCAGGATCAGAATTATTTGCTACACCAGCATTGAGCCATTTTCTAAAGAACGAAGTGAACGAGGCAGATTTCTTTTCATCAGATATCCACCTGGAGCAATTTACCAATCTGGATGATCAGGATATTTTTGCATGCGATTAAAGTGTGGGAGATCACATCCAGACAAAATGCTTTCAAGGCTATGCAATATGCTTGACTGACCGAAACCTGTATAAAGTGGAAATCAGCAATGAACAGCCTGATCCGGCAACGGGTAGAGATGCTGCGGGAAAACACAGCACTTTCCTTAAACCTCAGTTCAGCTGATGTGGAATACTTTGTTTTTACAGATGCGATCAGAAACCGGGCATATAATGCAGGTAATAGCAACATTAATATCTTAATGAAAAATAATGAGTACGATTGATATTGCAAAAGCATCAGATTTATCTAACTTAGAATCTTTAGATAAAACAGTAAAAAAGCACATATTATGCTACCCGAGAATTATTTAGCATTATTTAACAAAATATTTAACATTTAATGCCGTTTTTAGTTTATCGGCCCCTGTAAAGTATAGATGTAACCATAATAGGTTTATTTGTTCATATCAATTTAACATATAACTTTGTAAAATGCAATTTACTGCCAAGCAGATAAGCGAGTTTTTAAATGGTGCCATTGAGGGCGATGCAGAATGTAACAGTTGAAGAGCTTTCTAAAATAGAAAGACGGTAAGCCGGGCTCCTTGTGCTTTTTATCTAATCCAAAGTACGAGAGTTATCTGTATTCTACCAATGCATCTGTGGTCATCGTGTGGCAGGATTTTGTGCCTTCTGAGCAACCGTAAACAGTACGCTTATTAAAGTGGCGGATCCTTATAGTGCATTTTCTGTGTTGCTGGAAAAATATAATGAAGATTAATCAGAACACAAAATCAGGAATTGAGCAACCAAGTTTTATCCATCCATCTGTAAAAATTGGTGAGAATGTATTTATTGCTGCATTTTCGTATGTAGCGGAAAATGTCGTGATCGGGGACAATACAAGGATTTATGGCGCAGGTTTATATTGGGCCGAATCTAAGATTGGAAATGACTGCACACTTTATCCGGGTGTAAAAATTTACAACCGCTCGGTGATCGGCGATCGTGTAATGATACATGCGAATACTGTGATCGGTAGCGATGGTTTTGGTTTTGCACCACAATCGGACGGTACTTATTCAATAAAATTGCCCAGATTGGAAATGTAGTGATAGAAGATGATGTAGAGATTGGAGCAAATACAACGATCGACAGGGCTACCATGGGTTCTACATTTATCCGTAAAGGTGTAAAACTAGACAATTTGATTCAGATTGCCCATAATGTTGATGTTGGTGCAGCATAGCTGTGGTTGCCGCACAGACTGGAATCTCCGGAAGCACCAAACTTGGCGAACGTTCTGTGATTGGCGGACAAGTGGGTATTGCAGGTCATCTTCCTTGGCAAAAGGTACCCAGATTGGTGCACAGGCGGGTATCAACTTCAATACACAGAAGAAAATAAACAATGGCATGGTAGTCCGGCACAGCCTTTAAGGGATTGGATGCGTGCCTCTGTAATTTTTAAACAATTGCCCGCAGTGGAGAAAAGAATCAGCGCATTGGAAGATACAATTGCAGAAGCTTAAAACAGTTATAGATCAAAACAGTACGATACAATAAGAATGAACGTTAAGCAAAAAACCATTAAAAATGAGGTTTCGGTAACAGGCGTAGGTCTACATACGGGAGCAAATGTTACTTTGACTTTTTGTCCTGCGCCTGAAAATCATGGATTTAAATTTCAGAGGACCGATTTGCCTGGCAATCCGATCGTAGATGCTGACTGCGATAATGTTACCGACACGGCCAGAGGGACTACCATTACGCAAAATGGAGCAAGTGTAAGCACGGTTGAGCATGTAATGGCCTCCTTAGTTGGCATGGATCTGGATAATGTGCTGATTAAGCTGGATGGTCCGGAAACACCGATTATGGATGGCAGTGCGATTTTGTTTATTGAAGCGTTAGAAGAGGCAGGAATACAGCTTCAGGCTGTAGACAGGGAGTATTTCCAAATTCCTCATAACATTACATACACTGAGCCGGATAGAAAAGTCGAAATCGTGGCTATGCCATTGGATGACTATCGGTTTACTTGTATGATTGACTATAATTCTCCTGTTTTGGGAAGTCAGCATGCCGGAATTTCCAGCATTGCTGAGTTTAAAAAAGAAATCGCGTCCTGCCGTACATTTTGTTTTCTCCACGAACTGGAATACCAGTTGCAAAATAACCTGATTAAAGGGGGGGATTTAAATAACGCAATTGTTATTGTGGATAAAGAAGTGACGAAAGACGAACTGGACCACCTTGCGAAGATCTTTAACCGCACCGAAATGGAAGTTGCCCCCCAGGGCATCCTGAACAATATGGAATTACGCTATCAGAATGAGCCTGCAAGACATAAACTGCTGGATATGATAGGTGATCTTGCCTTGGTTGGAGTACATTTAAAAGGTCACATTATGGCCGCCAGGCCTGGTCACGCTGCAAACGTAGCTTTTGCGAAAAAGATCAAAGCGGCGATAAAAAAAGAAAAAAATAAAAAAGTGCAACATGTTTATGATCCCTCTGTGAAGCCGCTTTATGACGTGGTTCAGATCATGGATATTCTGCCACACAGGCAACCTTTTCTGTTTCATTGATAAAATATTGGAATTTCTAAAACCCACGTTGTAGGTGTAAAAAACGTAACCATGAACGAAGAGTTCTTTAAAGGACATTTCCCTGGGGCCCCAGTATTTCCTGGTGTGATCCAGATCGAGGCTATGGCACAAACTGGTGGGATATTGGTTTTAAGTACTGTTCCGGACCCTAGAAATTACCTTACCTATTTCCTAAAAATCGACAATGTCCGCTTTCGGGCCCAGGTTTTACCAGGAGATACTATTGTATTCCGGTGCGACCTGATGGAGCCTATTCGCAGGGGAATTGCGCAAATGAAAGGTGTAGGTATGGTAGGTCGAGAAAGTCGTTGTGGAAGCAGAAATGATGGCGCAAATCAGTAGAGTAAAAGAAACAGAAGCAACAACAGCATGATACAACCCTTAGCATATATACATCCGCAGGCAAAAATTGCCGATAATGTAGTAATTGAGCCTTTTGCGGTGATCCATAAGGATGTAGAGATTGGTGAAGGTACCTGGATTGGATCTAATGTGGTGATCATGGATGGTGCTAGAATTGGTAAAGAACTGCCGGATTTTTCCTGGATCAGTGATTTCAGGCGTGCCTCAGGATTTAAAATTTGCGGGGGAGGTAACTACTGCTGAAATTGGCGATAATACGACGATCAGGGAGTGTGTGACCATTAATCGTGGAACTAAAGACAAATGGAAAACGGTAATTGGCAGCAATTGCCTGATCCAGGCCTATTCTCATATTGCGCATGATTGCGAGGTTGGGGATTATTGTATCTTTTCCAACAGCACCACTTTAGCCGGACATATTACCATAGGTAATTATGTAGTTTTGGCGGGTCTGGTTGCCATTCATCAGTTTGTTAAAGTAGGTTCACACGCCTTTGTTACCGGTGGTTCATTGGTAAGAAAAGACGTTCCTCCTTATGTTAAAGCTGCCAGAGAGCCACTTTCGTACGCAGGGATCAACTCTGTGGCCTTAGAAGAAGAGGCTTTTCTTCAGAGAAGATCAATGAGATCCAGGAGATTTACCGGGTCTTTTTGTGAAGCACAATAATGTGACTAAGGCACTTGATATGATTGAAGCAGAATTTAAACCTACGGAAATCCGTGATGAAATTGTCGATTTTATCAGAAATTCCAATAGAGGTGTAATGAAAGGTTTCGGATCAGGAAGCTAAAAAATGACCATTCAGCTAGATGATGTTGGCAGGCGGTTTAATCAGGAATGGATTTTCCGTGGATTGAACTGCCGATTTGAATCTGGCGAAAAATATGCAATTCTGGGACCGAATGGCTCCGGAAAGTCTACATTGCTCAGTGTTATACTCGGTAATCTATCCCCTTCAGTGGGAAAAATTGCCTATTGGCAGGATTATCCTGTAGCTGTAGAGCAGGTTTACAAATATGTCAGTGTTGCGGCTCCTTATCTGGATTTGATCGAAGAATTTACACTTCAGGAAACCATAGATTTCCATTTTCAGTTTAAGCGTCTTTTTCCAGGGTTAGAAAAAAATGATGTTATGGAGCAATTGGGCCTTTCGAAATCACAAGATAAGCCGCTAAAGTATTTTTCTTCCGGAATGAAGCAGAGGACAAAACTCGTTTTGGCCTGTTGCACTGATAGTCCCTTGCTTTTGCTGGACGAGCCGACTTCCAATCTCGATGCCCAGGGGCTTGATTGGTACCACGGATTGATTGCCCGGTTTAGCGAAAAAAAAACAGTGATTGTAGGTTCAAATCAGGAATTTGAGTATTCCTTTTGTAACCATTTCGTGCAGATCATCGATTATAAATAACTAAAAATTATATTTGCCAAACCCACTAATGGGGGCTATTTATGACGTTAAAGGGCATCTGAAAAATATTTTAAAATAATTATTGTGTAATTAAAAAATAGTCTTACCTTTGCGGCACGAAAAAAGGCCGAAAGTTTAGGCTTAATTTCAAGTAAAAATGGCAAAAGCATCAGACATTAAAAATGGTAATATACTTCGTTTTAACGGAGAATTGGTACAAGTAGAAGAGTTTCTACACCGTACGCCGGGTAACCTCGTGCATTTTACCAAGCCAGAATGAGAAATGTAAAGACGGGTAAACTGGTTGAATACAGATTTCGTGTTGATGAAGAGGTGGAGATTTGCCGTGTGGAGACCAGCGATTACCAGTATTTGTATGAAGATGGAGAAGCATTAGTGGTAATGGACAATAACACTTATGAGCAATTTAACGTTCCTAAGATGCTTTTTGGTAAAAGCATTCGCTTCCTTAAAGAGGGAATGAATGTAATCATTGCCTTTGAAAGTGATGAGCCGATTATGGCACAGACGCCTTCACATGTTGAGTTAGAAATTACCTACTCTGAGCCCGCTGTAAAAGGCGATACCTCTACAAATGCATTGAAATATGCTACAGTAGAAACCGGAGTAGAAATAAAAGTGCCAATGTTTATCAATCAAGGCGATAAAGTGAAGATTGATACGCGTACAGGCGACTATATAGAAAGAGTAAAATAAGAATTTTCATAGTTTAGTTTTAGGTTTAGGTTGATTGTGGCTTCGGAGTGGTTCCCGAAGCCATCTTTTTTTATGCATATTCTTCCGATTTCATTAATTTGGCAGAGATGAAAAAAGCGGTACTCAGAAAGCAGGCTCTGGCACAAAGAAAATCTTTATCACCCAGTCAATCGACTTTCCTCAGTCAAGGATTATTAGAGCAGTTTAAACTCCTTGATCTTTCTTCCGTACATGTGCTCCACATTTTTCTTCCGATCGTTGAAAAAAATGAACCAGACACCTTTTTGATCATTGAATGGTTGGCCGAATCTCATCCTGAGATCAAGATCATTGTGCCAAAAGCGGATTTTGATACTGCGATGATGCAGAATTTCATTTATGAAGGCAAGGATAGCCTGAGCAGAAACCTCTACCAGATTCTGGAGCCTGAAAAAGGAAGTTTGCATACGGGAGACGTAGATCTGGTGTTGGTTCCTTTGCTGGGATTTGACCTGAATGGTTATCGTGCAGGATATGGAAAAGGCTTTTATGATCGGTTTTTATCGGGTATTCAGACTTTTAAAGTTGGTTTAAGTTTGTTTGATCCCGTTGAATGCATCGAAGATTTTAATGAACATGATGTTCGCATGGACTGTTGCCTGACGCCTGATAAAACCTATTTTTTCTAACATAGGATAACAAATCTCCCTTTCCTGATATCATATCAGATCGTTCACAAAAAGCTGAAAGGATACTTAATAATTTATTTAATGTAATGCAACAGAATCCAGGCCTGCGTATTGAACTCTCCTCACATACCGATAGTAGGGATAAAGATGCCTATAACATGGTTTTATCTCAAAAAAGGGCCGAGGCTGCTGTAGATTAGCTGGTGAGTAAAGGTATTTGCAGGGAGAGGATGGAAGCCAAAGGATATGGTGAGAGCCAATAGTAGAAGCTGAGCACCAGGCAAACTGGCGGACGGAAATCAAGGTTTTGAAATATTGATTTTGAGAGAAAAGGAAACTGCCGTCCCGTAGGAGATGGCAGTTTTTATTTTTGATTTTTGATGAAATCGCAGATAAGATAGGCAATTGCCTTTGCTGTCTGCGGAGCGCTGCGGCCATCAGCCATTTCAGTGGCGCCTTCACAGATGTGCAGGTAGGCGTATTTTTGAGTAGAACTGAGAATAAGTTCCCTAAGCAGATTGAGTTCTAATCCAGATGGAGTTGTTGCACTGGCAAGGATGTCTTGGACACTGTCAAGGTCAATTTCCAGTCCTGGGATTTCAAAATTATCCGAGAGTTCTTTCCAAAACTGAATTTTGAAATTAGGATTGACCAGCATTTCCTCAAAAAAGATTGCTGATATAGAAGTATCCTGTGCAATTTGCTGCAGCATTGCTTCATTGTTGTAGCTCTGGTGTAAGCCGAAGATGCCGTATTTGCTCAAATAACCATCTCTAAGCGCATAACTGAAGCCGTTGCCACTGTGTCTGCCATCCATTGCCCTAAGGTCCGCATGTGCGTCTATATTGATTACATGGATTGCCTGTTGCTGTGCAATTGCACAGCCTTTAATAATGGGGTAGGCGTTATTATGTCCGCCACCAATCACTATTGGTATTTTACCCGCCTCAACAATGCATTGAATAAGCGGAAAGACCAACTCATCGATCTCTTCAACTTTTTTCTTTAGTACGGTGATATCAGAATTTTCAGGCTCCTGGATCTCAACGTGCCCCAATACGAGCAACTCTGATCCATTTAAAAACCGATTACTCTGTACATTTAGAATGGCTCTTAGAGCCGACGGCCAGGCAGTCTTAGTCCCGGCTATCCCCCGATTGGCCCTTACTCCAATGTCCTCAGGAATTCCGAGCAATACAAATTTGGCAGATGAGGCAGATAGTCTGGTCAGGTCCTGCGCAAGCTGAACCCTTTCGCCGAGTTTGTTCTCGCCATCTCGGGATGTGGTCAACTGTTCAATATCTTTTCTGGAGTACAGATGAAGGCCTTCCATGATCTAAGGATGAAGCTCCAGCAATACCGGACAGTGGTCTGAGTGTACTGCATCAGGTAAAATCTTTACATTTTTTAACCTGTCGAGCATAGGTAGCGAAGCGAGATGGTAGTCGATGCGCCATCCCAGGTTTTTGCCTCTTGAGCCAGCCCTAAAACTCCACCAGGTGTAATGGTGGGGATCCTTATTGAAATGCCTGAAGGTATCGATAAAGCCATTATCGAGAAACAACTGCATCCATTCCCGCTCCTCCGGAAGAAATCCAGAAGAATTGGCATTAGATTTTGGATTATGGATATCAATCGCAGTATGACAGATGTTGTAGTCGCCTGATATAATCAGGTTTGGAATTTCTTTTCGGAGTTCTCTTATATATTGATCGAAGAACCGCATGAATTCGTACTTTTTAACTTGCCTTTCGTCGCCACTTGATCCTGAAGGCAGGTACACGCTCATTAGTGAAAATGTATCGAAATCAGCCCTTAAAATGCGCCCTTCTTTATCAATCCACTCTTCGCCACAGCCATATTCTACATGATTGGGCTTGATTTTACTGAAGATGGCAACACCACTGTAACCTTTCTTTTCAGCAGGGAACCAGTAATGTTGGTAGCCCAACTGCTCGATCAATGCGATGATTTCCGGAATTTGAGACTGCAGTGCTTTCACTTCCTGCAGGCATACCATATCGGCATCCGTAGACTGCAACCAACCAAAAAAATTCTTTGTACTTGCTGATCTGATGCCGTTTACGTTGTAAGAAATAATCTTCATATTGTTATTATTTGATGTTGAGTTCTTTTTCCAGGCGACGTGCTTCTCTGCGTTTCAACAGGGTGACGGTCATGCTGATGTCGACAAGGGGGCGGTCTTTAGCGTCTCTTTCCATAACAGCTATAGCATCGACCATTTCCAGGCCTTTGACCACTTCACCAAAGACTGTATAGCTACGGTCAAGATGTGGACTGCCTCCCTGGGTTTTATAAACCTCCCTTTGCCATTCAGGAATTTTAAATTTCAGGCGTTTTTCTTCTACGCTGTTAAGTTGTTCATCTGTAAATTTTTTACCCTGTACAATGTAAAACTGGCTGCCGCTTGATTCTTTTTCCGGATTGTCATCCCTGGCGGCGCCAAATGCACCCTTTTTGTGGAAAAGGCTGTCGCGGAATTCAGCCGGAATAGTATAGCCTACACTGCCATTCCCCAATTCCTCGCCGGGTTTGGCTTTTTTTGAGTCCGGATCCCCGCCCTGGATCATAAAATCTTTGATGATGCGGTGGAAAAGCGTGCCGTCAAATATTTTTGATTTGGTCAGTTTGATGAAATTGTCCCGATGTTTTGGCGTTTCGTTATAGAGCTGTATGACGCATTCGCCTTTGTCAGTTTTGATCCTGATGTACTGGTGTTTTGGCTTAGCTGAAAAAGCGCTGATGCAGCAAAGGCAGAGGATTAAAGTAAAGATGCGGTTCATTTTTTAGATTTGATGCCTGCTAAGTTAAGCTAAAAATGTGAGTCACCGAACCCGTGTTGCTTATCAATTATTTTACGTTGTGCCTACAAGCCAATGTTTGTTTCTGCTGATTATTGCTTAGTTTTGTTCCGAAATGAAACTGCAGCAGAAAATAGCAATGGCTTTATGTGCCTTTTACCTGATCACGGTGATCGGGATTGCTGTGAATATGCATTTTTGCAGCGGGAAACTTTCTTCTGTGAAATTGATTGAACAGGCGAAATGTGGTGCCTGCAAGGGCGAAAACAAAGTGAAAAAAGCACATGACTGCTGTAAGGATACATCGGTAGACGTCAAAGTTAAGGACAGTCATGAGGTTGGATTCAAGGTTAAATTGCCTCAAAACTTCAGCCTTGAACTGTTTCTTGGTCCGGCGCTAATTCAATCTGTCAAGAGAACTGTCAGCAGATTAGCCCTTAAGGCACAAAACAAAGCTCCGCCACTCTCTGCAGTCGTTTCGCTGCATCTTTATCATTGCGTTTTTAGGAATTAGACCAGGAATAGATTGTTGCCATACAGTTATACCCAGCTGTACTGGCTTTTTTATTGACAATTTATTTTACGATTAAACGATTCACATGAAAACGATCAAATTCCTAAGCATATTTTTTATCCTATTGGTTGCAGGCAAAGCTTCTGCACAACAAATCTCATCTGCAGAACTGCAGGTAACAGGGCTAACCTGTTCAATGTGCTCACAGGCTACCGAAAAGTCTTTGAGAACACTAGACTTCATTGAAGCTATAAAGCCAGATCTAAATAGAAATGTCTTCGTAATAGACTTTAAGAAAGACAAGGGAGTGAACATTGACCAGATTAAGAAGAAAGTGCAGGACGCGGGTTTTTCGGTAGGAAACCTAACTGCAGTATTCAATTTTAATAATGCGAAAGTGGATGATAATGGCCAGGCAATAGTAGGGACAAATGTTTACAAATTTCTGAATACTAAAGGTAAGACGCTGAATGGTCCCGTAAAAGCAAATGTGGTAGACAAGGATTTTATTTCGGGATCAGCCTTTAAGAAAACGGCTGCTCAATATAAAACAGAGACCTATGCCGCCGGAGCAGGAACAATAAATGGTAAGAAAACGAGAATCTATCATTTAACCATTTAAGGCATTATATGAAATTTTTTAAATTATTGACTGTGCTGGCTTTTGTTGCCGGCACAGTCAAATCGCAGGAGCTGTATGTATTTTCAGAGCCGGCAAGTAACATGCCTTCCAAATCTATAGGTGTCAGACTGACCAGCGAAGGTTTTTTTCAGCCGGAGTTTACCAATCGTTTCATTCCAGAGCTGATGGTGGGTTTCAATAAGAATTTCATGATACATGTTCAGGGTTTTGCATCCGATATGGATGGCCGGTACAGAGTAGAGGGTGGAAGTTTATATGCTAAATATAGGTTTTTATCTCTGGATGAAGCACACAGTCATTTAAGGGCTGCGGCTTTTGCGCGGATCAGTAGTAGTAAACGACCTACTTATACAGAGGATATTAATTTGGAAGGAGACAATAGTGGTGCGCAGGTTGGCGTGGTTTTTACCCAGTTACTGCACAAGCTGGCGCTTTCCGGAACATTAAGCTATACCAGGTCTTTCAAAGATCTGGACAAACAGGCACAGCATATGCCTGCTCCAGATCAACTCCTGGGATATAGCCTATCCTCTGGATATTTACTCCTGCCTTTTGTATATAAAGATTATAAACAGCCGAATTTCAATTTGTATTTTGAGGTATTGGGAAAGACCAATCCTGAAAATGGACGGTCATACCTTGATCTTGCCCCTGCGGTGCAGGTGATCATCAACAGCCGGACGAGAATTGATCTCGGTTACCGTTTTGAAGTGGCAGGCAATCTGCCAGGCCGTTACAATAAGAATATGTATCTGGCCAGAGTAGAATTTAACTTCTTCAGCGTACTGAAGTAAAAGCATATTTCTTATCATAGATCAACAATTTAGTCTCTGAATGGTTATAGCTTTGCAATCATTAACAAATCAAGATTATGAAAAAGGTATTTTTATTGCTGGTTATAATTTCAATCAGCGTTGCGTCATTCGCACAAACAAAATGGACCGTAGATCCGATGCACTCATTCGTGAATTTCTCAGTGAAACACATGGGTATTTCTTTTGTGGATGGGTCATTTAAAAAATTCGATGGTACGGTTACAGCTGCTAAAGCAGATCTTACGGATGCGAAAATTAGCTTTACTGCTGATGTAAACAGCATTAGCACAAGCGTAGAAATGAGAGACAACCATTTGAAAACAGATGATTTCTTTAATGCAGAGAAATATCCTAAAATAACGTTTGAAAGCACTTCATTTAAGAAATTAAAAGGTAGCACTTATGCACTTAGCGGTAAATTGACAATCCGTGATGTAACAAAAGATGTCGTATTTGCGGTGGTTTATGGCGGAACAGCAGTAGATCAACAAAAAAACACCAAAGCGGGCTTTACTGCAACAACTACAATCAACAGATTGGATTATAATATCAAATATGACCCAACAGGTGCTGGTGTCGCTAAAGATGTTAAAATTGTGTTGAACCTGGAATTTACTCAGGCTAAATAATTATTAGAGGCTGTCCTGAATGTTGGATCGAACCTGAATAATGAGGGGCGGACGATTTTTGGAGAGCCTCTTAATTTAATGATCATGCCCAGCTTTTCTCAATTTAATTCTTTTACCAGCAAATTACAACATCAGGATTACCTGATGCCAGTTTTGTTCGTTGGGCATGGTTCACCGATGAATGGAATTGAGGACAATGAATTTAGTGCCAAATGGGCTGGCATTGCTAAAGATATTCCGCAACCTTCAGCTGTCTTGGTTATTTCCGCACACTGGTTTACTAAGGGGACACATATCACTGCGATGGACTTCCCCCAGACAATTCATGATTTTGGCGGCTTTCCACAAGCACTTTTTGATGTCGTATATCCAGCTCCCGGATCGCCAGAACTTGCGGCCGAAACGGCTCAATTGATCCATAGCACAGCAATCGGTTTAGATCATGACTGGGGCTTGGATCATGGGGCCTGGACGGTGCTGAAGCACATGTATCCTGAAGCGGATATTCCCGTTCTTCAACTGAGTATTGATTATACCAAAGATGCCCGCTACCACTATGAGCTTGCTAATGAACTTTACTACTTACGGAAAAAAGGAGTGCTTATACTTGGAAGCGGTAACATGGTACACAATCTGAGGATGATCAGTTGGCAAATGATGAATGGAGGTGGCTATGACTGGGCCCTTCAAATGAATGACAAGTTTAAGGAGCTGATCATGAGCAATGAACATAAGCCATTGATGAATTACCAGAATCTGGGTAAGGAAGCTATGTTGGCGATTCCTACCCCGGAACATTACCTTCCATTGATGTACACACTTGGGTTGCAAAATAAGCATGAAAAGGTATCTCTTTTCAATGACAAAGCTATAGGAGGATCGTTGACGATGACATCTGTCCGTATTGGATAGCTCCTAAATCAATTTTGTTAAAATAAGTTAAATTAAAATTCCTTTTTTATTTTTATAACGTAAATGGCTTGCAAATAAGGATATTGCGGCTTAAATAAACGTAAGGAATGAAAAGGGGATTTTTTGTTATAACGATTTTGTTGCTCGTTGTGCGGCTTGGCTTTGCGCAAACTACAAAAACTGGAGTACTGGTGATTGGGAATGGTAGTAACGCCGTTGGAGCAAGTATACAATCAGCCGTTTCAGGGGTCAAAACAGTATTACTATTGCCCGATCCTGGTTTTGTGCTTTCGGCTAGCGGAAACCTGCGTTCCGGCATAGAGGCTGAGCTTCAAAAAAGAATGCTAACCACTAATACCAGTGCCGCTGCAATGGTAAAAATATGGACTGATACTTTGAAGAACCTAACAGTGGTCAGAGGTACACCCTGGATCAGAATCAAGAGATCTGGTGGTGGCTGGCATATAGCGCTCCTGGGTGGAAAATCCATTAAAGCAGGAGTACTTGTTAATGCAGATGCAAGCGGAAAAGTCAATACTGAACTCAAGCTCACAAAAGCTCCGGTTCAATGGAGCCCATTCGGATATACAGATTTTTTATACAGGACAAGCATTGCGACCGGGTATACGGTGAGCAACAGTTCTGCAAATTTTTTGCAATTGTCTAAATTACTTGTGCCAGCTGAGGATAATCTGGTTGTATTGAACTCTGATCATGAAAGTATTGCCGCGGGACAGGCTGCAGGTGCGACGGCAGCTTATGCTGCTTTCTTTAAGAAGAAAACTTCAGAAGCGAACCTGAAGGTTATACAGGGGGAATTAATCAATTACAAGCTTTCTTTAGTGCCTTTTGCGGATGTAAATCCAATTGATAGCAATTGGAAAGCTATACAGCTTATAGGATTGTCCGGGTTTATAAAGGCCGAACTCATCAATGGAACTGCTTTTTTCAGGCCAGATTTCCCTGTGAGCCGGGAAGAGATCATGGAGCCTATAAAGTCCTACTATTATAAAGCCCAAATCTGGTTTGATGATAATAAAGCTCCTCAAATGACATTGGCTACTACATTGAAGATGATTACTTATGTGGGAGGGCTTTCACCCGAGAACACTATTGCAGAAGTAAAGAAGAACTGGAAGACAACTTATCGGTTCAATAGTAACTTTGAGCAAGAAAAGGTGATTTCCAGAAGGGAATTTGCTGTATTGGTCAGTCAGTATCTGAAGCCTTTTAACGTGACAATTGATAAGTCCGGGAAAGTTTTACGATAAAATTTTTTCAATAGATTGAAGCTAAGTTTTTTGAAAAGATTATAGATAAAAACTATAAGCACATCAAGATTAAGTATGTGAGATTACGCAAGTTCCGTTGCTTTTCAAATTCGCTTGGCGTACCTTTGCCGCAGATAAAAACATAAAATAATTATAATTATGGCAATAGTAGGTAAAAAATTCCCTAGCGTGAGCATCGACGCAATGTCGGAAATGGGTGATGATTTAAAGATCAATGTATTTGAAGAGGCAGTAAATAAGCAAAGCAAAGTTTTATTGTTCTGGTATCCAAAAGATTTCACTTTTGTATGCCCTACAGAATTACACGCTTTCCAGGCAGCTTTACCTGAATTTGAAAAAAGAAATACCATTGTAATTGGTGCATCATGTGATACCAATGAAGTTCATTTTGCGTGGTTAAATACGCCGAAAGATAATGGTGGTATTGAAGGTGTAACTTATCCTATTCTTGCAGATACACACAGACATTTGTCTAACATTTTAGGATATTGTAGATCAAGAAGTTGAATATGATGAAGAAGGAAATGAACTGTTCTCGGGTTCAAATGTTACTTTCAGAGCGACCTATTTGATTGACGAAACAGGTAAAGTATTCCACGAAAGTGTAAACGATATGCCACTTGGCCAGAAATGTAAAAGAATACTTACGTTTGATCGATGCATATGCACATGTTCAGACACATGGAGAAGTTTGCCCGGCAAACTGGGAAGAAGGTAAAGAAGCAATGAACGCAAATAGAAATAGCGTTGCAGAATACCTAAGCGCAAACTAATTAAACCAGAAATTTATGTTTTTAGAATTAACAGAAGATAATCTTCAACAGTATGTTGCTGAAAACAACAAAGGTAATGGTTCAGTATGCTGCTTCATGGTGTGGAAACTGCAGGATTATGAAGCCTAAGTTCAAAAAACTGGCCGCTGAAAATGAAGATGTGGCTTTCTAATTGTGGATGCTGAAAAACTTCCGAACTCACGTAAATTTGCAAATGTTGATAATTTGCCAACCTTTGCAGCTTTTGAAGGTGGAGTATTGGTAGATCAGACCCAAACGAATAAAGCAGAAGTATTAATTGAGTTATTTGATAAAATTAAATAATGAAAATCCCGGTTATAAGACAGTTGTTCCAAAATAGCAAACCAGAAGATCTTGAAGCGACATTGACTGTTTTAGAAGCTTTTTGTGAATTCAGAGGCGTAAGTGAGACGGAGATAGATGTTGCAGGAGAGATGATCACTAATATTTGTGGAGCACTTGAGGTTCATGCAAATGTTAATGCAGGAACTACAGAAAAAGATGCATTAAATGCATTTTCTCAAAAGGTAATGGGTTCAATAGACCGATAATATTATCCTTAGTAAGCGTAAAAAAGGCGACCCATTTGGGTCGCCTTTTTTACGCTTAGTGTTTTTCTTTATGCCAGGTTCCTGCCTGCATTCACGATGCCATATACTGTTCTGATAGCCAGTTTTTCGTATGATTGTGTTTCGACCTCAGAAATTTGACCCTGGAGCTGTTCTAATGCATAATGTTGGATAAGTACCAAAGGCAATACGATCTTCTCCCTGACGGCAATTGAACGCTTCTCAGCCGGATAATTTTCCATTAAAGCTTCTTGTCCGGAAAGTTTCAATAACATTTGTTTAGAAAGTTCAAATTCATCAAAAAGCACTTTCCAGAATTGCCCATAATCCTTATCATTTATGAAATGGGCAGTAATGGCAAAATCAGATTTGCTCATAGACATCATGCAGTTTTCTACAATAGTCTTGAAATATCCAGATTCATTATATGCCTCTACAACTTTGTCCCAGTTGCCTTTTTCTTCCTGATTTTTCAGTGCTGTTCCTACACCATAGAAGCCTGGAATGTTCTGTTTTAACTGACTCCAGGCAGTTACAAAACTGATGGCCCGGAGGTCCTCAAGTTTTAAGGCTTCTCCGGAATTTCTTTTTACCGGCCGGCTGCTGATGGTAATTTTCGACAGTAAGGTCAGTGGAGAGAATTTCTCCAAATAGCTAAGGAACAATGGATGTTTGCGTAGCGCAACAAAAGACTCAAAGCTGTCTTCTGCCATCTCGTCCAGCAGGTTTTTGTGCACAGGATCCAGCAGGATGTTGTGTTTCTCCCTTATGCCTGCAGAAATACCTGCATTGATGAGCTGTTCAATATTGAATTCTGCACTGTCGATAGAGCCATATTGGGAGCTTATTGTTTGCCCTTGTATGGTAAGCTGAATATTCTTATTGGCAATCTCTTTTCCCATCGAAGCGTAGAAACGATGAGTTTTGCCTCCGCCCCTCGAAGGTGGGCCACCCCTGCCATCGAAGAATGCAATTGAATATTATGTTTATTGGCGGTCTCTGTCAGGCTTACCTTGGCGTTAAAAATTGACCAGTTTGCCATTAGGTACCCGCCGTCTTTAGTGCTGTCTGAGAATCCAAGCATGATGTCTTGTTTGTTCCCGCGGCTCTCAAGGTGCTTTTTATAAAATGGATGAGAATACAATGTTTCCATGATCTCGGCTGCACCTGCAAGATCATGTACAGTTTCAAATAACGGGACGAAATCAATATTTAGGTTATCCTCATTCCATCCGTTCCAGAGAAAGAGTTCTATCAATTGCAAAATGTCGCTGGCTCTGCTGACAATTACTGATAATAAAGCGATGACAGGCCATCTCGCCATTGCTTTGCTGAATTTGTTTCACTTCAGCTATAGTTTGTAATGTGTCATCCGTCAGTGAATCCGGCTGACCCTCGTAGTTGACCTTCGCACTTTTAAATGAAAGGGCGGCGATTTTTTCCTCTTCTGGCAACTCTGCATAGTTTTCCGGGAAAAGAGAGACGATGGGTTTGCTTTGTCTGCAGTATGCGTGTACATCTCTGAGTACACGGCTGTCTTGTCTAATATCTAGGGACGCAAAATGGCATCCATAGAGTTCAACTTTAAGGATCAGGTCCGATACAAGGTCTGCAAAGAGGCCGTCATGATCATTCAGCAAGGTGGTTTTGATATCATTCAGGTGATCAATAACCTCGTTAGAGATGTTCTCCGGCTCTATATTCGGTTCAAAAGCATTCTTATACAAAATGTCGTGAACGACGGAAACAGCATCTTCAACACCTCTAAAGGTAATGCGCCGTTTCAGGTTTCTGAAGTCGCGGTAATAACAGCGGAAAAGGATCTGACGCAACATCTTAGACACCTGAATTGTAGAGTCGGCATGCACATTAGGATTCCCATCTCTGTCGCCACCAGGCCAGAAACCAAGTTCAACGATCTTTTTAGCCTCCAGATTATATTCATTTAAGGTTTTATCAATGCCTGACTGTATGTTGGCAGCCGCAAAATAAAATACATTTTCCAGATACCAAG
The DNA here is from genome assembly GCA_963795585.1 of uncultured Sphingobacteriaceae bacterium. GTDB lineage: Bacteria > Bacteroidota > Bacteroidia > Sphingobacteriales > Sphingobacteriaceae > Pedobacter. The sequence continues at coordinate 115,342 of CAWCIO010000013.1, read as the reverse complement.
CAAGGCTTAGCGCTTCATCAACCGGTGTTGGCGATTTTTTATTAAAGAACGGCGTTTTTCCTAACTGCTGCAGGAGCAGGTGGATATTGGAAATTTCATTGTTCTTAATTGCGGAAGTTAAGTCCGTAATGATAGACAACACACTTCCCGGATAAAACTGGGTAGGATGCGCGGTGAGCACAAGCCTTAAAGAAAAATCTTCAATCAATTTTTCAATTTTATCGCTCAGCTGGTGGTTGTCCACACCTTTTTTCAGATAGGAAAGCAAAGCATTTTCTTCGTCATCCGCGTTCAGCTTATTGAATGAAGCATCTTCTACTGCATCAAATAATACAACCTGGCGCTCAATATACTGAATGAACCGGAATAAAAGATCGATTATATCCTTGGTAGCATTTGTTTGTGTATATTTCTTAAAAAAAGCATTAATGATCTCTGAAGGGTTTTCGTGCTTATCAATGCCTTCTTCACAGAATTTAATAAATAACGGCAACAAGGTGCCGGTGTCTTTGATCTTGTAAAACGGAAGGGTAAGGAAAAGGCTATTATAGAGTTCAAACCGGGAAACGACTTCATTGTTGAATACGGATTCTCTCTGACCTTTTGCGCGTTGTTTCTGCATCATTTTTAAGGAAAATTTGGAGCCCTTAAGCTACCAAAAATCAGCTAAAAAAACGACCGCAGGTCTGTTATTAATTTAATTTTTGATTTTTTATTGGAAATTGTTAACTTAGATTTATAGAGGTTAAACAAATCCTTTTAAAGTTATGTGCCGAATTTATTACCAGCAGGAGTAAATGAGGCAATTTAATTGTTAAATTTTTGGGGTAGAAAAAAGCCGTTAAGATTTTTCTTAACGGCTTTTTGTTTTAATGCAAATCTGCCGGGACGGCAACATTCTTCTTGAATTTTTGCAGGTATAACAGCGGAATTGAACATAACATGATCAATCCTGCCACCCAATAAGCATCACTATAGGTAAGCAATAGTGTTTGCTTGGTCACAGCACCTTCTATTGCTTTTGCAGCCAGTGTTTTGGCTTCCAGGCTGGTATAGCCCTTAGCTATGAAGTTATTTACAAAGGCGTTGAAGCGCTCATTGAACGCAGGGTTATATTCATTCACGTTCGCCAGCAGATTGCTGCGATGAAAACCCTGACGTACATGGATCAATGTCGTTAACGCGGCAATACCGAAAGATCCGCCCAATTGCCTCATCATATTATTTAAACCTGAACCTTGTCCAATCTCCGGACCTTTCAGATCCTGTATGGCTAGGGTAGTTAACGGCACAAATAGTAAAGCCATACCGACACCTCTAATCATCAATGGAAGAAGAAAGTCGTCTGTTCCCGATTGCAAGTGTCGAATTGCTCAGCATCTTAACAGAAAACGAAGAATAAGAAACATTCCTCGATGGTTGCCATAAACTGGGCCGGAATACCTTTCTTAAGCATGATACCTATAAATGGCATCATCACAATGGTACATAATACCGCCGGGGAAGAATAGCTCTCCGGTTTGTAGTGGAGAAAAGCCTAATAGATTCTGGCAAAATACAGGGAAAACGAATACCGAGCCGTACAAACCAAAACCTAATATAAAAGAAGTAAACATCCCCACTGAGAAACTTCGGTGACTCATGATCCTAAAATTAACGATGGGGTGGTCAGTACTTGTCTCTCTCCATATGAACAATAAGCAGACCCACTACAGATGCAACCGCTAAGCGCCGTAATATAAGGAGTGGCAAACCAATCTTCACTTTCTCCTTTTTCTAATACTGTCTGTAAACTTCCGACCGCAACTGCCAGTAAAGCAATTCCCCACCAATCGACAGGCATACCTTTGCCATCCTTGGGCGTCTCCCGGATAAACATTAGGTACAATAGGCGGCAAGTATCCCGACGGGAATATTTACATAGAATATCCATGGCCAGGTGCTGATCTCTAGGATATAACCACCAATTGTAGGGCCAACGGTAGGGCCTACAACGGCACCTAAACCAAATAAGGCTGTTGCAATACCTACGTCTTCACGTGGCCAGGTTTCAATTAGAATAGCCTGGGCAGTAGATATTAAACCTCCCCCAGCAAGTCCTTGTAAGATCCTGAATACAATAAGTTCATTCAGATGTTGTTGCGTTTCCACATAAGAAAGGAAACAAGGTAAAACAATAATAGAAATTAGGAAATAATTTTTCCGGCCAAAGCGGCTGCCCAGCCAGCCCGACATGGGCAGGATGATTACATTGGCTACGGCGTAGCCGGTAGATAACCAGGCCACATCCTCCAGGGTTGCGCCCAGGTTACCCTGTATCTGGGGTATTGCTACGTTTACGATTGTAGTATCAATCAGCTCCAATAAAGAAGCTGTGATTACCGTAAAGGTAATGATCCACTTTTTTAAACCTTTTCGGCCATTTTTAGTCTTTTATAGATACTGAAACTTTAACGCTCATACCCGGACGAATTTAGCCATCAGGTCTTTTGATGCATCAGTGATTTTGATTTTCACTGGTACACGTTGAACTACTTTTACAAAGTTACCAGTAGCGTTATCAGGAGGCAATAAAGAGCCTTTTGCACCAGTGATAGGAGCAAAATTGTATACCTTCGCCCTGATACTCTCTGCGTCTAGGGTAGGCATCTACTTCCATTTTTACTTTCAGTCCCGGCTGTAATTTCTTCCAGTTGTGTCTCTTTAAAGTTTGCAGTTACATAGATGCTGTTTTCATTAACGATAGAGAACAAAGACTGGCCGGCCTGTACCAATTGGCCTTTTTGCACATTCTTTTTCGAAACAATACCAGTTGCTGGCGCTTTGATATCAGTATATGATAATTGCAGTTTCGCAAAGTCTACGTCCGTCTGGCGCTGGCTTACACTATTGCTGCTTACAGCTAATTGGGACTGAGTAGTTCCTACCTGTTTTACCGCAGCGGTATATTGATCTTTAGCTGCAGTGTAGGCTGCCTGTCAGCAGATTCCTTGGTCGCTTTAGCCTGGTCAAAAGCCTGTTGTGTAATCGAACCGTCTTTTACAAGGTTTGCATAACGGTCATAATCCTTATTTGCAAGGTTCAATTTAACTCTTCGCAGCTTCAATGTTTGCTTTTGCAGTACTTGTATTTGCCTGAAGTAGCGGCTAATCTGAGCTTGCAGAAACGCCTACTCCGGCAGCTGGCACCTTTCTGACCAGACTGTGCCTGCTCCAACTTCACTTTATAATCACGATCATCAATTTTACCAAAACTCTGCCTTCGTGCACCATGTGTATTCTCTTCAAAATTAATTTCCTTTACATAACCACCGACACGGGCAACAACAGGGCTGATATCGCCATCAATCTGTGCATCATCCGTGTCCACATGTTTGCTATAATATAAATAATTCTTTAATGCCAAATATTACCCCTATCACGATCAATACACCTAATATGATGGGAACTAACTTTGTTCTTTTTTTTCTTTTCAGTTGTCATCGCTGTATTTGTTATGCGTTATTGAGAAATTTTTCCTGTTGATTTTAATAATGTATAATAAGCCAATCCTGCATCAGCTTTAGCAATTTCCAAGTTGATCTTCGCTTGATATAGTAATGTTTCTGCATCGATCCTGTCGGTAGCAGAAGCTACATTATTTTTATATTTTGATGCCAATAATTTGTCGTTCTCTGTTGCCTGTGCGATTGAAGTTTCCAGTACCTTGATCTTGTTCATCGCCACCTGATAGTTTTGGTAATTCTTATTGATGTCTGTTTTTAAGCTGATCTGAAAGGATATCCTTCTGGATTACAACATTTCGTTTTGCTGAATTCTAGCCTCACTTGACCTTGTTTTTATTGGTCCATAGATTCCCTATGTTCCATGATACAGTTGCGCCCAATGTAATTGGCATGATAATTGATTCGCTGGAGGGATAAACTTGCCACTTGGATTAATGTAATATAAGGTTGCGCCAATACCTACTGTAGGTAAGGTGTTGGCTTTTACAGTCTTGATGTTTAAATCGGCCACCTTGTTTTGCAAAACCAATTGTTTAAGCTCCTGCCTGTTGTTCATAGCAAGATCAATATATCTCGCCTAAAGTTTCAGTTGGCTTTCAGAGATTAACAGGCTCGATGATCTCTATCTCTGTATTTTCAGTTCAAGCCCAGAAGAATATCAAGGTTATAGTTGATGATTTTCCGGTTATTCTCAATTTCCATTTCTGTTAAGAGAAACATTTGCCTGTTGCAATTGGAACCTAAGAACATCGTTTTTAGTTACCACACCCTGATCAAAGAAGCGCTGCGCCTGTTTCAGTTGACTGGCGATGGATTCTAAATTCTGTGCTACTACTTTTTTGCTTTGTAAGACTTTAAAGAGAGAATAATATGTGTTGATTACAGCATAGCTGATCTCTTCTCGATCTTTGTCTGCATCCAGACTCGCTACCTCCTTAAGTAATCGGGTAGATTCCTCTGCGTATTTGAGTTTCCCTCCTCCATAAACCAATTCTTCCACTGCTGCGGTGCCAACAAAGGCGTCTGCACGTTTTGGGAGATGTATGGGGTCAGCACCTCCGATACTTAAAGTGTTTGTCGGTATTTCTGCGTGGTTATAAAGAAAGGATGCTTTTGCCGTTGGCAATGCATTATCTTTCACTGTTGCTAAGCGCGCAACCGCCTCATCAATCTTGTTTTCTGAAAGTTTAAGGTTTTTGCTGTTTTGAACGCCAAGTGTAATTGCTTCCGGTAAACTTAGCTTTCTCAGTTCCTGAGCATATAGCATTCCCGGAAACAGAAATGCAAAAAAGCTTAATGTAATGCGACTACGTATCATTTTTTGGGTGTTAGATAATTGGTGATGAGGTCTTTTAAATGAGCAATCAGGCGCTCGGTAATAATCTTACGATCAGTCTTCTTATTGATGTCCAACGTTGTTCCATAGGTGATCTTAGCAGGAGAAATAGCGACATTGCTGATCGTCCCCATGATCGTGGCGATGAGCATTCGCACATCCACAGTCTTAAAACTACCATCAGTAATCCCATCATTAATAATGCGTTCGATCATGAGCATATTCTCTGCCATTGCATTTTTGATGGTAAAGAACATTTCTGGCCTTTGTGGCAGAGAAAGCTCCCTATTCATCATTTTGTGAAGTGCATGATTACATAGGATTCTCCGGGCATAACCTTCGGTTACCTTTAGTAGCTTCTCCATCCCGGTAAGATTGTCTTGGTTGATTTTATCCAGATCTTCTTTAAAAGCCTGAATGCGCAAAGTCATGAGCTCCATGAATACGCCCTCTTTGGATCCAAAGTAGTAATTGATCATGGCCATGTTTGCGCCTGCCTCTTTAGCTATTTGTCGGGTAGACGCGCCTTCATATCCAAGTTCAGAAAACAACTTTTCAGCTGCTTCCAGGATATTTGCCCGTTTATCGATTTTTTCCATGTGATAATTTAATGGCACAAAATTAATCAATCGATTGATTAATTTTGTGCGAATTATCTAATGTGGAATGGAATTGACTTCAGTTTGACAAAAGTGTCAAATTGACGGGGTGGTTAGTAAGTGTCTGATTTATAAAAGAAAGGGCTGGTAAAACGAGTTACTTTATGGAAATCGGTACCTCAACTGTTGTGTTGTCCCATGCAATGACCATTGTAGCGCCATCAGGAATAGGAACAAAAGTAATGGCTAAAACTTCCTGTGTTTTTATTAAAGTCTTCACTGGAAGTTCCATCCTCATCACATCTTTCTTTTGATCGTACGTGAACGCGCCCCACTTATCCAGTTGTTTATTTAGGATTAGCGTCCACTTATCCTTTTCTGGAATTGCAAACAAGCTGTAGCTTCCCGCTTTAATGCGCTTTCCTCCGATGACTGCAGCTTTGTAAAGACGCATTTCTGTAGACTCGTTGGCACCCAGTCGCCATACTTTGCCAAATTGTTCCAATACACCAAAGATTTCCCTGCCTTTTTTAGATGGCCGGGAGTAGATTAGCTTAATAAGAGGGGAGGAATTGTCTTTAGCTTTTGCAACATTCAATGGATAATAGACAATGTCAGCCGGACTCGAATCCAATGCAGGAAATTTTAGGTCCTGTGCATTGGCGCCAAGGCTAAGAAAACTGAGTAATGCTATTAACCTTAACTTCTTCATGGCTGAAAGATTAGGCAGAAAATCGCTAAAAACTAATATTGGCGGTCTTTAACAATTGCATTTAAGAAAATAGCACCGAAAACAAAACCGATGATACCACCTAAAACAGACCAGCCGAAATGGCCGGAAATGATAGCTGCTGTTAAAGTTCCAAAAAACAGGCCTAATACGTAATAAACCCAGTCAAAACTGCTATTGTTCTCTTGTTTAGTCATTATAGTAATTCTTTATTGCGCCAAAGATATTGATTTATTCTGCGCTTTACAATTTATCCTGGGTCAGGAACTGAAATTATGTTAGCATATAAGTACTCATGTAGCAGATGTATGTCTAAGATGATAGCACGTCTTATAATCTTTTTAGGCAAATAAAAAACTACACAGGTGTAGTTTTTTATTTGAATTGCCAGTAATAATTTTGGAAAAAAAATATACTATGAATATACATACCTTATTAGATTCAACAGACGTGAAAATTTTAAATTGCCTTCAAAAGGATGCGAGAATGAGTATTACTGATATTTCTCAGACAGTGGAAATGTCTTATGGTTCAGTTGACAATCGTATACAAAAACTGAAAGCAAAAGGAATTATTCAGGGCTTCCGGATAGTCCTCGATCTGAATAAACTGGGAGGAGGGATAAGCTTCTTTTTATTTTTGGAACGGAAAAATCATTCATTGAATAGTCTTGAATCCATCAAGGAAGCAATCAGATCATTTCCAGAAGTGTTGTTCTGCCACGTCTTAGGAGGTAATCAGGATTTTCTAATTCAGATACAGTTGCCCGACATTAGTCTTTATAAGCAGGTTTACGAGCGCTTATCGGGTATCTTTCAGGAAATTGGATCACTCAGCAGTCATTTCGTGCTTGATGAACTTAAACAAGATGGCAGGATTGATCTGAGTCATTTGACAAAAGGCAGTAGCAACTAAACAACTTTTCTAGAACTTACTGATAATGGCAACGGTGAGTCTGCTTACGCAGCTCATCTTGCCTTTATCATTATAAATTTTGATGTCCCAGATATGTGTTTTGGCACCGATGTGTAACGGTTTGCAAATGCCTGTCACACGACCGTTTTTTACCGGACGTAAATGATTTGCATTAACCTCGAGTCCCACAGCCTGATATTTTTCAGGATCAATACACATATAGGATGCTATACTGCCCAGGGTTTCTGCAAGTACCACGGAGGCGCCACCATGAAGTATGCCCGCAGGTTGATGAGTACGTTCATCCACAGGCATTGTTGCGGTAAGCGTGTCATTTGTAACTTCTGTGAATTGGATGTCTAAAAGTGCGCCCAAATGGTTTTTAGGGCGATTATTCAATTTTTCTGGACTAAACTCAGCAAACCAGATCATAAGTATCTTTCTTTAATAATTTGTGAATGATGTATAATATGTCCAGCTATTACAAATAAAAGCGCCCGTACGCTGATCGACCTTCCGGAAGCTATACCGACAAGGTTCAGCTCTGTTTCATTCAGGGATCTAAATAAATACATATTGGACTTTCGAAGCGAGGCAAATTCTTCTGAAAAACTGGACAAGTTTCTATCGGAGAAATGTGCGGCTCTAACATAATCATCTTCTTCAAAACCAGGAAGCTCATATTTTTCTCCCCTTGCAAAGCAGGTAAGCCGGTATACCAGGATTCTTTCTGTATCTATGATGTGGCCTGCTAATTCTTTGATCGTCCACTTGCCCGGAGCATATGCATGATCTGCTTTTTCAGTCAGGCGGTTAATGAAATCGGGGAATTCCGAAGCCTGCCGCTCAAGGATTTCCATGATGTCGCCATCTACCAGCTTAACATAGGTTTCTCCCCATGCTGGATACTCATGTGTTTGAGGTCGGTTCATAAGTGATGCTGCTTTTTAAGATGATACGAAAAGTAGTGCCTTTACCAAGCTCTGAATCCTTGACGAAGATCTGTCCGTGGTGATAGTTTTCAATAATCCGTTTGGTAAGAGAAAGCCCCAGGCCCCATCCACGTTTTCTCGTGGTATAACCTGGCTGGAACACAGCGTCGAATTTCGAACGTGCGATGCCTTTGCCTGTATCAGTTACGTCGATGAACACTTCTTCTTTGGTGAGATTTTCGATGATGTCGATGGTGATCCTACCTTCATTTTCAATCGCATTGGCTGCATTTTTAAGCAAATTTTCAGTTACCCAGTCAAACAATGGCACATTGAGTAATGCACGAACCTGTTCATCACCAGTGATCGTAAATATGATCTTGTCTGAGGTGCGCAGCCTGAAATACTCTACAAAATTGTGGATGACAGTATGTACTACATGGTCTTCAACTATCGGTTTTGAGCCAATTTTGGAAAATCGGTCCGTTATGACTTCAAGTCGTTTAATGTCATTTTCCATTTCTGCGATCAGCGGGTCGTCTTCGGCGTTGAAGCGTGATTTGATGAGTTCTACCCAGGCCATGAGCGAAGAGATTGGAGTGCCCAGTTGGTGAGCTGTTTCTTTGGCCATACCTACCCACACCTGATCCTGTTCCGCTTTCCTTGCTGAGCTGAAGGCTACGTATGCTGTAAGCAGAAATAGTGCAATTACGCCTAATTGTATATATGGAAAATACCTTAACTGTGTTAATGTTGGAGAATCCTTATAGTAGATGTACCAGCGTGACCCATCCGGCTCGAGTCCGCTGATTGGCGTTCTCGGATGCTGCTCTTTCATTTTTCTAAGTTCACGCTGGAAATAAACAGGGTCGTAGGTTACCCCTTCTTTATTGGTTACTTCATAATTGGTCTTTGTTGAATCCAGGTTTTGAGTTGCAAGGATTTCTCCTTTTGCGTTGGTGAGAATGATGGGTAATTTTGTATTGGCACGGATCAGGTCAATAAGTCCGGTATATCTGTCATCATCGTACATGACCAATGATTGTTCCGTTACTTTTACGAACAACTGAAACTGTAACTGTTCCTCCCTTTCCATTTTCTTGACAAAGAAGTCGCTGTAAAAAACGGATGCGGTGCCTATAATAATGGCAAAGAATAATAAGAAGAACTTCCAGCGGCGCTTTTTCTCGTAAGGATTCATAGATTATGAAGGCAAATTACAAAAATATATCTTTGCTGCTATTAATATGGAAAAGAAAGTAAGAGTAAGATTTGCCCCCAGCCCAACGGGAGGGCTGCATCTAGGTGGCGTACGTACCGCTTTATTTAATTATTTGTTTGCAAAACAACATAATGGAACCTTTATATTGCGTGTGGAAGATACGGATCAAACCCGCTTTGTAGCGGGAGCAGAGGAATATATTGTGTCCTGTCTTGAATGGTGCGGGATGTCTCCGGATGAAAGTCCGCAAAAAGGCGGCGGTTTTGGCCCTTATCGCCAGAGTGAACGAAAGGCAACCTATAAACAATATGCAGATCAGTTGATCGCTGACGGATATGCTTATTATGCTTTTGATACCCCGGAAGAACTGGAAGCAAAACGGAAGGAGGTGCCAAACTTTACTTACGGACAGGCTACACGTCAGGGTATGCGCAATTCCTTATCCTTAAGCTCGCAGGAGGTGGATGCCCTATTAGCCGCAGGAACACCAAATGTGGTGCGGATTAAGATACCTGAAGATGAGCTTGTGTCCTTTACAGATCTGATTAGGGGCTATGTAAGCTTTGATACAAATTTGGTGGACGACAAAGTTTTGCTAAAGGCTGATGGCATGCCAACGTATCATTTGGCTGTAGTGGCAGACGATAAGGCAATGGAAATCAGTCATATTTTTAGAGGAGAGGAGTGGTTGCCTTCTGCTCCCATACATATTCTGCTTTGGAGGTATTTGGGTTGGGCCGATGAGATGCCTGCATGGGTACATCTTCCGCTGATTCTTAAGCCAGATGGAAATGGAAAGTTGAGTAAAAGAGATGGCGACAGGTTAGGGTTCCCGGTTTATGCACAAAATTGGACTGATCCTAAAACAGCAGAGCTTACAAAAGGCTTTAAAGAACTAGGCTTTATGCCGGAGGCTTTTGTAAACTTATTGGCAATGCTGGGATGGAATGATGGAACAGACCAGGAACTGTTCTCAATAAAAGAACTGATAGAAAAATTCTCTGTAGAACGTATTAGCAAAGCAGGGGCTAAATTTGATTTTGAAAAGGCTAAATGGTACAACCATGAGTGGATCAAGCATATGTCTTCGGAGCAGTTGCTGACTGGTGTAAAAGCAGTTTTAACGTCAGATGGATTAAGCCTCGGTGATGACTTATTTTTGATTAAAATAATTGACCTGATTAAAGATCGGTGTACACTTCTGACAGACTTTAGCGCACAGGCCGCTTATTTCTTTAAAGCACCATCTGAGTACGATATACCATCGGTAAAACCGAAATGGTCAGATGAAAAAGCCGGTTTTTTTGAGGCTTATGCTGGATTGCTAAAGGGTATTTCTTCTGCTGTTGAATTAGAAGAAAAGTTTAAGGAATTGGCTGTTGAACGCGGATTTAAGCCAGGAGAACTTATGCTTCCCTTCCGAATCATGCTGGTAGGGGGTAAATTTGGACCGGGGGTTTTTGAGATTGCTGAGGTACTTGGTACGGATGAAACGATAAAAAGGATTAAAACAGCAATTGTTGCGTTTAATTAAAAATCATACGATATTGTTTGATTTGGTATAACAATTGTTAAATCTTTTAGTTGTACCAAATTAAACAAATCACATATGCAATGGTTCGGTAAAGGGAGTGGTAATATAGACGATCGTCGGGGAATGGGCGGTGGCGCAAAACTAGGCGGCGGCGTTGGTATTATCATCATTGTTTTAGGGCTGCTTTTTGGCAGAGACCTTACTGGAGTTGTTAGTCAGCTGCCAATTGGAGAAACTGCTCAAACTGAAGGGAAAACCGGAGATCCAATGGATGCGGAAGGTAAGTTCGTGGATGGTGTACTGGAGTCTACCAATCAGGTGTGGCAGCAGCAATTTGAGTCCATGAACAAGAAATATGAAGAACCCAAAATGGTTTTGTTTACTGATATGGTACAGTCTGCATGTGGAAATGCAAGCTCTGCCGTAGGGCCTTTTTATTGTCCCGGCGACCATAGAGTCTATATTGATCTTTCATTTTATACGGAATTAAAGAATCGTTTTGGAGCTTCGGGTGATTTTGCGCAGGCTTACGTAATCGCTCATGAAGTAGGGCACCACGTACAAAATCTTCTTGGAATTTCTGATAAACTGCAAAATGCACGTGGACAGCTGAGTGAAAAGGAATACAACCGGCTGTCAGTTAAACTGGAATTACAGGCAGACTTCTTAGCCGGTTTATGGGCTCATCATGCACAGAATTTAAAGGATTTTAAATTAGAAGAAGGAGATCTTGAGGAGGCGTTGAATGCGGCAAATGCGATAGGCGACGATAAATTACAGCAACAGTCACAGGGTGAAGTAGTTCCGGACTCTTTTACACATGGTAGTTCTGCACAGCGTATGTACTGGTTTAAAAAGGGATTTGAAACAGGGGATATCAACCAGGGAGATACTTTTAAGTCGACCGAACGCTAATGAAAAACCGCAGGTGCGCTATACATCGGAAAAGTTGTATAACTTTGAGAGGCACCTATTATACAAACCGCAAGCCGATTATCTTAAATAATGATACTAATAGTAGATGATACCCCCGAGAACCTGATTTCTTTAAAAAGGGTTCTGGAAAGACATAACTTCGAAGTAGATACTGCCTCCTCCGGTGAAGAGGCGCTTAAGAAGGTGCTTAAGAATGAATATGTACTCATTATCCTGGATGTACAAATGCCGGGAATGGATGGTTTTGAAGTTGCAGAAGCAATCTCCGGATATAGCAAGGCAAAGGAAACGGCTATTATATTCTTGTCGGCGGTAAATAAAGAACTCAAATTTATCACAAGAGGTTATTCTTCTGGCGGACTTGACTACATTACCAAGCCTGTTGATATGGATATTCTCCTGCTTAAGGTTAAAACTTTCTATAGAATTTATGAGCAAAGCAGAAAACTGATAGAGATCCAGAAGGCTTTGTTGGACGAAATAGAGTTCAGGAAGCATGCGGAGCGAAAGAAAGATGAGTTTATCAGCATAGCTAGCCACGAATTAAAAACCCCCCTTACCAGCGTAAAGGGCTATATGCAATTGCTGGGAAGAAGTGTGGAGAAGGGAGATATTCCGACTGTAAAACGACATCTTGGTAAAGCTCAGGTACAACTGGAAAAGTTAAATGAGCTCATTGCGGATTTGCTAGATATATCAAAGATTGAAAGCGGAAAGATGAAATTTAGCAAGAAGCACTTCTCATTTGACTGCCTGCTCGATAGTGTAGTAGATATCATTCACCAATCAAATCCTGAGTTTAATATTCACAGAAATGGTAAGATAGGTAAAGAGGTGTATGCTGATGAGATGCGTATAGAGCAAGTAATTATCAATTTTTTGACGAATGCGATCAAATATTCCCCAGGAACGACAGAGATAGAGATCAACGCAAGCCTGGAGGGAGAACAAGTATATTTAGGGGTGAAAGACTACGGGATAGGAATAGAGCCAGCCCAACAAAGAAGTGTTTTTGACAAATTTTACCGTGTGGAGGAAACGGCAATACATTTTCAGGGCCTGGGTATCGGATTGTACATATCGGCGGAGATCATCAGGCGACACAATGGAGAGGTCGGTGTGAAGAGCAAATTAGGACAAGGATCAGAATTCTATTTCCTGTTGCCATTAGATTCAGGTGTAGAAACAGATTAATACAGTATTTTTTATGAACCAAACAACAACGTTAAGGAATAATCTGCGAATTGGGCTTGGACTTTCCATGCTATTGCTTTTTATCAGCTCATTCGCTTCATACATGAGTATCCGTAACTTGATCAGTAGTGCAGACCTTGTGGCACATAGCAATCAGGTGATGACCAATCTTGATGGAGTCATATCGACATTAAAGGATGCAGAAACTGGTCAAAGAGGCTATCTGCTGACAGGAGATAAAGTATTTCTGGAGCCTTATGAGGGTGCTAGAGCAACTGCTTTAGAATTGATCAATAACGTTACGTTAGAAACCAGGGACAATCCATTTCAGCAAAAAACAATAAAGGATTTGCAGGAAGTAATTGAAGGTCGATTAGGGATTCTAGAACAGACCATTGGAATTAAAACCCGGGGAGGAAATGTAAGTGTTGCTGAACTTTTGGAAGGAAAAGTTTATATGGACAATGCCCGGGCATTGATCAAAAAGATGCAGGCTGAAGAAAAAAGGCTACTGGAGGAACGGACACGGAGCATGAACCAGTTTGCCAGTTATACGCCAGTTTTGATACTTGTAGCTGCCGCCCTGGCGATTTTAATTACCATCTTTTTTTATAGAAGGGTCTCTTCAGATTTCAGCAAGCGCTTACAGCTGCAAAGGGAATTGCAAAATAAAAATGAAGAGATAGACCGCAGAATAGAGGTTATACAGGGGATAGCAGGGCAAATTTCTAATGGCGATTATCAGATCAGATTGGACGAAGAAACCAAGGACGGGCTTGGAAGTTTGGCAGGATCGCTAAATACGATGGCTGACTCACTTCAGTATTCTTTCTCCCTGCTTGCTGATAAAGAATGGCTGCAGTCCGGGATTGCAAACCTCAACGATAAAATGGTGGGAGAGAAAAGTGTTTCTGAACTGGCAAATGATATTTTAGAAAACATTATAACGCATACGAATAGTGTGGTCGCTGCTTTTTATCTCATTGGAGAGGATAAAAAATTACATCTGGAAGGTGGCTATTCTCTGCCTAAAGACTTTAAAAACACTGATCTTGGTGTTGGTGAAGGAGTTGCTGGTCAGGTGTTTAAATCAGGTAAGCAAATTTTGATCGAGGATATTCCGGAAGGAGAAATGACGGTCAGCTATGCTGCTGGCAGCACAAGTCCTCGAAATATTGTTGCTGTCCCTATTCTAAGAAATAACGATGTGGTTGGTGTAATGGAATTCGGATCTTTAAATCCCTATTCTCCAACCCACCTGGAGTTTTTAGGAAGTGTGGCCAATAATGTCGGTATTTCTATTCACGTAGCTCAAAACCGTAAAAAGCTTCAGGAATTACTTGAAGAAACACAGGCGCAGACAGAGGAACTACAGGCACAACACAGCGAACTGGAAGGATTAAATGCAGAGCTGGAGGCACAGACACAGAAAATACAAACCTCAGAAGAGGAGCTAAGGGTACAGCAGGAAGAGTTGCTGCAGAGCAATCAGGAACTGGAGGAGCGTACCAGCTTGCTGGAAGAGAAGAACCAGTTAATTCAAGAGCGCAACCTGGATATTCAACAGAAAGCAGAGCAACTGGAACAGAGTACTAAATATAAATCAGAATTTCTGGCCAATATGTCGCATGAGTTGCGTACTCCACTCAATTCTATTCTTCTATTGTCTAAATTAATGTCTGAAAACAAAGATCTTGATGAAGAATATATAGAATATGCCGAAGTGATTCAAAGTTCGGGACAGGGATTACTGGGACTGATAGATGAAATCCTGGATCTATCGAAGATAGAGGCGGGTAAAATGAAACTTGAGTTTGCAGAAATCAATCTTAATGAAGTGGTTACCGATATGCGCTCTTTATTTAATCCTTTAGCTGTAAACAAAGCCCTTGAATTGGTTATTGATGTCGATGATAACCTTCATACAATGAACACAGATAAGATGCGGTTGGAGCAAATTTTGAAGAACTTGTTGTCCAATGCGATTAAGTTTACTGAGAAAGGTAAGGTTTCCCTGACGGTTAAAAACAATGAACGTGGTGATACGATTTTATTTAAGGTAACTGATACTGGAATTGGTATAGCTTCAGACAAGCAAGGACTTATATTCGAAGCCTTTCAACAGGCCGACGGATCTACCAGAAGAAAGTTTGGGGGTACAGGGCTGGGACTGTCTATCAGCAGAGAACTGGCAAAACTTCTCGGAGGAGAAATAGAATTGTCCAGCAGAGAGCATGTGGGTAGCGAATTTACCTTATCGTTGCCGGTTCAGCATATGGAGAGAGCTTTAGTAGCATTCGAACAAGATGCCGTTGCCGTGTCCAGTCATTATGAAAAGCCTGCTGTGATTGTTCCCGAACGCTTTACTGTAGACCGGATTCCACAAGAATTGGAAGATGACAGGGGAGATATCACGGAGGTTGATAAAACGATACTTATTATAGAAGATGATACAGCTTTTGCTAAGACCCTGCTGAATTTTACAAGGAAAAGGGGCTATAAAGGACTTGTTGCAGTAAGAGGGGATGTAGGGATAGAAATGGCAAACCACTACAAGCCATTGGCAATACTTTTGGATATTCAGTTGCCAATAAAAGACGGCTGGCAGGTGATGGAGGAGCTTAAATCGAATCCTGAAACAAGGCCAATTCCTGTTCATATTATGTCTTCGCTTGAAGTGAAAAAAGAAAGTCTGTTAAAGGGGGCGGTCGATTTTATAAATAAGCCTGTTGCCCTGGAACATATGAAGCAGATTTTTCAGAAACTGGAGCATGCGCTCAGCAGACATCCAAAAAAAGTACTGATTGTTGAAGAGAACAAGCAGCACGCTGAAGCATTGAGCTATTTTCTGAGTAATTATAGCATCAATACAGAGGTTGTAAATAATGTGAACCAGAGCATAGGAGCGCTTAAGAAGAAGGAAGTAGACTGTGTGATCCTGGATATGGGTATCCCCGATAAGAATGCATATGAAACGTTAGAAACGATTAAAAAAAGTGAGGGTCTGGAAAATTTACCAATCATCATCTTTACAGGTAAAAATCTATCCAAGGGCGAGGAAACCAAGATTAAGCAATATGCAGATTCTATTGTCGTAAAAACAGCACATTCTTACCAGCGCATCCTTGATGAAGCGGGATTATTTCTCCATTTGGTAGAATCGAAGGAAGTAGAGGGTAGGAAAAAACCATCTTCAGAGCACCTCGGAGGCCTTTATGAGGTGCTTAATAATAAGACCGTGCTAATTGCAGATGACGACGTTCGCAATATTTTCTCTCTGACTAAGGCGCTGGAGCAGCATAAAATGAAGGTGCTCGCTGCCACCGATGGCAAGGAAGCATTGCAAATCCTTAAAGAAAATCCTATGGTAGACATTGTGCTTATGGACATGATGATGCCAGAGATGGACGGTTATGAGAGCACAAAGGAGATTAGGAAAATGCCGGCTTACAAACAATTGCCCGTTTTGGCTGTTACTGCGAAGGCGATGATGGGAGACCGGGAGAAATGTATAGCAGCTGGAGCTTCTGATTATATTTCAAAACCTGTAGATATTGATCAATTGATTTCATTGCTGCGTGTGTGGCTTTACGATAAAGTTTAGTATATGACCAGCAAAGTATTAATAATTGATGATGATCACCGTAACATCTTTGCGCTAACTGCGGTATTAAAGGCCAGGGGGTACAAGTGCCTCGCGGCTGCGGGAGCCGAAGAAGGAATTGAAATTCTGAAGCAAGATGACGACATCGCTGTTGTATTGATGGACATGATGATGCCGGGAATGGATGGTTATCAGGCTATGGCCGAGATTGACCGGTTACCCGATTTAAAACACATCCCTGTTATCGCAGTCACTGCACAAGCTATGGTAGGAGATAAAGAGCGGTGTTTGAAAGCAGGCGCGGCCGCGTATGTGTCCAAGCCAATTAATGTAGAAGAATTGACTGGTTTATTAAAAAAGTATATTTAAGTTGGAGATAGCTGTGATTAATGATGAGCAGGTGGAAATCCTTTTGTCGGATCTTTTGGATCAATATGGATATGACTTTACCGGTTATTCCAGAGCTTCTCTTAAAAGGCGGATTATAAGGCTATATGGTTTGGATAAAGCACTTAGCTTTGCTGAATTCCGATACCGTATAAATAACGATCAGATATACTTTAAACGGTTTGTGGAGCAGATTACAGTCAATGTAACTGAGATGTTCCGGGATCCGGAGTTTTTTAAAAAATTAAGAGAAGTAGTCTTGCCCAAACTAGGTACTTATCCTTTTATAAGGATTTGGCTGGCTGGCTGTTCCACGGGAGAGGAAGCTTATTCCATTTCCATCTTACTAAAGGAGTTAAATCTATTGCACAAATCATTGATTTATGCAACAGACCTGAATCCTACAGTGCTGGAAAAGGCAGGTCAAGGCATGTTCGCGATGAGTCAAATGAAACAATATTCAGAGAATTATATCCTATCAGGAGGTACAAAGGAATTTTCCAGTTACTATACTGCAAACTATTCCCTGGCAAAATTCAGCGACGATTTGAAGCATAAGATCATTTTTTCAACCCATAACCTCGTATCAGATCATTCTTTTAACGAATTCCAATTAATTTTGTGCAGAAACGTGCTGATCTATTTTGATCGCGATCTGCAGCATAAGGTGCTGGGGCTCTTTGATGAAAGCTTGGAGAATTTGGGTTACCTGGCATTAGGAACGAAAGAAACATTGAATTTTTCGCACATTGCGAATAAGTATAAACGATTGGACGGAGATAAAATCTGGCGAAAGGCTGAATAATGGCGAGATGTGAAGCATTTATAATTGGCGGTTCCGCAGGAAGCCTGGATGTGCTGTTGAAGTTACTTCCAAAGGTTGATGTTGCAATACCATTTCCAATTGTTATCGTGATACACCGTAAGCATGGCTCTGATTCCTTACTTGCAGATTTACTTTCCAGCCGGACGAAATTGTTGGTCAAGGAAGTGGATGAGAAAGAGCATGTTAAAGCTGGAACAGTATATATTGCACCTTCTGATTATCATCTCCTTATAGAACGTGATCGCACGTTTTCGCTGGACTATTCTGAAAAGATAAACTATTCCAGGCCAGCTATAGATGCCACCTTTCAGACAGCTGCGGAAGTGTATCAAGATAAGCTGTATTGTTTATTGCTTTCCGGATCTAATTCGGATGGCGTAAATGGCTTAAAAACTGTGAAGAATTGGGGAGGTAAGGCACTGATCCAAAACCCAGATTCAGCACAGGTCGCATATATGCCTGCCCAGGCGAAAATAAATGTGGAAATAGATCATATTCTTGATATCGAAGATATGGGAGAATTTATAAATTTATTAGCTTAAAATAATTACCTGATTAAATGGATAGGAACAAAAAAGTGTTTGTATTTGATGATAACCCGGATATTCTGGAGTTGTGTACTATTATTCTTGAAGATGCCGGATATGAGATTAAAACATCCGTCACTTCTAATGACATCATTGCGCAAGTATCGGCTTATATGCCAGATATCATTTTTATGGACAATTGGCTACCCGATGTTGGGGGCATTGATGCGACACGTGCATTGAAAAATGATGACACCTTAAAGGGAATTCCTGTAATTTATTTTTCTGCAAATAATGATGTGAAAGCGTTGGCTGAACAGGCAGGAGCCGATGATTATTTGTCCAAACCTTTCGATATACAAGAGTTGGAGCGCATAGTTTCAAGGTATATTGCTAAATAGAAAGAGAAATGCGGATGCAGTAATCTCTGCACCCGCATTTTTTTTAGTTTAGTTACTTTACTCCCAGTACATCGACACCTTGTTCAAATACTACGTCTACTGGAATGCCTTTTTTCGTTAGCTTGTCCAGGTCCGACTGAAGTCGGGTTGTGATGACCGCATTTTCTTTCTGTGCCTTTTCAACGGCAGTCTTATCTCCATTGCCTTGCAAAGTAAGAATTAGGCCACCCAATTTATTCATGGCATCTTCAAACTTAACATAGTCTACTTTATAAGTGCCATTGTCATTCCTGATGAAAGCGCCCTGTTGTTGAAAGAAATTGAAACACTGCATATTTGCTTTTCCATGGGCGCTGGCAGCACCAAATCTCACAGACCGCAATATACCAGCCATATAAGTCGTATAGAATTGTTTGAGGTCTCCATCCAATTCTCTCTTTTTTAGCAGCCCTGTAACCATATAAAGGCCCAGCACATCTGCCTTACCTTCTTCCAGCCAGGAGTATTGCTCCTGCAAAGCTTCTTTTACAAATCCTTTTCCGTTTATTGTATTTTTAATTCCAAGGCCATGGGCAACTTCATGGAACATAACATTCGCAAAAAAAGCATCAAAATTGATGTATTGCTGCTGGTCCTTGTCGATCAACTCCTTTGCTATAGGCATCAGGATCTTATCAAATTTTGCTTTCATTGCATTTTTTAATTGAGATCGCCTGGTTCCTTTCTTTTGTTGAATAACTTCATCATTCGGCAGGTTAACTGCAATAGTTTTCGATCCGGCATTGCAGTCCCCTGCATAGTAAACTACATCATAGGCATTCAGCTCTGAGTCTGTTCCAGGTTTTTCAGCTTTGTATTTAGCTGCCACGGGCAAGCCTTTTTGGAGCTCAGGAAGCATGCTTACATATTTAGCCAGGCGTTTGCTCCATACTTTGTCTTTTACGAGCACATAAGCCTCATATGAGGCTCTGGCATTAAATAATTTGTCCTCATAGTTCTCTATAGGGCCAATGATGATGTCCAGTGTGTTATTTTTCATATCCAGCCAGGCATAATCACTTGCTGTATAGTCGTCGGTAACCAGTGCATCTGCGCGCAGGTTAAGGTATTTTTTTAATCCTGGATCTTCAGCAAGAATAGCTGCCTGCTTTAAAAGGCTGGATGCTTTTTGGAGTTCTTCAGCATATAGCGCGTGGTAGGGTATGGCTGTCAATTTACCGGAACTGTCCCTCTGAATTACCGAATAAAGGCCATGCTTATCTTTTACTGAAGATTTTTCCAGTTCTTCTTTTGTCATGTCGGCAGGATAAAATGTCGCTGCCTCAGGTTTAGCGCCAATTCCTGTCACAAAAGGCTTGTCTCCATTCAACCTGTCCCATGGGCCATAGTTGATCCAGACGAATGATTTTGTTTTTTCGTCTTTAATAGTGTTTAATAAACTGTCTCTTTTCGGGTAAGCTTGCTTCCAGAAGAGGTCGTCCATTATTTTTGCCGCCTGAATCATGAGTGGCAGGATCTTACGGTCATTTGGGCTCAGATCATTTATGTTCGTGCTCAGTTTTACAGTTTCGTATATTGCCAGGCGTTCGTCTACATATTTTTGAAGGCTATCTTCTGCTGAAGTTGTTTTCGTGGCTCCCGAGCTGTTGCTGCTTTGATTTGTACATGCGGCAATTCCGGCAATAATTGAACATCCAGCAATAAAAACAGTTGCTTTGCTAATGTATTTCATATTTGAGGTAGTTTAAACGGTGTTTCTTGTGTTATCAAACACATAGAATTCATTATGGATTTAATTGCGGCTAAAATAGTAAAAAATAGTAATTTCACACCCTGCTATCTATTCAATATGAGACACTGGAATAAACCTGAATTTAACGCGATGCTTATCATTTCTGCACTTTTTCTTGCTGCTTGCAGCACAAGTAAATATGCATCTACTAATAAAATTTATAAAACACAGGCTAAAGATTATGCAAAAGTAATCAGTTCAATGCCCCCGGAGAAACAACAGGTGCTTTCTGTGCCTGCTGACCAGCAGGAATGGGTAGGCTCAGTAAATTTTGGTATTCGTAAACCTAATTTTGTGGTTCTTCATCATACTGCGCAAACTTCTTCTGATCTTACTATCAAGGTGTTTACACGAAAAAAGGAAGGTGTTAGTTCGCATTATCTGATCGGGCGGGATGGAAAGATTTTTCAATTGGTGAACGATTACCTGCGGGCTAATCATGCGGGTGTTAGTAAATGGGGCAATGAAACAGATCTAAACTCATCCTCTATTGGAATAGAGATTGACAATACGGGGAGCGAGCCCTTCTCCGAAGTGCAGATTAATTCCTTGATCAGCGTATTGACAGATTTAAAAAAACGCTATAACATACCAGTTGCTAACTTCATAGGACATGCTGATATTGCTCCCGGACGTAAGAATGATCCGAAAAATTTTCCTTGGAAAAGACTGGCGGAAAAAGGATTTGGTTTTTGGTACGATTCAGTGCTGAAGATGCCCCCTGTTGATTTTGATGCGATGGCAGCACTGCGGATTATTGGTTATGATATCAAGAATCCCAAGGCCGCAATTGAGGCGTTTAAAATCCACTTTGTACAGACAGACATTCGTCAGGAACTAACACCGGCAGATAAGTTGATCTTGTTTAATTTGTATAAGAAATACATGTAATAAAAAATGAGGCTATCCGTTTAGGATAGCCTCATTTTTTATTATTTATTTGTTTTTGCCCAGGCGTCTTTCAGACCTACTGTCCGGTTAAACACCAATTGCTCTGGGCTGGAATCTTTATCTAAACAATAATACCCTTTTCTGATGAACTGATACCTGGCATCTTTGTCCGCGTTGGCCAGATACGGCTCTATATAGGCTTTCTTAATTACTTCAATACTATTTGGATTAAGGTAATCCTTAAAATCACCTTCCTCCGAATCTGGAGATTCGACGCTGAACAAACGGTCGTAAGTTCTGATCTCGGCATTTTTCGCATGTTTACTGCTTACCCAATGTATTGTTCCCTTCACGTTTATTCCACTGGTATCTTCCCCGCTTTTCGATTCAGGGATATAGCTGCAGTGCAGTTCCGTTACATTACCTTCTGCGTCCTTAATGAAATGCTCACATTTAACGATGTAAGCATGTTTCAGACGTACCATAGTGCCTGGAGCTAGCCTAAACCATTTTTTAGCCGGCTCTTCCATAAAATCTTCCCTTTCGATCCACAATTCATTACTGAAAGGTATTTCTCTTGTTCCGCCTTTGTCCTCTGCTTCTGGGTTATTTTCGCCGATTAAGATTTCGCTCTGCCCCTCCGGATAATTGGTGATGATCAATTTGATCGGATCTAAAACGGCCATTACCCGGCTGGCTGTTTTGTTTAGGTGTTCCCTAACGCAGAATTCCAGCAAGCTAAGCTCAATCAGGTTTTCCCTTTTTGCAATACCTATCCTCTCACAGAATTCACGTATACTTTCCGGGGTATAGCCTCTTCGCCTTAAGCCACTAATAGTAGGCATCCTCGGATCGTCCCAGCCGCTTACTACACCATCATTTACAAGTTGAAGTAGCTTTCGCTTACTCATAACAGTGTAAGAAAGATTTAGTCTTGCAAATTCATATTGTTTAGAGGGGAAAATCTCCAGCTTTTCTATCAGCCAGTCGTAGAGCTCCCTGTGCGCAACATATTCTAATGTACAGATAGAGTGTGTAATGGTCTCTATGCTATCACTTTGGCCATGGGCGAAGTCGTACATCGGGTAAATGCACCATTTATCGCCCGTACGGTGATGTGCTGCGTGTTTGATTCTGTAGATGATTGGGTCACGCATCAGCATGTTGGTGCTGTTCATGTCAATTTTTGCACGGAGTGTACAGGCACCGTCTTCAAATTCCCCATTCTTCATACGACTAAAAAGATCAAGATTTTCTTCAATACTTCTTTTTCTGTATGTGCTGTCTTTTCCGGGCTCAGTTGGAGTCCCCTTTAAAAGGGCTATTTCTTCTGCCGTGCTATGGTCTACATAAGCAAGATTTTTCTTGATCAATGTAACAGCATAATCGTACAGTGTATCAAAATAATCTGAGGTATAGAGTTCGTTCTTCCATTGAAACCCGAGCCATTTGATATCATATTGCTGACTGTCGACATATTCCGTTTTTTCAGTAACCGGGTTGGTGTCATCAAATCTTAAGTTGGTGTAGCCACCGTATTTTTGGGTCAGCCCGAAGTTAAGACATATCGCTTTAGCATGGCCAATATGCAAATATCCGTTAGGTTCAGGTGGAAAGCGGGTAATTAATGTATCGTATTTTCCGCTGTTTAAATCGTTTTCAATGATCTCTTCAATAAAGTTCAATGATCTTTCCTCACTCATAAAAACTGTAATTTAGTGCCCAAAGTTAATATAAAACCGCTAATTTACTTACATTTACCGGGTACTATTAGTATAAATTATGAGCAGCACTTTAAAAAGACCAATACGTGTTTTAGTGGCAAAAGTTGGACTGGACGGCCACGATCGTGGGGCGAAAGTTATTGCAACATCGCTCAGAGATGCAGGAATGGAGGTAATTTATACAGGTTTAAGACAGACTCCCGAAATGGTGGTTAATGCCGCACTTCAAGAGGATGTAGATGCTATTGGTGTCTCCATTTTATCAGGTGCACATATGACTGTATTCCCTAAAATCATAGAGATCATGAAGCAAAAAGGGGTTAGCGATATCTTACTCACCGGAGGAGGGATCATTCCGGAAGCTGACATTAGACAGCTTAAGGAGATAGGTGTAGGAGAGCTATTCGCGCCAGGGACTACCATGGCAACTATAGTAACATATATTCAAAACTGGGTAACTGAACATAGAAATTTTTAGACAATGGCGTATCAAAATATCCTATCGGAATTAAAAGGGCAAATCCTTTATGTCACAATTAATCGTGAAAATAAATTAAACGCTCTAAATAAAGATACTTTAAGTGAACTGGCGGATGTTGTGTCCTCTGTGCAGCAAGATAGCGAAATCCGCGCGGTGTTGCTGAGCGGTGCGGGTGACAAGGCTTTTGTCGCAGGCGCAGATATCTCTGAATTTAAGGATTATGACGCATCACAGGGAAAGGAGTTGGCGAGGATAGGACAGGATACTGTGTTTGATGCAATAGAAAAATCGAATAAGCCTTTCGTCGCTGCAATAAATGGTTTCGCTTTAGGTGGAGGTCTGGAGCTAGCTATGGCCTGTCATATACGGATTGCTTCAGAAAATGCCAGGTTGGGGCTCCCGGAAGTTACGCTGGGACTAATTCCTGGTTATGGAGGAACACAGCGTCTTACTCAGCTGGTTGGCAAGGGTAAGGCCATGGAGATGATCGTTACTGCAGAGATGGTCAGTGCTACAGAAGCAGAAAAGATCGGGCTGGTCAATTATGTAGTTCCTCAATCCGAACTTATTTCAAAAACTGAAGCTTTATTAGGGAAGATTATACAAAGGGCACCTCTTGCAGTCTCAGCTGCCATTAAATCAATCAATGCTTCGTTGAATAATCAGTTGAACGGCTTTGATGTAGAGATTAATGAGTTCGGGAAATGTTTTGGAACAATGGATTTCAAGGAAGGGACCGCCGCATTTCTGGAAAAAAGGAAAGCTGTTTTTGTCGGTAAATAGGAATTTATCTTTAAATTTTCATATTCCCCAATTTTTTGGCACAATTATATACAAGGGCCTGATTTTACGCTGTAAACTGCTTTTTCTACAGTTTTTTATGAAAAACTGTAGAAAAAATTTCCCAGCAAAAAAAAACTATCTATATTTATTTCATGAATGCGCTCCTATACTATTGTTATGAGAAAAATATTGATTGTTGACGATGAGGTGAACATCGGGTTATTGTTATCTAGGTTTTTAACCAGAAATTCGTTTGTGGTATCTACCGCCACCAGCGGAGTTGCTGCTATGGATCACCTTGCGAAAGAAAATTATGATCTTGTATTATGTGATTACAGACTTGAGGATACGGATGGCAAGGAAATGCTTATTAAGATCAAAGAAAGCTATCCAAGTACGGGGGTAATTATCATCACAGGTTATTCCGATATCAAGCTCGCGGTAGAATTGATCAAGCTGGGAGCTTATGATTACATTACAAAACCACTTTATCCAGATGAAATTCTGAATACGATAAATAAGGCTATTGATACACAAATTGCACTTAATGTAGATAAAGAGAGCACTTCTGCGGAGGTCCCGAAACAAAAGAATGTGAAGCCAGCATATAGTCCGACAGAGAATTTTGTGGCGGGTCAAAGTTCGGCGTCTAAAGAGCTGTTGAAGCAAATCCAGTTAGTGGCGCCTACTGCCTATAGTGTCATTCTGACCGGAGAGAGCGGTACAGGTAAAGAGTCTGTAGCTAAAGCAATTCATTTGAACAGTCCCAGAAAGAACGGGCCATTTGTTGCAATGGACTGTGGTTCTTTGACTAAAGAACTTGCTGGAAGTGAATTTTTTGGTCATGAAAAAGGCTCCTTTACGGGTGCTCTATATACCAAAATTGGCCATTTTGAAATGGCTAATGGTGGGACCTTGTTCCTGGACGAGGTTGGGAATCTATCTTATGAAATTCAGGCTGCTTTGTTAAGGACTGTTCAGGAACGGAAAATCAAGCGCATTGGCAGTACTAAGGAAATCGATCTTGATGTGCGTATTATTGTGGCAACGAACGAGAACCTTGCAAATGCGATACAAAAAGGACGCTTCAGAGAAGATCTATACCATAGATTTAACGAATTTGCAATCGCACTTCCCCCTTTAAGTCAGCGGGGAAGTGATATTATGGTTTTCGCCAATACTTTTCTTGCTGTCGCCAATCAGGAACTAGGGCGTAATGTACAGGGATTTTCGCAGGAAGTCGAAGAGTGTTTCCTGACCTACAACTGGCCGGGAAATGTAAGGGAGTTAAAAAATGTAGTCAGACGGGCTACATTGCTTACAGAATCTCAGGAAATCCAGCTTAAAGCCCTGCCCCTGGAAATTTCTACTTATGCAAAGGCGTCCGCGATTGAACACTCATTGTCCCGGATTGAAAAGCCAAGAGATCTGAAGAATGCGGCTTTGGAGGCTGAATACGAGGCAATTTTAAAGGTATTACGTGAAGTAAACTTTAATAAGACCAAGGCGGCGAAAATTCTTAACATAGACCGGAAAACATTGTACAATAAAATGAAAGCGATTAATTTGGATACTTAGGTGTTGATCACGATTCTCGTTTCTATAGGATGTCTGATGCTGGCCTGGTGCCTTATTAGTAGTGCCATGTCGCTTAGAAAATTTAAGAATGAGATCGTAAAACTTAAACTGGACAATAAATCTCTAA
Source organism: uncultured Sphingobacteriaceae bacterium (assembly GCA_963795585.1). Lineage (GTDB taxonomy): Bacteria > Bacteroidota > Bacteroidia > Sphingobacteriales > Sphingobacteriaceae > Pedobacter. The sequence continues at coordinate 89,318 of CAWCIO010000013.1, read as the reverse complement.
CAGAAAGAACCGAGCTGTTTGATCTTATGGAGCATACTTCTCATTGGGGAAGCTGGGAAATTGATCTCAAAGATCAATCTATACGGTGGTCTGAAGAATTATATCATATTTATGGATTTGAGACTACCGACTTTTCGCCCGATGCGTTGCTGAATGAACAAGTTATAGTGCCGTCATATCGGGAGAAGGTCGCTAAGGAACAGGCTTTTGCTGTTGCTAATCAAACATCATTTGCTGTAGAGTACCAGATCGCATTACCCTCCGGAGCTAGAAAATACATTTTGGGCCAGGGCTGTTATGTAGTCAAAAGCCATAAGCTTATTGGTACGATACAAGACATTACTGAACTGAAAAATGCAGTTTTGAAATTAAAGATCAATGAGTCTTTATTGAGAGAAGCAGAGGCTGTGTCGCACAATGGTAGCTGGGAGCTCGCTGATGGTAAAGAGTTTATGCTGTGGTCTGATGAGATGTACATTATCCACGGCTTTTTGCCACATTCTGTGTTCATCAACCTCAAATTTTATCGCGGGCTGGTGCATGAAGATGATGTCAAACATTTCGTAGCGGAATTCAGCCAGGCTGGCGATAAAAAGGCTGCATTTAAAGTCAATTATAGGATCATCAGGCCTTCGGGTGAGGTTCGGCATGTACTCTCTACTGCTGAATACAAAAAAATAGGCTTAGATGATCAATATGCTTATATCGGTACTACACAGGATGTTACAGAGTTGAGGGAAGCGCAGGTTCAACTGGAGGAAAAGGTCATTGAACTCAACCGCTCAAATCAGGACCTGGAACAATTCGCCTATGTAGCTTCTCATGACCTTCAGGAGCCTTTACGTAAGATACAGGCTTTTGCAGACAGGTTAAAGAAAAAAGTATTTGAGGGGCTCGATGAGGAAGCTGTGGATTACATCGACAGAATGCGTAAAGCATCAGAACGGATGCGCACACTCATAGAAGACCTGCTCGCTTTTTCAAAGCTTAGCCGTGACCCAAGAAGCTTTACCAGACTTAATCTAGATGACGTCATGGAAAAGACAATGAGGGATATGGATTTTTTTATCGAGCAAAAAAATGCTACAATTGATACTTCGATCCAGTTAGAAATTGAAGGCATAGAAAGCCAACTGATCCAGCTTTTTCAGAACCTGGTTGGTAATTCAATCAAGTTTACTGCGGCAGGAATAGTTCCTTTTGTCCATATTACCGGAAGAACTGAATATGGCGCTGCACTTAACCTGGCCGAAGCCAATCAAAATCAACTGTATGGTGTTATTGAGATAACAGATAATGGTATCGGTTTTGAAGAAGAAGATGCTGAACGGATATTTGATATTTTTCATCGGCTGCATTCACGGTCTGACTATGAAGGAACAGGGATTGGCCTGGCAATATGCAAAAAAATAGTAGTAAACCATTCGGGGTTTATTTATGCATCAAGTAAAATCGGAAAAGGGACAACTTTCGTTGTAATTTTGCCACTGAAACAAATGAAATGAATTAAAGAATGAGGCAAGTATTGGTTTTATTGATTGATGATGACGAAGATGATTATATCCTTACAAGGGATATATTTAATCAACTTTCTTCAAATTATTCGTTATCCTGGGTTAACAGCTATGAAAAAGGAATCAACGCAATCTCCAAAAAAGAGTTTGATGTATATCTGGTAGACTATAGGCTGGGTAAAGGAACAGGAATAGACTTACTTAATGAGGCAATAAGTTCTGGTTGCGAACAGCCAATCATTATGCTCACTGGTAATGGCGATATTAGTATAGATGAGCAGGCAATGAATATTGGTGCGGCAGATTACCTGGTGAAGGATGAAATCGGACCCTCATTAATTGACCGGAGTATCCGGTATTCTATCCAGCAGGCCCAAACGTTAAAGGCATTTAAAGATAGCGAGCGTAAATATAAAGCGATATTTGATCAGGCAAATGACCCCATCCTTGTGTCGGATTATAGCGGGAGAATACATGACATCAATAATGGCGGATTGAAATTCCTGGGCTACGACAGGGTTGAATTTATGTCTCTGACAGACCGGGATATATTTAAAAGTACTGCCGAGCTGGAGCGGTTTCGTGAGTTACTTGAGGCCAGCGGTTCATTAAAAGATTTTGAATGTGAGCTCGTTTCAAAACAGGGGCGTACTTACTACTGTAGCATATCTTCTTTTATACAGATGGATTTGGTTAACATAAGGGAGGTCTATCACACGATCATCAGGGATCTGAGCTATAGAAAGGACATCGAAGATAAGTCTGTTAACTTCGGTAAAATGGCTATCTCAGAACATATCGCTAAAGGTCTCGCAGAGGAAATCCGTGATCCGTTATCTGCAATAAACCTGGTACTGGATGAATTGGGTTCTCATGAAGAAATATCTGGAAATGAATCTGTTCAGGCTTATCTGCAAATCATAAAAGGAAATTGTGATCAATTGAGTAATCTGATGCAAAATTTTATTTCCAGTACGGAGACTAAGACATTGAACCTTCAACGATATGACATTTCAGATTTAATTGAAGAATCTATTTCTGAAATGGAAGATCTTTTGCTCGGTCAGCATATAAAATTGAGTGTTAATTTGCTTAGACTGGAAAAGAAAATACTGTTAGATAAACAAAAGATAAAGGAGGTACTCCGAAGTGTAGTAAAAAACTCGATTGAAGCCATGCAAACTTATCCGAAAACAATTCATATATCGGGAAGTCAGCAATCGGACATGTATGAGGTCACTATTTCCGACAATGGCCCTGGTGTGGATCCCCGTCATCGGAATAAAATTTTTGAGCCTTTTTTCACTACGAAAAGACGGGCAAATGGCTTGGGACTCACTTATGCTCAGCGTGTGTTGACTACCCATGGCGGAAATCTTAAACTTACTGAAGATGGATTTGTGATACAGATTCCGGTTGAAAATGAAGATTCATTATGGTTTTAAAATAGCATTGATATGTCATTATTTACCTATAAGCAGAGAAACAATATTAACCTGATTATTATCATTGCCCTTGGCTGTTTAATCGCTTATTCTTTGCAGGGGATATTTGGTTCGATTCTCAGTACACTAGTGCTTTATACCATTCTGCGCCCGGCATATATATTTTTAGTGGATGAAAAGAAATTAAACAGGAGCTTCTCTGCTGTGCTACTTTTGTTCGTTTCCGTGATTGTCATTATTCTTCCTTTCTATGGATTGAGCAGCATGGTCATTGATAAGATTGCAGAGCTGCAGAATGATCCTACATATTTTAAAAGTATGTTGTTTAAGGTTAAACACTTGGTTCCAATTGGGGGCGACCTTCAGAACATTGTGGAAGATGGCTTAAAAAAAGCAGGTGCATGGGCCACCGACTTGTTCCCTTCGTTGATTTCCGGCGCGTTCAACATCGTTCTTGGATTGCTTTTGATGTATTTTTTACTGTATTTCATGCTGGTAGAAAAGGATAAGTTTGAAACAGCGCTGGTCAAATATGCGCCCTTCAGGGAGCAAAATGCACAGCGTTTTGCAGAAGAAATGAGAAATACAACTTATGCAAATGTCGTTGGTCAAGGTTTTATTGCACTGGTTCAAGGCTCGCTTGTTGGATTGTCTTTTTATGTCCTTGGTTATACGGATCCTGTATTTTGGGGCGTAATCACAACATTTATTTCGTTTGTGCCTATTCTTGGACCACCGGTTGTATTTGTTCCTGCAGCACTTATGCAAATTGCCAACGGGAATAATTTTGCCGGATGGGCCATGCTGATCTTTGGCTTCATCGTCATCATTAATATCGATAACGTACTGAGATTCATGATTGCCAAGAAAGTTGGTAATATCCATCCCATCATCACAGTAATTGGCGTAGTTATTGGTATACCTTTATTTGGAATTTTAGGTTTAGTTTTTGGCCCTTTATTATTGTCATATTTTGTATTATTGGTTAAGATATATGAAACAAGTTCCCTGGCTTCTGAAAGATTAGAGAGAATTAAAACAATTTCAGAGCAAGGGGAGTTATGATGTAAGAGTTCCTTTAAAGAAATTAAGTATTAAACATAAATTTAAATGTCATGAACGATAATTCAAAAGTATTAATAGGGCTTTTAGCCGGTTTAGCGGCAGGTGCAGCATTAGGATTGTTATTTGCCCCTGACAAAGGAAGTGAGACCAGAGATAAATTAAGCCAGTCATTAAAGGATTTAGGCGATTCTATTAAAGATAAAGCAGCCGATGAAATCAACAGTCTTACAAATCTGAAAGACAAAGTTGTCAGTTCTGTTAAAAGCAAGCTTCGTCAGACTGAAGAAGAATTTATAGATGACGCTGAACACGCTTAACAAATGCTAAATCGACGATATAATGCAGGAAGATAACAAAGAAAAGGCAATTGAAGACCTTTATGAAGATGCAAGGAGCTATCTCGATACTAAGGTAGAATATACTCGGCTCTATCTGGTAGAGAAAATATCCAAAATATTTGCTGACATAGTTACAAATGCTACTGTAGCAATATGCTTTATTCTTGCCTTCCTATTTGGAACCTTCACACTTGCACTTTTCTTGTCAGACGTGCTTGGGAGCTATACAAGGGGTTTTGGTTGCGTAGCCTTAATCTATGTGCTTTTAGCGCTGATCGTGTATTATACGAAGGATAAGTACATCGAAAAGGCGATTATCAACTTTACGATCAGGAATTACTTTAACAAATTGGCAGATAAGGATGAAGAAGATCAGAAAATATAACATCAACAACCTCGAAGAATTGCATGCAATGGTACATAGCCTTAAGATAGAGAGTGATCTTCAGGCACAGGCATTGGTTGCAGATGGGAAAGTATACCTGAAGCAATTTACCATTGGAAGCCTGATTAAAAAATATGCGACACCGTCTGCATTTCTGAAAGTGGATGACAAGCTAAACATTAGCAGTAGTGTGATGTCTCTTGTATTACCGATGATAATGAACAGTACACTGTTCAGAGGCTCAGGAATAATTACTAAAGCACTTGTCGGATTAGCTTCAGGGAAGGTAGGAAAGACGCTTGATGCAGAGCACCTGTCGGCCATCTTCAATTCTGTAAAGTCCTGGTTTGGCGGAAGCAAAAAGAAAAAGGAAAAGCCTGTTGGTTATATAGATTATGGCATTCCACCAGACAGTGAAACCTACTAGATACTAAAAGGAAAGAGCACCCATTATTTATGAGTGCTCTTTTTTTGCTTAAGCCATCTTTGTGGCCTGTTTGTTTATTTTGACAACTCTACAGTTTTAATTCTTAATTCTGTCAGTTGCTTTTCATCTATTGTAGAAGGGCTGTCGATCATTACATCACGGCCTGAATTATTCTTAGGAAATGCAATTACATCCCTAATGCTATCTAATCCTGCAAAAATCGAGCATAATCTGTCAAATCCAAAAGCAATACCTCCATGTGGAGGTGCTCCAAATTCAAATGCATCCATCAGGAAGCCAAATTGTTTTTGGGCTTCTTCTGCTGAAAAGCCGAGGTGCTTAAACATTAGCGCCTGAAGCGTTCTGTCATGAATACGGATAGATCCTCCACCGATTTCAGTACCATTTACCACCATATCATAAGCATTTGCCCGTAACCTCGCCTGGCTTGGTATCCAGCAAGTGCAATGTCTTCAGGCTTAGGAGAGGTGAATGGGTGGTGCATGGCGTGATAGCGCGATGTTTCTTCATCCCATTCTAATAATGGGAAATCCAATACCCATAACGCACTGAATGTGTTTTTGTCACGCAGACCTAAGACGCGTACCCATTTCCAGACGAAGTTCGCTCAGTTGTTTACGCACTTTATCTTGTTCCCCGGCCATAATCAGGACGAGGTCCCCTGCTTGCGTGTCTAGCGCTGCCGACCATTTCCGTAATTCATCTTCATTGTAAAATTTGTCTACGGAAGATTTTAAAGAGCCGTCTGCATTATGTCTAAAGTAAATTAAGCCGGTAGCACCAATTTGCGGACGCTTAATAAAATCTGTCAGTTCATCTACTTGCTTGCGGGTATAACTGGCACAGCCCTTAGCGTTGATCCCTATAACCAGCTCCGCATTGTCAAAGACCGGAAAGTCCTTGCCTTTAACCAGTTCGGTAAGTTCTACAAACTTCATCCCGAAACGGGTATCTGGTTTATCGGAACCATACAGGCGCATGGCATCAGCATATTGCATTCGTGGAACCTCAGGAAGGTCGATATCTTTAATATCTTTAAATAAAGTTCTGATTAATCCCTCAAAGGTGTTCAGGATGTCTTCCTGTTCAATAAAAGACATCTCACAGTCGATCTGTGTAAATTCAGGCTGTCGGTCAGCCCGTAAATCCTCATCCCTAAAGCATTTTACAATCTGGAAATAACGGTCAAATCCCGAAACCATCAGTAATTGTTTGAAGGTTTGAGGTGATTGCGGTAACGCATAAAATTCACCAGGGTTCATGCGACTTGGCACTACGAAATCGCGCGCGCCTTCAGGCGTAGATTTGATCAGGACCGGAGTTTCTACCTCAATGAAGTCAAGTCCATCCAGATATCTGCGGACTTCCTGGGCCATCTTATGTCGCAAAACCATATTGTTGCGTACCGGATTTCGGCGCAGATCCAGGTAGCGGTATTTCATCCGAAGATCGTCGCCTCCATCGGTTTCATCATCAATTAAAAATGGAGGTAATTTGGCAGCATTTAAGATTTCCAAAGCAGTAATCTTAATTTCTACTTCCCCTGTTGACATCTTAGGGTTTTTATTGGAGCGTTCCACTACGAGACCGGTTGCCTTGATGACAAACTCTCTCCCGAGGGTACGTGCTGCTTCGCATAATTCGCGGTTATCATCCATATTGAAAACCAACTGGGTGATTCCATAGCGGTCGCGAATGTCAATAAAGGTCATTCCTCCCAGGTCCCTGGATTTCTGTACCCAACCGCATAGGATCACATTTTCTCCCAGGTTCTTAATGGTTAAAGCGCCGCAAGTAGTTGTTCTTAGCATTATTAATAAATATTAAGCGGCAAAAATATTGATTTTGAACCACATATTTCATGCTATGGCGATTTTACTTGGTATATTCAAAAAATCTTAAAAGCCCATGCAACGTTTCCAATTCTTTGATGTCCTATATAACGAATAAGAAAGATCATTGGAAGCTGTATACATAGATAAACACCTTAGTCTGGTAGAGGAATGCCGAAATGGCAATCGAAAGGCACAATTTGAGATTTACAAATTGTATGCTAAAGCTATGTACAATGCTGCACTTAGAATTGTTGTTCATGAGGCTGAGGCAGAAGATGTAATTCAGGATGCTTTTTTGGATGCCTTTACAAGGATTGATAGTTTTAGGGGAGAGACGACCTTCGGATTATGGTTAAAGCAAATTGTAATTAATAAGTCCATAAACCAACTTAGAAAACGCAGGGCGGAATTCATCAGCATAGATGGTATTGATCTTGCAGATGCAATGGAGGAGGAAAGCGTTGACCTGGAGCTGAAGGTAAATGAGGTCAGGGAAGCTATAGCAGAACTGCCCGATGGATACCGTGTTGTGCTGACCTTGTATCTATTTGAAGGCTATGACCATGAAGAGATTGCATACATTTTGAAAATATCAGAAAACACCTCACGGTCGCAATACATGAGGGCAAAAATAAAATTGAAGAGCTTATTAGAAAAGAGAGGAGCATGAGATGAGCAAAAATATAGAAACATATATTAAGGCGAATAAGAAAGAGTTTGATGTAAAAGTACCGTCTGAGGCATTATGGAGCCGAATTGAAAACAAATTGGATCAGAATAGTGTAAAAAAGCCTTCACGGGTGCCGTTTTGGTTAAGTATAGCAGCATCCCTGATCGTAATCACGACATTTATTTTTACATATACTTATCATAAAAAAACCAAAGAAGTTGATATTGCTGATGTAAATCCTCTGTATGCAAAAAAGGAAATGAAATTTGCCAGCCTGATCGAGGAAAAAAAAGATAGTCTCATGGTTTTTGCCAAGGATAACCCTGATCTTTACCACCGTTTCAGCAAGGACTTGAATCAGTTAGGCGCAGATTATGAAAGTTTAAAAAAAGAATTACAAAACAGTCCAAATCAAAAACTGGTAGTTAAGGCAATGGTCAGGAATCTGGAAATACAACTTCAGATTATCAATCAACAGCTGTCTATTATCAATGAGGTGGACCAATATAAAAAGGAGAACAGGATATGAAAACTTTAATTGCAATGACACTGGCGCTTCTTTTTTACAGCGAGGTTTTCAGTCAGACCGTAGAAGTTAACATTGATGAGCAGGCGATAGAGCGGCAGGTGGAGCGCGGCATTCAGCAGTTGGATAGGCTCATCTCAAAAGTGAACCTAAATGTAAATATTAAAAGTTCTCAGACTGATCAGGTCAATCTGGATGGGCCTGAACGGTCTAAAACTTTCAGTAAATCTTTTCCGGCAGGAAATGGCGATAAACTAATACTTAGTAATCAGTATGGTTCCATGCAGATTAAGACATGGGAAAAAAGGGAAGTCAAAGTTGACGTAAGCATAAAAGCCTATGGTAATTCGGAAAATGATGCGCAGAAGCTTTTGGATGAGGTAAATATTGAATCAGGGAAACAGGGCGATCAGATAGTTTTCAAAACTAAGATGAACCAGAGCAACGGAAATTGGGGCAGCGGCAGCCGGAACGGCAGGCGATGGAGAAGGGAAGTGAAAGTTGACTATGTTGTTTACATGCCTGTTTCAAACGACCTTACGCTATCTCAAAACTACGGAAACGTAAGTATGGAGGATTTAAGCGGTGCGCTGTATGCTAAAGTCCAGTACGGGAATTTTTCTGCAGCTGAGCTTAGAAACAGCAATAACTATATATCTGTCCAATACGGAAAGACTGATATTCAGCAGATGAATAAAGCCGTTATCAAGCATCAATATGGATCGGGGCTGACGATTGGAACTGTTGGCTCAATAGATTTGGATGCCCAGTATGCCGCAGTAACAATCAATACAGTGAAGGGTAAAGCTTCCATTAAGCAGCAATATGGGGCTGGCCTGACCATCGGTACCACAGATCAGCTGGACCTGGACATCCAATATGCGAATGCCAACGTAAATACGGTGAAGGGAAATGCCAAAATCAACCAGCAATACAGCAATCTTAATGTTGGAAACGTAGGCAGCCTGGATTTAGACGCACAATATACTTCGGCGAAGATAGGGAGCCTGAGAGGAAACGCAAATATTGATATGCAATATAACCAAATAACGATCGCTGAGGTAGGTAGCCAATGCAGAGTGTTAAATATCGACGGAGAATATTTAAGTATTTCAATCGGATTTACGAATGGCTTTAATGCTGATTTTGACGTCAATACGAGCTATGCGTCATTTAGATATGGTGACAATGTTTCAGCAAGATTGCTCGGCGATAAAAACTCCAATACAAAGAGTTATACAGGAAAGATTGGAAACGGTGGGGGAGCAACTGTAAAAGTGAAGTCAGACTATGGTTCCGTGCTTTTCAAATAATATACTAAACCAAATACACCGAAAGCTTGTTGATGAATTCAGCAAGCTTTTTTTATATCTTAGCACCAACATAAATTTACCATATGGAATTTTTAAGCAGTCCTGAAGCCTGGATTTCTTTACTCACTTTAACAGTGCTCGAGATCGTCCTGGGGATAGATAATATCGTTTTCATATCGATTCTCGCAGGTAAGCTGCCTGCTGACCAACAAAAAAAAGCGAGGACTACAGGACTTGGACTGGCAATGATCACCCGGGTGTTATTATTGTTCTCTCTCAGTTGGGTAATGCGGCTTACAGCGCCCTTATTCAATCTCGGTGATCTTATTGGTGTGACTAATGCTGACTGGCTGGAAAAGCTTGCTATTTCAGGCAGGGACCTGATCCTCATTGTCGGAGGATTGTTTTTGATCTACAAGAGTACACATGAAATTCACAATAAACTGGAGGGGGAAGAGGAAGCAGGAGTAAAAAGTAAAGTTCATTCTTTTGCCGGAATCATCGTGCAAATCCTTATTCTTGATATTGTGTTTTCCCTCGATTCTGTCATTACAGCAGTAGGGATGGCCGATCATATAGAAATCATGATCGCAGCTGTAATCATTGCTGTAATCATCATGATGATTTCAGCTTCTGCAATTAGTGATTTTGTAAATAATCACCCGACAGTTAAAATGCTCGCATTATCCTTCTTATTGCTGATCGGAGTGTCCCTTCTGGCAGAAGGATTGGATCAGCACATTCCAAAAGGGTATATTTATTTCGCAATGGCTTTTTCTGTTCTTGTGGAGTTACTAAACCTAAAAATGAAGGGCTTTAAAAAGGATCCGGTTAAATTGAGAAATACTCCCCAAAACGAAAAAGCCAAATAAACTATTTTAATGATTACTTTCTTTGAAGCTTCCCTGGCTGAACTTTCCATTCACAGGATAGGGAATAAGTCCCAGGACGAATTTTATGTATTGTCTGAGACTTCCGTGACCATTCAGGATCAAACGCTCAGCAATTTATTGCAGCAATATTTTCTAGGCCCCTATGAAAAGGTAAATGAGGTATACCGGTTTTTTCATCCCAATTCGGACTTAAACCTAAACGAGGTCTATCATTTCGCTGCTGAGATATTTGCAAATGGGGAAACTTTTCATGAGAACAGTAAAGAACTGGCGAAATACCTCTATGACGTTTCCGGTCATCCTAAGATTAAATCGGGAGAATTGTATGTGGCATACTTTGAGAATGTGCAGATTGAAGGAGAGCTGCACGATGCTATTGGTATTTTTAAGTCGGAGACTAAGGAAAGCTATTTGAAAGTGTATCCGGAAAATAGTGGGTTTGCGTTGAGCTACGAACAGGAAGCTATCAATATCAATAAGCTGGATAAAGGCTGTCTGATCTTCAATACAGATAAAGATGAGGGGTTCCGTGTCGCAGTAATTGACCATACGAACAGGAGTGCTGAAGCGGTATACTGGAAGGATGAATTCCTGAAATTAAGAATCAGAAATGATAATTTCAACCAGACCAATAATGTACTCGGGGTCTACAAGAACTTCGTTACAGAGAAACTAGATCAGGACTTCGAGATTTCAAAAGCTGACAAGATCGATTTACTCAATAAGTCTATGAAGTACTTCAAGGAAAAGGAAAGCTTTGACCTGGATGAATTTTCCAATGAGGTCATCGGTAATGCTGAGGGGATCGAATCCTTCAAAAATTATAAGAAAAGCTACGAGGAAGAATTTGATGCACCTATCCCGGATAGCTTTGATATCTCCGGGGCAGCGGTAAAGAAACAGGCAAGGGTATTCAAAAGTGTACTAAAGCTCGATAAGAATTTTCATATCTATATTCATGGGGATAAGGAGCTGATCGAGAAGGGCTTTGATGACGATAAATTCATGAACTATTATAAAGTTTATTTTAAAGAAGAGGAATAAAATTTAAGGAGAGCCATTGCTCATAATTGAGAATAAATTGTAGCTTTATTTTTAAAGCCAAATATTCCAATTACTTACATGAGCCAGGAACCACAACAAAGCAGTATTTTTAAGGTGATCGGAGCCTCTTCGCTGGGCACGCTGATCGAATGGTATGATTTCTACATCTTCGGCAGCCTGGCTACCATTATTGGTGCACAGCTTTTTCCTGCCGATGCCGGAGCTTCTGCTTTGATCAATACACTTGCCATCTTTGCTGCGGGATTTATTGTGAGGCCTTTTGGGGCCTTGGTTTTCGGACGACTGGGCGACCTCATTGGTCGTAAATACACATTTCTGCTGACACTTGTGCTTATGGGCGGTTCTACTTTCCTCATTGGCCTGATCCCATCTTATTCCAGCATTGGTTATGCAGCACCTATACTCGTACTGATTTTACGTCTGATACAAGGACTGGCGCTGGGTGGTGAATATGGTGGAGCTGCAACGTATGTTGCAGAGCATGCGCCGGCAAACAAAAGGGGCTTCTTTACCAGCTGGATCCAGACTACAGCTACAGGCGGACTATTTCTTTCATTGGGTATTATTGTATTGACTAAAAACATCATTGGCGCGGCAGATTTTGCTGATTGGGGCTGGAGGGTGCCCTTCCTGCTCTCAATCCTTCTGGTCGGGGTTTCCATCTATATACGGATGAAAATGCATGAGTCGCCAATGTTTACTAAATTAAAAACTGAAGGCAATATCTCTAAAAATCCTTTAAAGGAAAGTTTTAGCCATAAAGCCAATTTTAAAATGGTTTTACTCGCCCTATTTGGGGCTACAATGGGGCAGGGGGTGATTTGGTATACCGGTCAGTTCTATGCTCAATCTTTTATAGAGAACACTTGTAAAGTCGATTTCAATGATTCCCGCTATATACTTTTATGGGGTATTGCTTTCGCCACACCATTCTTCGTGATTTTTGGATCCTGGAGCGACAAAGTAGGCCGCAAATGGATCATGCTCACAGGTATGCTGCTGGGAATTATTTTTTACAGGCCTATTTACCAGGTTTTTCTGGATGATACAGATTTTAGCAGGGTAACACAGCAAGATATTAAAGAAGTTTCCGGTCCTGTTGTTAGTAAAACGCTGGTCGAAGGTACGCAGGATAGTCTAATTTCTGCCAGTTTTACGGTTACCTTGCTAAATGGCGCATCGTTTGCTAAGATACAGTCCCATACGCAGTATGCAGACAATACAAAACCAGCAATAGCTCATCCCGACGGATTCAAAGATAAAAAGTTGTCTGCCGGGGTATTCTGGAAGTTTGTAGCACTGATCTTTTTCCAGATCTTATTGGTCACAATGGTTTACGGTCCTATCGCTGCTTTCCTTGTAGAATTGTTCCCTACCAAGATCAGGTATACTTCCATGTCCCTGCCATATCATGTCGGAAATGGAGTGTTCGGTGGACTGGTTCCATTTATCGCAACACTGATTGCAAGTTTCTCTGGTTCTACACCGCTATCTGGTCTTTGGTACCCAATCGGCATAGCCGCTTTAAGCTTTGTAATAGGAGCAGTTTACTTGTCTAACAAAAAGCCCGACCACGGAGAGGCTGAATCATAAAGTAAAGTTATGAATGGATTAAAAAAAGCATTAGGATTGTTTTGGGTCATATTAGGCCCGGCGTCCATCATATTTATGTTCATGCAAGCCACAGAAAAGGTTGGCCTTGCGGCAGAAGGTGTTGCCAAAACCAATACCGCTTTGCAATGGGGCATCATTTTATTCATTTTCATTCCGATAAGTGCCGGCCTGGTGATCTTTGGCTATTATGCAATGAAGGGTGAATACGATAAACTTCCTGAGGATTAACTACAATACTCTCAGTAATAGCCCTTTTAAGTACTCGCCTTCTGGAAACGATATCCTTACAGGGTGATCCTCAGGCTGGTTAAACTGCTTGATGATCTGGACTTCCCGGCCCGCATCTAGTGCAGCCCATGCAATTATTTGCTTAAACGTCTCCATATCTACTGCTCCTGAACAAGAAAAAGTAGCCAGGATACCTCCGCTTTCGAGCAATAGCATGCCCAGCCGGTTAGGTCTTTATATGCTCTTGCTGCCCTATCCAATGCAGAACGCGATGGTGCATATTTCGGTGGGTCTAGTATTAATACATCAAACTTGCGGCCTTCTTCTTTAAAAGTTCTGAGTTGTTTATTGACGTCAGACTGTACGCTGTCTCGCCGATCGGCTGCGAAGCCATTTAATTCCAGATTATGCTTCAGCGTTTCAATAGCAAGGCCTGAACTGTCTACGCTGGTTACATGAGCGGCGCCATGGTTGAGACTGTTCAAAGAAAAACCTCCGCTATAGCAAAAACAGTCCAATACAGATTTGTCTTTCGTGTATTCTGCCAGAATCATCCTGTTGTCGCGCTGATCACAGTAAAAGCCCGACTTCTGTCCATCTGCAATATTGATGTGATACCTGATGCCATTTTCTTTTACTTCAATAAATTCAGCGGGGGGTTCTCCCCATAAAAGCCCCTGTACAGGTTCAAGACCTTCATGCTTACGTGCTCCTGCATCGCTTTTATCAAAGATACCTTTAGGGCTTAGTTCTGATCTTAAGATCTCAATGATGTCCTCCTGCACAGCTTCAATCCCTGCACTCAGCACCTGCAACGATAAAAAGTCTGCGTATTTGTCGACGATCAGGCCCGGCAGGAAATCCGCTTCGCTGAATACCAGCCTGCATGTATTGGTGTTTTCATCTAGGAGATGTGCCCGGGAAGCAATGGCTTGCTTTAGTTTTTGAGTGTACCAGGCTCTGTTGATTTGCTGATCTTCATTCCATTCCAACAGACGTAAAGCTACCCTGGATTGGTCGTGGTAATAGGCATAGGCCAGAAATTCTTTATCGGCCGACTTCACAGCTACTACTTCGCCGTTAGCAGGTTTGCCTTTTACTTTATCAAGTGCTCCAGAGAAAATCCATGGATGTCGCAGCATGGCTGCTTTTTCTTTGCCTTTTTTCAGTATTACCTCAATCATGCATGCAAAAGTAAAGGAAAAATTGAGCATTCTCTTCGAAGGCTGCATCTTTCGCTGAAAAAGCGAAACCGCTCAGGCCTTCTCTGAGAAGCTAAATTTTAAGAAAGAGTAGGAGAAAAATTGAGCATTCTCTTCGAAGATGCGTGTTTCGTGTAAAAGCGAGACTGCTTAGGACTTCTCTGGGAATATTAAATTTAATATTTTAGCCTCATTATGGAAGAGATTAATTGGAATGATTTTGAAAAAGTAGCACTTCGGGCCGGTACAATTCTGGAGGTCATTGATTTTCCGGAGGCAAGGAAGCCGGCTTATAAGTTGAAAGTTGATTTTGGAGAACTGGGCATAAAGATGAGTAGCGCACAGATCACTACTCATTATACTAAGGAAGAATTGCTTGGCCAGCAGATCATTGGTGTAGTCAATTTTCCTAAAAAGCAGATAGGAAAATTTATGTCAGAGTTCCTGGTTACGGGCTTTGCAGATGAAAACGGTAGCATAGTGCTGACTTCGCTAAAAGGCAAAGTGCCTAATGGGAGCAAAATGATATAAATGTTATCTTTGGCACATGAGCTTTTACAATTTTTCAGAACAAGAGAACCCGGCTGCGGAAGACGAGCATTTCATGCGCCTCGCTTTACAGGAGGCGCAAAAGGCATATCAGGCAGAGGAGATCCCTATCGGAGCAATCGTGGTCTGTAAAGGCCGTATTGTGGGTAGGGGTTATAACCTTACAGAACAGTTGAATGATGTAACTGCTCATGCAGAGATGCAGGCCTTTACTGCTGCCGCGCATACACTGGGCGGCAAATATTTAAAGGAATGCACTTTATACGTCACTATAGAACCCTGTGTCATGTGCGCCGGTGCAAGTTACTGGATGCAATTAGGACGATTGGTTTATGGTGCTCAGGAACCTAAGCGCGGGTTTAGTACCAAAAATGTGCAATTGCTTCATCCCAAGACCGTTTTAAAAGGAGGTGTTTTGTCAGAAGAATGCGGCAGTCTGATGAGTAGGTTTTTTCTAAACAAAAGAGGTTAAACTTTACAAAGTAAAGAACAAAACTTAACCCCCGAATGTTATATTTGTCTTGAAAAAACAAGTTTTAATTTTTAAAATCAATAAATATGGCTTTTGAATTACCTGCGTTACCGTACGCAACAGATGCATTAGAACCGCATATCGATAAACAAACTATGGAAATTCACCATGGTAAACATCACCAGGCTTATGTAACCAACCTGAATAAAGCTTTAGAAGGTAAACCTGAAGCAAGTCAAAGCATCGAAGAAATCGTTAAGAATATCTCAAAATTTCCTGCTGCAGTTAGAAACAACGGCGGTGGTCACTATAACCACTCTTTGTTCTGGGAAGTTATTGGTCCAAACAAAGGTGGTGAGCCTAAAGGTGAACTTGCTGAAGCAATTAACAGTGCTTTCGGATCTTTTGCTGATTTCAAAACGAAGTTTGCAGAAGCCGGTGCTACGCGTTTTGGCTCTGGATGGGCCTGGTTAAGCGTTGGTGCTGATAAAAAACTGGTCGTTTCTTCTACTCCAAATCAAGATAGCCCCCTAATGGATATCGCTGAAGTAAAAGGTACTCCGATCTTAGGTATGGATGTTTGGGAACATGCATATTACTTAAAATACCAAAATAAACGTCCTGACTATATTGCAGCTTTCTGGAATGTAGTGAACTGGGATGCAGTAGCTGAGCGCTTCAAAAAAGCTTAGTTTATTAACACTAAACAAAAAGGGCTGTAAGTTAAAAACTTACAGCCCTTTTTGTTGCTCAAATATTTCTATTGGGCAAAGTTGATCCAATCAATACTGATGAGGTCATTATTCGGTTTGCTGGACTTCTTCACTACGAAATACAGATCGTGTCTACCTCCCGGATTTTTGATCGCAGCATTTTGATCCACATATTTTTGCCAGTTCCCGGTCGTACTGAAATCTACTGTGCTAATTAACAATCCGTCAGGGGCATCAATGTGTACTTCTATAGTGCCATTATGCTGGGCTGAGGCATAATTGTAGGTCAACCTGGTGATGTTCGTCAGGTCGATGTTTTTAAATGCGAAATAAGAGCCGTTGTGGATACTTCCCAGATAAGTTTCGCTTCTTTGTATATTGTTCAGTACATCTGCATCTTCTGCCTGTACTTTCGCCGGGCGCAACAAAATCGTTTCCTTTTTTGTCAATGGGGTAATTGCTCCGCCGTTATCTGTATAGGATGCTGTAAAAACATACCTTCCCTGATCTCTTGTGGTCAGGTGTTTGTTCAGCGCCGTCGTCCCTTGTTTTGGCAGCGCTGGATTTACTGCTGTAGTGCTCAGAGAAAGGATATACTTTACCATTTCACTCGCGTCGTCCCGGCTCAACTGTGGGTGGGCACTCATAGAATGCTCTCCCCAGACGCCACCGCCACCGGCGATGATCTTTTTAGACAATATGCTTACCGCCGATTTGTTTGTTGCATATCGCTTTGCGACCTGCATAAATGAAGGGCCAACGGATTTAGCATTTACCTGATGGCAGGCTTTACAGTCGCTTTTTGCAATCAGGGACTTGCCAAAATTATAGGTTGGGCTAATTTCCTGATGCCCTATTAATGACTGTGTACTGGCTACCTTAGCGATATAGTTCATACTTACCTTTAGCCTTGCCGGACTGATTACTTTGTCCTCACGGTCTTTAACCGCTACATTATAACTGAATGTCGATGCCTTAGGAAAAAAGAAGGTACTGTTGCTACTGGTATTAATGGTTACCTGAGGCATCGTATTCCCTACCTTGATGATCTTAGTGGTACTGGAAGATTTTCCTCCCTGATCAGTAACTTTTAGGGAAACTTTATAGATGCCGTTTTTCTTGAAGGTATATACCGGGTTTTCTGTAGCTGAGGCCACTTTGCCGCCCTCAAAAATCCATTGATAGCTCAGCTTATCATCAGTATCATTGTCGTAACTTTTTGAGGCAAAGTTCACTTTATAGGGTGCAAGGCCAATCGTATCATTAGTTTCTATCTTAGCGAAAGGAGTACGGTTACCACCGTTAAAGTCGATCCTGACCAAACGCGCATCCACATTGTCTATTCCATATACCGAACCATATTCCAGGATATAAAGAGAGCCATCCGGACCAACTTCTATGTCCATCGGACGCCTGAAATCGCCATTACTTTCCATAAAAGGCTCCATGCTTTTGTAATTCTGGTTTTCGTCCAGGCGCATTGCAAAAATCCAGTTTCTCATCCAGTCGTATACAAACAACGCCTTGTCGTAATACTCTGGCATCTTATTCGCCGATTTGATCGTCGGATCATAGTGGTATACCGGTCCTGACATTGCACATCTTCCACCTTCACCCAGGAAGGGATATTCCTCAGATTTGTTATAAGGATAAGCTACCAGAGGCTTTTGTGCAGCTGGTAATTTTGTGAGACCGGTATTATAAGGAGAATTGTTTTCCGGACCATTCAGGTCAAACCTTGGCCCCACAGCTTTGGTAGCAAAGTCAAACTCGGTATATGGGATATTATTACCGATTACATATGGCCAACCGTAGTTGCCTGCTTTTTTTGCCTGATTGAACTCGTCATAACCGCGTACACCCTGCGCAGCATCAGTACCGGCATCAGGCCCTACTTCTCCCCAATAAACATAACCTGTTGCAGGGTCAACGGAAATCCGGTAAGGATTTCTGCAACCCATTACATAGATTTCCGGCCTTGTTTTTTCCATTCCTTTAGGAAAGAGGTTACCTTCCGGAATGGTGTAGCTTCCATCTTCTTCAGGATGTATCCTCAGGATTTTTCCACGTAAATCATTGGTATTGCCTGCAGAGCGCTCAGCTGTGTAATTTACACGGTTTGGACGTCTGTCTATCGGCGCATAACCTTGTGATTCAAATGGCACTGTATTATCTCCAGTGGAAATAAACAGGTTTTTGTCCTTATCCCAGGCCATTGATCCACCGGTATGTGCACTAACCTCAAGGTCTATCGGTACTTCAATGATTACTTTCTCAGATTTAATATCCAAAACACTGGTTTTGCTAATCTTAAAACGGGAAATGTGCTGTTTATACTTCTCACCTGCATTTGCAGTGAAAAAGAAATAAAGGTAGTTGTTGCTTGCAAAATCCGGGTCGATGGTCATGCCCAACATTCCATTCAGGTATTTATCTACCGCTTTCACCGGGAATTTATAAATCAGGCTTGTCTTTTTAGTTGCCGGATTATAAACATAGAAATTACCAGCCCGCTCCACAAAGAATACCCTTCCATCTGGTGCAACAGAAAGTTCTATAGGTTCATTGAGGTCATTTGATAGAATGGTTTTTGTAAATCTGTTGTCCTCAGGTTTCTTAAGGCTGGCTTTTGTGGTATCTTGTAATCTTTGGGTGTATTTGTTGTATACACTTTCCTTCTTGAACGCAAGAAGTACAAAGGTTATGGCAACTGCAGAGATTGCAGTTAGATAAAGGTTAGCGTGTTTAACTTGCAGCATGAAATTTTCTTAATATTTTTCGATGTAAACTTAAAGATATTCTCAATTATTTAAGTTTTGTAACATCATTATGCTAAGATCAGATAATTATGGGTTAAAATCAGCTAACGGATTTTTATTTTATTAAATTAGTAACACACACAAATATAAACTGTTATGAAATTTAAATCTGTTTTGAGCATTTTGCTCCTGTATGGGCTATATGCCCATGCCCAAGACCCTTTTGAAAGAAAACTTAGGTTCGGTATTAAGGCAGGGGTTAATGGTTCCGTTTTCCTGAACACCGTTGAGCCATTTGGGCCTGCGCAACGCAGCGATCTGGGTTATTTCCGACGATTTTTCCGGCCATCTGGTTTTGGTGGGTTAACTGTAGATGGGAGCTTATCTACCAGAGTTAGCATTGGAGCCGAAATCCTCTTCAACTCCCGGGGCATGGCTTACCGTGAGCGCAACGATAATGTTGTCATCTACGACAATGAGGGCTATGAGCAACAAGCCTATAATTATTTTAATTACAACGTTGATTACCTGGAATTTCCAATCACCATCAATTATAATTTCGCTAATTCTTCTTCCAGACTTTTGTTTGCAGGTTATGCTGGAATTGCTCCTGCTATCGCGGTCAATTACATTACTAAAGTCAGGTATATTGAATCAATAGATGCTTCAGGTCGAAACGCAAATAACAAAAAGGCTACGCTGAAGTTTGTCAACCACTTCAACAATAGCCTGGTCGCGGGGATTAAAATTGGAGAAAGCAGCGTTCGTCGTGCGGTAGTGTTTGGCGATTTCAGGACAAGCTATACCTTACTGCCAGTCTTTAGTAAAGCCGAAGCGGAAAATGGAAACAACCTGAATACGCGAATGTTGACCTGTT
Source organism: uncultured Sphingobacteriaceae bacterium (assembly GCA_963795585.1). Taxonomy (GTDB): domain Bacteria; phylum Bacteroidota; class Bacteroidia; order Sphingobacteriales; family Sphingobacteriaceae; genus Pedobacter. The sequence continues at coordinate 69,407 of CAWCIO010000013.1, read as the reverse complement.
CTCTTGGCATCGGCTTGAAGTTTTAATGATCTTTACTGATGGCTTGTGTTAAAAAACGGTAATGATGGGTTAATATATGCTCATGAATTTTTGTCGTATGGATTAGCTTTGCTTTACCAGAAAACCAGATATAATGAAAAGACTATTTATTACCCTATGCCTGCTGGCAGGCCCATACCTTGCTTTTTCTCAAGCTTCAGTAGACTTAAAACTTCAAAAGACAGACATTACTATATCCAGACATATCTACGGGCAGTTTGCTGAACATCTTGGGCGAAGTGTTTATGACGGATTTTACAGGAATGGAAAGATTCGAATGGATATTGTAAAAGCATTGAAAGAAATTAAGGTGCCTAACCTCAGGTGGCCAGGCGGTTGTTTTGCCGACCAGTATCATTGGAGAGATGGAATAGGAACTAAGGTCTCGCGTCCGCTAGGTATCAATACGACCTGGGGCATGGTTCCAGAGGACAATTCGTTTGGAACACATGAATTTCTGGAGCTTTGCAGCCTCATTGGATGCGAGCCTTACCTTGCAGGCAATGTTGGTACAGGTAGTCCTCAGGAAATGAAAGATTGGATCGAATACCTGAATTTCGGAGGCAAGAGTACTTTATCCGCACTGAGGACTAAGAACGGACATCCGGCGCCTTATAAAGTTCCTTTTTGGGGAGTTGGCAATGAAAGCTGGGGTTGTGGTGGCAATATGACACCAGAATATTATGCAAACCTGTATAAACAGTACGAAACATTTTGCATGAGTTATCCGGGAGCACCTTTGAAAAAAATAGCCGGAGGAGCAAACATAGATGACTATAACTGGACAGAAGTTCTGATGAAAAACGTGCCTTCAAGAAGCATGTGGGGGCTATCACTTCACTATTATACTTTCCCGAGCGGTAGGTGGGAACCTAGAGGTAAAGCCACTGATTTTAATGAAGCAGAATATGAAACTTCCATCAAACAGGCAAAGCGTATTGAAGAATTGGTGAATAAACATTCTGCCATCATGGACAAATACGATAAGGGGAAGAAAGTCGCGTTAGTGGTAGATGAGTGGGGGGTATGGGCCGACGTAGAGGCAGGCACAAATCCTAGCTTTATGTATCAGCAGAATACATTGCGTGATGCTTTAGTTGCAGGCCTGACCTTAAATGTATTCAATAACCATGCAGAGCGGGTAAAAATGGCCAACCTGGCACAGACAGTAAACGTGATCCAGTCTGTGATCTTAACAAAAGGAGACCAAATGCTCCTGACCCCGACATATCACATCTTCGATATGTACAAGGTACACCAGGATGCCGAATTGTTGGAGACTAACATCTCAAATCCAGACCTCAATGTGAGTGCCTCTAAGGACAGCAAGGGTGTTACACACATCAGCATAGTAAATACCTCACTTAAAGAAAACATTAGTGTTAATTTGGAGAAGGAGGTTGTTGCCGGTAAAATCCTTACATCTGAAAGTGTTTCTGATTACAACAGTTTCGAAAATAAAACGAAGATTGTTCTGAAAGACTTTACAGCTAAAGGTAAATCTGTACAGATTCCTGCTAAAAGCGTGGTCATGTTGACCTTAAACTGATATTAGAAGGTCTCTGCAGCAAATTTCCACAGAGACCTTCAATACTTTATTCTGTAAGGCTATAAATGCTTTTTTGGCTAAATGTACGGCCAAATAAATCCAATGCCTTCACTTCGATGGAATGGTTGCCTACCGCCAGATCCAAAGGCAAAACACCTTTCCATAAATGCGTGCTTTTAGCAGGATTAGAGGGGCGTCTGGCTTTTTTGGTCTTGTCAGTAATGCTTTTCCATTCGGCTACCTCAGCGAGATAGAAAGGATCAAATTCGAAGCTTTGTTCCATCTTATTCCAATCTCCATTGTCTATTCTATATTGTACCTGGTTACCCTTCGCTCCGGTGTAGAAATTTACGTATATATATGCAAGGCTATCGCTGTTCTTTTTTAGTCTTTCCGGAGCGGTGATCCTCATCTGTTCAGCCACATCCTTGCCTGCTACTTTGTAGTCGATCACATATTGATTTCCCTTAAAATGGATAAATCCATAGCCTTTGGGTGTGCCGTCCCTCATGGTAGAGATCGGTGTGCCATTTTTATCACTTAAGCCGGAATAGAAATCGCCGGATGCAGTTCCAATATTGAAGTGGTGATGTGGCTTATCCTGCAGCCATTCGTTGCCTTTGACATAAAAATCCTGGCGTTGCATATGGGTGTGTGCGGAAATGGACAGCGTATGAGGGAAATCTTTTATGGCATTAAAAAGCCTCCTTCTGGTTGCTGAACTGAACAGAAATTCTGGCTCACTTATAGGAATGTGCATGGTCATGACAATAAGATAGTCCTTCGGTACATACTTCAGGTCATTCTCCACAAATTTCAACTGATCTTCCCTCAGCCCGCCATAGTAACCCCGCCCATCACGCGGATCCGGGTACAGCACATCGTCCAGGACAATGAAATGCACTTTCCCGTAGTTAAAGGCATAAGTAGCGGGGCCAAAATGAGCTTCAAAAGATTCGTCTGAAAATAAATCATCTGTAGCATCCATATCCAGGTCATGATTGCCCATCATGTTGTACCAGGGAATTCCCACCCGTTTTACTGCTGCGGTATAAGAGGGAAAGAGGTCGAGCTTATCACCCACCTCATCTCCCATGCTGATTCCGAAAGAAACGTTTTGGATGCCTTCTACTTCTTTAATGACATCCCGGACAAAAAAGCCTACCTGTTCTTCGTTATAAACCTGTGGATCACCGAAAATCAACGCGGTATAGTTGTCACTTTCTTTATTGGCTTTTAAGGCAAAATCTACAGACTTTGGCAAAAGACCAGTAGGGGCCACGCCTTTGTATTTCAGTGCCGGAGAGCCCTTCGGCTTATAGTTGTAAAAATACTGCGGCAGATTGTCGGCATTCAAAGGCACCTGATATCCCGTGGGTTTAATCACGCTGATCATGTTGTCTTCAGCTACAGGAAGTTTGTAAAAACCCTTCGCGTCTGTCAGCGTAACTTCCTGTCCATTGCTGACCGCAACGCGGGCAATCCCCTTTTCATTGGGGTCTTTTTTACCGTTGTTGTTGCTGTCATGGTATACGTAGCCGGATGCCACTATTTGTGCCTTCACTTGCACAAAGGTCATCGCTAATACTACTACTAGTCTTAATTTCATAAGTTGAATATCGGTTCTAAAGTATTGCCTGAACGGAGGTCCAGGCAGTACTATTACTTTGTAGTCGTGTATTTGTATACTGTGGTTTTATTGTCGCTTGCTGTGCTCACTGCGACATAAGGAATAGCAGAGGAGGAAATCTGGAGGTCGAAACCGTTGATCTTACCTGATACCACTAATCGTTGTGTGTTCCAGTTATTTGTAGCCTCGTTGAATGTACGGAAGTACAGACCAGAATTATTGGCGAAAGCGAAGTACAGTTTTCCGCTTGGGTCTATAGCTAACGCATATTTCTCATCTTCGCTTTGGCTGTCACCTGCAGAGCCAAGTTCTTCCCAGGTGGCGCTTACTTTGTTAAACTTAAGTATGCGGTTTAGGCGTCGACTAGAAACTACGGTTTGATAACCGATGTATACATCTCCGTTTGCACTTGCAGCACCAATTACCGATGTGTAAGGAGGTAGGTTATCAGCCGCCCTAAAGCCAGTTGGACCTACCGCCGTCCATACGCCATTCACCAGTTTATACATGCTTAAATTGGTGTTTCTATCAAGTACCGCCAGGTAACTTTTTCCGTCCAGACCCCTAAAAGGAGATACCGCACCAATTAATGGATTAGTGATCGCTGGTGTCATGTTGATCCACTGACCCGTGCTGAATCCCGAAACATAAATCGCTCGACGGGCATATCCTGTTATTGCAGTTCCAGTTGAGACCGCTACTATTGGCTGGCTATTTTCACCTATGGTAAAGGAGAATTTATCAACCTTCATTGGTGTGAAATATTTTGTACCTACGGGCTTCCAGGCGTTGTTCTCATATTTTAGTACAGTTCCTTTTTGTTGGCTATCGCTATAGTCATTATACCCGACATAAGGATTTCCTTCATCATCGAAAGCAATTTGAGTACTTACTGCCCTTGCATCTGAAATTCCAGTTGAAGCTCCAAGGTAAGTCCAGTCCGACCCTGTATAACTGATGACAGCAACTTTTCTGTTCTCTGTAGCTATTGCAGTTCCCTGCTCGTCTTTTCCGGATCTGTAATAGACCAGGTATGGATATTTTGTGATGGGGTTGATGGCCATTTTGAGGTCACTCGTAGTCGGCACAATGATGTTGCTTTCTCCAATGATCCACCATTTTGGGCCAATAAATGATATCGATGCGGTGAATTTTATCGGTTCAGCTACCGGCAGTGCAGGATCAGAAAATAGATATTCAATGGGATTGCTAAAGTCGTTTACGCTTATCTGGCTTTGTTGATCCGTTGCTCCGATTTTTAATGATGCACCGGTAGTCGTTTTAAATCTCGCAACGAGTTTTGTCAAGTCGATCGATTCAGGTACAGGAATCTCGATCTTCATTCCTCGGATGATTCCTTTATAGTCATCCTGTAATACGGGATTGTCGGCTTTGTAAAAGCCAAAGGATTCCAGTGCAATTTTCTTCTCTACCCTCACCAGATAAGTACGTGTGCTTTTGTCCTCTGCTTTTATCCTAAAAGCTAAAGGCTGTGAGAAGTCCTGTTCTGTTAATCCGGGCTCCTGAACCTCGTTACCCACCTGAACAATTGTTCTTGGATTTTCAGTTTTGAAGTCCACAGTCAGTTTTGTTACGTCAACTTCTATAGGAAGAGATACCAGGATCTCATCATTTGTTATGGTTCCTGGATATTCCTTTAGCACCACACCTGCGGTATTTTTCTCAACCAGCGTAAAGGATGCTATGCCTTTGTTATACATGACGGGATCTTTTTTACATCCTGCTGCAGTCAAGAAGATCAGCATCAGCAGAAAGGAAATTTTTTGAATATTTTTCATCGCAATTAGTTTAATGGCTTAAAATTTTCCGGCATTAGCACAGCTTTGATGCCGGGAGTATCTATCAGATACTTTTTAGCATAAGCTGCAATCGACGCAGGAGTTATATTGTTGATCATATTTTCGTATTCATTGAAGTAGCTGTAGTCTTTGAAACCATAGTAAAACTGATTTCTAAGCGCGGAACTCCAAAACAGGTTTTTCCCTGCCTGCTTTTTGTAAGCATCGATCTGTTGTATTTTGATGTTTGCAAGATCACTCAGAAAATATCCAGGCTCATTGGCTACCTTGGCTACTTCCAGCTTAGCCTGTTTAATCAGAAACTCTGCTGACTCCGGGGCGCAACTGAAGGAGATCCTTGACCGGATTAAAGCGGAAGGGATGTCGGTCGCGGAAATGGCTACACCGACGCCATACACTCCTGAATTCTCTTCCCTCAGGTTCAGGCGCAACTTCACTTTCAGCACCTCCTGAAGCAGGGTCTGAACCAGGATTTCTGGGTATTCGTAGTTGACCTTGTTGCTCTGATAGAACAGGTTAACTGTGCTTTTCGGTGCGACACCTGCATATACCAGAATGTCTTTGCCCTCAGCACCGCCCACCGGCCCTTTATATTCGAATCCTTTCTTGTAATCACCAGAAGGCAATCCCCCGATGTATTGCTCAATCATTGGTCTGATGCTGTCCGGATTGAAGCCACCTACCACTACGAATTGGAAGTCTTTTGCCGATCCAAAGCGGCTTTTAAATACAGGGATGATGTCTTCGAAGCGGACTTCTTTGTTGATTCGCTCCGCAGTCATGTCAGAAGCGTAGTCGTCATCCCCTTTCAGCAATTCTGCAATTGCTTTGTTATACGCGTAGGAGGGGGAGAGTTTATTGTTTTCCAGGCTTTCTATGGTGCTGCGCTTCGTTTGCTCAAAGGTGACTTGATCTGCATTAGGGTAGACCCATTTCAGGTACATCAGCTGAAACATGGTTTTTGCATCTTTCCAGTCAGCACTGGTTACTACACCTTCCCTGGTGCCGGAAAGCACCAGCGTGGCCGAAGCGGAATTTCCGCTAAGGAATTCGGTTAGGGCGCGACGACCAAATGCCCCGGCACCGCTCAGCCCGGTTACCGGCTTTACAAATTGTGCCGTTGCGAACTGTGTAGAATCTAAAGCATAAATCCCACCTTTTCTAAATCCAGAGATAGAGATGTAATCTTTCTTTTCTGTCGTAGGCTTCAGGTATACAGTAGTGCCGTTTGATAAGGTCCATTTAAGAAGGCCCACCGCTTCAATCTTTTCTTCCCTGATTACTTTTCCTGAAACCGGTTCCTGTGCCAGCAAACGGTCAGGGATGCTCACCTGATCCGTCCATGGGTTTAGTTTCATTGCTTTCACTTCTGCAAACAAGGCGCTTAGCACCTTTTGGCCCGGTAGGCTGGCAGCATCCTTTTCAGGAGCTGTCAGCAGGACAACGGTATTGCCCGGGTTGTTTTTCAATTGTAAAAAGGTGAGTAGGGTCAATGAATCTATTTGAGGAGCGTATTTTAATGCGAGTTGATTGCGGGTTGTTTTTGCGATCATGGTGCTGCCTTCATAGAAGGTATCATGGATCTCATTGAGGTAAGTTTCGGCCTGTGTCTTGTCTTCCGCAGCCGCAGAACGTTTGATGGCAGCGATATATTCATCCCTGAATTTCTGTATTTCAGCTTTGGTAAACCCAAACCGGGCAATCCTTTGGCTTTCTATCAGGTAGTGTCTGATGCCTTCCTGGATTTGGTCATGGTATAAGGCTACACCTCCGGCTACGATCCCGTTTTTCGGGACAACATTGCTTACTGAAAAACTTCCGTCTTTGAAGTCGTTCTGGAGTTGTGAAATCCTGCTGAAACGGTTTTTCGCTAATGCATTGAAAAAAGTTTTGATCAGTTGCTGTTGATAATCCTGTTCCGTTTGGACCGCTGTAGAGGCCTTGATCTTGTGGAATACACTCAACTCTATAGATCTGGCTTCTTTGTCGGTCAGGATTGAGAACAAAGTATCCTTATGCTGCGGCAGTTCGTAATAGATACGTTTTGCCTTGCTTTTTGCACTGTACTGATTGAACTCTTTTTGGATATAGCTTTCTACCTTTTTAGGGTCAATGTCTGTTACAATGGCAATAGACATCAGGTCGGGTCGGTACCATTTCTCGTAGAAGTCTACGATCCGCTGGCGCTTAAAGTTCTTCAGGATTTCCACTTTACCGATAGGCAGTCTTTCTGCATAACGTGATTTATTGAAAAGCACCGGCAGATACTGGTCGCGGAGACGGTTGTCGGCACCTTGCTTACTCCTCCATTCTTCTATTACCACACCTCGTTCCTTGTCAATCTCCTGCTGATCGAAGGTTACACCGAAGGCCCAGTCAGCCATGATGTCTATCGATTTCTCCAGGTTCTTTTCGTCTTCGGTATTGATGCTGATCTTGTATACTGTTTCATCAAAACTGGTGTGTGCATTCAGGTCGGCACCAAATTTCACACCCTTGGACTCCAGAAACTCAATCACATCATTCTTTGAATAATGCTTAGTACCGTTGAAGGCCATATGCTCTATAAAATGGGCCAGGCCTAACTGATCCGGCTCTTCCTGGATTGATCCTGCATCCAGGAATAACCTCAGGGCTGAGGTTCCCGGCGTTTTGTTACTCTTGTATATGTAATAAGTAAAGCCGTTTTTTAGCTTTCCTTTGAGCAGGTTCGGATCTTGTGGTATTTGCTGTGCATAAAGGCTCGGGCAAAACCCAAAAATTGCCAGCAGCGCCATTATTGTTAATTTCTTCCTCATCTGTCTGCTTTATTTCTTGGTAATGACCAATTCTCTTTGTAAACCATCTGGACCTGGCATACCGATCGTATAGTTTTTGCTGTTGCTCAATAGACGAATCGTAAGTGTGTTGTTCTTTGTGGGATCCAAAGTAGATTCCTTCCAGGCAATTCTTACTGGCCGCTCAAAAATTCCCTGGGCGAAATTCATCGTTCCGCCTTTGGTGATCAGTTCAAAATCGCGGCCTTCCAACAGACCATCACCAATCTTTACCTCGTAATTTAGCGTGATGGGTTCAAACTGTAGCGCTGAACTCAGGTATATTTTATAGTCTACTGTGTCCTTGCGGTTGGCCAGAACTTCTATAGCATTATTATTCTCGAAATTGATATGGAAAAAAGGGTTGTCATATGGCACGGATTCCTTGGAACAGGATGCTGCCAGTAACAGTACAGGCAAAATGCAGACCATGAGATATTTTATATGTTTGTTCATCACGTTTAATTAGTTAAATCCTGGGTTTTGAATAAGTGCGGTATTGGCCTGAGTTTCCCTACTCGGGATAGGCAACACAAATTTGTCATTGGGGTAGCTGAGGACGCAGGTGTTTGCATTGCAATCGACTCCTCTCGTTAGTGCTTCCTTACGTCTTATTAAATCAAAAAGCCGGTGGTTTTCCATGCAAAGTTCTCTATTGCGTTCCTCCATGATTTGCCGGCCCAAATCGACACCGGTAGTGTTGACCGTGATTTGTCTGCTTGGATGGGCTCTTTGAGAAATAAATTCAAGGTCATCCGCAGCTTCAGCATATCTTTGGAGATTCCAAAGTGCCTCAGCGCGGTTTAGGTACACTTCAGATAAACGGATGATCTGTATCGCTGGCGGCCTCACCGCTGATACTACTCCATCTGCATATTTTTTAGTCAGGTACCGCTGTGTATTTTTACCCGTCGCAGGAATAGTAAACATCCTGGTGAAGCGGATGTCGTCCGCATCATATAGGTTTCTGAGTTTCCCGGAAGCACCGTATTCGGCTGCTGCTGCATCAGAAAATATATTTGCAATGTTACTAGGGCTGTTCGCAAGGCCTGCATTAGTCAATTGAAAGATCATCTCAATCTTTTTTCCGCTATTGTCCTGAGGGTTTGTGGCCAAAAATATTCCTGAGTAATCCGCCGCACTGACAAGTTGATACCGGTTGTCCTGGATCACCATATTGGCATAGTTCAGACATTGGGTCCAATCACCCTTATATAAATAAACCCTTGAGAGCAGCGCAAGGGCGGCCTGATAGCTCATTCTGGTTTGGGCCGTAGCATTGGCATGTTGTTCCAGCAGGGGTAGGGAAGTTGTAAGGTCAGCTATGATCTGATCATAGACCTCTTTAACTGTGTTTCTAGCCAATTGCTGACCAGGACTTGGCGTTTTCAAGACAATTGGAATCCCCATATGGGAGGCGTCATTAGTAGAATTATAGGGTTGCGCATAGACACGACAGAGGTCGAAATGAAATAGGGCTCTCATAGCCAATGCTTGGCCAGTTATAGATTCCAGCGTGCTGGTCTGATCCGGGAACCTTGTCTTCAGCTCCGGAACCGCAGCCAATATGTTATTCGCATTGTTCAGTGCAGAGTAAATGTTCAACCAGATGTCGCCTACTGCGAGTGCGTCATCTACTGTTGCGCTCTCAAAATTGAACTGATCCACCATGGTTGTTCCGCTGGCAGTCCGGATTAAATTGTCTGAAGCTACATCGCCATACATGGCGAAGTCTTCTTTATAGTATTCTAAAGTGCGGTTATAAACGCCATTCATGGCAGCTTTTGCACCATCTACTGTTTCAAACAAAGTGTTTTTTCCTGTGGTATTGAAAGGTTCCTTTTCAAGGAATTTTTTGCAGGAGACGACTGTTAATGAAACAGTCATTAATATGATAAGGATATAATTGGACTTTTTCATGGTATTTAAAGGCTTACATTTAAACCAAGAGACAATACAATTGGTTGCGGGTAGGGACTAAATGAATTGCGAAAATCGTTGCGGTCGGATGGGGTGCTATAGGGCGTCCAAAAACCGATATTATCTGCTTGCAGATATATTCCAGCACGATCAAGGTTGATCTTTTTAATCAGCGTTTTTGGTAAACTGTAGTTCAGGCTGACGTTTTGCAGCCTGAGACTGGTTTTTTTGTGCAAGAATCGAGTGGAGTTTCTGCCATTGTCTGCATTTTCTCCTAAAACCGTTTTAGGGATATTGCTCAGGTCGCCGGGTTCCCTCCAGCGATCAAGTAAATTGGTCGACTGATTGTACGCAGCAAGGTTTCTTCCATCCGATTCTGCATCGCGTTGTAACCTGCTAAATGCATATCCTCCTACGTTATAGATCATCAACGCAGAAAGACTAAAGGATTTATAATTGATCCTATTGGTCATACCACCAAAAAAATCAGGGGTAGCCGTTCCGGCCGTAACGCGGTTAGCCAAGTTAAATGTCTTAGTAATGTTGCCTCGATTGTCGTACCAAAGCGGTCCTCCATCTCGGGGATCTACTCCAGCCCAACGAATGAGGTAAAATGTGCTGGCATCTTGTCCTACTTCTCGTATCGCAATGTCCAGGACCTTGGAGTTGTTGTTATATAGCTTAAGGATTTTGTTGGTATTTTTGGCGATATTGAAGATCGTCGTCCAACCAAAGTTTTTACTTTTTACGTTTTCAGTGATCAGGTTCACCTCTATCCCCCTGTTGCGGACAGATCCAATATTTTGTGTCACACTAGTGAAACCAACTGTACGCGTTACATCCACTTCATCCAGCATGTCTTTGGTTGTTCTGTTGTAGAATTCGGCCTCCAAAGTGATCCTGTCAAACAGGCCAATGCTGAGTCCGGCATTGAGGGTCTTGGTGGTTTCCCAAGATAAACGGGGATTTTCTCCAGATACCATTACAGCGCCTACTTCGCTGTCGTACAGGTATTGATCGGTGAAACTGTATACCCCTTTTGCTTTATAAGAACCAATTCTGGAATTCCCATTGATGCCGTAACTCACCTTTAGCTTTGCAAAATTTACGGCCTTACTGGTCCAAAAATCTTCGTTACTAATTGTCCAGGCGGCTCCTACCGAACTAAAATTTGCCCACCTTACATCAGAACCAAAATCGGAATTAGCATCCTTGCGGAAACTGCCTAGGATGCTATATTTATTTGCGAAAGTATACCTTAACTGTCCGTAATAAGAAATTCCGGTTTTTTCATCCCCACCCAACCTATATTCCGTTCTTTGGGCAAGATTTGCGTTGCGGACATCATCATTTTCAAAGCCATATCCTGTAATTGAATTCGATCTACGGCGATTGCTCCTTGCCTCACCCGCCAGAAGTGCAGATAAATCATGCTTTCCGAAGCTTTTTTCGTAATTCAACCGGTGCTGGGAATTCCAGTCGAAGGTTTTACTTTTAGCAAATACCGCTTTTCCTTCATCCCTGTTGCTATTCGTCAGCATAGAGCCATAGATGTCTTCATGACTGAGCCTGGAGTCTAATCCATTCGTTGTGGTATAGTTTAGCCCGGGTAGGATGCTTATAGTACCTCCAATGTTCCCGGTAAATGCATTCGTTTTTTGCTGGTCCTGATTGTATTTGGCTTCGTCCAGAACATTATAGATATCTCTTACAAAATTCCCCTCTGCATCGTAAGGGCTGTCTACCGGCCTGTTTGCATAATAATTGTTACCAGGGTTAAACATTTTGTTGGTATTATAAGATGCACCCACCCTAAGGAAAAGGTCTATAGACTTATTGATTTTTTGGTCGATATTGATCCTGGTCGACAAACGTTGGATGTCATTACTGATCTCAATCGGCTTTTCTCTAAAATATGCACCAGAGATGTAGTAGCGTGTATTCTTAATTCCGCCGGAAAGAGATAGGTCATGCTGTGTAGTAACTCCAGTCCTGAAAATTTCTTTGTACCAATCAGTACTTCCATTTCCCTGCGGAAATAATTTTGATTGATCCAATGCCGTATTGTTCTGATAGGACTCCCGGTATAGTTCCTGGTATTGGTCGGCATTGAGCACCTGAAGATGATTGTTTCCAATCAGGTTAAGTCCAGACCTGAATGAGTAGCTCACAGTTCTTTGTCCCGACACGCCCTTCTTTGTAGTAATTAAGATGACCCCATTTGAACCATCAGCGCCGTATAAAGCGGTCGCAGAGGCATCTTTAAGCACAACCACACTTTCAATATCATTGGGGTTTAAATAGGTGAGCGGACTGATGCTCGTATTCATGCCTAAGATGGAGTTGTTCTCATTACCAGTATTCAAAGGAATTCCATCCAATACCCATAACGGATCACTGGAGGCACCGAATGAAGCCTCTCCCCTGATCGTCGTTTGATACCTTGGGCGGATGCTACTGGTATTTCCTCCTTGTATTCCACCCTGGATTTCATATTGAAGTCCGGGTACTAAACCTTCCAGTAGTTGGTCTATCCTGTTGAGTGGCCTACGTTCCAGGTCCTTGCTGTTCACTACAAAAGCACTACCAATCTGGTTCTCTTTTTTTTCAGAAGTGCCAAATGCGGTGATGATCACTTCCTGGAGATCGCTGGCAGTTTCTTTCAATAATACGTCAATGGTTTGTCTGCCATTTACCTGGATTTCCTGTGTACCATACCCGATCATTGAAAAGATCAATACCCCATCAGCCGGAACAGAAATGGCATAAACGCCATTTTCATTGGTTCCAACAGATTTTCTGGTTCCTTTTAGGGTCACCACTACTCCAGGCAGACTGAGGTCTTTTTGTTGCCCTGCCTCTGTGCTGCGAACTGTGCCTTTTACTGTAATTTCCTGTTTTGAGCTTATTATTTTTACCTCTGAAATGATCACTGTTTTATCAATGATCTTATAACTCAGCGCTTTTCCAGCTGTCACTTGTTTAAGCGCATCGTTAAGTTCCGCATTATTGAGCACCAGACTGATGCTGCCCGATTTCTTCAGTACATCTGCATCATACAGGAAAAAATATCCTGTTTGTTTGTTGATGTCTTTAAATACGCTTTCCATATTGGCATTGCGTACCGAAAGGCTGACTTTTTGGGCGTAGCCGGATGCTTGTACAGCCAGGGTGCCGAGTATTAATAAGAAAATAGTTAACCTCATAACTAATAGTATCTTTCTATTAAATGACATGGATATTCCCGCACACTTGCCGAGAAGAAATTGTTTCATATTTTTGTATGTGTTGGTTTTGAAAATTGATTGAAATTCGATAGTCATCAAATGAGAATAGCCGCACAATAAATTCCGGGAACATGGCAGTGTTTCCGGGTTTTTTATGTCTATTCTTTTGTCGGTGGTGTGGTAGTGGTTAGTTCATATGGTTCTGGTTTTTTGGTTTAAGGTTTATTTATCGTAGTCGACAGTTACCGTTCTATCCTCGAGGCTAAACTTGATCCCGCTTACTGCATTGAGCATTTCCAGGGTTTGTTTCAAGGTCGCTTGTCGGCGGATATTTCCGCTGTATTTTTTTTCTATTGCTTTTCCTTTGTATTTAACTTCTACATCGTACCACCTGAAAATCTGGTTCATGATCTCGGGCATGGTATCTCCGTCAAAATAAAAGGTCCCTTCCGTCCAGGCAATGGATTTCTGCATGTTTGCCTGACTGATGGCTAAAGCCCCGTCTTCTACAGATGCGCTTTCTCCCGGCATGAGCATTTGTTTCTTACCTGCCTCTGTAATCTTGATTGAGCCCTGTATCAGTGTTGTCCTGCTTTTGCCGCCAAAGGAGCTGATGTTAAAATGAGTGCCTAAAACTTCCACTTCCGTTTCGTTAAAATCGACTTTAAAGGGCAGTGCTTTATTGTGCGCAACCTCGAAATAAGCTTCCCCTTTGAGAATTACCTTTCGGTTGGTTTTGTTAAAATCGGTTGCGAAGGCGATTGAAGAAGCGGCGTTGAGCCATATCTTCGTGCCATCAGGCAATATCATTCGGTATTCTCCTGCTCTTGGTGTCTTTACGGTATTATAACCTTTGCGACTGGTTTTCGCGGTTTGGTTAAAGACCAATAGGCCCTGATAAGCATGTACATCCATTTTTTTATCCGGACCGTTCAGGCGAAGTGAGGATTCATTGAGACTGATCTCTGAGCCATCGGCCATATTCAATATCGCTTTTTTGCTGCCGGGCAGCACGTCTGCTACCTGACTGGTCATATGCACTGCGGCATCAGCGGATTGCTGGCTGTACTTGTAAGCCCCAAATCCTACCGTAATCAGGAGTACAGCAGCTGCGCTATATTTCCATGCACTGCTCCAAAGCATTCTCTTCGCCGATCGCTCCGTGATCCTGCTACTAATAGCTGCCCAACCTCCATCTATGTCTGTTCCATGGAGATAACTGATCTCTTTTTGCACATCCTTGGTATTGCGGAAGGACTCCACGAGCTCCCTGTTCTCCATTGAGGCATTAAGCCAGCGCTCAAAATCAAGGGCCTCCTGGCCTGTCAGCTCATTCTTCAGGAATTTGATGATGAGTGTTGCGGTATGTTTGTAATTGTTTTGCGTTCCCATAGACACGTATAAGAAACCTGAAAATGAAATTGGGGTGAAAAGAAATGAAAATAATTTTTATTTGATCAGGAACAGAGACAATAATGCGAAGAAATCCGGATTTAAACGGAGTTTTAAGAGCTCAAGGCCTCTTTTCTTTTGGGTCTTCACGGTATTGATACTAATACCCAGCTCTTCGGCAATCTGCGGATTTTTCAGCCCTTCCAGGTAGCCCATGCGAAAGATACGCTGACAGCTTTCGGGCAAAGTAGTAATCACTTTATTCAGTTCGGTGAGTACTTCCGATCGGATCATCGCGTTTAAGGCTACGGCGTCTTCCGAGGGATTCAGCTCCTGCTGGTTCAGATAGCCTAATTCCAATCTTTGTCTGCGGAGTTTGTTCAGACAGGCATTTCTTACAGAGGAATAGAGGAAACTGAGAACAGCTTCCGGAGCTTCAGAAAGCCGCTCTTTGAGGTTCCAATAGGTCACAAAGCTCTCCTGAACAATATCTTTTGCTGCGTCATTGTCATTTAAAAATTGCATTGCAAAATGACAGAGCTTAGGATAATTGCTTCTAAATAATTCTTCGAAAGAATTAACGGTATGTGTTTCCCTGGACAACCTGATTGAAGATATAAATGAATCTACAGGTCAAAAATAAGATTTATCTCCCAGCAATCCAATACATTAAATCCTAATTGCCAATCGAGCCTGGTTTTAGAGCGCTTCCTACATGAGTCTTGCCTGATATCTTCTTTAAGTAATCCTTTCTAAAACTTTACTGGGGCCGGGGATATACCAAGGCCCTAGAAAGGCCCTACTAAAGCCCTAGGAATGCCCTAATAGGATAGAGCTCATATTAGACTGTCCAGTAATAAGTTTACAAACCAACAACGTCTTTTTTCTTCTTTTGCCTCATCGTTTTGGGAATCACATTCAGCACCTCTTCTTTTAGTGCGTTTAGCATTCTTCGTTTGATGAAATTCTTATGGGTTACCAAACTGATCTCGCGAACTGGCTCGGGCGATTTAAAGTAACGTACTTTAGTCAGTTGTTTATTACTCAATTCTTCCAGTGCAAGTTCAGGTAGTAAGGTTGCGCCATTATTGATGTCTACCATGCGGATCAGCGTTTCTACGCTTCCGGTATTATAAGTGAGTCCTTGCAAACGGTTGTGTTTGGTAGATCGACAGATGTTCAGTACCTGTGAGCGCATACAATGTCCCTCATTCAGGAGCCAGATGTTCTCATCTTCGAGATCATCTGCATCTATCGTTTTCTTTTTATAGAGTTTGCTGTTCTTGCTGATATAGGTTACAAAGTTTTCATAATACATTGGCGTTTCTGTAATAGCATTGTCCACAAGAGGAGTAGCAAGAATTCCGCAGTCCAGAATACCTGTTTTCAAGTGGTGGATGATCTCTTCTGTTGTATACTCCCAGATGAGCAGCTTCAGGTCGGGGTATTTTTCCATCATAGCAGAAATAACTTTAGGCAGGAGATAAGGCGCTACGGTGGGGATAATGCCAACCTTCAATTCTCCCACTACATCCTGTTGCTGACTACTAATGATCTCTTTAATCTTTTGACTCTCTTGCAATACCGATCGCGCTTGCTCTATAATCTGCGCGCCAATCTCTGTAGGGATGATTGGTTGCTTGCTGCGGTCGAATATCTTGACATTCAGCATTTCTTCCAATTTCTGTACTTGCATGCTGAGCGTAGGCTGGGTAACAAAACACTTCTCTGCGGCCCCCACAAAGCTTCTGTAGGTGTCTACAGCAACAATATATTCCAGTTGAACTAGTGTCATATAGCTAAAGTTTATGTTCTTTAGCAAAGATATCAATTTTGACTATATGCGCAAGAGGGAGTGTTAAATATGCTTGGTGAGAAAGTCTCTATATGCCAATTGAATACCTTCCTCCAGTTCTATTTTGTGCTTCCAACCCAGTGCATTTAGTTTAGACACGTCCATTAGCTTACGTGGAGTTCCATCTGGCTTGCTACTGTCTAAAACCAGTTCCCCTTCAAAACCAATCACTTTTTTGATGAGTAATGCCAGATCTTTAATGGTTAGGTCATGACCTGTGCCAATGTTCACAAAACCTGGTTCATCGAAGCTGTTCATCAGAAAATAACAGGCATCTGCAAGGTCATCTGCAAAAAGAAACTCACGCATAGGTGAACCCGAGCCCCAGATGGTGACCTCTGTTGTACCATTCACTTTTGCTTCATGAAACTTGCGGATCAATGCCGGTAGTACGTGTGAGTTTTGCGGGTGGTAATTATCGTTATATCCGTAAAGATTGGTGGGCATTACAGAGATGAAATTACAGCCATATTGGGATCGGTAAGCATCGGCCATTTTGATCCCTGCGATTTTCGCGATCGCATAAGGTTCATTGGTCTCTTCCAATAGTCCGGTCAGCAGGTACTCTTCTTTCAATGGTTGTGGTGCCAGTTTAGGATAGATGCAACTGGAGCCCAGAAACATCAGTTTTTTTACTCCATTCATATAAGACTGGTGGATCACATTGTTCTGTATACACAGGTTTTCATAAAGAAAATCAGCGCGATAAGTGTTGTTTGCTACGATGCCACCTACCTTAGCCGCCGCCAGGAATACATAAGCTGGTTTTTCTGTTTCGAAAAACCCGGTCACTGCCTGCTGATCCCGAAGGTCCAGCTCCGAGGAGGTCCTGGTAATGACGTTGGTATAACCTGTTGCAATAAGCTTGCGGTAAATTGCTGATCCCACCATACCCCGGTGTCCGGCTACGTATATTTTTGCGTTCTTTTCCAATGAATGAATATTTATCCTGCGAAAATAAGCAAATTGTCTTAAGTCCGCATTGATACAGGTTAAGTTTTAAATTGCGGGAGGATGCATTGCGGAATGATCGTTATTGAAAACAATTCTCTAAGTTTGTAAAAAACATTAAAAAGTGGGTAAAGATAAATTAAGAAAGTTTGCGGAAATAGATACCTTTCCGAACGTTTATCAGCTTGATGAAGGCAAAGTGCTAAAAGGCAGATGGGCGGCAGATCATTTTAAAAACGATAAGCCCGTTGTACTGGAACTAGCCTGTGGAAAAGGAGAATATTCCGTGGGCCTGGCTAAGCTCTTTCCGGAAAAGAATTTCATCGGAGTAGATCTTAAAGGCAACAGGATCTGGCGCGGCGCGCGGACTGGTGTAGATGAAGGTATCCAGAACCTGGCTTTTTTAAGGATACAGATCGAGGACATTATGGACTATTTTGGCGAGGGTGAAGTGGATGAGATCTGGATCACTTTTCCCGATCCCCAGCCACAAGATAGCAGAGAAAAAAACGCCTCACTTTTCCGGCGTTTCTGAATAGGTATAAGGTGATGTTAAAGCCAGGCGGCAAGGTGAACCTGAAAACCGACAATGATGGATTATATGCATATACGGTACAAGTAGTTCAAGAGCTAGGTCTGGTGACCCATAAGCAAACAGACCAGTTGTATAAGTCGGAATATGCAGATGCAGTACTTTCGATTAAAACGCATTACGAGAGGATTTACCTGAAGCACGATAAAAATATCAATTACATTCAATTCTCTTTTGACTGATGGAACAGTCCTTCTATGACCAGGTATTTGAGTTGGTAAGGCTCATTCCAAAGGGACGAGTGTCGTCCTACGGAGCCATAGCCAGAAGTCTGGGAGCAGGAGGTTCAGCTAGAATGGTAGGTTATGCCATGAGTAATGCGGGACTGGCAGAGCCACCTGTGCCGGCACACCGAGTAGTCAACAGCTCTGGTCTGCTGACTGGAAAGTTTCATTTTTCCACACCTGAACGGATGCAGGAATTGCTGGAGCAGGAGGGCATAGTTGTCATAAATGATAAAGTCCAGCATTTTAAGCAGCACTTCTGGAACCCCTTGGAAGAGTTGTAATTCGCCGGCGTTTTTATAAATATTAGTAATTGAAAACACAATGATGGATGTGATCCGATGCGACTGGTGTGGTTCAGACCCGCTGTACGTTAAATACCATGACGAAGAATGGGGTAAGCCTGTCTATGACGATAAAACCCTTTTTGAATTCCTGATTCTGGAAGGCGCGCAGGCCGGCCTGAGTTGGATCACGATCTTAAAAAGAAGAGATGGTTATAAAAAAGCCTTTGTTAATTTCGACGTCTGTAAAGTAGCGGCTTTTGATGAGTCGGACGTAGAACGACTGATGAATGACCCGGGAATTATCCGCAATAGGCTAAAGGTAAATGCTACAATCAATAATGCTAAACTCTTTATTGAAATACAGGAGGAGTTCGGTTCATTTTCAGATTTTATCTGGGGGTTTTTGCCCGACAGGAAGCCTATCCTGAACCATGTGAGGGGAATGCGCGACGTACCGGCCAGAACAGAGATTTCCGACGCCATCAGCAAGAACATGAAGAAAAGAGGTTTTAAGTTCTTTGGAACTACCATCTGTTACGCATACATGCAGGCCACAGGAATGGTAAACGATCATAAAATAGGTTGTATCAGCCGGTAATTATTTTTTCATAGCATTGTATGCGGCTACAAAAGCCCTGACCAGTTTGGCATCAAACTCTTCGGTTGCTTTGATGCGTTCTGCGAGGTCTTCATCATTGTTCATCTTCTGGAGTAAGGCACTTTTAATCTGTTGTGTTTTTCCCGCAGATGAAGCAGCTTCCACATTCATTTCCAGCATAGGTCCGGTTCCAAATTTCTCAATAAAATAGGTCACAGGTAAAACAGTCTTTGCGGTAGGTTCACTGCTGCGCCGTCCGCCGCCTAAGCTGATCCCGATTCCTCCTCCAGCGCCTAATCCCCCCGTTCCGCCACCTACACTGATGTCGGGTCTGATCCTTGTTCTTTTGACCGGGGGTTCCTCCGCGGCAGTATTGCCGCCAATAGCGTAAAGATTGACCGCGCCTTGCTCAATCAGTTTAAAAAAGCGATACTCCATGCGTTTTTTTATAACGATCGGTTTGCTCACATAGGTCTCGCCGTTCCATACAAATTCCTTGATGTCTTTGGCCATGTATTGCGATAGTGATTCATCTTCGTTCTTTAGCACTACGCTGGAAAAATTGGTTGCCTTAATCGTTCCGCGTACAAAATTGCCATCGCTGATCACTATGGCATCCTGAGCGCTCACTGTCGTGCCGCTTATAAAAAGGCCTAAAAACAAGGCCGCTGCTTTTAAGGTTTTGGTCATGCTCAAATAACGGAAATTATTCGTGCTTTGTTATCTAAATGGCAGAGTATTGTTACCTTTATCGCTGAGCGGCATTGAGCGCAAGCAATACATAATCCGATGAAAGTGTTAAATGACAGCTTCATCAAACTGAAAAGCAAATTATAAAACAGATGAAAAAACTTTTTCTTCTTGACGGCATGGCCCTGATCTACAGGGCACATTTTGCCTTGAGTAAAAACCCAAGGTTTACCTCAACAGGAATCAATACCTCTGCCGTGATGGGCTTTGCCAACACACTGATGGAGGTACTGAAAAAGGAAAAGCCAACACATATCGCGGTAGTTTTTGATACTGATGCCCCAACAGAGCGGCATGTGGATTTCGAGGCCTATAAAGCCCACCGTCAGGCCATGCCTGAGGATCTTTCTGCCGCATTGCCTTATATTTTTAAATTGATAGAAGGATTCCGGATCCCAGTGATCACCAAGGATGGTTACGAAGCAGATGATATCATAGGAACCTTGGCCAAAGAAGCAGAAAAAGAAGGCTTCCAGGTGTTTTGCATGACACCGGACAAGGATTTTGCGCAACTCGTATCAGAAAATATTTTCATTTATAAACCTGCTAGAATGGGCAATGACATGGAAATCATGGGAGTGCCCGAAGTTTTGGCAAAATGGGATATCGACAATGTGTTGCAGGTGATTGATATTCTTGGTCTGTGGGGTGATGCTGTAGACAATATACCCGGCATCCCTGGTATTGGTGAAAAAACAGCTAAGTCCCTGATCAAACAATACGGATCGGTAGAAAATATCATTGCAAATTCGCATGAACTGAAGGGCAAGCAGCGTGAAAATGTAGAAATGTATGCCGACCAAGGTATGGTTTCTAAAAAACTCGCTACAATTATATTGAATGTGCCGGTGGATTTTGATGAGAAATCCCTTGAACTGGAAGAGCCAAGCAGGGAACTGCTGGAGCCACTGTTTGCCGAACTTGAATTCAGAACCATAGGTAAACGTGTTTTTGGAGATGACTTTAGTGTGAATGATGCAAAACAAAACACTTCCGGTCAAATGGATATGTTTGGTAATGTAACCGCACAGCCAGTAAATAATTCTACGATTTTTGTTGCTACTCCGGAAATGTTCGATCAGCCGGCAGCAAAGACCATCGAAAATACTCCGCACGACTATAAACTTATTGATACTCCAGAACTCCGTAAGGAACTTATTGGGCTACTGTTGCAACAGGAAAGCATTTCCTTTGATACAGAAACTACCGGTACAGATGCCAATCTGGCTGATCTGGTGGGACTTTCCTTCTCTTTTAAACCAGGAGAGGGCTATTACATACCATTGTCTGAAAACCGGGAGGAAGCACAGGCGATTGTTGATGAGTTCAAACAGGTATGGGGAAATGAGGACATCGCAAAGATTGGTCAGAACATCAAATATGATATGCTCATTCTCAGTTGGTATGGTGTAGAGATCAAAGGAAAGCTATTTGATACCATGCTGGCACATTATCTGATCGATCCCGATACACGGCATGGGATGGATGTATTGTCGGAAAACTACCTGAACTACTCTCCGATCTCTATCACAACGCTTATTGGTCCAAAAGGGAAGAACCAAGGTACCATGCGGGATGTGCCGGTAGAAAAAGTGGTCGATTATGCATCGGAAGATGCTGATGTGACCCTGCAATTGGCAAATGTATTTAGTCCGATGCTTAAAGAGCTCAATGCCGAGCAATTGGCGATGGAGGTAGAAAATCCATTGATTTATGTCTTGGCTGATATAGAGAAGGAAGGTGTGCGTATTGATATGGACACGCTGATCAATTATTCTAAGGAACTTGAAATCGACATCCGCAGGTTTGAACAGAATGTATACGATAAATGCGGTATTAAATTTAACCTTGCTTCACCTAAGCAATTGGGAGAGGTGCTGTTTGATAAACTCTGCCTGGATCCAAAAGCGAAGAAAACCAAGACCGGACAATACCAGACCGGGGAGGACGTGTTGCTGGCACTAGCCAGTAAGAGTGACATTGTCCAGGATATCCTTGACTTCCGACAATTGCAGAAGTTAAAATCTACCTATGTGGATGCTTTGCCGCTACTGGTTAACCCTAAAACCGGTCGCGTTCATACCAGTTATAATCAGGCCGTAGCTGCTACGGGCAGGTTGAGTTCTAATAACCCAAACCTGCAGAACATACCGATCCGTACAGACAGGGGAAGGGAAGTGCGTAAGGCTTTTATTCCAAGGGATGAAAATCATGTTCTGCTTTCTGCGGATTACTCACAGATAGAGCTGCGGATCATTGCCGACATCAGTAAAGAAGAAAATATGCTGGATGCGTTTAATAAGGGCATTGATATCCATACTGCAACAGCGGCTAAGGTATATGGCATCACTATAGAAGAAGTAACCTCTACACAGCGTAGAAATGCCAAGGCGGTCAACTTTGGAATCATCTATGGGCAGTCGGCTTTTGGCTTATCCCAGAACCTGGGAATCCCACGAAGGGAAGCTGCGGAGATTATTGAGCAATACTTTAACCAGTACCCTGGAATTAAGCAGTATATGTCCGATACGATGAATTTTGCCCGGGAGAATGGGTTTGTAGAAACAATCTTAGGTCGTCGGAGGTATCTTAGAGATATCAATTCCGCTAACCAGACCGTTCGGGGATTTGCAGAGCGAAATGCCATCAATGCCCCAATACAAGGCTCCGCAGCCGACATGATTAAGGTAGCGATGATCAATATACATAAAGATATTAAAGACAGAGGATTGCAATCTAAAATGACAATGCAGGTCCATGATGAGTTGGTCTTTGATGTACTGAAGACGGAAGTAGAGGAGATGAAGGAGATCATTGCACACCGCATGAAAACGGCGATTAAAACCACTGTACCTATTGAAGTGGAAATTGGACAGGGCGAAAACTGGCTGGCTGCGCATTAACGAAGGACATCTCGACGATAGGAGAGATGTGTTCTATCGTCGAGATGTCGAAAAGAATTACAGTTCGATAGTTTCTCCGATTCCGGGAAGCAACAACGTTTTGTTTTCTCTTTTGAATTTAGCTACAGCATCTTCGGGATCGATCTGTATCGGTGGAAAAGTGTTATAATGTACACCGATAACCGTATCGCAGTCCAGGTATTTGGTAGCAATTAACGCATCATCTACATCCATGGTATAGTGACCACCAATGGGTAAAATTGCATAATCCAACTTGTACAGGTCAGCCAGCAGTTTCATTTCCGTCGTTAACGCTGTATCTCCTGCAAAATAGATTGATTTTCCTTCCAGTTCTAACACAAAGCCCGCAGGATTGCCGCCATAACTTTCATCTGGATTAGAGCTGCTATGTACTGCCCAGACGGTGCGCAATGTACCGAAGTCGAACTTTGCTTTTCCAAAATTGATGTCTATTACATTTTCTACACCTTGTTTCTTGATCCAGGAAGCCACTTCGACCATCGCAATAACCTGCGCTTTAGTTTGCTTGGCAATTTGCACCAAATCTGCTACATGATCCCCATGTCCATGGCTTATCAGGATATAGTCTGCCTCGATTTTACTAATGTCGATATCCTTAGCCAGCGGATTGTGTGAGATGAAGGGATCGAACAGGAATTTTTTGCCGTCGGCCTCTATGGAGAAGCAAGACTGGCCATAATATGTATATTTCATAGTTTTTATCCTCCAAACATTCCACCAAGTCCACCAAGCATATCTTTAGTAGCCGATTGCATTTCCACTGCACTTACCTGGTCAGCCTGTGCCAGTGCTTTATTAATTGCAGTTAGCAGGAGTTCTTCCAATTCCTCTTTATCAGCCTGCTTGAAAAATTCTTCATCAATCTCTACTGCGGTGATGGCCTTATTGGCAGTAGCGGTAATTTTAATTGCTCCACCTTCTACCTCTCCGAATACTGAAACTGTATCCAGGCGCTTTTTTATTTCTTCAGCCTTTTGCTGGGCTGCCATTAATTTATCAAACATAATATCAGATCTTAATTTTAATATAAAACGAAATTAAAGCAATTTGGTTTAATTCGGAGACAGTTCGTATTCTATTCATTCACAAAAGCAGGCATATTCACACTTTCTTTATGCCTTGTTCACATCAAAGTCACAAAGAGGTATCTTTTTGTGAAGAAATGGTGAAGGAACTGTGGTTCTTGTGAGGACTTGCCTTCACTACTTATGCCTTGGTTTCGCTCTGTCATATTGCTCGGGCCATTGAATTTCTTCGCCAAGTTCATGAGCTGCATGTAAGGGAAAGTACGGATCTCTAAGCATTTCCCTGGCCATGAAAATAAGGTCGGCCTTTCCTTCCTGAAGAATGCTTTCCGATTGTTCGGCTGTAGTGATTAGTCCGACGGCGCCCGTAAGTACCCCTGTTTTCCTGATTTCTTCAGCAAACTGAACCTGATATCCGGGGAAAACCGGTATCTGTTGATGCGATGCTAATCCACCGGATGAGCAATCTATAAGGTCAACACCGAGTGTCTTTAATAGTGCCGCTAGTTTTACCGACTCTTCCGGATTCCAGCCACCTTCAGCCCAATCGGTTGCGGAGATGCGTACAAACAAAGGATTTTCTGCCGGCCATACCATTTGCACTTCCTGCACTACCTCGGTAAGCAGGCGTACGCGGTTTTCGAAACTTCCGCCATATTCATCGTTCCGTTGATTGCTCAAAGGAGAAAGGAACTGGTGAAGCAGATAGCCATGCGCAGCATGCAGTTCTATGACTTTAAAACCGGCCTCTAATGCACGTTTTGCGGCATTTCGGAAATCCTGTTTTAGTTCACGGATATAATTAAGCGAAGCTTCCAGAGGTACATTGTCACCATCATGGAAGGCTATTGCGCTAGGGCCTATCGTTCTCCAGCTGCCTGGACCTTCTTTGATTTGCTTACCACCTTTCCATGGCACTTCCGTACTCGCTTTTCTGCCGGCATGGGCCAACTGGATGCCACTGGCAGCCCCCTGGCTATGCATAAAATCTGTGATGCGTTTTAAGAAGGGCACATGTTCATGGCTCCAGATCCCCAGGTCGCCGTAACTAATACGGCCCTCAGGGTTTACGGCAGCAGCTTCAAGTATAATCAGGCCGGCACCGCCTACTGCACGGCTTCCGAGGTGTACAAGATGCCAATCGTTTGCAAAGCCATCTGTAGCAGAGTACTGGCACATAGGAGACACCACGATTCTGTTTTTTAACGAGAGGTTTTTGATTTGAATAGGGGAAAATAAGCTGGACATAAGATCAGATTTTTTTATTCCATCAACGACTTGTTGAACGCTACAAATAACTTAAATAAATTGGGGAACTCCGTTAAAGGCAAGGTACTTGCTTTGTCATAAATATCATGATAAGCGCTAATGCCACCTTGCGTATAGATGAAAAAGGCAGGAACTCCTTTTTCACTGAAAAAATAATGGTCGCTGTTGGCTGCTTTACCCCGCGCATTGATCTTTGGAAGGTATTTCTTTTGGTCATTGATGCGGTTGAGCATACCAAATTCCCTGGTATGCAGGCTACCGTTCACCACTGTAATGCCAGTTTCTCCGGTACCCACCATGTCTATGTTGATGAGGAACCGAATCTGTTCCAATGGTACAACTGGATTTTCTGTGAAATATTTGGAGCCTACCAGTCCTGCCTCTTCGGCGGCAAAGCAGATGAAGGCCATGCTATAGGGTTGAGGATTGGCCGCGTAATATTTCGCTAGACTCAGCAGAAATGCTACACCACTGGCATTATCATTGGCACCAGGAAAATAGGTTTCGCTGCCCATTCCGCCCAAATGGTCATAATGCGCGGTAATGATGAGCAGAGAGTCGGGTTTTCTGATTCCCTTGACAAGTCCACAGATATTGGCCGTTTGAAAAGCCGGCTAAAAACGTTTTCTATGGCAATGGTATAATCGGAAGGAATGCCGTTTATGTTTTTTTTATCTAACTGAATACCTGTATAATCAGCCTGTTGCATGGACGCTGACCAGGTCAGTTTGTCTTTGAGGATAACGAGCATACGCTGATCGGGATCAGAAAATGTGGCTGAGTCGATCTGTTTGAGCTTTCCGCTACCAGTTTTGCCGCTACTTTCTGCAAGTACAATAAAGTCTTTACCGGGAATGAGATTTCTGCCATTGATGCTGGCCGACATTTTTCCCGGGAAAGTATTGATCGGCATGCTGAAATTCTGGCGAAAGTCTTTTCCATTTAGCGGTGTCAGTCCGTAGGATTGAAGTTCGCTAACGATGAATTCTGCAGCTCTGGCCATTCCGCCCTTGGTATAGCCCCTGCCCCACATTGCCTTGTCGCTGAGCAGTTCGATTGTTTGTCGCGCTTTAGAAAGGTCTTGAGACAGCGCCAGTTGTGGGAGTAAAAGGCATAAAAGAGCCAGGTACTTTTTGATCATAAAGGAGAATTTGGTTTCTGTGTGTAGCGTAAATATAACAAACACTATGACTAATCCTGTGTTAAAATAAGATGAAATGTGTATACGGAAAATGTAAAAAAATGAAAAACGTATTGCACAACTCAATATTTATTTAAACCTTTGCGCCTCAATACATTCAAAGAACAATTTAAAACAAGAAATGATCAAGCACGCAACGCATAAACTTTCTATTGTTGAAGCAAAAAATATTGCTTCACGAAGTCTGTTTATAGAACGTTTACAACCCGTGTTTTTTGTGACTACGAACCGGCAAACCTATACGCCGCGGATCTGAGTAAATTCCTAATACCAGGTCATTTACGAAGAGGATTGCCTCTCAAAAAACAATTAATCAGAACATTCATATTTTTTCGTTATCATATTAATGAATATAAACGATTTTATAGTGCAGGTTGCACTTCCTGAACATCGTGTCTTTGCAGAAGAAATCTGCGAAGAAATGGCAGAATCTGCTAAAGCACGTGGTACAGGTATCGCCAAACGTTCTCCAGAGTACGTTGCCGGTAAAATGGTTGACGGCAAGGCGGTGATCGCTTTCCACAAAGATGGGACATGGGCAGGGTTTTGCTATATTGAAACCTGGAGCCATGGACAGTTTGTGGCCAATTCGGGCCTCATTGTTAGTCCGAAATACCGTAAGGCAGGTTTGGCAAATGCTATTAAGCATAAAATTTTCGAACTCTCCAGGCAGAAATACCCTAAGGCTAAGATTTTTGGGCTCACTACTGGCCTGGCCGTAATGAAGATCAATTCGGACCTGGGTTATGAACCTGTTACTTATTCTGAGCTGACCCAGGATGAGGAATTTTGGAAAGGCTGTCAAAGCTGCGTGAACTTTGAGATCCTGAAAATGAAGGAGCGAAAAAACTGTATGTGTACGGCGATGTTGTACGATCCGGTGGAGCAAAAGCACGATGCCGCTAAGAAGTTTGCCGAGGAGCTGCACAAAAACCCAAGCCTATATGAACGTTTCATGAGTATCAAGCAGAAGCTTGTTCTGAAATCAAAACCCCAAAGTAAGGGACTGAAATCCCTGTTGTTATTGTTTACCCTTTTATTTAAATAGCTGTTATATATCATGAAGAAGAAAGTAGTTTTAGCTTTTAGCGGAGGTTTAGATACCTCATTTTGTTGCATTTATCTTGCTCAGGATCGTGGATTAGAAGTACACTCCGTAATTGTGAATACCGGTGGTTTTTCTGATGAAGAATTGGAGGAAATAGAAAAGCGTGCTTACGCCCTGGGGGTGGCTTCTCATGCTGTGGTAGACGAAACAACCAATTATTACAACAGCTGTATTAAATATCTGGTATTTGGTAATGTTCTGAAAAATGCGACCTACCCACTTTCTGTAAGTGCAGAGCGTGTGAGCCAGGCTACAGCAATTGCCAATTATGTAAAAAAAATCGGGGCAGATTATGTGGCGCATGGCAGTACCGGAGCTGGTAATGACCAGGTGCGTTTTGACATGATTTTTAACATCATCATCCCTGAAGTAGAGATCATTACCCCGATCAGAGATTTGAAATTGTCCCGCGAAGCGGAAATAGAATATTTAGCTGCCCATGGTGTGGAATATAGTGCAGAAAAAGCAAGGTACTCCATCAACAAAGGGCTTTGGGGAACTTCGGTAGGTGGTAAGGAAACCCTAACCTCTAACGAGACCCTGCCTGAAGAGGCATGGCCGACCCAGGTATCGGCAACTGAGCCACGTAAACTGGAGCTGACTTTTGAAAAAGGAGAACTGGTAGCGATCGATGCTGAGACATTTGAGCCGGTAAGGGCAATCCAGAAATTGCAGGCTATTGCACAGCCTTATGGCATTGGCAGGGACATCCATGTAGGTGATACCATCATAGGTATCAAAGGCCGTGTGGGATTTGAAGCTGCTGCACCGATGGTGATCATCAAAGCACACCATACTTTAGAGAAACATACTTTGACGAAATGGCAACTGTCCTGGAAAGAACAACTGTCGTCTTTCTATGGCAACTGGCTGCATGAAGGTCAGTTCCATGACCCGATTATGCGTAACATTGAGGCTTTCTTGTCCGATATGCAGAAGACCGTGAGCGGTAAAGTATTTGTAGAATTGTTGCCTTACCGTTTCAACATCATCGGAATTGAATCTGCACATGATCTGATGAGCAATAAATTCGGTAGTTACGGAGAGATGAACAATGCCTGGAGCGGTGAAGATGTAAAAGGCTTCTCGAAGATTTTTGGCAACCAGGTGATGATCTGGCATAAAGTAAACAGCGATGAAAACAATTAAGGCAGGTATCGTAGGCGGTGCAGGATATACTGGCGGAGAAATGCTCCGTTTGCTGGTTAACCATCCGGCTGTAGAGATCGTTTTTGTACACAGTAACAGTAACGAGGGCAACCTGATCTCGGATGTACATACTGATTTGCTGGGCGATACAGACCTGCGTTTTACAGGTGAATTGTCCTCAGCTATCGATGTGCTGTTCCTGTGTGTAGGTCATGGTGATGCCAAGAAATTCCTGACAGCCAATCTCATTGCTGAGGGCATCAAGATCATTGACCTCAGTCAGGATTTCAGGCTGAAGGCCAATGCCGGGACGGATTGGGTATATGGATTGCCTGAACTGAACCGTGAGCGCATCAAAGCTGCGAGTTACATCGCCAATCCGGGTTGCTTTGCAACCTGTATCCAACTGGCATTATTGCCGCTGGCAGCAAAAGGACTGATCAACAGTGAGGTACACATCAATGCTACTACAGGATCTACCGGAGCTGGACAGAGCTTGTCGACCACCTCACATTTCAGCTGGAGGAACAATAACCTTTCGATCTATAAGGCATTTGAGCACCAGCACCTGAATGAGATCGGGGAGAGTCTGTCGCAATTGACCCCAGGATTTGATGAAGTGCTGAACTTCATTCCGCAACGCGGAGATTTTACGAGGGGAATCCTGGCAGCAGTATATCTGGATAGCGACCTCAGTGCAGAAGCAGCACAGGAGCTTTATGAAAGCTATTATGCGAATCATGTGTTTACCCATGTGAGCAAAAAGAATATAGATTTAAAACAAGTGGTGAATACTAATAAGGGATTGGTGCATGTGGAGAAGCATGGGGGTAAGTTGTTCATCATCAGTGTCATTGATAATTTGTTGAAAGGTGCCAGCGGACAGGCGGTACAAAATATGAACCTCATGTTTGGGTTGCCTGAAAGCGAAGGACTACGGCTTAAGGCAGCGGCTTTTTAAGCGCTTGCCAAACTCGTACACGATGCCGTCATCCCGGCGAAAGAAGAAACCTCCAGGTTTCCTCGAGATGACGAACGGACACACAAAAGAGTGGCCACGAAAACAAGTCTAAATGATACAACCAAAAACTTAAAAGAAATGAACTTATTCGACGTATACCCTTTAAACGATATAGAAATAGTAAAAGCATCCGGCAGTAACGTGTGGGATGCAACAGGACAAGAATACCTGGACCTGTACGGCGGTCATGCTGTGATCTCTATTGGACATACGCACCCACATTATGTGAAGCGCCTGACTGAACAGCTGAACAAAGTCGGCTTTTATTCCAACTCCGTAAAAATCCCTTTGCAAGTGAGATTGGCAGAGAAGCTCGGTGAGGTTTCTGGAAAACCTGATTACCAGCTATTCCTGTGCAATTCAGGAGCTGAAGCCAATGAGAACGCCTTAAAACTGTCATCCTTCTACAATGGCAGAAAAAAGGTGATTGCTTTTAAAGGCGCATTTCATGGCAGAACTTCATTGGCTGTTGCTGCTACAGATAATCCGAAGATCATTGCTCCTGTAAATGAAACGGATAACGTTATTTTCCTGCCACACAATGATGTAGAGGCGCTGGCACAGGCATTTGCCGATTATGGGCAGGAGATTGCAGCTGTGATCATTGAAGGCATCCAGGGCGTGGGAGGAATCAAAGAAGCTTCAGTAGATTTCCTTAAGAAAATCCGTTCTCTTTGCGACCAGTACAATGCAGTATACATCGCAGATAGCGTACAGTGTGGCTATGGCCGTACGGGTTTATTCTATTCCCATGACTATGCAGGTGTGGATGCTGATGTGTATACCATGGCCAAAGGTATGGGTAATGGATTTCCGGTAGCGGGAATTTCCATTGCTCCGAAATTCAAACCTTGGCACGGGATGCTGGGAACTACTTTTGGTGGAAACCACCTTGCTTGTGCAGCTGCTTTATCTGTACTGGAGGTGATGGCGCAGGATAAGTTGATGGAAAATGCAGCCGAAGTAGGAAGCTACCTGATCGGGGAATTGAAGAACATTGAAGAAGTGATAGAGGTACGCGGTCGCGGCCTTATGATTGGAATAGAGTTGCCGGAAGCACTGGCCCATGTAAAAAAGGACCTTTTATATAAACATAAAATCTTTACAGGTGAAGCCAAGCCCAATGTCATCAGGTTATTGCCCGCCTTAAACCTAACTAAAGATCATGCAGATCAGTTTTTAAACGAATTTAAAATTGCTTTAAAAGGATGAACCAGTTTACCTCAGTAAATGATGTAGAAAATATCAGCCAGTTGGTTGATGATGCATTGGCCTTGAAAGAAAGCCCTTATGCACACCAGGATCTTGGAAAGAACAAGACCCTGGGATTGGTGTTTTTGAACCCAAGTCTGCGCACCAGACTGAGCACGCAAAAAGCGGCGCTTAACCTGGGTATGAGTGTGATGGTGATGAACATGGACAAAGAGGGCTGGGCATTGGAAACACAGGATGGCGTAGTGATGAACGGCACTACTGTAGAGCACATCCGTGAAGCTGCCGCTGTGATGGGCCAGTATTGTGATATTCTGGGCCTTCGTTCCTTTCCCAAACTGCTGAACAGGGATGAAGATTATAATGAAGATTTTTTCAACAAGTTCATTCAATTCTGTAAAGTTCCTGTGGTGAGCCTGGAAAGTGCCACCCGCCATCCTTTGCAGAGCCTGGCCGACCTGGTGACCATCAAGGAAACCTGGAAGGGTGCTGGCAAACCTAAGGTTGTGCTGGCCTGGGCTCCGCACATCAAAGCCTTACCACAGGCAGTACCGAATTCTTTTGCCGAATGGATGTGCCAGGCACAGAAAGAGGGCATACTGGACTTTACGATTGCGCAGCCAGAAGGATATGAACTTTCTGAAGATTTTACTCCTGGCGCAAGCCTCACCCATAATCTGGATGAGGCGCTGGCCGGAGCAGACTACATCTACGTGAAAAATTGGTCGAGTTACAAAGACTATGGAAAGGTTCTGCCTTTTCCAGAAGGCTGGATGCTGACACAGGAAAAACTTAATCCGACCAATGATGCTAAAGTAATGCATTGCCTGCCAGTGCGCCGTGACCTGGAACTTTCGTCAGAAATTCTGGATGGCCCCAATTCATTGGTGATCCATGAGGCAGGTAACAGACTTTGGGCGGCACAGGCAGTATTGAAAAACATATTAGAGGAATTAGTATAAACGACCTTCATCCTAAAGATCATGAGAAAATTAAATGTCATCAAGATCGGTGGAAACGTCATCGATAATTCAGAAAAACTGCATCAGTTCCTTTTGGACTTTACTGCGCTTCCCGGAGAGAAGATCTTAATTCATGGTGGCGGTAAGATCGCAACGGAATTGGGGACATCGCTCGGTGTAGAAGCAAAAATGGTAGAAGGACGCCGCATTACCGATATAGAAACCCTGAGAATTGTGACTATGGTCTATGCTGGTCTCATCAACAAAAATATGGTGGCTCAGTTGCAGGCTAAGGGCTGTAATGCCATCGGCCTGACGGGGGCAGACGGTAACATCATTAAAGCGGTGAAGCGTCCGGTAAAGGATATTGACTACGGTTTTGTGGGCGATTTGGATGCCAGTTCAGTGGCTACAGATACTTTGGAAAGCCTGCTGAATGCAGGACTAACTCCAGTATTGTGTGCGATTACCCATGATGGTGACAGTCAGCTCCTGAACACTAATGCTGATACCATTGCTTCAGCGGTGGCAGTGGCGATGTCTGAAAAATACGATACTTCACTCATTTACTGCTTTGAGAAAAGAGGCGTAATGAAAGATGTAGACGACGAGAATTCCCTGGTTACGGAAATAAAAATGCACGAATTTGAAGGTTTGAAGGCAGAAGGTATTGTTTCCGGGGGAATGATCCCTAAATTGCACAATGCTTTTGAGGCGATCAAGAGCGGTGTTGCAGCAGTATATATTGGCAAAGCCGATGAGCTGTCTGCAATAGGCGAGCAAAATTTTGGAACCCGATTAATCAAATAAAACATGAACCAGTTTAAGGGCAGTATAGCCATTTTAGGAAGCGGAAACATAGGTGTGTCATTAGCCAAAGGCCTGATCAAGGCCGACTATGCGCAGCCTGGTCAGATCACGCTGACGCGTAGAAATGTAGCTAACCTGAATGAGCTTGCCGAACAGGGATTTTCGGTTAGTGCCGATAACGCTGCGGTAGTTGCTGCTGCGGAAATCATTGTACTGGCAGTGCTTCCGCAACAACTGAACCAGCTGCTGGAGCAAATCAAGCCCTCTGTGGACAGAAATAAGCAGGTATTCATTTCTGTTGCTTCAGGGGTGAGCTGTGCCGACATCAGGCACAAGCTTGGTGAAGGGGTAGAAGTAATCCGTGCGATGCCTAATACGGCTATTGCCATCGGCCAATCCATGACCTGTGTGGCTACAGATGCTGCTTCGAAAGAAAATGTAGCAGAAGTTATCAGGATGTTTGAAACTGTGGGTTCTGTGGTAAAGATCAATGAAGATTTGATGACCTCCGCAACAGCGCTTTGTGCCTGTGGTATCGCCTTTTTTCTGAGGGCAATCAGGGCAGCTTCGCAAGGCGGGGTAGAGATTGGTTTCCATGCCGATGAAGCACTAAAAATGGCTGTTCAAACGGCAAAAGGTGCTGCAGACCTGTTGCTTCAGATGCAATCACACCCAGAACAGGAAATAGATAAAGTAACTTCGCCCAAAGGCTGTACCATCGCAGGATTGAATGAGATGGAACACAATGGATTCAGCTCTTCGCTGATCAAAGGCATAAAGTTGTCGGCCATAAAAGCCGGCGCATTGTATACAAAAGAATAAATTTATGATCGAACAACTGCAAAAGGATAGTTTAGAATTGTTGAAACAGCTGATAGCCATTCAATCTTTCAGTAAAGAGGAGGATAAAACGGCAGATAAGATAGAACAATTTTTGCAGCAAAGAAATATCAAAACCCATCGTAAACTCAATAACATCTGGGCCTACAATAAACATTTTGATGCCGGAAAGCCTACGCTGTTGCTAAATTCCCACCATGATACCGTAAAGCCTAATTCAGGTTATACCCGCGATCCTTACGATGCAGCAATTGAGGATGGTAAATTGTTTGGACTGGGCAGTAATGATGCCGGAGGTTGCCTCGTATCGCTCATAGGGACCTTTTTATACTTCTATGAGCAGGAAGGACTGAGTTATAACATCTGTCTGGCGACCACAGCAGAGGAAGAAATCTCCGGGAATGATGGATTGGAATGTGTACTGCCGGATTTGGGAGCGCTGGAATTTGCGATAGTAGGGGAACCGACGCAAATGAACCTGGCAATTGCAGAACGGGGTTTGCTGGTTCTGGACTGTACATCGACGGGAAAAGCAGGGCATGCAGCCCGTGAGGAAGGCGACAACGCGATCTATAAGGCACTGAAGGATATTGACTGGTTTAGGAACTACCGTTTTTCTAAAGTTTCCGAAGTATTTGGTCCCCTGAAGATGACAGTAACGATCATCAATGCAGGGTCCCAGCATAATGTTGTACCTGCGACCTGTACCTTTACTGTGGATGTCCGCGTAACCGACGCATACACTAATGAAGAAGTATTGAAGATCATCAGGACAAACGTGGACTGTGATGTAAAGCCACGGTCTATACGCTTAAAGCCATCTTCTATTGATAAAGAACACCCCCTTGTCCAGGCTGGAATTGCCTTGGGCCGCACTACCTATGGCTCACCAACAACTTCCGATCAGGCCTTGTTAAGTATTCCCTCCGTAAAGGTTGGCCCGGGTGATTCGGCACGTTCACATATGGCAGATGAATATGTATATGTAGATGAAATTGCAGAAGGCATTGAACTGTACATTGCGATGCTCAAGCCGGTGATCAAAGGAAAATAGAATGACATTTAATCCTTAACAGGATATTTATAATATAGGATACATGAAAATCTGGCAAAAAAACGTAAACGTAAATAAAGATATTGAAACCTTCACCGTTGGCAAGGATAGAGAACTGGACTTGCAAATGGCAGCATTCGATGTATTGGGGTCGCTGGCGCATGTAGAAATGCTGGAAAATATTGGCCTGCTTACTGCCGATGACCTGACTGTAGTACAAAAAGAACTGAAAAATATTTATGCTGAAATTGAGGCAGGAACTTTTACGATAGATGATACAGTTGAGGATGTACATTCCCAGGTAGAATGGCTGCTTACCCAAAGAATTGGTGAGGCCGGTAAAAAGATCCACAGCGGGCGCTCGAGAAATGACCAGGTGCTGGTGGATCTGAAATTGTTTTTCAGAAGTTGCATTGAAGAAATGGCAGGTAATACTTCGGTGTTATTTGAACAATTGATCAGTTTGAGTAATGCGCATAAAGACAAATTACTTCCGGGATATACACATTTGCAGATCGCGATGCCCTCTTCTTTTGGGCTTTGGTTTGGCGCTTATGCAGAAAGCCTGGTGGACGACATGGAGATGATGCTGGCAGCATATAAAGTCTGCAATAAGAATCCGCTGGGTTCCGCGGCTGGTTATGGCTCATCATTTCCCCTGAACCGTACGATGACCACTGAATTGTTGGGTTTTGAACGCCTGAACTATAATGTGGTCTATGCACAGATGGGTAGGGGAAAGACGGAGCGGATACTGGCGCAGGCGATGTCTTCTGTGGCAGCTACATTAGCTAAAATGGCTATGGATGTTTGTTTGTTCATCAATCAAAATTTCGGTTTTATTAGTTTTCCCGATGAGCTGACTACTGGATCTAGCATTATGCCGCACAAAAAGAACCCTGATGTGTTTGAATTGATCCGTTCTCGTTGCAATAAGATTCAGGCGCTGCCTAATGAGATCGCGATGATGATCACTAACCTTCCCTCCGGCTACCATAGAGATTTACAATTGCTGAAAGAAACCCTCTTTCCAGCAATTACATCTTTGAACGAATGTCTGGAGATGACCACGTTTATGTTGCAAAATATTACTGTAAAAGACGGTATTTTAAACGATAAGAAATATGCTTATCTGTTTAGTGTAGAGGTGGTGAATGAACTGGCACTAAAGGGAACGCCATTCAGGGAAGCTTACAAGATTGTTGGAGAATCTATTGAAAATGGCACTTTTGAGCCTGGAGCGACGATTCATCATACTCATGAGGGTAGTATCGGCAATCTCTGTAATAGTGAGATCAGCGGGATGATGGAAGAGGTCTTGTCCCAGTTTAAATTTGAAAAAACCCATCAGGCAATTGAGAAATTGATTTCCTAATATCTTCTTATAAATAAGGGCGGCTCATTTGATTGTGCCGCCCTTATTTTATTTAAATTCAGATGTCTTGTGGAATTCGATATCCGGATAATCCCGCATGGTCATATTGATCATGAACTCATTATCGGCAAGGAATACCGGGTTCCCATCTTTATCTTCACCGATGTGCTGTTGCTTGCGTTTCAGGAACTCCTCTAGTTTCTTTTTATCCTTGGATGTTACCCAATTAGACCGTGTGTAACTCAGCATCCGGAAGGCAGCCTTTGCTCCATATTCATGCTCGAGACGGAAAGCAATTACTTCGAATTGAAGTTCACCCACGGCTCCAACTACTTTTCTATTTCCCGGCTGCATGGTGAATAACTGAGCAACTCCTTCTTCGGTGAGCTGTTGTATGCCTTTTTCCAATTGTTTGGTTTTCAATGGGTCTCTGTTCTCTACTTCCTTAAATATCTCAGGAGAGAAGCTGGGAATGCCTTTAAATTGCAATTGTTCCCCTTCAGTAAGGGTGTCGCCGATTTTAAAGTTCCCGCTATCGTATAAGCCTACCACATCACCCGGCCAGGCTTCTTCCACAATGCTTTTTTCATTGGCCATGAAGTCCATAGGATTGGAGAACTTCATTTTCTTCCCCTGTCGGGTATGAAAGTAGAATTTATTGCGTTCAAATTTGCCGGAACATATCCTTAAGAAAGCAATCCTGTCCCGGTGTTTTGGGTCAAGGTTGGCATGAATCTTAAATACAAAGCCACTGAAATTCTTTTCTTCTACCATTACTTCCCTTTCTTCGGCTTCGCGGCTTTTGGGACTCGGGGCAATGTTAATAAAGGTATCCAGCAATTCCTTAATCCCGAAATTGTTAATCGCGCTTCCAAAAAATACGGGAGCAAGCAATCCTTCGGTATGTACATGCTTTTATCCAATTGGCCGTAAACGCCGTCTACCAGTTCCAGATCATTTTTAATCCATCCAGTTCCTTTTGTTTCAGGAAGTTGTTCAGGTTTTCGATCGTTTAGATCATTCACTTCAATTACTGGATCACTGATTTTGGTTTTGTCGGACTCAAATAGGTTGAGGTGTTTATTGTAAATGCTGTATACACCTTTGAAGGTATGTCCCTGGCCAATAGGCCATGAAAGAGGACAAAGACTGATGTTCAGTTTGTTCTCAATTTCATCCAGCAAGTCAAATGCATCTTTACCTTCGCGATCCATTTTATTGATGAAGATGATTACCGGAGTATTGCGCATTCGGCATACCGACATTAACTTTTCGGTTTGTTCCTCAACACCTTTTACACAATCCACAACAAGGATTACACTGTCCACAGCCGAAAAGGTACGATAAGTATCTTCAGCAAAATCTTTGTGACCAGGTGTATCCAGGATGTTGATGCGTTTGCCACTGTATTCAAAACCCATTACTGAAGTAGCCACAGAAATTCCACGTTGTTTTTCAATCTCCATAAAATCGGAGGTACTACTTTGATTGGCTTTATTACGTTTTACCGCTCCGGCAGTATTGATTGCGCCGCCAAAAAGCAGAAATTTTTCTGTTAGTGTAGTTTTACCTGCATCGGGGTGACTAATGATGGCAAATGTTTTTCGTTTTTCTATTTCTGGGTTAATCATATACAATGGAGGTCTCTGCCTGATAAAAGGTTGCAAAGATAATGAAAAAACCGGCCATTGTAGACCGGTTTTTCCTTGTATTTGATTGATAGTCAATTATCCTCTGGAACCTCGTGTTGGTCTTGACGAAGAGGAGCTTTCTCTTCCGCCACTACTTTGACTGCCACGGCTTTCTGAACCTCTTGAAGGTCTGCTCTGTTCCACTCTTTGGGGCTGAGCTTGAGGAGCCTGACGTTGCGGCTGTTGCTGCACCGGCGCAGGTCTGGTTTGTTCCTGACGCTGTGATTGCTCTTGTCTGCTTTGTCTTTGTGATTGTTCCTGATTGGCCTGTTGTTGTCTAGCCTGTTGTTCTGCTCTGGCTTGACGCTGTGTCTGTTCTTGTCTGGCCTGTTCCTGTACCTGATCCCTTTGACCTTGTACATCTCTTTGAGGTTGTACATCCCTTGATACGCGTTCTGGCCTGCCATTCTGTGTAGCCTGCCCATTTCTATCGGCCGGTTGAGTCACATTCCCCCGGGTTTCTCTGACGCCGCCATTATCAGTTCTATCATAGGTAGTGCCTTGTTGACCTCTTGTAGGGCGTGCTTCTCCAGATGTTCTTGCTGTAGTATATCCCTCTCCGCGGGTCACATTTCTCGGTGCCGCAACTTCATTATTGCCGCGCGCAGATCTAGGAGGAGTGTATACCTCAAGTCTATTGCCGCTGATACCACTTCTGCTTGGCCTGCTCACCCTGTCGACCGCATAAACCGGTACTGCCTGCCTGGTGTATCTCCTGATCTCATCAGCCCTAGGGCCAGTATAGTAAGAATGCCTGTTTCTAGAGTATACGTTGTTGATGATTGTCGTATTGTTGATGATCACTACATTTCTGCGTGAATAATAGCGCGGAAAATTATCATAGTAGATATTTCTTTGAGGCACAAATACCCACCATAGATCAGGGATATTGAAATTTACATTAATGTGCATTCCCGGTCCCATTGGTGCCCAGCCATAGTAGCCGCCACCACTCCTCCAGCTTACCCATGCAGGTCCCCAGGTAGTATCAGGGATCCATACCCACTGGTTATATCTGTTATATACCCATCTTCCATAGTGGAAAGGTGCCCAGCCCCAATCGTAATTGGATACCCAGGTATTGCCATATTCGGTCATCGCCCAGCGACCATTGGTGTAGTACGGGCGAAAATCTCC
This sequence comes from uncultured Sphingobacteriaceae bacterium, assembly GCA_963795585.1. Classification (GTDB taxonomy): domain Bacteria; phylum Bacteroidota; class Bacteroidia; order Sphingobacteriales; family Sphingobacteriaceae; genus Pedobacter. The sequence continues at coordinate 30,958 of CAWCIO010000013.1, read as the reverse complement.
CTGATCTGCATCAGGTCTCCAGACATATCCATATTGAGGATCCTGAATCCAGGTGCCATAAGGAGAAAGTTCGTCATAGAACGACTGCAAGGAAATATCCTCGTCTTGTGCCATAACCTTTTGCGTGGTTCCGGTTAGAAGGAGCAGTAGCCCCAGCACAATAGCCGGTAATTTGATTAATTTTTTCATTTGTGTGTGTGTTTAATTTACCTAACGCTCTTTATATGTCAATTTGAGTTCCAACCAGCTCAAAAGTTTAATTTGTCTAAGAAATATTACATTTCGATTATGCATTACTGCGTAATTATATTGGCTGAACAGGAGTAATGACAGAACCATAATTTGCGCACTTAAAATACAATTTACAAAAAATCTAAATAAGAACGGTTTTTATTCCTTAAGATTACGCACTGTCGACATTATTTGCCAGTCATAATGCGCATTCTGATAAATTATTTCTTCTTTTGTACACAAATCAATTTATATGGAAAAAGGCATACTATTTCTCATTCCGGTTCCCCTGGCGGATGATGCGGCTCAAAAATCTTTTACAGCGTTTCTCGGAGAGACCATCAATGCACTGACAACGTATATTGTTGAGAATGAGAAAACTGCCCGTAAATTTCTAAAGGAAGCTGGAATTAGGACACCGCAGAATGAACTGGTCATCCATGATTATGGGAAGCACAAGCGCAATGATTCTATGGTGCCCTATTTTAAAGAGCTGATGACTGGTAAGGATGTGGGGCTCATGAGCGAAGCAGGATGTCCGGGAGTTGCTGATCCAGGTGCAGATGTCATTCTGGAAGCGCATAAACGTGGTATTAAAGTTGTGCCCCTTGTAGGTCCAAGTTCAATTCTTCTGGCCCTTATGGCTTCAGGTTTTAACGGACAGAGTTTCACATTTAATGGCTACCTGCCAATTGATAAATTAGAAAGAGGTAAAAAGATCAAAGAGTTGGAGCAACTGGCACAAAATAAAAAACAGACCCAGATTTTTATAGAAACCCCTTTCCGCAATAACCACCTATTTGAAGATATTCTAAAAAATACGGCAGCGCAGACTTTACTTTGTGTTGCCTGTAACCTGACTGGCGAAGGTGAATTTGTGAGGAGCATGTCGATTGGACAATGGCGTCAGGAACGGGTTGACTTGCATAAGAAGCCAACAATATTTCTGATCTACAGGACTTAACGATACATGTTTTTACTATCCATAAAGGACAGTACTTTGTCTGGTACAAAAAATTGTACATTTTTTCCCTCTTTAATCCCTTTACGGATAAAGGTGGAAGAGATGTCCATTTGTGGTGTTTCGGTAATGGTTACAGAGGGATGGTCTATCCATTCCGACAGGTCTATACCCGGTCTTGGATACACATAGATCTGATAATTATTCAGCAAAACCTCATAGTTCTTCCATTTTTTAAATGAGGCAAGGTTGTCTGCACCCATGATTAGCACAAATTGCTTTGCGGGGTATTTTTCCTGTAGGTAGCTAAGCGTATCTATGGTATAGGAAGGCTGGGGCAGTCCGAATTCTATATCGCTCACTTTCAGGTGGTCTGCATTTTCGGTTGCCAGCCTGGCCATTTCAAGCCGGTCGTACATATTGGTCAGGTTACTTTTATTCTTAAGCGGGTTATGTGGGGATACCACTAGCCATACTTCTTTCAATTCCGTAAAACTGGCCATATAATTGGCTATGACCAGGTGTCCGATGTGGATGGGATTAAAGGAGCCGAAGAATAATCCTGTTTTCATGAAGGGAGAATTTTTATTGGTTGATGAAGTCCCCGACTAGTTGTTCAGCTTCTGCACAGGCCGTATCCAGGTCAAAGTTTTTCAGGATTACATCAAACTTGTCTGCGTAGTTTAACTCTTTTTCAGCCTTTATAAAGCGTTCTGCCAGTTTTTCCGGGCTATCAGTTCCCCTTCCGCTTAAACGCTCTTTCAGGACGTCTAGAGAAGGTGGTTGGACAAATATGGCCAGGGCATCAGTTTCGTATTTACGTTTCAGGCGGAGGCCACCTTCCACGTCGATGTCGAAGATCACGTGTTTGCCTTCATTCCAGATCCGCTCGATCTCAGACCGGAGCGTACCATAGAAAGTTCCATTGTAGACTTCCTCAAACTCCACGAATTCCTGATGTGCTACCTTATGGAGAAACGCTTCCTGGGAGATAAAATAGTAATCTTTTTCATGTTGTTCATCGCCTCTGGAGGCTCTGGTTGTGGCTGAAATGGAAAAGCTGAGTGTAGGAAATTTCTTCAGTAAGTGTTTTACGATAGTTGTTTTGCCAGCGCCTGAAGGTGCTGAAAATATGATAAGTTTACCTTGTTTCATTGTATTATATTGTTCTTTAGCCCAGTGCCTACAAAACGTTTAATAATTGTTCTTTAATTTTTTCCAACTCCTCTTTCATGCCAACTACCAATTGCTGGATTTGTGCATCATTAGCTTTAGCGCCCATGGTATTGATTTCGCGGCCGATTTCCTGCGAGATAAAACCGAGTTTCTTGCCGTTGGCATCTTTGCTTTTAAGGGTCTGCATGAAATAGTCACAGTGGCTTCTCAGGCGTATTTTCTCTTCTGTAATGTCTAGCTTATCAATATAATAGATCAGTTCCTGTTCCAGGCGATTTTGATCGACATTGATCTTCCCTGCGTTTTCTTCCAGGAATAACAAAAGTCGGTTTTTGATCTGAGGGATTCTCAATGGCTCCAGAACTTCAATCTCAGAAAAGAACCGGAGTATGTTTTTGATCCTGAGCTCCAGATCCGTCCTTAATACCTCTCCTTCAGTGATCCTGAACTGATTGAAAGCATTTAGTGCCTTATTGAAGGTGTCATTCAGGATATCCCAGTCGTTCTCATTTACATCTTCATCTGTATAGCTGATGACATCAGGAAAGCTGAGTACAGCCTGGAGGAGGTTATTCGAATTGGCGCCCAAACTTAGGTTGATTTCTTCCAGTTGCTTGTAGTATTTACTCAGGAGAGCAGCATTAATGGTTGCACCTTTTAAGTTTTCTTCACTGCGTTCAATGTTGACAGCAACACTCACTTTACCACGTTCAATTTCTTTGCTGCAGATGTTTCTTAGCAATAATTCTTTGTCTGAAAAAGCACGCGGAAGTTTTAAATTCAGTTCCAGGAACTTACTGTTTAAAGATTTGATCTCTACCGCAAATTTTACATTTTGGTGGTCAGCAGAGGCCAGACCGAATCCTGTCATTGATTTTATCATGTGCAAAGATATAATTTATTGCGTTTTCAAACCTATTTAACTTTTTTTAACTTAGGTGATTGGCAAACATTGGTTAAGTTTACAAAATATTTCCAAGATCATGAGGCCCTATTTCGTATACATTTCTTTGCTTTTTCTTTTTTTTCTGATGCCGATTGGCAGTGCTTTCGCGCAGACTTACATTATAGGAGGGGTGATTAAGGACAAGGAAGCTAATATCCGGATTGCTGACGCTCAGGTTGTCAATCAGCGCAGTGGCGACGCCGTACTCAGCGGAAGTCTGGGACTTTTCCAGATTAAAGCGAGAATAGGTGATACACTGTTGATCATCAAGCAGAATTATTCAGACTTTACTGCTGCGGTAGCTAATGCTGACGATATGATCATCAATCTAAACAGAGATATGACTTTGAAACAAGTGGATATTTATGGGAAGACCAAAAAGGCAGAGTTGACAGATATGAAACGCGAATACCGAAATAAAGGGTCATTTTATCAAGGTAAGCCCCCTGTGCTGTCCTTTCTTTTTAAGCCCCTTACTGCGATTTATGAACTGTTTGGAAGGACTCCGAAGAATGCCCGAAGATTTGGCCGGTACTATGAGACAGAGATGCAGCAGACACTAATAGATGGCTTTTTTAATGAGAACCTGATCCAGAGCAATACCGATCTGAAGGGAGATGAGCTGGAAAAGTTTATGCAAGACTATCGGCCGGAATATGAAAAGGCAAAAAACTGGCAGCAATATGATGCATTGAAACATATCAAAGATTCGTATAAGAAATATACAGATACCCTAAGAAAGAAATAATCAGTTTAAATAGAAAGGAATTCGCAGGCTTTTTCTGCAGCCAGCTTTTCCGCATTTTTCTTGTTATAATCCCGGCCTATACCGCAACTCTCGCCTTCTATCATGGCTTGGATTGTAAACAATTTTGCACTTTCGCCTTCACCATTCTGTACCATGTCAAAGGAAATATCTTTGCCATGTCGCTGGCACCATTCGATCAGTTTACTTTTGAAATTGGTTTCTGTCTGCTCTAAAGTATGAATGTCAATATATGGTTTCACAATGCGTTTGAGCAGGAATTCACTGAGTGAAATTGTAGCCTTTGTCCAAATATATTGCGCCAATTAAGGCCTCAAATGCATCTCCAAGCATGGAGTGATGCTTAGTCTGCACATTTACTGTTTTCTGGTCAAAAACGATCAATTGATCAAAGCCCATTTTTCTGGCCAGCTGGTTGAGATTTGCCCTGTTTACAATTTTGGAGCGCATTTCAGTTAAGAAACCTTCTTCTTTATAGGGATAACTTTTAAAGAGCAATTCTGCAATTACAGAACCTAAGATCGCATCACCTAAAAATTCAAGACGTTCATTACTGCTTCGGCTGCCATTTTTTAAAACTTTCGCCACAGACCTATGCCTGAACGCCATTTTGTATAAAACAGTGTTTCCGGGAACAAAACCTAGTATATTGTTCAACTTTTTTATAAAGTCTTTATCGGGATGAAAGATAAAGCTTATATAGGTCAAGTAATGGCATTAATTAAACAAGACATTTAGTCTTCGTATTTCTTGAATATAACAGATGCATTATGGCCGCCAAAACCAAAAGTATTACTTAAAGCAGCACGAACATTGCGTTTTTGCGGCTTGTTAAAAGTGAAATTTAATTTCGGATCAAATTCAGGATCATCTGTAAAATGATTGATAGTTGGAGGAACTATGTCATTTTTTACAGCAAGGATTGCGGCAATTGCTTCAATAGCACCTGCAGCACCCAGCAAATGTCCTGTCATTGATTTGGTGGAGCTAATATTCAGTCTATAAGCATCTTCACCGAAGAGATCAACAATAGCTTTGGTTTCGGACAACATCACCGAGTGGGGTAGAAGTACCGTGAACATTGATATAATCGATGTCTGCAGTAGTTAGTCCTGCATCTTTGAGTGCGTTGGTCATCACCATTCTTGCACCCAAATCCTTCAGGATGTGGGGCTGTGATGTGGTTGGCATCTGCACTCATTCCGCCACCTACTAATTCGGCATAAATTTTAGCACCGCGTTTTTTTGCATGTTCCAGTTCTTCCAGGATAATGGTTCCTGCACCTTCGCCTGCAACAAAACCATCACGGTCTTTATCGAAAGGGCTGGAAGCTGTTGTCGGATCATCATTTCGGTAGAAAGTGCATGCATGGCATTAAATCCACCAATTCCTGCTTCATTAATAATGGCTTCAGAACCACCGCTGATAATGACATCAGCCATACCCAAACGGATATAGTTGAATGCATCGATCATAGCGTTGGTTGAAGAAGCACAGGCAGAAACGGTAGCGAAATTTGGCCCACGTAAGTCCATATTTGATTGAAATATGGCCGGGAACAATATCAATAATCATTTTAGGGATAAAGAATGGATTGATGCGAGGAGTACCATCGCCTTTAAAAGAAAGTTCTTCATTTCATCCAGAAATGTTTTTAAACCACCAATGCCTGAACCCCAGATTACGCCGATACGGTTGGTATCCAGTCTTCTAAATCAAAATCACCATCCTTTACAGCTTCTTCTGTAGAGACCAGTGCATATTGAACAAATGGATCTAATTTGCGCGCTTCCTTTCTATCCAAGAAGATCTTCCGGATTAAAATTTTTCACCTCGCATGCAAATTTGGTTTTGAACTTTGCGGTGTCAAAACCTGTAATAGGAGCAGCGCCACTCACACCATTGATCAACCCTTCCCAAAATTCAGGAACGGTATTACCAATAGGAGTGAGCGCACCTAACCCTGTTACTACAACTCTTTTTAATTCCATTTATACGGATTATACGGAGACCGTATTTTTTACTTAACGTTTTTCTCTAGGTAAGCAATTGCTTGACCAACTGTACCGATGGTTTCAGCCTGATCATCAGGAATTGCTACATTAAATTCTTTTTCAAACTCCATAATAAGTTCTACGGTATCTAAAGAATCCGCACCCAAGTCGTTGGTGAAAGAAGCTTCTGGTGTAACTTCGCTTTCGTCAACACCTAATTTTTCAACGATAATAGCCTTAACTCTTGAAGCAATATCAGACATAATTTTATAATTTAATGGTTAAATAATTCTGTGCAAAGAAAAATAAATTCTGACAAATTTCAAATGTTTTTATTTCTCTACCAATTTTAATGTTTTTATTCCGAACATTAATGTAAAATTAGTTTTATAATTTCGTATTCTGTAAAAAATAATCCGTTTTGAACAAAACTTACTTAAAACTATCGTTAGACCTTGATTTTGTACTTATTGCCATTACTGCTTCTTTGAAAGATTACGTATTATGTCACAAGATCAATACCAGTCTAAATTTTAATTTTGAAAAGGTTGATGATCACGAGGTTTACTTTAATATCGATGAAGAACCGCTATCTTTTTCAAAATATTATTTTTTTGTAGAGCAGGGCGAAATCGAGTATTATATTTTAAATAATAGAAATGCAGAAGGTTTTTTAATACCTGAAATGAATAAGGTTGATTTCTTCCTCATCATACATCAGTATATAGATAATGAAGACCTTAATTTTATTCTTAGTGGGCTCAATAAACTTGCCTGATATTCAGGTTGCTGCGCAGATAAATCCACATAAATTAAAATCGAAACAGAATTTGGTAATGTAAAATTTATATGAACGTGTATTAAATACACTATATTTGAATTTAGTATAAGAAAGATAATAAGCATTAATAAATATAATGAAACCATTTCATTCAAGAACAAAAATCGTGGCCACGCTAGGTCCGGCATCTGCCAAACCCGAAGTTTTATATAGTATGTTCAATGCGGGATTAGACGTTTGCCGTTTAAATTTCTCTCATGGTTCCCAGGCAGATCACCAGGAAGTGTTGGACACTATTCGTAGTATTAATGAAAAATACGATTACAATGTAGGTATCCTGGCAGATTTACAAGGCCCTAAAATCCGCATCGGTATGGTGAAAGATGGTGGGATTCACCTGGTTAATGGTGCACGTACCATTATTACTACACAAAAGTGTGTAGGCAATGAAGAACGCATCTATATTACTTACGAAGCATTTCCTAAGGATGTTAAAGCAGGTGAAATCATTCTTTTGGATGACGGTAAACTGCAGATGCGTGTTATCGAAACCAACCTTATAGATGAAGTTATGTGTGAAGTAGTACATGGTGGTATACTAACTTCAAGAAAAGGTGTGAACCTTCCAAATACAAAAGTATCTATTCCTTCCCTTACACCGGAAGACCGTGATAATCTGGAATTTGTACTCGCAAACGATGTAGAGTGGATTGGACTTTCATTTGTGCGTAATGCGGAAGATATTATTGAACTAAAAGACATCATCAAAGCAAGGGGTAAAACAGCCCGTGTTATTGCTAAAATTGAAAAACCAGAGGCAATTGCCAATATTGATGAGATCATTGCTGTATCTGACGGTATTATGGTTGCCCGGGGAGATCTTGGGGTTGAAATGCCAATGGAAGAAGTTCCTTTATTGCAAAAAATGATTGTTCAGAAGTGTCGCGCGGCTTCTAAACCAGTAATTGTCGCTACTCAGATGTTGGAAAGCATGATCACTACACCAAGGCCGACACGTGCTGAGGTGAATGATGTGGCCAACTCTGTATTAGATGGTGCTGATGCGGTAATGCTTAGTGGAGAGACATCTGTAGGAGAATTTCCGCTGATCGTAATTGAGACTATGCAAAAGATCATTCAGAACATCGAACAAAATAATTATCCATTCCATCCGGAGAAATTCCTTAAGCCTAAAGCAGAAAGCTTCTTAAGTGATGCGGTATGTGATTCAGCTTGCTTCCTGGCTAAACAAACTAATGCCGTTGGTATTGTTTCTATGACGGTAAGTGGCTATACTGCGTTTGAAATCTCGAGCCACAGACCAAAAGCACATACTTATATTTTTACAAGTAACAAAAGCTTATTGAATAGCCTAAGTTTGATCTGGGGTGTGCAGGGCTTTTATTATGATAAGTTTGAGAGTACTGATGAGACGATTCAGGATGTAAATGACCTGCTTAAAGCCAATAAACTGATTAAAGACGGTGATGTGATCATTAATACTGCTGCGATTCCGATGGAGCAACAAGGTAAGACGAACATGTTAAAAGTAACAGTTATCGATTAAATGCTTTAACATTCGAAAATTTTTCTACTTTTGCAATCCGCAAAATGGAGAGGTGTCCGAGTGGTTGAAGGAGCACGCCTGGAAAGTGTGTATACCTCAAAAGGGTATCGCGGGTTCGAATCCCGCCCTCTCCGCCAGAGAATAGAAAAGTCCCCGAGTACGCTCAGGGACTTTTTTTTATACAACAGATTTTTTCTTACTTGAGTTTATCCAACATGAGTTAAAATAACAAGCCCGGCGAAAATTGCTTTTGCCGGGCTCAACCTTAAACTTATGAAAAATTGATTATTTACTTATTTCTACTTCCTCGGCGCCTGTCCATTCGCCAAATGTTTTCTTTGCCAAAACCTTTACCTCGGCTACAGTAATATTCCCCGCTATGGTCAAATAGGTATTGGCAGGAACCATTAGGTCATGATATAATGATTTGATGTCATTGAGGTTTAATGCAGCTACAGCCTCTACAGTCAATTCCGGAGCGTAGAACCGGTCTTTTGCGTTGATGCTTTTTATAAGGTCAGCTTTGTGCTGCTCCAAAGCATCCTGGTTTATCATTGGTTGTTGTACTGTTGAAGATAGTGCGGTCAGGGCCATATCAAAATCTGAACCGATGGCGTTGATGTTTCCTCCTTTTTCAGTGAAGCTTACCTGATTTGCTAATTGACCAGCAGTTGCGTTTAATATAGCAGCTAATATTTCCCTTGCGCCAGCTTTATCGATTTCTGGTGCAGGTTGTGCTTCTGGATTAAAACTGGAAAAGACTTTAGTTGCGCTGCTGTTTTCGGCAACGATCACGGTCAATCCGTTCTTTAGCTTAAAGCTTACCGGGTCTTTCATGACGCCCGATTGCGCATTCGTAGATTGTGCAGCAAAAAGCACTGCTATTAAAATTAAAATGTTTTTCATAATCACATAGATTTTAGATGTAAAATAACATCGGCAAAGCTATGGCTTACGTAAATGTGTTAAAATAAAGAATAGATAGAAAGGCATAATCTCCCGATAAGTAGGTCAGTTCGCCTGTTCATTTTGTTCATTCTTGCTTAATGTTAGTTATTATAGTATTTTAGATTAATCATACCAAGTCCAATGAACTGCTTAATTGTTGATGATAACAGTCTCGCACGTACTGTGTTGAAGCAGATGCTAAGCATGGATTCCCAGCTTACTTTAGTAGGAGAATGTGTCGATGCCATAGAAGCCTATCAGGTAATTATGGTCAGTCAGATTGACGTATTGTTTCTGGACATTGAGATGCCCGGGATGAGTGGGATAGAATTGGTCAAGATACTGGCAGGCAGGCGTCCGATGGTTATATTTACAACTTCCACCACCAATTATGCTGCCGAGGCATTCGACTTAAATGTCGTCGATTTTCTCATTAAACCTATTGTGACCTCGCGTTTTCTGCAAGCTGTAGAAAAGGCAAAAGCATTAATGAAAACCAAAAACCTGGCGGTCAGCAGTAAGGAAGACGAATTCATTTTTATCAGGGATTCTAATGTGGTTCGCAGGTTAAAAGTAGCGGACATTCTTTTTCTGGAAGCTATGGGTGATTATGTTAAGATCTATGTATCTGGTCATATTTACAATATTCATTCTTCGCTGAAGGCAGTAGAGCAGAAGCTTTCGCAGGCTGTTTTTCTGAGGGTACACAGATCATTTATTATTAACGTAAGTAAGATAGATACAGTAGAAGGTGGCACATTAATCATCAATAAGATGCTGGTTCCGGTATCTGACGCCTATCGTTCGGGACTTAACAAACGCATGCAGATTCTTTAAAATTGAATGGTATTGTATCGGATTTGATACAATTAGTGCTCCTATTCTTCATTGCAATACGATGATTATGACCTTTTTTATCATTGTGTTTAAACTTATAAAACTGTCTTTTTGATATTTGAAAACCCGTTTTTACGCATAATTTAAAATCTTGGCACATTTCTTTCATGAAGCCTCAAAAAAGATTTAAATTTTAAACACATGAAAAAGATAATTATTCTGGCCCTAGGCCTATTCGCAGGTACAGCAGCAAATGCACAAGATGCTATTAAATTTGGCGTTAAAGGAGGTTTGAACATTGCAAATATTATTAAGGATGATGGTAATAATAACTTTGATACAGAAGCAAAATTAGGGTTTAACGCGGGGGTAACCGTAGATATTCCTTTGGTTGCAGGATTGGCATTTACTCCGGAAGTATTATATGCTCAGAAAGGATACAAGCAAACTACGTCTATAGGCGAGTTTAATAGAACTACTTCGTTTATTGATGTGCCAATTTTAGCTAGTTTTAAATTAGGAAGTGCATTTAACATCGTAGCAGGCCCTCAGGTTTCCTTTTTACTTTCTACTAAAAACAAATTCAAAAGCGACTTTGGCACTGTGGAACAAACGATAGACGAAGAGTCTGACAGATTTAAGAAAAGCCTTGTTGGTGGTGTAATTGGTTTTAGGTATGATATTAACCCTAAATTTGATATCCACGGACGTTACGCTTTAGACTTCCAGAAAAATAATGAAGATGGAAGTTCAAATACACCAGAATTCAAAAACCAGGTATTCTCTGTTGGTGTTGGCGTTAAATTTTAATATGGTGCCTAATATTTGATTGAAAGCCGCTTTTTAGCGGCTTTTTTTATGAAACAATTTTTAGGGTAGAACGTTTATATTGAGTAACGTGGGTGTAAAAGCCGATAATTTTAAACTAAAATTATAAGATTATGAAAAATCAACAAGATTTGAAACACACTGGAAACGAACAGGGCAGAACTACCTCTGATCGGGTTTATCATAATGCTAAGCAGGATAAAAAACAACAGGGAATAACCAATGGCGGTGGCCAGAGGTCAGATCAGACTTCCAACAGAGATAATGAGCGGAAACGCGAGCGTCACTAATCCCCATTGAATAAGAGGATAATATTCCTATTTCTTCCAAAAGCGGCTTCCAAAAGCCGCTTTTTTTTTGAGGACTATCCCTATATTTGAATTTTAACCAAGACACATCTATAAATGATCGTTAAACATCGCTTTACCTTTATCTGCCTTTTTTGTGCATTTTTATTCATTCATAACAACTCACATGCTCAACGAAAAACTTATTTGCAGACGTTGTCTGAGCAAAATTATTGGGTAGACTCGGTTTTTAAAAGACTCAATAAAAGAGAGAAGATTGCACAAATGTTTTTTGTGCGCGCGCATACCAATTTCACAAAAGCTTACGAAGATTCTGTAGGAATGGTTATAAAAAAGGAGAGGATTGGGGGTTTGGTTTTTTTTCAGGGCGGACCCGGCAGACAAGCTATCCTTACCAATAGGTATCAGTCATTGGCTAAAGTTCCTCTGCTGATTACTTCAGATGGAGAATGGGGATTGGGGATGCGTTTAGACAGTACGATTTCTTACCCTTACCAGATGGCTTTAGGCGCTGTTCAGGACCGGGAACTGCTTTATAAAATGGGACTTGAGGTCGCTAAAGATTATAAGCGTATTGGGATGCACATGAATCTTGCACCAGATGTTGACGTGAACAACAATGCGCAAAACCCAGTAATCAATTTTAGGTCTTTTGGGGAAAATAAATATAATGTAGCAGTGAAGGCGGCGGCATATATGAAGGGGATGCAGGATGGGGGATTACTGGTCAGCATCAAGCATTTTCCTGGGCATGGAGATACGGATGTCGATTCCCACTATGACCTTCCTCAACTTAAATTCACAAAGGAGCGTCTGGATAGTCTAGAGATTTATCCTTTCAAAGAACTGATTAACCAGGGGGCTGCAGGAGTGATGATTGCACATATGAATATCCCCGCGCTTGACAATACACCCAATATGCCCTCTACCCTTTCCAAGCCTATCGTGACAGGAATTCTTAAAGAGCAGCTAGGTTTTAAAGGCCTCATAATTTCTGATGCTATGGGGATGAAAGGTGTGGTGAAATTCTTTAGAGATGGGGAGGCCGATGTGATGGGCGTCATCGCAGGTAATGATATTCTTGAACTTTCTGAGAATAGTAAAAGGGCAGTGAAGTTAGTTCGTAAGGCCATTTCTGAACAAAGGATTACGATGGAAAGAATCGATGAAAGTGTAAAGAAAATCCTGACCGCAAAATATTGGGCGGGTTTGAACATCAAGGATACAATTAATGAAAATAACGTACAAGCCGACGTTAACCGTAACGAGAGCCTGATGTTGCGTCAGCAATTGGCCGATGCATCAATGACGATGTTGAAGGGGAAATCAGAACTAAAAAACCTGGAAGCAGAAAAAAGAACGGTGATCATTAGCATAGGTACTGCAAGTATAACCGACTTCCAAAAAGATCTGGGTTCTTATTATAAAAACTCTATATTCTACACATTAGATAAAAATGCAACAGCCAATGAGATTGCAAAAGTATTGAGGGAACTAAAATCATTCGATCAGATCATCATTGGAATTCACGATACACGACTGAGACCGGGTAATGGAATGGTGCTGAGCAATGATCTCAAAATGTTCATTAAAGATATGTCGCTTAGTAATGCAGTGTTTTCTTTATTCGCTAATCCTTATAACCTGGCGGCTCTACCGGGTCTGGAGAACAGCCGGGGACTATTAATAGCCTATCAGAAAGAAGATTTTATGCAGAAGGCTGCGGCCGCTGTACTTAAGAATCAGGTAATTCCAACCGGCAAACTGCCCGTTACTGTAAATGCTTTTTTCAAATACGGAGACGGACTATAGGTTGATGAACTACCTTGATATACATACCCATAATGAACATAGGTTTGAGGGAGTGACAAGCATTCTTAGCCTTTCTCTGACCGGGGAGGAGGAATTGGTTTACCCGGAGAGGGAGCTTGCTGTTGGCTTACATCCATGGTTTGTTAAGCCAGAAAAACTGGAAGCTAATTATTTCCGGCTGATGGAGGCAGCAAAACTGCCATGGGTAAAGATGATTGGGGAATGTGGTCTGGAACGGTTTAAAGGCCCGTCATTACCGGACCAGATCCTGATTCTTAGGAAACAGCTCGAGTTGGCAACGCAAGTTCAAAAGCCGGTGATTCTCCATTGTGTTCGTTGCTTTGATGAACTTATTGCCTTGCAAAAGGATATGAAGCTTGAAATTCCTATGGTGCTTCATGGCTTCAATAAAAAAAAAGAACTCGGCAGGCAAATGCAGGCGAGGGGTTTCTACCTTTCGTTTGGAAAGGCTTTATTAGATCCTGATTCCGGTGCTGCTACATTGGTCAGAGAAGGAGATAATTTTTTCCTTGAGAGCGACCATGATGATCACAGTATTGCCGAAATCTATGAAGCAGCAGCAAATTTAAAAAACTGTACTGTAGAAGAGCTCAAAGCGCTTATTTTTGCGAATTGGAATCAAATAATTTGATAGTATGTCTGATTTAAGCTGGTTGTCACGTTCTGCCTTGCTGGTGGGTGATGAAGGAATTGATATTTTACAGCAGAAGCATGTGCTGGTAGTTGGGCTCGGTGGAGTAGGTTCTTTTGCTGCCGAATTCATCTGCCGTTCGGGGCTGGGAGAGATGACTATTGTAGATGGTGATGTTGTAGATCCGAGTAACAGGAACAGACAATTGCCTGCTTTATCTACGAATCATGGCGTCAGCAAGGCTGATATCATGGCAGAAAGACTCCTGGCCATCAATCCTGAACTCAAACTACATGTGGTCAAAGATTTTCTGACCCCTCAGAAATGCAGGGAGCTAATGGAAAACCAATTTGATTATGTAATGGATTGCATCGATAGCATTACCCCTAAAGTGATTCTTCTTTCGAAAGCCCTGGAAAAGAATATGCCCATTGTCAGTTCAATGGGTGCAGGTGGCAAAGTAGACCCTACGCAGTTGCGGGTGACCTGGTTGCCGGATACTTACCAGTGTGTGTTTGCCCAGTATGTGCGCAAACGCATTAAGAAGCTGGTGAATTATGAGCGTGTAAAGGCTGTATTCTCAATTGAGGGTGTTAAGAAAGAATCATTAGTGATGACAGACGGTAGTAATTTCAAGCGTTCCGCTTATGGTACGATATCATATCTGCCTGCGGTCTTTGGGGGGGTATGTGCTTCAGTAGCCATTAGGGATTTGCTCGGACTCCCGATTGAAATGGCAGAGCGGCCACCCAGGATTGCCAATAAGAAGAAAAAGAAGACTAAAAATGAAAAAGCTTAGTATTTATTGTTTTCAGGCTTGATGGCTGCGACCGTCCAGCCTTTTAAGAACTCCATGACCTTCTTCACGCTATGCCCCTTTCCTTCTTCCAGATAGGCGGAATTTTGGATGTGCAGCACTTTACCATTGCCATCAAGGATCACAAAAACCGGGAAACCAAACCGACCTGGATAACCCAGACTGGAAAGTACAGCTGCATTTTTGTTTTCCTGGCTATAGTTGACCAATACGGTTTCATAGTTGGTATTTAAGTATTCCTTAAGCTCCGGGGTTTCCTCTACCAATTTGTGAAAAGCGATGCACCAGCTGCACCAATTACCCCCGATCTGCAAGAATACATGCTTATCCGCTTTCTTTGCTCTGGCTGTAGCCGCATCAATTTCCGCTTTTGCATTGGCCTGAGGGTTATATAGGTTTACTGCATAAGATTTTTGCACCTGGTCTTTTTTTTCTTGTGCCAGAAGGGATCCGGAGATCAGGATAAGCGCAAACAGCGCGATAATTGATTGCTTCATCTGCTTAAATTTTAATACAATTTTAAGGATTATTAATAGCTTTACCTATATGTCTCAGCTTCCTTTAAAAATTTTACAAGCCTCTGCCGGATCGGGTAAAACCTTTAGCCTTACAGCACATTACCTTACATTGCTATTGTCGGGAGAAACCAAGTACCGCGAAATTCTGGCTGTGACCTTTACCAATAAAGCGACGGAAGAGATGAAGACCAGGATAATGGAGGTGTTAAAGGGCTTCGCGGAGGCTGATCCTTCAAAGAAGATTGAGGACTACCGCGAAATCGTGCTAAGGGCACATCCTGAACTGGATGTAATGAGCCTGAAGTTGAAATCAGACCAGATCTACCGCAGAATTCTGCACGACTATAGCCGCTTTTCTGTAAGTACGATAGATGGTTTCGTACAGAAAGTAATCAGAGGGTTTGCTTTTGAACTGGGGCTCGACGCCGGTTATGGTCTGGAGATAAATTATGACAAGGTAAAGAATGAATTGGCAGAGCGATTGGATAAGGCCCTTGATAACAATCCCGTCCTGCTTCAATGGATCATCGATCTGGCACTTGACAGGATCAATAATAACTTAAGCTGGAATTATAGAAGAGAGCTTATTGAATTGACTAATGAGATTTTCAAGGAGCGTTATCAGCCTTTTGAAAATGCGATCAAGAGCCTGGGCGATACTATTGATTTGGATGGTCTTTTTAAAGATTATAATAAAATTACACGTCTAGGTATCGAGACATTTGAACATAGTGTAACCTCTCTTGCTGCCGAAGCACTGGAGATCTTCCATGTAGAAGGCCTGGCGACAGATGACCTTAAAGGTAAGAGCAGGTCACCGCTAATGGCGCTGCCAAAGATTGCACAGGGTGATCTGGCTAAGGTAGCCAGTCTTGAGAAACTGATAGATGAACCTGAACAATGGTTCCAGAAAGGAGCGATGGCCGGCGCGTTTGCTGAACTGAACCCCGTTATTTCCAGGTTAGTAGATACTTATAAAAAAGGCCTTTCCGGCTATGTGCTTGCGCAAGCCTTCAATAAAAACTTATACTACCTGCGCCTAATGCAGGAAATGGCTGTACTATTGAAAGACTACCGGGCCGAGAGTCCGAACCTATTGATTAGTGATGCGCAAACCCTTCTAAAGGGAATTACTGATGATGCAGATGATAACCCTTCTTTCATCTGGGAGAAAATGGGCCACCGTTTTAAAAACTTTTTGTTCGATGAGTTTCAGGATACCTCTGCCAATCAATGGGGCAGTTTCAGGTCGCTGCTGAGCAACGCGATTGCGTCGCCCAGTGGAAAGTTCGCTGACCACCTGATCGTGGGAGATACGAAACAGTCGATCTACCGCTGGCGCAATGGAGATTGGAACATCCTGCACCAGCAGGCGAAACTAGACCTTAAAGCACATAATGTAATAGAGGAAAGTCTGGAAGAAAATTACAGGAGTACAAGGAATATTATCGCTTTCAATAATCAATTGTTCAAGAAACTGCCAGATTTGATGCAAAGCTACCTGAACATCGCTATTGAAGAACAGGAGCAGGATGACGTGCTTCAATGGTGGAAGAATAGAGGGTTTGACCGAATCGTGAAGGATGTGTATGCCGAAGCGGAGCAAAAAACCACGCCTTTCACATTGGAAGGCGGCACAATCAGCCTACATGTGTTCAAGCAGGACGCTGAAGGTAACTCCCTTACCAAAGTGAGTTTCAGAGAACTGGCGCTGAATAAGATGATTTTGGAAATCAGGCGGCTATTTGTTGAAAAGGGATATCAATCTAAGGACATTTGCGTGTTGGTGCGTTCTAATTCGGAAGCAGTAGCTGCGGTAGAAGCATTGATGGAAAATGGGATCGATGTGATCTCAGGAGAGGCACTCTTATTGACTAATAATACTGCGGTAAAGCTGATCATCAATACTTTGCAGGTTATGGGAGGCTTGTCGGAAAACACTTCACTTTTCAAGGCCAATTGCATTAGTCTTTACGCCAGTTTGCAGGAAAGAAATGTAGAACCAGAATGTTACTTCGATCTGAAAGATAAAAATCTTACGCAGTTAGGCGATCTGTTGCCGGCAACTTTAAGCGAGCATTGGCAAAGTTGGATGCAGCAGCCCCTGCCGGCCCTTTTAGAAAAACTGATAGTGGCTTATGGCCTGAACGAAACGGTGGGCGTCGCCCATTTACCTTACTTGCTGGCGCTGCGGGATCTGACGGGCAGCTTTGCTTTACACGGAGAGCGCGGTATTGCTGCGTTTCTTAGCTATTGGGAGGAGGAGGGAATGCGCAAGACTTTGCCCTCCTCTGAAAATACAGATGCTGTGCAGGTGATCACCATCCATAAATCCAAAGGTCTGGCATTTAAGGCTGTTGTCCTGCCGTTTTGCAATTGGGATATCAATGGTAAAACGAATGGTATTTTTTGGGTGCCCTCAGCAGACACACCATATCACCATTTACATAGCATACCTTTAAAATACAATAAAGATCTGGGTCATTCCAGTGTGGCGAAACCCTATTTTGAGGAACTCCTATACAATAATATGGATGCCCTGAATATGCTATATGTAGCCACTACGCGCGCTAAGGAGTACCTGTACCTTAGTATAATGGGTAAAAAAACACCTACGGTGACCAATATTGGCGACCTGCTTGCCAAAGTATATGAAGATCAGCTTTCTGAGGAATCAGTGTATTTACTGGATGACGCTGTAGCTCCACAAGCCGAAAAACAGAGAGAGAGAGACGAAATTAAACTGGATCATTACCCTGTATCAAACCGTTTGAGCGAGGTTTTTGATGCCAATCTGAAACGCAGGGAGATCGATCTCCTTACCGGAGAAAGTCCGGGTAGAACAGGCAGCATCTTACATGAGGTACTGGCTGAAGCTGAAGCAGCTGCAGAGGTAGAAGATGTTTTGCAGCGCCTGTTACTGGAAGGTGTTTTTAAAGCTGCAGAACTTCCATATCTGAAGGCACAAGCCCTATCCGTATTGAACCATGCCAGTTTACAACAAATATTAAAGGAGAGTGAAGAAAGGCTAAATGAGAGGAGCATCATTGACGGGCAGGGTAAGAGTTACCGGCCGGATAAGATACTGATGAAGGCAGGAGAAGTGACTGTTATTGATTATAAATTTACTCAACAGGAGAGTGATGGTCACATTGCCCAGGTAAACCATTATAAAAGCCTGCTACTAGCTATGGGCTATACCCAGGTAAAAACCTATTTATTTTATGCCTTAAACGGGACTTTAAAATTAGTGTAAGGGATGCAAGAAGAAACAAAACCATTTTTAAAAGAAGTAGCGGAAGATCTAATTAGCCGCTTTGGAGGGCACCTGCAGCATGCAGCGATTGTTTTCAATAATAAAAGGCCTGTAGCCTATTTGCAGAGTCATCTTGCTAACTTGATTGGTAAGCCTTTTTGGAGCCCATCTTTTTATACGATACAGGAATTTTTTGCCCTTTCATCCGATCGAAAGGTTGCAGATCTATTTACGCAGTTCTTCACCCTACATCAGGTATATAATCGTCTGGCTATAGAAGAAGGGGAGTTGCCGATAGAACCGGCAAAGTTTTATCCGATAGCAAGGGTCATCCTAAGTGATTTTGCCCAGATCGACAATGATCTGGTAGATGCCGACAAGCTGTTCCTACAACTGGAGGAGTTTGCAATAGTAGATGCTCAGTTCGATTACCTGAATGAAGAACAGCAAGAATTTTTGAAAGGTTTCTGGAATTCATATTCCTCAGGAAAGCAAAAAAAACAACAGGAACAGTTCATCCGGATGTGGCACCGGATGCCGAGTCTTTACCAAGGCTACCATGAAGGACTGAAAGCAAAAGGTATGACTACCATGGGGCAGATCTACCGTCAGCTTTCACATGGATTGGAAGAAAAGCCTGCGTTTACTGAAGCTTTTACTAAAGCTAAGTTAGTTTTTGTGGGTTTTAACGCCCTGAGTAAAGCCGAAGCTAAGGTCTTCAGGCGTTGGCAGGATGAAGATAAGGCACTCTTTTATTTTGATACCGATGCTTATTACCTGGATGATCCGATTCAGGAAGCAGGATTGTTTATGCGGAAGAACCTGGAGCAAACCGGATTGATGAATGCGCTTAACAGTAACCGAAACTTCATCAAGGCGAAACCTAAACAGATTGATGTATATAAGACCCAGGGTCAGGTAGCACAGGCGAAGATCCTCGACGAAGCATTGCAAAGAGATTACCCTTTGCTGAAAGCAAATGATAACGCAGGAAAAATTGCCCTGGTGCTGGCAGATGAAAGCTTGTTGATGCCAGTATTGCAAACCATTCCGACGCACTATGAGGATGAAAAAGGATCACATCCGATCAATATCAATGTAACCATGGGCTATCCATTGGTTGCCTCTTCCATTTTTGGATTAGCTGATCTTTGGCTGAGTGTACAGGCGCAGCTGATCCAGGGAGCGAAGGAAACGGTCTACCATAAAGAAGTAGCAGCCTTCTTATCACACCCGCTCAGTGGTGTTACAGAACAGCAGCGAGCCAAAATCCAGAAACGCTTGCTGGCCGAGCAACTAGCGGAAGTTCCTTTAATCAGATTACAAGGACAAAAAGGCTTAATTGCACTTTTTTTCACAAAGATTCAGGATGGCATGCAAGCTACCAATACCTTGCAGGCCATATTTAAATACATATTGGAGCAGCAATTGGCGGCCAAAACCCTGAAGCAAACCGAAGCAGATCTTTTTATCGCTACAATTAAAGAACTCAACAGGTTACACGATGCATTATCAGATCATCTGCCAGGTCTTACTAGAGGCAATGACCTCACTTTCGTGCTCTCGCTCATTCAGAAGGCTATTCAGGGTATTTCTGTCCCTTTGACGGGGGAACCTCTGCAGGGTATACAAGTAATGGGTTTACTGGAAAGCAGAAGTCTTGACTTTGAGCAGATCTATATACTTGGCGTTAATGAAGGGTTATTGCCACAGACGAGTGCATCACCAAGTTTTATTCCTGATAGCATAAGGAGGGCTTACGGACTTCCTGTGCTGGAAAATCAGGATGCCATATCCGCCTATATGTTCTATAGACTGCTGCAGCGTTCGAAGAAGGTAAGTATGGTTTACAACGCGCAGGCTGATGAAAGTAATACCGGGGAGCCTACCAGATTTCTAAAGCAACTCGAATATGAGAGCGGATGTACTTTTAATTACCTGGAACACAAGCAAAATATCAGTTTAGCACAAAAAAGGCCAGTGGTGGTGCAAAAGGATGCTGCGGTAATGAAGGTGCTTAATAGTTATCTAGATGGTACAACAGCATTGTCGGCATCGGCACTTACGACTTATATCAACTGTCCCCTTCAGTTTTTCTATCGCTATGTCGCCAAAATTAAGGAGCCTGAAGAGATTTCAGAAAATCTGGAAGCCAATTACATCGGTTCCATGTTACACTTTGTCCTGGAGTCCTTTTATCAGGATCTGAGCCTGGTTGATCCGCTGATCAGCCGGGAACGAATTGCTGAAAATCGAAAGCATGTGCCGGCGCTGGCCGTCAGGGCTTTTTCGCAGGTCATGTTTGAAGATCAGCACCAACAGGTACAGCACAATGGCATGCAAAGGGTGGTGCTGGCCATTGTAGAAGAATATGCCGGCCTGATCCTTGATTATGACGAAATTGAAGCCCCGTTTGAAGTGCTCGCCCTGGAGCAAAAAGACCAGGTCAGTTTCGATTTTGAGTTGCGGGGACAGAAGCGCCGGATCATGTTGCATGGCATTATTGACCGCATCGACCGGAAGAATGGAGTCACGAGGATCGTAGATTATAAGACCGGTGCAGATGTGCTGAGGTATTCCAATCTGGAAGATGTATTCGATACCAATGGAAATAAGCAAAATAAAGCACTCGTGCAAACATTGTTTTACACCTATGTGTTTGAACATGCCAATGGTCACCAGTTTGTAGAGCCGAATCTGTACAGTATCCGGAATATGCGAAAAGAGGGAACGTTTTTTATAGAAGGGAAAGACAAAGTAAAATTGAACGGAGCACATCTGGAAATCATCAAACAAGAATTTATAGGCTTTATGCAGGCCAGGCTTTCAGAACTATTTGACGAGCAGATCCCTTTTGTCAAAACTGAAAATGAAGCCGGATTTGCCTACTCTCCATATTTAACTTTGTGTGGGATGTGAAAAACCAAATTATTTTAGCCGATTGGAGTGATACAAAGTGTAATTAAAACACTACTTTATAATTAAATTACAATAACTATATTTGCTACCTATTAATATTTGCATATACAATGAGAGAGATTCAATTTAGAGAAGCTTTACGTGAAGCCTTAAGCGAAGAAATGCGCAAAAACGAAAACATCTTTTTAATGGGCGAAGAAGTTGCGCAATACAATGGTGCTTATAAAGTTAGTCAGGGTATGCTTGATGAGTTTGGTGACAAACGTGTTATTGATACGCCTATTGCTGAACTTGGCTTTGCCGGTATCGGAATTGGCGCAGCTATGAATGGTTTAAGTCCAATCATTGAGTTCATGACTTTCAATTTCTCTTTGGTAGCTATTGATCAGATCATTAACGGTGCAGCGAAAATTCTTGTCGATGAGCGGTGGTCAGTTCTCTGTACCGATCGTATTCCGCGGACCAACAGGTAATGCAGGTCAGCTAGGTGCACAGCACTCTCAAAATTTTGAGAACTGGTATGCTAACTGCCCAGGTCTTAAAAGTAGTAGTTCCATCTACTCCTTATGAAGCTAAAGGCTTATTAAAACAAGCTATTCTTGATCCTGATCCAGTGATTTTTATGGAATCTGAGGTGATGTATGGAGATAAAGGGGAAGTTCCTGAAGAAGAATATTATTTGCCTATTGGTAAAGCCAATGTAGTTAAAGAAGGTACAGACGTAACCATTGTTACTTTTGGTAAAATGTTGACTCGTGTGGTTAACCCGGCAGTTGAGGAACTGACAAAAGAAGGTGTAAATGTTGAGGTGATCGATTTACGTACAGTACGTCCTATTGATTACGCAACAATCATTGAATCAGTAAAGAAAACCAATCGTTTGGTTGTTGTAGAAGAGGCATGGCCTTTGGCATCAATCTCTTCAGAGATTGCTTTTAATGTTCAGAAAAATGCCTTTGATTATTTAGATGCACCTGTATTACGTATTACTTGTGCAGATGTGCCACTTCCATACGCACCTACTTTGATCGCAGCAAGTTTACCTAATGCAGAAAGAGTAGTGAAGGCTGTAAAAGAAGTACTGTACGTAGCAAAATAAGGCAACTTAATTCATAAAAATATAATCCCGCTGGTTAATACCCTGCGGGATTTTTTAGTTATTTTTGGCGCCGTTGTGCTTTAAAAATATCAAATAGAGAATTAAAATGAGTAATCACTCTAATGATCATTGCTGCTGAACTTGGTGTAGCAGAAAAGCAAGTTATTGCAACTATTGAATTATTGGATGAGGGAGCAACAGTGCCCTTTATTTCACGTTACCGGAAAGAAATGACCGGGAGTCTGGATGAAGTACAAGTTGCAGCTGTGCGTGACAGGTTTCAGCAATTGAGGGAACTTGATAAGCGCAGAGAAGCGATCTTAAAAGCCCTTTCCGCATTAGATAAATTGAATCCTGAGCTGGAACAACAGATTAATGCGGCCACTAATATTGCTACTATTGAAGATATTTACCTACCATATAAACCTAAACGCAAAACCCGTGCTTCTGAAGCGCGAAAGAAAGGTCTGGAACCATTAGCACTGTCGCTACTTGCACAGGGTAAACTTGAGCTGGAAGCAGAAGCCGGAAAATTTGTTAATACTGATCTGGGTGTTTTTAGTAGCGAAGAGGCATTAGCAGGAGCAAGAGATATCATTGCTGAGATGATTAATGAGAATGTTGAGGCGCGGACCTCTATGCGCAAGTATTTTCAGCAACATGCAGCAATCAAATCTTCTGTAGTTAAAGGCAAAGAAGAGGAGGGAGTAAAATATAAAGATTATTTCGACTGGACGGAGCCCCTGAAATCCAGTCCATCCCACCGTGTTCTTGCGATCCGGAGGGGAGAAAACGAAGGTATCCTCAAACTTGATACGATGCCAGAAGAAGATGGTGCAATTGAGTTGCTTGAAAAACAGTTTATTACGGCAAATAACACCAGTTCAGCACAGGTTAAACTAGCCGTACATGACAGTTATAAACGTCTTCTTGGTCCGGCAATGGAAACCGAGGTTAGGGGACTTTCTAAAGAGAAAGCTGATGAAGAAGCCATTCGTGTATTTGCAGAAAATGCGAGGCAATTACTCCTTGCTGCACCTATGGGTGAGAAAAATGTTCTTGCTATTGATCCAGGGTTTCGTACCGGTTGTAAAATAGTATGCCTGGACAGACAGGGTAAGCTATTGGAGAACACAACCATTTATCCGCATAATGGTCAACGAGGTCTTGCAGACTCTTCAAGGATCTTGAAAAATCTTTGCGAAGCACATCAGGTTGAAGCTATCGCCATCGGTAATGGAACAGCGGGAAGGGAAACTGAAATATTTGTCCGTGGTCTGGAACTTGAAGATGTAATGGTTGTAATGGTCAATGAGAACGGTGCTTCCATCTACTCAGCTTCAGATGTGGCCAGGGAAGAATTTCCTAACCATGATATTACTGTAAGAGGAGCCGTTTCCATAGGGCGCAGGCTAATGGATCCTTTAGCTGAACTGGTGAAGATCGATCCTAAATCTATCGGTGTAGGGCAGTATCAGCATGATGTCGATCAACATAAACTACAGGCTTCATTAGATGATACGGTGATGAGTTGTGTAAATGCTGTAGGTGTAGAACTGAATACGGCGTCCAAACAGGTTTTGGCTTATGTATCCGGTTTAGGCCCCCAGTTGGCACAGAATATAGTTAACTACCGTAATGAGCACGGAGCATTTAAGAATAGGGAGAGCCTGCGTAAAGTGCCTCGTCTAGGCGATAAGGCTTTTGAGCAGGCCGCAGGCTTCTTGAGGATCAGAAATGCAGAGCAATTACTAGATACCAGTGGTGTGCATCCTGAACGCTATGCGCTGGTGAATAAAATGGCACGGGATATCAACTGCAGTGTTGCCCAGCTCATGCGAGATGCAGAGTTGCGCAAGCAAATTAAGCTACAACAATACGTAAGTGACGAGATCGGTCTACCTACTCTGAATGACATTATGAATGAGTTGGCAAAGCCTGGAAGAGATCCGCGCGAGCAGTTTGAGGTCTTTAGTTTTACCGATGGTGTCAATGAAATTGCAGATTTGAAAGTGGGCATGAAGCTACCGGGGATCGTAACGAACATTACCAACTTTGGTGCTTTTGTAGATATCGGTGTTCATCAGGATGGCTTGGTTCATACCAGCCAATTGTCGGACAAATTCGTATCCAATGCCAATGAGGTCGTCAAGGTGCACCAGAAAGTAGAAGTGAGGGTGGTGGAAGTGGATGTGGCCAGAAAGCGTATTTCCCTGTCAATGAAAGATGGTTCTCAGAAAGCAAAACAGGAACAGAAAAAAAGAGTTGATAAGCCTCAGGCAAATAACAAGCCTTCTCGTCCGGCTTCTAAGCCAGATCAGCAGAGGAAGCTTGGAAAACCGAATGGAAATCCCAAAGGCGGACAGAAAGAAAAGCTGCCTGATGGTGATTTGCAAATGAAACTCGAGGCATTGAAGAATATGTTTAAATAAATAATGATTGTATTCATAAGAGTACATTCTTTGATGCTACAATAAAGTCGCTGAGATTTCTTCTAGAAGAGATTAAGGAGGATTGAATTTTTACAATTCAATCTGTCTCCTAATGCTTTCTTCCAGTGAGATTAGCGTTTCAGTACGTTGTATTCCATTTACGGCTTGAATTTCTTCATTGAGTACATGCCTCAAATGAGTGGTGTCACGACAAATGATCTTGGCGAACATACTGTAGGCACCTGTTGTGTAATGCAGTTCTACTACTTCCTTAATTTTGCTCAGTTGTGCAACGGCATCCTTGTACTGTATTCCTTTTTCCAGGTAAATACCTAGAAAAGCACAGATGTCATAACCTGCCTTTTGGGGGTCTATAATGAGGTGTGAGCCTTTAATGATACCCATCTCCTGCAATTTTTTCATTCTTACATGGATCGTACCACCTGAAACAATCAGATCTTTTGCAATTTCTGTATAAGGTTTTGTAGCATCCTGCATCAATTGCTTCAGAATGTCGATATCCAGGTTATCAATTTCTAAATTTTGGCTTTCTTTTTTAAGCATCATTTTGATATTTGTTAACGATATTCAAATATAATTATAAATATTGTAAAAATAAAATTAAATGTTTAGAATATTTGCAACATATATGGGTTGTTGTTACATTTGTATCAAGCAAGTAACAAAAAAATAGTTCTTTATGCATTTGCTTATACTCTGTTGGGTGGTGAAATTGGCAGACACACCTCCTTGTCTCGGTGGCGGAGAAAATGGAAAACCCGTAAGGGCTAACTACTCCTTGAAGGTTCGACTCCTTCCCCTACAGCTATTAAACAATAGGACAATCAACCTAAACCATCTATTGTTTAAGAATTAGTACTTTATATCATGTTGGGTGGTGAAATTGGCAGACACGCCTTCTTGTCTCGGTGGTGGGGATAAATGGATAAACGCAGCTTATGGGTTGACCACAAATTAATTTTTGAGCTGTAGCTAACTACCCCTTGAAGGTTCGACTCCTTCCCCAACAGCCAGTTTTTTTATGAATAATAAGTTAGTTAAAAACGAGTGACCTTGGATGAGGCCACTCTTTTTTTGCTTACTTATTACTGGTGTTGTATTTTTCGCTGAATTTTTTGTCCAGTTGTTTATGCAAATTGTCAAGGTTAATGTCTCTGCCTTGTATAAAGGCCCTTTCTACCTTATTGGTTTTCATGTCTAAGGCATCTCCTGCGGAAATGAAGAACGTTGCGTCCTTTCCCGCTTCAAGACTTCCAATGGTTTGGTCTATACCAAGGACTTTTGCAGTATTCAAGGTTATGGTCTGCAATGCTTTTTCTTTATCCAGTCCCCATGCTGCAGCTGTACCAGCCATAAAAGGTAGGTTTCTCTGCTGCCAATAGCCATCGATGCTGAGCACAACAGTGATCCCTGCGTTAGCCAATAAGCCTGCATTTTTATAAGGAAGATTTACGTCGTCATCATTATTATTGGGTAATGCATGTGGTTGTTTGACTACAACAGGAACATTGTTTTCTTTCAGGAAAGGGATGATCTGATAAGCTTCATCTCCGCCTACGATCACTGGTGATACTCCATTTCTTTTGGCAAAATTGACTGCCGCTATGATGTCGCTCTGTGAATCTGCATTGATGAACAACTTTTGTTGTCCGTCAAACAGATGTTTCATCGCTGCCAGACGAACGTTGGTTATCGCCGGTTTTTCTATTTCTGCATATGCTTTTGCTTCACTAAAGAGTTGATCTAATTCGTTTATCTGTGTTTCAGTCTGTTCTTTAAGCGCATCTGAAGATAAGGGATTTCTTCCCGGTCCACGGAATCTCGGTGCTGTAGGCCAGTTGAGGTGCTGGGCATCATCTAATCGGAGGGCTGCGTCTTCCCAATTCCAGGCATCTAGCTGGACGACAGAGGAACTTCCGGAAATTACACCACCCTGAGGTCTGATCTGAGCTATTAGGATACCATTGCTTCGTAGCGTTGCGGGAACCTTTGAGTCAGTATTGTAAGCCACAATTGCCCGGATATGCGTATTTATGCTGCCAATCTCGCTAAAATCCAGAGTTGCTTTGATCGATTCAAATTCTGCTAAACCCAGGTTGGTAATGGGCGCAATAAAGCCGGGATAAATATGTTTGTCGTTGGCATTGATAAGTTCGGCGTCGCTTAGATTCATTTTTACCAGCCTCGCGTCACCTACTCCTGTAATCTTTCCTTTGTCGAAGATCAGGTAACTGTTGTCGATGACTTTGCCATTTCCTACATGGAGTTTGGCGCCCATAATAACTATTCTTTTCTGCTGTGCCTTAGCGGGTGAAATGTTGGCCTGCCCGAAGCTGTTGAGTCCCATTGCTGAGATCAACATGGTCAATATATATCTATTCATGCTCCTGTCCTCCTTCCAGCAATGTCATTTCTGATGAGTAATCTTCCATAGATTCGCAATGGTATAGACGCGGACGATCTGTCTGCGGTTTTTGTGTACTTTCACCTGTTTTTTCTGCCGTCTTTCATCTTTTGGATTAATGCAGTTCGTTCATTCCGTTGTGCCTCCCTGAGTTGGGCATCCCGTTCCATATCCCAATAAGCAATACCATCTACAAAAGTTTTTTCCGCTCTTGCATAGATGGAAAGCGGGTGGTCAGACCATATCACAATGTCTGCGTCCTTTCCGGCTTTGATACTACCTACCTTATCATCAATATGAAGCATTTTTGCCGGATTTATGGTTACAAATTTTAGTGCCTCTTCTTCAGGTACACCGCCGTACAATACTGCTTTACCAGCTTCTTGGTTTAAGTCTTCTGGCCATTTCCGCATCATCTGAGTTAAATGCTGTTGTGATACCTACATTGTGCATTATCTTTCCATTATAGGGGATGGCCTCGGCAACCTCCATTTTATAAGCCCACCAATCTGAAAATGTAGAGGCATTTATGCCATGTGCCTTCATTTTGTCTGCCACTTTATATCCTTCTAAAATATGCGTGAAGGTGTTGATCTTAAAACCGAGGCTATCTGCTACATGGATCAGCATATTGATTTCCGACTGTACGTAGGAGTGGCAAGTGATGAAGCGTTTGTTGTCTAGAATCTCTACTATTGCATCTAATTCCAGATCGCGACGTACATTATTTCCTTTTACCGTTCTCGCCAGTTTGTATTCTTTTGCACTGGTAAATTCGATCCACGAAGGTTTGTTCTACCCCCATTCTAGTTACCGGAAAGCGGGCTCCTGTGCCGAAATTACTTTGTTTGACATTTTCACCCAGTGCAAATTTGATAAAAGCCGTCGCCACCGGCAAATTTTAGTTCCTCTGGTAATTTGCCCCAGCGGAGTTTGATCAATTGGGCTTGGCCGCCTACCGGATTGGCGGAGCCATGGAGAATATGCGACGTTGTAACACCACCTGCCAGTTGGCGGTAAATATTTACATCTTCGGAGTTGATGATATCTGCAATTCGTACTTCGGCAGAAGAAGACTGTGAGCCTTCATTGATTCCTCCTGTCCGGCGATGTGGGAGTGCTCATCAATTATCCCGGCAGTAATATGTTTTCCTGTCGCATCGATTACCCTTGCAGCACCGGCAGCAAGATTTTTACCTACTGCTTTGATCTTTCCGTTTTCCAACAATACATCTGCATTTTGTCAGTATACCTTCTTTTTCATTGGTCCATACGGTTGCGTTTTTCAGCAATATGTTTTCCTGTTTCAGTGTAATTGCAGTACCAAAAGCGGTGAAAGGATAGATCACCGGGTTTGTTGACAGCGGTTTTAAAGTTGTGTTTGCGATTTTTTTATTCAGGCTGTCTTTCTGCAGCTTACTCTCGTTCTTATTGGCCAGGAAGCGCTTGCCTTGTACCCAGTTCTCTTCAATAATCGTATTTCTCTTAAAGAGGCTGTCTGAGGTGATGATGAAATTCGCTAATTTTCCTTTTTCAAGTGTGCCGACCTTGTCCAATACACCAATCATGTCTGCGGGTATCTCTGTTAGGGCTTTGAAAGCTTGATTTTCCGAAAGTCCATTTTCTATGGCTGTGCGAATATTTGTCCAGAAGTCTTTCAGGTTATCGAGGCCGTAACTGGTGATTGCAAACCGGACATTTGCTTTTTCCAAGGCGGCGGGATTGGTGGGTGACAACTCCCATGCTTTCATTTGGGCGAGGCTAATATTCCTTGCCTCCAGGCTGTCATCTACCTCATAGGCCTTGATGAAATTTAGTGGAATGATAAGACTGGCTCCTGTTGCTTTGACGGCATCTATACGCTGATATTCATCGCCGTTGGATTTGATGAGGTATTTTTTTCCGAATTCTTTAGCTATTTTATCTGCTCTCAGGATATTTTGCCATCCATCAACTTCGAAGAGTTGCGGCAGGTTTTGCTGATCATTAAACGAGGCCAGGGATATATTGTATTCTTCCTTTTGTTTGCCATACCATTGCGCATCGTAATAAGTTTGGCGTAACAGTGCTATGGAGCCCATTAAAGAGGTAGGATAGTCATTTTGCGAAGTTCCTTTGTTGAAAGAATAATTAGCTGTGGCTTTCGGATTCAGGATGGTCGCATTCTCCTGTTCGTCGCTCAGACTTACTGCTAAGGAAGTTCCCCGTGCTATGCCGTCCCGGTTAATGGCATTAACACTACCAAAACCGGCTTTACGCAATTCATCTGCACGTTTGTTATCAGAGGTAAAGATGAGGTTAGACTGAGTTTCTGGTCTGATTGCCTCATTCCAGCCATAGGCACCCTTTTTAGTAGAGGTAAAGATCGATTGCCTGGATCCCGAAGATGTGCGCGTTGCTTCAGGGAGGCCATAAGTAGAAAAAGCGTCTACAAATGAAGGATAGATAAATTTACCCTTGAGGTCTATCTTTACATATCCCTTTGGGATGGCAATGTCGGAGCCGATGGCTTGGATCAGCTGGCCCTTTACCAGTAAAGTTCCATTACTGATAGTTTGGTTGGCTTTGACCACAATATTGACATTCGTAAATGCAAAAAGACCCTGTCTAATGTCATATGAGCCATTGACAGGATAAGTTTGTTGTGCAAATGAAAACACAGCAGAAAACAACAGCGTAAGGCTGAGTAAAATTTTCTTCATAAATGGCTTTGGTTAATGATTTAAAGCTATCATTAAAAAGCGAACCTTCAGTTATTATCACATGTTTTTTACGACAGCTGAAATGGCTACCAGCTGCTTCCGGCACCACCTCCGCCTGAAGAACCTCCACTACTGGAGGAAGAGCTGCTGCTGGAAGAGGAACTGCTGCTGGACGAAGAAGAGGATGACGATGAGGACGAAGAACTGCTGCTCGGCGCAGGGATCATTGGGATTACAAATTCCTCGAATTCTTCATGCTGACAATTAGCGCATATGAAAAAGGTGCGGCCCATGCCTTCTTTTGTTCTGGTAGCCCGGTATAAGGTTTTTGTTCTGGAGAAGGCAACGGTTTTGAAATGACATGACGGACATTCCTTTGCTTTGGAGCCCAGATTTTCGTAATTTAGGACCAACTGTTTACCGCAGGGGTTACATATCCAGACATCATAGTCTATTGAGTCAATTTCTTCTTCTTTTCTCTGGCCTTTTTCCAGGTATTTATCGTCTTTATTTTCATCCAGCAGGATCATTGGTCTGGCACATGTTTCACAATAATTTGTTGATTACGTAACGCTTTCAAGCTATTTTTTCATTTTTTTTCCAGAAGGATTTTCAACTTATGGAAAAATTCTGGTGATCAGCGTTTGCCAAAACAACAATGCGTCATGTACTGTTCATGAGCAGTTTTATTTGTTCCATTGATGCGTAATCTTCTGGATATTGCAAAGAAGCGGATGTGATGATAGATGAGCGAAAAAAGATAGATGAGGAACATCCCGGACAGCATTATTACAAAGTAACCTGGGCGATTACTTTTCTCTGCCTGTGAACCAGCCTGTTGTGTTTGAGGCATCGCCGCATGCTGACGAGGAGCATAGATTTCTGAATAAGAAGAATCATAAAGTACTTCCGGTGCGCTACCTGGTGCAGGGGCCGTTGCATCAGCAATACCAGCCCAACGAAGCAAGAGGACACAACATAA